>NZ_JAFCKQ010000001.1 GCF_018130215.1 Bradyrhizobium jicamae
TGCCGCCTACTTGTCGTCCACCTCATTCGCGAGGGCATTCCAACCACTGACGGCCACGCTTTGGGCTCTGTCATGTTGTCCTCGGTCGCTTATTATCTACCGAGCCTACTGCATGACAGTTTAATGTCGGCTGCGCACGATCGCCGAAATTCGGGCCCCGCGCTTAACACTCCTTTAGCCAAGCCGGGTGCGGCGGGGGCATTTTCGATGGGGGGCGCATCGGCGCTGCAACCGGATTGTCAGGCCCCCCGATGTTGGACAGACGGAGGCTCGCGGAGCAGGTTATCCCCGTCATCCGCTCCGGGGCATCGTCCGCGATCGCGCCTCTCGGGTCTGTGCGGCGAGGCGGATGCCTGCGTTCGGTGCGCCGAAGCCTCGATATTTGCGCCGCTCCACGATCTCGAAGAAAAACCGCTCATCGAATGCATGGGTGTAGACCTGGAAGAACTCGCCTTCGTCGTCGCGGTCGTAGAGAATCCCGTTTTCCTTCATCGACCTGAGCAGATCGGGGGCAAGCTCGTACCGGCTGTCGATATCGTCGTAGTAATTATCCGGGATGTTCAGAAAGGTCGCGCCTGCCGCCCGCATGGCGGAGACGGCCTTGAAGATGTCGTCGCAGGCGAACGCGATATGCTGGACGCCGGCTCCGAAAAATTCCGAGAGGAATCGTGACGACATCGTCTGGCTGGCGGTCGACGCGTTGAGGACCAATCGAAGCGATCCGTTGCGGTTCTGCAGAACCTGGCTCTTCACGAGCCCCAGCGGATCGCTGATCTCGAGTTGTGGCGATCTCTGAACGTCGAACAGGGCAGCGTAGAACTGTTCCCACGAAAGCATGTCCTCGAACCGCATCGATTGCGATATGTGATCGATGTGATCCAGATAACCGGCGTCGCCTTCGCTTGCCACGGCAGTGAAGTCGACGTCCCAGTTCTCCGATCCCGGCTCGAGGAAGTACAGCAGGCTGCCGCCCACGCCGCGAATCGCGGGGATCGTCATTTCGTCAGGCCCGACCGGCTGCCGAAAAGTGGTCGCCTGAAGGGCGTCGGCCCGGCTCATCATGGTCGCGACGTCGTCGACACCGAGCGCGAGCGCGCATACGCCCGAACCGTGTGTCGTGTAGTGTGATCTGGCGAAGCTGTTCTCGGAGCTGTTGATCAGGAGGTTGATCGCGCCTTGCGACCATCGTTCCACCGCCTTTGAGCGGTGATATCCCGTCAGTCTGAAGCCGAGTTCGCCGAGCAGCCTCGCGAGCCCGACAGCATGGGTTTGATCGACGGCAAACTCGACAAAAGCGACATCAGAAACGCTGGATCGGGCGCGCAGGGCCGGCACCGCATTCCCCGTCGCGCCGTCACGGCCGATCAGCTGCAGCGAACGCATGCCGTCGATCGCGACCTCACGGGTCGATTGCGCGCGGAACTGATCATTGAAGATCTCGAGCGACAGCGGTCCGCCATATCCGGTCGCATCGATCGCCTGCATGAAATCCGCGACAGGAAGGTTTCCCTGCCCCGGGAAGCACCGGAAATGCCGGCTCCACGAGAGCACATCCAGATCGAGTTGCGGAGCGTCCGCAAGTTGCACCAGAAAGATCCGGTCCGCGGGGATCGCCCTGATCGGGCCGACGGGAAACCCGGGTGCGAGGGTGTGGAAACTGTCCAGAATGAGCCCGATCGAGGGATGGTCGGCGCGCCGAACGATTTCCCAGGCGTCCCTGTAGTCGTTGACGTGACGCCCCCACGCCAACGCCTCGAAGCCGACACGCAGCCCCCTCGCGGCTGCCCGCTCTCCCAATTCGCGAAAATCGTCGGCAGCGCGGTCGATTCCGCCGAGCGACAGGGGCGAGACATTGCTGCAAACCAGCAGCAGATCGGTGCCAAGTTCCTGCATCAGGTCGAACTTCTTCTCGGCCCTCCGAAAAGCCAGCCTGCGCTGGGGCTCCGGCATTCCCTCGAAATCGCGAAACGGTTGCAGGGCGCAGATGCGGAGGCCGAGATCGCTACACATCCGCCCGACGTCGCGCGCGGGGCCGTCAAAGCAGGTGAAGTCGTTCTCGAAGATCTCGACCGCGTCGAAGCCAGCCGCCGCGATTGTCCTGAGCTTCTCGTCGAGAGCGCCGCCAATCGAAACCGTTGCGATCGAACGTATCATTGCACTGCTCCGGCTTGCTTTCGATAAGCCAACCTGGTTCCGGCCTGCATTCGGTCAGTAGCTGATTTGCGCGATCTCGCGCAGTTCATCCGACGTGGCCGTGCCGAAGCCGAAGAATTCAAGATAGGCCGGAATTTGTTCGAACAGCATATCAGTGCCGACTTGATAGTCGCAACCTCTCGCACGCGCTGCGGCCAGGAACGGCGTGATCTCCTGCTTCATCACGACTTCGCCGACGAAGGTCGAGGGCGAAAGGCGCTCGACGTCCATCGGAAGCGGATCATCCTTCTTCATGCCTAGCGGCGTGGCATTGATGACGATGTCGTATCCGGCGGGATCCGCAGAGCCCGTCACGACCTCAAGCGTCGGATAGTGAGTCCGCAGGCGTTCCGATAGCCCATCCATCGACTGCGCGAACGCGTCGTAGAGTCCGAGCCTGAAAACCCCGGCCTTTGCCATGGATGCCGCGATCGCGGAGCCGACCCCGCCACAGCCGGCGACAAGAACCTTCGCCCCGGCGACGTGGCGTCCCTTCTTCAGCACGCCGCGAACAAAGCCCTCGCCGTCGAACATGTCGCCGATCAGCGCTCCGTGCTGATCGATTCGCACGGCGTTGCAGGCTCCCGCGATCCTGGCGGACACCGACGCATCATCGACCAGGCCGAGGGTCGCCACCTTGTGCGGCATGGTGACGAGCGCGCCACCGATGTTGGTCAGCTTGAACAGCAACCTGAGGAAGGACGCGTAGTCGTCGGCCTTGCAGCCCATCGGCACAACGACCGCGTTGATCGCTCGCTTCGCGAAGAACGGATTGTAGATCATCGGAGATTTGAATGTCTCCGTCGGATAGCCGATATGGGCGATGAGCTGCGTTCGTCCGTCAATCATTGTTTCAAGCCTGTCTGCCGTAGATCGATGTAACCGCGGTTTGCGCGCTTCGAAGTCGTGGTGGTGCATGACGCCATGGGCTCTACGCCGGCGCGACGCCACCGAAAGAGGCGGCTCTCAGCCGGTCGTAGTCCGGCTTTGCCATCGGAGCCGCGCTTGGGTTGCCGAGATCGTTCACCGGAAGCCGATAGGTCTCCCGGGCGGAGAAGGCGGCAATCGCTGCGATGGCCGTGATGGCAAAAGTGATCGCGCCGACGGTGAGCGGGACGTTGGTCGATCCGGGAGGAGCGGCGGTGGCGAACAGCGCAGGGAGCAACGCCGTGATCGTCGTGCCGATGTTCTGCGAGATCGCCATTGCCGAAACACGGTACCTGGTCTGGAAAAGCTCGGGGTAGAAGCTCGGGAAGACCGCGTTGTAGCCCTGGTAGACGATGCCCCACATCAGGATGGAGAGGGCAATGGCCATCGGAACGTTCTTGATGCTGATGGCGTAGAGATAACCAAAGGCCAGCACACCGGAGCAGAGCGCGCCGACGATGATCGGGGGGCGCCGTCCGATCTTGTCGGACAGAGTCCCGACCAGGGGAATGACCACCACCGCCGCTATGTTGCCGATCACCGGGATCCAGAGATAGACGTCTGTCTTGAAGCCAATTCCATAGGCGGGCTGCACCGCGTAGGCCGCGCCAAAGATGGTCGCGACGACGGGTATCACGTTCATGAGCGCCATGCAGACGACCCTGAGCATGTCGGCCCAGCTGGTCCTGAAGGCCTGGACAATGGGCGCGTCGGGCACCGTGCCGTCCTCGCTCTCCTTGGCGAAGGCCGGCGTCTCTTCGACTTCCCGCCTGATGAGATAGCCGATGACGATGACGACGGCGCTCAGCAGGAACGGAATGCGCCAGCCCCAGGCGTTGAATTGGTCCTTCGGCATGTAGGCCGCGATCGGAAGGAAGACGGCGGCAGCGAGAATCTGTCCGGCCTGAACGCCTTGCAGCGTAAAGCTTGCGAAGAAGCCCCGCCGGCCGAACGGCGCATGCTCGAGCACCATCGAGCTTGCGCCCGAAATCTCGCCGGCGACCGCAAAACCCTGGATCAGGCGCAGCGCCACCAGAAAGACCGGCGCCCATATCCCGACCTGCGCATAGGTCGGGAGCACCCCGACCAGCATGGTCGACAAGCCCATCAGGAACAGGCAAAGCACGAGGACGTTCTTTCGCCCATGGGTGTCACCCCAATGGCCGAGCACAAAGGCGCCGATCGGTCGCGCCACGTAGCCCACGCCGTAGGTCGCAAGCGAGGCAATGATCGCCGCCGTCGGGTGCTCCGAGGGAAAGAAGATCTGCGGAAACACCAGCGACGCGGCGGTCGCGTAGATGAAGAAGTCGTAGTACTCGAGAGCCGAGCCGATCCAGCCGCTTGCCGCAGCGATCTTCGATTGGTGCCTTGATTTCGCGCTATTGGCTGACGCCATGTTTTGTTTCCTCCGCTATCTCTGTTGCGAGCCGTTTGACGGCGGGCTTTTTGTTGCGGAGCCGGTGTGCGAAGCCGTCAGCGTGCGCCTTTCACCGCTGCGTGGCCCGGTTCTGCTCCGAATGAAGCAAACACATATCGCGAGGCCGCAATAACACAATTACTCATTTATGCCAGAAACTTAACCTGATGTTATTTTTTTGCCCGCGACGGCCGCGGCTTGCCGCCGGGCTCCATCTCGGCGCGCAGGGTTTCGATGAAGTGGGATGCATAAGGCGACAGCGATGCTCCGCGTTTGATGGCAACGAAGGTGTCGAACCGGGTCGGCTCCTGGATTTCCAGCAGCCGCACGCCGGGAATGCCGCCATGCGCCACCGAAAACTGGTCGATGACGGCGATCCCGAGGCGGGCCTGCACCAGCGAGCAGACGGTGTTGCCGAAGCGGGCGCGGATCGTGATGTCGTAGGGCAGTTTATTGCGCGCGAACAGCTCCGACATGATGCGGCCATAGGGATCGGTCGGATCGATGCCGATCAGCGGAAACCGCGTCATCTCGGCGGCCGATATCCTCTTGCGTTCAGCAAGCGCGTGGCCTTCCGGCACGATACAGTACAGGCGGCCGGAAGCGAGCGGCAGGAAGTCCAGCGCAGGATGATCCAGCCGGTAGCTGATCGCCGCGCAGTCGCCCTTGCCGAGCAGGAGATAGTCGATGACCTCCTCGATCTTGAGGATGTTGATATCCATCTTCAGGTCGGGATAGCGCCTGCGGATCTTCTCCACCGCGCGCGGCACCATGACCTGGGCGATGCTCGGCACCGACCCGATCCGAAGCTCGGACAATTGGCCCCGGCCGATCTTGCCGATGACCTCGGTGAGGTCGTCCACCTTCTTGTAGATCTCGTTGATCTGCTCGAAGATCAGCCGGGCGTCCTGGGTCGGGAAATAGCGACCGTTCTGCCGCATGAAGAACCGGACGCCAAGCGATCGTTCGGTGTATTTGACGAGCCGGCTGATGCCCGGCGCAGATACGTTGAGAAGCTTGGCCGCGCCGGTGATCGTTCCCGATATCATCACGGCCCGAATGACTTCAATTTGCCTCAGCGTCATCATCGCCGCGGGAGCACCCATCAATGATCGACCAGCCAACCGGCTGAACGATCATCGCCGACATGGTTGGGCATGTCCACCCAAACGCGTGGCTGTCGATGCGGCGATCAGTTTTGCTCGAAAGCCCTCTGCGCCGGCAGGCCGGCCTCACGCCAGGCGTCTTGCAAGGGATCCGCCAACGCGGCCGGGAGCGCGAATCGCGCGGTCGTGAGCTGGGCTGACTCCGAGCGCGCGCTCGCAATGGTCAATGGCGCGGGGGGTGCGGACGCACGCCGCCCTTCTAGAGACGCGTCGCCGACGGAAGGATCGCCGCTTCGGGGAACCACAGCGTCTTTGAAAACGGAACATTCAGCAAAGAGACGGGCATAGATGGGTTGAAAATAGAACACCATGCGGAAAGAAACGATGTGGTCCGGATCAGGCTCCCGCATCTGGAAAGCACAAGGGCATTGAGGAGTGCATCTCGCCCCATGGCGTAATTGCCAAGTCTGGCTCCTCCCAAGTGCACTGGATCATTTCCACGGCTACGGACTGAATCATCCAGGCACGCCACCCGCAAACCTGAGAGGCGGTGCTTTTGGGCAGTCTCGACAAATTCCGTTACGTCGCTTGCAACGAATACATTGCGCCAGTGCCCACAAGAGATCGAGGATCTCACCTTGTTCAACGCATCCGAAATCTCAACCGGCGCTGCTTCAGTGTGTTTGTCCGTCCCCCTGTAGTGAACTCCGAGAGTGTGATCTCCGATGTCATTCTCTTGAACGAAATCGTCAACGGCTTGCATGATCTCCTCATGGACGCCGAAATGAGAAAAGAAGATTCGATTGGCTTCATCGAGGGTGAGGCCGTCCCAGGTCAGCGGCAATTGCGAATTGCTCGAGATTTCGATTGGCGAACGTGAAGAAGCTGTTCCAGCTTCTTTTTGAAAGAAGAAGTAATCGAACCAATTTGGCCCGTAATCTGGATCGAGGTAGTTTTCGCTGTTGAGCGTAATGTGTAGGTGCTGACCAGTACCCTCAACATAGCGCGCCATGTACAGGCAAAAATTCATCTGGGCGAACATGCCAATGGATCGATTCACGAATGCGACGTGCAAGTCCTTGCCAGCCAACCTGAACCTGATCGCGTTTCGGTTTCGTCGCAGGAATCGCGCGGCATCGCGTGCGGCAGATGGGATAGCTAACATTTTGTCCTGATCCAGTTTCTTTCCGCCAGAGCCTTCGAAGTAAGGACCCAATGCCGGGCGCCAGGCGCTGGCCTTTCAGTGCGGGCTTGCGCCGATGCCGGCCACCGGCATGGCATATCTGGATGCGTGACAATCAGAGTTGCCGAAATCACGACATGGTAGGCACAAAAGTATGGCCCGGCATTGGAAATATCGTGAGCGTCGGCGGCCGCATTTCCGACGTGAATGGCGTTGGCCGCACTCAGACAGAAGACCTGACCTACCGTGTCACCAATGACGGCCGACTATCACAAGCGACGGGTTCGGGAACAGGTTCCGTGATCGGTGCGATGCTGTGGGACTATTTCATTTCTCAGATCACGGACTTCGCGAAACCGCCGCCGCTGCATTCGCCGAGAGCGGCGCGCCGACGCGGGAACTGTGCGCCATCTTCGGGTGAGCAAGCTGGCGACTGCCGAGGCAAACAAGTCGAAGATGATGGGAACGCCTTCCAATTGTTGGAAAAGTATTGAAACCCGAAAAGTGTGCAGGTTCCGACCGAGACTGGGAACTGAGACGGGAGGAAAAAAATCACCCCGGCATTTCCCAGTTCCCCGCTCGATCTGCGCAATCAAGATCTCAAAACCCGGCGCCGTCGATCAGCCGATCAACATCACGCAGTAGCCAGCCTGCTTGTGGAGCCGATCTTCTGCCGCAGTTGCCACAGCACGATGCCATGCAGCATGAGAGCAAGTGGAACGGCGAAGGTGGGAACCATCACCAGCGGATAGGACGAAATGAGAAGGTTCGGAGCATCGTGCGCCAGAACATGCACCCGTCCGGGAGAGGTCATTCCACCCATCGCCACAGCCACGACGAGGTCTGCGATTCCGAAGAGGCTCCAGCTATAGGCTGCACTCACCGCGCGATGCGACGTTTGGGCCAGTAGCGTCGCCACGATGACGGCAAAGCAGCCGGTGGTAACGTCGCCAATACCCGCTGGCAGCGCGAATTGCCACGGCAGTCGACCATCCGCCCACAGCACGAGGAATATGCCGCCTCCAACGCGATAGGCCTGGGCCGCGACGAGCCAGGGCAATGGTATCGCCAACACAAGGCTTGCGATGCGTTGCGACGACCACATGCCTGCCGCAGCGACCATGAGCGGGATCAGCAAACCAAGCAGCACGGTCGGTACGGCGTCTTCGCCAGTTGCGCGATAAGCATTTGACGAGCCCAGGAACTGGGCGCCCGCCAGCCAGACGATGAGCGCAACGGACAGGGCGCCCGCGGTCCCGTAACGTGACCGTGCAGATCCCTCCATGCGTGCGGCACCCATCCAGATGAGGCCCAATCCAATGGCCACCACGAAGGGTCGCAGGGCCATTTCGAATGTCATGAGATAGACGGGAACTTGCGGTGTCATGCGGGGCTCCATTTGTCATAGGCACTGCATCAAGGACGTTGTTGCAGTGTCTCGCGACCGTTGAGGTGAATTGTGTAGTCGAGCGGCGCAGCTATCGATCGGGCGCGCGTCGTCAAGTTCGCAGCTCATTGGCGTGAGCCTCCGGGTTCGGAAGCTCGATCTAGGCCCGCTCCCCGCGAGCGACTATCCGCGATAATGTGGACAGGCTCTGTAGCAGGACTTCACATCCGTGATGCATGGCGAGCGATGGGCTCACGCAGGCCGACCGCGCCGGCTTTCCGCAATTTAATCCTGCATCCCGTAGCCAATCTGCCCGCTCGCGCATTAATGGTCATAACAATGACGCTTCTCAAAGCGTGAGGTCATCGGAAGGAAACCATGACGCGGGGAATTGTCGTGCTGGCCTGCGTTTGCGCGTTGCTCGGCGGCTTCTATTCCGCGATCGCCAAATGGGGAATTCGGCACGAGACACTTGATCTGTTCGATGCCGCCCGGCAGCGCCGGGTGTCCGTCGATATCGCCGAGCGCGTCGACTATGCCATGAAGGCCGACGCGGGCCTCTGGAAGCCTCCCGTCGCCGTCATCAGCAACGGCAACACCGTCAGAAACACCGAATATTCCTTCCTCGCGAACGTGTTTGCCGCCAGCGGCTATCTGGTGGCAAGCATCCAGCAGGATCTCCCGAGCGACCCGCCGCTGGTGACGAAGGTGGGATTGCCCTATGTCGGCCGGCTCGCGGTCTACAAGAAGGGCGAAGCCAACATCCTGTTTGTGCTCCAGCAACTGAAGCAACGCTACCCCAACGCCGGCTACGACCATCTGACACTCGTCGGACACTCCAATGGCGGCGATACGGCCATGTACTTCGCCCAGCAGCATCCTCAGCTTGTGTCGAAGGTCATCACGCTGGACAATCTGCGGGTCCCGATCTTGCTCAGCCACAAGCTGAAGGTCCTCTCCTTTCGGTCGAAGGATCCAGTGTTCAAGACCGATCCCGATGTTCTGCCGACCCCGCAGCAAGCCAAGACGGACGGCATCGACATCGTGCAGACCCCGTTTCAGCACACCTGGATGAGCGATCGCGGGCCTCTTTTCGCAAAGCAAGCCATCCAGGCGACGCTCGAGAGGTTTCTGGGCGGCGCCGACGTCACGCGGCTGGCGTCGATCGATAACGGTAAGCCCACCCTTGAGAATGGTATGCCGCTGCCGTAGGTGACGCGACCCAGGGCGACCCGACGTCGAACGACATGCGTGGACGCAGGGCCTGCAGCCTTCGGCAGGCTCTGCCTGGACACAAGTACGCTACAGGTCGATCAGGCCGCCGTCGACGAACAGTTCAGCGCCGGTGGTGTAGGTGGCGTCGGCAGCGAGGTAGAGGGCGGCTGCGGCGACTTCCGCGACGGTGCCGGTGCGGCCGAGCGGGATGCGGGTCTTGGCGCCTTCGATGAAGTTGTCCTTCTGCACGGGGGTGAGGCCCTTATCAAGGATCGGCGTGACGATCGGACCCGGGCTGATGGTGTTGACCCGAATGCCGCGCGGTATCAGCTCCTTCGCGATCGTGCGGCCGAACGAACGCAGCGCCGCCTTGGTCGAGCCGTAGATGGTGCTGCCGCCCAGGCCGCCGTTCGCGCCGGCGACGGATGCGGTCAGAATGATCGCGCCGCCGTCCGGAATGATCGGAATGGCGTGCTTGATCAGGAAGAAGGCGCCTTTGACGTTGAGATTGAACTGGCTGTCGAAGAACGCCTCATCGATCTGTGCAATCGGCGCGAACCTGGCGATGCCGGCATTGACGAACAGGACATCGATGCGGCCGTGTTTGGCTTTGACCTGGCCGACCAGGGCCGACGTGGCGGCCACTTTGCCGGCGTCCGAAACCAGCACCTCGATCCCGGGCAAAGCAACCTTCGCGGCCTCCACCGAGCGCTCGCTCGAGCCGGTCACGACGACCGTTGCGCCTTCGGATTGAAAGAGCCTGGCGGTCTCCGCACCGATACCGGTGGTGCCTCCGCTGATGAGAGCGATCTTGCCGTCGAGCTTGGCCATGAAGGGTGTCCTGGTTTGAATGGTTAGCGTGGGCAAACAGATGGGGGCTGCCGCGACGCGCGCAATGGCGCCGTCGGCACGCACACCGTCAACATGCGGGGCCTTGGCATGCTTTCGGGACATGGCGGCGGGCGGGACGAAGGCAGCGGGGAGTGGACCGTCTGGGGTCGACCGTCGGACAAGTCAGTGCGATTGATGATCGCAGTTACCTCGCTGACATGCAATCGACGCGGCCTTTAGCAGGACCTTCGCATGTCGCAAGACCTCGGGCGCCTCCAGGGGACCACCATGGCCCATATGAAAGCGCTTGGCGCCTCCACGCACCAGACGTTCCAGTTCGCCGGCGACGACCAAGGGGGCATGCAGCTGAGACACGCAGCGCCACTCGATCATACCGAGTAGACGGCATCATTTTTTGTTGAAACCCTGCGCTAGCGCGCGGCGCGATTCCGAACTCGCTTTTGGGTCGCGTGATGTTTGATCCGCGGGCACAGTACCGCCCGGTCATTCCTGCCCAAAGGAATAGAAGCGCTAGACATGAGATCGCGCCTTACCGCTTCGAGCGGCAGTCAAAGCGGAATGTGAGCTCGAGGCTTCGAAGCTGCGGTCGCTCGCCTGAGTGCGCGCGGCGGCTGGCCGTATATCCGCAAGAACGCGCGCCGCATGCGGTCCTTGTCCCCGAAGCCGACCTTGCGGGCAACGATCTCGATCGGCTCCGTTCCCTCCTGAATTCGCGGGAGTGCAGCTTCAGCACGCAGCCGCTCGACGACCCGGGCAGGCGTATCGCCGGTCTCCTTGAGAAAAAGACGGGCAAATTGCCGCGCGCTGATCCGCGCGGCTGCGGCCAGTCGGTCGACAGGAAGCGGCTCGTGCAAATGTTCGCGCGCAAAATTCAATGCATCCCTGACACGGTCGGACGCAGGCTCCAGTTCAAGCAGCGCCGAGAACTGCGATTGCCCGCCTGACCGACGGTGATAGACCACCATGTCCCTAGCGACCGCCTTCGACACTTCGATCCCGAAATCGTCCTCGATCAATGCGAGCGTCAAATCGATGCCGGAGGTGATCCCTGCCGATGTCCAGACACTGCCATCCCTCACGAATATCTTGTCCGCGTCGACGCGCACGTGCGGAAAACGCCTTTGCATCAAGGCGGCGAATCGCCAATGGGTCGTCGCCGATCGCCCATCGAGCAGACCGGCGGCGGACAGCAGGAAGGCTCCCGTGCAAACGCTTGCCACGCGTCTTGCCCGGGGCGCCATTTTCCTGATCAGTGCGACGGTGTCGGCATCGGCGTTGATCGCGCTGTCGGTGCCTCCGCCGACAACCAGGACCGTATCCACGGATTTGCTGCGCGAAGCCCTGAGGGTGTGGACCGGCACGCCCGAGCCGCATGCGACCGAGCCGCCATGAGCGGAAATCACCTCCACTCGATAGGACGCGCCATGGAGCTCTGACGCCAGATTGAGCGCGCACAAGGGACCGCTCAGATCGAGCAACTCGAAGCCCGGGAACACGACGACCCAAATGCGCCGGCAGGTGTCCGAGGGCATGTGTAACACCTCCTTGTCGTCGAAAGCCTTCAAGGCCGGTACTTGATCAGGATGGCAGAATTTAGCGCTTATATGTCATTTCTGCCATAAGCACCTTCAACTAGCTTGAGGCAACTTTCAACACCAAAGGCAGTTCGCCGCGTTCGAACCAACGAGGTCACCATGAAGGTCCTGGCGCTCGCTTTTCCTGGCTTCACATTCATCGACCTGGCCGGGCCGATGCAGGCGTTCATGATGCTTCCCGGATTCTCGTCGCAGGTCGTGTGGCAGACCAGGGGGATCGTCGATTCCGATGCCGGCGTCAGCGTGCAGGCAACGGAGGATTTCGGCAGCTGTTGGAAGGACCCGGACATCCTGTTCGTTCCCGGCAACACCGTCGCTCTGTTCAAGCTGTTGCAGGACGATCGGACCCTCGACTTCATTGCCGATGTCGGCAGCCGCGCCAAGTGGATCACGAGCGTGTGCAACGGTTCGCTGCTGCTGGGCGCGGCGGGACTCCTGAAGGGATACAAGGCGGCCTCCTACTGGTACACGCGCGACCATCTTGGTTTGTTCGGCGCCATTCCGACAGACGCCAGGTACGTGATCGACGGGAACCGCGCGACAGGCGGAGGCATGACTGCGGGAGTCGATTTCGGTCTTGCCATGGTCGGCGAAATAGCGGGAGAGCACGTCGGCCGGGTGGCCGAGTTGTCGTTCGAGTACGCGCCGCGGCCTCCCTTCGGAACCGGCCGACCCGAGCTGGCCGACCCTGCAACGTTGGCTCACACCACCGAAATTCTGAAGCAGCTCATGCCGGTTCAGGACCTGGAGAGTGTGAGAGCCCGTCGCCTGGCCATGGGAAGGCTCTAGCAGCCGGCCCCGGCTCTTGCCGGCAAAAGCGAACAATATTCCCGTTCAGCATCCAACGAGGTCGCGTCATGCAGCAGGTCTTCATCGAGCTCTATAACTACCGTCCCGCCTGGACCGACCGCCCGGAAAGCGAGCGAACCGATTTCGCGAAGAAAATCGTCGAAGCGGTCAACGGTCTGGCGTCCGCCGGCGTCGAAATCGTTGCCTATGGCATGAACTCTCCCGATACCGATCATCGCGCGCCATACGATTTCTTTTGCGTCTATCGCGTGCCGAACGTCGAGTTTCAGCGCGAGTTCGAGCGGCAGATCGCAGCATCGGGTTGGTACGATTACTTCGAGCAGGTGAATGTCAGCGGTGACGCGAAAGACGCCGAAGCCGTGCTGCTCGGCAATGCCAGGATGGTGCGACCGGTTTCGTCCTGACGACGTGATCAACTCCGCCATCCGGATTCCGGAACGGCGTCGACGAGAAAGGACGGCTATGTCAGGCAATACAAAGCTGGTGCGTGTCCAGGGAGTGGACTTCCAGATCCACGATGTCGGAGACAAGCAGCCTGCGCTGGTTTTTCTCCATTACTGGGGCGGCACGGGAAGGACGTGGGACCTCGTCATACGGGAGGTTTCAAGTCGTCACCGCTGCGTTGCACCTGACCTTCGCGGCTGGGGCGGGTCGGCCAAGACAACGGACGGTTACGATCTGCGCACCCAGGCCGACGATGTCGTTGCGCTGATCGCTTCGCTGGGGCTGTCGCAATATATTCTGGTCGGGCAGTCGATGGGCGGCAAGATCGCCCAGATCATCGGTGCCCGCAGACCGCAGGGCCTGAAGGGGCTCGTGCTGGTCGCGCCTGCTCCCCCCACGCCGATCGCCGCACCCGGGGAGCAACGCGACGCCATGCTCGAAAGCTATCAGAGCGTCGCCGGCGTCGACTTCGCCCTGTCGATCCTGACTTCGCGGCAGCTCGCGCCGGAACTGCGGCAGCAGGTGATCGACGATACGCTGGGCGGGTCTCCGGCGGCCAAGGCCGCATGGACGCAAGCCGGCATGACACTGGATATCAGCGATATCGTTGGGAAAATCGATGTCCCAACCACCGTCATCGTCGGGGATGCCGACAAGGTCGAGACCGAGGCTCTCCTGAGGCGGGAGCTGGCCTCTCGCATCAGCGCAACGGAATTCATCGTGCTTCCCGGTGTGGGCCATCTGTCCCCGCTCGAGGCGCCCGTCGAACTGGCCGCCGCCATCACCAGGGCGCGATCGAGGATTCACTAGCGCCGATGCGCTCGTGCCGGACGGGTCGTTGTCCAATTCGCGGTGAGCAGCGGCGAACAGTAACTCTTCGGGATATCCGGTGCGGCGCGGCCCGAAGATGTTCGCGATTGAAAGCGGTCGCGGGTGCCGCTCGCTGATCAGAGCAGACTCGCGGCCGAAGCTCGCGGCGCCGGTCCGCCTCCTTGGTTTCAGCGCGACAGCTGTCGCTCACTGGAAGGTGTCGGCCAAGGGAAGGGCAATATTGCAGGCCGAATGACAGTTTGGCGGGCACGAAAAATTCTGGTATCGGTCGGGAGTTCAGGATCCGCGATTATCTCGCGGTGAAATTCACCTGCATCGGTGGGCTGTGAAGCGGCGTTGGTGATTGTTCCGAAAACTCGATGCCAAGGGGGGCGGCGTGCTCAGCGCGTGGCCCTCGCTGCCCGGGCCTTCTTCGACCAGGTGTCGCTTTCGTTCATGGGGGGACGGCATGGAAAGCGGCGGGACTGCGTCCGCGCCCGCGCTGGTGCGTTTTAGCGGGATTCAGAAGACCTACGACGGCGAGCACCTCGTGGTGAAGAATCTCGACCTCGACATCAGAAAGGGCGAGTTCGTCACCCTGCTTGGCCCGTCGGGCTCGGGCAAGACCACCACGCTGATGATGCTGGCGGGTTTCGAGGTTCCCACCCATGGCGAGATCTATGTCGCCGACCGGCCGATCAAGGACATGCCGCCGCACAAGCGCGATATCGGAATGGTCTTCCAGAACTACGCGCTGTTTCCGCACCTGACGATCGAGGAGAACGTCGCGTTTCCGCTGGCGGTCCGCAAGGTCAAAAAAGCCGAGGCACAGGAACGCGTGCGGGCGGCGCTGCGCATGATCAAGATGGAACCCTTGGCGCAGCGGCGGCCGGGGCAATTGTCCGGTGGCCAGCAGCAGCGCGTCGCACTGGCGCGCGCGCTCGTTTTCAATCCGCAGCTCGTGCTGATGGACGAGCCGCTCGGCGCCCTCGACAAGCGCCTCCGGGAGCAGATGCAACTCGAGATCAAGCAGCTGCACGAGACGATGGGCATCACCGTCGTCTACGTCACCCACGACCAGAGCGAAGCGCTCACCATGTCGGATCGCATAGCGGTGTTCAACGACGGCATCGTGCAACAGATCGACAAGCCAGACGCGCTGTACGAGCGCCCCGTGAACAGTTTTGTTGCCAACTTCGTCGGCGAGAACAATGTGCTCGCCGGCATCGTCGAGACCATCGAGCAGGGATATTGCCGCGTCGCGCTGGCTTCCGGCGGCACCGTCACGGCACGCGCGGTCAATGTGGCCGGCGCGGGCGCCGCCACCTCCTTGTCGGTGCGGCCGGAGCGGATCGCCATCGTCACGAACCGCGCGGCCGGCGAGGGGCCGAACCGCCTTCCGGCCACGGTGCACGACATCATCTATCTCGGCGACCACACGCTGGCCGTGCTCGAGGCCGCAGGCAATGAGGAGTTCATGGTCAAGCTGCAGCCCGGCGCACATGGAGACCTCAGCCACGGCCAGCAGGTGTCCGTCACCTTCAGCCCCGAAGACTGCCTGGCGCTTGATCCCATGTGACCAATCCAGCGATCGAGCCCGGACGCATCACTCAAGGACGTAAACCTCAGAGAAGGAACGAAGACGATGTCAAAGCTCAAGCTAGCCCTGGGATTCGCCGCGACGTTCACTGCCGGTATCGCGCTGGCGACAGCCGCTCAGGCGCGTGACCTGACCGTCGTGTCGTGGGGCGGTGCATATCAGGATGCCCAGAAGAAAGTCTATTTCGAGCCGTTCAGGAAGGCGGCCGGCGTTGCGATGAACGACGAATCCTGGGACGGCGGCATCGGTGTGCTGCGCGCCAAGGTGCAAGGCGGTGCCGCCACCTGGGATGTCGTGCAGGTCGAGAGCGAGGAGCTTGCGGTCGGCTGTGATGAGGGGCTGTTCGAGAAGATCGACTACGCGAAGATCGGCGGCGAGAGCGCTTATCTTCCGGCGTCGGTCAATCCATGCGGCATCGGCGCCATCCTCTATGATTTCGTGCTCGGATACGACAAGGACAAGCTGAAGGACGCGCCGAAGGGCTGGGCCGACTTCTTCGACACCAAAAAGTATCCGGGCAAGCGCAGCCTGCGTCAGGGCCCGAAGACCACTCTGGAGATTGCCCTCATCGCCGACGGCGTCGCGCCGTCCGACGTCTACAAGGTGCTGGCCACGGACGAGGGCGTCGAGCGCGCCTTCAAGAAGCTCGACACCATCAAGAGCGATATCGTCTGGTGGAAGGCCGGTGCACAGCCGCCGCAACTGCTTGCCTCCGGCGAAGTGGCGATGACCTCGGTGTACAACGGTCGGATCGACGCGGCGAACAAGAGCGAGAAGAAGAATTTCGGCATGGTATGGGACGGCGCTCTCTACACGCTCGATAGCTGGGTCATCCTGAAGGGCAGCCCGAACAAGGATGCCGCCTACAAGTTCTTGGAGTTCGCCGGCAAGGCCGAGAATCAGGCAAAGCTGTCGGAGAATATTGCGTACGGAACCTCGAACAAGGGCGCCGCAGCCCTGCTGCAGCCGGCCGTCCTGAAGGACCTGCCGACGGCACCGGACAACATGAAGAACGCAGTCGAGATCAACGTTGCATTCTGGCTCGAAAACATCGACCGCCTGACCGAGCGCTTCAACAAGTGGACGGCCAAATAGGACGCTCGCAAGGTTCGACAGATGACAGAAGCGTTGCTGACCGGCGTCGATGCGCCGACCGGGGTGCCGCTCAGGCGCCGATTGAAGCGGGCGGAACGGGCCCGCCAGGTCAAGGCATTGGCGCTGGTCGTGCCGCTTCTGTTGTTCCTGCTCCTGACCTTCGTCGGTCCCATCGCGAGCATGCTCTGGCGCGCGGTCGACGACTGGGAGGTGCCTCGGGTGCTGCCCCACACCGTGGCGGCCCTGGCTGACTGGAACGGCAAGGACTTGCCGGATGAAAGAGCCTATGCGGCGCTGGCAGACGACATCCTGGCGGCACGCGCCGCCGGCACCGTTGCGATCGCGTCCAAGCGGCTCAATTACGCGCTCAATGGCTTCCGCACCATCCTCGCCAGCACGTCGCGCAATCTGAAGACCGCACCTGAGCCCGGCACGGCCAGGGAAACGCTGGGCAAGATCAATCCGGCCTGGCGCGACCGCGGCACCTGGAGCGCAATCAAGGGCGCCGGCGGCCCAATGACCAGCTTCTATTTGCTCGCGGCGCTCGACCTGACGCGAAACGCGGACGGTGCGATCGTCGCAGCTCCGCCGGATCAGGCCATCTACCGCGATGTATTCGCACGCACCTTCACCATCAGCTTCGGTGTCGCGCTGCTGTGCCTGATCCTGGGTTTTCCGGTTGCCTATCTGCTCGCGACGCTGCCCCCCGGCCGGTCGAACCTGTTGATGATATTCGTCCTGCTGCCGTTCTGGACGTCGCTCCTGGTCCGCACCTGCGCCTGGATCGTGCTTTTGCAAAGCAATGGCGTGGTGAACGACGGCTTGCGCTGGCTCGGCATCATCGATGCCCCGCTGCGCCTGATCTATAACCGCTTCGGCGTTTATGTCGCCATGACCCACGTCCTGCTGCCCTTCATGATCTTGCCGCTCTACAGCAGCATGAAAGCGATCTCGCCGGCCTATATGCGTGCCGCGGCGTCGCTCGGCGCGGCGCCCGTCACTGCGTTTCTGCGGATCTACCTGCCCCAGACGCTGCCCGGCATCGGGGCGGGAGGCCTGCTCGTCTTCATCCTCGCGCTCGGCTACTACATCACGCCGGCTCTTGTCGGCGGTGGCGGCGACCAGATGATCAGCTACTTCATCGCCCTCTATACGACAGAGACGGCCAACTGGGGCCTGGCCTCGGCGCTCGGTGCGGTGCTGTTGCTCGCCACGCTGCTGTTGGCCACCGTCTACGGAAAGCTGGTGCAGGGCCAGCAGGTTACGGGAGGAATGAAGAATTGAGCGCTCCCCGTTCGCTCCGCACGCCGAGCCAGCGCATCGCATGGAATGCGACCATCGTTGTCTCCACGCTGGTGTTCATCTTCCTGATGGCGCCCATCCTGGCGATCATGCCGCTCTCTTTCAGCTCCGGTTCCTACCTGACCTATCCGCTGCCCGGGCTCTCCCTGCGCTGGTACGACGACTTCCTCAACTCGGCGCGCTGGATGGCGTCGCTGAAGAACAGCATGATCATCGGTGTCGCCTCGGCCACGTTGTCCGTGCTGCTCGGTACACTCGCCGCGCTCGGCCTTGCGCAGTGGAAGAGCAGGTTCAAGCCGCTGGTGCTCGCGGTCGTGCTGTCGCCGGTCGTCGTGCCCGGTGTCATCACCGCAGTCGGCCTCTACTTCTTCTTCGCGCCGATCGGGCTGACGGGAAGCTACCTCGGCTTGATCCTGGCTCACACCGCGCTCGCGACGCCTTTCGTGGTGATCACGGTCGGCGCGACACTGCAGAGCTTCGACACCAACCTGGCGCGCGCCGCCGCCTCGCTCGGCGCCTCGCCGCTCTACGCTTTCCGCCGCGTCATCCTGCCGCTGATCCTGCCTGGCCTGGCATCCGGCGCGCTTTTCGCCTTCGCGACCAGCTTCGATGAGGTGGTCATCGTGCTGTTCATGGCCGGTCCGGAACAGCGTACCCTGCCGCGCGAGATGTTCAGCGGCATCCGCGAGAACATCAGCCCGACTATCACGGCGGCGGCGGTGATACTGACGACGGTGTCGGTCATCCTGCTTGCCACCATGGAAGCGCTGCGCCGCCGCAACGAGCGGCTGAAGGGCAGGGGGGCCTGATTGCGGCCTCGGGGTCGGGGTCGTGCCTCAACTGGACGGCCATCTGCATCCTGCCACGGCGATTCCTGATGCGCTTCGGTCACGCTTGGTTGCGCGACCGCCTGTACCGGGCGGCTGCCGCCACTTGAGCGTGACCTGCTCGCGCCGCCGCGTCCATGTGATCGAATGCGCCAGCGGCCGTGACGTCAGAGGAAGCAAAGGGCGTGGACCCCGAAGGGCATATTGCTTAGGATTTACCCAGGATTCAGGTTCAGGCCATCGCCGACAGTGCAACGTTGGATGCGCCGAGCGGCGCCCATTCCATGAACCGAACACGGGGGAGTCGTCATGCGCCGGCCTTGCTGGTTCCTGGCGTTTGCAACCGGCGCCTTATTGATGTTCGGCTCCAACCTGCATGCGCAGCTGGGGGAGCGGTTCGTCTTCGCCCTCACGCAAGAAGGGCAAGTGCTCGGAATGGCCGATTCCGACATTGCCAAGTTCATGGGAATTCCGTACGCCGCGCCCCCGATCGGGGCGGCTCGCTGGCGTGCACCGGCCAAGGCTGCTCAGCGGGAGGAGATCTTCACCGCAAGCAAGTTCGGCCCTTCCTGCCCTCAAGCACCGGGGCAGACTTTCGAAGCTCCAGCTCGCAACTCCGAGGATTGTCTTACCATCAATGTCTTCACTCCTGCCCGCATGGACGAGAGGCTCCCCGTCATGGTCTGGATCCACGGCGGCGGGCTCAGCTCCGGAACCGCAGCAGACCCGCTTTACGACGGATCCGCACTCGCGCGAGCCGGGCTGACCGTCGTCACTTTCAACTATCGCCTGGGCGCATTGGGCTGGTTGGCCAGCGGAATATTGTCGAAGGATGAGGAGGATGACGGGATCGGCAATTACGGCATGAAGGACCAGATAGCGGCTTTGCGCTGGGTTCACGACAACATCAGCGCCTTCGGCGGAGATCCCGATAACGTCACGATTTTCGGCTCGTCGTCCGGCGCGAACGCGGTCGCGATGCTGATGGCCTCGCGGCGAGCAACGGGACTGTTCCAGAAGGCGATCATTCAGTCCGCGTCATTCCGGGATCTGGCGCGCGATCGCAACACGGCAGAGAGCGCGGCACAGGCATTCGCGCAGGCGCTCGGCACCCGCCAGGTCGAGATGCGGCAATCGGAATTGCAGAAAATCGTCGCCGTGCAGGAGAAACAGGCGGAGGATCCCGGCCTTCGGCCCGCTTACACGATCGACGGCACCTACGTCGACGAACAGCTGCAGGAAGCGATCGCTGCTGGTCACGAGCAGCACATTCCCCTGTTGATCGGCAGCAACGGATTCCCTTACTCGCCGAATGCGCGGAGTATGCCCGGGGCGCTGCTGCAGAAGCTGCTGCAAATGACGAGCGGGCTCCATCCCGATTTCTCCGGGAAGGACGCGCCTGCGAGAATCCGGACGGACTGGGTGTTCTCCGAACCGACCCGTTTCGTGGCGCGCACGCACGCCGGGCACGGCTCCACCACCTACAGATATCTGTTCGACTACGTCTCGGAGAGGGCAGAGCCGCCCGAAGAAGGGGAGGATGGACAGGAAATACGATTCGTATTCGGCACACTCGCAGTTCGTTCCGGACTGTATAGCCACAGGGACCGCGAGATCTCCAACACGATGCTCACCTACTGGACCAACTTTGCAAAATATGGCGATCCGAACGGATCGGGTGTGCCGGTGTGGCGCCCCCAGTCCGTGCGGGACGATCTGCTGATGATCTCCAACTCCGGAGTAATTTGCGGCCCCGATCCCATGAAGGAGCGCCTGGACCTGATCGAGCACCTCGACTCACGTCCTTGAGGTTCTCTGCAGGTTTTCGGCAATCTGCGGCAAGCGTGATACCCCAAAAGGGAGGATCCGATGAAGGCAGCATTCCTGGCATTGTCGCTCGTTGGCCAGCCGCCCCTACCGATTTCAGAAAGTGTTCCCAACTTTGATATCAAGGCGCTTTGCGTGGATGTATCCGCTGACGACAAGGCGTCGGGGCTTCCCCAGGATGCCAGCAAGTGCGTGAGTGACGAGACAGCTGCGCGGCAACAGCTGGACTCGATCTGGCTAACCGTCCCGGCGGGATCGCGTGAAACTTGCGAGATCCTGGCGGGGACTGCAGGAGCACAAAGCTATGTCGAACTCCTCACCTGTCTGCAAATGAACCGTTGGGACTCGCCACAGGTTGCACCTCCTCAGAGGCGCAAGCAGGCTTCGAAAACGCTCGAGAATTAGGTTTCCGGGCATTCCGCATCTGAACAGCAATGCCGGTGTGCCCACGGCGGCAGTCACGGTGACGGTACACTTGATTGGCGACGGAGCAGAATGATCGGGTCAGGCCGCCATCGATTCCAGGGTCAGGCGCAAGCCTCGGCCTTCTCGTGGCCGTCGGGGAACCGGGCGAGCGTTGCGCGATGGATGAACTCCGCAATCATGTCCCTGATCGTGTGAGCACAGCGGCCGCATTGCGCGGAGCAGCCGAGCGAGGCATAGACCCGGCTCATGCGCAACTGCTCGACGCTGCCGGCAATCGCGGCCTGGACCTGGATATCGCTGAAGACGTTGCAGGAGCAGACGATCATGTGTGCCTCCTAGGCGGCCAAGCGGATGATGATCGCGGCAAGCAACAGAACGCTCACCGTTGCGGACCAGGAAGCGACCAGCGCGAGAAACGTGCTCCGCGACATCTCTGCGCCGTTGGGGCGCAGGCCTGGCTTGCGCCAGTTCGGATCAACGAAGCAATCGAACGGTAGGCGGGGCCACATCGGTCATCTCCTCAAGGGCGTTGGTGCGCCGATCCTGGATGACCACCGTAATCGCGACGCCGGCCGGACACTTGACCGGATGGGACACCTGATTTGACATTCGGGGACAGCAGTTGGTGTTGTTGGAGCGTTTTCGAGCGAAGTGGGGTCCGGTCCGCGTAAGGAAAACGCGTCGAAACAAGAGCCCAGGGCTCCGTTCCGATTCCATCCGAACGAAAATGGCGCTAGTCCGCCGAAGTGCGCGGCTCGGGAGGATCAAGGTTTGCCAAGGCCGTACGCTGGCCGGCGCGCCACTGCGAAACGCTGCAGCCGAACTGACTCCTGAACCAGCGTGAAAACGCGCTGAGCGCGGAGAAGCCGAGCAGTTCCGCAACCGACGCCAGTGGCCGCTCGCTATTGCCGATATAGCGGGTGACGAGCTCAGCGCGTACGGAATCCAGCATCGCGGAGAAGGTCTTGCCCTCGCGCGCCAGGTGCCGGTGCACGGTGCGACGGTCGACGCCAAGCCGCGCCGCGACCGAATCGGCCGAGCAGAGGCCCGAGGGCAGCATCGTGTAGATGCACTGGCTCACGCTGGCGCTCATCGAGGAACCCGGACGTACGGCGAGGGTGTCGAGATAGTCCTGCACGTAGCGCATCATCTTCGCATCGGCGGCCGGTACCGACGCATCGATGTCGCGCGAGGAGCAGACGATGCCGTTGAAGTCCTGACTGAACAGGACGTCGGTGCCGAAGAATTTGCGATAGATGTCCTTCTTCGAGGGGAGGGCGTGGGTGAAGCACACTGCCTGCGGTTTCCAGCGCTCGCGAAACAGTTGCTGAAGACTGCGGTGCAGGAAGCCGACGCCAAGCTCGATGCCCTGTCGGATCGGAACCGGTCGATCGACATCGATGGCGAGACTCAAGATCACCTCGCCGCTCTGCTCACGCATGTTCACATGCAGCGACTCGCTATGCAGGAACATGTAACCAACCAGCACGTCGAGCGCCTTGCGAACGGTCGGCTGCTCGCGCACAAGCAGCGCCAGCGCGCCAAGATTGGCGACCGTGCGTTTATCGGCCAGCCGCAGCCCGAAGTCGGACTTGCCCGAACGCTCTGCGGACGCCTCGAGCAGCCGTCCCACGGCCATGGCGGATACTTTCATCTCGGGATCGGTCAGGCTTGCAGGTGGAAGACGGAATTCGGTGATCATGCGATAGGGATCGAGGCCGACCGAGCGCGCGACCTCAACATAATTGCTCAACGTTGCACTGCGGATCAGGCGAGGCATCTGCCATCCCGGGTCGGTCGCCGCAAGCCGTCCAGTCTTTTCGGCTTGCCGATGTCCCCAAAAGGTAAATCGCCTGTCCCAATCGGTCAAACCGGCAATGTGCGCCTGCGCTAGGTTCGGATCGTCGCAAGCCAAGGGCCGGTGACACGGCCGCGACGCAGCAAAACTCGGAGGAAACCACCGCTATGCGCCGGCAACCACGCGGCGAGCAGAGCACCGGGATGAATTACCCGGAGCGCCATCAATGATGGAAGGCGGCGGACACCACCGAACACCCAAAGCTCGTACCTGTCATTCAACAATCCATCTCAGCGAAAGGAAACGACCATGAACTTCCTCGACGGCGCTCTTCATCCCGAGAACCAGGACAAGCTGGTGATCACCGCGGCTCCCTACGGGCCCGAGTGGCTGCCATCGGATTTCCCCGAGGACATTGCGGTCTCGATGGACGATCAAGTGCAGAAAGCGGTCGATTGCTACAATGCCGGTGCTACCGTGCTGCACGTTCACGTTCGCGAGGCCGACGGCAAGGGATCGAAGCGGCTCTCCAAATTCAACGAGCTGCTGGCGCGGCTGCGGATTGCGGTACCCGACATGGTGTTGCAGGTTGGCGGCTCGATTTCGTTTGCACCGGAAACCGAAGGCGACAAGGCGAAGTGGCTCTCGGACGACACCCGTCATATGCTGGCCGAGCTGACTCCGACGCCGGACCAGGTGACGGTCACGGTGAACACCGCGCAGATGAACATCTTCGAGCAGATGGATCCTCGCGACTATGCCGGTACTTCGCTGGGCGAGCCCTCGATGCACGCGGCATTCCGCGAGATGATCGTTCCTGCCGGCCCGACCTGGGCGGAAGAGCACGTCAGGCGTCTCAGCGCCAAGGGCATTCAGAGCGCGTTTCAGTTCTACAACATCAACAGCTTCGAGACGGTCGAGCGGATGATCCGGCGCGGTGTCTATAAGGGGCCGTTGGTAGCGAACTGGGTCGCGATCGGCGGCGGCATGGACGCGCCGAACGTCTACAACCTCGCCAACTTCCTGCGCGCGATGCCCGACCGCGTCGCGTTGACGCTGGAAAGCTCGATGCTCAATACGCTGCCGGTCAACATGATGGCAATTGCCATGGGTCTGCACGTGCGTTGCGGCATCGAGGACAATCTGTGGAGCCAGGATCGCAAGAGCAAGATGAGCACGGTCAAACAGATCGAGCAACTGGTGCGCATCTCGCGTGAATTCGGTCGTGACGTCGCAAGCGGCAAGGAAGCGAAGCAGATCCTGCAGATTGGCAGGTTCTACGACACCGTCGACGAGACGCTGGCGAAGAACGGCTTCTCACCGAATCGCCCGGCCGTCCGCTCCTTCCAGCAGGCCGCGGAGTAGCACGATGGCACGCGAGGCCACGGTGCTGATTGTGCCAGGCGTGCGGGACCATGTGCCTGCGCATTGGCAGACACTCCTGGCCTCGCGGCTGCCGCGGGTTCGTACGGTGGCGCCAATGGGGCGCGGCAATCTCGATTGCCTCGCCCGGGTCGAAGCCATCGAAGAGGCGGCCGTCAGGATCGATGGACCCCTCATTTTGGTCGCCCACTCCGGCGGCGCTATCGCGGTCACCCACTGGGCACGGTTGACGCGTCGGCCGGTCCGCGGTGCGCTGCTGGCGACGCCGGCGGATTTCGATCAGCCGTTGCCGGAAGGCTATCCGTCGATGGAAGCCCTCGATGAAGGAGGATGGCTGCCGGTGCCGCGCGACGCTTTGCCGTTCCACAGCATCGTTGCGGCCAGCCGCAATGACCCGCTCGCACGCTACGAACGCGTCGATGCGCTCGCAAGGTCGTGGGGCAGCAAGCTGGTCGATCTCGGAGAGGTCGGGCACCTCAATCCGGCATCCGGCTTCGGCGAATGGCCGCAAGCGACGTCATTCATCAGTGAGCTCGATGCAACCGTCTCACCGTGCTGGCTGAAGCAACGTCTTCGTGCTTGATATCCAGAGAAGGTTCGCCGTCGCTGCCGTCCGCTCCACCGTGCTGATGCTTCATTTTTCAATACCGGATAACATTGGGAGAAATGTCCATGAATCTGCATGTTGCAGCAACGGATAATACGGAAGACAGGTTTCTGTTCGGAGCCCGCGCCGCCTGGTTCGCCTACGGCATGACCGTCGCGCTGATGGTCTTCGACTACGTCGATCGCCAGGTCATCGTGTCGATGTTTCCCTTCTTGAAGGTCGAATGGAATTTGTCCGACAAGGAACTAGGCCTGCTCGTCTCGGTGATCTCGATCACGGTCGCCGTGTTCGGCATCCCGGTCGCATGGATCGCCGATCGTGTCAGCCGCGTCAAAAGCGTCGTCGTCATGGCCGTGATCTGGAGCCTCGCCTGCATCTCCTGCATGTTCTCGCAGAGCTACGCTCAGCTACTCGCAGCCCGGGCGGTCGTCGGCCTCGGCGAGGCCGGCTACGGCTCGGTTGGCGCGGCGATGGTTGCTGCGCACTTCCCGCCGCGGATGCGCGGTGGCCTGCTCGGCGGGTTCTTTGCGTCTGCCTCGGTCGGCTCGGTGCTCGGCGTCGTTCTCGGCGGCGTAGTCGCGGCGCGCTTTGGCTGGCAGTCGGCATTCGGCATCGTCGGCATCCCCGGCCTTGTCGTCGCCTTGCTCTACCTGTTCGTGCGCGACTATCGTACCGTTGTCGCGGATGCCAAGGGCGTCCACGCAAGCGCGCAAGCAAGCGCCCCAAGCAAGCGCAGCATGATCGCCTCAATCGGTCGCTCGGCGACGGTGCGTTGGGTCTGCGTCGGGGCGGCGGCCGAACTCATTGCCGTGTCGGCCCTCTGGTCGTGGCTTCCGAGCTTTCTCAATCGCACCTACGGCCTTGCTCCGGAAAGGGCAGGCATGCAGGCGGCGCTCGTCGTGCTGGCCGGCGCATTCGGCAGCCTGGTGCTCGGTATCGTGGTCGATCGCGCAGGCGTCCGAAGCGCCCGAGGCAGGTTTCTGGCGGTTTCCGTGCTTTGCCTTGCCGCGATGGCGACGTTGATGTTTGCCTTCGGAAGCAGGCATCTGGGTATCGAACTCGGGCAAGCGAGCCAGTTCGGCGCGATCCTGTTCGGTGGGTTCCTGGCGACCTGCACGGTCGGCCCGGCAGCGGCGACCGTCCTCGACGTGATCCACCCTGGGGTGCGCTCGACCGGTGCCTCGGTGCTGTCCCTGTTCCAGAACCTGTTTGGCCTTGCGATCGGACCGTTGATTGGTGGAATGCTGTCGGATGCTGTCGGGCTCGACAACGCGCTGACCCTGACGCCTCTCGCCTGCATCGTTGCGGCCACAGCGTTTCTGATGGCGGGTGGCGGCTATCAGGCTGACAGGCAGCGCGCGGAAGCCCCGGCATCATTGCCGAACTCGCAGGAAGCATTCGCATGAGCTTCCTCTCTGTCGCCGCAAGACCGTCTATCTGACGTGTCGGCCTCCAGCAAATAGGCCTGAGGCGCCAGAGGAGCGAATCGGCAGGTGGGGACGGTGACGCGGGTCGTGGCGTGATGATAACCAACGCCGCGAGGAGGAGGTGCTATTCGATCACCTCTTCGGCGCGGGCGACGGCCGGAAACGAACCAGCTTTCGCGCTCGACCTCCTTCAGCCAACAATCCTCGGTTCTGTCGCTCTCACAGAATTACGACGACGGCGCACTTGATGACAACGAAGTGCGCAATTTGAGTGCACTGCACCGTAATTTCCGTAATTCTGGATTCATGTTTTCCCTATTCAGCTCCCGCCGAGTCTTTCGTTCGACTTGACGAGCGCAATGATTTCATCCGGAATAGCGGCTGCCGGTATTGGCTTACACAAAGCTTTGGCGAAACCAAATGATGTTCAGCGCAGACGTGTCCAGCATGCTGGATCGCATTCTTGATGCAGCAACCAACAACCTCAGATTCGCGACGATTCTGGTTCAGATGGGTCTCGATCCCAATGACGTGACCTGGAACGCCATCTTCAGCCGCCTGCTGGAAATTTTTCTGCACAACATCACTCTGGCAAACATGTTCGCCCTGGTCGGCGCGATCTTCTTTGTCGCCACCCTGCTGACGCACACCATGGTGCCGCTCCGGGTCGCCAACATGATCGGTTGCGTATTCTTTGCCATCTTCGGCGCGCTTACCGGAGCGGTCACGACGTTTCTTCTTTATCTCCTGATGGTTCCGATCAATGCCTACCGCCTTCGGCAAATGCTCGCCCTCGTGAAAAAGGCTCGCACCGCAACGCAGGGTGACACGTCGATGGAGTGGCTCAAGCCGTTCATGACTCAGCGCAAGTATCGCAAGGGCGATATCTTGATGAAGAAAGGTGACGCAGCCAAAGAAATGCTGCTGACGGTCACCGGCAGATTCCGGGTGATCGAAATCAACGTCGATGTTCCGCCGGGCCGCCTGATGGGCGAACTCGGTTTCCTCACACCCGACAACCGCCGGACCGCGACGATCGAATGTGTGGAGGATGGCCACGTTCTAACCATCACCTATGAAAAGCTGCTCGAGATCTATTTCCAGAACCCGCAGTTCGGCTATTACTTCCTCGTCCTGACCAGCCAGCGCCTCCTGGAAAATCTCGCGCGCGCCGAAGCCATCATCGCGCAGAACAAGATCGCGGTGCAGACGGCCTCCGCGAACTGACGGCGCTCCGGCCCGATGGATCCCGATCCGGAAAGGCCAGGCTGGCTAGAGCGCGATGAGATCGGGTCGAATCGTCATCGCGCCCTGGCTTCTTGTTTGAGCGTGATCTCCGCGCAAACACGTTCCGCGTTTGTATCGGATCTTATTGCCCTATCAAAACCTGTATGGCCGACAACGTTGGCCGGCGAACTCGGGTCAGATACCGGCTCGGGCCGCGCACGCGGCGTTCGCACCTTGGCATATGAGCTTCAGCGCAGGGTTGTCCGAGTTCACGCAAGAACTCGGCCGTCCTTGCGGTGCGTCAGAGCGACGCGCTCAAGACGTTTGTCGATGCGCCGGTTTCGGCAGCGTGCGTCACCCGGAGTTCAGCCGAGCATTCTCATCAGGACAGCTTTGCCGACGGGGGTGGCGCGAACCCCGCGAAACGAGCGAACATATTCGCCGGCATAGAATGCACGCACAGCCTGGACGCGAGTGCCCACGCTGTCGTCAAAGCGCACGGCAAATCCATCGTCGGTGCGGCGCACGACGGTTGCAGTGATGTTGCGGCCGTAGACATGGCAATTGATCGTTGCGCCCAGCGATGGCGGCGCCTCGTCGACGAAGCGAGCTCCGGTGATGGATATGTCGGCCAGGCGGGACAGTCGCGAATCGCTTCCATCGTCGATCAGAATTGTTTCATCCCGGGTAAAGCGCTCTGCCTTCCGATGTCGTGGCTGCTCGATGCAGACGAAACAAACGAGCGCAAGGACGACGCAGTTGTAGAGGCTCCAGGCCAGCGCCAGCCCGCCGTAGGCGATATTCTCGCCCCGCGGGTGGACGAGGAATGCGTAGGCGATGGCAGCCAGCGTGATGGCCAATGCAGTGCCGTAAATCCGCAAGAGCGGCCATTCCACGAAACGTCGATTGCGATCACCACCCTTTGCGGTCACGTTGAACTTGTGTCCCTTCGGTCGCACCAAGCCTGTGATGACGGCTTTGATGATCGCCGGCGCCACAATGTATTGAGATACGTCCGTCATGATCGCGAGTGCGCGGCCCCGAGAGATCCAGGCCATCGTGAACCCATGCCAGACGTAGAACGGAAGGAAATATTCCAGCAGCTCGAACAGGTCGGCGTGCACGGCTTTGATCCCAAAAAACAGAAACAACCAGGGTACGATGAGTCCGGGTATCTTTATGCCGTAAACAGCCGCCCAGCCCAGGAAGGCATCAAGGAGCGAAAGCCGGTCAATGACTGAAAGACGGGATCGAGTCGAAAACGGGCCGCTGCGACCCCTCAGGATTTGCATCAGGCCGAGGCACCAGCGGCCCCGTTGCGTTATGTACTCCTTGAGCCCTTCCGGCGCCAGTCCAAGTGTAAGCCGCTCGTTGAGATAGACCGTGCGGAAACCATGCTCCTTGAGACGCAGGGACAGCAGATAGTCCTCGGTTACCGAGTCCGTCGGAAAACCGCCGATGCGGATCAGCGACGAGTACCTTATGATCGACGAGGTGCCGCAGCAGAATGCGACACCCCAGGCATCCTTCGCCGGCATGAGGATATCGAAGAAGAAGCGCTGCTCGTCGGGCCAGACTTCCGAAGCGGCAAGGTTGGTCTGGATTGGATCGGGATTGATGAAGTGTTGCGGAGTTTGCACCACTCCGACGGAATCATCGCTCATCGCTCCCATCGTTCTCGTCAGGAATTCCGGCTTGGTTACGAAATCGGCATCCAGGATCGCGATGAACTGAGGTTGCTCTTCGAGCAATCCGACGTGCTGCAGGGCGTGGTTGATGTTTCCGGCCTTGGCGTGATGATTATCGGGACGGGTCAAGTATCTGCAGCCGAGTTCCTCGGACAGATCCTTCAGCCATGGGCGCCGGCCATCATCCAGCACCCAGACGCGATAATTGCCGTAGGTCATGCCAGTGGCGCCGATGATCGTGCGCTCGAGAATCGGTCTTTCTTCGTTGTAGGTGCAAATGAAGACGTCGATCAGCGGGGGGCGCTCGCGCAATTTCGCCGCTGCCGCCGTCACGTCCGCGGAACGATCGATCGTTCGGCTCAGAACCAGCAGCGAGAAGGCAACGCCGATGAGGGACGTGGCTTCTACAAGCATGAAAGGGTAGCCGATCAGGAAATCGGCGGTCATTGCCGCTTCGGGGAGGCTCTGGGTAACGCGCCAGTAGAAGTATCGCGCCATCAGTATTATCGAGATGCCGGTCATCAGGGACCTGGCGAAAACACTCTCCCGTCTGAGCAAGGGCAGAATTGCTATGCAGACGCCGAGTGCGAGGAAAGCCGGCGCCAGATGCGCCATCATGACTTCGTTCCGGAGAAGACCACGCGACCGGTGCGTCCCACCGTGCAGCCGCTTGCTGCAACATTTACCGGGGGAAGCGTCACCGTTACACGGTACGGCTCTTTGCTGAGCACATCAGGATTGATCGCAAGATTGGCCGGAGCGCCGGAGGCGCCCGTCAGGTTGGTCACCGTCCCGTCAATGCCCGGACCGCCGTCACTTGGCTCAAATGTCGCGTGGTCACCCAATTGCAGCTGGTTGTAGACCCGTTCGGTGACGTTTGCCGTGATCAGGGCTTGCGTGCAATCGAGTACCTTCAGCAGTGGCTGGCCTGCCCGGACATCCTCGCCGGGCGACGTCATCACCTCCCATATCTGACCCGCCGCCGGCAGCGTGATATTGGACTCCGAGCGCTCGACGAAGCGAGTTCGCTCGGTAATCATCTCGCGAGCCAACCAGTCGATTTCGGCATCGACCTGCATCAGATCCGCCTTGAGGTCTTCAGCACGCTGCCGCATTTCCTCTTCGCGCTGAACCGAGCTTGGGCGGTCATTGTAGCTATCCCCCAGATACGTGCCGCGTCTGGCCGCTGCAAGCTCCACCGTGGCCCCCTCCAACCGCATGCGCGCCGCGAGCTCGGCCTGCTGCGCGACAGATTGCTCGCGCGTCAGCCGAGCCAGTTCCACCGTCGAAACGGCGCCCGATCTGGCGAGCGTCGAGGCCCTTTCAACGGCGGCAGTCGCCTCCTCCAGGCGGGTCGCGGCCGCTTCAATGGAAGTCCGCAGCTCAGCGGTCCGTGCTTCAAGCTGCAAGATGCGACCGTCCCTGAACTGAGCTGCCTGCCGGGCCAGGTCCTGCCGCGCCGAGTCCGCAGTGGCGAGCTTTGCAGACAGGGTTGGCCGCTGGTTTTCGAGGCGCGCCAACTGTCGCCGCAAATCGTCGAGCCGCATTCGGTCACCGCGCGGATTGACGATCCGAGCGACCAATTCACCTTCTCTCACCGGCCCCAATTGTCGCGACAAGTCGAGGAGGGAAGATACCCGACCGTCGATTGGGGACCTCAGCGTTACGAGCCTAGAGTTGACGATGGCCTCCACGCTCGAGGATTGCCATACCGCGCGCAGCGGCATCCAGCCGAACACGGCAACAATCGCAAGTCCCGCGATCACCCTCAAGCTGCGTCGAACGATCACGCCCGTCTGCATTGGCTTTGCGCCATCGGGACGTTGGTCGTGCTCCGGCTGCTCGTCCGAATGTGACCAGCGTTCCTTCAGCTCGTCCTGCAGGCCTCTCGCGCCCTTGTGGGAGGGGAGCGCAACTTCCGCCGAGCTTCGAGGCGTTGACGAACTCTCTTCGTTGGAGACGCGGGCGCGTGCGTGGTCTGTCATGGTTAATCCCGTGCCGGTATGCCTTGATCAATCAATTTGCGGGCTCGGATAGGCTAATCTCGATAAGCGAGGGCTCTCGAAATCGATTTCCGGCTGAACCTTGGGACCTGATGCTAGCAGGCAATGCTTTACAACGGTTTTACCGGGCCAAGGATCGGGGTTGTAAGATTACGGGGCTGGGGGCCGCACCGATGCCTGGGCGCAATGTCATCTTTGGTGCACCAAGTCCCACCGCACCTGAACGGTCGAGATCAACCAGTCGCGGTGAACGCGCGTTCAGCGCCGCAGGCTGGTCAAGCCGACGATCGGCACTCGCGCTTCAGCTGCCTTGCTACATTGCGTGGAGGTGCGGCAAGCGGTGCGATTCCGAACTGGCGGTCGTTTCCTGCATGCGCGATTGGTAGTAACCCAGGACATCCTGGAAAGACTTGCTGCTAAGAGTCGAAAACTGTCGCTTCATGCTCTCCAGATCGTGAGCCGTGATGCGGTGATCCTTCGTTGCGAGAAACAACAGCGCCATTGTCGTCTCCCACTCGAAGTTGCAGGCCTTTGCCAGCAGGATCGTCAGCTCTTGATCCAGCAGGCTTCTCTCGACGACGTTGACCGGCAAAGAGCACAGAAGAGACAGCCCGACCATCACCTCCTCGTTCTTATGAGCCCGCGCATATTCGAGAATGCTGCTTTCGTTCAACTCGCCACGATGCTTCCGGGCCGTAACGACCTTCTTGGCGTGGAAGTAGCGTTCATTTGCAGGCCCGAATTTGGACTGAAGCGAGCCTGTTACCTCGGTCACCGACGTCTGTATCTGGCCGAGCAAGTCGGGACGTTCCTGTTCGAGCTTCGCTTTGACCTCGGCAGATGCCTTCGCGATGAGCTGCTGGAAAATGTGTCTCGGGATGTCTTTTCGCGCGCCGAGATGCTCGGCTAGAATGGAATCGTTCGCGGACCGCCTGACCATGTGCAGGAATCCGAAGTCAGAGAAGCACGCGCCGCTGTTTGCCGCAACCGATGTAACGACTTCGCGATGGCCATGCGTCACAAGCTCATCGGTTATCTCCGAGGGGATGGAATCGCGCTTCGAAATCGCCAGGAGGTGCGGCTGGCTCTTCGTTCTGATGCTGCTGATCAGTGTCTTCGTATCGAGCCGCTTGGAATATTGGAGGATTGGCCCAGCCACCTCGATCGAGTCGTCGAGGGCGAGCTTTTTCACGACGTTGATGGGTGCCTGAGCCGATGGCAGCAGGCGCTTGGCAAGCTGCTCGCGCGCACGGACTTCGATTGCGTCGGCCAACCGGCCGATCACCTCGCCGAAAATCCAGATCTCATCCTCGGTGTAGCGGCCGGCCAATAACATGTCCGTCGCATACAGCAGCGCTTTCTCGCGGCTTTCGGCCGATCCTTGCGTGAGAGCGTCACTCAATTCCTTCAAAAATAGCATTGGCTCGGTCATCGAATAGCTCCGGTCGACCGGGTTAAATGAGCACGTGCACTCCAGGCAATCTGGTCACTGTCGGCACCAGCCAGGTACCAAGCGGCAGCTTCCGGTCCGGCGAAGTGGTCACTGCGGACCTTTCGCATCGATCCCGTGGTCGTCTCAACCAAATGCCCCCGTCACGGCTGAGAACATGACGGGGGCTGGATTCCAATTCGCAAACTAAATGCCGGACGATTAGCCCAAGCCTATCGAGCGTAAAGTCGATGTCCTAATTTAATGTTGCAGTTTTGTGAATTGGGACCGGTCGAAGCAGGCGAGGGCCGGCTATCCCGAGGCGGTCGCAAGCCGGGCGCGCAAGCAGCGTTTCTGGCGGTTGGCAGAAGATCGCCGGGCCGTAAATGCAGTGCCGGTGTTGGGGATATTTCGGCATATTGCGGGAGATGCGACTTGCTATCCAGGCAATTTGCGGTTGGGCCTGAAGGGACCCGGGAAGGTCGCAAAATCCTGACCCAAATAGGTCAGCTGAAAGGAGCAAAGCTTCAGGATGCTGCGCACCGTATGACTACGGTAACCCAGCGAAGGGTGCTGGCTTGCGACGATCATGCGCAGCTAATCTGGATTGTCTTAAACTACCGCCCTGCCAGCTACGCAAGCATCGTGGCCATGCTGCTGCCCGTCCCGGCCGGAGCGGCACTCGGACAACCAGGAGGCGGGAATAGAACCGATCGCGGTCTTTGGTTGGTTTCATCCGGCTCGGGTTCGATTTGCGAATTCCGTCTGATCGGTCAGCAAGCTGTTGCCGACGTAATGACCATGGTGCTGGAACGTGGCTTGATCCACTCCCTCGACCGTGATCGCGAACAGGCCATTCTCCGTTTTCCGTATCCAGCCCTTTTCCTTCAGGTACCAGAGATGGAATTCGAGATGCTCGATCGGACAGCCGAGCAAATGCTCAAGCTCAACATCACCGACGCCTGGCTCCCGGACGCTCTGTTTGCATCTTAACCAAAGGGTGGACAGGAGTTTATTCTGAAGTTCAACACCGTCATCGATCCGAATGCCATCCCGAAGTTCATCGACGAACTTGGCCCGTGCTATCGTGCGGTTCCCGTGCTGAAGATCATATTGCGCGCGACGGGCTGGATCGGCGAGCGTCTGGTGAGCTTCCATGATGATGTCGAAGCGCTGACGATCGCCAGTCTCCTGGTTGTCCGGATGGTAGCGCTGGACGAAGAAGCGAAATATTCGCTCGATCGTGTCCCGATTGGCATTTGGGCTGATTTCCAGCACTTCATAATAGTCAACGAATTCAGCAAGCATTAACAGATCTCCTCCTGGCTGACCGCCTGGGGTCGCGTTCCGGTCGCACCGCCGACGGTTATCCTGCCTGTCTCAAGAAGATACGCCGCCGAGCTCGAAATACGGTGTCCCGGCGGCGCCCTGTTCCAAACTGGGATCAGCAATCCCCAGTGCCAGATGTGGAGCAATCGCTGTGCCATGAGGATGACCCGTGGCTCTCCGCGGCGAGCGATGGAGGCGAGCTGTTCAGACGACGGTCGTGCGTGCATTACACTGGTCTGCCCGCAAAGGGTCAGGCGGATGCGCACATCGCCACACGGTGGCGGCGCATTCTTGGTTAAGGGCCGGATTTGATGTTCTGGCTCGCGACCGGCTCGGAGGCCTGCACGGGTTGGTCCTCCCAGTCCTCCCAATCGACATTGTTGATGTCGAGATAGCGGGAGACGGCCACGCCGATTGTCGGAAAGAAGTAATGCTCTCCAAGTTGCGCGAACAGCCCAAATCTTTTCAATTTGTCCTTCACGGGGTCCTTGAGTTCGGCGAAGCAGAGCTCGATACCCTGCGCGTGCAGCGTCTGATCCAGTTCGGCAACCACGTCGCAGGCGGTTACGTCCACGCTCGTGACGGGCTCTGCGGTGACAACCAGCCAGCGCACCGGTGTTGGTGATGTCGCTACGGCTTCCTGGATACGTTCTCTGAAGAACTCCGCGTTGGCAAAAAACAACGGCGCATCCCACCGAAACAGGACAAGCCCGGGAATCCGTCGTGCATCCGGATATCGTGTGATGTCATGGTAACCCTTGACGCCGTAGGCGCGCCCCAACACGGCGGAATGAGGGCGCCAGCCGTCCCACAAGAACTCGATGATCGCGAGGACGATCGCGAGACCTATGCCCTGGATCACTCCGAGCACGGCGACGCCGACAAAGCAGACGATCGCCAGCCAGAACTCCCAGCGTTGGATGCGATAGATCCGCTTGAGGTCGGTGACCTCAAAAAGACCAAGCGCCGCTGCAATGACCACTGCGGCCAATGCAGCGGTCGGCAAATGCTGAAGGAGACTTGGCGCGACCAACAGGAGCGAGGCGATGGCAAGCGCGCCTACGACGCTGGTGAGTTGGGTGCGGGCGCCGGCGGCTTCGGCGACAGGCGTGCGCGAACTGCTGCTGCTGATCGGGAATCCCTGGAAAAATCCCGTTGCCAGATTGGCGGCACCAAGCCCGACCATTTCCTGGTTGGAATCGGCCCGATCCCCCAATCGGGCGGCGTAGGCACGTGAAAGTACGCTCGTATCGGCAAACGAAACCATCGCTATCGCGCAGCCGCCGAGCACAACCGGGACGATGTCGCTGGCGGTGACCCATGGGATGACGAAGGCCGGCAGCCCCTGAGGAAGGGGCCCCAGTACCTTGACGCCATGCAGCGTTCCGAGGTCGAACACGCCGACGATGATTGTCGCCCCTACGACCGCGATCAGGATGCCCGGCAGCTTGCTGTTCTTGAGAAGCAGGATCACCATCAACGTGGCGAACCCGATCGCGAACGCTACCCAGTTGATCTTTCCCGCAACGATCGCGCTGGCGATGGCCCACAGGCTCCGCAACGGCCCTTCGCCCTCAATGGAAAAGCCAAGCAGCTTCGGCAGCTGGCTGATCAATACTGTTAGCGCAATGCCGTTCATATACCCGTAGCGGATTGGCTTGGAGAGAAGCTCGGTGACGAAGCCAAGACGAGCGATGCCTGCCAGGATGCAAACCGTCCCGGAGACGATCGCCATCATGCCGGCAAGTGTTACGGCGCGCACCGGATCGCCGTGAGCCAGGGGAGCAATGACGCCCAGGAGTATTCCTGCCAGCGCCGAGTCCGGTCCCAGCACGAGAATGCGACTGGGGCCGAACAACGCGTAGGCCAGCAGCGGCACGATCGTTGCGTAAAGGCCAAAGATGCCAGGCAGGCCCGATGCGGCTGCATAGGCAATACCGACCGGGACCAGCATTGTCGCCAGAACGAGACCGGCAAAGATATCGTGCGGAAGCCAGGCTGCCTCGTACCGACGGAGTGTCTCGAGTCCAGGCAGCCAGTGCTTCACGAGTGGTCACTCCCGCAGGCAGCGTTGCATCAGCCGTGCGAATCTGCTGCGCCGCAACAGGAATTCGTCGATCGGAGGTCATCGAGCGCAGCAATCGCTCGGTACGCCCTTGATCAAGATCAATACTTGCGAGGGCGGCCTTCCTGAAAGTCGGTCCGATGTCCGCTTCGGGGTCGACCGCTACGGTTTGGCCCGGTCTCGGTAAGGTCCGCTCTTCGCCTCACGGCACCCTGTGCGCCCGCCGACGGCCGGTTGTCGACATGCCGCACGCGGATTAGCATTTTCCGTTTTGATTGTGGGGCCTCGGATGAGCGACCGTGTTTATGCCATTCACACAGACGAGGAATGCGAGCGGTTGGAAGCGCAGGCATTGCTTGCGGGGGCGTCCGATCATGTAAGACACGTTCCGGCGCTGCCGGGCATGCGGATACTGGACGCGGGGTGTGGTTCGGGAAGCATGGCACGCGCGATCGCGAAGGTGGCCCCGGAATCGGTCGTCATCGGCGTCGACCTTCGAGGCAAATACGTCGACTATGCAAGCCGGCGGGCCGAAGCCGAGGGGTTGCGAAACGTGACCTTTGAAACGGGTGACGTTCGCGAGTTGCCCTTTGCGGACGGCGTATTCGACATCGTCTGGACAAAGTACCTTCTGCAATGGGTCGCCGATCCAATGAGCGCCGTCCGCGACTTCGCGCGGGTGCTGAAGCCAGGCGGCCTTCTGGTCTCGGCCAATTTCGACGGCTTCGCTGTCACCAACGAGCCGCCCGATCCAGCAATCCAGCCGATTGCCGAGTTTGTATTCAACGGGTTGGTTGATCCGTATATCGGTCGAAAGATGGCCGGGATGTGCCGTGAGTGCGGTCTGATTGATATTGATGTGAAGATGGAAACCGACCGCGCTTTCACCGTAATCGGCAGCATAGACCAGGAGCGTCGGCGCAATTGGGAGATTCAATGGTCAGGGGCCAAACACCGCACGGCCGAACTTCTCGGCTCGCAAGCCCTGGCGGACGCCTTCATCGAAAAGTTTATGGCTTATCAGGACCGGCCTGATACCGCGACTTACTGTACACTCTATATCGCCAGCGCGCGGAAGCCATGCTGACAACACCGGCGATTGTCACCAATTCCAGTGCAGTTGTTGCTCTGGGGGCACCCGAACTCGCGTCGTCGTTCTCGTGGCCACCAGACCGACGGCGGGGTCGTCGCCGAAATCCCGCTAGGGCTGGCTCGAAAGATCCTTGAGCAGGGACCCGTTTGCCTGATGTTTCGGTTCCCTCGGCTTACGACTCGCCGCCTCGCGATTTCGAGTACTTCCGACCGACCAAGATTTGCGCGCCCTCTGATCCGATCCAATCGTCGTGCAACTCCCCCTCAGCGACGGCAAACACCTGCCCTGGTCCATATGTGACGGGTTCGCTTTCCTGCGCGACTATGAAAGCACCGGAAAGAACCAGGCCACGAATCGCGAACAAGTGTCTGTGCCGGCCTTTTCCTGGCCGCGGGTCGAGGCTTAGCTTTTCGATTTCGTTGTAACCGTCGGCCTTGAGTCCTGCTTCGAATTCGCTCTCGGTCACGGGAGCCTCCCTTTCGGTTCTCTTACTTTGTTATCGTCCCCGTTGCATACAGGCCTGGACGTAGCCAGGCAGGGAGCCGCCTCTGCTGCCGCCGCTGAGGCCCATTTTGATGCCTTCCTCCCTGCACCGTGCAAGTTTGGCGGCGCCAGCAGGGTTACTCTGAATACAGGCCAACTTGGCTTTCCCGGGAGGAAGTTCGCGACAGTTTTGCGCAAGCGCGGTCGTGGAGAATACGACAGTGGCGATCAATGTGAGAAAGAGTGGCCTCATTTTTTCTTCTCCCTGAGCCCGATCTCGACCAGGCGCCGAATGGCCTCGGAGCGAGCAGTTCCACTGTCTTGCTCAGCCGCCCAAGTTTCCACTGCTATAATACACGCCCGTGATCCACCCATCCAATTGGGGGCGCACAGCATGAACTGATGGAAGCCGCAAACAAGGCTGTGCGAAGCAAGGTCATTCTTGCTGGTCTTGACGCTGGTGGCGGGAATTTGTGCGGCGGCCTGCTGATGGCCACTGACCGAGGCAAGGTCCTTACGCGCTCAGCAGCAGCACGCAGCAAAGCACGTAGGCCAGCAGGGCGCCGACGGCAACCCAGACAGGTGAGGGACGGAAATTGACCTGGTCGCGGTTCATGCGAGCCAGCATAACCCCTCAAGCTGACACCAACCTTTCGGTGAGCTGCTTCCTGTGAAGTATGCAATTTGTGCCAGCCGCTCATAACCCAAACGGGGTTGGACCTAACGCAGCTCAGATCTGAGGAATCCAGTCCTTGTCGGATCGGCTCGGCCCGCTATCGTGCGGGTGCGGTCCATTCGCGTGGTGCTGCTAGGGGCGTTGTCACGGCGCCCGACAACCAGTGTTGCCTTCGGCCTCGGCACTACCCAGCGCCGAGGCCGCTTCTTTTGGTGGTGCAGGTAATCCTCGAACCCGTCGGTCGCAATGCAACTCGAGTTCGTGTCGGACGTCTTCATCCGGTCGAAGATCTGCTCGACGTCGCTAAGCGGAAGGGACGCACCTGCCGGCACATGCTGAAGCGAGCTCGGAAGGCGATCTCGTCTCGGCGCAGGCTCGCAGCGATAGGCTTGCATCTCGGAAATTGCTGCTCGACCTCGGACGGGATCTCGATCAGCGTTGGGAATCCGGAATCGCCCTCGCGGCGCCTCATATCAACGCCGTCGAGACGTTCGTCAATCCGCGGATTTGTATCCGCGTCGTACAGTGCGTCGCTGCCGAGCCCGCCCATCGCGGTTTCGGGAATCAAATGTGAATCGCTTCCACCGGCCGGATCATACTTCAGCTCAAGCGTGTGGCCCTTCCGGACGCGATCGAAAGCATGATGCGTCCGGTTTTTCACTTTGAGCCGTCTCGCTCACCCGAGCGACGCTCGACAAATCAGGTGCCTCCGCAACGCAATAGGCGTACCGTGCCAGCACAACAAGAGACGCGGGAGGCGACGATGATCGCGACGAGGTTCACAGAACTCGTTGGCTGCGCGGTGCCGATCCAGCAGGCAGGCATGGGCGCGGGCTCACCGCCTGAATTGGCCGCAGCAGTGTCGCAGGCCGGAGCCCTCGGGATGCTGGGCACCGCCCGACCCGGGCTTACTCCCGCCACGCTCGCCGATCTCCTCGAGCGGACACGCCTGCTTACTGACAGGCCGTTTGGAGTCAACTTCATCGTGGCCCCGATATTCCTCAACGGCTCGGCGACGCGGCCACCCCTTGATCTGACGTGCATTGAGATCGCTGCGCGCGCGGCGAAAGTCGTTGAGTTCTTCTACGGCGAGCCGGAACGTCGATTTGTAGAGATGGCGCACGCAGGCGGTGCGCTGGCTTGCTGGCAAGTTGGGTCACGGGAGGAGGCGGTCGCGGCAGCCCAGGCGGGATGCGACTTCGTCGTCGCGCAGGGCATCGAGGCAGGCGGACATGTGCGTGGGAAGACTCCCATGATGACATTGCTTCGCGAGGTGATCTCGGCGGTGGACGTGCCAGTGCTGGCGGCGGGTGGCATCGGCACCGGGCAGGCGGTGACGGCGGCTCTCGCGGCCGGAGCGGACGGCGTGCGCGTCGGGACTAGGTTTGTCGCCGCGGCTGAGGCGGCCGTACATCCGGAGTACGTCGCTGCCCTGATTGGCGCGGAAGCACAGGACACCGCCTACACCGAGGTGTTTTCGGCCACGTGGCCCGAGGCGCCGCATCGCGTTCTACGCTCGGCCATCGCGGCAGCGGAAGCCTTCCAGGGCGATATTGTTGGCGAGACGAGCCGCCTGGATGGGACGCGAATTCCGATCCTTCGCTTCGGGAGTGGCGTCCCCGATAAGACGACGACAGGAGCGATCGGGGCGATGGCGCTCTGGGCGGGAGAGTCTGTCGGCGCGGTAAAGCGTGTCCAGCCCGCGGCCGAAATCGTGCAGGAGCTGGTTGAGCAAGCGGAACGGTCCGGGTTGCGTGAAGAGCGGGCCGTCCAGGCTGCCTCCCGTTAGCGCCAATTGCGGTCCTATAAAAACTCCGACTTTATCGATCATGTCGGCTTCGAGATGAAGACCGGAAGTCATGCGTCATCGATCGAAACGACGCGAATGACCCTTATGCAACGTCGCCTTCACTAAGCCGCATACCGGTGAACTTGGAATATCTGCGCGTTGAGAATCACTCCGCCTTGATGTTGGCGGCGTGAATCACCTTTCCCCACTTCTCGGTCTCCCCGGCGATGAGCTTGCCGAAATCGGCTGGCGAGCCAACGAGCAGCGTGCCATCCCGCCCACGGTCGGAATGTCGGGTAGCGCCTCCGAGCGAGTGGCGGTGGTTATTGCCAGAGCGCGCAGCTTGCCGGCTCCCGTGTATGGAATCGACTGAGCAGGGTTGGCAAAAAGGGCTTGCACCGGTCCGCCGAGCAGATCGGTCAGCGCGGGTGCTACGCCGCGGTAAGGCACGTGCACCATCTCGACTTCAGCCATCATCTTGAACAGTTCGGCAGTGATGTGCGTGATCCCGCCGACGCCGCCTGAACCCACGCAGTTGAGCGATCGCCTCGGCCTCCGATTGAAGCTGGACGACCTTCATGTCCTGATAACTGTCGTGCGGGCCGGCAGTGACACTTCCGCACTGGAAGCCGGGGCTGCATGTGTCAGGTCATGCACCGTTTGGTTGCGGCGCCGACTCATCAAGATCAGGATGCCTCGTCTCCTCGAGGCCGGCGTTCACGTCCGGCTCGCCGGCCTCCGGCAGCCGGACTTGCATCAGCAAAAGGCCAGCCGCAGCCGAAATCCATACAAAGGTAAAGGCGATTTGCAATAGAAGCAGAACGTCTTCGTTTTTACCGAGGCTGGTTCCCGATCCGGTTACGGTCAGAATTGTTGTGAACGACAAGATAGTAAAGGTGCCAACAAGCACCAACATGAACATCTCTTTCATATAGCTTCCTCGCAGTTTGAGAGGCGCCCTTAAGTCGCGGGCCTTTTCATTCCAAATCCGGTTCTGAGGTGCCTCAAAGGCTCCCGCACCTCCGGAGACGGTGGAGGCAGGTGCTGAAGCTTCGGCCTGATCCGGGGTGAGCAAGGACGATCGAAAGTCCGAACCGACCGCCGCTTCCATTCTTGCCGCACCCGGTCCCAAACGGGCTGGAAGCATCGCGCGCCCAAGGGTGGAGCGCAAGCCGGGGCTTTCCCGGGGTCACCCCCTGAGAACTAGTGGGCAATCGCCATAAACCATCCCCCAAGACCTCCGGGACCAAACGTCCTGGAGGTTCTTTCTTTTGGGGCGTGGAATGCAGTCGAACAAAAACCGTGACTTCCTCTCATGCATGGTCTGCAGAGCGCCGTGTGCGTGAGCAAGAACCATGAATCGAATTCGTGCGTGGGTTGCGTGTGAGCCAGTTCACAGGTTGCCATCGCGTAAGCTGCTATAGTGCACCTTGCTGGGGAATTTCAGAGGGCCCAGTCACAGGCGCCGTCGGGACGCTCATTTTCGAGCCCGGCGGCGTAGCTTTTTAAGGGGCGGCCATCCAACTCGCAATTGAAGCTTCCTGAGCATGAGGTTCGACCCCACGCATGCCGTGATCGTGCTCATCAGCGCAATGATCGCGTGGCTTTCGCCTTTTGATATCGCCTTTGCTGCGGTGACCTTTGGATCACCGGTCCTGCGCGTTATCCTGATGGCAGCCGTGGCCCTATCCGGCGTGCATCTTGCGCGTTCCGCAAGTCTGCGGCTCGATGGCCACACTGCAAGGTCGCCAGCCCTGATCGGTGTAATGGCGGCCATGGTGGTCGCCGCATATGTGGTCCTCATTGATGCTTTCCTGTTTCGGCATCTGTTAGCGCCGGAGGTCGTTGAGTTTCTCAGATCCCCGGTAGCTCAGCGGCTGCTGCATTTCATGCTGCGCGCCTTCAACGAGAACGTGATCTATCGATCATTCGTGTTCTCGCTCTTGCTTTGTCTGGTCAGGACCAAATCGACGCTAGGCACCGTCGTCCTCATGGTCGTCGCGCAGCCGATCAACATAGGCGTCAACGTGGTGCTGCCGTCAGGCGATGCCTCGGTTGGAATGCTGGCCTATGACGCGCTGCGTTACGTCGTGCCCGGCGTGCTGTGGGCGTGGCTGTTCTGGCGGTTCGGCTTCGTGGTCGCCGAGGTGGCGTCGGTCGGCTGCCATGTCTTCTTGCAGCCGGCCTATGGCGTCCTCATCTAGAGCGCTCGCGTTGCCACGTAGCAAGTCCGCGCAATGCCAAATGCGGGCAATGAGGCGGTTCAGCGTACCTGATACCGCTTTCCACATCCCACGCGAGACAGGTGGCAACCCCTGGGAAGCTCGACTTTAGCTCCGAGTACGATCTGGTAGCTCGATTGCACGCGAAGGCGATTTAGACGACCGGTTGGGTCGGGCCTTCTCGCTGACTAGGCGAACGACGCTTTTGCATTTTGGGCAGTACAACAGCACTGCCTCAAATTCAGAGGTTAGCGACTCAGCGCCGACCGCACTCCTTGGGAGGCTGCAGGTCTCGCAGTTCTGCTCAGCGGAAATGGTCATGGTTGAACCCCGCTGTGATAAACTTGGGCCAATGCAGGCCCCGGTGTCGAAGTTACGGAGTGGCGGCCCATCCGGTTTCAATAAATATGCAAGGCGCCGCCGAAACAAAAACGACGGCCTCAGCGCGTCACAATACTGAGGCCGTTCAGTCGTGGGGTGCTCTGTCGCTCCAAATGGAGGCCGGTTGACCGAGCCAACTTTTGTTACCAGTCCAGCCTTACATGAACCTTACGCCTAGCAATATCATCATGCGCGCTTGACTTTCTGCACTCGTTCGAAAGCGTCAGACCGGCTTGGGATCACCGCGTCATGGTTTCGTGGATCGATTGAATCTGGCCCTTCGGGAGGCTCGACAGTCATATCGCCAAAGATCGAGCGCGAAGCCGGCCGCCGCAACCGGTTCAGCCTTTGGTGCCGTAACGTGTCCCTCCTGAACAGCAAGCCGTGCAGGTGGTACGCAAGGAGGAACAGACCGATTACAAAGCTGCCACTAAGGTAGGAAAGGTCCATGTCGGGACAGTGCCGCATGGAGTTCGGTTCCGGCAAATCACGAAGTGCTAGATTCTCGCGAGCAACTTGGCGATTACGGATTAGACCGTAAGTCGCGATCTTCTGTTGCTGTTGTTTGCGAATGCAAATGCGGCTTGTCGCGGATCATCGATACCCGCGGTGGGCCGGCTATAAACGCCGGCCCCACCGCTTTGACAACCTACTGCCCGCCCTGGATGGTTGTGAGGTGCGGTGCTTCCGTTGGCGGTGATGCGATTGTTCATATAGGAAAGCATCTGTCCGCCGCCGTTGCCGACACCGGCCTGGTTGCTCTTGATGAACCGGATGGCGATGGCATTGCCGTTGGTGAGATTCTGGAATTTGCAGTTTTCGATAATCACGGTCGCTCCGCCGGACACTAGGATGAACGGCGAGCCCTTTTGCGCAGCACCGATGCGGCTGGGCTGCAACATTGCTCGGCGCACGAGCTTCGCAAAGCAAGCGGGTTGGCAACGGCGGAGAGGGGAGCAGCAGCTCCTGAGCTTTGCGGCGTGTTTGGCTGGGGCAAACTCGACACCGCCGAGATCTATATCCGCGAAGCCAACAAATCGAAGATGAGCGCCAACGCGTTCACGCGTCTTGAAGAGTATCGGAACCGGAAAAGTGTCTCACTTTCGAGGACGAGATCGAGTGGTGAGACAATCGGAAAAAATACTCGTGACAAATCAAAGCCAAAATAGCCGCGTGGTGGGCCCGGCAGGACTCGAACCTGCAACCAGACCGTTATGAGCGGCCGGCTCTAACCATTGAGCTACAGGCCCCGCCGCCTGCGGGTCGCGCGAGGCGCGGCCGGCAACGGTGCCGGCTTCGTTTACAGGGTGACCGATGATCCGGCAATGGCGCTCCCCGGTCCCGGACAGGGTTGCCCAATGACGCATTCAGGGCCGCGGAGGCGGCCTGGACAGCCTGTCCGGCCTGCATCAAAAATCGATTTTCACCAATGATCTCAAGCTGATTTGGGTGGTCCAGTCCGGTTGCGAAAAAGATTCCGCTTTTCCCGTCGGGCAAATCAGATGTTCAATTCCGGCCGTCCCACCCGATCGAGGGGCGGCTCGCGATCGTCACGAACGTGGTGTGGGATGCGGTGGACGCCGAGTATGCGACTGACGAGGGCATGCGCGGCGGACGGTGAAGTCGTGTGGTCCTGACGCCCCAGTGGCAGGTGTCCTCCGCAAGACGCGACAGCGTCCTTGCGGTGGCGGTGACAAAAAAGCCCGGTCTCGCCGGGGAGAGCACGAAATAAGCCGTAGCCCATCGCGCAGGGAAGGCCGGGTCGTTCCCGGTTACACCTGTGGTCCTACCCCTGTGCTTTCTGTTGCACAGGGCCCATGGGTGCAATCGGCACCCGGTCTTCCCTGCGCCCTCTGCTTGATGGGAGGGCGGAACGAAACGCAGGACTCGGGCAAATCATGTCGCGAGAGCGCGGATCCATGCCTCGCAAGCGTGCCAAACATTCAGTGTCGTCCCGACGAAGGCCAGGACCCATTCACGATGTGTGCGGCGTGATCCTAATCCACCGACACCCCGGCGAACTCCACCACCTTGCGCCACTTGTCGGTCTCGTCGGAAACGAGCTTGCCGAATTCAGCAGGCGTCATCGGCTTCGGAATGCCGCCGACTTCCGAGAGACGCGCCACCAGCTTCGGATCCTTCAAGGCCTCGCCGACCGCCTTGTTGAGGAGATCGACGATCCCGGGCGGCGTACCCTTCGGCGCGGAGATGCCATAGAAGCCGACCGCCTCGAAGCCCGGTACCGTCTCGGCGATCGCCGGCACGTCGGGCACGCCGGGCCAGCGTTGCGGCGAGGTGACGCCGAGCGCGCGCACGCTGCCGCCGCGCGACTGCTCGAGCGCCGACGGCAGATTGTCGAAGATCAGCTGCACCTTGTTGGAGATGATGTCGGGGAAGGCGAGCGCCGAGCCGCGATACGGCACGTGCTGCATGTCGCATTTGGTCATCGCCTTGAACAATTCCGCCGACATGTGCACCGAGGTGCCGTTGCCGGACGAGGCGTAGGCGAGCTTGCCCGGATTGGCCTTGCAGTAGTCGATGAGTTCCTGGACGGTCTTCACCGGCAGTGCGTTGGTCACGACCAGCATGTTGGTGAGTTGCATGATACTCGCGACCGGCGTGGTGTCGCGCAGGAAATCGAACGGCAGTTTCCGGTAGAGCGAGGTCGAGATCGCGTTGTTTGGCCCGACGAACAGCAGCGTGTAGCCGTCCGCCGGCGAGTTGATCGCAGCCGCGGCTGCGATGTTGCCGCCGGAGCCGGCGCGGTTCTCGACCACGAATTGCTGGCCGAGATGATCCGAAAGCCACTGCGCCATGATGCGCGCCACGATATCGACCGGGCCGCCGGCGGCGAAGCCGATCAGCCAGCGCACCGGGCGGTTCGGATAGTCGGCGGCGGCGGACGGTGCGGCCGAAGCGAGGACGCAGACGAAGCCAAGCAGCGCAGCACGGATCAGGGCGATCATCGTCACTCCCGTCATTTTCTTGTGACCGTTGCCGGCAATGCTTTCACAAAACGTCGGCTTTGCCTACGACCCCCCGCATGCGACGATCCGCCCCGCGTCGGTTGCTGCTTGAGGCTTGCCATGAAATTCGCTGCTATGATCTGCGCTGGCGCGCTGCTGTTCGCGAGCGGCGCTGGTGCGGAAGAGGGGAAGCCCATGCCGAAGACGACGATCCATTTCGGCACGGCGACGCCGGGCGGCGGCTTTCCGCTCTATGGCAATGCCTTCGCCGAGCTCATGAACGCGGCCGATCCGACGCTGTCGATCGAGCCGCGCAACACCAAGGGCTCCAACGAGAACATCCCGCTGCTCGAGGCTGGCAGCATCGATATCGCAACGGTCGCGGGCGAGCCGGCCTATGAGGCCTTCAAGGGCATCGGCCGCCCACCTGCGACCAAGCTGAAGATCCTCGCCGCGATGTATTCGAGCCCGGGCATGTTCGTGGTCCGCGCCGACAGCCCCTACCGGAGGATCAGGGACCTGGTCGGCCAGCCGGTCGCGTTCGGTGCCAAGGGCTCGGGCCTGCCGATCCTGTCGCGCTACATCCTCGACGGCATCGGGCTGAAGCAGGACGAAGACTTCAGATCGATCTAGCTCGACCGCGCCGGCGATGGCCCTGCGATGGTGCAGGATGGTCGCGCCGCCGCGCTGTGGGGCGCCGGCATCGGCTGGCCCGGCTTCACCAGAATGGCCGAGAGCGAGCATGGGGCGCGCTTCATCGCGCCTGATACTGACGAGATTGCAAAAGTTCTCGCCAGGCACAGTTTCCTGAAGGCCCTGACGGTGCCCGCGAACAGCTATCCGAAGCAGACCGAGCCGATCGCCTCGGTCGGCTCCTGGAGCTACATCCTGGTGCGCGACAGCCTGCCCGACGACGTCGCCTATCGCCTGGCGAAAACGCTGCACGGGATCGAGGCCGACTTCTGCAAGAAGCTTGCGCAGGCCTGCGAAACCACGGCCGTAAACACCGTCGCCGCCGCGCCTGACAGCAGTTTGATCCACCCCGGCGTGCTCAGATATTTCCGCGAGATCGGGGTGGCGAAGTGACGGAGGAGTAATTGGTGACAGTCATTCCGGGGCGATGCGTTAGCATCGAACCCGGAATCTCGAGATTCCGGGTCTGGTCCTTCGGACTATCAGGGAATGACGACCTGCGGTGGTCACTTCTTCACCAGCGGGCAGGCCGGGTCCGGCGGACCGAACGCGTCCGCGCCCGAGATCTTCGCCAGGATCTTGTAATAGTCCCACGGATATTTCGACTCCGCCGGCGTCTTGACCTGCACCAGCCAGAGGTCGTGGACCATCAGATTGTCCTCGCGCAGCTTGCCGTTGCGGGCGAAGAAATCTTCGACCGGCGTCTCGCGCATCTTGGCTGCGACCTTCAGCGGATCGTCGGTTCCGGACGCCTTGATCGCGTTGAGATAAGCCATCACGGAGGAATAGACACCCGCCTGCCACATCGTCGGCATGCGGTTCATCTTGGCGAAATAGCGCTTCGACCATTCGCGAGTCTTGTCGTCCATGTCCCAGTAGAACGACGTTGTGAGCAGAAGTCCCTGCGCCGCCGACAGGCCGATCGAGTGGACGTCGGTGATCAGCGCGAGCAGCGCGGCCATCTGCTGTCCGCCGGCCATGATGCCGAATTCGCCGGCGGTCTTGATCTCGTTGGTATTGTTGGGCGGCCCGCCGGCAATGCCGATGATCTTCGCCTTCGACGCCTGCGCCTGCAGGATGAAGGACGACAGATCGGGCGTCGCAAACGGCGGCCGCACCGACCCCAGCACCTTGCCGCCGTTCTTCGTCACCACGGCGGAGGCATCCTTCTCCAGCGAATGGCCGAACGCGTAGTCGTCGGTGATGAAGAACCAGCTGTCGCCGCCGCGCTTCACCACCTCCTGCGCGGTGCCGACCGCAAGCGCCCTGGTGTCGAACACCCACTGGATCGTGTAGGGCGAGCAGAACTTGCCGTGGAAATCGGTGGCGCCGGTCGAATGGGTGATGAACAGCTTCTTCTTCTCGTTGGCGATGTTCTGCACCGCGAGCCCGACCGCCGAGACCGGCACGTCGACGATCAGGTCGACCTGGTCGACGTCGTACCAGCGCCGTGCGATGCCGGCGCCGATGTCGGGCTTGAGCTGATGGTCGCCGACGATCACCGTGACCGGCTTGCCAAGCACCGTGCCGCCGAAATCGTCGACGGCCATCTGTGCTGCGGTGACCGAGCCCTGTCCGGTCGGCGTCGAGGCCGGGCCGTTCATGTCGGTCAGCACGCCGATCTTGACCACGTCGTCGGACACCTGCGCGAGCGCGGCCGGCGAGGCCAGCAGCGCGGCTGCAAGGGCTCCGAGCATGGATAGTCTCTTGGCGATCATCCTGTTTCCCTCCCTGGATTGGCGCATTGGCCGTTATTGCTTGTGCCGGGCCCCTCCGGAGCCCCGCCATATTGGTTTCTTTTGCAACTATTTTGGGGCCGGCGTCAACGCACCTTCGGTCTAATGGCGGAGGCCCGGAAGGGCTTTTCGGAGGCGCGCTGCCTCCCACCGGCCATGAGCATCGCGCCGGCCGCCCATGCGCGCGGGCTCGATTTCATTCCGTTCGCCGAAGCGCAGTATGGCGCATGGCAAGACAGTGGGCAGGGACGTGATGCCGGGGCCACTTTCGATCGCGATCATCGGCGCCGGCATGGGCGGCCTTGCGACCGCCGCGGCGCTGCGCCGTGTCGGGATCGACGTCACGGTGTACGAGCAGGCGACGCAGTTCGCACGCCTCGGTGCCGGCATCCAGATCGGCTGCAATGCGATGAAGGTGCTGCGCAGGCTCGGGCTGGAAGACCGGCTGCGTGGCGGCTCGTTCTATCCGCGCTCCTGGAACAATCGCGACTGGTCGACCGGCGAGGTCAAGTTCGACATGATATTCGGCGAGAGCGCCGAGGAGAAATTCGGCGCGCCCTACCTGCTCGCGCATCGCGGCGACCTGCATGCGGCGCTCGCGAGCGCGGTGCCTGACGAATGCATCAGGCTTGGCCACAGGCTCACCGGGCTGGATCATATCGCCGACGGCAGCGTGCGGCTCGTCTTCGCCAATGGTGCGACAGCCACAGCCGATGCGGTCGTCGCCGCCGACGGCGTGCATTCTGTGGTGCGCGACATGCTGTTCGCGACCGCGCCGGTGAAATTCACCGGGCGCATCGCCTATCGCACGACCTATCCGGCGACCTTGCTCGGCGGTGAAAGGATCGATGACTGCACCAAATGGTGGGGCGAGGATCGCCACATCGTGATCTATTACGTCAAGCCTGATCGCAGCGAGTTGTATTTCGTGACCAGCCAGCCGGAGCCGGATTTCAGGATCGAATCCTGGTCGGCCAAGGGCGACGTCGGTGAGTTGCGCAAATCGTTCGAGGGCTTCCATCCCCAGGTCGGCCAGGTGCTCGCCGCCTGTCCCGATGTGCACAAATGGGCGATCATGGATCGCGATGCCCTGCCGCGCTGGGCGGAAGGCAACGTGACCCTGCTCGGCGACGCCTGTCATCCGATGACGCCCTACATGGCGCAGGGCGCCGCGATGGCGATCGAGGATGGCGCGGTGCTGTCCCGCTGTCTTGACGGTGCCGAGCGGGATGGCGTCGCCGACGCATTTCGCCGTTTCGAAGCAACCCGAAAGGAGCGTACGACGCGGGTGCAGGAGACCTCGCGCGCCAATACCTGGCTGCGCGGACGAACCAATGCCGACTGGGTCTATGGTTACGATGCGTGGACAGTGCCGCTGGCGGCGTGAAGGCAGGCGCGTCGTGCAGCACCCCCCGCGAGCTCAGTGCCGGAAGGCTGCCTCCACGAACTCCAGTACGGAGCGCGGGACGTCGTCGTACTCCGCAATGCGGCGCCGGAGCTCGTCGGCGATGTCCCTGGTTACATCGCGAGACCATCCCTCGGCCGTGTTGAAGGCCACAATGCGAACCGGATGGCTATACTGGTCGTCCATGAGACGTCGGATCAGCGTCTTCCGATCGCTGCCTTCGTCATCCGTTTCGCACCAGGCGCAGCCCAGTCTGCCGAAATTATTCAGCACCAGATAGGTGTCATGGTCCACTTGCTGCGGCGCGATCGGAGGCGCGCGAGACATGTGCGAAACTCCCGCTGCGACGAAATGAACGGAACCTTACCCGCTTTCAGTCGTCCCCTATAGGGAGCCTCCTGGAAAATTCGAGGTATATCAAACGGATATTAAGTGGCGTATCGGCCCCCTGGCAGGAGCGTCGGATACGACAAAGGATGCAATGGTCCCGTTGAAGCAAAGCGCCGCCTCGCGCGTTATCGTTGATCACTGGGAGGGCCCAACGCAGGCGCCGGTTGCTGAGAGACCAAATGGGGCTCCCGCCCGTGTCAGGGAGCAATGCGATGTTGAGACGACTTCGTTTCAGGAACACGACCTTGGAAGAAGTCCTGGCGGGCCAGCCGCAGCGCCTTCGGAAGAGATTCAGGGCGCGCGAACAGGCCGCGAAAGAGAACCGATCGGCGAGGCTTGCCAAGCCAGGACGGCCGGTCAGTCAACGGTTGCTGCAGGCATAAGCCCAGTCTCATTGAGCCGTCGCCTCATCCAGCGCCGCCAGCCGTTCGGCATCTGCGATGTCGTGCACGGTGTTGGCGTTGAAGAAGGGATCGAGAGGCGTGACCGGCCAGGTCACGGTGGCGAGCCGGTAGCGCGCCGTCCAGCGGTCGATCTTTCTGACGTCCTCGACGACCAGCGCGTGGCGCAGTTCGTCGCGCAAGCCAACGTTCCACAACCCGATCACCGGATGCGACTGCCCGCCGGAGGCGGCGACCGCGAGTTGTGCGTTCTGTTCACAAAGGGCGTGGTACAGCCGCGCCACCAGGTCGCGCGGCAGGAACGGGCAGTCGGCGGCGGCGCTCAGGATCAGGGCGACATCGGGCCGGTGCGCGGCGACCCAATCGAGCGCGGCGAGAATGCCGGCGAGCGGACCGGGAAAATCCGCCACCGTGTCGGCGATCACGGGCAATCCGAATGCGGCAAAGCGCGACGGATCACCGTTTGCGTTCAGGATCAGGCCCTCGCATTGCGGCGTCAGCCGCGCGACCACGCGTTCCAGAATGGTGCGGCCGCCGATCGTGCGCATCGGCTTGTCGCCGCCGCCCATGCGGCGCGCCAGGCCGCCGGCGAGCAAGACGCCGGGGATATTATTCGTCACGCGCCTCGCCCTTGCGTTTGTGCCGCGCCGATTCCTCCTCGACATAGTCGAGATTCTGGTCGAACACGATGCGCTCCTGTCCCGACAGCGCGATGAAACGTTTGCCGCGGGCACGGCCGATCAGCGTCAGCCCGACCTGCCGCGCCAGTTCGACGCCCCAGGCCGTGAAGCCCGAGCGCGACACCAGGATCGGGATCCCCATCCGCACCGTCTTGATCACCATCTCGGAGGTCAGCCGTCCGGTGGTGTAGAGGATCTTGTCACCGGGATCGACGCCATGGCGGTAGATCCAGCCCGCGATCTTGTCGACCGCGTTGTGGCGGCCGACATCCTCGGTGTAGCAGACAGGCGTGCCTTCCTTGCACAGCACGCAGCCATGGATCGCGCCGGCCTCGAGATAGAGCGAGGGCATGGTGTTGATCGCCTGCGTCATCTGATAGAGCCACGACGTGCGCAGCTCGGCCTTCGGCAGCGCGACGCTTTCGACCGCCTCCAGGAGATCGCCGAACGCGGTGCCCTGCGCGCAGCCGGAGGTTTGCGTGCGCTTCTTCAGCTTGTGCTCGAAATTGGTGTGGTGCTCGGTACGGACAACGACGACCTGGAGGTCGTCGTGATATTCGACCTCGGTCACCGCGTCGTCGTATTTCAGCATGTTCTGGTTCAGGAGATAGCCGAGCGCCAGATATTCCGGATAGTCGCCGATCGTCATCATGGTGACGATCTCCTGGGCGTTGAGATACAGCGTCAGCGGCCGCTCGACCGGCACCCTGATCTCGGCCTCGGCTCCGGTCTGGTCGATCCCCTTGACGCGCTCGGTGAGACGCGGATCGTCCGGATTGGGCACGATCAGGGGAACGGGCGCTTTCTCCATTTTCATCATGTCGCGGACCGTAGCATGACAAGAGCTCACAGCCGATATAAAGCGTTCATACCTAATGCCTAGGGCCGGTTCCGGCCGGCGCTGGAGAATGCAATGAAAGTGATTGGCCTCGCGGGATGGAGCGGCGCCGGCAAGACCACCTTGCTGTCGCGGGTGATCCCTTATTTGCTGGGCCGCGGCCTGCGCATCTCCGTGATCAAGCACGCCCATCACGAGTTCGACGTCGACGTGCCGGGCAAGGATTCCTGGGTGCACCGGCAGTCCGGCGCGACCGAGGTGCTGGTGTCCTCGACGCGGCGCTGGGCCCTCATGCACGAGCTGCGCGGCGCCGAGGAACCGCGGTTGCCGGAGCTGCTGACGAAGATGGCGCGGGTCGATCTGGTCGTGGTCGAGGGGTTCAAACGCGAACTGCTCAACAAGATCGAAGTGCACCGCTCGGCCAACGGCAAGCCTCTGTTGTTCCCGGACGACCCGCTTGTGGTCGGTATCGCCAGTGACGTCAAGGTTGCAACGACGCTGCCGTTCGCCCATCTCGACGACATCGAGAAGGTCGCAGCATTGATGTTGCGGTCCGCGGTTCCTGTCGACGACGTGCTGGCGACGGCTTCAGCCGAAACCTGACGAGGCCAGATGGCGCAGCTGTCCGACGATTGCTTTGCCTTTGGTGGACCGATGATGTCGGTGGACGAGGCGGTGCGCCTGATCGCCGAGCGCGTGACCAGGGTTGCTGATGTCGAGGTCGTGTCGCTTGCTGCGGCCGATGGCCGCGTCATCGCACGGGACATCGCAGCGCCCCTGGCCCTGCCGCCCTTCACCAACTCCGCCGTCGACGGTTATGCGGTCGCGAGCTCCGACCTGCCGAAAACGGAAGCACGAGCCTTTCCTCTGTCCGGCCGCGTGCAGGCCGGGGCGTCAGCGCAGACGGCGGTGCGGCACGGCGAGGCGATGCGCATCTTCACCGGCGCACCGATGCCAGACGGTACCGACACCGTGTTCATGCAGGAGGATGTTCGCCTCGAGGATGGCAAGGTGCTGCTGCCGGCGGGGCTGAAGCCCGGCGCCAATGTCCGCCCGGCCGGCGAGGACGTTCCGCTCGGGCATGTTGCCTTGCAGGCGGGCCGGCGGTTGCGGCCGCAGGATGTAGCGCTTGCGGCAGCCTTTGGCCTGACCGAGCTTGCCGTGGTCAGGCGGCTGCGTGTTGCCGTGTTCTCGACCGGCGATGAGCTGGTCTCGCCCGGCGAGCAGCGCGCGGCGCCCCAGCTCTTCGACTCCAACCGATTCATGCTGATGGCGATGCTGCGCCGGCTCGGCTGCGACGTCAGCGATCTCGGCATCCTGCGCGACGAACGCACCTCGCTCGCGGCGGCGCTGCGCATGGTGGCAGGCCAACATGACCTGATCCTCACCACCGGCGGCGTCTCGACCGGCGAGGAGGATCACGTCAAGGCCGGCGTCGAGGCTGTCGGCAAGCTGGTGCTGTGGCGGATGGCAATCAAGCCCGGGCGTCCGGTTGCGATGGGCATCATCGATGGGACGCCGCTGATCGGGCTGCCGGGCAACCCGGTAGCGAGTTTTGTCACCTTTGTGCATGTGGTGCGCCCGACGGTGCTGGCGCTATTGGGCGCGCGGCAGGAGCTGCTGGTCCCGATGCCGGTGCGTGCGGCCTTCACCTACAGGAAGAAGATCGCGCGCCGCGAATATGTCCGCGTCAGCCTGCGCCAGGCGGTCGACGGCACGCGCGAGGCGATCAAGTTTCCCCGCGAAGGCGCCGGCCTGTTGTCGTCTCTGGTCGACACCGACGGCCTCGTCGAACTGGGCGAACAGGTGACGCGGGTCGAGCCCGGCCAGACGGTCGGCTTCCTGTCCTATGCAATGCTGATGTGAGCGTCCTGGATTATGAAAACGACCAAACTCGATCTTACCGGCCTGAAATGCCCGCTGCCGGCCTTGAAGACGCGCAAGGCGCTCAAGAGCGTGATTCCGGGCGATTGCCTCGAAGTGCATTGCACGGATCCGCTCTCGGTGATCGACATTCCGACCTTGATCCAGGAGACCGGCGACAAGGTCGAGATCCTCGAACGTAGCGATGTTCGCATCGTCTTTCTGATCGAGAAGGCAAATGGAGCGATAGGCAAGTCAAATGCTGCATCGCCGCGTGTCGGCTAGGCGACGCTTGATATCTACCTTTTACCTATCGACACCTATTCCTCCTTCTGCGCGAATTGATAATCTCCACCGGGTTGTGGAGTTGGAGTCGTGTCCGGACAAAGGCGCTCCGGGCGCTTGGATCATTTAGGGCAGGCTTACTTCCAGATCGGGGCCGCGCAGCCGGGTGCAGATCCGGTCGCGCAGGGGGTTGAGATTCCGGAATGCGCATGGCTGATCCCGGTGCATTCAAGGAGTTGGAACGCCGGCGCAGCGCTGTGCCGCAAGGGGCTGAAACGGGATCGAAGACGGCAGACCAGCCACGCGCAAGGGCGGCTGCAGGGAGGTTGCTATGACGACGATGAGCAGCGCCGGAACCGTTGCCGGAGCAGGCGCAGGTGTCCTCGACAGGGAACGGACGGTCGCGACAGCCGGCTTCAATCGCTGGCTGGTGCCGCCGGCTGCACTTTGCATCCATCTCTGCATCGGCATGGCCTATGGCTTCTCGGTGTTCTGGCTGCCGCTATCGCGTGCGATCGGGCTGAATGCACCCAAGGCCTGCCCCGACATCTCGCTGATCGGCGAGTTGTTCACGACAACTTGCGACTGGAAGGTCGCGAGCCTCGGGTGGATGTTCACGTTGTTCTTCGTGCTGCTCGGCGTTTCCGCTGCGATCTGGGGCGGATGGCTCGAGCGCGTCGGACCGCGCAAGGCGGGCGTGGTCGCGGCATTGTGCTGGGGCGGCGGGCTGATCGTCGCCGCGTTCGGCATCTACGTGCATCAGCTCTGGATCATGTGGCTGGGCGCCGGCGTGATTGGTGGCGTCGGCCTCGGCCTCGGCTACATCTCGCCGGTCTCGACGCTGATCAAGTGGTTTCCCGACCGCCGCGGTATGGCGACCGGAATGGCCATCATGGGGTTCGGCGGCGGCGCCATGATCGGTGCGCCACTCGCGAACCTCTTGATCAACTACTTCAAGACACCGACCTCGGTCGGTGTCTGGGAGACGTTCGTCGTGATGGGCGTCATCTATTTCGTATTCATGATGATCGGCGCCTTCGCCTATCGCGTGATCCCGCCGGGCTGGCAGCCGGAAGGCTGGACGCCGCCGAGCGAGAAGAAGTCGATGATCTCGGAGCACAATGTGCATCTGGACAATGCGCACAAGACGCCGCAGTTCTGGCTGATCTGGTGGGTGCTCTGCCTGAACGTGTCGGCCGGCATCGGCGTGATCGGCATGGCCTCGCCGATGCTCCAGGAGATTTTTGCCGGCAAGCTGATCGGACATCCCGAACTGGCCTTCGGTCAGCTTTCGGTCGAGCAGAAGACCGTCATCGCGGGTATCGCCGCGGGCTTTGCCGGCCTGTTGTCGTTGTTCAACATCGGTGGCCGCTTCTTCTGGGCCTCGCTGTCGGACTATATCGGCCGCAAGAACACCTACTACACGTTCTTTGTCCTCGGCATCGCGCTCTACGCGCTGGCGCCGACCTTTGCGGCGATGGGCTCGAAGCTTCTCTTCGTGCTCGGCTTCGGCATCATCCTGTCGATGTATGGCGGTGGCTTCGCCACGGTGCCGGCCTATCTGGCCGACATGTTCGGCACCCAGTTCGTCGGCGCGATCCATGGCCGGCTGCTGACGGCGTGGTCGACGGCGGGCATCATCGGCCCGGTGGTGGTGAATTACATCCGCGAATTCCAGCTCGCCGCCGGCGTGCCGCGCGACCAGCTCTACAACACGACGATGTACATCCTGTGCGCCATGCTGATCGCGGGCCTGATTTGCAACTATCTGATCAAGCCGGTCGATCCGAAGTGGCACATGAGCGAGCAGGAGGTCGCCCGGTTGCAGGCGGCAAGCGCCAAGGGCGACGCAGCGATCCAGCATGGATCGTTCGGCATCGGCAAGGGCGGCCTGGACGTCAAGGCGGCGTTGTTCTGGCTGTTCGTTGGCATTCCGCTGGCCTGGGGCGTCTGGAAGACGCTGGAAAGCGCCGTCAAGATCCTCTGAGCGTCATTCACGACGCCGCGGGTTGCCCCCTTACGGCATCCTGCGGCGCTCCGTTGTCTGAACAAGAAAAAGACTGGAGAATTTCAATGTCTCGAACCCGGATGTGTGTTGCCGCCGCGTTCCTCGCCATGGGGCTTCACGCAGCGTCGGCGCAGACCACCGCGCCGGCCGCGCCAGCCCCTGCGGCCAGCACCGCCAAACCGTCGAAGATGAAGCTGACGATGGAGAAGCTGAAGGCCATGAAGGCTCACTGGCGGGCCAACAAGCCGAAGCTCAAGGCCTGTCGCAAGGAGGTGAGGGCCAAGGGGCTCGCCGGCGACGACCGCTGGTTCTACATCGCGGATTGCATGGAGAAGACGTGAGAACCTGGCGGTCCGCAACGCGTTGATTGAGGGGGCGTGACAGCGATGGCTGCATGCCCCCTAATGCTTCCTGGAACTCTTCGAATTTTGTTGGCATCTGGCATGCCAAGAGCTAGAGTGTTGATCTAGCAGGGGAACGAGACGCCTGTCATGACGACGCACGACGTTCACAAGGTCCGCAATTTCGAGCACCCCGGCGCGGGTCGGAAGCGCGCCAAGGCCACGCCGAAGGGCCGGCAGGTCGATCTGGTCGCCGCACATGAGGTCGAGCAACTGCTCGGCAACCGGCCTCGGCAGCGCGACATGCTGATCGAGTTCCTGCACCTGATCCAGGATCGTTATCGCCAGATTTCGGCGGCGCATCTGGCCGCGCTTGCCGACGAGCTGAAACTGTCGTTCGCGGAGGTGTTCGAGACCGCGACCTTCTACGCGCATTTCGACGTGGTGAAGGAGGGCGAGCCGGACATCGCGCCGCTGACCATCCGCGTCTGCGATTCGCTGACTTGCGCGATGCTGGGTGCCGAGCCACTGCTGCAGGAACTGCAGAGCACCGCGGGCCCCGGCATCCGCGTGGTGCGCGCGCCCTGCGTCGGCCGCTGCGACACAGCGCCCGCTGTCGAGGTCGGCCACAACTTCATCGATCATGCGACCGTCGACAATGTGCTCGCGACGGCGAAGGCGGGCGACACGCATGCGCATCTGCCAGCCTATGTCGATTACGACGCTTACGTCTCCGGTGGCGGCTACAAGCTGCTCGATCGATTGCGCTCGGGCGAGCTTGCGAAGGAGGGCCTGCTGAAGTCTCTCGATGACGCCAGCCTGCGCGGGCTCGGCGGCGCGGGCTTCCCGACGGGACGCAAATGGCGCGCGGTGCTCGGCGAGCCCGGGCCGCGGCTGATGGCGATCAATGGCGACGAGGGCGAGCCCGGCACATTCAAGGATCGCTACTACCTCGAGACGGATCCGCACCGCTTCCTCGAGGGAATGCTGATCGGCGCCCATGTCGTCGAGGCGCCCGAGGTCTACATCTACATCCGCGATGAATATCCGGCGTCGCGCGAGATCCTCGAACGCGAGATCGCGAAACTGCCCGCGGGCGGCCCGAAGCTGCACATGCGCCGCGGCGCGGGCGCCTATATCTGCGGCGAGGAATCCTCGCTGCTGGAGAGCATCGAAGGCAAGCGCGGACTGCCGCGGCACAAGCCGCCTTATCCGTTCCAGGTCGGCCTGTTCGGCCTGCCGACCCTGATCAACAATGTCGAAACGCTGTGGTGGGTGCGCGATATCGTCGAGAAGGGCGCCGACTGGTGGAAAAGCCACGGTCGCCATGAGCGGCAGGGCCTGCGCAGCTTCTCGGTCTCGGGGCGGGTGAAGAATCCCGGCATGAAACTCGCGCCGGCCGGCATCACGGTGCGTGAGCTGATCGAGGAATATTGCGGCGGCATGGCCGACGGGCACGTCTTCCGCGCCTATCTGCCCGGCGGCGCGTCGGGCGGCATCCTGCCGGCAGATATGGACGACATCCCGCTCGATTTCGGCACACTGGAAAAATACGGCTGCTTCATTGGCTCCGCTGCGATCGTGATCCTGTCGCAGCAGGACAGCGTCAGGCTGGCCGCTTTGAACCTGATGCGCTTCTTCGAGGACGAGAGCTGCGGCCAGTGTACGCCGTGCCGGGTCGGCACCCAGAAGGCGGCGCAGTTGATGGAACGCCCGGTCTGGAACCGCGCGCTGCTCGACGAATTGAGCCAGGCGATGCGCGATGCATCGATCTGCGGCCTCGGCCAGGCCGCCTCCAATCCGCTGACTTCAGTCATCAAATACTTCCCCGACGAGTTCAAGGAAGCTGCCGAATGACCGCGATCACCTTCGAACTCGACGGCAAACAGGTCGAGGCCCATCCGGGCGAAACCATCTGGCAGGTGGCCAAACGCCAGGGGCAGGAGATTCCGCATCTCTGCCACTCGCCTGCGCCGGACTACCGGCCCGACGGCAATTGCCGCGCCTGCATGGTCGAGATCGAAGGCGAACGCGTGCTGGCGGCCTCCTGCAAGCGCACACCTTCCGTGGGCATGAAAGTGAAGTCCGCGAGCGCGCGTGCCGTCGCGGCGCAGAAGATGGTGATGGAGCTCCTGGTCGCCGACCAGCCGGCGCGTGAAACGTCGCACGATCCGGAGTCAAAGTTCTGGCACTGGGCGGAGAAGACCGGCGTCACCGAGAGCCGGTTTCCAGCAGCGGAGCGCTGGAAGACCGACGCCAGTCATCCGGCGATGCGGGTCAATCTCGACGCCTGCATCCAGTGCGGGCTGTGCGTGCGCGCCTGCCGCGAGGTGCAGGTCAACGACGTCATCGGCATGGCCTACCGCAATCACGACGCCAAGATCGTGTTCGACTTCGACGATCCGATGGGCGAGTCCACCTGCGTCGCCTGCGGCGAATGCGTGCAGGCCTGCCCGACCGGCGCGCTGATGCCGGCGGTGATGCTCAACGACAAGCAGGAGCGCGTCACCTATCCCGACCGCAAGGTGGATTCGCTGTGTCCTTATTGCGGCGTCGGCTGCCAGGTCACCTATGAGGTCAAGAACGAGCAGGTGATCTACGCCGAAGGCCGCGACGGGCCGGCCAACCACAACCGGCTCTGCGTCAAGGGCCGCTTCGGCTTCGACTACATCCATCACCCCAATCGCCTGACCAAGCCGCTGGTGCGGTTGCCAAATGTGAAGAAGGACGCCAACGACCAGGTCGATCCGGCCAATCCCTACACCCATTTCCGCGAGGCAACGTGGGAAGAGGCGCTGGATATCGCAGCGAACGGCCTCAAGAACATCCGCGACGAGAAGGGCGTGAAGGCGCTCGCCGGCTTCGGCTCGGCCAAGGGCTCCAACGAGGAAGCCTACCTGTTCCAGAAGCTGGTGCGTACCGGCTTCGGCTCCAACAATGTCGATCATTGCACGCGGCTGTGCCACGCCTCGTCGGTGGCTGCCTTGTTCGAAGGCTTGAGTTCGGGCGCGGTGTCGGCGCCGTTCTCCGCCGCTGCCGATGCCGAGGTGATCTGGGTGATCGGCGCCAATCCGACCGTCAACCATCCGGTCGCCGCGACGTTCATCAAGAACGCCGCCAAGCGCGGCGCCAAGCTGTTCGTGATGGATCCGCGCCGGCAGACCTTGTCGCGGCACGCCACGATGCATCTGCAATTCAAGCCGGGCTCCGACGTCGCGATGCTGAACGCGATGATCAACACCATCATCACGGAGGGGCTTGCCGACGAGCAATATATCGCGGGCTATACCGAAGGCTATGAGGACCTGAAGGCCAAGATCGTCGAGTTCACGCCGGAGAAGATGGCGCCGATCTGCGGCATCTCGGCCGAGACGTTGCGCGAGGTAGCGCGCACCTACGCCCGCGCGAAGTCCTCCATCATCTTCTGGGGCATGGGCATCAGCCAGCATGTCCACGGCACCGACAATGCGCGCTGCCTGATCGCGCTGGCCTTGATCACCGGCCAGGTCGGCCGTCCCGGCACCGGGCTGCATCCGCTGCGCGGCCAGAACAACGTGCAGGGGGCCTCCGATGCCGGCCTGATCCCGATGTTCCTGCCGGACTACCAGCCGGTCGGCCGCGATGACATGCGTGGCGCCTTCGAGAAGCTCTGGGGCCAGGACCTCGATCCCGTGCGCGGTCTCACCGTGGTCGAGATCATGAATGCGATCCACGCCGGCGAGATTCACGGCATGTATGTCGAGGGCGAGAATCCGGCGATGTCGGATCCCGATCTGCAGCACGCCCGCGAGGCGCTCGCCAAGCTCGATCATCTGGTGGTCCAGGACCTGTTCGTCACCGAGACTGCCTTCCACGCCGACGTGATCCTGCCGGCATCGGCCTTCGCGGAGAAATCCGGATCGTTCACCAACACCGATCGCCGCGTGCAGTTGGCGCGCGAGGTGATCAAGCCGCCGGGCGACGCGCGGCAGGATCTCTGGATCATCCAGGAGATCGGCAAGCGCATGGGCCTTCCCTGGAACTACGCGGGCCCCGGCGAGGTCTTCACCGAGATGGCGCAACTGATGCCGTCGCTGAACAACATTACCTGGGAACGGCTGGTGCGCGAAGGCGCGGTGACCTATCCGGTCGACGGTCCGGACGAGCCTGGCAATGAGATCATCTTCACCACGGGTTTTCCGACCGAAAGCGGCCGCGGCAAGATCGTGCCGGCCAAGGTGATTCCGCCGGACGAATTGCCCGACGATGAATATCCCATGGTGCTTTCAACAGGCCGCGTGCTCGAGCACTGGCATACCGGCTCGATGACGCGCCGCGCCGCGGTGCTCGACCAGATCGAGCCGGAAGCGGTCGCCTTCATGTCACCGAAGGACATGAAACGCCTCGACCTGTGGCCCGGCGACTTCATCCGCCTTCAGACCCGCCGCGGCGCGGTCGAAGTCAAGGTCCGCACGGACCGCGACGTGCCCGAGAACATGGTGTTCATGCCGTTCTGCTACGCCGAGGCGGCGGCGAACCTGTTGACCAATCCGGCGCTCGATCCGTTTGGGAAGATTCCGGAGTTCAAGTTCTGCGCGGTGCGTGCCGAGAAGGCCGAAGTCCGTTCGGCGGCGGAGTGACACCGTGTTCGATGGACAGTCACCCGCAGAAATCAAGTAAGTGGGTCTGTCGCATCGCCGAAAAAATGTCGGGCGCCTGATATCCGGAAGAGCGCTAAGGCTGTCGTGCTCGCAAGCCAGAGACAGACAGTTGGAGGCGTCGCCATGTCACGTCACCACAAGATGCCGCCGGTCCCGCCCGCCAACCGCAGCCCCAAGGGCACGGGTGGCGCAGTGGAGGTCAAGAAGGACACCTCATCCGGCAGGACCGTGAGCAACCTCGCCGAGCAGGGCGACACGGCCAACATCAAGCAGAACACGACGAACGCCGGATATTTCAAGGGGCGTCGTGCGGGTTAGATAGAACCGCACTGCGTTGCTCGCTTTCACTCCGCCGCGGCAGGCGTCGTCTTGGCGGCCTCCAGCGCCGCGGCTATCGCCTCATCCACGCGCTCGAGCCAGATGAATTCGAGCTTGCTGCGGGCGCTGGCGGGAATGTCGTCGAAGTCGCGCTTGTTGCGCGCCGGCAGCATCACGCGGGTCAGGCCGGCCGCGGCGGCGGCGACGACCTTCTCCTTGATGCCGCCGACCGGAAGCACGAGGCCGCGCAGCGAGATCTCGCCGGTCATCGCGGTGTCGCTGCGCACCGTGCGATCGGTGAGCAGCGAGGTGAGGGCCGTGAACATCGCGACCCCCGCGCTCGGGCCGTCCTTCGGCGTCGCGCCCGCCGGAACGTGGACATGGATGTCGCTCTTCTCGAATAGGGTCGGGTCGATGCCGAGTTGGGGGGCGCGGCTCTTCACCAGCGTGAGCGCCGCCTGGACGCTCTCGCGCATCACCTCGCCGAGCTGGCCGGTGATCATCAGTGCGCCGCGCCCGGGCGTGCGCGAGGCCTCGATGAACAGGATGTCGCCGCCAACCGGCGTCCAGGCGAGCCCGGTCGCAACACCCGGAATGCTGGTGCGCATCGCGATCTCGTTCTCGAACCTGGGCTGGCCGAGCAGCGGCACGATGTCCTTTGGCGCGATCGTGACGTGGTTTGCGCTGCCTTCGGCGATCTGCACCGCGACGTTGCGAAACACCTTGCCGATCTCGCGCTCCAGATTGCGGACGCCGGCCTCGCGGGTGTAGCTGCGGATGATCAGCCGCAGCGCATCGGGCTCGATCTCGGCCTGATCTGCCTTGAGCCCGCTGGCCTCGAGCTGGCGGCGGACCAGGTAGCGCTTGGCGATCTCGAGCTTCTCCTCCTCGGTGTATCCGGCGAGGCTGATGATCTCCATGCGGTCCAGCAGCGGGCCGGGAACGCCGTCGAGCATGTTCGCGGTCGCGATGAACACGACGCGCGAGAGATCGAACGGTACGCCGAGATAGTTGTCGCGGAACGTCGCATTCTGCTCGGGGTCGAGCACCTCGAGCATCGCGGCTGACGGATCGCCCTGGATGCCGCGGCCCATCTTGTCGATCTCATCGAGCATCATCACGCAATTGCGCGCGCCCGCCTTCTTGATCGCCTGGATGATGTTGCCGGGCAGGGCGCCGATATAGGTGCGGCGATGGCCGCGGATCTCGGCCTCGTCATGCACGCCGCCGAGGCTGACGCGGACGAAGGGCCGCGCCATCGCGCGCGCGATCGACTGGCCGAGCGACGTCTTGCCGACGCCGGGCGGGCCGACGAAGCAGAGGATGGGCGCCTTGCCGCTGGGCGCCAGCTTGCGCACGGCGAGATACTCGATTATGCGACTCTTGATCTTTTCGAGGCCGTAATGGTCCTCGTCGAGGATGCCCCGCGCCTCGGCGATATCGATCGGCTTCTCCACCGGAAGGCTCCAGGGCAGCTCGACCAGCCAGTCGAGGTAGCTTCGAACCATGCCGGATTCCGCCGCGGCCTCCGGCATCCGTTCGTAACGGCGCAGCTCCTTTTGCGCCTGGCTCTCGGCCTCCGGCGGCATCTTGGCTTCAGCGATCGCCTTGGTCAGCTCCGCCACCTCGGCCGCCTTGCCGTCGCCTTCGCCGAGCTGGCGCTGGATCGTCGCCATCTGCTCGCGCAGGATCGCCTCGCGCTGCCGCTCGTCAAACGCCGCCTTGGTCTTCTGCCCGATCTCCTGGCTCAGCCGCAGCACCTCGATCCGCTCGGCGAGATGTCGCGAGACCTTGTCCATGCGGAGCGAGAGGTCGATGGTCTCGAGGATGTCCTGCTTATCCTGCGGCTTGATGTCCATGAAGGAGGTCGCAAGATCGGCCAGCATGGCCGGCGAGGTCGCGCCCTGCAGCGCCGCGAGCAATTCCGGTGGCGCCTGCGGCAGCAATTGGGCGGCCTCCAGCGCCTGCCGTTGCAGGTTGAGGAAGCGCGCCTCGATCTCCGGCGAGGTGGATGTGGGTTCGGGGATCTGCAGGACCCGCGCCGCCAGGAACGGCGTCCCCGGCAAATAGTCGAGCACGCGCATGCGCTGCACGCCCTGGCAGACCAGATGATGGCTGTCGTCGGGCCCGGTGAGGTAGCGAACGACATTGGCGACGGTGCCGATGCGGTAGAGATCGTCGGCGCCGGGGTCGTTCAGCTCCGGATCGCGCTGCAGCAGGATGCCGATCTGCCGCTGCTCGCGCACCGCCTGCTGCGCCGCGGCGATGGATTTCGCCCGCGCGATGGTGATCGGGATCACGAGGTCCGGGAACAGCACGGTGTTGCGCACCGGAACGATGATCAGGGCATCTCCGGGAATCGGCGTCGAACGATCGGACGTCGAAACGGGCGCAGCGCTTGACGCGTCGGAACCAGCCATGCCGAACTCCTCAGCTCGATTTTCCAAGCCGCAGCCCGACGCAACCATGCGCGGCAAAGCGGGTGATGGTATAGCGGCCTACGGGTAACTGAATGCGGCGTTCGAACCGGCCCTGCGGCAGTTCGAGGCGCAGGATGCGGGCATTGCGCAGTTCCGCGGGCAGGGTGCGGCGGCCGCTGATCACGAGCGTTGCGCCTTCGAGCGCGGCTTCGACCTCGTCCGGATCGACCCCCGGCAGCGCGACCAGGATGAGGATCTCGTCGTCGGTCTCGATCACGTCGGTGGGCGGCTCCCAGCTCGGCTCGCGGCTTCCGGTGCGCGGGTGCAGGTTCAGGAAGCGCTGGTGCAGGCGCTCGGCCCGGGCCAGCGTCTCGATCGCATCCGACAGCATCCAGTTGATGGGATCCTTGGGCTGCATGGGCGCCTCTGATTTTTGCGTTCGGACCGGACGTTACCGATGTTGCCGCCGACCGTAAACCTGATCCGGACCTGGTGAATTGGACAAAATCCCGAAAAATGTTCCCTTTGCCGCGACACAGCGCGGGACCTGTGTCATCCGGCCATTTATGCCGTGCTTATTCCGTATGGCAGCGGGCCGTCTCGAATTCCTACGGTCATATCTGCATCTTGAGGCGGCGCGCCAGGGTGCGCGCCCCGACAGGAAGGTGGGACATGACCCTGCTCTACTCACACGATGTCCGGTGGCACGGCTCGGCCGGCGCTTCGCGTTTCACGCTGCGTCGTGTCGTCAAGCGGATCAGCGCTGCCTTCAGGTTGATCCACAGCGCCATCGCCGCCGCGAAGATCCACCGCCTGCGCAATGAGCTGCTGCTGCATCGCGATCACGAGGATTGGACGCAGTTGAATGTTCGCTCCGCACTGCATGGTGAGGAATTCACGCGATATCCGCACCAGCCGGTCGTGCTGGGCGAGAAGTGGGACTACTGACATGCGCGCATCGTCATCGACCGCTATCGTCACTCTGCTGCGCCGCGCCGCAGAACCATTGTTCAAATTCCTCGCCTGGATCGGCGAGGAGCCAATCAGCGTCTATCGGCCCGAGGCCCACAATATGCGCGGTCCGGGCCCGGCCTGGCGCGCCAGGCATGCGCAGCAGTCGCAGGCATCAATGCGATGAGAGGATGTCGCGGCGAGCCGCGATCCTGTCCGGCACCCAGCAGGCTCACGTCGCGCCGCTGCGTCCCGTCAGATGATCGAGCAGGTTCATCGGCAGCGGAAACACCACGGTGGACGAGCGCTCGCCCGCGATGTTTTGCAACGCCTCGAAATAGCGCAGCTGCATCGCCTGCGGCTCCTGCGCGAGGATCCGGCCGGCCTCGACCAGCTTCTCGGCCGCCTGCTGCTCGCCCATCGCGTTGATCACCTTGGCGCGCCGCAGCCGCTCCGCCTCGGCCTGCTTGGCGATCGCCCGCACCATGGTTTCATTGAGGTCGACATCCTTGATCTCGATTCCGGTGACCTTGATGCCCCAGACGTCGGTCTGCCGGTCGAGGATCTCCTGGATGTCGGCGTTCAGCTTGTCGCGCTCGGCCAGTATCTCGTCGAGATCGTGCTTTCCGAGCACGGATCGCAGCGTGGTCTGGGCGAGTTGGCTGGTTGCGACCATGTAGTCGCTGACCTTGATGATCGCTCGCTCGGCGTCGACGATGCGGAAGTAGAGCACGGCGTTGACCTTGACCGAGACGTTGTCGCGGGAAATCACGTCCTGGGGCGGCACGACCTGGACCACCACCCTCAGATCGACCTTGACGAGCTGCTGCACGATCGGGATCAGGATGATGAGCCCTGGACCCTTCACGCCCGTGAAGCGGCCGAGTGTGAAGACGACGCCGCGCTCGTATTCGCGCAGCACGCGGATTGCCTGGGTCAGAAAGATGATGACGAGCAGCGCGATCGCCGCATAGGTGAAATAGTCGAGCATCATGCTGTACCTCCTCCGCCGGTGGCGGCTGATGCGCGCCGCACCACCAGGGTCAAATCGATGACACTGGCCACTTCAACCATCTCTCCGGACCTGAACGTCTCGGTGCCGCGCGCCTGCCAACGCTCGCCATGGGCGAAGACGTGGCCTGCGTTGCCGGACCAGTCGATCACCTCCGCCGGCAGGCCGCGCATCGCCTGCGCGCCGACCAGCACGGGGCCGTTGCGGGCGCGGCGCAGTGCGCCGAGCACGACGAGGATAAGGCCGATGAACATTGCCGACACGATGCCGATCACCGACCATGACAGGTGGTATCCGGGCGGCTCGACCCGAAACAGCATGGCCGCGCCGAGCACAAAGGCGACGACGCCCCCGAGGCCGATCACGACGGTCGGATTGAAGGCTTCGATGGTGAGGAGTGCGATCCCGACCAGCATCAGGGCGAACCCGGCGTAGTTGATCGGCAGCATGTTGAGGGCGTAGAGGCCGAGCAGCAGGCTGATCGTGCCGACCACCCCTGGCGCAACGGCGCCGGGAGACATGAATTCGAAGATCAGGCCATAGATCCCGACCATCAGCAGAACGAATGCGACGTTGGGATCGGTGATGACAGCCAGCGTCCGCGAGATCCAGCCCGGATCGATGGCTTCGACCACCGCTCCGTTCGTTGCGAGACGTTGCGTCTTGCCGCCGGCTACCTCCACCGTCCTCCCGTCGACCTGCCGGAGCAATTCGGCCGGATCGCGTGCGACGAATTCGATCACGCCGGCCTGCAGGGCGCCGTTGGCGGAGAGGGTGGCTGCGTCGCGGACCGCCTTTTCGGCCCAGTCGGCATTGCGGCCGCGCAGTTCGGCGAGGCTGCGGATGAAGGCGACGGCATCGTTGGTCACCTTCGTCGTCATGGCGTCCTTCCCGGACGAATGATCGCTGTCTTTCTTGTCTTTGGCTTCCTTGTCCGGGGCGCTGCCCGGCAGGCCCGGGATCGGACCGCCGATCTGGACCGGCGTCGCGGCACCGATATTTGTGCCCGGCGCCATCGCCGCGACATGGGTCGCATAGAGGATATAGGTCCCGGCGCTCGCGGCATGGGCTCCGGAGGGCGCAACATAGCCGATCACGGGTACGGGCGAGGCGAGCACATCCGTGATGATCTCGCGCATGCTGCTGCTGAGGCCGCCCGGCGTATTCATGCGCAGGATGACGACCTCGGCGTGCCGTTCGGCAGCCTTGGCGAGCGCGTCCTTCACATAGCTGGCCGACGCCGGTCCGATCGCGCCGTCAATCGAAATGGTGAGGGCAAGGCGGCTGTTCTCCTCCGCCAAACCCGGCCCGATGGAGATAAGCAAAGCGACGAGCACGGACGCCGCAACGAGGGCCGCCTTCAAGGTCTGCACGGCAAGCACTCCCTTGGGAGGGATATGGGGCGCCGTTGCCGAACCTCAATATGGGAGTGACGTCAGGGGTGATGGCCGTGCGTCATTGTGCATTGCGACGGGCCGCATGGCGCGCAGGCGGTCTTGGCAAATCAGATCGGCCGCGCGGTCGTGGACGGCTTGATCGAAAATCGTGGCCACGCTTCGGGCATCGGTGCAACCTCGGACGCGCCCCGATCGTCGGCGGCCTGGGCCATGTCGAGATATTCGTCGGCGATGTCAGCCATCGCCCGTGCGATCTCGGCCTTCGCCGCTGCGTCCAGCTGCACGATCGGCAGGCGGACCGTGGGGCGCATCAGGTCGAGCAGGGACAGAGCGAGCTTCATCGCTGCGGGATGGTCCCGTTCCAGCAGCATTGCAAGCGGCACCAGCCGCTGGTGCAGGTAGCGCGCCGGCTGCAATCGCCCCCGCTGGAAGTTCTTGTGGACCGCGGCGCACAGATCGGGCGCGACATTTGCGACGGCCGAGATGCAGCCATGACCGCCTGCGGCAAGATAGGCGAGCGATGTCGTGTCGTCGCCGGTCAAAAGCCGGAAACCGGCCGGCAGGCGTGAGCGCAGCTGCGTCAACCTGATGATATCGCCGCTGCCGTCCCGCAAGCCGGCGAACTGCGGCGAGCCGGCCAGCTCGACGAGCGTGTCGTCGGACAGGCCGCGCACAGTCCGCGACGGGATGTCGTGCAGGATGACGGGTAGCCTGGTCGCCGCGACGACCGCACGGAAATGCGCCGCGATGCCCGACGGCATCGGCTTGTTGTAGTAGGGAACGACGGACATGATGGCATCGGCGCCGGCCGCCTGCGCGGCCTGCGCGAACGTCACCGCGCGTTCGGTGGCATTCGATCCAGCGCCGGCGATGACGCGGATGCGCCTTCGCGCGATCTCGACGGCGGCGCGAACGAGTTGCTCGCGCTCCGCCGGCTCCAGGGTCGAATTTTCACCTGATGTTTCGCCGACCAGCAGCGCCCTGGCGCCGGCCGCGATCTGGCGTTCGCACAGCCGGGCGAACGCTGCCTCGTCGATGCCGCCCTTGTCGTTGAACGGCGTCGGCAGGTCGGGGATGTACCCCGTGAGCCAGTCGAAGGATGTTGCGTGATGGGTCATCTGGCATCACCGATCTCGGGCGACGCGGCTTGTCTGGATGGTGGCCGTCAGGCGGTCCTGCATGTCGAGCTCGATCTCACGCGACAGTTCAACGAGCATTTCGGGGTGCTGGCCGTTCTCGAACAGCGCGTATTTGACGGCCTGGGCGCGATTGACGAACAGGCCGCCATAGAGGCCGTTCTGTTCCTGGGCGACCCACTGGCCACGACGGTTGCGGCCGATGAAGACGACTGATGACGCAGAGCTGCACGAGGGAGGTTCGACGAGTTTCACGTTGGCATTTCCTTGAAGTGAACTGAACGCCGGCAATGTCTGATGTGCCGGATATGAAATCGAGCGCGAACCGGCGGCGACTTCATAAGAGCCGCATAGGATAAGGGAATGGGTTTCAGTGGTGATGGACGATGCCGGTCGCCAGCGCGCACAGCGCGACATAGGCCGTCATTTCGTCCCAATGATTGAGATGAGCGGACAGCGGCGGCTCGCGCCTGACGGCGCCGACCACCGCGCAAATCAATGCCGACATCCATAACAGCGCGACCAGGCCCTTGCCGAATCCGGCACCCGCAAACGCGGCAAAGCCGATCATGATGGCGAGGCGGGATCCGAACCGGATCAGGACCTGGGCCGACCGCAGCTCCTGCGGAAGATTATTCGCCCGCATCGCAGCGTTGCCGTCAGCTGAAGCTGTCGACGAGGAGCGGCGGGCAGAGCGAACCGTCCCTATGAGGGACCGTAGGCACGCTGGTGCGGCTTTCGGGCGCGCTGAGCTGCCGGGCCTCGAGGAAGGCGCCGAGGATCGCCAGCGCGAGATCCTCATGACGGGTTTCGATCGCGCGGTCGAGCCAGTCGGGAAGCTCGCGTTCGCGCGACAGCGCGCAGTGCCATTCGCCCTCGTCATAGACCAGGCGGCGGACCTGCCATTGCGGCAGTTCGAGATCGACCAGCGCCAGCACGGCGTCGGTCCATGCGCCTGACTCGATCAGGCGTTCGATCCGCGCGGTCTTCCCGCCTTGTCCAGGCGAAGGAAAGCGCCGGCAGGTCTGGCTGATGATGTCGGCCATGAACCCGGCGGTGACCGAAGAGGCATCGCGTAGCCGGTCGCGGATGTCAGGGAAGGTGTTTTCTGCTGGCAGTGACATGACGTCGTCTCGTCCATGCGCGGCGCCACACGTTGACCGCGTGTCCAATATGGCTGGATGGTTATTTGAAAACGAGACGAGCCGGGGGATGGAGATATAGGGATTCCATAAAGACCCGATCTCGTCGTCCCGGCGCAGGCCGCGACCCATAACCACTGAGCGTTGTTGGCGACGCACGATAACGCCGCTCGTGCCCTTTCCGGGGTCCGCGGCGTACGGGTCCCGGCCTGCGCCGGGACGGGCATATATACAATTCCTATAACATCCATATTCGCCACATCTCGAAAACCTATGCCCTGGATGGCACTTCACGCCCATCCCCGCGGTGTCGCCCATGTGGCCTCCCGCGGCCTCGACGCATAGGAGTCTCCTCATGATGGACATTGTCATGGCTACGCTGGCGCTCGGCTTATTCGCGGCAGGCATCGGCTATGCCTACGCCTGCGAACGGCTCTAGGGGAGGCGGCGATGATCTTCGACTATTCGCTCGCCGGTCTCGTCTCGCTCGGCCTGCTCTTCTACCTCACTTATGCATTGCTGCGGCCCGAACGCTTCTAGGCGTCATGATGCTCGCGCTCTGCAGAATTTCCGTCGCCGACGCGGTTCTGAGCGGCCTGCTCGTGCCGCTGCTGCGCCTCGCTCCCATTCGAAAGGTTTGACGCAATGACCGTCATCGGCTGGATTCAGATTGTTCTGTACTGCGCGATCGTGCTCGCGCTGGTCAAGCCGCTCGGCTGGTACATGACCCGCGTCTTCAACGGCGAGCGCACCTTCCTTTCTCCCGTGCTGCGCCCGGTCGAGCGTGGCATCTACTGGATCGGCGGCGTCGACGAGCGCCGTGAGCAGCACTGGCTGACCTATACGGTCGCCATGTTGCTGTTCCATATCGGCGGCTTCTTCATCATCTACGGCCTGATGCGGCTGCAGGCCGCGCTGCCGTTCAACCCGGCCGGTCAGACGGCGGTCGCCGAAGATCTCTCCTTCAACACCGCGATCTCCTTCATCACCAATACCAACTGGCAGAACTACGGCGGCGAAAGCACGCTGTCCTATCTGGTCCAGATGCTTGGCCTGACCCACCAGAATTTCCTGTCGGCCGCGACCGGGATCGCGCTGGCGGTGGCGCTGATCCGAGGCTTCTCGCGCTCCTCGATGCGCACGGTTGGCAATTTCTGGGTCGACGTCGTCAGATGCACGCTCTACGTGCTGCTGCCGATCTGCATCGTCTACGCGCTGTTCCTGGTCTCGCAGGGCATGCCGCAGACGCTTCAGCCCTATGTCGACGCCACCACGCTGGAAGGCGGCAAGCAGACGATCGCGCTCGGACCGGTCGCCTCGCAGGTTGCGATCAAGATGCTCGGCACCAACGGCGGCGGCTTCTTCAACGCCAATGCCGCGCACCCCTTCGAGAATCCGACCGCCTTGTCCAATTTCGTGCAGATGATCTCGATCTTCGCGCTAGGCGCCGCGCTCACCAACGTATTCGGCCGCATGGTCGGCAACGAGCGGCAGGGTTGGGCGATCCTCGCCGTGATGGGTGTGCTGTTCATTGCGGGCGTCACCGTCACCTACTGGGCGGAGGCCAACGGTACGACCGCGCTGCAGGCGCTCGGCCTGACCGGCGGCAACATGGAAGGCAAGGAGGTGCGCTTCGGCATCGTCGCGTCCTCGCTGTTCGCCGTCGTCACCACCGCCGCCTCCTGCGGCGCGGTCAACGCCATGCATGACAGCTTCACCGCGCTCGGCGGCATGATCCCGCTGATCAATATGCAGCTCGGCGAAATCATCGTCGGCGGCGTCGGCGCCGGCCTCTACGGCATGCTGCTGTTCGTTGTGCTGGCAATCTTCGTCGCGGGCCTGATGGTCGGCCGCACCCCGGAATATGTCGGCAAGAAGATCGAGGCGCGCGAGGTGAAGATGGCGATGCTCGCGATCCTGGTTCTGCCCCTGATGTATCTCGGCTGGACCTCGGTCGCTGTCGTGCTGCCGTCCGCGGTGGCCTCGATGGCCAATGCCGGCCCGCACGGCTTCACCGAGGTGCTCTACGCTTTCACGTCCGCGACCGGCAACAACGGCTCGGCCTTCGCCGGCCTCTCCGGCAACACCTTCTTCTACAACCTGACGCTCGCCTGCTCGATGTTCGTAGGCCGCTTCTTCATGATCGTGCCGGCGATGGCGATCGCGGGGTCGCTTGCGGAGAAGAAGTCGCACCCGCCGTCTGCCGGCACGTTCCCGACCACCGGCGGGCTGTTCGTTGGCCTCGTCGTCGGCGTCATCCTGATCATCGGCGGCCTCACCTTCTTCCCGGCGCTGGCGCTCGGGCCGATCGTCGAGCACCTCGCCATGAACGCCAACACCCTGTTCTGATCGAATTTGACTGGAGTGACCTCCATGGAAACTGCAAAACAGCAAAAGAGGGGTTCGACGATGCTCGACCCCAAGATCCTGGTCCCGGCGATCACGTCGGCCTTCGTCAAGCTCGATCCCCGGCTGATGGTGAAGAACCCGGTCATGTTCGTGGTCGAGGTCGTCGCCGCGCTGACCACCGTGATCTTCGTTCGTGATCTCGTCACCGGCGGCGCGAGCCTCGGCTTCACGTTCCAGATCATCCTTTGGCTCTGGTTCACCGTGCTGTTCGCCAACTTCGCGGAAGCCGTCGCCGAGGGCCGTGGCAAGGCGCAGGCGGAGACGTTGCGCAAGACCCGCACCGAGAGCCAGGCCAAGCTGCTCACCGGCATCGACCGGACCTATCGCATGGTGCCCGGCACCTCGCTGAAGGTCGGCGACATCGTGCTGGTCGAGGCCGGCGACAATATTCCCTCCGACGGCGAGGTGATCGAAGGCGTCGCCTCGGTCAACGAGGCCGCGATAACTGGCGAGTCCGCGCCCGTGATCCGGGAATCCGGCGGTGACCGCTCGGCGGTGACGGGCGGCACGCAGGTGCTGTCCGACTGGATTCGCGTCCGCATCACCGCGGCGCAGGGCTCGACCTTCATCGACCGCATGATCAAGCTGGTGGAAGGTGCCGAGCGGCAGAAGACGCCGAACGAGATCGCGCTCAACATCCTGCTGGCCGGTCTCACCATCATCTTCGTGTTCGCCACGGTGACGATTCCGAGCTACGCGACCTATGCCGGCGGCTCGATTTCGGTCGTGATCCTGGTCGCATTGTTCGTGACACTGATCCCGACCACGATCGGTGCGCTGCTGTCGGCGATCGGTATCGCCGGCATGGACCGCCTGGTGCGCTTCAACGTGCTGGCGATGTCCGGCCGCGCCGTGGAAGCCGCCGGCGACGTCGACACGCTGTTGCTCGACAAGACCGGCACCATCACGCTCGGCAACCGCCAGGCGACCGCATTCCGCCCGATCCGCGGCGTCAGCGAGCAGGAGCTCGCCGACGCGGCGCAGCTTGCCTCGCTCGCCGACGAGACGCCGGAAGGCCGCTCCATCGTCGTGCTGGCGAAGGAGAAGTACGGCATCCGCGGCCGTGACATGACGGAGCTTGCGGCGACCTTCGTGCCGTTCACGGCGCAGACCCGTATGAGCGGTATCGACGCCGGCTCTTCCGCCGTCCGCAAGGGCGCGGTGGATGCGATCCTGAACTACATCAACGGCGGCGCCGCATCTGTGGTCACCCAGGGCGGCGCGGTGCGCGCCATTCAGGCCAACGTCAACACCGATGCCGCGCGCGAATTGCAGTCGATCGCCGACGAGATCGCCAAGGCCGGCGGCACGCCGCTGGCGGTCGCCACGGACGGCCGGTTGCTCGGCGTGATCCACCTCAAGGACATCGTCAAGGGCGGCATCCGCGAGCGCTTTGCCGAGCTGCGCCGCATGGGGATCCGCACCGTGATGATCACCGGCGACAATCCGATGACGGCAGCGGCGATTGCAGCCGAAGCCGGCGTCGACGACTTCCTGGCGCAGGCAACTCCCGAGGACAAGCTCAAGCTGATCCGCGACGAGCAGGCCAAGGGCAAGCTGGTGGCGATGTGCGGCGACGGCACCAACGACGCACCCGCGCTGGCGCAGGCCGACGTCGGCGTCGCCATGAACACCGGCACGCAAGCGGCCCGCGAGGCCGGCAACATGGTCGACCTCGACTCCAACCCGACCAAGCTGATCGAGGTCGTCGAGATCGGAAAGCAGCTGCTGATGACCCGCGGCGCATTGACGACGTTCTCGATCGCCAACGACGTCGCGAAATACTTCGCGATCATCCCGGCGATGTTCCTCGCCTTCTATCCGCAGCTCTCGGTGCTGAACGTCATGCGCCTGGCAAGCCCGCAGAGTGCGATCCTGTCGGCGATCATCTTCAACGCGTTGATCATCATCGCGCTGATCCCGCTGGCGCTGAAGGGCGTCAAGTACCGCGCGGTCGGCGCCGGCGCGCTGCTGAGCCGCAACCTGATGATCTACGGTCTCGGCGGCATCATCATTCCGTTCATCGGCATCAAGGCGATCGACCTCGTGGTCGCCGCTCTGGGTCTGGCCTAAGGAGCCACCATCATGTTGAGAGAAATCCGTCCCGCCATCCTCGTCCTTGTCGTGCTGACTGCGATCACGGGCCTGGCCTATCCACTCGCGATGACCGCAATCGCGGGAGCCATTCTCCCGAAGCAGGCGCAGGGCAGCCTGATCGAGAAGAACGGCAAGGTGATCGGCTCCGCCCTGATCGGGCAGGAATTCAAGGAGGGCAAGTATTTCCACGGCCGCCCGTCCGCGACGGTGACGCCTGATCCGAGCGATTCCTCCAAGACCGTGCCGGCGCCGTACAACGCGGCCAATTCGGGCGGCTCCAATCTCGGTCCGACCAGCAAGGCGCTGAACGACCGGGTCAAGGCGGACGTCGAGCAGCTCAAGGCCGAGAATCCGTCGGCCAGCGTTCCCGTCGATCTCGTCACCACCTCAGCCAGCGGGCTCGATCCCGACATCTCGCCGGAGGCCGCGCTGTTTCAGGTGCCGCGGGTCGCCAAGGCGCGGAGCATGTCCGAGGAGCAGGTCCGCCAGCTGGTGACGCAGAACACCCAGGGACGCTTTGCCGGCCTGCTCGGTGAGCCGCGCGTTAACGTTCTTGCGCTCAACCTGGCGCTGGACGGCGCGACCGCGAAATAGGGCAGTGTCTGCTGCTCGCAGGATGACTATATTGCCGTATGGCCAATCAGCGCCGCGACACTGAAAAACGTCCCTCACCCGATGCGCTGCTCGAGGCCGCGCGTCGGGAGACCGACCGTTCGGGGCGGCTGAAGATCTTCGTCGGCGCCGCGCCCGGCGTCGGCAAGACCTACGAGATGCTGAATAGCGCCCACGCCCGCATCAAGGCGGGCGTAGATGTCGTGGTCGGCGTCGTCGAGACCCACGGCCGGGCCGAGACCGAGGCGTTGCTGAAGGGCCTCGAGGTGGTGCCGCGCAAGCGGCTGAGCTACCGCGACCAGGTGCTCGAGGAAATGGACCTCGACGCCGTGATCGCGCGGCGTCCGCAGATCGCCCTCGTCGACGAGCTCGCCCACACCAATGCGCCGGGCAGCCGGCACCCCAAGCGCTATCTCGACGTCGAGGAACTGCTGTCGCACGGCATCGACGTCTATACCGCCGTCAACATCCAGCATATCGAGAGCCTCAATGACGTGGTCGCGCAGATCACCCATGTCAGGGTGCGCGAGACCGTGCCGGATTCGGTGTTCGATCGCGCCGACGCCATCGAGCTGATCGATCTCACGCCGGACGACCTGATCCAGCGGCTGAAGGAGGGCAAGGTCTATGTGCCCAAGCAGGCCGAACGGGCGCTGGAACACTATTTCTCGCCGGGCAACCTGACCGCGCTGCGCGAGCTGGCGCTGCGCCGGACCGCCGAGCGGGTCGACGAGCAGCTGCTCACGCATATGCAGGCCAACGCGATCGCCGGGCCCTGGGCCGCGGGCGAGCGTATCCTGGTGTGCGTCAGCGAGGACCCGCGCGCGGCCGGGCTCGTCCGCTACACCAAGCGCGTGTCGGACCGGCTGCACGCGCCCTGGACCGCCATCAGCATCGAGACCCGCCGCAGCCTGCAACTGACCGACGGTGAGCGCGACAGTCTTGCCGACACGATGCGGCTCGCGGAAGCGCTCGGTGGCGAGGCACTGACCATTCCCGGGGTCGGCCGCCGCATCGCGGACGATCTCATCAACTACGCCCAGGCCAACAACGTCACCCAGATCATCATCGGCAAGTCGACCCGTTCGCGCTGGTTCGAGCTGGCGCGCGGCTCGGTGGTGCACGATCTGGTACGCCGGGCCGGCAATATCAGCGTCAGCGTCATCGCGGGCGACGAACCGCCGGTCGCCAAGGCGCAGGTGCAGACCGCACAGCGGCCGGAGCCGTTCAACCCGCGGCCCTATCTGATGGCGCTGCTGCTGATCGCGCTCGGCCTGGGCGCGGCCGAGCTGATCCAGCCGGTGTTCGGCGTCGAGAACGTCGATCTCGTCTTCATCACCGCCGTGGTCGGCGCGGCGGTGCGTTACGGGCTGTGGCCGTCGCTGCTGGCGAGCGTTGCCGCCTCGCTGTGCTACAATTTCTTCTTCTTGCCGCCGGTCTACACCTTCACGATCACCGACCCGACCAACGTCGCGGCGTTCTTCTTCTTCATGCTGATCGCGCTGATCGTCTCGAATGTCGCGGCCCGCGTGCGCACGCAGGCCGACACAGCGATCGGGCGCGTGCGCACCACCGAATCGCTCTATGCGTTCAGCCGCAAGCTCGCCGGCACCGCGACCCTCGATGATGTGCTGTGGGCGACGGCGTACCAGACCGCGCTGATGCTGAAGGTGCGCGTCGTGCTGTTGCTGCCGGAGGACGGTGTGCTGACCGTCAAGGCGGGCTATCCGCCCGAGGACCAGCTCGACAAGGCCGATCTGGCGGCGGCCAACTGGGCCTGGGGCAACGATCGGCCGGCAGGGCGGGGCTCGGACACGCTGCCGGGTGCCAAGCGGCTGTTCCTGCCGATGCGCACTGGACGCGGCCTGATCGGCGTGATCGGCATCGATGATGACCGGACCGGCCCGCTGCTGACGCCGGACCAGCGGCGCCTGCTCGACGCGCTGATCGACCAGGGCGCGCTCGCCATCGAGCGCGTGCTGCTGGTCGAGGACATGGACCGGGTCAAGCGCACGGTGGAGTCCGACCGGCTGCGCGGCGCGTTGCTGACCTCGATCTCGCACGATCTCAAGACGCCGCTCGCCTCCGTGCTCGGTGCCGCCTCGACCCTGCGCGACCTTGGATCGGGCCTGTCGGATGCGCAGAAGCATGATCTGCTCGCGACCGTGATCGACGAGTCCGAGCGGCTCAACCGCTTCATCGCCAACCTGCTCGATATGACCAAGCTCGAATCCGGCGCGATCGTACCGAACACCGCGCGCCACGACATCGGCGAGATCGTCGGCAGCGCGCTGCGCCGCGCCGCCAAGATCCTGGTGCATCACAGGGTGTCGCTGGAGCTTGCCGCCGACATGCCGATGCTCGAGCTCGACGCCGTGCTGTTCGAGCAGGTGCTGTTCAACCTGCTCGACAACGCCGCCAAATATTCGCCGTCGGACACCACGATCTTGATCCGCGGCGTGCGCGATCGCGAGACCATCGCGCTGCAGATCATGGACGAAGGCAACGGTATTCCGGCAGCCGAACTCGAAAGCGTGTTCGACAAATTCTATCGTGTCGAAAAGGGCGATCATGTCCGCCCCGGCACCGGTCTTGGCCTGGCGATTTCGCGCGGCTTCGTCGAGGCGATGCGCGGCACCATCTCCGCTGCCAACCGGTCCGACCGGATTGGCGCCGTCATCACCATCCGCCTGCCGATCCCGGCCGACGCCCACGCGCTGGACACCGCTGCATGAACGCAACGCCCATCAAGGTCCTGGTCATCGACGACGAGCCGCCGATCCGCAAGTTGCTGCGGATGGGTCTGAGCACGCAAGGCTACGACATCCTCGAAGCCTCCAACGGCAAGACCGCTCTGGAGATGCTGGCCGAGGAGCCGGCGCTGATCATCCTCGATCTCGGCCTGCCCGACATCCAGGGGCACGACCTGTTGCGCATGATCCGCGGCCGCAACGAGAATGTGCCGGTCGTGGTGCTGTCGAGCCGCGGCGACGAAGCCGGCAAGGTGCAAGCCCTTGACCTCGGCGCCGATGATTACCTGACGAAGCCATTCGGCATGGACGAGCTTCTGGCGCGGCTGCGGGCAGCGCTGCGGCATCAGTTGCAAGTGCAGGGGGAGCGGCCTGTGTTCCGCTCCGGCGACCTCTCGGTCGACCTGGTGCGCCGGCTCGTCAGGGTCGGTGACAGGGACATCAAGCTGTCGCCGAAGGAGTATGATCTCCTGCGCGTCCTGGTGCAGCACGCCGGCAAGGTATTGACCCATCGCTTCCTGCTGAAGGAATTGTGGGACGAGTTGACCGATGCGCAGTATCTGCGCGTCTATGTCCGTCAGCTCCGCCAGAAGATCGAGGCCGATCCCGAGCGTCCGCAATTCGTGCTCACCGAAACCGGCATCGGCTATCGGCTGCGCGCGGCGGACTAAAGTCGGATTCGGAACTTTCATCGCAGCCGAGGTTTGTCTTCGCTCAGCGGGAGAGAAAGCCATGGCTGCAAAATACTCGCGGAAAGCGTCGAGCGATGTCGAGCGCGCAATGAAGAAACGCAAGGCCGGCACGCTGCGCATCGGCCGTTCCAAAAAGAAGGTGAAGAGCCGGAAACAAGCGATCGCCATCGGCTTGTCGGAGGCGCGCGCCGAGGGCAGAAAGGTGCCGAAGAAGGCCGCCAGGACAACGAGCAAGAAGCGGAAGACCACGAAGAAGCGCAAGGCTGCGAAGCGGTAAGGCGGTCCGATCGATCCAGACCGTCATTTGCGCTCCTCGCAGTGACGCGAGGAGGGGGCTCTGCCCGGTGCCGCGAGCGGGTACAGGAAGCGGTCATCATCCTCCCCAAACAGCTTGTGTTTGGAACTTGAGTGGATACCGTGGGTTTTGGTTCCTGATGGCTGCGACGGAGCGGCAGCCATCGTCTGCGCCGAGGCCTGCACGTGTCGCTGAGAAATCTCACCACTTATCGAAAGAAGCGCGATTTCGAGAAGACCAACGAGCCGTCCGGTGACGTCAGGGTCGCGCCGGCGAAGCAGCGGCGTTTTGTCATCCAGAAACACGACGCAACCCGGCTGCACTACGACTTGCGGCTCGAATTCGACGGCGTCTTCAAATCCTGGGCGGTGACGCGCGGTCCTTCGCTCGACCCGCAGGACAAGCGGCTCGCGGTCGAGGTCGAGGATCATCCGCTCGACTACGGCGATTTCGAGGGCACGATCCCCGAAGGCGAATACGGCGGCGGCACGGTGCAGCTCTGGGATCGCGGCTACTGGGAGTCGGATAATCCCGAACGCGGCTTCAAGAAAGGCGACCTGAAGTTCACGCTCTTCGGCGGGAAACTGCATGGCAGCTGGGTGCTGGTGCGGATGAAGGGCGACCGCTATGGCGGCAAGCGCACCAACTGGCTCCTGATCAAGCATCGCGACGAATATGCCGTTGAAAGCAATGGCGATGAGATCCTCGAGGAGGATCGCTCAGTCGCCTCGGGCCGGTCGATGGCAGAGATCGCAGCCGGCAAGGGTCGCGCGCCAAAACCGTTCATGCTGGCCAAGGGTAATGGCAAGGCCAAAGCCGACGCCGTCTGGCACTCCGATCGAGGCGAAGCCGCGGAGGAGCGCGCGCGGACCAGGGTCGCGCCGCCGAAGGCGCGGTTGGCGGCGAAGCCGAAGCAGGTATCGGAGATGCCTGATTTTGTCGCGCCGCAACTTTGCGCACCGGTCGATGTACCGCCCGGTGGCACGGGCTGGTGCCATGAGATCAAGTTCGACGGCTATCGGGTGCAGCTGCGGGTGGAGGACGGCGAGGCGGTTTTGAAAACGCGCAAGGCGCTCGATTGGACCGAAAAGTTCAGCAAGATCGCGAAGGAGGCCGGCAAGCTGCCCGACGTTCTGATCGATGGCGAGATCGTCGCGCTCGACAAGGACGGCACGCCGCACTTCTCGACATTGCAGGCTGCGCTGTCGGACGGCAAGACCGACCGCCTGATCTTCTACGCATTCGATCTGTTGTTTGCGGGCAAGGACGATCTGCGTTCGCTGCCGCTCGTCGAGCGCAAGGCGCGGCTCAAGGCATTACTCGAAGCGCGCAAGATCAAGAACCCGGTGATCCGCTATGTCGAGCATTTCGAGGAGCGCGGCGCGGCCGTGCTGGATTCGGCGCGCAAGCTCGGCCTCGAGGGCATCGTCTCCAAGAAGCTCGGTGCGCCCTATCGCTCCGGCCGGTCCGACGACTGGACCAAGGCGAAGATCCGTGCCGGTCAGGAGGTCGTGATCGGCGGCTGGAAGACCACCAACGGCAAATTCCGCTCGCTGATGGCGGGCGTCTATCGCGGCGATCATCTGGCCTTCGTAGGCATGGTGGGCACCGGTTTCGGTCAGGATACGGTGCGGCGAATCATGCCGGCGCTGAGGGCCGCGGCATCGGACAAGAGTCCGTTCGGTGGCGAAGATGCGCCGAAGAAGGCCCGCGACGTACATTGGCTGAAGCCGGAGCTGGTGGCCGAGATCGAGTTCGCCGGCTGGACCGACGGCGGCAATATCCGCCAGGCCGCCTTCAAGGGTCTGCGCCAGGACAAGCCGGCGCGCGAGGTGGAAGCCGAAGCGCCGGTCGTAACCAAAGTGGTGAAGCCGATGGGCAAGGGCGCCGGGAAGGTCTCAAGTGACGTGATGGGCGTCGTCATCTCCCATCCGGACAAGGCGTTGTGGCCCGACGCGGGCGATGGCGAGGCTGTGACAAAGCTCGACCTCGCGAAATATTTCGAGGCGGTCGGCGAATGGATGATCTCCTATCTCAGGGGGCGGCCGTGCTCGATCGTGCGGGCGCCCGACGGCATCAAGGGCGAGGCCTTCTTCCAGCGCCACGCGATGGCCGGCACATCGAAGCTGCTGAAGCTGGCGAAGGTCTCCGGCGATCGCAAACCCTATCTGCAGATCGACCAGGTCGAAGGGCTGGCCGCGGTTGCCCAGCTCGGCGGCCTCGAACTGCATCCGTGGAATTGCGCGCCTGATGCCTATGACACGCCGGGCCGGCTGGTGTTCGACCTCGATCCGGCGCCCGATGTCGAATTTGCCGAAGTGATCGGAGCGGCCCGGGACATGCGCCAGCGGCTGACCGCGGTCGGCCTCGAAAGCTTCTGCAAGACCACCGGCGGCAAGGGCCTCCATGTCGTGACGCCGCTGCTGCACGGCGCGAAGGACAAGGTGACCTGGAAGGAGGCCAAGGCCTTTGCGCAAGGCATCTGCCAGTGGATGGCGCACGACGATCCCGGGCGCTACCTGCTCAACATGTCCAAGGCCAAGCGCACCGGAAAGATCTTCCTCGATTATCTGCGCAACGATCGGCTCTCGACCGCGGTCGCTGTACTGTCGCCGCGCGCGCGCGAAGGCGCTACCGTCTCGATGCCGTTGACCTGGACGCAGGTGCGCGGCGATCTCGATCCAAAGAAATACACGGTGCGAACCGTGCCGCCGCTGCTGGCCAGGAGCAAGGCGTGGGACGGCTATGAGGATGCCGCGGCCTCGATCAAGGTTGCGATGAATAAGCTGGCGAGGCAATAAGGCCCGTCAAGCGTCCCAGCAAGTCGTGCCGCGAAGGCGGGCATGTCGGATGCCGTGGCGTCTCCGTCCGCTGTCATCGCCCTTGGAATACTGGATCACCCGCTTTCGCGGGTGATGGCAGTCAATATGCCGGAAGCGGCGATGAACAAACGCGCTCGCGTGCTACAGCCTCCCGAGCAACAGCAGGATCAACAGGATCACGATCACGAGGCCGAGCCCGCCGCCGCCGTAATAGCCGGTGCCGTAGAATGGCCCGCCGCCGATGCCGCTGAAGCCGCCAAGCAGCGCGATGATCAGAATGATGAGAATGATCGTTCCAATTGACATCTCAAGGTTCTCCTCAGCCCCGCGGGCCTGTTCGTCTCTGCCTTTCGCGTGGGGAAACAAACCGCAATTGCGAAGGTTCCTGCTCGCGCGATGCGATAAAGTTCGTGCATCTTCCATTTGTGCGGAACGGAATTACATTGAGCTGACCAGTGAAGGAGGTTCGCGATGCCGGCACCACTTGTCGTTTCGATTCCTCACAGCCTCGGCCGCGACGAGGCGGTACGCCGTCTGAAGACAGGCCTGTCGCGCGCGGCGGCGAGCGTGCCGGTCATCAACGTCGACGAGGAGCGCTGGGACGACAACCGCATGACCTTCCGCGTGCGAGCGCTGGGACAGATCGCTGCCGGGCATCTCGATGTGGAGGATTCCTTTGTGCGGCTGGAGGTGACGCTGCCTTGGTTGTTGCAGCGCTTCGCCGAACTCGCGCAGAGCGCGATTGAGAAGCGCGGGCAATTGCTTCTGACCAAACGCGGCTGACGCACGATCGTTGTGCCCTGCAGCAACGAAATACTTCGCTCAGGTGTCCTGCCGTCAGCTTTCCGGTAACGAATCTGCCTGACCATCATGACAAGCGCGGAGGGAGGGAACCGGCCCTCGTGACCGGCACGACATCCGCCAGGCCGTCCGGCCGTCGATCCCGGGCGGCCTCCGCGCTTCTACCGATGCTTGTTCGATCCCCGCCTCGCACCCGCCACCGCCTTCGCGCGCAACACCGCGACGGGCAGATGCTCGAACAGTTCCGAAAGCGGCAACCGGTTTGCGCGGCCTTCCGTCGCATATCCCGTGATGTCGATTGCGCCGTCGAAAGCGTCGGGGCGCGGCCACGCGCGCCCTCCATTCGTGAACGGAGCAAATGACCTGGTCACCGCGACGATGACGGCGTCGCGGCCGCGGTGCCGGGCAAACGCAACGACGTGGTCGCGGTGCGGCCCACTCACCTCGAGCGGTGCATAATCGCCATTGGCAAAGATTTCGGGCATCTCGTTACGCAGCCGCAGCAGCTGCCGCGTCCATGCGAACTTCAGCCGGCCGTCATGCCAGGTCTGTGCAAGGGCGTCCCAGTCGGGCGTTTCCAGCGCCGAAATCATCGCCGCGCGCTCGATAAAATCGACCGGTCTGCGGTTGTCCGGATCGACCAGTGAAAAATCCCACAGCTCGGTGCCCTGATAGAAATCGGGCACACCGGGCATCGTCGCCTTCAGCGTGATCTGGCTGAGTGCGTTCAAGGCGCCGATCAGGGCGAGGCGTTGTGCCATCGTCCCCAGCCCTTCAAGGAATTCGGGCGCGGCGCTGCGATCGAGAATGCGATCGAGGAACGTCTTGACGCCGTCTTCGTAGGGCTGATGCGGATTGAGCCAGCTCGTCTCCTGCTTGCCCTCGCGTGCCGCCTTGAGAGCATAGGCCTGCATGCGCTCGACAAGGGATGGGTCGTCCGGCTCCCAGGCACCGAGCAGGGCCTGATACAACATGTATTCGAAGCTGGCCGACGGCGCGCGCATCTCGCCGTCGAGCACGAGGTGCGGCGCGTTCAGCACCTTCCAGCGCGCGACCGCGCTGGTCCATTCGCCTGGTATTTCCGCCAGGGCCATGATCCGCGCGCGGGCATCCTCGCCGCGCTTCGTGTCGTGGGTCGCGGTCGCGGTCATGCCGTGCGGCCATTCGCGGGCACGCGCCGTCATCATCGCGTGGAAGCGTCCGACGGCAAGCGCGCTTGCCGCGGGATCGCCGCCGACCTCGTTCAGCGCCAGCAGGCGGTGGTAACGGTAGAAGGCCGTGTCCTCCAGCGACTTCGCCATCATCGGCCCGGTGAACTGCTGGACCTTCAACGCGAAGCGGCGGACCCGCGGCGCGCTGTGCGGTGGCCGGCCGGGCGTGAGCAGGTCCATGGTCAAGGCATCACGCAGGAAATCGAAGACGCCTTCGTCGGCGGCGAACCAGTCGGCGCGGGCGCGTGAGATCGTTTCGTCGATCAACGCGCGATCATGCGCCGCCGGGCCGGAGGGGCTGAGATAGGTGCGATAGACCGGAAAGTGCAGCACATAGAGCTCAAGCGCCTGCCGCAGGCTGTCGGCGGAAAAGTCCCGGGTCGAATAGTGGCCGCTGGCGATCCGCGCCAGCAGCCGCGCCAGCACGGTGAATTCGCTGGTAAGCAAGGTCTCCAGCACGCGGCGCTTGGCCTCGAGCAGCACCGGCTCCAGGGTCGGCGACCGGTTGCTGACCTGGCGCCACACCTCGTTCAGAGGATCGAGTCCGCCGGCGTCGATCAAGACCTGGCTGATCACGTTCATCCATTCATAGCCGGTCGTGCCATGGACGCCGCTGAACCTCGGGAGCGTCTCGCCCTCACCGAGGATCTTCTCTATCACCATGTAGAACGGTTTTGCTTTCGCGCCTTGCGCTGTTCGCACCAGGCGGCGCAGGCGATGGAAATATTGTGCGGGATCGCGCAGGCCGTCGATATGATCGAGCCGGAGGCCTTGCAGCCGGTCCTCGGCGATCAGCCGCTTCACCAGACTGTGGCTGGCCTCGAAGGTGCCGGCGTCCTCGACCCTGAGGCCAGCCAGCGTGTTGACGTCGAAGAACCGGCGGTAATTGATGTCGCTGGAGGCGAGCCGCCAGTGGCCGAGCTTGTAGTGCTGGCGCTCGAGCAGATGATGCAGCCCCAGGGTCTGCGCGGCGCCCTCGCCAGCGCTATAGGCGGCAAGACCACGCGCGATGATGTCGGCACAGCCGTCGATCGCGCGCAACTCATCCTTCAGGGCCGGAGCTTCTGCGCGATTCGGATGGCGAAGTCCCCTGTAACGTGCGGAGATTTCGAGCATGGCGCGTCCGACCGCGCTGTCCTCTGCGTCCGCCTCGCGAACGATGGTCCGCAACACCTCGCCGTAGCGCTCAGGCGCGATCGGCAGGCGGTGCTCGAAATACCAGGCCGAGAAGCTGCCTTCGGCGGCGTCATAGCGCAGCTCGATCTCGCCGCGCTCGAGCGCCTGCCCGTAGGATGAGCCGAGGATCGGCAGCAGCACGCCGCCACGCGCGCGATACGGCAACTGGTCCCAGTCGATGTCGAACGAGACGGCGTGCGGCGAGGCCGGGCCCCATTCCAGCACATCGAGCCACCACGGATTGTCGGCAAAATGAACGCCGACATGGTTCGGCACGAAATCAAGGATCAAGCCAAGGTCGTTGCTCTTCAGCGTATCGCTCAGCCGCGCAAAACCGTCCTCGCCGCCGAGCGCTGGATTGAACTTGGTGTGGTCGACGACGTCGTAGCCATGGGTCGATCCCTCGCGCGCCTTCATGAAGGGCGATGCGTAGACATGGCTGATGCCGAGCGCCTTCAGATAGGGCGCGACGCGTGCGGCGGCATCGAAGTCGAAATCGGCGGTGAGTTGAAGGCGATAGGTTGCGATCGGGATCGCCGGAACCATTGTGCTATCCGATGCGCCAGCGTACCGCCCAGGCGGGAAGGTGATCCGACAACGCACCGCCCCAGATCGAGGTTCCCTTCGAATTAGGAACGCCAGCGCTCTCGCGATCCGAAAGATTGGCGGCAAGACGCAGCGTGCTGCCGTCGCCCATCTGCCAATGCGCGGTCAGGAGATCGTCCACGACCCGGGCATCGCCGAAACGCGCGCCCGCAAGCCGCGGGGTGATCTCGCACCGGCGCACGGCGAGCAAGTCCCGCACCAGCGCCAGCCGCGAGTGGTTTGGCTCCCTGTGAGGGGCGCTCCAGTCGAGGACTGCGGACCGCACCGTCTTTTCGTCGAGCGGATCGGGAATGTCGTCACCATATTTGGCGTACGCCCAGGCAAATTCCTCGCGTCGTCCTTTGCGGACCGCATCGGCGAGCGCGCCCTTGAAGTCGCAGAAGAACGGGAACGGCGACGTCGCGCCCCATTCCTCGCCCATGAACAGCATCGGTGTCGTCGGCGCGATCAGCGTCACCGCCAGCGCGGCCTCGACGGCGGCCGGTCGCGCAGCGGTTAGAAGGCGATCGCCGAGCGGACGGTTGCCGATCTGGTCGTGATTTTGCAGGAAGTTGATGAAGCAGGTCGGCGACAGCATGCCGCTCGGTTCACCGCGGTGCTTGCCGCCCCAGAATGCCGAGACCTCGCCCTGATAGACATAGCCGGAAGCGAGCGCGCGGGCGAGGTCCTGCTTCGGCGCGCGCTGGTAGTCGGCATAGTAGCCCTGCGTCTCTCCGGTGAGGATCACGCGCCAGGCGTGATGATAGTCGTCGTTCCATTGCCCGCGAAACCTGCCGCGCGGCGGGTCTTCGGCGGCATCGAGCAGACTTGCATTGTTGTCGCTGTTCTCGAGCACGAGATTGATGTGCCGGCCGGTCTGGGCGGCGAGCTGTCCTGCGGCCGCGCTCAAATCATTCAGCACGGAAACCTCGCCGGCCTCGACGATGGTGTTGACGGCGTCCAACCGCAGCCCGTCGAAGCGGTAGTCACGCAGCCAGGCCAGCGCGCTCTCGATTGCGAATGCGCGCACCTCCGGAACGCGATAGTCGATCGCGCTGCCCCATGGGGTCTGCTTGTCGGTGAAGAAGCCCGGTGCGTAGCGGCCGAGAAAATTCCCCTCGGGGCCGAAGTGATTGTAGACCACGTCGAGCATGACCATGAGCCCGCGCAGATGCGCCTCGTCGATCAGGGTCTTGAGGTCCTCGGGCCGCCCATAGGCGCTGTCGGGCGCATACCAAAGCACGCCGTCATAGCCCCAGTTGCGCCGCCCGGCGAAATCCGCGAGCGGCATCAGCTCGAGCGCGGTGATGCCAGTTTCGACGAGATGATCGAGCTTGCCGATCATGGCGCGATAGGTGCCCTCGGACGTGAAGGTGCCGACATGGGCCTCGAGAATGACCGCCTCATGCCACGGCCGTCCGCGCCAGTCCGTCGCGCGCCATTTGAAGCCTGCGTGATCGACCACTTCGCCGGGGCCGAAGACGTCATCCGGCTGGAATGCAGACGCCGGATCGGGAATGTCTATCTCGTCATCGATGCGGAATTTGTACCGCGTGCCGGCACGCACACCCGGGATCTCGGCCACGTACCAGCCGGCCGCGTCGCGCGTCAGCGCGTGCGGCTTGTCGAGCAGCAGATCGACGCGCTTCGCCGCCGGCGCCCACAACCGAAAGCGCGTGCCATCATGTGTCAGCTCGGGGCCGAAGTGATTTGCATTCATGCGGAGCCTGCAAAGGCCAGCACCGAGCGCGGCGGCGCCTTGCTGTCGGTGCCGGAGGCGAAGGTGGCGCCGTCCTGCCGGCTCTCGGTCGTGTTCAGCACCTGCTGCCAGCTGGCGTATTCGGGCATTTTCGGCATCTTGAACGCGATCTCCTCCGGCGCGGCATTCAGGACGATAAAGATCGGTGCCTCGCCTTGTTCCATTGGCCCAAGCACATAGGAGAGGAAGCGGCCTTCGGGGAATTTCCAGTCGGATTCCGTCATGTCGTCCGCCGCGGGTGTCAGCCACAGCACGCCATAGGTGCCGTCGGCGCGGCGGCCATCGAGCCAGCGCTGGCAGCGGATCTGGCCGAAGCGGCGGCGCAGGGCGGTGAGGTGACCGATATATTCGATGAAGTCGTCGTCGGTGCCGAGGTTCCCCCAGCCGACCCAGCCGGTCTCGTTGTCCTGGCAGTAGGCGTTGTTGTTGCCGCCTTGCGAGTTGGCGACTTCGTCGCCCGCCAGGATCAGCGGCGTGCCCTGTGCGAGCAGCAGACAGGCAAGCTGGTTCTTGCGCAGCTGACGGCGCAACGCGTTGATCTCAGGATCGTCGGTCGGGCCTTCATGGCCGCAATTGTTGGAATGATTATCGTTGGAGCCGTCGCGGTTGTCCTCGCCATTCGCCTCGTTGTGCTTCTCGTTGTAGCTGAAGAGATCGGCGAGGGTGAAGCCGTCGTGAACCGTGATGTGGTTGATGCTGGCGCGGGTGGCGCGATTGTCGTGGTGAAACAGGTCCGATGAGGCGGTCATGCGGCCCGAGATCTCGCCGATCAGGCTGCCTTCGCCGCTCCAGTAGCGGCGCATCGCGCTGCGATAGCGATCGTTCCACTCCGACCATTGCGATGGGAAAGCGCCGACCTGGTAGCCGCCGAGACCGAGGTCCCAGGGTTCGGCCACCAGCTTGACCGTCGCCAGCACCGGGTCCTGGCGAATCGCGGTGAGGAAGGCGTGGCCGCGATCGAAGCCGTTCGGGTTGCGCGCCAGCGTGGTGGCGAGATCGAAGCGGAAGCCGTCGACATGGCAGACCTCGATCCAGTAGCGCAGCGAATCCATCACCATCTGCAGCACGCGTGGATGGGTGAGGTTGACCGAGCTGCCGCAGCCGGTGAAGTCGTCGTAGAAGCGCGGGTTCTCGCGATTCAGCCAGTAGTAGGATGCGTTGTCGATGCCGCGAAAGCATAGCGTCGGACCGAGATGGTTGCCCTCGGCGGTGTGGTTGTAGACGACGTCGAGCAGCACCTCGATGCCTGCGTCGTGCAGCCGCGCCACCGCGGTGCGGAACGAATCCAGCGCGTTGTCCTGGGCGTAGCGCGTTTCCGGCGCGAAGAACGCGATGGTGTTGTAGCCCCAATAGTTCGCGAGCTTCTTCTCGACCAGCACGCGGTCGTCGATCAGCCCGTGCACCGGCAACAACTCCACTGTGGTGACGCCGAGCCGCTTGAGGTGGTCGATCATCGCCGGCGACGACAGGCCGCCATAGGTGCCGCGCAAGCCCGGCGCCACATCCTCGCGCTTCTGCGTCAGCCCCTTGACGTGGGCCTCGTAGATGATGGTGTCCTCCCAGGGGATGTGCGGCCGGATCTCGCGGCGCCCCCAGTTGAAGCTCTCGTCGACGACCACGGCCTTCGGCATGCCGCGAGCATTGTCGCGTCGGTCGTACGACAGGTCCTCGCGCGCGCTGCCGGTGCGGTAGGCGAAATGCGCGTCGCTCCAGACCAGGCGCCCCGCGAGCCGCTTGGCGTAGGGATCGAGCAGCAGCTTGTTGGGATTGAAGCGATGGCCGCGTTCCGGCGCGTAGGGGCCATAAACGCGATAGCCGTAGAGCTGGCCGGGCGAAATGTCGTTGAGGTAGCCGTGCCAGACGTCCTCCGTGCGTTCCGGCAGCTCGATGCGCTCGAGCTCGCGGCGGCCCTGGCCGTCGAACAGGCACAGCTCGACCTTCTCCGCGTTGGCCGAGAACAGCGCAAAATTGGTGCCCCTGCCGTCCCAGCTGGCGCCGAGCCGCGAGGACGTTCCCCCGGTCAGTCGCATGGATCAGCTTTCCGGTACGAGGAAGATCGCAGCCAGCGGCGGAATGCTCAGGCTCAGCTCGGGTGACGCCCCCTCCGAGGCGCGGACCTCGCCGATATTGCCGACGTTGCTGCCGCCGTAATGCGCCGAATCCGAGTTGAGCACCTCGTGCCATTTGCCGGCGAACGGCACGCGGATGCGATAGTTGCGATGGACGTTCGGCGAGAAGTTGATGACCACGAGGCAGCGCGAACGCTCAGCCGTACCCTTGCGGATCCAGGCAAATAGATTGTTACTGGCGTCGTCGGTGATCACCCACTCGAATCCGGCCTGGTCGCAGTCCAGTTCGTGCAGCGCCGGCAGCGCGCGATAGAGCCGGTTGAGATCGCGAATCAGATTCTGGACGCCAGCGTGCCTTGGCTGCGCGGTGAGGTGCCAGTCCAGCGACTGATCGTGATTCCACTCGCGCTGCTGGGCGAATTCGCAGCCCATGAACATCAGCTTCTTGCCGGGATGGCCGAACATGAAGCTGTAATAGGCGCGCAAGTTCGCAAAGCGCTGCCAGTCGTCGCCGGGCATGCGGCCGAGGATCGAGCGCTTGCCGTGCACGACCTCGTCATGCGACAGCGGCAGGATGAAGTTTTCCGAGAAGGCGTAGTGCAGGCCGAACAGGATGTCGCCGTGATGGTATTTGCGGTGGATAGGGTCCTTGCCGATATATTTCAGCGTGTCGTGCATCCAGCCCATGTTCCATTTGTAGCCGAACCCGAGCCCGCCATATTCGACCGGCCGCGACACCTGCGGCCACGCGGTGGATTCCTCGGCTGCCGTGGTCGCCTGCGGAAAGCGCGCAAACACCTCCGTGTTGAAGCGGCGCAGGAAGGCAATGGCCTCGATGTTTTCCCGGCCGCCATATTTGTTCGGGATCCAGCCGCCGGCGGGGCGGCTGTAGTCGAGATAGAGCATGGAGGCGACGGCATCGACACGCAGGCCGTCGATGCCGTAGCGATCGAGCCAGAATAGCGCATTCGACACCAAGAGGTTGGTCACCTCGGTGCGTCCGTAATTGTAGATCAGGGTTCCCCAGTCGAGATGGCGGCCCTGCAACGGGTTGGCATGCTCGTAGAGCGCCGTACCGTCGAAATGGCCGAGCCCGTGCGGGTCGTCCGGGAAATGCCCGGGGACCCAGTCGAGCATCACGGCCAGCCCTTCGCGATGGCAGGCGTCGACCAGTGCCGCGAAATCGTCAGGCGAACCGAAGCGGCTGGTCGGCGCGAACAGGCCGGTGGGCTGATAGCCCCAGGAGCCGTCGAACGGATGCTCGTTGATCGGCAGGAATTCGACATGGGTGAAGCCCATGTCCCGCGCATAGGCAGGAAGCTGCTCGGCCATCTCGCGATAGGTCAGCCATTCATTGTGACCCTTGCGGCGCCACGAACCGAGATGGACCTCATAGATCGAGATCGGAGCGCGTAGCGCGTTGATGCCGTCGGGCACCGGCTGCGGATGCGGGACCTTGCGCTCGTCGAACACGATCGACGCGGTCTTCGGCCGCATCTCGGCGGCAAACGCCAGTGGATCGGATTTCAGCGGCAGATGCTGGCCGTTCCGGCCGACGATGTCGAACTTGTAGCGGTCGCCAATGCGCGCGCGAGGAATGAACAGCTCCCAATAGCCGGCGCCTCGGACACGCATCGGATGCCTCCGCGAGTCCCAGAAATTGAAGTCGCCGACCACGCTGACCCGGCGTGCGTTGGGAGCCAGCACGACGAAGCCGATACCTTCGACGCCGTCGAGCGTTATCGGATGTGCACCGAGCGTGTCGTAAATGCGCTGGTGCGTCCCTTCGCCCAGCAGATAGAGGTCGAAATCACTCAGGATCGGCGGAAACCGGTAGGCGTCCTCGAATTCGACGACGTTGTCGCCGAAGCGGGCGCGGAGCTGATAGCGCGTCGAGCCGTTCGGCAACGGACCTGCGAACAGGCCGGCGTCGTGGATCCGGGTGAGCGGCGCCGTCTCGCCGTGCTCGCCGATTGCCTCGACATTGCTGGCGTCCGGCAGGAAGGCGCGCACCACGCTGCGCCCCCCCTCGGTATGGAGCCCGAGATAGTGGAAGGGATCGGAGTGACGGCCCTCGATGATGGCATAGGCCTCGGCGGGCAGTTTGCTCATGCAACCTCATGTGGCTGTTGCGCCAGGATCCTCAGCAGGCCGTTTAGTGCGACCCGCAGCCAATCCGGCCGGTTGGCGAGCTCATATTCGATCTCGTAGAAGGCTTTCTCAAGCAGGAAAAAGCCGAGCAGTCGTTGGGCCGCCTCGGCGTCGCCAGGCCACAGGCGTTGGCCGGCCATGGTCTCGCGATAGCTGGCCAGGAAGGCAGCCGTCGCCCGGTCGCGCCATTCTGCCAGCGCCAGGCTCAGCTTGCCGCCTTCGTCGGGCGCAACCATGAGCGCGCGATCGAGCGCGGCCGTCGCCGCATAGTCGATCGAGCGGATCAGCCCGGCGACGTCGCGCGCGGGCGGTGCCCTGCGGCGGCGCTCGGCGATGGTGCGGCCCGGCCCGCCGTCGAAATCGATGATGAAGATATCGTCCTTGACGACCAGCAGCTGGCCGAGATGGAGGTCGCCGTGATGACGGATGTTGAACCCGTCGATGTCGCGCGGCAGCAGCGCCTTCAGCCGCTCCGGCAGTAGATCGTGTTGGGCCAGCACCTGGTCGGCCAGCAGCCGGTCGCTCTCCTTGAGGCCATCGCGGCGCGGCTTGAGAGCGTCGAACACGCGCTCGGCGCGCGCCATGATTTCGTTGTTCCAGCGCTGCACGTCTTCGGGCCGGGTCGGCTCCGGCGCAAAATCCGGCAAATCCCTGCTGCTGGCCAGCGCGATATGCAGCTCCGCGAGACGCTTTCCGCTGTGCGACAAATGACGCAGGAACGATGCCTGATCGTCGTCATGGTCGGTGTGTTCGCTGGCAGCGAGCAGGCGCTGCCGCTCGACCAAGCGGTCGAGATGGGCGGCCGCTACATTCCAGAGCTCGCCCTGGTTGACCACGTAGGAAAGCAGAATCGCGATGGCGCTGCGCTTGTCGCCCTCGACGAGTTCGGCGGTGCCGAGCAGGGCGGGGGTGTTTGGGAAGTCCACGACCTCGGTCAGGAAGCGGCTGATCTCGATTTCGGGATTGGTGCCTGCCTCCAGCTTCCGGTAGATCTTGGTGACGTATTCATTGTCGACCAGCGCGGTCGAGTTGGGCTGATCGTTCTCGACGACGCGGATGCGCTCGGGCTGCCGGATCGCCTTGTCCGCGAACCGGCTGGTGGGGCGGAATTCCAGCTTCAAGCCCTGCTCGCCCTCCTCGACCGTCAGCTTTTCCCTGAGGTTGCGCAAGAACAGCCCGGTGAAGATCTGGTCGGTGGCGACGTCGAGCAGCGTGCCTTCGCGGGCACCCTGGCGCACCGCGGCGAAGGCGCGCGGATTGTAGCGCTCGCGGTCGAAACGCACCCACTCGATCTGCATCGGAAGGACATAGCGGCCGGTGGCGCCGCGCTGGGTGGTCTCGAAGAAGGCGAGCCACGGCCGGTTGTCGCCGATGTCGCAGAACGGGATCGCAGAGACCAGCGTCGGTTGGATCGCCTTTGGCGAGCGCTCCGGGTACCAGCGCGTGCGGGCGAGATGCCCGGGCAGCACGTCGCGCTCGAACACGCCACGGGCGCGTGCCAATGACATCCAAGTCGAGTTGAGCGGGACCACCAGCGTCTCGAATTCCGGTACCGCCCGCGGCGTTACCGGCTCCGACTTGTCGCGCTCCTGCAACTGGAACCAGTAGAAGCCGTAGGGCGCCAGCGTGATCATGTAGGGCAGCTCGCCGATCGCCGGGAAGCGCGTCCGCCCGAGCATCTCCAGCGGAATGCGATCCTTGAAGGGGGAGAGGTCGAGCTGGGTTGCCTGCGCCGAGCGCGACAGATTGGCGACGCACAGGATGACCTCGCCCTGGTACTGGCGCACATAGGCCAGCACCGAACGGTTCTCCGGGCGGATGAAGGTCATGGTGCCTCGCCCGAACGCCAGCGTCGACTTGCGCACAGCGATCAGCCGCTTGGTGGCCGAAAGCAGCGACGACAGGCTACGCGACTGCGCCTCGACATTGACGGACTCGTAGCCGTAGACCGGGTCCATGATGGTCGGCGCATAGAGCCGCGCCGGATCGGCGCGCGAGAAGCCGCCGTTGCGGTCAGGCGACCATTGCATCGGCGTCCGCACCCCGTTGCGATCGCCGAGATAGATGTTGTCGCCCATGCCGATCTCGTCGCCATAATAAATGATCGGGGTACCGGGGAACGACAGCAGCAGCGAGTTCATCAGCTCGATCTTGCGCCGATCGTTGTCCATCAGCGGCGCGAGACGCCGTCGGATGCCGACATTGATGCGAGCGCGCGGATCGTTGGCATAGGTCGACCACAGATAGTCGCGCTCGACGTCGGTGACCATTTCCAGCGTCAGCTCGTCGTGATTGCGCAGGAACAGCGCCCATTGGCATGCCGCCGGAATATCAGGCGTCTGCCGCAGGATGTCGGTGATTGGAAAGCGGTCTTCCTGGGCGATCGCCATGTAGATGCGCGGCATCAGCGGGAAGTGATAGGCCATGTGGCATTCATCGCTCTGGCCGAAATATTCCTGCACGTCCTCCGGCCATTGATTGGCCTCGGCCAGCAGCACCTTGCCCTTGGCATAGGCGTCGAGCTCCTGGCGCAGCCGCTTGATGATGGCATGCGTCTCCGGCAGGTTCTCGTTGTTGGTGCCGTCGCGCTCGCAGAGATAGGGAATGGCGTCGAGCCGGAACCCGTCGACGCCGGTGTCGAGCCAGCGCTTCATCACCTGCACGATGGCGCGCACCACGCGAGGATTGTCGAAATTCAGGTCCGGCTGGTGCGAGAAGAAGCGGTGCCAGTAGAACTGGCCGGCTTCCGGATCCCAGGTCCAGTTCGACTTCTCAGTATCGGTGAAGATGATCCTTGTATCGAGATATTTCTGGTCGGTGTCGCTCCACACATACCAGCTCCGCGCACTCGAATTCGGCGGGCTGCGGCGTGCGCGCTTGAACCAGGCATGCTGGTCGGAGGTGTGGTTGACGACGAGCTCGGTGATGACGCGCAGGCCGCGCCTCTTGGCCTCCTGGATGAAGCGCTTGAAGTCCTTCATCGTTCCGAAGTCGGGATTGATGTCGCCATAGTCGGCGATGTCGTAGCCGTCGTCGCGGCCGGGAGAGGGATAGAACGGCAACAGCCACAGCGTTGTGACGCCGAGCTCCTGCAGATAGCCGAGCTTCTCGGTCAGCCCCGCGAAATCGCCGATGCCGTCATTGTTGCTGTCGGCGAATGCCTTGACATGCAGCTGGTAGATGATGGCGTCCTTGTACCAGAGTTCGTCCGCGTTCTCGGTCGCGACCTTCTCCCGGGTTTCGACGCTGGAGAATACGTTCATGACGGCTCCTTCAGCCCAGGCAGCGCAGCAGCAGCGCGGGGTCGCGTTCGGGATCGATGCGCAGGCGCACGCCGCCCCATTCGAGCGCATGGCGCTCGCCGGTGACGAGATCTTCGACGGTGGCGACGGGACGGCGCAAATCACCGCTGCCGACCGCAGCATCGCCGAGCGGCAGCCAGAACTCGTGCGAATCGCGCGACAATGCAATCGCCGCCACGACCACATTGCCATGGTCGGGCGCTTCCTTGATGAACCCGATCACGTTGCCGTCCTCGATGCCGATAAATCGCAGATTGGCGGTCTGTTGCAGCGCCGGATTGTAACACCTGATCCGGTTGAGTGCGGCGATGTAGGGTTTGATATTGCCGGGCCGGCCCCAGTCCCGCACCTTGATCTCGTATTTCTCGGAGTCCAGATATTCCTCGCGACCGGGAATCGGCGCATGCTCCAGCAGCTCGAAGCCGCTGTAGATGCCGTAATTGCTCGACAGCGTCGCGGCGAGCGCGAGACGCGACTTGAACATCCAGGATTCGCCGCTTTGCAAATGGAAGGGCAGGATGTCCGGCGTGTTGACGAAGAAATTCGGCCGAAAAAAGTCCCGTTCCGGATGCCCGATCAATTCCCCGAGATACCGCCCGAGCTCGAGGCGCTCCGTGCGCCAGGTGAAATAGGTATAGGATTGCGTGAAGCCGAGCTTCGCCAGCCCCTTGACCAGCTTGGGCTGCGTGAACGCTTCCGCAAGGAAGATCACATTGGGGTCGTGGCGCTGCACCTCGCGGATCAGCCATTCCCAGAACGGCAGCGGCTTGGTGTGCGGATTGTCGACCCGGAAGATTTTCACGCCCTGGCTGACCCAGAACAGGACAATCTCGCGCAGCGCATGCGACAACGCTGCGGCATCCTCGTTCGCAAAGTCGGGCATGACGACATCGTCCCAGTGCTGCGGCGGGTGCTCGCCGGCACGCAGCGAGCCGTCGGGCCGCCGCTTGAACCAGTGCGGATGTTGCCGCAGCCAGGGATGATCGGGGGAGCATTGCACCGCGAGGTCGAGCGCGACCTCCATGCCATGCGCCTCACACGCAACGACAAAGCTGCGGAAATCATCCAGCGTGCCGAGCTCCGGATGCACCGTGTCGTGGCCGCCATCGGCCGAGCCGATCGCATAGGGACTGCCGGGATCGCCTGGCAGTGCCGTTGCCGCGTTGTTGCGGCCCTTGCGATGCTGCGTGCCGATCGGGTGAATCGGCGTCAGATGGACGATGTCGAAGCCCATCGCGGCGATGTCGGGCAAACGCGCGATGCAGTCTTTGAAGGTCCCGTGCTCGCCGTTGACCTTGCCCTGGCTGCGCGGAAACATCTGGTACCAGGCACCATAGCGGGCCCGCGGCCGGTCGGCGACGAGCGGAAAAAGCTGCGAGCGCGTCAGATCGGTGCGAAACTGGCTGCCGGCCATCGCCTGCTTCAATTCTGGCGCGAGCAGCGCGCCGGCCTCGCCCGTCTGAAGGTAGATTTCACATTGCTTGATGATCACGGCGGCCTCGGCCGGGCTGCCGGCCTGCGCCTTGGTCAGCATGCCTGCACCTTCGAGCGCGTCCAGCGTGCGGTCACCACCGGTCGCAGGCTGCTGCTCGAAGCGTCGCCGCCAGCTGGCGAACTCGTCGGTCCAGGCCTCGATCGCGTAAGAGTAGCGGCCCGGCTGCTCGGGCGTAAAAGCGCCGCCCCAGCGGTCGTCACCGTACAGCGTCATCGGCGCGCGCCGCCATTCCTCGTCCGCCTCGTGCCGCCACGCCAGCGCCGCCGAGATCACATCATGTCCGTCGCGGTAGATGTCGGCCCACACCTCGACAGGCTCGCCCGCGACACGCTTCACCGGAAAGCGACCGGCATCGATCGACGGATAGACGTCGGTGATATGAAAAGTGCCGCCGGCACTCTCGACAGGTCGGGCAGTTTTGTTCACGGTGATGCCGCCATTGAAATGCAAATGACGTCCCGGCGGCGGGAAGGAGGCACGCCAGACCCATATAGAAAGCCGCTCGCGGGGCATTGGTTCCCCGGGAACACCTGGAGGAGCAGAGCGTTAAGTATCGTCTATCCCCTTCCTGGATCTAAACAATTTCGCAACGAGCCGAATGCAGTTGCGTGCAAGCAGCGTGCCGAATGGACCTATACGCCAAAGCCCGGACCCTCGGAGTCCAGACCGAGTATATCGACGGCAGCGGTCACCGTCGTGTGACAACGCCGGAGGCGCTGTCGGCCATTCTCGACGCGCTGCCGCCACAGACGCCGCGGCGCATCCTCGCCGAACCGGTCGTCATCCGCTCCAGCCGGATCGCGCCATCCGAACTGCTCGAAACCGCCCGGCTTCCGGTGAAGTGGAAGGTCATCGGCGCCGCCGCCGCACTCGCACAGGGCGAGGCGCATGACCGGAGCATCTCCTGGCCACCCGCTTTGCCCGACGGCGTGCACCGATTGCAGTTGTCGGATGCGTCAGGCGCGAGCGAAGAGCTGCCGCTGCTGGTTGCCCCGGAAAAGGCCTTTGCCGGCGACTTCGACCGTTGCTGGGTGATCGCGGTCCAGCTCTATGGCGTGCGTTCCGCGCGCAACTGGGGCATCGGCGATTTCACCGACCTCAAGGGCCTGATCGAGTTCGCGCATCACCTTGGCGCCGACGGCGTCGGTCTCAATCCGCTGCACGTACTGTTCGACGACCGGCCCGGCGATTGCAGTCCCTATTCGCCGAACAGCCGCCTGTTCCTCAACGCGCTCTATATCGATGTCGAGGACATCCCGGAATTCAAGCTCGACACGGAGACGCGTGCCACCCTGGCACAGCTCCGTACGCGTGATCTCGTCGATTATGTCGCAGTCGCGGCAGTGAAATGGCGTGCGCTGCGATCGGCCTTCGCGGCCTTCAAGACCAATCCGGGCCTCGGCCGCTGGCATGAATTCGAGACCTATCGCCGGGAGCGCGGCACGCTGCTGTCACGCTTCGCCTGCTTCGAGGTGATCAGGCACAAATTGTCGATGCCGTGGTGGGACTGGCCGGATGAATGGCGGCAGCCTAGCGAGACCGCTTGCGCCAAATTGCGCCGGGCCCGCGACACCGCCGCGGACGTCGAGTTCGTGGAATTCGTGCAATGGACCGCCGACCGCCAGCTCGGCGCCTGCGAGGAACTCGCGCACAAGCTTGGCATGCGGGTCGGGCTCTACCTCGACGTCGCGGTCGGCGTACAGTCGGACGGCTTCGACGCCTGGAACGAGCAGATCGCGATCTCGCGCCAGCTCGGCGTCGGTGCGCCGCCGGACCCGCTCAACACCGCGGGTCAGGACTGGGGGCTCGCCGGCTTCAACGCAGCCGGCCTTGAGCTACGCGGCTTCGAGCCGTTCAGGCAGATGCTGGCGGCCGCGATGCGCCATGCCGGCGCGGTCAGGCTGGATCACGCGTTCGGGCTGAAGCGTCTCTATCTCGTGCCGCGCGGTTTCGGCCCGGCCAACGGCGCCTATGTGCTGATGCCGTTCGAGGCGCTGCTGGCGGCGACCGCCCAGGAAAGCGTTGCTCATCGCTGCGTCGTGATCGGCGAGGATCTCGGCACCGTGCCGGAGGGCTTTCGTGAGCAGATGAACGGCTGGGGCATCTGGTCATACCTCGTGATGATGTTCGAGCGCGACGACCAGGGCGCGTTCCGCAACGCCGATTATTATCTGGCCGATGCACTCGTTACGTTCAACACGCACGACCTCTCGACCTATGCCGGCTGGCGGTCGTTCAGCGATCTCAAGACCAAGCGCGCGCTCGGGATCGATCCGGGCGAAACCGACGAGGGCCGTTGGCACGCGCTCGGCAAGCTCGATGACGTCTTGCGCGAGCACGGCATCCACAGCCACGATTTCTATTCGGTGACGGGTTTCCTGGCGCGCACCCGCTCGCGAATGATGGCAGTGTCGATGGAGGATCTGCTCGGCCTGGTGGACCAGCCGAACATTCCCGGCACCGTCTACGAGCATCCCAATTGGCGCCGCCGGCTACCGGTCTCGATCGAGCACCTGGCGTCGGCGATCGACATCGATGCGCTGAAGCGCGCGACGCAGGAGCGGTCGCGCACCTGACAACGCGGAGTGCAGCCCATGGCCTCCCGGATCGAGGATTACGGACTGATCGGCGATTGCGAGACCGCGGCGCTGGTCGGCCGTGACGGGTCGATCGACTGGCTCTGCTGGCCGGCCTTCGATTCGGACGCCTGTTTTGCGGCCCTGCTCGGCACCGCAAGGAACGGCCGCTGGCTCATCGCACCCACGGCGGAGATCACGAAAACCTTGCGGCGCTACCGGGGCGATACCTTGATCCTGGAGACACGGTTCGAAACCGCAAGCGGCGTGATTGCGCTGATCGACTTCATGCCGCCAAGAGGCCAGGCATCCGACGTGGTTCGTCTGGTTCGCGGCATCAGCGGTCGCGTCAAGATGCATCTCGAGCTCGTCATCCGCTTCGGCTTTGGCGCCGACGTGCCCTGGGTGAAGAAGAACCCGGACGGCGAGGGGCTGCTTGCGATCTGCGGCCATGACATGACTGTGCTGCGCACGCCGGTCGAGACCCGAGGCAAGGACCTGACCACTGTTGCCGATTTCGAGGTCGGCGCAGGCGAGACCGTGCCGTTCGTGCTGACCTACGGGCCGTCGCATTTGAAGGTTCCGGCGCCGATTGATCCGGAGGGGGCGCTCAAGGACACCGAGGAGTTCTGGTCCGAATGGTCCGGCCGCGCGACCTTTGACGGCGGCCGTCACCACAATCTCGTGACGCGCTCGCTGATCACGCTGAAGGCGCTCACCTACGCACCGACCGGCGGCATCGTCGCGGCGCCGACCACCTCATTGCCGGAAAAGCTCGGAGGCGCGCGCAACTGGGACTATCGTTTCTGCTGGCTGCGCGATGCCACCTTCACGCTGCTGGCGCTGATGAACTCGGGCTACACCGAAGAGGCGGCGGCCTGGAACAACTGGCTGCTGCGGGCGGTGGCCGGTACTCCGGCCAATATGCAGATCATGTACGGCATCATGGGCCAGCGCCGCCTGCTGGAATGGCAGGCCGGATGGCTGCCGGGCTATGAAGGCGCCCGGCCGGTTCGCCTCGGCAACGCCGCGCACGCGCAGTTGCAGCTCGACGTCTATGGCGAGCTCATCGACGCCTTCCATCAGTCGCGCATGGCCGAGCTGCAGCTCGCCGAGGAGAGCTGGGCTCTGGAATGCACGGTGGTCAATCACCTCGCCGATGTCTGGGACAAGCCCGACCACGGCATCTGGGAGCGCCGAGGCGAGCCACGGCACTATGTCTTCTCCAAGGTCATGACCTGGGTCGCATTCGATCGCGCCATCAAGAGCACGGAGCGGTTCGGCCTCAAGGCGCCGCTGGTCAAGTGGCGCGTACTGCGCGAGGCCATCCATCGCGATGTCTGCAAGAGAGGCTTTGACGAGGAGTTGAACAGCTTCGTCGAGAGCTATGGCTCGAAGCTGCTCGATGCCAGCCTCCTGCTACTGCCGTCGGTCGGTTTCCTGCCGCCGTCAGACCCGCGCATCCGCGGCACGATCGATGCGGTCGAGCGGCACATGCTGCGCGACGGTTTCGTGCTGCGGCACGATCCGCGCGAAGTATCCGACGAGACGCAGCCGATCGAGGGTGCTTTCCTCGCCTGCAGCCTCTGGCTGGCCGACGCCTGCGTGCTGGCAGGCGAGATCGACAAGGCGCAGGCGCTGTTCGACCGAGTGGTCGCGGTTGCCAACGATCTCGGCCTGCTCGCGGAGGAATTCGACAGCGGCGCCGGCCGGCAGACCGGCAACTTCCCGCAGGCGCTGACCCACATCGCGCTGATCAACACCGCGCACAATCTCAGCGAAGCCAAGGCCGCAGCCGAGAAGCCCGCGGTGCAGCGGTCGACCTAGAGCATGATCCGGAAAAGTGTGTAACCGAAAAGATCGTGCTCAAACAAACAGCTAAAGCGCGATGACAATTCAGCCTTATCTCATCGCGCTTTAGTCTAGCCAGGTTCAGGAGCTCGTTGCCAGCACGATGTCCATCGCGCGTGCGAAGCCGTCGCGCTCATTGCTCTCGGTCACATGGGTGGCGCGCGATTTCACGTCATCGCTGGCATTGCCCATCGCGAAGGAGGTGCCGCTCCGCGCAAACATCGGCAGGTCGTTCTGCATGTCGCCGATGGTCGCGACATTGTCCAGGGATACGCCGAGGCGCCTGGCGATATCAGCCACGAAGGTGCCCTTGTCGTGGCCGGGCGGGGTGACGTCGAGATAGTAGGTCTGCGAGCGGACCGCGGTCGCCTCGTTGCCGACCATCTGCTGCATGTCCGCCTCGCTGCGCTGCAGCAGCGCGGCATCCGAACTTGCGCCGACGATCTTGCAGGCCTGGCCGAGATAGGGCGTGAAATCCGGGACGATGGTCGGATCGTGCTTGATCGCGCGCTTCTCATGCCCGACATATTCGCCATCGGGATTCCGTGTCAGCCAGCGGTCGTTGGTGAACAGCCAGATGTCGATGCCCCGCTCGCCGAGCATGTCGATGCATCGCCTGGCTACGGCTGAAGGAATCAAATGCTGTGCTACCGGCTGCAATTGGGCATCGACGATCGAGGAGCCGTTGAAGGCGCCGAACGGCAAGGTGATCGCAAGCGGCGCGACCAGGAACTCCATCCCGATCGTCGGTCGGCTGGACACGATGGTGAAGCCGATGCCGGCTTCATGGAGCCTGCGCACCGCCGCCCTGGCGTCGTCGGTCAGGATCTTGTCCTTGGTCAGGAGCGTGCCGTCGACGTCGGATACGACAAGGGCGATGCGGGTCATGGACGCTCCAGGTTCAGTTGGCTGACGATGTCCTCGACGATGATGTCGACGGTACGGTCGATCGTGACGACGATCGGGCGCTCATCCGCGGTCGGCGGCTCGAGCGTCCTGAACTGGCTCGCCAGCAGTTCCGGCGGCATGAAATGGTTCTTGCGTGCGATCAGCCGCGAGGCAATCAGCTCTCGAGTGCCGTCAAGGAAGACGATGCGGACATCCCGGCGGCCATGCACCAGTATGTCGCGATAGCTGCGCTTCAAGGCCGAGCAGGCGATCACCGCGCGTTCGCTTGCCTTGCAGGTCCGGTCGATCTCGGCGGCGATGGCCCTGAGCCACGGCCAGCGGTCTTCGTCAGTGAGCGGCTGCCCGGCATGCATCTTCGAGACATTGCTCGCGGGGTGAAAGCTGTCGCCGTCCTCGTAGCGCCAGCCGATCCTGACCGCGAGATGATCCGCAATGGTGCTCTTGCCCGAGCCGGACACGCCCATCACCACCAGTGCACAGGGACTTATCCCGTCACCCACGAAAATCCTCCGGCAGCGCCGCCTGATCGACGAGCCAGATGGTCTCGTTCCGCGATCGCGCGCGATTCGCCGGCAGGTTCTCGCCCGCGAAGAGCCGCGTCAAGATCGCGCGCTTGCTCTCGCCTGCGATCTCGAACAGCATTTCGCGGCAGGAGGCCAGGGTCGGCAGGGTCAGCGACACGCGGGGCACGAAGGGTTCGACATTGGCCTTGGGCACTCCGACCACCCAGCGCCTAGTCTCCTCGACCGCGGGGTAACCCGGAAACAGCGAGGCGGTGTGGCCGTCGGGGCCGACGCCCATCAGCACGAGGTCGAACAGTGGCCGCGCAGGATCGAGTCGTTCGGCGCCGTAAAAGGCCATCAACTCATTCTCGTAGAGGGCCGCGCTGACGTCGGGGTCCCTGAGATCGGCAGTATCGGTGGCGATCGGATGGACATTGGCGGCCGGCGCGCAGCGGTCGAGGAAGGCCTGACGCGCCATGCTCATGTTGTGCAGCGCGTCCTTGCGCGGCACCAGGCGTTCGTCGCCGATGAACCAGTCCACGCGGTCCCACGGGATCCGGGGGCGGTATTCCGGCGTCGCCAGCAGCTGGTAGAGCGCCTTCGGGCTCGATCCGCCGGTGAGGCAGACCGCGACCCGGCCGTCATTCTCCGAGATACTTGCGATCATCCGCTCGGCTGCGGCTTTCGCCATCGCCGCCGGGTCGGCGACGGTGATGATCCTGCGCTCGTGGCCGCCTGTCATTGTCAGCCGAGCTTCCGCCAGCTGCGCCCGTCACGTGTCAGCAGCGCGTTGGCAGCCTCGGGGCCCTCGCTGCTGCCGGCCTTGTACGATTGCAGGTCGCGGCCACCGGCGTTCTTCCAGGCATCAAGGAATGGCTGCACCGCCTGCCACCCGGCCTCGACGCTGTCGGCGCGCTGGAACAGGATGTTGTCACCGATCATGCAGTCGTAGATCAGGGTCTCGTAGCCCGTCGACGGCTCGGCCTTGAAATAATCCTTGTAGCGGAACTTCATCTCGACGCCGTCGATATTGATGGTCGGGCCGGGCACCTTGGTGTTGAACTGCAGCTCGATGCCTTCGGTCGGCTCGGTTGAGATGACCAGGTAGTTCTGCGACAGGCGGTCGACCGGCGTATTGCGGAACATCGCGAACGGCGCCTGCTTGAACTTGATCGCGATCTCCGTTCGCTTGATCGTGAGGGCCTTGCCGGTGCGCAAGTAGAAGGGCACGCCGGCCCAGCGCCAGTTGTCGATGGTCAGCTTCAGCGCGGCATAGGTCTCGGTCGTGCTGTCGGGTTTGACGTCGGGCGTCTTCAGATAATCCTCGATCTCGGTGTCGCCGATCCGGCCGGCGCGATACTGGCCGCGCACCGAATTGTACAGCGCGTCCTGTTCGCTCTGGACCTGGATCGCCTGTAGCACCTCAGCCTTTTCCGAGCGGACGGCCTGCGCGTCGAAGCGGGCCGGCGGCTCCATTGTCACCAGCGACAACAGCTGGAACAGATGGTTCGGCACCATGTCGCGCAATGCGCCGGTGGCATCGTAGAAGCTGCCACGATGGCCGACGCCGAGCTTCTCGTCGACAGTGATCTGGATGTGGTCGATATGATTGCGGTTCCAGATCGGCTCGAACATGCCGTTGGCGAAGCGCAGCACCAGGATGTTCTGGACCGTTTCCTTGCCGAGATAGTGATCGATCCGGTAGATCTGGTGCTCGTCCATCAGCTTCAGAAGGGCGGCGTTGAGCGCCCTGGCTGACGCGAGATCTGTGCCGAACGGTTTTTCGACGACCAGCCGGCGCCAGGCCCCGTTCTCCTTCAGCATGCCGGTACGTCCGAGCTCCCGGCTGATCGGCAGGAAGGCGCTCGGCGGGGTCGCGAGATAGAACAGCCGGTTGCCGCCCGTCTCGCGTGCCTTCTCGAGCTTGTCGAGCCGTTCGTTCATGGCATCGAAGGATGCCGGATCGCTTGGGTCGGCCTCGATGGCGGTGACGCACGAGAACAGCCGTTCGGCGACGGCCTCGTCGACCGGCCGGGTCGCGAACTTGTGGAGTCCCTTCTTCAGGCTTTCGGTCAGCTGATTGCTCGACATGCCCTTGCGGGCGATGCCGACCACGCAGAATTTCTCCGGCAGCAGATCGGACGCGGCGAGATTGTAGAGCGCCGGAATCACCAGCCGGTGCGTCAGATCACCGGTGGCGCCGAAAATGATGAAGGAGCAGGGATCGGGTCTCTTTCGCTCGTTTGCCATTCGCTTCAAGCCTTCTTGGGCGGCTCCTTGTGGCCGCCGAAGCCTGCGCGCATCGCGGAGAGGATCTTCTCCGCGAAGGTATGATCCTTGCGCGAGCGGAAGCGGGTGTAGAGCGCCGCCGTCAGCACCTCGGCCGGCACGGCCTCGTCGACGGCGGCGTTCACGGTCCAGCGGCCTTCGCCGGAGTCTTCGACAAAGCCGGAATAATTGTCGAGCGTATGGTTCTCGGCGAGCGCCGATGCGGTGAGGTCGAGCAGCCAGGAGGGGATCACGCTGCCGCGCCGCCACACCTCGGCGATATCAGCGATATCGAGGTCGAAGCGATGCTCCGATGGCAGCGCCTCGATGTTGGCGTTCCTGAGGATGTCGAAGCCTTCGGCATAGGCCTGCATCAGGCCGTATTCGATGCCGTTGTGGATCATCTTGACGAAATGGCCTGCGCCGACCGGACCGGCATGGATGTAGCCCTGCTCAATGCGGGGATCGCGTCGTTCGCGGCCCGGTGTGCGCGGAATGTCGCCGATCCCGGGCGCCAGCGCCTTGAAGATCGGGTCGAGCCGGTCGACCACCGCCTTGTCGCCGCCGATCATCATGCAGTAGCCGCGCTCGATGCCCCAGATGCCGCCGCTGGTGCCGACATCGACATAGTGCAGCCCGCGCTCCCTCAGCGCCTTGCCGCGGCGGACGTCGTCCTGCCAGAACGTGTTGCCGCCGTCGATGATGACGTCGCCGGGCTGCATCAGCTTGGCCAGCGCGTCAATCGTGGCTTCGGTGATCTTGCCGGCCGGCAGCATCACCCAGGCAGTGCGCGGGGTTTCCAGCTTGCGGACGAAATCCTCCAGCGATGACGAGCCCGCGGCGTTGTCCGCGGCGAGCGCTGCCACCGCCTTGGGATCCTTGTCGTAGACCACGGTGGTGTGGCCGTGGTTCATCAGGCGGCGGACGATGTTGCCGCCCATCCGCCCGAGGCCGATCATGCCGAGTTGCATGATGTACTCCTTCAGTTCAGTGCGGCCGAGATCGCAGCGTCGAGCGCCGCGAGCCCGGAGGCGAGGTCCCCCTTGAGATGCACGCGGAGCGCCCGCCGGCCGCGTTCGGTGAGCACGTCGAAATCGCCGCGCGCCTGCGCCGCCTTGATCACGCCGAAGCTCGCCTTCTGGCCGGGCACCGGCAGATCGCTGGCATCGTCGGCGGTCACCTGCAGGAAGATGCCGCTGTCCGGCCCTCCTTTGTAGGCCTGGCCGGTCGAATGCAGGAAACGCGGGCCGAACTCGGCGCAGGTCGCAAGGTGTTTGACATCGCGCAGCTTCATCCGCATCGCCTGCATGGCGTCGATAGTGTCGCCGTCGCGCTCGATATAGGCGAGCAGGGCGACATAGTCGCCGCTGCCGGAGCGCGACAGATGGGCTCTTACCCACGAGTTGAGGTCGCCATTGGCGCCGGCCCTGCGCAAATCGTTGGCGTTCTGCGCGTCGGTGTAGAGGTCGACGTCCGCCGCCGATACCACCGGCTCTTCGACAGGCAGCGCGCCGGTCTTCTCGAACGCGGCCGTGAGCTCGCGGGTCTTGATCTTGGCCGCCTCGACGTCGGGCTGGTTGAACGGGTTGATGCCGAGGATCGATCCGGCGACGGCGGTTGCGATCTCGAAGCGGAAGAATTCCTGACCGATATGGTCGATCGACTTCATGACGATACGCACCACGGGATGGCCGGCGGACTCGAGCGCGGCAAGCTTTGCCGCATGCCCGGCATCGTCCTCGCCCTCCGCGCGAAGGTCGATGAAGAAGCGGTCGTGGCCATAGACCGCGGGATCGCCAGCCGTCTCGCCGTCGATTGGGATCAGGCCCTTTCCGTCCTTGCCGGTCGATTCCGCGATCAACTGCTCGGCCCAGGCGCCGAAATCGGCGACCTTGGGCGAGCAGAAGATCGTCACCTTGTCGCGGCCTTCGAGGCCGGCGATGCCCATGGCGAGGCCGAGCTGCACGCCGGGGTTCTCATGTGGCGGCACATCAGGGCCGCAGGAGCGCACCATGGACAGCGTGTGATGGACGAGGCCGCGAATGTCGATGCCCGCCGCCGCTGCCGGCACCAGGCCGAACGGCGACAGCACGGAATAGCGGCCGCCGATCGTGGGATCGCCGTAGAAGATACGGGCAAAACCCTGCTTGATAGCGACTTTCTGCAGCGAGGAGCCGGGGTCGGTCACGGCGATGAAACGGTGGCCGGCCTTTTCCCTGCCGATCGCTTTGCTGACGCGATCGAAGAAATAGTCCTTCATCACGTTCGGCTCGGTGGTGCCGCCTGACTTGGACGAGACGATGAACAGCGTCTTCGTGATGTCGACATACTCTTCCATCGCGCGCACCTGCGCCGGGTCGGTGGAGTCGAGGACATGCAGCCGCGGGAAACCCGGCCTGTGCGGGAAGGTTTCCGCGAGCACCTCCGGCCCGAGGCTCGATCCGCCCATGCCGAGCACAACGGCGTCGGTGAAATGTTGTCCCTTCACGCGCTGCGCGAAATCCTCGTAGTCGGCGACATCGGCCGTCACTGCGCTGGTCAGCCAGCCCAGCCACTTGTTCTCGTCATCGCTGGTCCAGACCGACTTGTCCTTCTGCCAGAGCCTGCGGATCTTGGCCGAGGCGCGCCACTCTTCGGTGCTCTTCTCGACGGCATTCCCGATGGTTGGGCCGAGCGCGAGCGCCTGGCGGTCGATGCCGCCGCCGAGCGAGGTCGCGCGCTTGTGGGCGACCGCGCCGTAGAGCTTGTCGGCGGCGTCGGCGAACAGCTTGACGCCGTCCTTCACCAACTCCTCGGTGATCGCATCGAGCGAGATGCCGGATTTCTCCAATTCCTCCAGCACATGGTGGGCGTCTTCGACATTCTCCTCGAGGCTGTCGCGCAGCTTGCCGTGGTCGCGGAACGCATCGAGCGTTGCCGGCGGCACGGTGTTGACCGTGTCGGGACCGATCAGCTCCTCGACATAGAGCACGTCGCTGTAGTCCTTGTTCTTGGTTCCGGTCGAGGCCCATAGCAGCCGCTGCGGCCTGGCGCCCTTGGCCTTGAGCTTGTCCCAGCGCCCGCCCGCAAACAGGCGCTTGTAGTCCTGGTAGGCAAGCTTCGCATTGGCGATCGCGACCTTGCCCTTCAGTGCGGCGAGCCGCTCCTTCTCGGACGGATCGTTCGCTCGCGCGATCTTCTCGTCGAGCTGCTTGTCGACCAATGTGTCGATGCGGCTGACGAAGAAGCTCGCGACGCTAGCGATATGGGACGGATCGCCGCCCTTGCCGACGTATTTTTCGAGTCCCTTGAGATAGGCCTCCGCCACCTGGCGATAGACCTTCTGCGAGAACAGCAGCGTGATGTTGATGCTGATACCTTCGCCGATCAGAAATTCGATCGCGGGCAGGCCTTCCGGTGTCGCCGGCACCTTGACCATCAAATTCTTGCGATGGACGTGCTTCCAGAGCCGCTCGGCCTCGGCGATCGTGCCCTTGGTGTCCATGGCGAGATAGGGCGAGACCTCGAGGCTGACGAAGCCGTCGCCGGCATGGGTCCGGTCGTAGACCGGGCGGAGCACGTCGGCGGCGTTCTGGATGTCCTCGATCGCGATGTGCTCGAACAGGTCGGCGACAGAGCGGTCGCCCTGTTTCAGCGCGTGGCCGATCGCGCCGTCATATTCGTCCGAGCTGCCGATCGCCTTCTCGAAGATCGAGGGGTTGGAGGTCACGCCTTTGACGCCGTCGGTCTCGATCAGCCGCTCCAGGTCGCCCTGGGTGACGAAGCCGCGGGCCAGGAAGTCCAGCCAGACTGCCTGGCCGTGGTTTTCGAGTGCTTTGACGGGATTCATGGGGCCTGTTCTCGTTCGATCGAGGGTCGGTTTTTGGGTTCCCGGGCAGCTTTCTGGGGCGAGGGGGGATTGTCAACACGGAGGCGGGCGCCCGGATAGAATATCAGCCGTCCCAAGGGATAACGCCGTTCACATCAGTTCGATCCCTCGGACGGCGATGCCAGGATGAGCCCGATCCCGGCACATTTTTATGACGCATCGCGCCGCCCGTTCACGGCCGCAGATAGAGGTAACCCTGCGATTGCAGCTCGGCCAGGCGGACCACGCCGCCCCGGTCGGCGCTGACGAAGCCGGGGAGCAGGTCAGCCAGGGTGATGTTCTGCGATTTCATGGTGTTGCCGCAGGCGGCGAGCTCTATGCCGTCCCTGGTGAATTGGCCGACATGGTGCGACAGATCGGGACTGGCGCCGGCCGAGTGAAACGCCTTCAGCGCCGGGCCGTGGACGACCAGGGCGATCGTCACATTGTCGGGCCCGCCGACGCCATTGAGATGGTTCTGGATGTTGCCGATCACGAAGCTGACCTTGTCGAGGTCGCTGAGATGGTAGACCACCCTGAGCCTGTTCGGCGGCGCCTCGGTCGTCGCGTTGGTGCGCGAGGCGGCGAACACGGCGCCAATCGTCGAGAGCGCGCCCCACAGCATGTTGCGTCGATGCATCGCATCCTCCCACGATTGTCGATGGTCGCGGAAGCCTATCACTTGTGACCGAGTGCGGCGAGTTCCTTCTGGTCGGTCACAAGTTCGGCACATTCGCTGATGTCGGCGCGATCGACGCGGAAGATCTTGTCGTCGGCACCTGCGGACAGGGCTTCGCGCTGGTCCTCGTCGGGCTTGCTTCGATCCCGGACCATGATGTGACCGGGGCGTGCGATCGCGGATTTATCATCCTTCGACAGAGCGATGGTGAGGCCGACGCCTTCACAGTCGACGTCGCACTCGAAGTGCACGTCGCGACCGTTCTCGGTCGCGATCGCGTGGTCGCAATAGCCGATTGTGTCGAAATCGCCGGCACGATCGCGGTACCGGACGCCGATGCGGTACGAGTAGTTGATGGTCTTGTCGTCAGGCGCGTATTCGGTCCGGACCAGCAGCTTCATCGCGCTGACCTTCTGCTTTGGGTGCTGCGCGAGATGCTCAGCATCGTAGCGCCGCACGAAGCAGGCATGGGCGCTCGCAAGCGCCGGACCGCCGAACATCCTGCTGTCGAAGGCGGCCGCCTTTGCCTTGCTGACGGCCTCTTGCGCCAGGGCGGAAACGATCAAGCCGGCATACGCCGCAGCTACGAGGGCAACAACAACGATTATCCGCTTCATGACCGGCGCCTTGGGAATAAGCGATGCCTGCCTCACATCCTCAATAGTGCGCGGCGATGATGCCGTGCCGAATTGTGCAGGTTCGTAGCCTTAGTCGCGGCGGCAGGAAGGCACGTTCAAGCGTCTGAACGAATGTTTATCGCGTCTGAACGAATGTTTATGCGCCATGTGATGCGCGCATACTTGACGCCGCGGGCGGGCAGGCACACCTTTTCGGGGAGGCCAACGTTCATCGCCGGGCAGGCAGCGTCGCCAGCCCGAATATCCGCCTCGGCGGCCTGGGACCCCGGTAAACCCCGGATGTGGCGAGAGGGCTACAACCGCCAAAAACAGGCCACCAAACGGGGATATTGATGAACTATTAAGCTTCCTGCTTGTTGATAAGGCAGAGGCTGCACGCGCCGTGCATTGCCGAAGTGAGTCGGTCGAGTGTCCAATGGACGTAGCGTGCCGACGCTGATTCGATCCTTGGACGCTCTGGTTACGACTCGTGTCAGTCGTGCGGCGATACATATCGTGGAGAGAGGGATCATGTACAACGATTCTTTGTTCAACGCCTTCGCAAGGTCGTTCGAAGCGCGAAGCCAGACCGACATGTCGATGGCCGAGTATCTGGAGTCGTGTCGAAGTGATCCGATGCGATATGCCAATGCGGCCGAGCGGTTATTAGCGGCGATCGGTGAGCCTCACATGATTGACACGGCCAAGGACCCTCGCCTTGGCCGTATCTTTTTGAATCGCACGATTCGTTCCTATCCCGCCTTCGCCGGCTTCCACGGCATGGAGGATACGATCGAGCGTATCGTCGGATTCTTCCGCCACGCCGCGCAGGGGCTCGAGGAGCGCAAGCAGATCCTCTATCTGCTCGGACCGGTCGGCGGCGGCAAATCGTCGCTCGCCGAGCGCATCAAGGCGCTGATGGAAATTCATCCGATCTATGTGCTGAAGGCCGGCGACGAGCTCTCGCCGGTGTTCGAGAGCCCGCTTGGCCTGTTCGATCCTGAGCAGCTCGGACCGATGATCGAGGAAAAGTACGGCATTCCGCGCCGCCGGCTGAGCGGCCTGATGTCGCCCTGGGCCTACAAGCGGCTGGAAGCCTTCGGCGGTGACATCTCGCAATTCCGTGTTGCGCGCATCCAGCCCTCTCGGTTGCGCCAGATCGCGGTGGCGAAGACCGAGCCCGGTGACGAGAACAACCAGGACATCTCGTCGCTGGTCGGCAAGGTCGACATCCGCAAGCTCGAGACCTACGCCCAGAACGATCCCGACGCCTACAGCTATTCCGGCGGCCTCAATCGCGCCAACCAGGGCGTGCTGGAGTTCGTCGAGATGTTCAAGGCGCCGATCAAGATGCTGCATCCGCTGCTCACGGCGACGCAGGAAGGCAACTACATCGGCACCGAGAATATCGGCGCGATCCCCTTCACCGGCGTTATCCTCGCGCACTCCAACGAAGCCGAGTGGCAGAGCTTCAAGACCAACAAGAACAACGAGGCGTTCATCGACCGCATCTGCGTCATCAAGGTGCCCTATGTCCTGCGGGTCGCCGAGGAGCAGAAGATCTACGAGAAGCTGATCCAGAGCTCCGAGCTTGCCGCCGCGCCTTGCGCGCCGGCGACGCTGGAGACGATGGCGCGCTTCTCGGTGATGTCGCGGTTGCGCAAGCACGAGAACTCGACGCTGTTCGCCAAGATGCGGGTCTATGACGGTGAGAGCCTGAAGGAGTCGGATCCGAAGGCTCGTAGCGTGCAGGAATACAAGGACGCCGCCGGCGTCGACGAAGGCATGGATGGCGTCTCGACCCGCTTTGCCTTCAAGGTGCTGGCCTCGACCTTCAACCACGACACGACGGAGGTCGGCGCCGACGCGGTGCACCTGATGTATGTGCTGGAGCAGGCGATCCGCCGCGAGCAGCTGCCCGATGAGACCGAGAAGCGCTATCTCGAATTCATCAAGGCCGATCTCGCGCCGCGCTATGCCGAGTTCATCGGCAACGAGATCCAGAAGGCCTATCTGGAATCCTACGCCGATTACGGCCAGAACCTGTTCGATCGCTACGTCGACTACGCCGACGCGTGGATCGAGGACCAGGACTTCAAGGACCCCGACACGGGTCAGTTGCTCAATCGCGAATTGCTGAACCAGGAACTGACCAAGATCGAGAAGCCGGCGGGGATTGCCAACCCGAAGGATTTCCGCAACGAGGTGGTCAAGTTCTCGCTGCGGTCGCGGGCGCACAATGGCGGCAAGAATCCGAGCTGGACCTCCTACGAAAAGGTCCGCGACGTGATCGAGAAGCGGATCTTCTCGCAGGTCGAGGATCTGCTCCCGGTCATCTCCTTCGGTTCCAAGAAGGACGGCGAGACCGAGAAGAAGCACGGCGAGTTCGTCGCGCGGATGGTCGAGCGCGGCTATACCGAGCGCCAGGTCCGCCGCCTGGTCGAGTGGTACATGAGGGTGAAGCAGGCCGGTTAGCATGATCCTGAGGTGGAAGCCGGTCTTCCACGCCAACGCGAGACATGAGAGAGTGGTGCGACCGTTTCTGATCGCATCACGAGCTGAGGCAGATGCAACGTGGTCATGCACATCGTCGATCGGCGCCTGAATCCGGGTAGCAAGAGCCTGGAGAACCGCCAACGCTTCCTGCGGCGCGCCAAGGCGCTGGTTCAGGGAGCGGTGAAGAAGTCGTCGCAGGACCGGGACATCAAGGATGTCCTGGAGGGCGGCGAGGTCACCATCCCGTTGGACGGCATGGATGAGCCGCGCTTCCGCCGTGAGGGCGGAACCCGCGACATGGTGCTGCCCGGCAACAAGAAATTCGTCGAGGGTGACTGGCTGCCGCGCCCGAACCAGAGCGGCGGCAAGGGGTCGAGCGCCGGCGAGGGCGACAGCGAGGATGCCTTCCGCTTCGTGCTCAGCCGCGACGAATTCGTCGACCTGTTCCTCGACGATCTCGAATTGCCCGATCTGGCCAAGCGCAAGCTGGCCGAGACCGAGAGCGAGGGGATCCAGCGCGCAGGCTACTCCACGTCAGGCTCGCCAGCGAACATCTCGATCAGTCGCACCGTGAGCCGGGCGCTGGCGCGGCGCGTGGCGCTGCGCCGTCCGCGCAAGGACGAAATCGAGGCGCTCGAGGCGGAGCTTGCGGAGTGCGACGACGCGACGCGTCGTCAGGAATTGCTGGCGCTGCTCGAGGCGCTGAAGGCCAAGGTCAAGCGGATCCCGTTCATCGATCCGATCGACATCCGCTACCGCCGGTTCGAGACGGTACCGAAGCCGGTGGCGCAGGCCGTGATGTTCTGCCTGATGGACGTGTCGGGCTCGATGTCCGAGCACATGAAGGATCTCGCCAAGCGGTTCTACATGCTGCTCTACGTGTTCCTGAAGCGGCGCTACAAGCACGTCGAGATCGTGTTCATCCGCCACACCGATCGTGCCGAGGAAGTCGACGAGGATACGTTCTTCCACGGGCCGGCCTCCGGCGGTACGCTGGTGTCGAGCGCGCTGGTTGCGATGAACGAGATCGTCCGCACCCGCTTCCGCCCGGCCGACTGGAACATCTATGCCGCGCAGGCCTCCGACGGCGACAACATGACGTCCGACAGCGCGCTGACCGGCCAGCTCCTGACCGACAAGATCCTGCCGGTCTGCCAGTTCTTCGCCTATCTCGAGGTCGGCGAGGCTGCCAACTACACCTTCGACATGCCGGACTCCTCGCTCTGGACGCTGTACGAGCGCCTGCGCAACGAGGGTGCGCCGCTATCGATGCGCAAGGTCAGCGAGCGCGGCGAGATCTTCCCGGTGTTCCAGGACCTGTTCAAGCGCCGCAGCAAGCAAGAAAGGGTTGCGTGATGGTTTCATCCGGCGGACGGCTGTTCGAGGGCGCCGACTGGGACTTCCACACACTGCAACGGATCCACGATGCGTGCCAGGAGATCGCGCACTCCGAGCTCGGGCTCGACGTCTATCCGAACCAGATCGAGGTGATCACCGCCGAGCAGATGCTGGATGCCTATTCCTCGGTTGGCATGCCGCTGTTCTACAAGCACTGGTCGTTCGGCAAGCAGTTCGCCTTCCAGGAGGCCTCCTACCGTAAGGGCCTGATGGGCCTCGCGTATGAGATCGTCATCAACTCCTCGCCCTGCATCTCCTATCTGATGGAGGAGAACACCGCGACGATGCAGACGCTGGTGATCGCGCACGCCGCGTTCGGGCACAATCATTTCTTCAAGAACAACTATCTGTTCAAGCAGTGGACCGATGCCGACGGCATCCTCGACTATCTCGAATTCGCCAAGGGCTACATTGCAGCCTGCGAGGACCGGCACGGGCGGGAGACGGTGGAGCGGACCCTTGATGCTGCGCACGCGCTGATGTCGCATGGCATTGACCGTTATCCCGGCAAGAAGACGCTCGACCTTCGCGCCGAGGAGAAGCGCGCCGGCGAGCGCCGCCAGCATGAGGAAAGCGTCTTCAACGACCTGTGGCGGACGGTCCCGAACACCAAGGCCAAGAGTAAGTCGGCAATGACCGCCGAGCGCCGCCGCGCGCTGCTCGGTTTGCCGCAGGAGAACATCCTCTACTTCCTGGAGAAGACCGCGCCGCGGCTGCATCCCTGGCAGCGTGAGATCATCCGCATCGTGCGCCACATCGCGCAGTATTTCTATCCGCAGAGCCAGACCAAGGTGATGAACGAGGGCACCGCGACCTACGTGCACTACCGCATCATGAACCGCCTGCACAAACAGGACCGCATCTCGGACGGCAACTTCCTTGAATTCCTGCAATCCCACACCAATGTGGTGTTCCAGCCCGACTTCGACGACCGTCGCTGGTCCGGCTTCAACCCTTACGCGCTCGGCTTTGCGATGATGCAGGACATCGAGCGCATCGTGACCAGTCCGGAGGACGAGGACCGCGAATGGTTCCCTGATATCGCCGGCAAGGGCGACGTCGAAGGCGTGCTGCGCGAGATCTGGAGCAATTATCGCGACGAGAGCTTCATCGGCCAGTTCCTGAGCCCGGCGCTGATCCGGCGGTTCCGTATGTTCCATCTGCACGATGACCCGGCCGAGAGCGCGGGCATCAAGGTCGACGCGATCCACGACGAGCGTGGCTACCGCCGGGTCCGTCGCGAATTGTCGCGGCAATACGACGTCGGCTTCGTCGACGCCAATATCGAGGTCATCGACGTCGATCTCGCCGGCGATCGCCGCTTGATGCTGCGCCACACCACGGTGAAGGATGCGCAGCTCAACGAGACCGACGCGCGGCGCGTGCTGCAGCACCTCGCCGACCTCTGGACCTATGACGTGGTGCTGACCGAGGTCGACGCGTCAGACAAGGTGCTGAAGGAATATGCCGTCAGCCCGCGCGCGGCTGCGGTGGCGGCGTAGCAGCACTGCATCTTCGGCAGGCCTGCTCTCGCGGCCGCCCTGCGGAACGGCCGTCTTGCCTAGCGAACCTTCGTGACCAGTGAAGGTTCACATCGTGAACATCCAGGCAACTTTCGGGGCTCAAACAGCGGGCGTTGCTGCGCGCGCAAGCGCGATTGCCGGCACACGGAAATTGATCGGCGATGTCGTGATGATGTCCCAGCGATTGCCTGCGCGGGCGCGATTGATAATGTGCGCCGCGTCAAGAAAACCAAGAAAAAGGAAACGGCTCTTGTCACCTCGCACAAGCCTCGTCGGCGTTGTCGCCCTCATCGCGCTCGCCGCCCCGTCGATCGCACCGTCCTTCGCAAACGACACCGCTATCAAACTAGGAAACACCGCGCCCTACAGCGGCCCGGCCTCGGCCTACGGCACGATCGGACGCGCCGAGGCGGCCTATTTCCAGATGCTGAACGATCAGGGCGGCATCAACGGCCGCAAGATCGAATTTGAAACCCTCGACGATGCTTATTCGCCGTCGAAGACCGTCGAGCAGACGCGCAAGCTGGTCGAGCAGGACGAGGTGCTCGCGCTCTTCAGTTCGGTCGGCACCGCGCCCAACATCGCCGTGCAGAAGTATCTCAACATCAAGCACGTGCCGCAGCTGTTCGTGTCGTCAGGCGCGACGCGCTGGAACGATCCGAAGCAGTTCCCCTGGACGGTCGGCTTCAACCCGACCTACGAGCTCGAGGGCAGGCTGTACGCAAGATATGTCCTGACGACCAAGCCGGACGCCAAGATCGCCGTCATCACGCCGAACGAGGATGCCGGCAAGGATTATCTGAAGGGCTTCAAGGATGGCCTCGGCGAGCATGTCGGCCAGATCGTTGCGGAGACGACTTATCTCACGAGCGACCCGACCATCGATTCCCAGATGGTGACGATGCGCGAGTCCGGCGCCGACGTGTTCTTCGCCGAGGCGACGCCGAAATTCGCAGCCCAGGCGCTGCGCAAGGCCGCCAGCATGGGCTGGAAGCCGCTGACCATCCTGCCGTCGGTCTCCAACTCGGTGTCGGCCGTGCTTGAACCGGCGGGTCTGGAGAATGTGGTCGGCGTCGTGACCGGGCTCTACCTGAAAGATCCGACCGATCCGCGCTGGGCCGATGATCCCGGCCAGAAGGAGTTTGCGGCCTGGATGAAGAGGTACCAGCCGAACGCCAGCGCCGGCGATCTGTTCAACGTGCAGGGCTACACCGTCGCGCAGGTGATGACCGCGGTGCTGAAGAATTGCAACGGCGACTACAGCCGCGACAACATCATCAAGCAGGCTGCCAACCTGAAGGCGCTGGAGCTGCCGATGCTGCTGCCGGGCATCAAGGTCCAGACCGAGCCGGACAATGTGACGCCGATCCGGCAGATCCAGATGGCGCGGTTCGACGGCAAGTCCTGGGCACTGTTCGGCGACGTGCTCAGCGACAAGTAGTCAAACAAGCGCAAACCGGGCCTTCCGGCAGAGCGGAAGGCCCGGTGCGATAGTCGTGGCTCAGCGCAGGCTGGCGTTGATCTTGTCGAGCACTCCAGAGCCGGGGCACAGCGCCACTTCGTCGAGTGTGTTGAGCGGCGTCTCGACGGTGTCGAGATGGGTGTGCAGGTCCTCGGCATCCGGATCGACATAGAGCAGGCCGGTGACGATCTGGCCCTTGGCCGCATGCTTCTGCAGGAAGGTCATGGCGCCCAGGCGGTCATGCGGATCGTAGTCGGCATCGAGCTTGCGCAACGCGAGCTTGGTGCCGTCATGCTGTTCGACCACCTGCACCGTGCCCGGCGCGTAGTCGACGTTGATCGGCTCGCGGCCGACCACCACGTCGAGGCGGTTCACCGCGTCATTGTGCTCGCGGACATAATCGAAGCTCTTGGTTGATCCGGCGTGATTGTTGAAGGCGATGCAGGGGCTGATCACGTCGATGAAGGACGCGCCCTTGTGGCGGATCGCGGCGGCGATCAGCGGTACCAGCTGCGTCTTGTCCCCGGAGAAGCTGCGCGCCACGAAGGTCGCGCCAAGCTGCAGTGCGATCGCGACGAGGTCGATCGCGTTGTCGGTGTTGGTGACGCCCTTCTTCGACTTCGAGCCGCGATCGGCGGTCGCCGAGAACTGCCCCTTGGTCAGGCCGTACACGCCGTTGTTCTCGACGATGTAGGTCATGTTGACGGCCCGCCGGATCGAATGTGCGAATTGGCCGAAGCCGATCGAGGCGGAATCGCCGTCACCAGACACTCCAAGATAGATCAGGTCGCGATTGGCGAGGTTGGCGCCGGTCAGGACCGACGGCATGCGGCCGTGCACCGAGTTGAAGCCGTGCGAATTGCCGAGGAAGTAGTCCGGCGTCTTCGACGAGCAACCGATGCCGGAGATCTTGGCTACCCGGTGCGGCTCTATCGAGAGCTCGTAGCAGGCCTCGATGATCGAGGCGGTGATCGAGTCGTGGCCGCAGCCGGCGCACAGCGTCGAGATCTTGCCCTCGTAATCGCGATGGGTGTAGCCGAGTTCGTTCTTCTTCAGGCCGGGATGATGGAATTTCGGCTTTGCAATGTAGGTCATGACACGGCCTTGCGGAGAGGGGTGACCTTGAGATGGTCCTGATGGTCGCCGATCGCGTTCGCGATGAAGCGGGCGGTGATCGGCGTACCGTCATAGTGCAGGATCGGCACCAGCCGGACCGGATCGATCCCGTTTTCGTTGACGATCAGCTGGCGGAGCTGCGCATCACGGTTCTGCTCGACGACGTAGACGAAGTCGTGATCGGCGATGAAACTCGCGACGCTGGAGTGGAACGGAAAGGCCCGGATCCGCAGGCGGTCGAGCTGATGGCCGCGTGCCTCCAAGAGGCCGATTGCCTCGTCCATCGCCGGCGACGTGGAGCCGAAATAGATTACGCCGTATTTGGTTGGCTTCGCCGCATTGGCCTGCAACGGCCGCGGCACCAAGTCCTGCGCGGTCTCGAACTTGCGCACCAGGCGCTGCATGTTGTCGGCATAGACGGCGCCTTCCTCCGAATACCGCGCGTAGCGGTCGCGCGACGTGCCGCGGGTGAAGTAGGAGCCCTTGGTCGGGTGAGCGCCGGGATAGGTGCGGTAGGGGATGCCGTCGCCGTCGACGTCGAGATAGCGGCCGAAGTCGCGGCCTTCGTCGAGCATCTCTGCGGTCATCACCTTTCCGCGGTCATATTGCCGTGCGTCGTCCCACTTCAGCGGGCGGCACAGCCGGTGGTTCATGCCGATGTCCAGATCGAGCATCAGGAAGATCGTGGTCTGCAGCCGCTCGGCAAGATCGAAGGCGGCCGCGGCGAATTCGAAAGCCTCGGCCGGATCTTCCGGGAACAACAGCACATGCTTGGTGTCGCCGTGCGAGGCATAGGCGCAGGCGATGACGTCGCATTGCTGGGTTCGGGTCGGCATGCCGGTCGAGGGGCCGGCGCGCTGGATGTTCATGATCACGGCAGGGATTTCGGCGAAATAGGACAGGCCGATGAACTCGGTCATCAGCGAGATGCCCGGACCTGACGTCGCGGTGAAGGCGCGCGCGCCGTTCCAGGATGCACCGATCACGATGCCGATCGAGGCTAACTCGTCCTCGCCCTGCACGATGGCATATTTCGCCTTTCCGTTTTCGGGATCGTGGCGATACCTCTTGCAATGGCTGGTGAAGGCTTCCGCCACCGACGATGATGGCGTGATCGGATACCAGGCGCAAACGGTGGCGCCGCCATAGACGGCGCCGAGCGCCGCCGCGCTGTTGCCTTCGAGGAAGATGCGGTCGCCGACCTTGTCGGACTTCCTGACGCGCAGCCCGATCGGGCATTTCAGGTTCTGCAGCGCCCAGTCGCGGCCGAGATGCAGCGCATGGACGTTGGAGGACAGGAGCTTCTCCTTGCCCTTGTATTGCTCGCCGATCAGCAGTTCGACCACCTTGGGGTCGAGGTCCAGCAGCGCGCACAGTGCGCCGAGATAAATGATGTTCTTGAACAGCTGGCGCTGCCGCGGATCTGAATAGGTCGAGTTGGTGATCGCGGTCAGCGGCACGCCGATGACCGTGATGTCCTCGCGGAATTTCGACGTCGGCATCGGCTTGGTCGAATCGTAGAACAGATAGCCGCCGGGCTCGATCGAGGCGACGTCCTTGTCCCAGGTCTGCGGGTTCATCGCGACCATCATGTCGACGCCGCCGCGGGCGCCGAGATGGCCTTGCTCGGTGACGCGCACCTCGTACCAGGTCGGCAGGCCCTGGATGTTGGAGGGGAAGATATTGCGTGGCGAGACCGGAACGCCGTGGCGCAGGATCGAACGCGCGAACAGTTCGTTGGCGGACGCCGAGCCCGAACCGTTGACGTTGGCGAAGCGGACGACGAAGTCGTTTACGCTGCTGAGCGGGCTTTGGACTGACATGTTGAACCTGCGTGAGCCATATCGATGAGGTATTTCTGCATGTCCCAGGCGCCGGTCGGGCAGCGCTCGGCACACAGCCCGCAATGCAGGCAGACGTCTTCGTCCTTCACCATGACGCGGCCGGTCTTCAGGTCGCCGGAGACATAGAGTGCCTGGTCGTGGTGCGGCGAGGGTGCTTTCAGGCGCTGCCGCACGTCATCCTCTTCGCCGTTCTGGGTGAAGGTGATGCAGTCCATCGGACAGATGTCGACGCAGGCGTCGCATTCGATGCAGAGCGGGGCGGAAAATATCGTCTGCACGTCGCAGTTCAGGCAGCGCTGCGCCTCGCCGAGCGCGAGCTTGAGGTCGTAGCCGAGTTCGACCTCGGTACGGATGTCCTTCAGCGCGATCACCTTGTCGCGATGCGGCACCTTGAAGCGCTTGTCGGCGGAGATGTCGTTGTCGTAGCTCCACTCGTGGATGCCCATCTTCTGCGAGGAGACGTGCACCTCGGGCAGTGGACGCTCGGTGATGTCCTCGCCGGACAACATGCGGTGGATCGAGAGCGCGGCGTCATGGCCGTGCGCCACCGCCCAGATGATGTTCTTCGGCCCGAACGCCGCGTCGCCGCCGAAGAACACCTTCGGGTTGGTCGACACGAACGTGCCGGGATCGACCTTCGGCATGTGCCATTTGTCGAATTCGATGCCGCAATCGGCTTCGATCCAGGGGAACGCGTTCTCCTGGCCGACCGCGACCAGCACATCGTCGCAGGGAATGGTCTGATCGGCTTCGCCCGAGGGCACCAGATTGCGGCGGCCTTTCGCGTCGTATTCGGCCTTGACGTGCTGGAAGGTGACGCCAATGAGCTTGCCGCTGACATGCTTGAACGCCACCGGCACCATGTAGTTGAGGATCGGAATATCCTCGTGGAGCGCGTCCTCCTTCTCCCATGGCGAGGCCTTCATCTCCTCGAAGCCGGAGCGGACGATCACCTTGACGCTCTCGCCACCAAGGCGGCGGGCGGTGCGGCAGCAATCCATCGCGGTGTTGCCGCCGCCAAGCACGATGACGCGTTTGCCGATTTTGTCGACATGGCCGAACGACACGTTGGCCAGCCACTCGATGCCGATATGGATGTTGGCGGCGGCTTCCTTGCGGCCGGGAATGTCGAGTTCGCGGCCGCGCGGCGCGCCGCTTCCGATGAAGATCGCGTCATAGTTCTCGCCGAGCAGCTGCTTCAGGCTGTCGACGCGCTGGCCGCCCTTGAACTCGACGCCGAGGTTCAGGATGTAGTCGGTCTCCTCGTCGATCACGCTGTCTGGCAGCCGGAATTTCGGGATCTGGCTGCGCATCATGCCGCCGGCCTTCGGATCGCCGTCGAACACGGTGCAGTGATAGCCGAGCGGGGCGAGATCGCGCGCCACGGCAAGCGACGCCGGGCCGCCGCCGACCAGCGCGATGCGCTTGCCGTTCTTCGGGCCGGGCTTCGGCAGCCGATGCTTGATATCGTCCTTGAAGTCGGCGGCGACGCGCTTGAGGCGGCAGATCGCGACCGGATTGTCCTCGACGCGACCGCGGCGGCACGCCGGCTCGCAGGGACGGTCGCAGGTGCGTCCCAGGATGCCCGGGAACACGTTCGACTTCCAATTGATCATGTAGGCGTCGCTGTAACGCCCCTCAGCGATCAACCGGATGTACTCGGGAACGGGGGTGTGTGCGGGACAAGCCCATTGGCAATCGACTACTTTGTGAAAGTAGTCCGGCGCCGAGATATCAGTCGGTTTCATTCCTACCTTTGACCCGCGCGAAAAATGCCTGACCTTGCGCGGCCTTATCGTTGATGACGAACGCTCACGCGACGTTGTTGTGGTTTTTAAATTGGATCATAGGCTTATCTTATTAGAGCCGTTCCAGTGAAGGCAAAGGCAAATTTGCGCGATCATCCGCTTTCGCGTGTCTGATGTGCGTCTAGCGTTAATCTCGCTGGTTTCCCATGTGGCAGTGCAGCATGCGTGCGCTGCCACATCGTCGCATCAGCGGCGCGGAAGATCGCTCTTCGCCAGATCCCAGAGCAGGCGATAGATGCCGCTCGTGACGATCAGTGGCTTGAATGCGGCGTTGCCGGCGAAGCGCGCCGCCGCGGCGGGAACGGCACCGACATCTGTGGCGTCGATCAGCACGAACCAGTCGCCGGCGCCGGGATCAGCCTTCGCGGCGTCCGAGGTGAGCGGCTTCGACAGCGCCGGATCGTTCTCCAGGAGATGCATCGAGATGACGCCGTCGAGCTTCGACGGATCGAACTGCTCGCGCGTCGCGTCGCGCAACTTGTCAGCGCCGCCGCCGGGCGGACGCAGGCGGATGATGCCGAGCACAGCACCACGTCCGGTGCCGCGGCTGAGCGTGATGCGCGCAACGCCGCGGATCATGTTCTCGAAACGTGCGATGTTGGCCTTCGACCATTCGGTCTGGCTGGCGAGAGCTTTGCGATAGGCCGGGCTGTCGAGCACGTCGAAGGTCTCGGTCGAGTACAGGCTCAGATATTTCGGCTTCCCTTCATGGGCGACGTAGCGGCGCGCTTCCAGGAAGCCGTCGATGGCGACTCGCTCCTCGATATGTTCGCGGTCGTACCAGCGATTGAGTTCAGCTTCGTGTAAGGGATCGACATCCATCGATGTCAGCAGCATGCCTTGTGCGGCGATCGGCATCGTTTGCTCCTGCGTGCCTGTTTTGATTGCCGAATATCGCTGAAGCGGTCGGGCAACGGAAGCCGGTTCCGCGGCTCTGGTCCGGTAACGACCAAGGATTGCCACAATTACTGCAATTCTGTTCAGCACGGGTTCACGCGGGCAGGATTTCGATAGACCGCCAACAGCTAAAGAGGCCGGAAGCCGGCCACATGAGGTCTACCATGGCGCGAATAGTGTGGGCTTTGATCGTCGGTCTCCTGTCGCTGGCGTCGCTACCGGCACAGGCGCAGGACCAGGAGAAACGCCTCGCGCTCGTCATCGGCAACGGGGCCTATCAGGCCGGCGCGCTGCAGACGGCCGCTAATGATGCGGGGCTGATCGCGCAGACCTTGCAGGCGGCCGGCTTCGACGTGATCGGCGCGCGCGACCTCGACGGCGAGACGCTGCGAAAATCCTTCCGCGATTTCATCCAGAAGGTGCAGGACGCCGGCCCCAACACGGTTGCCTTCATCTATCTCGCTGGCTACGGCGTGCAGCTCACCGGCGAGAACTACTTCGTGCCCGTCGACGCCAAAATCGCGCGCGACACCGATGTGCCGGTCGAGGCGATCAGGATATCCGACTACACGCACCAGCTCTCCGCGCTGCAGATAAAGGCCGGTGTGATCGTGCTCGATGCGGCACGCAGCAATTCCTTCGCCAAGGACAGCCAGCCGCTGGCCGGCGGCCTCGCCCTTGTCGATCCGGATCCGAAGATGCTGATCGCCTTCAACTCTGCGCCCGGCACCGTCGCCCCCGATGGCGCGCCGCCCTACGGCCCCTACGCCCAGGCGCTGGCGGAAATGATCCGCACCGGCGGCCTCAGCCTTCCCGATGTGTTCGACCGGGTCCGGCTGCGGGTCAACGAGATGACCAAGGGTGCGCAAATCCCATGGGACGCGCAGAAGATCGATGCGCCCTTCGTGTTCTTCGAGCGCAAGCCGGATGCACCGCCGGTCCAGGCCGATGCCGCATTGCGCAGCAAGCCGATCCGCGACTACTCGGCGCAGGATGCCTATGCCGCTGCGCTGGAGCGCGACACCATGCAGGGCTACGAGGATTACCTGCAGGTCTATCCGAGCGATCCGCTTGCCAAGCGCGTGCGCGCGATCATCGCGGCGCGGCGCGAGGCGATCACATGGCGGCGCTCCTACAATGCCGACACACCGGACGCCTACTGGTCCTATCTCCGCCGCTATCCGCGCGGCCCGCATGCCTATGATGCGCGGCGCCGGCTGGCCTATCTGTCGTCTGCGCTGGAGCCGCCCCCGCAGTTCGCGGCGATCGATTATGACGTGCCGCCGCCGCCGCCGGACGAGGTCGTCTATGTCGATCGCCCGGTGCTGTACTACGGCGACCCGGTGTTCGCCTTTGCGCCGCCGCCCCCGCCGCCGGTGTTCTTCCTGCCGCCGCCGCCCCCGGATTTCGTGGTGCTGGCGCCGCCGCCGCCGCCGATCGGCCTGTTCGTGCTGCCGAGCCCGCTGTTCGTCGCGATGCCGGCCTTCGTTGCCGCGCCGGCCTATGTCGTGCCGCCGCCGAACAACATCGTGTTCAACAACATCCACAACACCACCATCATCAACACGGTCATCAACAACCCCAGTCCGACCCCGGCGCAGCTCGCCGCAGCCGGAGCGAGGCCGGCGCTCCCCGGTGGACCGGTCTCCGTGGCGCCGTCACTGCCACCGGCCGCGTTGCAGCGCGCGAACCTGACTCAGCCCGCGGGTCCGCAGGCCGCGCGGCCCACTGCCGCTCCCATTGCACCGGCACACACCCTGCCGGGTGCCACCAACGGGCCGCCGCTGCCGCAGACCGCGACGGCTCCCGCCGCGCGCCCCGCCGTGGGCGCAACGCCGACAGCGCCTGCAACCGGGCCTGCTGCCGGCCGGCCCGCGACCGCGCTGGCGCCTGCCAACACCCGTCCGCAGACATTGACGGCGAAACCGCCGACGGCCGGCGCCACGACGACCGCGCCTGCGACCGCAGGCAGGCCGCCGGTGACGCCACAGCAGACGCATGCCGCGACGGCACCGACCGCGAATGTGAAGCCGCCAGCGGCGCCTGCGCGGCCAGCGCCGGCAGTGCGATCAGCACCCGCGCGTGCCGCCGTGAGCCCGCCGCCGGCTGCGCGCCCGGCGCCACCGCCGCGTCCTGCCGCCCCGCCGCCGCCCCGTGCGGCAGCCGTCGCGCCGCATCCGGCTCCGGCTCCCCGTGCCGCTCCGCCGCCACCCCCGCGGCCGCAGGTGGTACAGGCTCCCCGACCGGCGGCCCCGCCACCAAGGCCCGCTCCAGCGCGTGCGCCGCCGCCGTGCCCACCGAACAAGTGCAAGCACTGAGGGTGGGGCGCCATGAGCCGCCGCTCAGCATCCATGAGATCAATCCGATCTCAGGGGTTGCGCTCGCTATCGACGCTCGTGATCAGTGCGATCACGGGGCTGGCGTTCAGCCACCAGCCCGCGCGAGCGGCCGAGCTCTCCGCGCAGGACATCGCGCTGCTTGATCGGCTGACCTGGGGCGTCAACGCCTCCAGCCCCGCGCATCTGCGTGACATCGGCACCGAGCGCTGGCTGCAGGAGCATTGCATCCGGCGAACTCGACGCTGCCGGACGCGGCCCGCAGGCAGATCGAGGCGATGCCGGACGTGCATCGCTTCCCGTTCGACATCGCGGCGTCATTCGACCAGCAGGCGAAGTCCGCCAACCAGGTGGCCGACCCGGAGCAGAAGAAGGGTGCGCAGCAGGTCTATCAGCAGGCCATGAACGACCGCGGGCGCTTTCCGCGAATCCAACTGTCACCGTGCTTGCGGAGATAGCCCCTCACCCCAGCCCTCCCCGTAAGAACGGGGCGAGGGGCGCAGTCCCGTCGCGACCGCAACTCGATCAAATCTCAACCGTTCCTCGACGCCAGATCCGCGATCGCCCTCATCACCGCGTTGCGGATGCCGGGGTCGTAGAGGATGTGGCCGGCATCGTCGATGATGCGGACCTCGCTGCCTGGCCAGCGTGCGGCGAGCGCGTGAGAGGTGGCGGGCGGGCAGAGCAGGTCATAGCGGCCCTGCACCATGATGCCGGGAATGCCGGCGAGCAGGCCTGCGTCGTCCAGGATCTGGCTCGGTCGCATGAAGGAGTCGTTGGCGAAGTAGTGCGCTTCCATGAACGGCGTCGAGGGCAGGGTGCGCGAGGATCTGATCGACACCAGATCGAGCCGCGTTTGTTTTGGCGTGTGTTCCGAAAGCGTACGTTCGGTGTCGTGCCAGGCGCGCGCGGCGATGGCATGCACGGCATCGTCGGGATCGAGGATGCGGCGATAATAGGCCGATAGCGGCGAGGCCCGTTCGTCGTCCGGCAGCACGCTCAGAAAATCTTCGTACAGGCCGGGATAGAAGCGCGGCAGCGTGCGCAGGAAGGCGCTTTCCAGCTCCTCGCGCGTACCGAGAAAGGTCGCGCGCAGCGCAAGGCCACTGACGCGCTCGGGATGCGCCTGCGCATACGCCAGCGCCAATGTCGCGCCCCAGGAGCCGCCGACCACCATCCAGCGCGCAAAGCCGAACCGCTCGCGGATCTTCTCCATGTCGGCAATCAGATGCGCCGTCGTGTTGTTGTCGCGACTTCCCTTGGGACGGCTGCGGCCGCAGCCGCGCTGGTCGAACAGCACCGCGTGGAATCTTTCGGGATCGAACAACCGGCGATGATCGGGCTGGCAGCCGCTGCCGGGACCGCCATGCAGGTAGACCGCGGGAATGCCGCCGGCGCGGCCGATGCTTTCGACATAGAGATCATGACCGTCGCCGACATCGAACTGTTCCGAGGTCAGCGGTGCGAACGGGTCGGAACGCTTGGCCGCCTTGCCGGCGTCGGCGTCAGGCGCCATTGCGTTCGTCCTGGCGTTCGTCCGGCTCCAGCGTGCCGCCGGCGAAATTGCGGTAGAGGAAGCGATTCTCGGCGCCTTCGGCTTCGCGCTCCGCCTGCTTGAAGATCTCCTCATGACGCGGCGACAGTGCGCAGGCGGGGTCGGTGTTGCCGGCGTCGCCGGTCAGCGCAAACGCCTGGCAGCGGCAGCCGCCGTAATCGATCTCGCGGAATTCGCAGGACTTGCACGGCTCCGGCATCCAGCCCGTGCCGCGATAGCGGTTGAAGGCCTCCGAATTCTGCCAGATCCAGGCAATCGAATGGTTCGAGCGCACGGACTCGAATTCGAGCCCGGTGATGCTTTCGGCCGCATGGCACGGCAGCACCTTGCCAGCCGGCGAGATGTTGAAGAACTGGCGGCCCCAGCCGCCCATGCACTTCTTCGGGCGCAGGGCGTAGTAATCCGGCACCACATAATCGATCGCGAGCGTGCCCTTCAAGCGTGCTTGTGCCTCCTCGACGATCCGGCTGGTCTCCTCGATCTGCTCGATGGTCGGCATCAGGGCGGCACGGTTCTTCAGCGCCCAGCCGTAATACTGCACATTGGCGACCTCGAGCCGGTCGGCGTCGAGATCGACCGCCATCTGGATGATGTCGGAGAGCTGATGCAGGTTCTGCCGGTGCATCACCGCATTCACGGTGAGCGGCAGCTCCAGCTCGCGCGTCCATTTCGCGACTTCCAGCTTCTTCCTGTGCGCGTCTTTCAGGCCCGCGACGCGGTCGGCGACAACAGGCTCGTTGCCCTGGAAGCTGATCTGCACATGGCTGAGGCCGGCATCCGCCAGCGCTGCGAGTCTTTCCCTGGTCAGCAGCACCGCCGAGGTGATCAGGTTGGAGTAGAGACCGACATCGGTCGCGTGCTGAACCAGCTCGACCAGGTCCTTGCGTGCGGTCGGCTCGCCGCCGGAGAAATGGATCTGCAGCACGCCGAGCTCGGCGAGCTCGCCCAGCACCTTCTTCCATTCGTCGGTCGTGAGCTCGGTGCTGCCGCGGTCAAGCTCGACCGGGTTGGAGCAATAGGGGCATTGCAGCGGGCAGCGATGCGTGACCTCGGCGAGCACTGCGAGCGGGATGCCGTAGGTTTCGGCCGCCGAGCGGCGGCTCTCCAGCACGGTGAGCCCGTCGCTCGGGCCCGCGGTCGCGGTCGTCTTGTTGTCGGCGAGCGTGTCACTCATGGCGTGTTCTCGCGCGCTTCGGTGAGAAAGCCCTTGTCGGCGAGGTCCTGCAACATCGCGATGACGTCGGTCAGGATCGCTTCGCGCGGGGCGGCGTATTTGGCGGCGAGCAGATCCGCCATGTCGGCGACGTTGCGTACGCCGTCGCAGAGCTGCAGCACCTCGACCGCAATCTCGTCGGGCGCCAGCACACGCTCCGGCGCCAGGATCACCCAGACCTGCCGCGTCTCGTCGAACTTCAGCCTGGCATGGCGCGGCAGCTTCGGCCGGCTGGTCTCGCTGACGCTGATGTTGCGGCTGGTCATGATCGAATCCTTACGCCGTCTTCGGCACGAAGGCGCCGGGCGGGATGTGGCCGTCGACATAGGCGTGCGAGAGCGCATCGAGCTGCACCCACAGCACGTTGGTCTTGAAGATCAGCGCGTTGCAGACCGATTCGCGCTCCGCCGGCGTCTTCGCGTGCTGTTTGACGTAATCGAGCGCGAAGTTCGCATCACGCGGCGCCTGCGCCAGGCGCCGGCTGAAATAGCTCATGATGTCAGGGTTGACGAAGTCGTAATGCTTCAGCATCCCCGAGATGCGTTCTTCGTGCAGGTTCGGCGCGAACAATTCGGTGAGCGAGGAAGCGATCGCCTCAAGCGGCGTGCGGTCGCGGCAGAAATGCACGTAGGCCTCCACCGCAAACCGCGTCGCGGGCAGAATCCCTTCGGTGGATTCCACATAGGCCGTATCGAGGCCGAGGCCCTCGGTCAGCTTCAGCCAGCGATCGATGCCGCCTTCGTTGCCGGGATCGCCGTCGTGATCCTCGATGCGGTGGCGCCACTCAATCCGCGTGTTGCGGTCGCGGAAGCGCGAGATGACCATCGCGTCCTTCAGCGGGATCGTGCTTTGATAGTAGTAGCGGTTCAGCGCCCAGGCCTGCACCTGGCCCTTGTTGAGCTTGCCGCCGTGCAGCAGGCGATGGAACGGGTGCAGGCTGTGGTAGCGCGTCGCGCCGATCTGGCGCAACGTCGCCTCCATCTCCTCGGCGCTGTTGAGCGTGATGCCCCTGCCGATCGAGAGCGCGGTCATTCCGTTCGTACGCACGACGTTCACAGCACGATCTCCGTTCCGTCGGAGGGAATCTGCCAGCCCGCCTGTTCGGCCGCCTTGCGCTCGGCCGAGGTCCCGAGCAGCACCGGGTTGGAGTTGTTGATATGCAAAAACACTTTTCGTCCGATGTCGAGACCGGCGAGGCTCTGAATCGCGCCCTGATCGCCCGACATCGCGATATGCCCCATGCCCTGGCCGGTCTTGGTGCCGAGCCCGGCCGCGATCAACTCGTCGTCGCGCCACACCGTGCCGTCGAAGAACACCAGCGGCGCGCCCTTGAGTCGCGACCTCAGATCGTCGGTCACCCGGGCGCAGGCGGCCAGGAAGTAGAAATATTTGCCGCTCGCCTTTTCCGCAATACGCAGGCCGAGCGTGTCGCCGACGCCATCCTTGCCGGCCGGATGCGCCTTGCCCTCGAGATACCAGGCGCCCTTGCCGGGAACCTCGAAGGGCAGCACCTCGAGCCCGGACGGCGCGCCGTCGGGCAGGATTGGCTCGAAGACGCGGTCGACCGCAATGGGCTCACGCCTGACATTCTTTTCGCTCAAGACGTTGAAGATACTGTTGGAGCGCAGGATCGCCAGTACGCGCTCATGCGCGTAGATCGCAAACGGCGAGCCTTCGCGCATCGACAACAGCCCGGCGACGGCATCGATCTCGCCATTGGTGAGGATCACGCCTGATATCGGGCTGTGACGCAGCGCGCCCTGCTTCGGATGCAACTGCGGCGTCGCGATCAGTTGCTGGCGCAGATCAGGGGAGGCGTTGACCAGGAACCAGTGCGCGCCATCGCCGCTGAACGCGATCGAAGCCTGCGTGCTCTGCAATTGCGGATGGTCGCGCCGTGCTGCCTGGCAGACTGGGCATCCGCAGTTCCACTGCGGAACGCCGCCACCCGCTGCGGCGCCCAGGACGACGACGCGAAGCATGATCCGTCCCCTGGAAGATAACTCGACCCAAAAACGTTACGAGGTGGAGTCTGGACCTAGCACGCGCTTCCTGCTCGGGAGCACGCCATGCCCGGACATCCACCTGCGTCAAACGCAAAACGTGTATATGGAACGCTGCCGCTTACTTGCGGGTGGCGCACATATACATGTTGATTTCCATGCCGACCGACACTTCGACGATCTTCGGTGCTTTCCAGGCCATTTGGCTCTCCATTTGCAACCGGACGAACTTCCGCCCTGCCTGATAAGGTACCGTGGATGAAAAAGTTCGCCAGTAAATTTTTCGCAGGATTGCCCTGCCAGGCCATGCTGCGTTGCAGTATTTCGCTCGGTGGCGCTCACGGAGTTGTGCGCGCCTTCCCGTCAAAAGCCCGTGGCGTCAGGTCTTTTTCCTGTTGTTCGCCGTTGGCTGAATGGTGATGTTGGGGGCAGTTGGGGCCGCGCGCCTCCTCCCAAGGTCCTGGTGACGATTTCGCGCCTTGTGGCGCCCAAGCGAGCCGAGTTCAGCCGATGCCACGCTATTTCTTCAACACCCGTATCGGCGACGAGCTGATTTCCGACCCTGACGGCGAGATCCTGCGCGATCCCGATCGTGCCTGGGAGATGGCGCGGGCGATGATTCGCGAGTTGCTCAAGACCGAGGGGGCCGACGGCGCATTGATGAGCGCGGTCATCGAGGTCACCGACGACGAGGGCGAGATCGTGCTGGAATTCCCGTTCACGGAGGCGATCCTCGATCGCCCGGATCGCTCGATCACGAGACATTGACGCGCACTGACAAGGCGTCCGGCGCGTTCTTCCGGGGACGCGAGACGTCGGCGCATGTTTCCGATTGCATTTGTCCGGACAAATCCCCAAGACTAGGACTTCGGCAAAGCCGCCGGCGCCGGCGGATCACACCGGCGCCAAGCAAGACGGCTTCCGTCCAGGGGAGAACACCATGATCCGCGATTCGTTTGCGCCGCGCAGCCTATTGCTGGCGGGGGCTTTCTTCGGCGCCTTCACGCTTCAGGCCGCGGCCCAGCAGCCGGCCAATCCGCCGGCGTCCGGCGCCGCACCGGCTGCCCAGCCGTTACCGCCGGGCTCGCCCATGATCGGACGTCCGGACAATGAGGCGGCCGCCAAGCTCGCGCCCGTGGCGCCGCCGCCGCTGCCGGCCTCGCCCGACAAATTGCCGGTCGCCAAGCTCAAGGTGCCGGCCGGCTTCAATGTCGAGGTCTATGCCGCAGGGATGGCCAATGCGCGCTCGCTGGCCCTTGGCGACAAGGGCACCGTGTTCGTCGGCAGCCGTCTCGTCGACAAGGTGTATGCGATCGTCAACAAGGACGGCAAACGTTCGGTCAAGGTGATCGCCTCCGGCCTCTACCGCCCGAACGGTGTCGCCTTCAAGGATGGAACGCTCTACATCGCCGAGCTGTCGCAGGTCTCCAGGATCGACAAGATCGAGGACCTCCTGGACAACCCGCCGAAGCCGACCGTCATCTACGACAAGCTGCCGAAGGACGAGGCCCATGGCTGGAAGTTCATCGCCATCGGTCCCGACAACAAGCTCTACGTCCCGGTCGGCCAGCCCGGCAACAACGTGCTGCATGACGACGCCCACGGCCAGATCCGCCGCATGAATCTCGATGGCTCCGGCGCCGAGGTCTATGCGCTCGGCGTTCGCAACTCGGTCGGCTTCGACTGGAATCCCGCGACCAGGCAGATGTACTTCACCGACAACGGGCGCGACTGGCTGTCGGAAACCGTGCCGGAAGACGAGCTCAACCGCGTCACCAAGGCTGGCGAGGATTTCGGCGCGCCGTTCTGCTACCAGGGCAACATCATCGACCAGGAACTCGGCTGGGGTAAGTCCTGCAAGGACTACACGCCGCCGGTCGGCCTGATGGGCGCGCACACCGCCTCGCTCGGCATGCGCTTCTACACCGGAAGCATGTTCCCGAAGCGCTACAAGAATGCAATCTTCGTCGCGCGTCACGGCTCCTGGAACAAGACGCAGAAGCAGGGCGGTGACGTCGTCGTCGTCAGGCTGAAAAGGGACGGCACCGTAAAGTCGATAGAGCCGTTCATGACCGGCTTCCTCGAGGACAACAAGTATATCGGCCGGCCGGTCGACGTGATGCTGCTCAAGGACGGCTCGCTGCTGGTCTCCGACGACTGGAACGGCGCGGTCTACCGCGTCAGCTACAGCAAGCCGAAGGTCGCGAACGAGTAAGATGGAGCGGCCTAACCTCCGTCGTCCGAGGAGCCCGCGACAAAATTGCAATGCAATTTTGCGCTGAAGAGACGAAGCAATCCATATCTCCGCAACTGGCGGTATGGACTGCTTCGCTTCCCTCGCAATGACGCTGTGGAGATGAATCGATGCGTTGCATGATCGTTGCGGCTCTGGCGCTTGCGTCAATCGCATTCCCCGCCAGTGCCGAGACCATCCAGGAGCGCGCCGTGCCGTGCTTTGCCTGCCATGGCGAGCACGGCACGTCGGAGACCGAAAACACGCCCTCGCTCGGCGGCCAGCAGGCGCCCTACGCGCTGATCCAGCTCTTCATGTTCCGCGAGAAGCTGCGCACCTTCGAGCCGATGAACGAGATGGCGAAGCCGCTCACCGACGACGATCTGCGCGCGTTTTCCGACTTCATCGCGACATTGCCAAAGCCGGTTCCGCCGGCGGATGCGGGCGATCAGGTGCGGATGGCGAAGGCGCAGGCGCTGGTGCAGCAGAACCGCTGCAACACCTGTCACAACACCGATTTCTCGGGCAAGGAGAACGTCCCGCGCATCGCCAGCCAGCGCGAGGATTACCTCGCCAAGACGCTCGCCGAGTACAAGGACAACAGCCGCCACGGCTATGACGCCACCATGGCCGACGTGATGCAGACGGTCACCAAGGAGCAGATCGCGGACCTTGCCTATTACATCGCTCACGTCCGCTGACAGGTCGGGCAGCGGGCGGCTGGTCTTGCCCTTCATAGGGAGCTAAAAGGCCTCCGTCATACGGAGTGTCTCATGCAGGATCTTTGGCGTCTGTCGGCCACCGAGCTGGCCAGCCTCATCAAATCCAGGAAGGTCTCGGCGAAGGAGGCGGCGGAGGCGGGGCTTGCCCGGCTCGATGCGGTCAATCCGAAGATCAATGCGGTGGTCGATCATCGTCCCGATGATGTGCTGGCGCAGGCCGCAGCGATCGATGCGGCGATCGCCCGCGGCGAGGACATGGGACCGCTCGCCGGCGTGCCGGTCACGATCAAGGTCAATGTCGACCAGGAAGGCTATGCCACCACCAACGGCCTGAAGTTGCAGCGCGACACCATCGCCAGGGTCGATAATCCCGTGGTCGCCAACCTGCGCAAGGCGGGTGCCGTGCTGCTCGGCCGCACCAATTGCCCGGCCTTCTCCTACCGCTGGTTCACCACCAACCTCGTCCACGGCGACACCAAAAATCCGCGCGATCCTTCCATTACCCCCGGCGGCTCCTCGGGCGGCGCAGGCTCAGCGGTCGCGGCCGGCATTGGCCACGTCGCGCACGGCACCGATATCGCGGGCTCGATCCGCTATCCGGCCTATGCCTGCGGCGTGCACGGCCTGCGGCCGAGCATGGGCCGCATCCCGGCCTTCAATGCCGCGCTGCCGGAGCGTCCGATCGGACCGCAAATCAGCGCCGTCTCCGGGCCACTCGCGCGTACGATTGGCGATTTGCGCATCTCGCTGGCGGCGATGTCGGCACCGGACCATCGCGATCCCTGGTACGCGCCGGTGCCGCTGGACGGACCGCCGCGAGAGAAGCGCGTCGCGATGTGCTTCAACCCCGATGGCCTCAATCCGGTGCCCGAAGTGGTCGCCGCGGTCGCCGACGCCGGCAGGCGGTTGCAAAAGGCAGGCTGGATCGTCGAGGAGATCTCCGACACGCCTCCGCTGCGCGAGCCGGCCGAGATCCAGACCTGGCTGTGGCTTGGCGACGGTTACGAGGCCCAGCTCGAGGCCGCTGAACGAGAGGGCGATCCCGGCGCGCTCGCCTGCCTGCGCGGCAACCGCGCGAAGGTGCATCCGTTCGACCTGTCGAAGGCCCTGGCGCGGCGCGCCACGCTGACCCGCGAATGGTTCGCCTTCTTCGACAAATATCCGGTGCTGCTGATGCCGGTGTCCGGCGAGCTGCCGTTCCCGGACCATCTCGACCGCAAGGACGATGCGTCGTTTGCCCGGGTGTGGCATGCACAGCTCCCGCAGATCGCCATTCCCTTCATGGGGCTTCCCGGGCTAACCGTCTCCACCGGCCTCGTCGGGCGGATTCCGGTCGGCGTGCAACTCGTCGCCGGCCGCTACCGCGAGGATTTGTGCCTTGCGGCAGGGGAAGCCGTTGAGGCCGGCGGCACGCCGTCGGCCGCGATCGATCCGGCAAGCTAGCGAGAGGGACAATGCCGACCGTCTACGATTTCTCTGCCAAGTCACTGGCCGGCGACGATGTGCCGATGCAGCGCTTCGAGGGCCAGGTGCTGCTGATCGTCAACACCGCGAGCGCCTGCGGTTTCACGCCACAATACAAGGGCCTGCAACAGCTCTACGCCGATTTGTCGCCGCGCGGCTTCGCCGTGCTCGGCTTCCCATGCAACCAGTTCGGCGCGCAGGAGCCGGGCGATGCGAAACAGATCGCTGACTTCTGCGAGACCAACTATTCCGTGACGTTTCCGATGTTCGCCAAGATCGACGTCAACGGCGCCAACGCGCATCCATTGTATGCGTATCTGAAGCGTGAGAAGTCGAGCCTGCTCGGACCCTCGATCAAATGGAACTTCACCAAGTTCCTGGTCGATCGGAACGGCAAGGTGGTGGGACGGCATGCGCCGACCGCCAGACCCGAAGGATTGAGGAAGGACATCGAGGCGTTGCTATGAGCGAGAATGACACCAACGACCAGTTGCCGGATCGTCTGTCGATCGATCCAAACAGCCCATATTACAACGCGGAGGTTCTCCAGCGCGAAGTCGGCATCCGCTTCAAGGGCGTCGAGAAGACCAATGTCGAAGAATATTGCGTCAGCGAAGGCTGGGTCCGCGTCACCGCGGGCAATGCGAAGGACCGTCACGGCAATCCGCTGACGCTGAAGGTGCACGGCCCGGTCGAGCCGTACTTCCGGGAGAAGCCGAAGGCCTGACCGCGCGCCTCGTTGTCGGCATCCGCGATTTGGATTGCTTCGCTTCGCTCGCAATGACAGTGGACGAACACTGCTGCCACAACCCAGAAAGCATTCCCCATGTCCGTCCGCATCGTCGACGTCCGCGAGGTGACAAAGCCGATCTCCTCGCCGATCCGCAATGCCTATATCGACTTCACCAGGATGACCTCGAGCCTGGTTGCCGTGGTCACCGACGTGGTGCGCGACGGCAAACGGGTGGTCGGCTACGGCTTCAACTCCAACGGCCGTTACGGGCAGGGCGGCCTGATCCGCGAACGCTTTGCGCCGCGGCTGCTCGAGGCTGATCCGAAATCGCTGCTTGATGCCGATGGCAGCAATCTCGATCCCGACAAGGTGTGGTCGACCCTGATGTCGAACGAGAAGCCGGGCGGCCATGGCGAGCGCTCGGTCGCGGTCGGCACCATCGACATGGCGGTGTGGGACGCGGTTGCGAAGATCGCGGGCAAGCCGCTATTCCGCCTCCTCGCCGAGCGCCATGGGCTATCAGCCAATCCGCGTGTCTTCGTCTATGCCGCGGGCGGCTACTACTATCCGGGCAAGGACCTGAGCGCACTGCGCAGGGAGATGCGCAGCTATCTCGACCGCGGCTACAACGTCGTGAAGATGAAGATCGGCGGCGCGCCGATCGCCGAAGACCGCGAGCGCATCGAGGCGGTGCTCGACGAGATCGGCCGCCACGCGCAGCTCGCCGTCGACGCCAACGGCCGCTTCGACCTGGAGACCGCGATCGCCTACGCGAAAATGCTGCGGGAGTATCCGCTGTTCTGGTACGAGGAGGCCGGCGATCCCCTCGACTATTCGCTGCAGGCCGCGCTCGCCGAATTCTATCCGGGGCCGATGGCGACCGGCGAAAACCTGTTCAGCCATCAGGACGCCAGGAACCTGATCCGCTACGGCGGCATGCGCACGGATCGCGACTGGCTGCAATTCGACTGCGCGCTGTCATACGGGTTGTGCGAGTATCAGCGCACGCTGGCGGTGCTGACCACGCATGGCTGGTCGCCCAGCCGCTGCATCCCGCATGGGGGCCATCAGATGTCACTCAATATCGCGGCCGGCCTCGGCCTCGGCGGCAATGAGAGCTATCCCGACCTGTTCCAGCCCTATGGCGGGTTCCCGGACGGTGTGCGCGTCGAGGGCGGCCACATCACGATGCCGGACCTGCCGGGCATCGGATTCGAGGGAAAGTCCGATCTTTATAAGGAAATGAAAGCGCTGGCGGAGTGACGCCGGGGACCGCGCACACAGCCGGAGCAAGTCCGCTTACGGGGTCTTTTGAGCGTCGCTCATATTTTTCTTGAACGTTGCTCATACTTCCGTATACTCATCTGCAATTCCACGACGATGCATGCGCGACACGCGACACGCGACACGCGACAGGGCGTGCGCGGGCGCTCACCTGGCAGCGGAGGATTGCGGCAATGCGGTATTCTGACGATGATCTTCGGACGGCGGCGAATGCCGGCGTGATCAGCGCGACGGATTTGCAACGGCTCGTGGCGTTCCTGTCGGAGCGGGCAGCGGTCAACGATGTCGCGCCAGCGGCGAAGTTCGATGCTGCCCATCTGCTCTGGTACGCCGGCGCCCTGATCGTGATCGGCGCCATGGGCCTGTTCTCGACCGTGGCGTTCTCGCAAATGGGGGGCCGCGCGCTCATGCTCTCCGCGATCGCCTACGCGACCGTCTTCACCGCGGCCGGCCACTACCTTTGGCATCGGAAGAATTTGCGCGTCCCGGGCGGCCTCCTGATCGCGATCGCGGTGTCGATGGCGCCGCTCGCGGTTTTCGGCATTCAGGAGGAACTCGGCTGGTGGGGGAGGTTCGGAAAGCCAGGCACAGTCCAGGACTTCTATGCCTGGATCAAAGGCAGCTGGGTGTTCATGGAGACGGCGACCATCGTCGCCGGTGCGCTTGCGCTGCGCTACTACCGTTTTGCCTTCATCGTCGCGATCATCGCGGTCGCGCTGTGGTTCATGTCGATGGACCTGGCGCCATGGTTCAGCGGCACGGCCTACGCCGATTTCGCGACGCGGCGCCGGGTCTCTGTCTGGTTCGGCCTGCTCGTGCTCGCTCTGGCCTGGATCATCGACTATCGCAGCCGCAACGGCGACTTCGCATTCTGGCTGCATCTGTTCGGGCTGATGGCGTTCTGGGGCGGCATCACCGCGTCCGATAGTGCAACCGAGCTTGGAAGAGCGCTCTATTGCCTGTTCAATGTCGGCCTGCTCGCGCTCGCCGTGATCCTGATGCGACGTGCCTATGCAGTGTTCGGCGCATTCGGCATCTGTCTCTATCTCGGCCATCTCGCCAACATCGTGTTCAAGGACTCGCTGCTGTTCCCCTTCGCCCTGTCGGTGATCGGGATTGCCGTGATCGCAGCCGGGCTGTTCTATCATCGCAGGCAGGATGAAATCGCCGCATCGCTCTCCGCGCACCTGCCCAAGGCCGTGCTGCGGCTGCGGCCTTCGCATTGACCGGAGAGGGATTGTTGCGAACAAGCCGCCCGGAAAAGCGGGCGGCTTGCGATTTCGGATCATGCCTCAAGCACGATGAGATAAGGCCGAATCGTCATCGCGCTTTAGCTCTTTGTTTGAGCATGATCTCCGCGCAAACGCGTTTCGCGTTTGTCGCGAGGGAAAACCGCTGCACACTTTCCGGATCGCGCTCTAGTACTTGCTGATGCCAGTCGCGCCGAAGCGATAGTTGATCCGCGCGGTGACGAGGTCGATGTCCTGGCCGATATCCTCGTTGCGGGTGTTGACGCCGAGATTGGCCGCCGTCACGCCGGTGAAGGCGACGTTGTCGGTGCCCATGAACAGATGGTCGTATTCGAGGGCCACCGACCAGTCCGGCGCAAAGCCGTACTCGAAGCCGACGCCGACGGTTCCGCCCCATCGGGTGTCATTGGCCGAGGAGAGCTCGGCGCCCGTTGGTATCGACCAGCTGGAATATTGATTGCCCGTGACGGCCGCGCCACCCTTCACGTAGAGCAGGACGTTGTTCCAGGCGTAGCCGATCTGGCCGGTGAACAGGCCGAATGAATCGACGTTGCTCTGGTTCGAGATGTTGGGAAACACCAGGCTGGTGCTGGACCCGGACAGGTTGGCCCAGTTGCCTTGCGCTTCCACGCCGAACACCCACGACGCGGACTGCCAGCGATAGCCGATTTGTCCGCCGACCGTGCCGCCCGATCCGGTGCCGCAGCCCTCGGCCGCGCTCGGGATCACCGCAGTGCCGAAGAAGCTGGTGTTGCTCCAGCAGTTGCGATTCCATCCGCCGCCGCCGTTGATACCGACGTAGAAGCCGCTCCAATCATAGGCGGGCGAAACCATCGGCGGCGCCTTGGTCGGCACGTAGCTGCGCGGAGCGAGGTCAGCCGCAAAGGCCGGTGTGCCGATTGCCGCGAGGCCGGCAACGCTGAGCAGAATTCTTTTCATGATGAGTCCCCATGCGGTTTCACTGCCAACCCCGCTGGCAAGCATAGGAAGAATCCCGCCGGTGTATCGTGAAATTGTCGCAAGCTCGATGAATGTCGATTTGGTAATCACGTTTCCGCTTTTGTCTGCGAGAGACAGAAGTTGCGCGTGTGAACCAGGCAAACCCACGAAGCCGCGTCAATCGCCGGTTTTTCGCGATGCCTGCGAAGCGGTTGGCAAATCCGTGAACTGCGGGCCTGCGGATGTCGAATGTATCGCGATCGACACACTTCTGCGCAGCGACGCTTGGGCGGAGACGTCAGTCGAGGCGGAGTCGCGCTAAAACGTTTCTGTGATCGCGGCTCGATTGCCCCGCTCAAGAGCGCTGGCGGCTGCAAGATACCTGTCCGCCATGATCAGCATCGCGGTGCGCAGCTCGGGCATTGTGGACTCTTCTGCCAGTTGTCGGCAGATGCGCTCCAGTCGTCGATAGTCGCCGATCTCCGCACGACGTGACCGCGAACGACCCAACCGCCGGATCAGGCCAATGCGGCACTGCACGGCCTTGAATGATCCGCTCGTCGGCTGCTGGCGGCGTTCGATGTTACAGTTCTGAAGCATTGACATATCTTGTCTTGCCCGCACTGGTCCCGAGCCGACGCGGCACTTTCTTCCTTGTGGTGCGATCGGCAAGTGAACGTTTGGCAACCTGACCGCAGCCGCACGCTTCCCAAAGACGTGAATGCCCGGGACAGGCCCGGGCATCAGCAAGGCAGAGAAGTGGCTCGCTTTACCCGAGCCGCATGTCCAGGAGTCGCCGGCCGTCGCCCTTGAGCAGCTTCTTCACTGCGCTGGAGGCGATAACCTCGCCATTGTTGGCGTAGGCCTCGTGGTTCTTCTCGATGTCGTCGAGGCGGTAGAGATAGTTGACCATGACGCCGGCGGATTCGCGCAGGCCCTTGGGTGAGAGATCGCCGAGCCAGTTGATCCGCTCCAGCCGCGCGCCATTGCCGAGATGGAAGCGCGCGACCGAGTCGATCATGCGTCCCTTGTTCGTGCGCGCCTTCAGGAAATAATACGCCGCGAGCGGCTCGAGCACGGCGCGCAGCTGCGTCGTCAGCTCGGCATCCTCGATCCAGTCCGACTTGTCGAGGTTTCCCAGCAGCGTGCGTTCCTCGTCGGTGGCGGGGACGTCCTTGGCCTCCTTGATCCACTGCATGAAGCCCGGCACCGGCGACAGCGTGACGAAACTGTCGAGCTTCGGCAGCTCGCGGCGCAACTCCTCGACCACCTGCTTGATCAGGAAGCTGCCGAACGAGATGCCGCCGAGCCCGCGCTGGGTGTTGGAGATCGAATAGAAAACGGCCGTGCGCGCGCGCTCGGTCGGCACCACCTGGCGCTCCTCGGCGAGCAGCGGCGCGATCGCGCCGGGGATTGCCTCGGTCAGCGCGACCTCGACGAAGATCAGCGGTTCGTCCGGCAGCGCCGGATGGAAGAAGGCGTAGCAGCGGCGGTCGACCGGATCGATGCGGCGGCGCAGATCGTCCCAGTCGCGGATTTCGTGCACGGCCTCGTAACGGATGATCTTTTCCAGAATATTGGCCGGCGACGACCAGTCTATCCTGCGCAGCACGAGGAATCCCCTGTTGAACCAGGACGAGAGCAGATGCACCACGTCGCGGTCGAGCGCGGCGAGGTCCTTGTTGCCCTTCGTCAATGAAAGCAGATCCGTTCGCATCGACACCAGCTCGCCGGTGCCGCCCGGCGCGCGGTTGAGCCGGCGAATCAACTCCTGTCGCCGCGGCTCGGAGGCGAAGTGCAGATCGCTGGCGTCGTCGCCATTGGTCTGTGCGCGCCAGCTTTCGATCGCCTGCAACAGCTTGCCGCGATCGGGTCCGAAATCGCGGGCCAGCGACTGGAAGAAAGTCAGGCGGCCTGATGCATCAAGGTGGTGGTAGCGGTCAAGCACCTCGCGTGCCATGGCGGTGCCGGACGCCTCGCCGCGGCCCGACAGCAGCGCTTCGCACAATTCCACGAGTTCGGAGGCGTCCTGCCCGTCGTCGGCCGCGCTGGCGCGCCGCAGCAGGGTGCGGCCGCGTTCGGAAATCGTCGAGAGCAGATCGGAAAAGAAGGCGTTGGCCATAGGCAGTTCATGTCCGGTGTTGCCGAACCTTACACGGATTTAAGGTCGGGGGTATCGGAATCAAGCGCATGGATCGTACGGAAATATGTCGCGGCTCGCGGCGGTATAATTCGTCACGGCGTGTCATGCCTTCTCGGCAAATTCCGTCGGCGTCTTGCCGGTGACCTGGCGAAACGCATGCGAGAACGCCGGCACGCTGGCATAGCCGAGGTCGGCGGCGACCTGCTTGACCGAGACATTGGTCCCGGCCGACAGCCGCTCGATCGCAGCCGCGATGCGGGCGCGCTGGCACCAGCTCTTGAAGGAGAGCTGGGTCTCTGCCGAGAACAGCCGCGACAGCGTTCGTGCCGAGGTGCCGACCTGGCCGGCCAGCGTCTCGATCTCATGGTCGCGGGTCGGATCAGCCAGCACGATGTCGGCGGCGCGGCGGCAGCGCGGCTCCTGCGGCAGCGGAATGAAGGTCGCGGAGTCCTCCGCCTGGTGCAACTCCAGCATCACCAGCCTGATCAGGAGCTCGATGCGTTCGTCGCTGCTCGCCGCGTCGAACAGCGCGAGGATCGCCTGGTGCAGCAGCGGCGAAACCCGTACCACGAACTCATTGTCGAGGCTGCCGCTGCGCTCCTCGCGCGCCAGCCAGGCCTGGTCGAAATACAGGGTGCGCATCTCGATGTCGGCGAGCACGTCGATCGCATGGCCGAACAGGGCAGGCACCCAGACTGCGCGGTCCGGGGGCACCAGCCAGCGGCCCTTCGGCGTCGTCACCTGCATGGTGCCCTTGGTGGCGTAGACCAGTTGCGCTTCGCGGTGCATGTGCGGATCGAGCCGGACGCCCCTCGCATAGCTGCGTGCGACCAGGTGCACGCCGTCGCTGGTGACGCGCCGCTGCTCGTAGAGGGCTTTGATTGGCGGATCAGCGATAGTCATTGGCGACATCCCGTCAGGGCTTCTCCCTATAACCTATTTCCCAGCAATTGAAGATTCGAGCGAGAAAAGTGCCCATGAACAGCCCCAGCCGGGTGATCAGCTTCGTCAATTCAGCCCATTTCATCGACCACTATGCGATGCTGATTTTCGCCGCCGCCGTCATCATCATGGGGCCCGCGCTCGGGATGGCCTATTCGGAGCTGCTGCCCTACGCGACCCCGGGCTTCATCGCCTTCGGCGCCGGCTCGCTGATCACGGGCTGGCTCGGCGACCGCTGGAGCCGCCGCCACATGATGTTGATCTTCTTCGTCGGGATCGGCCTTGCCATGATCTCGGTCGGCTTCGTCTCGAGCCCGCTGCAACTCGGGGCGGCCTTGCTGGCGATCGGCATCTTCGCCTCGATCTACCATCCGGTCGGCACCGCGATGATCGTGTCCTATGCCGAGAAGCTCGGCGCCGAGATGGGGATCAACGGGGTCTGGGGCAATCTCGGCGTGGCCTCCTCGGCGCTGGTCACCGGCGTGATCGGCCAGTATCTCGGCTGGCGCTGGGCCTTCATCGTGCCGGGCGTGATCACGGTGCTGATCGGCCTCGCCTTCGCGATGACAGTCGTGCATGAGGACCGCAAGGGCTCGAAGCAGGCGGCCGCCCAGGTCCGCGTCGCCAAGGAGGACATGTGGCGGGTGGTCCTTTCGCTGCTGATCGTGGTGATCGCGATCTCGACCACGTTCAATGCGGTGACGGTGGCGCTGCCGAAACTGTTCGCCGAACGGCTCGCCGATTTGACCAAAAGCCCGGCGCTGCTCGGCCTGATCGCGGCCGGCGTCTACGTGTTCGGCGCGATGACGCAGTACACGATCGGGCGTCTCCTGGACAGGCATTCGCTGAAGTCGGTGGCGCTGCCGCTGTCGTTCATGCTGGCGCCGTTCCTCTACATGGCCGCGACCCTCTCGAACCTGCCGCTCATCGTGGTTTCGATCGGGATCGTGATGGGCGCCTTCGGCCAGGTCACCGTCAACGACGCCATGGTCGGAAAATACACCACTGAGGAATGGCGCTCGCGCGCCTATGCGGTGCGCTACTTCGTCGGCTTCACCGCAGCCGGTGCGTCGGTCGGTCTTGTCGCCTGGCTCTACGACCGGGGTGGCTTCACGATGATGCTGCACGCGTTCGCGGCGCTCTGCCTGCTCGCGATCGCGGCTGCGATCATTCTGCCGCGCGAGATCAAGGCGCCGGCCGCGCGGGCAGGCTAACCCCATCCCGCACGCCACCAGCGTCGCGCTTCTAATCGGAGAAAAAGCCGGCGCCGATCAAGCCGCTCACGCCGTCAGCCTTGAAGCCCTTCACATAGCTCCACTTGTGCGACGGCTGGGTCTGGCCCGGCTTCGGGAACATGTAGTCGACCCAGCCGGCCCCTTTCGTCTGCACCATCTTCAAGAACTCGTCATGGAACATCTTGCCGTTTGCATCCTTCTCGCCGTGCGGATTGGTGCCCTCGCGCTTGGGAAATGCCGGGTTCAGCAAGACGTTGAGATGCTCGTCATATGCAAACAGGTAGGTGTTGCCTGACCACCACTCGCTGTCACGCTTCCTGAATTCGGCAAACGCTGCCTGTCCGCGTTGCTCGACGAGAGCCGCCGCCCGATTGACCAGGTCTTCGATCCGCTTGGCTTGATCGGATGATGGCGGCGTTTCCTGCGAATGTGCAGCGCTTCCCGTCATGAAGCTGGCCAATGTGACGCAGACCAGCAGTGACTTGATCATGGCGATGTTCCTGTCCCTGGGCGTGAGCCACCGTAGCATCGGCCGCGAAACTGCGGAAGGTCGCAGCTCGGCTTGAATTGACACCATTGAGCCCGTGCATAGAGAATGCTCCACCAGGTCGAGTGGGAGCGCCGCAATGCGGACCAGTTTTTGCGAACGTGTCGGTGTCGAACTGCCGATCATCCAGGCTCCGATGGGCGGCGCGGTAGGGCCTGCGCTGGCGGCTGCCGTGAGCAACGCCGGAGGATTGGGGATGCTGGTGCCATGGCGCGCGGACCTCGACAATGTCCGGCAGCAAATTCGCCAGACGCGCGCGCTGACCTCCAAGCCATTTGGCGTAAACCTCAACCTGGAATTCCCCCAGGAGCAACGTCTTGAGATCTGCGTCGAGGAGCGCGTGCCTGTCATATCCTTCTTCTGGCGAGACCCGAGCGCCGTGGTGCAACGCGCGAAGGCCGCCGGGGCGATTGTCTTGCATACCGTCGGTTCGGCCGAAGCTGCCAAACGCGCAGTCGACGCCGGCGTGGATATCGTTGTCGCGCAAGGCTGGGAAGCCGGTGGTCACGTGCGCGGCACCGTCGCGAGCTTGCCGCTCGTCCCGACCGTGGTGGATGCCGTCTCGCCCACGCCGGTGATCGCCGCGGGGGGGATCGCGGACGGCAGGGGTCTTGCGGCCGTGTTGGCGCTTGGAGCGGCAGGAGCGTGGATCGGGACACGCTTTCTTGCGAGCGAGGAAGCGGCGATTCACCCTCGATATCGCGAACTGCTGTTCAAGGCGACGGAAAACGATACCGTTTTCGCGGAAGAGTTGTTCGATATCCGATGGCCAAAAGCGCCGCATCGAGTCTTGCGCAACAAGACTGTGGATGCGTGGGAGGCTGCGGGGAAGCCCGTGTCCGGCAAACGTCCCGGAGAGGGAGAGGTCGTTGCGACGTCGAAGACAGGTGGGCCGATCGTTCGCTACCAGTCCGTCACGGCCGGCCCGGATGCCGAGGGCGACATCGATGCTCTTTCGCTGTGGGCCGGCCAGGGTGTGGGCCTGGTGTCGCGGGTGCAGCCGGCGGCCGAGATCGTGCGCGAGATTGCCGAGGAGGCCAGATTGGTCCTTCGACGCCTTGCCTCCTGACCATTTGGATGTGGCCGCGCCAGTCCGATTTACCCGTGGGAAGCGCGGATCCGCCGCAAGCCGGGTGCCGTTCTTCACTTGTCGCGGCACGATGGTGTGATACGCTTTGCGAGGGTTTCGGGAACTGAGGCGCCGGTTGCGACCTCAGCACTGCCATATTTATTTATTTTTTAGAGCAACCGGAATCATGGGTGAAATCCGCGATTTCAAGTCAGGCAAGCCGGGCAAGCCTGGCGGGCCGCCGTCCGACGACGCGGCGCCGCGTCGCCTTGCGGCGATCGTGGCGGGCGACATCGCCGGCTACAGCCGGCTGATGCAACTCGACGAAGAGGGCACGCATAACCGCGTCAAGCGAATCGTGCGCGAACTCGTCGAGCCAACCATCGCCGAGCACCGCGGGCGGCTGGTGAAGACCACGGGCGACGGCTTTATCGCGATGTTCGACAGTCCGGTCGAGGCGGTCAGGTCCAGCATCGTGATCCAGCAGAACCTGGTCGGCCGCAATGCGGCGGTGCCGAAGGAGTTCTGGATCGAATACCGGATCGGCGTCAATCTCGGGGACGTCATCATCGAGCCCGAGGACATCTATGGTGACGGCGTCAATGTCGCCGCGCGTCTGGAGGGCATCGCCGACCCGGGCGAGGTCTTCGTCTCCGGTGGCATCTACGAGCAGATCAAGCACAAGCTGGTTTGCGGCTACGAGTCGCTCGGCGATCGCAGGGTCAAGAACATCACCGATCCCGTCAGGGTCTATCGCGTGCTGCCGGATGCCGCGGCATACAGCCGGACCCGCCGACGCCGCGAAAGTCTGCTGATCGGCCTGCTCGGTGTCTCGATCACGATCATCGCAGGCGGCGTGCTCTGGTACCTGCTGGCGCAGCCACGCGGCAATCCGCGCGAGGTGGCGCTGGCGCCATCGTCATCTTCCGTTCCGGCACCCAAGCCGGCCGAGCCGTCGCCTGCCGCCGGGCCGGTCGCGCCAAATCAGGTGCAGAGTCCGGTTCCGGCGCCGACCGCGCAGCAGCCGCCAGCCCAGCCACAGCCTGTGCCCTCCGCGAGTTCTGCCGCGGCAGCACAAGGCGCGGCCGCACCCGAGCCCGAAATGGTGTCGTTGACCGGCGGCAGTTTTGCGATGGGCAGCAATGATGATGCTTCTGAGCGGCCGATCCACAGGGTGACCGTCAAGCCCTTTGCCATGGGCAAGTATCCGGTCACCGTGCGTGAATGGAATGCCTGCGCGGCTGCCAAGGGCTGCGGCTTTACGGCAACCGGCAACGACGACGCGCCGGTCACCAATGTGAGCTGGAGCGATGCGAAGCAATATGCCGCCTGGCTCGCGGACAGCACGAAGAAGCCGTACCGGCTTCCCAGCGAGGCCGAATGGGAATACGCGGCTCGCGGCGGCACGCAGACCAAATACTGGTGGGGCGATCAGGTGCAGTCGGGTATGGCGAACTGCAAGGATTGCGGCGGCGACGCCGCAGCCGCGCAGCCGGTCAAGGTCGGCAGCTTCAAGCCCAATCCGTTCGGCCTGTACGACATGGGTGGCGGGGTCGATCAATGGGTCGACGATTGCTGGCACCGGAATTACCAGGGCGCGCCGGCCGATGGTGAGGCGTGGCGCGGGGGCGACTGCTTTGCGCACGTGATTCGCTCCGGCTCCTGGAAGAACGACGCACACTATGTGCGACCGGCCAATCGCGACAATTACGACGCCAACGTTCGCTATCCGACCCATGGCTTCCGGGTCGCACTGTCACCTTGAAGCATGATCCGAACCCCGAACGCCACGACATCGGTGTTCGATGAGATGCTGCCAAGACGCACAATCAGGGAGCCGTCGATGAAAGGTTTGTTTCCCCTCCTGCTCGCGGCGGTCGTGCTATCCGCAAGCCCCGCCTGCGCACAAGGCAAGCCCGCGCCCAAGGACGCGGTGCTGTATTTCGTCTGGCCACGCAATGGGGCGATCGTCAAGGGCGCGTTCTGGTGCCGCTTCGGCCTGCGCAACATGGGCGTCACCCACGCCGGCGACGACTATCCGAACAGCGGCCATCATCACCTCTTTGTCGACGTCAGCGAGCCGCTGAACCCCAACGAGCCGATCCCGTCGGACAAGTCGCATCTGCACTTCGGTGCCGGCCAGACCGAGACCCAGCTCGATTTGCCGCCGGGCAAGCATACGCTGCAACTGGTGCTGGGCGATGCCAAGCATTATCCCTTCAATCCGCCCGTCGTCTCCGAGAAGATCACCATCAGGGTCCGCTAGACACTGCACGAGGTGCGCCAGGGCGACAGGCACCAGGACCTGTTCGCTTACTTCGACCCGCCACGGTTTATCTCGTAGGTCTGCAGATTGCATCGGGCGGCCGTCAGAAGCGGCGCGCTGACGGAGGCTTGCGCCGCCCGTTCGACAAGATCGCCGATGGTATGTTCGCCTTCCGTAGGTCGGCCGTCTTCCATGTCGATGAGCATGGACGGCCCGTATGTCGAGCTCGCTTGTGAAAACAGTCCCGATATTTGAGCAGCAGAATTGAACGCAGGGAGAGGAGGGTGGCCCAACGCAGTCACGACCCGCGTGCATTCGTCGATGACGGCGGAGACGAAGGAGGCCCCCTCGGCAGCCTGCGCGATCGCTCCGGCGCGTGATCGGGTTAGCGAAGCTATTGCTGCGTTGCAGGTGAACCCGAAGAACTTTTCCCACATCAGCACCAGGATGCTTTCCGAGATTTGGACCGGAATGCCACCTGCTTCAAGCGCTGTCTTGATGGCGGTGCAACGGGAGGACAGTCTTCCGTCGAGTTCACCGATCGCGGTGAGGTTGATACGCAGTTGGCTCTGCTGGATCGATCCGTCCGCCATCAGCGCAGCATTGATGATCGTGAGGCAGCCCAGCACGCGCTCCGGACCAAATTTCTCCTTCAGGACGTCGATATGCCGCACGCCGTTCAGCAAGGGGACGATCGCGCTCCCGCTGCTCATGGCCGGGGCGATGGCATCCATGGCCGGGTCGAGATCGTAGGCCTTGCAGCAGAGCAGGACCACGTCGTAGCTGCCGTCCAGCTGGCCTCTCTGAACGACCTTGACCTGAGTGCGCAGTTCGTCGCCGTCCTGTGTTTTTACTATCAGGCCATCGCGTCGAAGCTGAGTCGCACGCGCTGGCCGGACGAGGAACGTAACGTCGGCCCCGCCCCTGATTAGCATGCTGCCAAAGTAACCGCCCAGCGCGCCAGCGCCCAATACGAGATATCGCATCAGCTACCCCGTGTGCTCAAATGCATCAAATATGCCGGGTAGCATTCTGGCTAAGCCCGCCTCGGTCAATACCGGCAAGGCTCCGATTGAGTAAAAAATTCCAGGACCCGGAGACCGGCGCCCGACACTCTGCGAGCACAACGGGATCCTCCGCCAAAAGTTATCTGCGACACCGGAAATTCGGGTATCAACACCGCCGAGGATTGACGACAATGGCCCGCAAGGCCCGTTGATCGATTGAACCAAGCGGAGCAGGCGCGATGTCCAGTCAGCTGTTGGGCCTGGTGGGCCTCGTGTGTGGAGTGATTGTGATGGCCGTGCCAGCCCACGCCGATGCGCTGAAGGATCAGATTGCGCCGACCGGCAAGCTCCGTGTCGCAATCGGGATCAGCCCGGCCGGTGGTGCGTTCTGGTCGACCAGGACCGCGAGCGGCTATGCAGGCGTCCCCGTCGATCTCGGCCGCGAGATGGCGGCGCAACTCGGCGTACCCGTCGAATATGTCGCGTACCAGAATTCCGGCCAGATCACCGACGCCGCGGGCAAGAACAGCTGGGACGTCACTTTCCTGCCGAAGGATCCCGAACGAGAGACCAAAATGACGTTCGGTCCGATCTACGAGGTCGCCGACGCCACCTACATCGTCAGGCCGGGATCGAAGATCACGAATTTCGCCACCCTCGACCAGGACGGCGTCAAGGTCGCCGCCGTCAACAACACCACGACCATGCGCGGCGCGATCGCGCATCTCAAGCACGCCAGGGTCACGGGCTATCAGACCTATGACGAGATCTTCCATCTCCTGGAAAGTGGCGAGGTGGACGCCTTTGCGTTGTCGCGCGACCAGCTGATGGCGATGGCGAAGAAGATCCCGGGCACCCGCGTGCTGGATGAGACCTTCAAGCAGACCGTGACCGCAGTCGCGGTGCCGCTCGACCATCCGCTCGCCGCCGCCTTCGTCACCAGGTTCATGACGGAAGCCCTCGCCAACGGCACCCTGCGCAAGGCCTATGACGATAACGGCCTGAAGGACGCCCCGATCCGGACCCAGACGAAATAGCTCCGATCCCCGCCGGCTCCGGCGAGGCGCCGCCGCAGCGGGGGCCTGCCGTTGTCCGGCTCATTCCGCACTGCGGGGGTGACATCTGGGCAAACTGCCCAAATACGCGGCATCACCGCCAGCGAGGGACCAGAGGGGTGCGCAAAACCCTCGAATTTCAACGTTTTTCGGCGCCGCCTTGGGTGGCGGCCGTTGGCATGTGCATTGCTTTTAATTGTTTCAGTCAATGACGACTGCCGTCCTCCGGACTGCCAAGGCCACCGCCGGCCGAGGCAAAGGGATCAAGGTGACATCCGTCGCCGCGAGCAGCCGTGACCAAAATCTCCGCGAAGGCTTGCGCATCCCTGCCGAGACCGAATGCCCGGCTTTCCTGCCGGGTTGCGGATCGCGGCGCGCGTTCCCGGGCGGACGAGCCTTTCAACCAGCGGCGTCGCGACATCGGCGCTCGAGATTGCTTAGGGGACTTGAAGAATGGCCTACCTCGCTCCTTCCGAATTCGTCACCAAGATGGTCGACGCTGGCGAATCCAAGATCTTCATGTCGACGCGCGACACCGTGATCCGCGCCTACATGGCCGGCGCGATCCTCGCGCTGGCAGCCTGGTTCGCGGTGACGATCAACGTCAACACCGGGCAGCCGATCGTCGGCGCGCTGCTGTTTCCGGTCGGGTTCGTCATGCTTTATCTGCTGGGCTTCGATCTGCTGACCGGCGTGTTCGTGCTCTCGCCGCTCGCGCTGCTCGACAAGCGGCCCGGCGTCACGCTCGGCGGCGTGCTGCGCAATTGGGGCCTCGTGTTCATCGGCAATTTCGGCGGCGCGCTGACAGTGGCGTTCATGATGGCCTTCGTGACGACGTTCGGCTTCACGCAGGATCCCGACAAGGTCGGCATGACCATCGGCAATATCGGCGAGAGCCGGACACTCGGCTACGCGGCCCATGGCGCGGCCGGCATGGCGACGCTGTTCATCCGCGGCATGCTGTGCAACTGGATGGTCTCCACCGGCGTCGTCGGCGCGATGATCTCCACCACGGTCCCCGGCAAGGTGATCGCGATGTGGATGCCGATCCTGGTGTTCTTCTACATGGTGTTCGAGCACTCCGTGGTGAACATGTTCCTGTTCCCGTCCGGCCTGATGCTCCATGCCAAGTTCTCGATCCTGGACTACTTCATCTGGAACGAGATCCCGACCGTGCTCGGCAACCTCGCCGGCGGTCTCGCCTTCACCGGCCTGACGCTCTACACGACGCATGTGAAGACGGCGCCGAGCCGCGATCGCGAGCGTCTCGCGGCTTGATCTCGACACGCATCCGGGTCTCTCCTGCAGGGGAGGGACCCGGAAAGCTCTTGCGAAGCGATGCCGCGCACACTGAAAATCTCGGTCGGGCAGTTTTCTGATAAGGGCCGCAAGGACACCAATCAGGATTTTCATGGAGTGCTGATCCCCGAGGAGCCGTTGCTCGGGCTCAAGGGCATCGCGGTGGTGCTTGCCGACGGCATCTCCTCGAGCACCTTCGGCCGCGTCGCCGCCGAATCCGCGGTCAAGGGATTCCTCACCGACTATTACTGCACATCGGAATCCTGGTCGGTGAAGACCTCGGCGCAGCGGGTGCTGGAGGCGACCAATTCCTGGCTGCATGCGCAGACCAGGCGCAGCCAGAATCCTTACGACAAGGACAAGGGCTATGTCTGCACCCTGAGCGCCATGGTGATCCGGTCGACCACGGCGCATCTGTTCCATGTCGGCGACAGCAGGATCTACCGCGTCTCCGGCAGCAGCCTCGAGCAACTGACCAATGACCACCGCGTCGTGATCTCTTCGGAGCAGAGCTATCTCGGCCGGGCGCTCGGCGTGAACCCGCAGCTTGAGATCGACTACCAGAACTTCCGGCTCGAGCGCGGCGACATCTTCCTGCTGGTCACCGACGGCATCTACGAGCATGTGCCGCCGCGGCAGCTCGCGCGCACGATCCTCGACGCCGCCGCTGATCTCGACAAGGCCGCGAAGTCGATCGTCGCGCAGGCGTTCGAGCACGGCAGCCAGGACAATCTCACCGCGCAGATCATCCGCATCGACGAACTGCCCGACGGCGACGCGCGCGAGGTGTTCGGGCAGGGTACGGAATTGCCGCTGCCGCCGTTGCTCGAGGCACGCATGCGCTTCGACGGCTACCGCGTCGTGCGCGAGCTGCACGGCTCGAGCCGCAGCCACATCTATCTCGCGGTCGACGAGGAGTCCGGCACCACCGTCGCAATCAAGATCCCGTCGATCGACCTGCGCGACGATCCGGCCTACCTGAAGCGTTTCATGATGGAGGAATGGGTCGCCCGGCGCATCGACAGCCCGCATGTGTTGAAGCCCTGGCTGCCGCAGCGCCGGCGCAACTTCCTCTATGTCACCACGGAATATATCGACGGCCAGACGCTCAGGCAGTGGATGATCGACAATCCCGCTCCCGACCTGGAGATCGTGCGCGACATCACCGAGCAGATCGCCAGAGGCCTGCGCGCCTTCCACCGCAAGGAGATGCTGCATCAGGACGTCAGGCCCGACAACATCATGATCGACAGGACCGGAACGGTGAAGATCATCGATTTCGGCTCAACCCGGATATCAGGTGTCACCGATGCGGCGCCGTCCGGCGCCGAGGACATCCTCGGCACCCAGCAATACACCGCGCCGGAATATTTCTGCGACGAGCGCGGCACAGTTCGATCCGACCTGTTCTCGCTCGGCGTCATCACCTATCAAATGCTGACGGGGCGTTTGCCCTACGGCGCCCAGATCGCCCGTGCCCGCACGCGATCTGATTTCAACCGGCTGGTCTACGGCCCCGCCACCCACAGCGGGCGCGACATTCCGACCTGGGTCGACGGCGCGCTGGAGCGCGCCGTGCATCCCAATCCGCTCAAGCGCTACGACAGTTTCTCGGAATTCCTGTTCGACCTGCGCAACCCGAACGCAAAATACCTGACGACGTCGTCGGCCCCGCTGATCGAGCGCAACCCGGTGCTGTTCTGGAAGTCGACGACGTTGCTGCTGGCGCTCGTCATCATTGTTCTGCTCGCCTACGGTGCGCATCATTTTCGGTGAGGATGGACGAAGCCCGTCCCCATCATTGCTTCGTCGCTTCGCTCGCTGGCAATGAAGGTGGGAAGCCGCGCGGGCAACCTAATGCGTTGCGCTCGCCGGGATCGGATCCAGCCCGCTCTTGACCAGCGTGTCATGCGCCTCTGACGAGGCGAAGAAGCTGATCAGCGCCTTGCCGGCCTCCGGCTCCTTCGAGGCGGTGGCAATGCCGGCGGAGAACACCGTGATCTTCTGCAGGCTATCCGGCAGCGGACCCACGATATCGATGCCAGCGACGGGCTTGAGCTCGCTGATCTGCTGGAAGCCGATCTCGGCTTCGCCCTTGGCGACGATCTCGCCGACAGGCGTTGCAGGAATCTGCCGTGCCTTGCCCTTCATCTGGTCGAGGATACCGAGCTTCGAGAACATTTCGGTCGAGACATAGACGCCGCTGGCGCTGTCGGAATAGGCGATCGTTTTCGCCGCCAGCAACGCCTGCTTGACCGACTCTGCCGAAGTGATGTCCGGCTTCGGCGCGCCTGTCTTGACCGCGACGCCGATCGGCGACTTGACGAGGTCGACGCGGCTGGAGGCCTCCACCTTGCCCTGCTTGATGAGGTCGCCGAGCGCGTATCCGACCATGATCAGCACGTCCGCCGGCTCGCCGCGCTCCAGCCGCACCGGAATGGCGTTTGTGGTGGTGCCCATCGATGGCCCGAAGGCGGTGACGACCTTGTGCCCGGTCTTGCGCTCGAACTCCGGCACCAGCGCCTTGTAGGCCGCCGTCAGCCCGCCCGAGATCATGACGTGGACTTCGGCGGCGGAGGCAGCCGAGGTGAGGGCGAGGGCGCTGAGAAAGGCGAGCGCGAAGGTGCGGAAGGCAGGGCGGCGCATGGAGGTTTCTCCCGGGACGATTCTTGGAAGCGAGGGGGTCGTCGTGGCGGGGAGACTATCGTTGGGAAAGGGGCGTGACTAGGCGTTCGGCCTATCCGTCATTTCACATCGTCGGATGCATGGATTGCCGCCGTTTTCGCCAAGGCTTCGGCGGACAAGTCAGGTCGCTCGCAATGACGTCGATAGAGCGATCACAGAACGCGAGATTCCGCAGCCCGGATGGAGCGCAGCGAAATCCGGGGCCTGCTTCTCCGCGGAAACGCTTTCCCGGATTGCGCTTCGCTCCATCCGGGCTACGGAAGAGCGCAAGCCCTCTCACGAATTCACGTGCACGAAATCGCGCAGCAGCGGATAGATCTCGTTGTTCCAGCGTTTTCCGGAGAACACGCCGTAATGACCGACGCCGGCCTGCATGTGGTGCACCTTGCGATAGGTCCGCACCCCCGTGCAGAGGTCCTGGGCTGCGAGCGTCTGGCCGATCGAGCAGATATCGTCCTTCTCGCCCTCGACCGTCATCAGCCCCATGCGCTTGATCGCGGCCGGGTTCACCGGGCGGCCGCGATGCATCAACCGGCCCTGCGGCAGCAGATGCTCCTGGAATACGTCGCGCACGGTCTCGATGTAGAATTCCGCCGGCAGGTCCATGACTGCGAAATATTCGTCGTAGAATGTCCTGATCACCTCGGCCTTGTCGGTCTCGCCCTTGGCAATGTGCCGGGCGAGGTCGATGTGCTGCTTGATGTGCCGCTCGAGGTTCATCGAGACGAAGGCTGTAAGCTGCACGAAGCCGGGATACACCTTGCGGAGCGCGCCGCGACACTGCATCGGCACGTAGTTGATCAGGTTGTGCTCGAACCACTCGATCGGCTTGGCCTTGGCGAATTCATTGACCTTGGTCGGCTGGATCCGGGTGTCGATCGGTCCGGCCATCAGCGTCAGCGAGGCGGGCCGGGCGGGATGGTTATCCTCCGACATCACGGCCGCCGCCGCCAGCGCCGAGACCGAGGGCTGGCAGATCGCCACCATATGCGCGCGGGGGCCGAGCTTGTCGAGGAAGTCGATCAGGTGGTCGGTGTAGTCCTCCAGCCCGAAGCGGCCGGCGTCGCGCGGGATATCGCGCGGATTGTGCCAGTCGGTGATGTAGACGTCGTGGTCCTGCAGCAGCGTTTTCACGGTGCCGCGCAACAGCGTCGCGAAATGCCCGGACATCGGCGCCACCAGCAGCAGCCGCGGCTGCTCCGGCCCGTCCACCTTCCTGAAATGCAGCAGGGAGCCGAACGGCGTCGCGTAGGCGACCTCTTCGGTGACCTGCAATTCCCTGTTGCCGACCACGACGCTGCCGATCGCGTAGTCCGGACGGGTGTAGGTGAGGGTGGAGCGGGAGATCAATTCGAGTGCGGCGGCAAGCCGGCCGAACACCCGGTCGGAGACGCCCTGCGGCACCAGGTTGAGGTATTTCAGCGCCGCTGCGGCCCCGGACCGCCAGGGCGCCGTGAGGTCCATGTGGTTCTGATAGGCTTGGTACATCATTGACATCATACGCCATCCGCCCTTGCCCGGCTGGCCATGCAATATCGACGCCAGAGCGGAGGCAGGCCGCCCGGCAAATTGGCACGTCGCTTGCTGCAAAACCGACCGGTGCCCGGGTCTTCGGCTCGGGTCTGGGCTCAAGTGCCGGGCGTGCAGGCGTGAGGAATGGGCATGGCGACAACGACACTCACCATCAGCAGCAAGAACTACTCGTCCTGGTCCCTGCGCGGCTGGCTGCTGGCGAAGTTCTCCGGCCTCGACTTCGAGGAGGTCGTCACCGCTCCCGATGACGCCTCGGCCCGTGCCGAGCTGTTGCTGCTGTCGTCCTCGATCCTGGTGCCCTGCCTGCGCCATGACGGCGCTACCGTCTGGGACACGCTGGCGATCGCGGAATATCTCAACGAACTCGTGCCGCAGGCCGGCCTGCTGCCGGAGGACCGGGTGCAGCGCGCGCATTGCCGCTCGATCTCGGGTGAAATCCATTCCGGTTTCACGACCCTGCGCGCCTCGCTGCCGGTCAACCTCAAGGGGCACTTTCCCGGCTTCAAGATCTGGTCGCGCGCGCAGGCAGATATCGACCGGGTCTGCACCATCTGGCGCGACTGCCTCGCCGGATCGGGCGGGCCGTTCCTGTTCGGCGAGCGCCGCACCATGGCGGATGCGATGTATGCGCCCGTGGTCACCCGCTTCATGACCTATGATGTGAAACTCGAGCCGCTTCTTGCGGCCTATGCCAAGACCATCATGACGATGCCCGAGATGCTCGAATGGATCGAGGCGGCCAAGGCCGAGCCCGCCGATGTCGAGGAGCTCGAGGTCGAATATTAGGCAGTCCGTTGCCCGACCTCTCCGCAGCGGCGGCTCACGCGCCGGGCAGGCGTTGCTCAGGCGATGTGCCACCAGCGGCGCCTTTCGGCGGCCGCGCGGATCATGCCGTGAAGCCACACGGTATCAGCAGAACGCGAATTCACGCTTTACGGCAAATGCTTCCGCGGATAGGGCCATGGCGCGGGCGCTGGATCGCCGCAGTGCAGCGCGGCTGGCAAGGATTTCGCATGGCAGTCGCGAAGCTGTGACCGCGACGATGCGACGCTGCCGAAAATTTGGACGCCGAGCCGCGCCGCGATCTCGCTGATACGAGAACCGTGGAGGCTCCGATGAACCAACCAGCCGTCGTCAGTAAATTCTCCCACGTCAAACCCGGTGACACCGAGTTCAAGGGCGGGGGTCTGCGCGACTTCTTCCTGTATCGCGATCTCGGGATTGCCGACGCCACCGGCGGGCAGGTGATCTGCCATCTGGTCAAGGCCAATCCCGACCTGCCGCCGGAAGTGGGCACCGGCTGGCACAAGCATCTTTGCGAGTTCCAGATCGTCATCATGACCAAGGGCTGGGCGCGCTTCATGTACGAGGACAAGGAGACGCTGGTCCAGGCCGGCGACGTCGTGCATCAGCGTCCCGGCATCACCCACTACCTGTTCGATTACTCCAAGGACATGGAATACCTCGAAATCGTCAGCCCTGCCGATTTCAAGACCATCGACGTCGATCCGGGCACCGACAAGGTGCCTCCGCCCACGCCCTGGGCGTGAGTGCAATAGGAGCTGCCATGTCGTCAGCGGAAGAATTAACCTTTGTCGTCGGCCGCTGGGTGCGGCCGATCGTCATGCTTCTGTATGTGGTGCGCCGTCTCGGCCTCATGGCCACATCTAGCCGTGAACAACGGAGTACGGCGCTCAATCAGTGATTCGGACGCGGTTCGTTCCAGCCGCGTTCCGATTCTTAAGAAGACAGGTGGTCGCGTCGCGTTTTGAAACAGCGCAGCGGGCTTCAGGCCACGCCCGCTGGCTTCTCGGCCTTGTCGCGCGGCATGCGCCAGGCGATGACATTGGCCTCCAGCGCGCCGCCGGTCGCGTCATTGCGCCACTGGCCGTCGACAAAGCGGCAGGCGAACGGCAGCTGATACGTTCCGCTGTGATCCTCACAAAGCACTTCCACGCGCTGGTTGGGTGAAGGCTCGCCATTGCCATCGAACTGCGCCAGCCGTTTTTCGCGGGTTGCCATGTGATTTGTCTCCGGTGCCCAAGGTCGAGCCAAAAGGGATCGAACCAAATAAGTTCCCAAGCTCCCGTCCCAACACGGGAGTTTCGTCATCCCCAAGCACACCGCTTGAATGCGGTTTCAGTGTGGTATGTCTGCCGTGCTTTCCGCGCCGCATGCACAAAGCTGTGAACGGCGCGCCTGGTTGGGGATGGTGATGATCGCTCGTCTGGTTGTTCGTGTGGCTCCTGCCGTGGGCCTTGCAATGTTGATGCCGCTCGCGCTCGGCGTCGGCGGACGTGCCGGCGCGCAGGATGTTCCCGGTATCGAGATCTGCACCGTCGAGAAAACCATGGAGCGGCGCACCAGCTGCCTGCAAAGCAATGTCGACTTCCTGCAGAAGACGATCAGCAAGCTCACATCGGATCATCAGCAGAAGCTGGATGCGGCTAATCGCCAGATCGAAACTCTGAAGGGCACGGTCGCGAGCTTGCAGAAGCTCGTCGCGGATCTGCAGACCGCGCAGGGCAAGCTCGCCGACGATCTGAAGAAGAAAGCCGACGCATCGCCGGCGAAGGATGCCGTGCCCGCAGCGAAGGAGAGCGCGAAGTAGGTCCCGTCATTGCGAGGAGCCCGCGACAGAATTGCAATGCGTTGACCCGACCAAGCAATCCATCTCTCCTCACTCGTGGACAGGTGGATTGCTTCTGAGGCCCGGAATGCGCTCACGCCACCCGATATTGCTGCATCACATCCCTGTCCGGCTCGTAGCCCAGTCCCGGCCCCTGCGGCACGGCGACGTGGCCGCTCTCGTCGACGTCGATGCGGCCACCCCACAGACAGGCCGGGCGATTCATGAAGAACATTTCGATCAGGCCGGCATCGCGGATCGCCATCAGGTGCAGGGTGGCGAGGAAGCCGGGCCCGAAATAGGGCGAGTGCGGAATGACCTGAACGCCACGCTGGTCGGCGAGCTCGGCCACTGCAAGGAATTCGGTGATGCCACCGACCTTGATCACCGAGGGCTGGGCGTGGCTGACGGCACCGGCCTCGATCATCTGGCGGAATTGATGCACGGTGCAGGCGTTCTCGCCGGCGGCGATGTCGAGCCCGCCCTGCTTGCGCACCTCGGCCAATGTCGCAAAATCCTCAGGCGGCCAGACCGGCTCCTCCAGGAACATGGGTGCGGACGCTCTGCAATCATGGGCGAAGCGGATCGCGGCCGGCCCATCGAGCGGGCAGTTCATGTCGACCATCAGCGGCACGCCGGTGCCGATCGCCTTGCGCGCGGCGGCGACCGCAGGCACCGTGGTTTCGTGCAGCTTGATCGCGGAATAGCCTGACTGGATCGCCTTGCTGCATTCGCCCGCGATCTGCTCCGGCACCCCGATCCGCATCAGGCTCGCATAGGCCGGAATCGTGGTGCGCTTCGCGCCGCCGATCAACCGGTGCAGCGGCACGCCCTTCACCTTGCCGGCGAGATCCCACAGCGCGATGTCGAGCGCCGAGATCGCGAACATCGTGATGCCGTAGCGGCCGAACAGATGCAGATTGCGCTGAACCTGCTCCATCGCGGCGGGAATTGCCGTGGCGTCCGGCACCTCGAGGCCACGTGCCTGCGGTGCGATCATCTCGGTCACCGCCATGCAGCTCGTCTTCGGGCAGACATAGGCGAAGGCATCGCCCCAGCCGGTCAGGCCGCCATCGGTCGAGACCTCGACCACGACCATGTCGAGCGCGGAGATCGCGGAGGCGCCCTGGCGGAAGCTCGCAGGCCCTGCGTCATAGGGGATGCGGATATGGTGGGCGCGGACGTCGGTGATTTTCATCGTTGTTGCCCTCTCTCGCGCAAGTGCCACCGGATCGTCATTGCGAGGATGCGACGAAGCAATCCATTCGTCCTCCTGCGAGCAGGCAACGGATTGCTTCGCGTCGTTCGCAATGACGGCAGACGCCTGGCCGGAGCCCTACGCGCCCTTCTCGCCGCTCATCATCGGGCCGAACAGCTCCCAGCTCTCGCCCTTGAACCGCATCATCTGCAGCTGCTCGATCGGCGCGAAGTCATCGGCGCTGGTCTTGATCTTGGTGCCCGGCAGGAAGATGCCGATCTCGAAGTTCATGCTGGCTGCCTGCTTCATCACGTTGGCGCGGGTCAGGTTGTCACCGCACTGCTTGAGCACGTGCTCGAGACCCTTGGCAACGCCGTAGCCGAACACGGTCGCGGCGTCGTCCTGGTCGCCTTCGGGATACCACTTGGTCATGAAGGCGCGCCATTCGACCATCGCCGGGTCGTTCTTCCAGCCGGGATCCTTGGGATCCTTCAGGTACTGCGTGGACAGCACGCCCTGGCTCGCCTCATACCCGGCCGGCTTCATCACGCCACCGATCGAGGCGGAAACGTTGGTCAGGAACTGCACCGGATGCCAATCGAGCTCCGCGACCTTCTTGATCGCCTGCGCGGCGAATTTGGGCGTCGCGATGTTGATGAAGATGTCCGGATTGGCGCCCTTGATCTGCACGATCTGCGAGTCGACCGTCGGCGACGACGTCTCGTAGGATGATTCGATCACGATCAGCTTCTTGGCTTCGTCGCCGAGCCCTTCCTGCAGGCCGATCAGGTAGTCCTTGCCGAAATCGTCGTTCTGGTAGAGCACGCCGATCGTCTTGCCCGGATAGTTCTTGAGGATGTACTTGGCGTAGATGCGCGCCTCGACCTGGTAGCTGGGTTGCCAGCCCATGGTCCACGGGAAGTCCTTCGGGTCGTTCCACTTGGCGGCGCCGGTCGAGACGAAAAGCTGCGGCACCTTCTTGGCGTTCATGTATTTCTGGATCGCCGAGTTGCCGGGCGTGCCCAGCGGGTTGAAGATCAACAGCACCTCGTCGCTCTCGACCAGCTTGCGCGCCTGCTCGACCATCTTGGGAGGCGAGTAGGCGTCGTCATAGGAGATGAAGCTGATCTTGCGACCATTGATGCCGCCTTCGCTGTTGACCTTCTTGAAATAGGCCGCTTCGGTCTTGCCGATGGTGGCGTAGGCGGAGGCCGGGCCCGAATAGGGCATGATGTTGCCGATCTTGATCTCGGTGTCGGTCGCGCCCGGATCGTAGGCTTTTTGCGCATTGGCTGCGCCTGCGACGCCGATTGCAAGGCATCCCGCAAGCGCAGCGGATCGGGCATAGCTCAAGAGTCGCTGGTGCATCATTGTCCTCCCTGACATGCTGGCCGCGGCTCATGCAGTCTTGATTGTGGGGCAGCTTGGGTGAGCCGTCGGATCGATGCAGCGTCAAGTATGCATGGTTGCGGCCATGTTACCAGCGATGCCTTCGGAGTAGATTTCCGTGGAGCGGAACCGCAAGGACTGTCAAATGCCACGTGCAGCACGCGAGCATGATGTGAGTGCTTCGAAAGAGAGTTGTTGCGGATGAATCCAGCCCAGAAAGCGCTCTGGTATATCGAGAGCCATCTCGGCACGGCGTTGACGCTCGACGAGATTTCGACGATCGCCGGCGTTTCGCGCTTTCATCTTGTCCGCGCATTCGCGGAGGCAACGGGATTTTCGGTCATGCGCTATGTGCGTGCGCGTCGACTCAGCGAGGCGGCGCACCAGCTCGCCGCGGGCGCGCCCGATATCCTGACCCTGGCGCTGGATGCGGATTACGGCTCCCACGAAGCATTCACCCGCGCGTTCCGCGACCATTTCGGTGTCACGCCCGAGACGGTCCGCGCGACGACGTGCCTGAAGAAGCTCAAGCTGCAGGAGCCGATCACCATGATCTCGACAGCCCTCGATCATATCGACCCGCCGCGCGTTGCTCACGGCAAGGCGTTCCTCGTCGCCGGTATCGGCGAGCGCTACAATCATGCGAACGGCTCTACCGCCGGCATCCCGAACCAGTGGCATGAATTCCATATGCAGCACGCCGCGATTCCGCGGCCCGTCGGCAAGATCGCCTATGGCGTCTGTTGCAACGGCGACGATGCCGGCAATTTCGATTACATCGCCGGCCTCGAGGTCGCAGATTTCTCCGACCTGCCGCGCGAATTCGCCCGCGTCCGGATTCCCGAGCAGAAATACCTCGTCTTCACCCATGCGGACCACATCTCGACCATCCGCCGCACCGTCAACACGATCTGGAATCGGTGGCTGCCGCAGTCCGGCATGAAGGTCGCCGATGCGCCGAACTTCGAGCGCTATGACGAGAAATTCGATCCGAGCACCGGCTATGGCGGATTGGAGATCTGGGTGCCGGTGGTCTAGACAATGCGCGGGTGATGACACCGTGCAAGTGCCGGGCAGCGTTGCGCCCGCGATTGCTTGGCAAGGCGGAACGACTTTGCCATAACGGGGCGAAACAACATGTTGCGCGTGCGGGACCCCTGGACTCCGCCGGCAGCCAACGAGCCGGGAGGATGCCATGGCCAATATCCGTGTTCTCGCCACTGATCTCGAGTTTCCTGAAGGTCCGGTCGTCATGCCCGACGGGTCGGTCGTGCTGGTCGAGATCCGAGGCCAGCGTCTGACCCGGGTCTATCCCGACGGCCGCAAGGAAATCGTGGCGAAGGTGCCGGGCGGCCCGAACGGCGCGGCGCTCGGCCCGGACGGCAAGATCTATGTCTGCAACAATGGCGGCTTCTCATGGATCCCGACCGGCAAGATGATCATGCCGGGACCGCAGCCGGGAGATTATCTGGGCGGCTCGATCCAGCGCGTCGACCTGCAATCCGGCAAGGTCGAGTCCGTGGTGACGAAATGCGGCGAGCATGAGCTGCGCGGGCCGAACGATCTGGTGTTCGACCGCCAGGGCGGGCTGTGGTTCTCCGATCTCGGCAAGCGCCGCGCCCGCGACATGGATGTCGGCGCGTTCTATTATCTGAAGCCGGGCATGAGCGAGATCGTCGAGGCCGTGCACGGCGTGCTGCCGGCCAACGGCATCGGGCTGTCGCCGGACGAAAAGACCGTCTACATCGCGGAAACCCCGACCGCGCGGCTTTGGGCCTACGAGCTCTCGGAGCCCGGTGTGGTCAAGCCGCGCGACGTGATCTATCGCGGCGAGCGCGGCAAGCCGATCGCAGGCCTCGGCGGCTATCAGATGTTCGACTCGCTGGCGGTGGAAGCGAGCGGAAATGTCTGCGTCGCGACGCTGGTCTCTGGCTGTATCTCGGTGATCGCGCCCGACGGCGCCCTGGTCGAGCAGGTGCCGACCGGTGACCGTGTCACCACCAACATCGCCTTCGGCGGCCCCGAGCTGAAAACCGCCTACATCACGCTGTCGGGCAAGGGCGAACTGATCGCGATGGACTGGCCGCGGCCCGGATTGCCGCTCAACTTCTTGAACAAATGATGTAACAACGTCATTGCGGGCGAAGCGAGGCAATCCGTGCTTCAACATGTGCGGAGCGATGGATTGCTTCGGTCATCGCTCCTCGCAATGACGGAAAGGACGACAGAATGCCCTGGCTTGAACCGGTGACCCTGCGCGGCGAGCATGCGCGGCTTGAGCCGCTGTCGCACGATCAGATCGAGGGACTGACCGACGCCGCTGAGGACGGCGAGCTGTGGAAGCTCTGGTACACCTCGATTCCGAAGCCGGAGAACATGAAGAAGGAGATCGACCGCCGGCCGGGCTTGCAGGCGGCCGGCTCGATGCTGCCGTTCACGGTGTTCGACGCCGCCGGCCAAATCTCGGGCATGACCACCTACATGAATGTCGACACGCCGAACCGCCGGGTCGAGATCGGCTCGACCTGGTACGCCAGGCGTGTGCAGCGCAGCGCGGTCAATACGCAGTGCAAGCTGCTGCTGCTCACCCATGCGTTCGAAACGCTCGATTGCATCGCGGTGGAATTCCGCACGCACTTCTTCAATCATCAGAGCCGCCGCGCCATCGAGCGCCTCGGCGCCAAGCAGGACGGCATCCTGCGCAGCCACCAGATCTCGCCCAACGGCTCGTTGCGCGACACCGTGGTTTACAGCATCATCGCCAGCGAATGGCCGACAGTGAAGGCCCATCTCGACTATCAGCTCAACGAAAAGGCGCGCTGACCGCGACGTCAGCGCCAGAAACGAGACGATGGAAACGTTCGATTATGTGATCATCGGCGCAGGCTCCGCGGGGAGCGTGCTGACCAACCGCCTGAGTGACGACGCTGCGATGCGCGTCTGCGTGCTGGAGGCGGGGCCGAGCGACTGGCATCCCTACATCCATTTGCCGGCCGGCTTCATCAAGACCTTCCACATGAAGAGCGTGAACTGGGCCTACCAGCAGGAGGTCGGTCCCTACACCGGAGGGCGCAGCATCTATGCGCCGCGCGGCAAGACGCTGGGCGGCTCATCCTCGATCAACGGCCATATCTACAACCGCGGCCAGCGCCAGGATTTCGACACCTGGGCACAGCTCGGCAATCGCGGTTGGGGCTATCCCGACGTGCTGCCCTATTTCCGGCGGATGGAGCGGCGGATAGGCGAGGGCGACGACACCTATCGTGGCCGCGACGGCAATCTCACAGTCACCACCATGGACTGGCAGGACCCGCTCTGCGAAGCCTTCATGAACGGCGCCGTCAGCCTCGGCATTCCGCGCAACCCCGACTACAACGGCCAGATCCAGGAGGGCGTCTCCTATTGCCAGCGCACCATCCAGAATGGATTGCGGGTCAGCGCGGCAACCGCCTATCTGCATCCGGCGCGCAAGCGGCCGAATGTCGACGTGCGCACCCATGCGCACGTCACCGGCATCATCTTCGAGGGCAAGCGCGCGGTCGGCGTTCGCTACAATCGCGGCGGCAAATACGGCGATCCGCTGGAGATCCGCGCCACCAAGGAGGTCATCCTCTCCGGTGGCGCCTACAACTCGCCGCAGCTGTTGCAGCTCTCCGGCGTCGGTTCGCCTGATCTGTTGAGGTCGCACGGCATCGAGGTGCGCCACGCGCTGCCGGGTGTCGGTGAGGGCTTGCAGGACCACTACGCGCCGCGCTCGGTGGCGCGGGTCAAGAATATCAGGACCATCAACGAGCTGCGCCGCGGCCTCAGTCTCTGGGTCGAGGCGCTGAAATGGGCGACGACGCGGCGCGGCTTGCTGTCGCTGTCGCCGACCATGGTCTACTGCTTCTGGCGCTCGGGGGAGACGACCGAGAGCTCGGATTTGCAGCTCACCTTCACGCCGGCGAGCTACAAGGAGGGCGTGCAGGGCCAGCTCGAGGACGAGCCCGGCATGACGGTTGCCTCCTGGCAGCAGCGGCCGGAGAGCCGCGGCTACGTCCGCATCCGCTCGGCCGATCCGTTCCAGCCGCCGATCATCCAGACCAACTATCTCACCGAAGAGCTCGACCGCCGCGTCGTCGTCGCCGGCATGAGGCTGGCGCGGCGGCTGCTCGCCTCCGATCCGCTCAAGCCGTATTTCGCCTACGAGGATTTTCCGGGCCCGAAGGTGCAGAGCGACGACGAATTCCTCGCCGCCGCGACCGAGCGCGGCACCACGACCTTCCATCCCGGCTGCACCTGCCGGATGGGGCCTGCGAATGCGTCCTGGGCCGTGGTCGACGACCAGCTTCGCGTCCACGGCATGGAGGGCCTCCGCGTGATCGACGCCTCGATCATGCCGCGGATGATCTCGGCTAATCTCAATGCGTCGACGCTGATGATCGCCGACAAGGCCTCCGACATGATCCGCGGCAAGACGCCGGAGGCGGCGGCGAAACTGCCGGAATATGCGTGAGGGGTTTCGCTATCGCCCCGCGTGCGGGGAGAGGTCGAAATTCGCGAGACGCGAATTTCGGGTGAGGAGACCGTCCACGCACTGAGTTCGTTGAGGGTCCCCCTCATCCCGACCTTCTCCCCGCAAGCGGGGAGAAGGGCAAGATCAGGAGCTCAGCCGTAGACGAACGCCTTGTCCTTCAGGTCGATCGCCGGGAATTCGTCCTTCTCCGCCCAGTAGTCCTGGTTGTGCTGCCATTCCGGCTTGTCGCCGCGCTTCGGCAGCAGGTGCATGCCGCGCATCATGTATCCGGGGTTGAAATTCTCCGGATCGATCCACGGCAGCAGCGGCATGTTGTGATCCTCGGGCCGCAGCGCCGGCGTTACCTTGTTCGCGCCGGTCTCCTTCATGTGGTTGAGCATGCGGCAGACGAAGTCGGCGACGAGGTCGACGCGCAAAGTCCAGCTGGCGCGGAAATAGCCGAACACCCAGACCAGGTTCGGCACGCCGGTGAACATCATGCCGCGATAGGTCACGGTGTCCTTGAAATCGAGCGGCTTGCCGTCGATCTCGAAGTCGATATCGCCGTTGGCCGAGAGATGAAAGCCGGTCGCGGTGATGATGATGTCGGCCTCGAGTTCCTTGCCGGACTTCAGCAGGATGCCCTTCTCGGTGAAGCGGTCGATCTCGTCGGTGACGACGGACGCCTTACCGCCCTTGATGGCATGGAAGAGGTCGGCATCGGGGACGAAGGCGATGCGCTGTCGCCACGGCCGGTAGCTCGGCGTGAAGTGCGTCGCGATATCGTAGTCCTTGCCGAGAACGGCCTCGACCGCCGCCAGCAGATCCTTCTTGGCGCCCTCGGGGTCGACAAACGTGCGCTTGGTGAAGGCGTCCTGCTCGAACAGGATCTTGCGGCGGGTGATCTCGTGGATCCAGTGCTCGTCGACCTGCAGCCTGCGCAGCTCCTCGGCGATCTCGATCGCGTTGCGGCCGGTGCGGAAATAGGTCGGCGAGCGTTGCAGCATGGTGACGTGGCCGGCATCGTCGGCCATCGCCGGGATCAGCGTCGCGGCGGTGGCGCCGGAGCCGATCACGACCACGCGCTTGCCCTTGTAGTCGAGATCCTCGGGCCATTTCTGCGGATGGATGATCGGGCCCTTGAACTTCGCCATGTCGGTCCATTCGGGGGTGTAGCCCTCGGCATGGCGGTAATAGCCCTGGCACATCCAGAAGAAGTTGGTGGTGAAGCGCAGCCGCTCGCCGGTGTCGATCCTGACAGCATCGATGGTCCAGAGATTGGTCTCGTTCGACCATTTCGCCGCGGTGATGGTGTGGCGATAGCGGATGTGGCGTGCGAGATCGTTCTCCTCGATCACCTCGCCCATGTATTTCAGGATCTCGGCTGCGCTCGCGATCGGCGCGCTGGTCCACGGCTTGAAGCGATAGCCGAACGTGTGCAGGTCACTGTCGGAGCGTATCCCGGGATAGCGGTGGGTGGACCAGGTGCCGCCGAACGTCTTCTGCGTCTCCAGCACCACGAAGCTGGTGCCCGGGCATTGCGTCGTGAGGTGATAGGCGGCGCCGACGCCGGAGATGCCGGCGCCCGCGACCAGGACGTCGAAATGCTCTGTGGTGACGGGCTCGGCGGCCCGGATCTGGGTCTGGACGTTCATCTTCCCTGTCTTCTTGTTGGTTCGGACGTGGACGCAAAACGCCGGAGCGAGGGCCCCGGCGGTTGCCGATCTCGGAACTAGACTTCGCGGCGGCTCAGGAACGCCAGCCGCTCGAACAGATGCACGTCCTGCTCGTTCTTGAGCAGCGCGCCGTGCAGCGGCGGGATCAGCTTGCGCGGATCGCGCTCGCGCAGCATCTCGGGGGTGATGTCCTCGTTCAGGAGCAGCTTGAGCCAGTCGAGCAACTCGGAGGTCGAGGGCTTCTTCTTCAGGCCCGGCACCTCGCGCACCTCGAAGAAGATGCGCAGCGCTTCTTCCACCAGGCGTTTCTTGATGCCGGGGAAGTGCACGTCGACGATCTTGCCCATGGTGTCGGCGTCGGGGAACTTGATGTAGTGGAAGAAGCAGCGGCGCAGGAACGCGTCCGGAAGCTCCTTCTCGTTGTTCGATGTGATCATCACGATAGGGCGAAGCTTCGCCTTGATGTTCTCGCCCGTCTCGTAGACGTGGAACTCCATGCGATCGAGCTCGAGCAGGAGGTCGTTGGGGAATTCGATGTCGGCCTTGTCGATCTCGTCGATCAGGAGCACCGGACGCTTCTCATGGGTGAAGGCGTCCCACAGCTTGCCGCGCTTGATGTAGTTCTTGATGTCCGAGACCCTGGCGTCGCCGAGCTGGCTGTCGCGCAGGCGCGACACCGCGTCATATTCGTAGAGTCCCTGCTGCGCCTTGGTGGTCGACTTGATGTGCCAGGTCAAAAGCGGCGCGTCGATCGCCTTGGCGACTTCCTCGGCCAGCACGGTCTTGCCGGTGCCGGGCTCGCCCTTCACCAGCAGCGGGCGCTCGAGCACGATGGCGGCATTGACGGCGACCTTGAGGTCATCGGTGGCGACGTAGTCCTTGGTTCCCGTGAATTTCATCTATCTGTTTGCCTTGGTTCGTTCGCGGGACGCCTCGGCCTCCACACGAAAAGACCGCTCTCGCAGCGGTCACTTGTCCTGTCCAATGTCTTGTCACATACAATTCTAGTTGAAAAAGCCGGGCGGTCTAGCGCGGATTCCGCAGCGCAGCGGTACCAGGGCGGCGGCCCGTGCATAGTATGTCAGGCGTACTGTTTCCGCCCTGCGGAATGACCGCCGCCCGTGAGCGAGGAGGCAAGCACGGTACGATTGCGTCCCGAGTGCTTGGCCTCGTAAAGGGCGGCATCGGCCTCGCCGAGCAGGGCGGCCTCATCGGCGGTCGTGGCCGTGCGGCTCGCGATGCCGAGACTGATCGAGACCACGCCACAATCCGCGGCCGGGTTGGCGATCGCGAGCGAGCGCACAGCGAGACGCATGACTTCCGCAACCATGAACGCGCCTTGTTCGCCGACGCCGGGCAGGATCACCGCGAACTCCTCGCCGCCATAGCGCGCCGCCAGCGCCGACGTGCTGTCGGTGGCGTCTGCGATCACGCGGGCCACGCGACGCAGGCATTCATCGCCGGCCTGATGGCCGTTGCTGTCGTTGAAGCCCTTGAAGTGGTCGATATCGATCATGATGATGGAGATCTGCTCTCGGTCGCGGAATTCCCGCGGCAGCGCATTGTCGAAGCTGCGCCGGTTGGCGAGCCCGGTCAGGCCATCGGTGGTCGCAAGTTCGGCGAGGCGCACATTCAGGGCGTTGAGTTCGTCCTCCATCTTGCGCCGCTCGGACACGTCGCGCAGTACGCCGACGACCTCGATGGCGCGGTGATCATCCGCCGCGCCGGCAAGCTTGAAGTTGATCTCGACCCAGATCTCGGACCTGTCGGCGCGGAAGGTCCTGAACTGCACGGTCTTGGTCGTGGTCCAGTCCCTCAATTCCGATGTGGCCCGCGTCACGTCGGCGAGGTTGTCGCGATGCACGAACTCGAAGCAGGATTTGCCGATCAGTTCGTCGGCCTTGAGGCCGAGGATGGTCTCGACGGACTGCGACACGAACAGGAAGTAGCCGTTGCGGTCGAGCAGGATCACGACGTCGGCGATGTTGTCGGCAAGCAGCCGGTAGCGCGCCTCGCGCTCGCGCAGCATCCGCGCGACCGTCGCGCGCTTGCCGAATTCCTTCGCAAGCAGGATCGCAAACAGGACGACGCTTCCCATCAGGATCACGGCGACAAGCAGGTCGTTCTTCAAGTCCTCATGCCACGCGGCGAGGACCTGCTCTTCCGGCAGCGCCACGGTGACCACGATCGGGTATTGGGACGCGCGCTCGAAGCCGAGATATTTATCGCGCCCGTCGAACGGCGACGTGGTCTTGGTATAGCCGGCTCGATCCTGCTCGATCGCGGCCCTGAAGTCCGCGGAGACCTCCCTGTTCCATCTGCCTGCCGGCCAGTGCGCGAGAACGACGCCATCGAGGCGAAGCAGGGTGATTCCCGCGTGCGGACCGAATTTGAAGGCCTGGTAGAAGTTGTCGAAGTAGCGGCTCTCGATGGTCGCGAACAACACGCCGCCGAAGCTGCCGTCTTCCCTGGTGATGCGGCGCGAGAGCACGATGGTCGGCTGACCGGTCAGGCGCGATTGCAGCGGCTCGCTGATGTGCAGCGACGGATCGGGCGAATCCCGATGCGCGATGAAGTAGTCGCGGTCCGCATTGTTGTGCGCCGGCAGCTCCGCGGCGGACGAATAGATCCTGACGCCGTCGGGATCGATCACGCCGATTTCCCCGATCTGCGGCAGCGCGTCGGCTGTCTTGCGCAGCGCCGCGTTGAAGCGGTCGACGCGCGGCTTCTGATATTTCAGGAGGTCGACCATGGCGCTCATGGCCACATCGATGGCCTGGATCGAATGCGAGGCCTGCTCGGCCAGCGAATGGGTGAGATTGCGGATGTCGCGTTCACCCTGGGCCAGCGCCATCGTTCGCGCCTCGACCCCCTTCCAGACCAGGAGCCCCAGCACGCAGACGCTCATCGCCGTCACCACGGCCGCGACGATCGCGGTCGGCGAAAACAGTTTCGGCAGCTTGGAGTTAGTGCTGGGCAAGGCGGCCGGGTCCAGGGGCGTCGTGTAGCCTACTTTGATCAACGTTCCATCTTAACGTCACGTTTCAGGGGCGCAGACCGAAGGTCGCGGGGGTGGTTAAGTGAAAGTGAATGGCTGATCCGCGGGCCGGGCCGGGGCCGGAGCCCTTGACGCGACCGGCCCGGCGGGCGATTTAAGTAACCATGTTCCTGCAGTTTTTCACATCGCTGCGCGATGCCCAGGTCCCCGTGACGCTACGGGAATATCTGACGCTGATGGAAGCGCTCGACGCCGATCTCGCCGAACAGACGGTCGAGAACTTCTACTATCTGTCGCGCGCGGCCCTGGTGAAGGACGAGCGCAATCTCGACAAGTTCGACCGCGTGTTCGGCACCGTGTTCAAGGGGCTCGAAAGCCTGCTCGACGCCATGGGCAAGGCCGAGATCCCCGAGGAGTGGCTGAAGAAGCTCGCGGAGAAGTACCTCACCGAGGAAGAGAAGAAGCAGATCGAGGCGATGGGCTGGGACAAGCTCATGGAGACCTTGAAGAAGCGCCTCGAGGAGCAGAAGGGCCGTCACCAGGGCGGCAGCAAGTGGATCGGCACGGCAGGAACCTCGCCGTTCGGCGCCCATGGCTACAATCCCGAGGGCGTGCGTATCGGGCAGGAGAAGAACCGCAACAACCGCGCCGTGAAGGTGTGGGACAAGCGCGAGTTCAAGGATCTCGACGGCAATGTCGAGCTCGGCATCCGCAACATCAAGGTCGCGCTCAGGCGGCTGCGCAAGTTCGCGCGCACCGGGGCGCCCGACGAACTGGACCTCGACACGACGATCAAGGAGACCGCCAACCACGGCTATCTCGACGTGCATATGCGTCCGGAGCGGCGCAACGCGGTCAAGGTGCTGGTCTTCTTCGATATCGGCGGCTCGATGGATTCGCATATCGAGCAGGTCGAGGAGTTGTTCTCGGCCGCCAAGAGCGAATTCAAGCACATGGAATATTTCTACTTCCACAACTGCCTCTATGAGGGCGTCTGGAAGCAGAACAAGCGGCGCTTCACCGATCGCACGCCAACCTGGGACGTGCTGCACAAATATCCCCACGACTACAAGGTGGTGTTCGTCGGCGACGCATCGATGTCGCCTTACGAGATCATGGTTCCCGGCGGCTCGGTCGAGCACGTCAACGAGGAGTCCGGCTCGGTCTGGCTCGACCGCATCATCCGCACCTATCCGCATTCGGTGTGGCTCAATCCGGTGGCGCAGAAGCATTGGGATTATTCGGAATCGACCACCATCATCCGCCGCATCTTCTCCGAGCGCATGTTCCCGATCACGATCGAGGGTCTGGAGAATGCGATGCGGGAGCTGGTGCGGTAAGCGCACAACGCGCGGCGCGTCGGCGGGTGCGCCACCAATATCGAGGGAGAGTCCGATGGCCCAGACCATTCACCGCGGCATCAAGGCGATGATCGACGAGGCCAATGCCGAGATCGAGACCATCAGCGCCAAGGATGCGATCACGCTGATCGGGAAGGACGATGTCGTGATCGTCGATATCCGCGATCCGCGCGAGATCGAGCGCGACGGCAAGATCCCGGGCGCGTTCTCCTGCACGCGCGGCATGCTGGAGTTCTGGATCGATCCGAACAGTCCCTACGCCAAGCCGATCTTCCAGGAAGACAAGAAGTTCATCTTTCATTGCGCCGGCGGCCTGCGCTCGGCACTCGCCGCCAAGACCGCGAAGGACATGGGTCTGAAGCCGGTCGCGCATATGGGCGGCGGTTTCGCCGCCTGGCGCGATGCCGGCGGCCCGATCGAGGCGTGGGAGCCGAAGAAGAAAGGCTGACGGCTGTTGCCATTCCCTTCACCGTCATTCCGGGTTGGCGACTTGGTCGCGCCGTGGAATGACGAAAAGAAAGTGCTTCCATGACCACTGCCGACGATCCGCTTGTTTCGACCGACTGGCTTGCCGCGCATCTCGGTGACGCCGATGTCAAGGTGCTCGACGCGACCTTCAAGCTGCCGGGCGTATTGCCATTGCCGAAGGACGACTACCTCGCCGCGCACCTGCCGGGCGCGGTGTTCTTTGACGTCGACGCCATATCCGATCATTCCAATCCGCTGCCGCACATGTTTCCGAGCGCCGAGCAGTTCGGCCGCGATATCGGTGCGCTCGGCGTCGGCAATTCCGACACCGTCGTCATCTACGACGCCGGCGGCTGGGTCGCCGCGCCGCGGGCCTGGTGGATGTTCCTCTCCTATGGCCATCGCAATGTGCGTATCCTCAATGGGGGCTTGAAGAAGTGGCGCGCCGAGGGCCGGCCGGTCGAGAGCGGCGAGGTGACGGCGAAACCTGCAACCTTCAAGGCGAGCTACGATCCGAAGCGCGTGCGCAGCATCGAGCAGATGATCGCCAATGTCGGAAACCGTGCCGAGCAGGTGATCGATGCGCGTGCCGCCGATCGCTTCGAGGGCCGTGCGGCCGAGCCGCGGCCGGGCATCCGCGCCGGCCACATCCCGGGCGCCCGCAACGTGCCCTATGGCAACCTGTTCGACGCTGCGACTGGGGCAATGAAGCCGCTCGACGAGTTGCGCACGGCGTTCACCGGTGCCGGCGTCAGGCTTGACGCCCCGATCGTGACGAGTTGCGGATCGGGCGTTTCGGCCGGCGTGCTGACGCTTGCGCTCTACCGGCTCGGCGTCACCGACACCGCACTGTATGACGGCTCCTGGTCGGAATGGGGCCAGGCGAGCGGCCCGCCGATCGCGACGGGGCCGGCCTGATCGAGGGTCATTGCCGCTGCGCGGTCGGGACCGGCTGGCCGAATGGATCGATCTGTTGCGCAACCGCCGGCTGCGACACGTGCGCGCGGGCGATCCGCCGCCGTTCCTTGCGATGCGCCGGCTTGTTGCTCGTACTGTGATCCCGCTTCTTCCTCTTCTTGACCTTCGGTGTCGCCGCCGGCTGCGCAATGGTGACTTCGGGGCCGCCGAGCGTGGCGATCCTGCTCTCGGCTGCGATCGCCTCGGGTGATGGCGAGGCCGCGGGTTCAGGCTCGACTGCGGGCGCCGGAGCAACCGGCACGGGCTCGCTGGCCACCGCCGGAGCCTCGGCCACGACGGCAAGCTTGGGTTCAGCCGGGACCGGCGCGACGTCGGTGGAGGGCGGCGAAGGTTGCTGAACCGGGGCCGCATCCGCCTCTGCGTCCACGGGCGATGTCGGAGCGGCAGCCTCGACCGGCTGCGCCGGCGGGGCTGTCTCAGCAGCCTGCGTGTCCGGCTTATCCGCTGCCGGGGAGGGCGGATCATCAGTCTTCACGGCGGCGATCTTGTCGGGCTCGGCGGGCGGGGAGATCTCAGCGGCTGCCGCAGGTTCGGGCGTTGCAATGGCGACCGGCGCCGGGCTCTCGGCTGTCACGTCGTCGGCTGGCGGCGGATCGACGCGCAGCATGGCGAGAACAGGCGGAGCTTCCGGCTGTTGCTGTTGCGCGAATTGCGGCTCTGGCGGAGCCCGGCGCGCCGGAATGCTGGCAAATTCCTCATGAGCGGCGCGGAACAATGCCGCCGCACCCAGCCCGAACACCAGGAGCGAGGTCGCCAGCACGATCGCCACGAACAGGAAACGAAGGCCGGGAAGCATGGGCGCGGGTTCCCTCTTCTACCGGGAGGTTCTGATGGAAGGGAACGCGGTGACCACACGAATGCCGTTGTCGCAGACGCGAATCAGGCTGATTCGAGAATATCGCAAGGTCGGAAGCGTGTTTGTTACAAAATGCGCGCGACTCATGACTTTGGGCACGTGGACAATCTTTGCCAAGTCGTGAGACATCTTTGCCGCAAACGTCACGGCCAATCACAAAGTGCCCGAATTGGGCTGAATTTCGCGGAATTGTCTTGAATGCGCCGCGATCTTCCGTCATCTGGCCGTTAACGGTCCGGTGTGGCTTGGGGACTATACAAATACGATGATGATCAATCGCATTCTGACGATTTGTGCTGCCGCGGCGCTCGGCGTGGCGGCAACCTCGCTTGCGCATGCGCAGGGTTACCCGGCTCCGCAGGCCCCGGTCTATTCGGCCGCGCCCCAGCCCTATTCGCCGGGCAACCTGCCGAATTTCGATTCACTCGACGATGACGATGCGCCGCAACAGGGTGCAGCCGCTCTGCCGCCTCCCGGCCCGGTGATGTCACCGGATGATCCGCGTTACGGCCGCCCGATGAATGCTCCGCCGGTCTACTCCGACCGTGCGCCTCCGGGCCCGGTGATGTCGCCCGATGATCCCCGCTACGGCCGGCCGATGGGGCCGCCGCCGGTGATCTATGCCAACCGTCCGCAGGGCGCTCCGCCGCCGGCCTATCCCGACAACGGTGTTCCGGCGGCAAACGTCGTCTACCCCGCCAATCCGGGCGGCGATGATCGTGGTGCCATGCGTCCGCCCGAAGGCGTCGCCGCCGCGGGCGTCACCGGAACGGTGCCTCCGCAGTCGGCTCCCGTCGACGCCAACGGCAGACCGGTTCAGATCGCGGCGCTGCCGCCGGATGAGCAGCCCGAAGCCGGCCCAGCCGAGTTGGCGCCAAACCTGCGCCGCCAGGAAGTTTCGTTCGTGACCAAGGAGCCCGCGGGCACCATCATCGTCGATACGCCGAACACCTACCTCTATTACGTCCTCGGCAACGGACGGGCGATCCGCTACGGCGTCCGCGTCGGCCGCGATGGCTTCACCTGGACGGGCGTGCAGAAGATCACCCGCAAGGCCGAATGGCCGGATTGGCATCCGCCGCCGGAGATGATCGAGCGCCAGCCTTACCTGCCGCGCTTCATGGCCGGTGGACCCGGCAACCCGCTCGGCGCGCGCGCGATGTATCTCGGCTCGACCGTGTACCGCATCCACGGCACCAACCAGCCGTCGACCATCGGCAAGTTCGTCTCGTCCGGCTGCATCGGCATGCTGAACGAAGACGTCTCGGACCTGTTCGACCGCGTCAAGGTTGGGACCCGCGTTGTGGTCTGGCCGGGCAACCCGTCAGCCGGCACCGCAACGGCTTCTGCTGCGCCCGAAAGCCCGATGGCATCAGCTGCACCGGCCCCGGTCGTGCCGCTGCCGGGCACGCAGCCGACTTCGGTGCAGCCGCTGCCCGCGCCGGTTACTGTCCGATAAGCCAGCTGTAGCTCTCTTGAAAAAGGCGCGCCGACAGCGCGCCTTTTTTGTTGGTCGATCCGGCGCGATCTCAGGCCAGACGCCGCGGCGGCTCGGCGTCCTTGGTGAAGGCATCGATGCACTCGACCATCTGGCCGTAATGGGCCTGCAGGCCTTCGCGTGTCGCGTAGCCGAGATGCGGCGTGATCACGACATTGTCGAGCTTGCGGAACGGATGGTCTGATGGCAGCGGCTCGACCGCGAACACGTCGATGCCGGCGCCGGCGATCCTCTTCTGCTTCAACGCTTCGACCAGTGCGTCCTCGTCGACGAGCGGCCCGCGCGAACTGTTGACCAGGTAAGCCGTCGGCTTCATCCGCGCGAGATCGGCGGCACCGACCAGGCCGCGCGAGCGCGGGCTGAGCACGACATGGATGGTGACGATGTCGGCGGTTGCGAACAACTCCTCCTTGCCGGCATAGCCGACGCCCGCCTCCTTGCATTTCTCCGATGTCAGGTTCGGGCTCCAGGCGATCACGTTCATGCCGAACGCCTTGGCCATGCCGGCCACCTTGCTGCCGAGCTTGCCGAGCCCGACGATGCCGAGCGTCTTGCCCTCGATCTCGGTGCCGGCAAAGGTCTGCCAGGGCTCGCCGGCATGCATCCGCGCGTTCTCGCGGCCGATGCCGCGCGTGAGTTCCAGGATCAGGCCCATGGTGAGCGCGGCTGTGGGATCGCGGCCATATTGCGTGCCGCACAGCACGACCTTGCGATCCCTGGCCGCCTCCATGTCGATCGCGGCGTTGCGCATCCCCGAGGTGACCAGGAGCTTCAGCCGGGGCAGCGCATCGAATAACGCGCGCGGAAACGGCGTGCGCTCGCGCATCGCGCAGATGATCTCGAAACCCTTCAGTTTGGCGGCGGCTTCGGCTTCGCTGGCGAACGGCTTGTCGAACACCGTGACGTCGACGTGGTCCTTGATCCTGGGCCAGTCGGCCACCGAGAGGGCGAGGTCAAAATAATCGTCGAGGATTGCACAGCTGAGCCGCGTCATCGGGAGGTCCATTCGGGGCAAGGATAACGGCGGCAAACGTCGCCGGAGAGCCCGTCATGGTCGCGCGCAAAGGGCGGGCGCGCAAGCGGTCGCGGCTGCAAAAAGGACCGGCTGTTATGCCGACGGAGACGCCTTGCGCGCCTTCGCGCTGCGGATCTCGGCGAGCATCGTGTTCACTGCCGGCGACAATGCCTTGTGCTTGGCGCGCCAGGCCGGGCCCGGGCCGCGCATGTAGTGCAGTTCCGGCCGGTAGGGGCTGAATGCCTTGGTCACGAAAGCGTGCCAGGAGGCACGGAGATCGGCGAACAGCGTCGTCTCGCTTTTCGAGCGCGGGAGAGATGGTGAAGTGATGCTAGCCATGACGCGGCCTCAACTGTTTGGTCGCGGTTTTGCCGCGAAAATTGCCGTTTTTCGGCGTTGAGAACGAGTTTTGGCCTGATTTATTAAAAGATGGTTTCAATTGTCGTGATTCGGCGCACACATGGTGTCGAACCCGTAATCGCCCGTGGTGGACCGACGAAACGTGGTGAACGGACGGAAAACGCCGGGCCCCGCGGTTGCGCTTTCGAGGGCCGGCCGCTACATCGGCGGCAGCAAAATTTCCTTACATCGGATCAATTCCAGGGACCGCGGATGGCTCGCCAGTTCGTCTATTTCATGCAGGGTCTGACCAAGAGCTACCCGACCCGCAAGGTGCTCGATAACATCCATTTGAGCTTCTACCCGGACGCCAAGATCGGCGTGCTCGGCGTCAACGGCTCGGGCAAGTCGACGCTGCTCAAGATCATGGCGGGCCTGGACAAGGAATATACCGGCGAGGCCTGGGTCGCCGAGGGGGCCCGCGTCGGCTATCTCGAGCAGGAACCGCAGCTCGATGCCACGCTTACCGTGCGCGAAAACGTGATGCAGGGCGTCGCCAAGCAGAAGGCGATCCTGGACCGCTACAACGAGCTTGCCGTCAATTATTCGGACGAGACGGCGGATGAGATGACCAAGCTGCAGGACGAGATCGAGGCCCAGGGCCTCTGGGATCTCGACAGCAAGGTCGATCAGGCGATGGACGCGCTGCGCTGCCCGCCCGACGACGCCGATGTGACGAAGCTCTCCGGCGGCGAACGTCGCCGCGTCGCGCTGTGCCGCCTGCTGCTCGACCAGCCCGAGCTCCTGCTGCTCGACGAGCCGACCAACCATCTCGACGCCGAGTCGGTGTCATGGCTGGAAGGTCATCTGCGGCAGTATCCGGGCGCGATCCTGATCGTCACCCACGATCGCTACTTCCTCGACAACGTCACGGGCTGGATCCTCGAGCTCGACCGCGGCCGGGGCATTCCCTACGAGGGCAACTACTCGTCGTGGCTGGTGCAGAAGCAGAAGCGGCTCGAGCAGGAGGGCCGCGAGGACGCCGCCCACCAGAAGACGCTGGCCCGCGAGCAGGAGTGGGTCGCATCCTCGCCGAAGGCCCGGCAGGCCAAGTCGAAGGCGCGCTACCAGCGCTACGAGGAACTGCTCAAGAAGGCGAGCGAGAAGCAGACCCAGACCGCGCAGATCATCATTCCGGTCGCCGAGCGGCTTGGCGCCAACGTCGTCGACTTCGAGGGCCTCAGCAAGGGCTTTGCAGACCGCCTCCTGATCGACGACCTCACCTTCAAGCTGCCGCCCGGCGGCATCGTCGGCGTGATCGGCGCGAACGGCGCCGGCAAGACCACGCTGTTCAAGATGATCACCAGGCAGGAGCAGCCGGACAAGGGCACCATCACGGTCGGCGAGACCGTGCATCTCGGCTATGTCGACCAGTCGCGCGACGCGCTCGAGGGCAACAAGACCGTGTGGGAGGAGATCTCCGGCGGCAACGAGCTGATCCTGCTCGGCAAGAAGGAAGTCAATTCGCGCGGCTACTGCTCGGCCTTCAACTTCAAGGGCGCCGACCAGCAGAAGAAGGTCGGGGCGCTGTCCGGCGGTGAGCGCAACCGCGTGCATCTCGCCAAGATGCTGAAGTCGGGCGCCAACGTGCTGCTGCTCGACGAACCGACCAACGACCTCGACGTCGACACGCTGCGTGCGCTGGAAGAGGCGCTGGAGGATTTCGCCGGCTGCGCCGTCATCATCAGCCACGATCGCTGGTTCCTCGACCGCATCGCGACCCATATCCTGGCCTTCGAAGGCGACAGCCATGTCGAATGGTTCGAAGGCAACTTCCAGGACTATGAGAAGGACAAGATGCGCCGGCTCGGTCAAGACAGCATCATTCCGCACCGCGTGAAGTACAAGAAGCTGACGCGGTGATTGCGTCGCGCGGTCGAAACCGGGTGCCGCGATCGACCGCCGCTTCATTTGCAGGATCGTGACCGCATCGCGGCGCAATCTGCGGCCAGTTGTCACTTTGCACGCGCGCGGGATTGCGTAGATAGAGCGCTCCGCAAATCGAATCCCGCGAGCATTCCAACATGTCCGTCATGTCGGCTGCGCCCGCCCGCGCGAAGCGCCGGTCGCTGCGTCCCGTTCCCATGCTGATCTTCGGATCGCGCTGGCTGCAAGTGCCGCTCTATGTCGGCCTCATCATCGCCCAGGGCATCTATGTCCTGCTGTTCCTGAAGGAGCTGTGGCACCTGTTCGCCCATTCGTTCGATTTCAGCGAACAGCAGATCATGCTGGCGGTGCTCGGCCTGATCGACGTCGTGATGATCTCGAACCTGCTGGTGATGGTGATCGTCGGCGGCTACGAGACCTTCGTGTCGCGGCTCAATCTGCAGGGACATCCCGACGAGCCGGAATGGCTGAGCCATGTCAACGCCAGCGTGCTGAAGATCAAGCTCGCGATGGCGATCATCGGCATCTCCTCGATCCATCTGCTGCGCACCTTCATCGAAGCGGGCGCGCTGATGTCGGGCAGGAGCAACTTCACCGAAACCGGCGTGATGTGGCAGACCATCATCCATTGTGTCTTCATCCTGTCGGCGATCGGCATTGCCATCGTCGACAAGCTCTCGAACGATTCGATCGAGGGAACCAGGCAGCAGGCCGCGCATTGAGCGCTTCCGGCTCCGCGGTTCACAGCAATCCGGTGTCGTGATAAGGCTCACGGCACGAATGGACGGGCATCAGTCAAATGGCGCCCATTGGATCGCTGCGTGAACGGGCTGCCCGATTTGACTTTCCTCCGCGCGCTTGCCTTCGGGCTCCTGCTTGCATTCTTGGCCATCGTCCCGCCCGCGCGCGCGGGCGACGCCGCGTTCGCCCGGTTCATCGCCTCGCTGTGGCCGGAGGCACAGGCCGCCGGCGTTTCGCGCCAGACGTTTGACCGCGAGACGAGCGGGCTCGAGCCTGATTACAAGCTGCCCGACCTGATCCTCCCCGGGCGGCCGAAAACCGGCGCGCCGGCGCAGGCCGAATTCGTGCAGGTGCCGGCCGACTACATCAAGGAAGCCTCGATCGCGCGGCTCGCGACGGAGGGGCAGAAGCTCCTGCAGAAATATCGTCCGGCGCTCGATGCGATCGAGAAGCGCTTTGGCGTACCGGCCCCGATCGTGCTGGCGATATGGGGCCGCGAGACCGACTACGGCCGCTACGCGCTGCCCTACGACACGCTGCGCGTGGTGGCGACCCAGGCCTATGTCGGCCGCCGCAAGGAGCAGTATCGCACCGAGTTCATCCTCGCGCTGAAGATCCTCGGCGAGGGCGTGGTGAAGCGCAGGGAGATGACCTCGTCCTGGGCGGGCGCCACCGGCTACACCCAGTTCCTGCCGTCGGAATACTACAAGCACGGCGTCGACCTCGACGGCGACGGCCGTGTCGATATCTGGCACTCGGTGCCTGACGCGCTTGCCTCCGCCGCGCAGCAGCTCGTCAACAAGGGCTGGCAGCCGGGGGTGCGCTGGGCCTACGAGGTGAAGGCGCCTGCCAATGTCGATTGCACGATGGGCGTGCCCGAGGTGACCAGGCCGATCGGCGAATGGTTGCACGCCGGGTTCGTGCCGGTGCGCGGCGAGAGGCTAAGCGCCGCCGAGCAGGCGCAGCAGGCCTCGTTGTTGCAGCCCGAGGGCATCTATGGACCCGCCTTCCTGGCCACGCCGAATTACTTCGTGATCAAGGAGTATAATTTTTCCGATCTCTACGTCCTGTTCGTCGGTCACCTTGCCGACCGCATGACCAGTCCGCTGCCATTCGCAACCCCATGGTCCGCGTCGACGCAGCTGCGTTCCGCAGACGTCGAGGCGATGCAGCGGCATCTGACGCAGATCGGCCTCTACAAGGACAAGCTCGACGGCAAGGCCGGAATGCAGACCCGCGCCGCGCTCGGCGCCTATCAGAAGCAGGCCGGGTTGAAGGTCGATTGCTGGCCGAGCGAGACGGTGCTGCGCTCGATGAGCGCGGCGCGTTAGCGAGCCGCGACAGGGGGAACCGAGATGCGGGACAGGCTGTTTCTTCTCAGGCCGGGTTTCGAAGATCCCGCGTTTCCCGGCCAGCGCTTCTATTGTTGGCACTGCGCCTTGCTGGAAGGTGTGCTTGCATCATTCCCGGAGCTCGGAGACGCGATCGCGGTCGAGCGGATCGCATGGCCGCAGCCGAGGCGGGAGGTTGTCGATCTCATCGGCGTCGAGAACCAGTCGCTGCCGGTGCTCGTGCTTGCCGATGATGCCGCCGCCGGGCTCGAGACCGGGCGGGCCAATGGCAACAGGTTCGTCGAGGGCAAGGACGCGATCCTGCGGGTGCTTCGCCTCAGGCACGGCATTCCCGAAGCGCACCCTTGACCGAAGAAAACCCGACCGAAGAAAACCCGACCAAAGAAAAACCCGACCAAAGAAAACCCGGCCGAGAGGGCCGGGTTCCGACAGCGGATCGAGACGCTGCGTCGATGGATCAGTCGCAGACCTGGATGCGGCGGAAGCGCCAGGCGTAGCCGTCCCAGAACCGCTCGCGAACCCAGCGGCAGGGGGCTTCTTCGACATAGGTCGGGGCGGGCGCAACGTAGACCGGCGCCGGACGGCTGGCGGCGATCGCGCCGCCGAGCAGGGCACCGCCGATCAGGCCACCGGCAACACCGGCTGCGACCGCGCCGCCGTCTCCGGCCTTGGCGGCCGGAGCAACGACCAGCGAACCGGCGATCGTGGTGACGGCGACAAGGGCGGCTAAAGTCTTCTTCATGTCTCTGGCACTCCTGGAGAGGATGGCGCCGTGGTTCGGCGCCGGGTTTGGGTGACTGGCACGCTGGTTTCGAACTGCTGTCTGGCTAAACAGCGCAAAACAGTCAATTGAAAGTAAACGTCCGTATCATGGTGACGAAAAAAGCGGTTTTTTCGGGCCACCACACGTAGATGTCCCGGAAAACCGTCCGTTTTCCGGGACATCTTGTTCGAATTACTCGAAGTGTACGGTGATTAGCCGCAGACCCTGACGCTGCGAACGCGCCAGCCGTAGCCGTCCCAGAAGCGCTGGCGCTGCCAGTAGCAGCCGGGGGCCGGATAGTAGCCAGGGCCGGCGACATAGGCCGGCGGCGGCGCGTAATAGCCGGGGCCGTAATAGTAGCCGTTCTGCGATGCGATCGCGCCGCCGACGATTGCGCCGCCGATCAATCCGGCAGCCACGCCTGCGGCGACACCGCGTTGTGCATGGGCGGGGGCGGGCACCGCCACAGCCGAAACCGCCAACGTGGCGGCGGCGCAAAGCGCCAGCAATGTCTTCTTCATGACCTCACCTTTCCCGGGTGCTGCGACAGCGAGCAAATCAATCTGTCCAATGAAACGTTCCATATTTCGCTTGAACGATCAATGAACGGACCGACCTCATTTGGTGACCAATGATGGCGAAAGATGGATGTTTTTTTGCTGTGCACAAACCACGAACGCGTGGGTGCGGCGGGAGATCCAGGGCATGACGATCAGCGCAATGGTGGGCTTCCTGGTCGCGGTCGCCGGCACCGCGCTCGTGATCTATGCCCTCATGACGGCGAAGGAGCGCCGCCTCGCGGGGCGGAGCAGCGGCTCCGCGGACGACACAAGCGGCTTCGCCGGTGATTCCAGCGATACGGTCTGGGGTTTCGCCTGGTTGGGTGGCGGCGGTTCCGACGCCGGTCATTCCGGGAACTGCAGCAGCGATGGTGTCAGCAGCGACTTCGGCGGTGCCGGCGGAGACTGTGGCGGTGGTGGCGGCGGTGGCGGAAGCGGCGATTGATGCCGGTCAATACGAAAGCCGCGCATATCGGGAAATGGCACACGCGAATTTAGACCCGTTCCAATGTGAATCCTGCATCAGTTTGGAATTGCTTCAAAAAGCGCTTTTTCCTTTTGCAACCGATCGAGCCGTTCAATAGATCATTTGCAGCATCACCGATGGACCCGCCTTTCTCTGATGATTGTCTGTTCCTGTAACGTCCTGAGCGACCACGATGTCCGCACTGCCGTGAGTGCCGGTGGGCCCGTGACACGCAATGCCAAGCAGGTTTACGGCTGCCTCGGCTGCAGTGCCGAGTGTGGCCGCTGTGCGCGTACGATCAAGGCGATCATCGACGAGGCGCTCGGCCCCTGCGCCAAGGCCTGCTGCGCCGGCTGCCCGCACAGCCATCCCCAGGCCGCCAACGAAGACCACGCCGAGCCCGCTGAATTCGCGCTCGCGGCCTGCTGAACAGTCCAGCTCGCCGGACTTTCCTTTATCCACGCCACGCTTCCGCGGAGGGTTGCCCTATGAGGTAATCTGACTTAGAAGCGTTCTAAACTATATTCTGGCCGATTTGGCCGTGATTAGGTGGAGTGGATCATGCAAGGCGACCCGAAGGTCATCGACTATCTCAACAAGGGGCTGCGCAGCGAACTGACCGCCATCAATCAGTACTGGCTGCACTACCGGATGCTGAACAATTGGGGCCTCCTCGAGATGGCCAAGGTCTGGCGCAAGGAATCCATCGAAGAGATGGAGCACGCCGACAAGTTCGTGGACCGCATCCTGTTTCTCGACGGCTTTCCGAACCTGCAGGTGCTCGATCCGCTGAGGATCGGCCAGGACGTCAAGGAGATCCTCGAGGCGGATCTCGCGGCCGAGATCGGCGCGCGCACGCTGTACCAGGAAGCGGCGACCTATTGCCACGGCGTCAAGGACTATGTCAGCCGCGACCTGTTCGAGCAGCTGATGAAGGACGAGGAGCATCACATCGACTTCCTCGAGACCCAGCTCGACCTGATCAAGCGCATCGGGCTTGAGCTCTACACCCAGAAGCACGTCGGCCATTTGCAGGGCGAAGACTGAGCTCTGACCTGAAGCTGTCTCCGGAATCACGAGAGGCCGTCCTTGCGGACGGCCTCTTTTCGTTGTCGCGCGATGTCGCTTCGACGCAGTCCGGTCAGTAGCAGCGCGTGATGTTGACCGTCTGGTCTCCGCCGCGTCCGGGCACCGTGACGGTCTCGGTGGGGCAGCTCGACACATAGGGATGGTCCGAGGGCGCCACTGCCGGTGGATAGCGATGCGCCCAGTCCCAGGGAACGTCATAGGTGTAGGTATAGCGGACGTCGTTCGAGAGCGGCGGCGCGCCTTCGGCGACGGGCTCGCCGGTCGGACCATAGTAATAACCGCCATCGCCAGGCCAGAAAGTGCCAGGCACGCGGCCGTGATGGCGGAAAGCGGGGAAAGCGGGATGCGGCCCGGCGAACGCGCCGCGCGGCGCCGCTCCTGATCGCGCAAAGGTCTCGGTCGAGGAAGCAAGCATCAGCGCTGCAACGCTGACTGAGGCGACGAGCGCCCCGCTCATTCTATACGCCATGGCACGCACCAACTCTTTGACTACGGAGCCTTGTGCGGACGCTAAGCCGTGCCCCGTGGCGCCCGCAAACACATACTTAATTATTGGTTAAGAAACATGGTTAACAAGGTGCTACGGTATCGCTGCATGCCTTAGAGCTGCGTCTTGTAGCGTTCGTAGACGACCTCCTGGCTCTCCGGCTCACCCAGCGTCGTCTGGTCGTGGATGACCTGGCTGATGCTCGGGAACACCTTGCGCTCGACGCGCGTATCCGCCGACCACAGCTTCGAGCGCATCAGCGCCTTGCCGCAGTGGAAATAGGCCTCCGTGACATCGATGCGCAGCGCCGCGCGCGGCGGCTTGCCGAACTCTATCATCGACGCCAGCAGATCGGGATCGGCCGACACCCGCCCCTTGCCGCCGACCCGCAATGTCTCGTCGATGCCGGGCACGAAGAAGATCAGCTGCAGCCGCCCTGTGCCTTCGACGATGTTGCGGAAACTGTCGATGCGGTTGTTGCCGGCGCGGTCCGGCATCAGGAGCTGGTTCGGGCCGGCCACGGTCACGAAGCCCGGCATGCCGCCGCGCGGCGATGCGTCGACGCTGCCGTCGGAGCCCGAGGTCGCCAGCACGCAGAACGGCGACATTTCGATGAACTTCCGCGCGTGGACATCGATATCCGGCCGCGCCTTGGCGATGACGCGGGCGGTCGGCTGCGGGTAGATCGTGGTCAGGTCGGCGGAAGCAGGATCGGTCACGGCGTGTCTCCGGTCACGTTGCAGGTGAGCCTGAGCGCTTTCGAGCGAAGCCAGTATCGGTTCGCGTGAAGAACGCGTCAAAACGAAAATCCAGGGCTCCGTTCCCGTCGGAACGAAAATAGCTCTAGCATCCTGCGCTGCAGCCGTCATCTCGATGTCATCTAGGCTGCATCCGCCGAACGAAGCACCTGATGATGGTGCTGCCGCGATGATGCACGTGCCACATGACGGCCTCGCTGACCGGATTGTCGTGGCCGCGGACGTCCGCGCGAGATCGTCGATCGAGCGAGCCAAGACGCCCCGCACGCAGGCTTCCAGTATCACGGCGGTCGCGGCGGGATTCGCTTTTGAATTCGCAGAGTCACAAGCGCCGCTGATCGGGAGATATCACGAGATACGATTTTGCGCGCCGACCGGCATGCGGAAAAATGATCGCGAAGTCTCCGGGCGATTCAACCTCGAAACATCGGGCGTTTGAGCATGTTCCGGAAAGGGGGGGAAATGCCGGTTTTTTCGACCATGCGCAAGGCGCATGGCATCGCGCATGGCTGTGGTCGGCAGCCATTCCGATCGCAGTGCGTTGCTTTCTGCCGGCTGATCGCGACGGGGCAGTGGTTGCGCCGCGCCTGGCATGCCTTGTCGATGGTCGTCGCGGTCAGCCTGTTGATGGTTGTCACGGCGACAACTGCTCGTGCTCAGTCCTGCGTGACTGTGACCGGTCCTCCCAATACGCCGAGGAATGAGACCACCATCAATTTCTCTGGCGCGGGGCTGAACTCCGTCGTTACGTTTGACGTTTCCCAGTGTCCAGCCAACATAAGGGCCGGCATGTACAGTGTCCCAGGGTCTGACCCGTTCTTCGGGCTTGACGCGCTTCACGAATCTAACGGCCCCGTGACATTAACGATCAACGGGGGGGCCCAATTCGTCGTCAGGTCGAGCACGCGCGACCGCAATACCGGGTTTATCGATAGATACACCTTCACGTTGACGAAACTGGGCAACCAGTCCAGCGGCGGGTTTTTCTTGTATTTCATATCGAACGTAACAGATCCGAACAAACCTTCCCCACCGAACGCGCCATTCTGGATAGACTTTACTAACCTCCCAGTCGCCGCCCCGCCAGGGCCAACCGCGCCTTCCATTGTCGCCACCTTCAGTCCGACAGTTATCACAATCTCGCAGACATCGACGCTGACACTGACGATCACCAACACGAATGCCTCGACGAGCCTCGCCGGCGTTGCGGTCGCGCCGTCTGCGCTCCCGGCCGACCTGTCCGCGTCGGGCCTCAACGCGACCTACACCAGCGGCGTCAACGGCACGGCCACCTACGATCCCGGAACCCGCCAGATCAGCTACTCCGGCGGCACGCTCGCTGCAGGGACCAGCGCGACCTGCACCATCACCGCGACGATATCGGACAAGACGGACACGTCCTTTAGATACCGGACCGAGTACACGACCGGCGCGGTCTCGTCGTCATCGCCCGCGACCACGGGAACGACGGCTACAGCGGACGTGAGCGTGGCGTCCCCTCCGCCCACAGTGGCCTCGATCTCGCCGGCGTCGGGGCCGCTCGCGGGCGGCACGACCGTGACGATATCAGGCACCGATTTGGCCGATTCGACATTTGTGATGTTCGGCTCTGAACGTGCCGATGCCTACACGGTCAACTCGGCGACTTCGATTACGGCCGTCGCGCCGAAGGGAAGGGGAACGGGAACGGTCGACGTTCTTGTGTTCACCTCGAGTGGCTCGTCAGTCACCTCCGCGGCGGATCAGTTCACCTATGCGGACGCGCCAATCGTGAATTCGATCTCGTCCACGTCTGGGCCGGTGTCGGGTGGAACGTCGGTGACCATCACCGGAGCCAACCTCACTGGCGCGACCGCGGTGAAGTTCGGCGCAACGGCTGCAACCAGCTTCACGGTCAATTCGGCGACCTCGATCACGGCGATCTCACCGGCCGGCACCGGGACCGTCGACATCGCGGTGACGACCGCAGGCGGCAGGTCCGCTGTGTCGGCCGCAGATAAATTCACCTATACGACTGCACCGAGCATCACATCGATCTCGCCGGCAGGAGGTCCAGTTGCGGGCGGCACGTCGGTGACGATTGCCGGCACAAATTTCACCGGCGCGACGGCGGTGAAATTCGGCGCAACGGCTGCAACCAGCTTCACGGTCAATTCGGCGACCTCGATCACGGCGACTTCGCCGGCCGGCACCGGCACCGTCGATGTCACGGTGACCACCGCGGTCAGCACCAGTCCGGCCGCGGCCGCCGACCAGTTCAGTTACGCCGGACTGCCGGCGGTCGCGTCGATCTCGCCCGCGTCAGGACCGACCACGGGCGGAACGTCGGTTACCATCACCGGCGCCAATTTCGCTGGTGTCAGCGCGGTCAAGTTCGGTGCCACCAATGCCACGAGTTTCACGGTCAACTCGGCGACCTCGATCACGGCGGTCTCACCGGCCGGCGCCGGCGCTGTCGATATTGTCGTGACCGCGGCGAACGGCACCAGTGCGGTTTCGGCAAGCGACCGCTTCACGTATAAGGCGATCGCCACCAGCGTGGCGCTGGCATCGTCAGTCAATCCCTCCAGCTTCGGTCGGCCCATCACCTTCAACGCGACCGTCACCGGCTCTGGCGGAACACCCGCCGGCACCGTGACCTTCAAGGATGCCGGCGCAGCCATCGGCACCGCCACATTGTCTGCAGGCATCGCCTCCTTCACCATCACGACGCTCGCGGTCGGAACGCACGCGATCACGGCGAGCTACGGCGGCAGCGCTATTTTCGCGGCAAGCACGTCGCCTGCGCTCAACCAGACCGTCAACATCCCCTCCGACAGCGTCAAGCTGCATCAATTGCAGGTCAGCGTCACCAAGATCGTGGCGCAGAACTCGGGACAGGCGATCTCGAGCGCGATCGACCAGGCGATCGACGAAGGCTTCGCAGACAACTGGATCTTCGCGACCCCGGGTCAAACCGGCGTCCGCTTCAATTTCGCCGCGGATCCTTACGCAGAGAATGCTGACCACGGCGATGCACCATCCACGTCGGCCGGCACGGGCCGGGGCGGCAGCATCCTCGGCATCGGCATCGACAATGCCTACGGTCCCGGCACCGCCTCCGACAGCAACAGCGGTGGACGCACCGTCGGCAACCCCTCGAAGCGGGTCAATGACGCCTTCGCGGCGATCGATCAGGAGATGCCGCGCAAGGCGCCGCCAAAGAAGTATCAGGAGCCGAAGGATTGGCTGTTCTGGGTCGATGTCCGCGGCGCCGGGCTCAATCGTCTGACCTCGGCGCAGACGGCGGCCGGCCTGACGACGAGTGCTGCGCCACTCTTCGGCCTTCAGGTCAATGCGCTGGCTGGATTGACGTACCGGATGCGGCCGAACTTCCTCGTCGGCGTGATCGGCGGCTATGAGAACTTCAACTACACCGAGCAGGACGTCAACGGCAAACTGACCGGCGACGGCTGGACCATCGGCTCCTATATGGGCTGGAAGATCACGCCGTCGCTGCGCTACGACGCGGCCGTGACCTATTCCGGCATCGGCTACAACGGCGTCGCTGGCACCGCGCAGGGCAATTTCAGCGGCGAGCGCTGGATGGTCTCGACCGGCCTGACCGGCACCTACAAGGCCTGGGGCTTGATCTTCGAGCCGTCCGCCAAGGTCTACGCGCTCTGGGAGCATGAAGGCGCCTACGTCGACTCGCTCGGAACGGCGCAAGGCAATCATGATTTCTCGACCGGCCGTGTCTCTGGAGGCCTCAAGGTGGCCTATCCGTTCGCCTGGACCGACAGCATCGAACTGGCGCCCTATGCCGGCATCTACGGCGACTACTATTTCAACCAGGACAATGCCGCCGCGATCGTGCTTGGGGGCGGCGTGCCGCTGGCCTCGACACCGCTGCTCCAGGGCTGGTCGGCACGGGCGACGGCCGGCCTCAACGCCAAACTCGAAAGTGGAGCGATGGTCGGCGTCGGTGCCGAATTCGGCGGCATCGGCTCCGATTTCCAGACCTGGACCGTCAAGGCGAAGGGCCAGCTGCCCTTCAGCGCGCAGTGAGGGTCGAGAGCCACGCATGCACCGCGATATGCGCGAGCCGTCGCATTGCGTTCATCCGCCTGATGCGTGACGCGCGCGACGCCTGGCGCGGGCGAATCCGTCAGGTAAGAACCGCGTGCGGGACGGATGCTCAAACAAGCGAACCGTGCGGAGCTTGATACGCTGTGAAATCAGGATCGCCCGGCGGCGCGAGCCCTTTTGGCCGGCCTTGCCGCGAGGTTGTCCCGGGCCATCGTGAGCGCGCTTCGCAGCGTGGTGGCATCGGCCTTGGCGAGACGGACATTGGTGCTGCCGCTTTTGCCCCAGCCGCCCGGCACCGGCCGGAAGATCTCGGGCTCGGCAGCGACCACGATCGCCTGCTGCTCCGGCGTCAGCTTCACCATGCCCCAGCCGTCGTCGGGGTAGCCGAGGGTCGCGAAGATCCGCGTGCCGACGCGGAAGTCGGCGTGGCCCTGATGTGCGCCTTCCACCGTGTCGGGCAGGCTCAGCGCAATCTTCCGGAAGCGGCTTTGCGACATGGCTCTGCTCCGCACAGCCTCACATCGATCGCTGCGGCGCCGTCTGCAGCAACTCCTGCAATTGCTTCGCGTAGAATTTGGCATTGCCGGTGGTGAGATGGCCGCGCGTTTCGGTGCTGGCCGGTATCAGATAGATCCTGCCATTCTTGATCCGCTTCACGGCGGCCTCGGTGACGCCGGTCTCCGGCGGGTTGCGCTCATCATCGGCGGCATTGATCGCAAGCAGCACAGCTTCGATCTTCTCCAATCCGGCGGATGGATCGTAATCGTGCGACGCATCCCACTGATAGATGTAGTCGTTGGCGTCGGCGGTGACCGGCAGCGCCAGTTGCTCGTCGACCATCTTGTCCGCCTGTGCTGCTGATGGCGCCAGCGTCTGGTAGCCGAGCGTGCCGCCGGCGCTGGCGAAGCGATAGGCCGCGATGGCATATTTCATCATCCGCGGCTGGCTCGTGTAGTTGCCGTTGTTGTAGTCCGGATCGTTGCGGATGGTCTCCAGCATGGTCCGGCGCAGGATCCAGTTGCGCGCCGCCATCGCGGTCGGCTGCGAGGCCATCGGCACCAGCGCATCCATCATTTGCGGATAGCGGATGCCCCAGATCCAGGTGTGCATGCCGCCCATCGAGTTGCCGATCACGAGCCGCAGGTGCTTGATGCCGAGGCCTTCGGTGACCAGCCGGTACTGTGCATCGACCATGTCATCGTAGTCGTACCTCGGAAAGCTCGACCGCATCACATCCGACGGCTTTGCGGATTGGCCGTGACCGATCCCGTCGGGGATGATGATGTAGTATTTCGTGGCGTCGAGCGGCTGGCCGGGGCCGAACAATTCGCCGGCGAAGCCCGGCGTCAGCATGCTGGCGGCCGAGCCGCCGGAGCCGTGCAGTACCAGCACCGGCTGCCCGGTCGCAGCGCCGACCGTGGTGTAGTGCAGGCGCAATTCCGGCATGACCTCGCCGGTGTGGAACTTGAAGTCCCGCGCGATCCACTCGCCGTCCTGCGGCGCGGGATAGTCTGCAGCCATGGCCTTGAGCGGGATCGAGACGAGAGCGATTGCGAGCGCCGCGCACAAACGGATCATGGTGGTTCTCCCCCGGGCGCGCCGCGTTTGTCCGGCCGCCTCGACGCAGCCTATCATGACGGGCCGGATCGTCCGAGAGGCTGCGCGAGGCGGGAGGCGGTGATCCGCTAGCTGCCCCTCAGCACGTTGAGCGCGTACCATCCCCAGTAGACGCGGTGGCGCTGGATCAGGCCGTTCGCGATCTCCATGACCTCGACCAGGTCCATCTGGTCGCCGTCCGGCGACTGCCTCGGATACTCCCAGGTGATGACCCGCCCGTCGCTGAAGAAGCCCTGCTTGAATCGCTTGCGCTGCGGCGGATTGGTGCGGAACACGCGCGTGATGAATTCGCGCAGATTGTCCGTGCCGCTGACGACCCCATGTTTCGTCTGCATCAGGTGCTGGACCAGCGGGCTCTCGATCGAGGCATCGGGCGCATAGAGCGCCAGCGCGGCCTCGAGATCCTTGCTGCCGAGGGCTTCATCCCAGAGCCTGTAGATCCGTTCCGCATCGTTCCTGGTGGCCGTCATGGCGGGTTCCTTGTCTTGATTTAACCTGCGCCTATCTCAGCCAGGGGAGCGGTGCGTTGTTTCAGGAAAATCTGAAATGAGTTCCGTACCGGCTCGATTGCGGGTACGACGTTCCCGGTCGAATTGGAGCGCGTGCGGTGGGATCATCCCAATCAATGCAGACGGGGTTCGCGCGGATCGCCGAGGCGCTCGGCGATCCAGCGCGCGAGGCGATGGTCAGCGCGCTGGCCGACGGCAAGGCGTTGCCTGCCGGCGAGCTGGCCGCCGTTGCCGGAGTTTCACCGCAAGGCGCGAGTGCGCATCTGCAAAAGCTCGTGGACGCGCGTGTGCTGTCGGTCTGGCCGCAGGGCAGGTTCAGGTACTACCGGATCAGGGACGATGACGTCGCCGCGCTGATCGAGAGCCTGGTCGACCTCGCGGCCAGGACGAGTGCCGCGCGCAAGCGTGTGATGCCGGCAGAGCAGCTCAGGCAATCGCGCAGCTGCTATCATCACCTCGCGGGCCAGCTCGGCGTGCTGTTGTCGAATGCGCTGATCCGCCGCCGGCTTGTCGTCGTCGATGGCCGCACCGGTCGCGTGACCGAGCAGGGGTTGGCATGGTGCTGGGCCGAGCAGATCGATTTCGACCCCGCGCGGCAGCCGCACCTGCGTCTCTGCAACGACTGGACCGAGCGCGTGCCGCATCTTGCAGGCCCCTTCGCGAACGCCGTGCTGGCGCGGCTGCTCGCGTCGCGCTGCGTGGCGCCGCATCGCATTCCACGCGCGCTGCGCGTGACAGACAAGGGGCGGGCGTTCTTCGACCGGCTCGGCGTGCAGGTTCCGTTCTGACGATCACCAGCGTGCGGCTAGCGGCCGTCCTCGACCTCGGTCTCCGGGCGATCATCGCCGGCGGCGGTCTCGGTCCGCCATTTGCCGTCCGACGTCTCGTACTGGATCGCCTCGGTGCGCCCGGGCACGCGTTGCTCGGTGGCGGCGCGTCGCGCGGCGGCAAGCGCCACGGCATGGGTCGGAAACGGCTCCGAAAATACCCCGTTGACGGTATAGGCCCAGCCGCCATCGTGCTGGACGACCTTGTAGGTCACGTGGCTCATCGGGAACCTCGCTGCCGTGGACGATCAGCCTGCCAGAATAGACCACGATGTCGTATTTTGCAGCAGCCGATCGTCTTTCAGGGGAATAGCCCCGTCGCCGGGCCAGGGAGACCAACATGTGCCGCAACATCAAGACGCTGTTCAATTTCGAGCCGCCCGCCACTGAAGACGAGATCCTCGCCTCGGCGCTGCAATTCGTGCGGAAATTGTCCGGATTCAACAAGCCGTCGCACTCCAACGAGGCGGCGTTCAACCTAGCCGTTGCCGAGGTCTCGGAGGCTGCGCGAAAACTCCTGATCTCGCTGCAGACCACGGCGCCGGCGCGCGATCGCGAGGTCGAGGCGGAGAAGGCGCGGGAGCGCTCGCGGCTGCGGTTCGGCTGAGGCGGGCGGCCGTCCGTGACCTGGCTCACGGAACTGGAGCACGGCATCAGGCAGGATCGCCGTTCACCCCGGCCCCTGGAGCGCCGCCATGAAGCCTGCCGTCCCGCTTATCTTGTGTTCGATCGCATTCGCCGCGCTGTGGACCGGCGGCATGCTGTGGTCGAGCGGCACGATCGACCGCGCCAACGTCATCATCCTGTCGATCTGCGGGGCGTTCGCGGGCGTTGCCTGGTATTACGCGATGCGCTGGATGTGTCAGCTGATCAGGTCCGGCCCGCCGCGCGATCCCTGAGATCGCCGGCGGTCGAGCTCTGTTCGCGGCGCCAAGGACGGCAGGCGCTATTTCTTGTCCTTCTTGTCCTTGTGACGGTGCTTCTTCTTTTTCCTGTGATCGTCGTCCTCGTCGTCGTCTCCGTCAAAATCGACGGCGTCACCCTCGTAGGCGATCGCTTCGGCCGCCGCACGCTCGACGGCATCACGCTCGGCCTGCTCGGCGGCCTCGCGCTCCCTGGTGCGCTTGTAGTCTTCCCAGGCGTCGAAGATCATGTGCAGCCACGGCATCACCTGGTCGATCGACGGCAATTGTCCTGCGGGCCCGGGCTCTCCGCGCGGGCCAGCCGGTCCCTGGGGACCTTGCGGACCGACGTCTCCGCGTGCGCCTTGTGCGCCGGCCTTGCCCTGCACGCCCGGCTTGCCCTGCGAGCCGACCTTGCCGACCGGTCCCGGCTTGCCCTGCGGCCCCGGCTTGCCGCGCGCCCCTTCCGGCCCCGGCCGTCCGGGGTGGCCCTGCGGACCGGGACGTCCCGGCTCGCCCTGACGGCCCTGCGGTCCCTGCTGTCCCCGTTGCCCCTGGCGGGAAGTTGTGTCGTCAGCCACTGATATGCTCCGTCGAGATGTGAAGCCGCTTGTAACAGAGGTTCGATGACGGCTTCAATTCTGCCGGTCCGCGCTGATGCAAGCGATCAACAGTCATAATTCGATCGATCAATGGCGAAGGAGAGTGCGTTGCGGGTCCTGAAGGGCATCGAGGCTCCGCTCGAGATCGTCGTGACGCGCGACGACATCTCCGACGAAGCGGCCTTTCGCGGCACCGGCGTGCTCGAGCTCTACGCCGAGCTGTTTCCTCCGAACGAGCGCGATGATCCCGACGATCTCGTGCGCTGGGTACTGTCCGACGACGTCGGCGAGCCGCAGCACGTCACCATCGACGGCCGCGAGATGTCGTACCAGCTCGACTCGCGCTGCTTCATCCTGCGCGCCGGCGAACGCGCGGTCGGGCTAGGCTTCTTCACCCATGACCACGCGAGCCGTTTGATCTTCTGCAACCATGTCGGCGTTGCGAAAGCCCGGCGAGACGGCGGTCTCGCGCTCGCATTCTATCGCGGGATGGTCGACATGCTCGACGAACTGTTTCCGCGCAACATCGGCGTAGTGCTCGAGGTCGAGCGCTTCGATCTCGTCATGCTGCGCGGGATCATCGGCCAACGTGAGCGTGCTCCCGAGCAGCGGATCGGCGCGGATGAGGCGACGGAGATCCGGAAATTCCTCCGCGTCGGCTGGTACCACAAGCTCGGCTATCGCTTTCTCTGCGACGCGACCACGCTGCAGCCATTGTCATGCCGCTCGCCCTGCCTCGATCCGTCGTTGCCGTCGTCGCGCTGGGCGGACGGGGAGGAGGACTACTGGCTGATGTGGCAGCCGCGAACCGGCGCGGCTGTGCTCGACGCCGGCGAGCTGTGGCGACGCGCGGTCGAGACGATCCATCTCGAGATCCTCGCGAAGTCGCTCGTCGCTCTCGATCCGGTCGGACGCCGCGGCTACTGGCACTACGCGGCTACGCTGGTGGCGCGGACGCTGCGCGAAAGCGCGATGATGCGGATCCGCCTCGCACGCTATCCCGGCACTGATGACCTATTGTCGCGCTGGCGCCGTCTTGCGATCGATCTGCCGATCTGAACGACCATCCGCCGCGTGCTCGCAACAGGGCACCTCGATGCCGTCGGCCGAGTATTCGCGGATCTTGTTGCGCAGCGTGCGCACCGACAGACCGAGCACGCGCGCCGCGCGGGTGCGATTGCCGTCGCAGCGCGCCAGCGTCTGCAGCACGAGCTCGCGCTCGACCTCGCCGACGGTCGCACCGATCAACAGTGGAACGATTTCATGAGGGGCCAGCGACGGCAGCGCAGCTTCCGGCGACGGCAGGGTGAACGCGTATGACATGACACCTCCCGATCAACGCCCGTCTCGTCGATGAGACGGAAACATCGAGTACCCAACTACCCCAAGCCCGTATTTCCACGGTCGGCCGGTTTGGTTAACAAATCCTTAACGATGCTCTAACCACCTGTGCATCAACGAAAATACCCCGAAATCGCCATGATTGGGTTCCGCGGCTCAAATCGTCCGGTAGCCGCCGTCGACCATCACGATCGATCCCGAGACATAGGCCGAAAGATCCGAGGCGAGGAAGATCGCGGGCCCCACGATGTCCTCCGGCTTGCCCGGACGGCCGAGCGGCGTGTGGTCCATGAACACCTTCACGAGATCGGGATTGGCGGCGCGCACCTTCTCGTTCAGCGGCGTCTCGATGAAGCCCGGACCGATCGCATTGACCCGCACGCCATCCTTGCCGAGCTCGGCGGCGAGCGCCTTGGTGAAGCCGAGCACGCCATGCTTGGAGGCGGTGTAGGCCGGCGAACTCGGCGTGCGAAGATGCACGAAGGACTGGATCGAGCCGATATTGACGATGCGTCCCTTGCTCTTGCGCAGCGGCGGCAGGAAGGCATGCGTCACGTTGAACACGCCGGTGAGGTTGATCGAGATGATGTCCTCCCAATCCTTGATCACGGCCTCGTCAGCGCCGAGCATGCCGTTGCGGCGGGCGATGCCGGCATTGTTGACCAGGATCGAGACGGCTCCGACCTTGTCCGCGACTTGCTTCGCCATCGCGATGCAGGCGGCGCGGTCGGTGACGTCGAGCGCGAAGCTCTCGGCCTTGCCGCCGGCGTCGCGGATCTCCTTCGCCGCCACGGCTGCGGCCTCGCCGTTCATGTCGAGCAGCACGACGCGCGCGCCCTCACGGCCATAGCCGGCCGCGATCGCGCGTCCGATACCGGAGCCTGCGCCGGTGATGACGGCGATGTGATTGTCGAGAAGGGGCATGGCGTTCCTCGTCCGGTTCTTGTTGTCGACAACACTATTCAAAACTGTGCGAAGCGAAACGCCAAGCGGGGTTTGCGCGTTGCTGTCATCCAGATTCGGATGACAGCGGACCCGAACATGGACCCGACAATCAGACAATGGAAACTCGCGATCGAGCGCGCTCGCGCCGCAAGCGACCCCGACTTTCGCGAAATGGCACAGCTGGTCGCCGAGATCGCCGTGACCGACATCGACGAGACGCTGCGGCAGGCGGCCGCGCAGGTGCTGCCGATCCTGCGCCAGGCGACGCAGAAATCCGCCGATCGTCGCACGAAGGAGATGGCGCAGCGCCGGCTCGGCATCATCATCGATGCGCTGCATACGCTTTCGGTGCCGCGCTTCGGGCGCCGCGGGCTGACGCCGAAGCCGCTGACGCAGGAGGAGCAGTATCGCCAGCTGCTCGGCCTGCCGCTCGGCCGCCGGCTTGCCGCGACCGAGATCCATCAGGCCTTCAAGCGCGCCGCCAAGACGGTGCATCCCGACGGCGGCGGCAACGGGCAGGCGTTTCTCGAACTCGCCGCCGCACGCGACGCGCTGATCAGGCACCACTAAAGCGCGATGAGATAAGGCTGAAATCGTCATCGCGCTTTAGCTCTTTGTTTGAGCATGATCTCCGCGCAAACGCGTTCCGCGTTTGCCGCGAGGGAAAACGCTGCACACTTTTCCGGATCATGCTCCAGACGGGCTCACCGCCGCGTGGATTGCGCGGCAATGCCGCACGATGTTGTCGTGGGCGACCACGAACTGCTTCAGCGGCGTGTCGATGTCGTAGAAATAGATATTGGCGATGAAGCCATAGAGCCCGGCATCGACGGCGGTCGGTCGGTTGCCATGCACGTAGCCTTGCTGCGGGATAAGCGTCGCGATCGCGCCGAGATCGGCAAGCCCGCGGGCCATCGCCGCATCGGGATCGAAGCGGCCGATGCCCTGGTAGTAGTAGCGCTGGGCGTTGAACTCCTTCGCCTTCAACAAGCCCTCGTCGGTCAGCGCCGGATGCTCGCGCTTGAGCGCATCGCGGAACAGCGGCCAGTAGCGCTCGTCCTTCCAGCGCGAATACGACATCACCCAGTAGAGATCGTCGAGCATCCGCGTGACCAGCAGATTCTGCGCACGCTGCGCCGGCGTCAGCCCGGCGTCGATCGCCAGCCGATATTTTTGCGTGAGCCAGGCGAGGATGGTCTCGCTGTCGCCGACCGTCTCGGTGCCGTCGACGATGTAGGGAAGCTGGCCGCGCGGCGCCTGCGAGGCGTCGAAGATATGCGCGTGCTGGAACGGCAGGCCGGCGAGCTTCAGGAAGGCGTAGACCTTCAGGCCGTAGCCGTTGTTGTCGGCGACGCCAAACAGCGGTGGATAGGAATAGAGCGTGAGCATGCCGCACCTCACCTGGAACGTTCGAAGGCTGTTCACCAGCATATCGCAGGATGAACGAAGCGCCAGCGCCGGGCCATCGCGCATTCCGACGCATGGGGTGGGCAGCGCGCCGGCAAGCCCCGGAACTGGTTCAAGGCGAAGGCCGCGGAAAAGCAGCACGTCCGCGAACGGCCGTGCCAAATTGCGCCGCAGCGCGCACTTGCTACAGTCGCGCCGATTGCGATTCGTTTCGTGTCGCGACTGGACGCAAATTCTTGGGGAGACCGCATCATGAGAATCTCATCCACCCTTCGTGCCGCGCTGGTCGCGCTGATGGCCTTCGCCGGCCTCGCAGTCTCGACCGCCGCGCGCGCCGACTCCGGCTTCGTGCGACTGACGATCTACAAGGCCGGCTGGATCATCGGCGGCTCCGGCGGCAGCGGCACGCTGACCTTCCGCGGCCGCACCTACCCACTCTCCACCGGCGGCCTCGATTACGGCCTGGTGTTCGGCGGCTCGAAGACCGTGCTGCGCGGCCGCGTCAGCAACATCAACCGTCCGGGCGACGTCGCCGGCGTCTACGGCGCCGCGGGCGCAGGCCTTGCGATCGGCCGCGGCGCCCGCGCGATCGTGCTCACCAACCAGAAGGGCGCCGTGCTCGAATTGACCGGCAACCAGTTCGGCCTGATGGCGAATGCGGATCTGAGCGGGCTTGCGATCACGATGCGGTAGGCCGCTTTGCGTTGCGCGAGCCATCATCCACATCGTCGTCCCGGCGCACGCCGGGACGACACTGAAAATGTTGCAACAGCGAGAGTCATACATTCGCGCTCTCGCGACATGATTTGTCCGAGCTTTGCATTTCGTTCCGCCCTCGATTCTCGCAGAGGGCGCAGGGAAAGCCGGGTGCCGATCGCACCCATGGGCCCCGTGCAGTGTAGAAAGCACGGGGGTAGGACCACAGGTGTAACCGGGAACAACCCGGCTTTCCCCGCGCGATGGGTTACGGCTTATACGTGCTCTCCCCGGCGAGACTGGGCTCTTTTGTCACCGTCGCCAGCGAGAGACATTGCCCTCGCTGATGAGACACCTGCCACCAGGGCGTCAGGCCTGCACGATTTCGCCGTCCGCCGCATGCGCTCTCGTCAGTCACGCACGCAGCGTCCACCGCATCCCACCGCAACGTTCGTGACGATCGCGAGCGCCCCTCAGGCGGATGAGACGGACAAATCTATACATTGATTTGCTGTTACGATAAACCGAATTATTTTTGCGGCGCGCGCTTGACAGGTTTTGCCTGATTTGCCCGTCGGGTTATTTTGTCGCACCGGTCGGATCAAGATCATTGTCGCTGAGACCGTGCAGGAAACTCCTGCCTACGGCTTGACCCAGCGCTCTACGGCTGCCGCTGTATCGGCGGGATTGGTGTTGAAGCAGATGCTTGCATCGGGGGCGAGCCGGTGCACCAGATTGAGGATCCTCTCGAACAGCAGCAGCCGCTCCGGCGGTTCGCGCAGGCCGGCGCCGATCACGATGCAGTCGTAGCGTCTCGCGTTGAGCGCTGCCGCGGTCACCGCTTCGGCGGTTTCGCCGAGATCGGTGAGACAGCTTTCCGCGTCGTAGCCGAGCGTCCGCAGGCCCTCGATCTGCGCGTCGATGTAGCTGCGCACCAGTTCGGGCGTGAATTGTGGAAAGGCGGAGAGATCGACGAAGGCGGGATCGAGGCCGATCGCCAGCACGGACGGTTTCGTCATGATCTCTCCCGGTCCGATGATCCTCAGCCCAGCATGCGACCGGTTTGAGTCGAAATCGCGGACGTGTCAGCGGCTGACGCGATCCCGCGCGGCGCGTTCCGCCATCGCCGCGCGACCCTGCAGCAGGTCGCGCTCCAGCGGCTCGCCGGCCTCGGTCACCGTTCAGCCTCCACGGTTTTCAGTGACCAGCCGAGTTTCTTCAGCTGACGCAAATCCTGGGATGCTTCAGCAAGCAGCCAATCGCGGAAGGTCACGATCTTGGGCAGGCTCGCGGTGGCCTTCGGGCAAACGATCCAATAGGTCTTCGATATGCGGATCGAATCCGGAAAAGGCCGCACCAGCCTCCCGTTGATGAGATCCCAGGCCGCCAGCGTCGTTCGCGCCAGCGCAACGCCCTGCCCGTTGATGGCGGCGTCGATGACCATGCTGGCGCGGTTCAAAACCGGACCGTGCGTGACGTCGGCATCACCGATGCCGACCGCCCGCAACCACTTGGTCCAATCGGTTCGGTTGTCCAGGTGAAGCAGAGGGAATTTGAGAATGTCAGCCGGCTTGCCGAGCCGCCGCCGGCCCGACAGCAGTTTCGGGCTGCAAACCGCGAACAGCCGCTCAGAGCTCAACTGCGCGGCATCAAGCCCCGGCCAGTTGCCGTCGCCATGACGTACCGCCATGTCGACGTCCTCGCGCGCGAAGTCGACATGATGCATCGTCGCCGAAACGCGCAGGTCGATGCCGACATGGGCTTCCGCAAAGTGGCCGAGGCGATGCACGAGCCATTTTGCCGCGAAATCGGGTGACGTGCTGACGGTGAGGACGCCGGCATTTTGCCGCTGCAAAAGGCGTTCGGTACCAACGGCAATCCGGTCCAGCGCATCGCGGACGATCGTGAGGTAGTCCCGGCCGGCCTCAGTAATGATGAGGCGCTGGCGCTCCCGATTGAACAGCTTGATCGCCAGTTCGGCTTCAAGCGCCTTGACCTGCTGGCTCACCGCGCCCTGCGTGACACAGAGTTCTTCAGCGGCGCGGGTAAAGCTCTCATGCCGGGCCGCGGCCTCGAAGGCCTTCAAGGCATTCAACGATGGCAGGCGTGGCCGCATCGCACGACTTCATCAGAAAAACTGGGGCACGCAAGAGAAAGCATGCTTTGCGGGCCGACGCCCGCAGGCGCTACTGAAAGCGTCAGGCCAGCATTTCACGAGTTGTGGAGCCTGTCGATGCCAACCTTGATCATGCGACTTGCACGCCCGGCTCAATTAAACTGGGGAGCGTACCCGGCCGCCGCATGGCGTGCCTTGCGGCGATGGCCCGCCCGGCGTCGACAGCGCACGGCGCTCCGCGACATCGCCAACAACCCGCATTTGCTCAGGGATATCGGCGTGACCCGGCAACAGGCGCTGGGCGAAGCCGACAAGCCTTTCTGGCGGTGAATGACAGCGGCACTTCGCCTTCAAGGACGCCATCGAGCGCGATGCCTCGGCATCCGCAAACAGAGAATCGTCATGAGCAAATCGGCTCTTCTCGTGACAAATCACCAGAGGTTCGGCCAGTTCGGACGAGCGCTTGGCCAGATCGGCAAAGTCCTCCGGATATGGCACCACCGATACGTGATGCGGTGCGAACTGGGCCGGTTGTCCGAGCACGATCTCCACGACATCGGCAGGTCCTGGAGCGATGTCGTCGATGAGGTTGACAAGCCCTTCTGGCGGGAATGATGCGGCGGCGCCTCGACTGATGCGCGCTACGGGTCTCGTCCTGCCGCTTTCGCCGCCATCGCCGCGCGACGCTGCAACAGGTCGCGCTCGCGCGTGTTGCCGGCGAGTGCTGCGGCCGCTTCGAACGCCGCGCGGGCCTCGCCATGGCGGCCGAGCTTGTGCAGGAGGTCGCCGCGCACGCTCGGCAGCAGATGATAGGCCTTCAGCGCCGGCTCGTGCGCCAGGCCGTCGACAATCGCGAGCGCCGCGAGCGGCCCCTCCGCCATGCCGACGGCGACCGCGCGATTGAGCTCGATGACGGGCGAATGCACCAGCGCAGCGAGATCGCCATAGAGCGCGGCGATGCGCGTCCAGTCGGTCGCCGCTGACGTCTCGGCCTCCGCATGGCAGGCGACGATCGCGGCCTGCAGCGCGTAGAAGCCTCCGGCACCGCCGAGTTCGCGGGCGCGCGAGAGCGCCAACTGGCCGCGGCGGATCTGCAGACGGTCCCACAACGCGCGGTTCTGATCCATCAGGAGGATCGGATCGCCGGCCGGGTCGGTGCGTGCCGCCATCCGCGAGGCATTGAGCTCCATCAGCGCGAGCAGCCCGTGCGCCTCCGGCTCCTGCGGCGCGATCGTGGCCAGCACGCGGCCCATGCGCAGCGCCTCGCTGCAGAGCTGCGGCCGCAGCCATTCATCGCCGCGTGACGCGGTATAGCCCTCGTTGAAGATCAGGTAGACCACCTCGAGCACGGAGGCTAGTCGCTCGGACAGCTCCTCGCCGCGCGGCGTCTCATAGGCGAGACCGGACTCCGACAGTGTGCGCTTGGCGCGCACGATGCGCTGGGCGATGGTCGCCTCCGATTGCAGGAAGGCGCGCGCGATCTCCTCGGTGGTCAGGCCGCAGATCATCCGGAGCGCCAGCGCCGCACGGGCCTCGCGCGCGAGCCGCGGATGGCAGGCGGTGAAGATCAGTCGCAGCAATTCGTCGCCGATGTCGTCGTCGAGCGCGGAATCGAGATCGGGCATGGTCTCCTGCTCCCGCGCCAGGTCGTGCGCCAGCATGCCGTGCTTCCGGGTGCGCATGCCGGCATGGCGCAGATGATCGAGCGCCCGCCGCTTGGCGGTCGCCATCAGCCAGGCGCCCGGCTTCTCCGGCACGCCATTCGTCGGCCAGTGCTCCAGCGCCGCGACCAGCGCCTCCTGGGTCAGATCCTCGGCGAGCGGCACGTCGCGCAGCATCCGCGACAGGCTGGTGATCAGCCGCGGCTGCTCGATGCGCCAGACGCCGAGGATGGTGCGATGGATGTCGTCGGTCACGGCGGCCACCGGGATGCGTCGGTCAGGCGCTCATGAATGGGCGAACCTCGCATGACAATTCCCAATCCGGCATGTGGTCGAGATGGAGCTGCATGAACTCGACCGCGCGCGCCACCGCCTCCTCCTTGTCCTTCAACTCGAAGATGGCGTAGCCGCCGACGACTTCCTTCGTCTCCAGGAAGGGGCCGTCAGTAACGGTGAGCTTGCCGTCCTTGATCCGGACCTCGGCCCCCGCCGTGCGTGGCAGCAGCGCGCCGGTGTCGATCATGCGACCGGCCTGCACCTCGCGCTCGGCGAGCTTCCGGATCTCTTCCCTCAACGCGGAATTCGGCAGCATCGGCTTTTCCGCCACCAGCACATACATGAAGCGCATCGCACACCTCCGTTTGTTGTCATGAGCACTCGCCGGCAAAGCCTGCGAAGGCGCGGACCTCGCAGGTGCCTTCCCAGCCGGGCATGTGGTCCTTGTGCAGCTGCATGAACTCGACCGCGAGCGCCACCGCCTCCTCCTTGCTGCGCAGCTCGAAGATCGCGTAGCCGCCGACCACCTCCTTGGCCTCGACGAACGGGCCGTCGACCACGCTGAGCTTGCCGTCGGCAATCCGCACCTGCGCGCCGGTCGCGAGCGGCATCAGGCCGCCGGTATCGACCATGCGGCCGGACTTGATCTCGCGGTCGGCGAGCTTGTGCATGGCCTCGATCAGCTCCGGCGTCGGGCGGGCGTCGGGCTGCGGCGAGGTGACGATCGACATAAAGCGCATGAAAGGCTCCTGTTTGGGGCGAGCGGCGGCAACAACGGGGCAAGATCGGCCCGCTATGGGAGACGACGATCCGGCGGGCGGCGGATCGACAGGGGCTCGGGAATTATTTTCGTCGGATCCGGTCCGGGCATCCGTGGCTTCGTAGCCCGGACGCAGCGAAGCGAAATCCGGGGCTGCACTCTGCGCGGCTCCCGCGTTCCCGGATTACGCTTCGCTGCATCCGGGCTTACGGGAACGCCTTACTGCTCCCGCAGCAGGATCAGCGGATCGGCGCTGTCGGGAACGCGGCGCCATTGGGCGTTGTCGTCGGCCTCGAACTGCCAGGTCTCGCCCTTGGTCGACATCAGGATGATCTGGCCATGCTCGAGCCGCCACGAAGTCGGGTTGAAGGCGGCGACCGCGGGATCGCATTTCGGCTTCAGGAAGACCTGGAAATTGTCGTTGCCGGCATCGGTGTTGGTGAGCGTCAGGCCGCAGATCGCCTGGCCGTTGCCGCGCACCATCGACCAGTCGCCGATCATCTGATCCATCGACTTGGCGAGCGAGCGGGCCGCGGCGAGGTTCTGCAGGATGTAGACTCCCTCGTTGGTGCGCAGCCCCTCGAAGATGCCGGTCTCGACCTCCGTGAAATCGATCACGGCCTCGCCGGCGGCGTCCTGCAGCCGAACGATGTCGCCGAGGCCCTTGATGCTCCAGCCGACGATGTCCTTGGTGAAGGGCAGCGCGGTGGCGCAGGCGGGTTCGAGCTCGAGCCTGAGACCTTGCGGCGTCGTATCGCCCTTCATCGTGACCACGCAGGTCTTGCTGCGGTCGGTGGTGGCGAGCTCCCACTGCCCGATCATGTCCTTCTTCAACGTCGTGACGTCCTGCGCGACGGCCGGAGCAACAAGTCCGGCCAGCAGCAGCACGAGCACGAGGTCGATGCGGGCGGACATCAGCGGCCCTTGACCGGGGTCTCGGTCACCGGCGTCAGCGGCGGCTTGCCGGCGAACCAGTTCTGGATGTTGTCGACCACGAGCTGATCCATCGCGTTGCGCGTGACGACCGATGCCGAGCCGATATGCGGCAGCAGCACGACATTCTGCATCGCCTTCAGCTCATCAGGCACGTTCGGCTCGGCCGCGAACACATCGAGGCCGGCGGCGAGGATGGTGCCCGATTTCAGCGCCGCGACCAGCGCCGGCTCGTCGACGACGGAGCCGCGCGCGACATTGATCAGGACGCCGCGCGGGCCGAGTGCCTTCAGCACGTCGGCATTGATCATCTTGGAGGTCGAAGCGCCGCCCGGCACGATGACGATCAATGTGTCGACCGCCTTCGCCATCTCGATCAGGTCGGGATAATGCTTGTAGGAGACATCCTTGGATGGATTGCGCGAGTGATACGACACCGGCACGCGCGAGGCCTCGAGCCTGCGGCCGATCGCCTGGCCGATCCGGCCCATGCCGACGATGCCGATCTTGCGGTCGCGAAGCGAGCCGGCGCTGAGCGGATAGTTCTGGGTCTGCCACAGGCCGGAGCGCACATAGCGGTCGGCCTTGACGAATTCGCGCAGCGTCGCGATCAGGAGGCCCATCGCGACGTCGGCGACCTCCTCGGTCAGCACGTCGGGCGTGTTGGTGACCACGACATTGTGATCGCGCGCGTGGTGGGAATCGATGTGGTCGTAGCCGACGCCGAAGCTCGCGACGATCTCGAGCCTGGGAAACAGCGCCATCGCGGTTCTGTCGGTCGCCATGGTGTGATAGGTGACGGCGATGCCGCGGATCCTGTCCTTGACCTCCGGCGTCAGGCGCTCGAGGTCGCCGCGGCTTTCGGCCTTGTGCAGCACATATCGATCGGGAAAGCCGTTCTCGAGGATTGGCCGGATCGGTCCGTATATCAGCAGATCGATCTTTTCGGACGAGGTATTGGCCATCAGCTTTCCTTTCCAAGCGCACTTTCGTGCCAGCGCCGCAACAACAGGTGCGAAATTAGCGCCAGCACCCCGTAGATGACAATCCCGGCCACCGACAGCAGCAGAAGCGCAGCGAACATGCGGGGGATGTTCAGCCGGTAGCCGGATTCAGCGATGCGAAACGCGAGCCCCGAGCCGGCGCCGGCGCTGCCGGCCGCGATCTCGGCGACCACGGCGCCGATCAGGGACAGGCCGCCGGCGATGCGCAAGCCCGCGAGGATGTAGGGCAGCGCGGCCGGCAGCTTGAGGAACAGCAGCGTCTGCAGCCGTGACGCGCCATAGAGCTGGAACAGGCCGGCAAGGTTGCGGTCGACCGAGTTCAGCCCGAGAGTCGTGTTCGACAGCACCGGAAAGAACGCGACGATCCAGGCGCAGACGATCACGGCGGTGCCTTGCTGGAGATAGATCAGCAGCAGCGGCGCGATCGCAATCACCGGCGTGACCTGGAGGATCACGGCATAGGGGAACAGCGAATATTCCAGCCATTTCGACTGATTGAACAGCAGCGCCAGCGCGATGCCGCCGAGCGCAGCCGCGATGAAGCCCTCGAGCGTGGTCAGCAGCGTGACGCCGAGCGATTGCGACAGCACCGGCCAGTCGCCGACCAGCGTCTTCAGCACCAGCAGCGGGTCCGGCAGCACATAGGGCTTGATGTCGTTGATACGGACGATCGCTTCCCATAGCAGGATGCCGGCGGCAAAGACTGCGACGGGCGCCAGGAAGCGGACGATGTGCTGCGGAGACTTCATGCGCCAGCCTGCCCCGCATAGGACGGCGCCATCGCATTCGAGACCTCGCGGCAGAAGGCGGCATATTCGGCCGAGGTGCGGAACTCCTCGCCTCGCGGCTCTGCTGCCGTGATGCGAAACTCGGTGCCGATCCGGCCCGGGCGCGCCGTCATCACGATCACGCGCTGCGAGAGGTAGACCGACTCGAACACCGAATGCGTCACGAAGATGACGGTCTTGTGCAGGTTGCGCCACAGCGACAGCAGGTCGTTGTTGAGGCGGAAGCGCGTGATCTCGTCGAGCGCCGCGAACGGCTCGTCCATCAACAGGATATCAGGGTCCGTGACCAGCGCGCGCGCCAGCGACACCCGCATCTTCATGCCGCCGGACAATTCCCGCGGATAGGCGCTGGCGAATTCGACGAGCCCGACCTGGTCGAGCGCCTCGTCGATGCGCGCGTCGGCGTCGTTGCGAGCGGCATGCGCGAGCTTGAACGGCAGGCGGACATTGTCGCGCACGCTCGCCCACGGCATCAGGGTCGGCTCCTGGAATACGAAGCCGATCGGATGGCTGCCGCGCCGCGCGGCGCCGTGGCTGTTGACCTCGACCGTTCCGCTGCTCGGCGCTGACAGCCCGGCGATCAGCCGCAGCGCGGTGGATTTGCCGCAGCCGGACGGCCCGAGCAGGGCGACGAACTCGCCGCGTTTCACGGCGAGGTCGAGCGGCCCGAGCGCCGTCACGCCGGTGTCATAGGTCTTGGTGACGCCGCGCAGCCGCACGGCGAGATCGGCGGCATCGGCTTCGGTTTCGGTCAATGCAGACCCCGCTATCACGCGCGCGAGACCGTCAGTTCTTCGGCCGGAGCTCGACGCCGACCGCCTTGTTGACGAAGCGCAGCGTGAAGCCCTGGCGATAGTCGATGGTGCTCTTGACGACGCCGGCGCGCACCATCTTGTCGAAGAAGCTTGCCATCCGCTCGTCGGTCATGGCGCCGATGCCACCCTTGATCGAATCGCCGGAATCGACGATGCCGTATTCGCGCATCTTGGCGACGCAATAGGCGAGCAGCTCGTCGTTCATCTCCGGATTGAGCTTCTTGATCATCGCATTGCCGGCCGAATTGTCGCCGTAGACATAGTTGTACCAGCCGATGATCGACGCATCGACGAAGCGCTGCACGAGGTCAGGCTTCTTGTCGACGATGTCGCGGCGGGTCTCGATCAGGGTCGAGTAGGAGTTGAAGCCGAAATCGGCGAGCAGCAGCACGTTCGGCTTGAAGCCGGCCGCCTTCTCCACCGCATAGGGCTCCGATGTGACGTAGCCCTGCATCGCGGTGTCCTTGTTCACGATGAAGGGCTGCGAATTGTAGGTGTAGGGCTTCACCTTGCTCTCGCTGAAGCCGTATTCGGATTTCAGCCACTGGAAGTAGCTGGTGATGCCTTCCTTGGAGATCAGAAGCGTCAGCGGCTTGAGATCCTCGATCTTGGAGACCTTGAGCTCGGGATGGGTCAGGAAGACCTGCGGATCCTTCTGGAACATGGCGGCGACCGCGACCAGCGGCACGTTGTTGGTGACGGCGTCGAACGTCTGCAGCGAATTCGCGCTCATGAAGAAGTCGAGCTTGCCCGCGATCAGGAGCATGCGGTTGTTCTCGTTCGGACCGCCGGGCACGATGGTGACGTCGAGGCCGTATTTCCTGTAGGTGCCGTCGGCCAGCGCCTGGAAGAACCCGCCATGCTCGCCCTCGGCGACCCAGTTGGTTCCGAACGAGACCTTGTCGAGCGTCTGCGCGCGCGCCGGGACCATGGCTGCCAGCAGGGACATGGCGCCAGCCAGCAGGCCGGTGGTTAACGCTCGCGGCAAAAAGGTCCGCTTCATGGTTGGACTCCGTCGATCATTCTGGCCCATGATGGAAGCAGGGAGCGGATCACGCCCCCGGGATGGACGGACAAACTACCCTGCAAATCCGTCCAATGAAACGCTTGTCATGAAAAGCCCGGCCTGATGACCTCTCAGCTTCCGCCCCGTGACTGGACCGCAATCCACTGGCCCGACATCGCCAGGGCCGCGGCCGCGCGCTGGATCGCGGTGCTGCCGCTGGCCGCGACCGAGCAGCATGGGCCGCATCTGCCTGTTGGAACCGACGTCATGATCGGCGAGGCGTATCTGGCGCGCGTGCGCGAGCAGCTCGCCGCAACCGCGCCGGTAACGTTCCTGCCGCTCGAGCCGGTCGGCATCTCCACCGAGCACATCGACTTTCCGGGCACGCTGACGCTGCCGACCGAGGTCGCTCTCAGGAGCTGGATGGCGCTCGGTGAGAGCGTGGCGCGGACCGGCGTCAGGAAGCTCGTGATCGTGACCAGCCATGGCGGCAACTCGGCCGCGATGTCGCTGGTGGCGCAGGATCTGCGTGCGCAACACGGCATGCTGGTCGTGACCACGAGCTGGTCGCGCTTTGGCGCGCCCGACGGGCTGTTCGGTGCCGACGAGTTGCGCCACGGCATTCACGGTGGCGCGGTCGAGACCTCGATCATGCTGGCGCGATATCCGCAGCATGTGCGGAAAGAGGCGATCGCGGATTTTCGACCGGCGAGCGTCGAGATCGAGAAGAACAGCCGCTGGCTGTCGACGCAGCGACCGGCACCATTCGCCTGGCAGGCCCAGGACCTGAACCCGAGCGGCGCGATCGGCGATGCGACCAAGGCCTCGGCCGACAAGGGCGAAGCGCTGCTCGACCACGGCGCACGCGCGTTCTGCGAGCTGATAGGAGACCTCGACCGGGTCGATCCCGAAACGTTTCTGGGCCATCGATAGAGCGGCAATTGTCGCCGGTCAGGCGGTCACCACGAAACAATTCACGAAACCATATTTCCTGGCCCTTCTTCGAACCGGAACCGAAGAGCCTCCGTCCAACGGCCATGCGGACCACACCGGCACCGCGCCCAAGACAAGGATGGAGTTTCTCATGTCGATCAAGACCAGGCTTGCCGCAATCGCCCTCGCCGCGCTCGCGGTGACCGGCACCATCGCGTCCACCACCTCGCAGGCCGAGGCAAAGCCGTTCGGCTGGGGCTGGGGCGTTGGCGCAGGGATCGTCGGCGCCGCCGTCATCGGCAGCGCGATCGCAGCGTCTCAGGACGGCTACTATTACGACGGCTATCGCCGCTGCGGCTGGGTGCGCCAGTACGACGCCTACGGCAACTACATCGGCCGCGTGCGCACCTGCTACTGATCGGCTCACGCATCAAGGCTGCGGATCCTGCGTTCGGCACGGGTCCTCATCCACCCCGTGTCGCGCATCGACCCGCCCGGTCGTCCCCCGGGCGGGTCGAGCTTCGTCACTCACAGATATTTCGCGATCAACCTGAAATCCCTGAGCACGGCCCTGCCCTTCGGGCCCGAGGCGCGCAGTGTCGCTTCCAGGCTGTGGCCGATATGGTCGTGGATCAGCGCCTTCTTGGCGCTCTCGATCGCGCTCTCGACGGCCTGCAATTGCTGGGCGATCTGTGCGCATGGCCGGCCCCGCTCGATCATCTCGACGATGCTCTCGAGATGGCCGTTGGCGCGCTTCAGGCGCCGGGCAATGGCGGCGTGCGGGTGGTCGTCGGACATCGGTTTCTCCTATCCTCCGGGGAGGATAGCCATGAACCCCCCAGGGGGATAGCCGAATCGGCTTGACAGCATTCTGCCTCGGGCTTACTTGCCGTCCTGTCGGAGCGTCTCGCTTCCGCAACCGGGGATCCGCCCCGGCCACGAGCCAGCAAAGAAGGCAAATGGGAAGTAGCAACTCTGGCGACTCGAGCCCCGCGATGACGGGTCTCTTGACGCCGCAACACAACAAGACTGATCGCGCCAGCGCCCGCTGCGTGGATCGGCGGCCGCCCCTCGGCTGACCGCCTGCTCCTCACCGGCCTGCCGCGACCAGCGGAAGTGGAGGTGAGCGATGTTCGAAAAGCTCGCAAAATTCCGGCCGTTCGAACCCCGGCGCGTGACGCCGCGGGCGGCCGTCTACTCCAATGACAACCTCCCGGGCTTTCGCCGCCCGGAGCGCCGCCGGCGTCGGGCACCGGCATGTCATTGGATCCTGATCGACGGCCGCCTCGAATGCCGATGGACCGTCGACGATGCCAGTGGTGATCTCGATCATCAGCGACACGCGGGCCGGCGATCCGGCCCGCGTGCAACAACCGGCGGTCCCGCTGTGGTGAAAATCACCGCGAGCGCCATTGCGAAAAGTGGTTTGGCGGCCACAGCGGTCCGGCAATGCGCGGCAGAGGATGAAGCGGGGCGCCGTGTTGCACAGCCGTCATAATGGCGTGCAAATCCAGCAGGTAGCAGGGGGCGCCCTGTTGCTATTGCGAATGACTTGCAATAAGGAGAAAGCGACGGTCAGGACCTGGTCCAGCTTGGTATCAGGGCGGTGCGGACGCGACCGGGGGCGATGGGCGATGACTTCAATTCTCGGGTGGCGCGCGGCTGCCAAATCTGCAGTGATGTCGGGCGATTCCGCCAGCATCCGCGCGCCGAGAGCCGTGCCATGACCTGCGCCCGCCTGTTCCGGGTCCATATCGCCGCAGGCGCGGCGCTCGGCGCGGCCGCGTTCGGCGCGTCCGCCAATGCCGCTGACCTCGCGGTGAAATCACCGGTCGCGAACACCGTCTACAATTGGACCGGATTCTATATCGGCGGCCATTTTGGCTATGGAGACGGCAGCCTCGGTCCCGGCACCAATCTGCTTCCCGCCCAAGGCGTTTTCTTTCCCCGCTCGACGACCGGCGCGCTCGGCGGCTTTCAGGCCGGCTACAACCACCAGTTCTCCAATCGCGTCGTGCTCGGTGTCGAGGCCGACGCGACTTTCCCTGACGCTCTCGACCTGGTCCGCCGTCCGACCACTTCGTTCAACACCTCGCTCGACTATGTCGGGACGGTACGCGGCCGGATCGGCTACGCGTTCGGTTCCTGGATGCCGTATGTCACCGGCGGCTTCGCCTGGGGACACAGCGCGGTCAGGGTCAACGATGCCGCCGGCAACGCGATCTCCGAACCGGGCCTGTACCAGACCGGCTGGACCGCCGGCGCCGGTGCCGAGTTTGCGCTCAGCGGCAATTGGACCGCCAAGCTCGAATATGACTATGTCGACCTGTCGCGACGGACGCTTGACCTCGCCGATTTCGGGATGCCCGGTGTCCCGATCGACCCGCGCCTGCATCTTCTGAAATTCGGCCTGAACTACCAGTTTGGCGACTCGCCATGGTCGGCGACGCCGACGCAAACCAGGTTGCCGGAATCCAGTGACTGGAGCGTGCACGGGCAGACCACGTTCATTGCCCAGGGCTATCCCGCGTTCCGCGCAGCCTATAGCGGCACCAACAGCCTTCCGCCCGGTGGACAGATCCAGCAGACCTGGACCACGACGGCGTTCCTCGGCGTGCGCCTGTGGGAGGGCGGCGAGTTCTACTTCAACCCGGAGACCGCGCAGGGCTTTGGCCTCAACGGCACGCTCGGCCTTGCCGGTTTTTCGAACGGCGAAGCCCAGAAGGCCGGCGCCGAGTACCCGAAGATCCGGCCGCAGCGCTATTACTTCAAGCAGACCTTCGGCCTCGGCGGCGAGCAGGAGGACGTCGAGGAGGGGCCAAACCAGGTGGCCGGCAAACGCGACATCGACCGCGTCACGCTGGTGGTCGGCCGTTTCGCGGTCGGCGATTTCTTCGACGGCAATTCCTACGCCAAGGACCCGCGCGCAGACTTCATGAACTGGGCGATGTGGTCGTCCGCAGCCTACGACTTTCCGGCCGACCTGCCCGGCTACACCCGCGGCGGCTTGGTCGAACTCAACCGCAAGGACTGGGCGATCCGCGCCGGCCTGTTCCAGGTGCCGGATGCGCCGAACAGCGACGTCCTCACCTTCAGCACCAACGGCGGCATGACGGCCGGCGGCGTGGTGGAATTCGAGGACCGCTACGAGATCTTCGCCCAGCCCGGCAAACTGCGCGTCGGCGTGTTCGGCAATCGCGGCAACACCGGCAATTACAGCCAGGCGCTCGCAATCGAGGCCACCGATCCGTTGCAGGACATCAACACCGTGATGGCCAGCATCCGGAAAGACAATCTGAAATACGGCTTCTACATCAATGCCGAGCAGCAGGTTGCGAAAGACGTCGGCGTGTTTGGCCGCCTGAGCTGGAACGACGGACGGAGCGAGATCCTGTCATTCACCGACATCGACCGCAGCCTGTCGGGCGGCGTGTCAATCAAGGGCAGCTTTTGGGGACGGCCGAACGACACGATCGGCGTCGGCGGCGCGATCAACGGGTTATCCGCCTCGCATCGCGACTTCCTCGCGGCCGGCGGCCTTGGCCTGTTGATCGGCGACGGCGCGCTGAACTATCGCAACGAAGGCATCTTCGAGAGCTACTACGCCTATCAGGTCAACAAGAGCCTGACCTTGACCGCGGACTATCAGTTCATCGCCAACCCCGCCTACAACGGCGACCGCGGCCCGGTGCACATCTTCTCCGGCCGCGCGCACGGGGAGTTTTGAACTGAGAAGCCTAGCGCGGATGCAGCTAAGCGCAATCCGGGGGCCCCTCATCCGCGCGCGACAGCTTCCCGGATTTCGCTTCGCTGCATCCGGGCTACGAAGGTAGCGCGGTCCTTGCGAGCGAAGCAATCCATCGCCCCGCAGAGCTGAAGCAATGGATTGCTTCGTCGCTTCGCTCCTCGCAATGACGGTGAAATGGAGAACCCCTCTCCCCACTTAGATATATGTAGACCCCCCGGGCTTGCCGCAAGCCCGGGGTCATCCCGTAGAACGCGCGCCCAATCGAACGAGGGAGTGCGGGATGCGGGAACATTCGGTGGTGATTGCCGGAGGAGGTCCAACCGGGCTGATGCTGGCGGGTGAGCTGGCATTGGCCGGTGTCGATGTCGCGATTGTCGAGCGGCGCGCCAGCCAGGACGTCATCGGCTCGCGCGCGCTTGGCCTGCACATACGCAGCATCGAGGTGTTCGATCAGCGCGGGATCGCCGATCGATTCATATCGCAAGGACAGCGGCATCCCGCCGTGCACTTCCAGATCGCACTTGCCGTCGGCGACCTTCCGACCCGGCACAATTACACGCTCGGGCTGTTGCAGAACCATATCGAGCGCATCCTGTCCGAGTGGGTCGGCGAACTCGGCGTTCCGATCCATCGTGGACGTCAGGTGACCGGCTTCACGCAGAACGAAACCGGCGTCGACATCCTGCTCTCCGATGGTGCATCGCTCCGAGCAGAATATCTGGTCGGCTGCGATGGCGGCCGTAGCCTGGTTCGAAAGCTGGCCGGCATCGCATTTCCCGGCTGCGACCCGACGATGAGCTGGCTGATCGCCGAGGCCGAGATGGCCGAAGAGCCGAAATGGGGCTTTCACGAGAATCAATTTGGCACCCATGCGATTGGCAAGGCGGGAGACGGCAAGTCAGCCCGGATCGTGCTCGCCGAACCGCAGCTCCAGCTCGACACCAACCCCACGCTGCGCGATGTCAGCGAGACGATGGTCGCAGCCTACGGAACCGATTTCGGGATCCACAGCCCGGTCTGGATCTCGCGCTTCACCGATATGACGCGGCAGGCCGAGACCTATCGCGACCGGCGCGTGTTGCTGGCCGGCGACGCGGCGCATGTGCATCCGCCGATGGGCGGACAGGGCCTCAACCTTGGTGTGCAGGATGCGGTGAACCTCGGCTGGAAGCTCGCCCAGGTGATCCAGCTGACATCACCGGACAGCCTGCTCGACACCTATCATGCCGAGCGCCACCCGGTCGCCGCCCGTGTATTGCACAACACCTTGGCGCAGAGCGTGCTTCGTCGCACCGACCCGCGCACCAGGGCGCTGGGCGACATCGTGTCCGAGTTCCTTCGCATGGACGAGCCGCGCAGGCGCGTCGCCGCGATGATGTCGGGGCTCGACATTCATTACGACCTCGGTGACGGACATCCGTTGCTCGGACGCCGCATGCCCGATCTCGGCCTCCTCACTGCAGAGGGCCCACGGCGCGTCTTCAGCCTGCTGCACCAGGCCCGGGCACTGCTGCTCAACTTCGGCGAGCCTGGCGGCGTCGAGATCGCGCCCTGGGCAGACCGGGTTCAATCGATCGACGCCGGGTGCCGCGGCGCGTGGGAGCTTCCGGTGATCGGCAAGGTCGCCGCGCCGACCGCCGCGTTGGTCCGGCCTGATGGGTATGTGGCGTGGGTGGGAGAGGCGGGCGAGCAGCCGGGACTCACCGAGGCGCTGATCAAGTGGTTCGGAGCGCCGGCCGCGACAAGGCAGGCGTAGCCCGGACGTTTGGCGAAGCGCAATAAGGGGACAATGCGTCCGCGCGCGACAGCCCGGATTTCGCGTCGCTGCATCCGGCTACAGGCTACGGATGCGCCGCGCCCCTACCCCGCCGGTTGGAACGTATCGGCGCGCGCCATCGCCCACGCATCGCGGAAGCGGCGGTCCTGGGTGCCTTCGAGCAGTTCGCCCGGCCGCAGCGCCGGGTAGAGCTCGGCGAAGGTGCAGACCTCGGTGGTCGAAACGCGCTGCGAGAAGTGGATCGGCCGCAGGTCCCGTGTGTGCTCGAGGCCGGCGGCGGCGAGCAACTCGGTCAGCGCATGCAAGGTCGAGTGATGGTAATTGTACACGCGCTCGATCTTGCCCGGCACATAGAGCGCGCGGTTGCGGATTGGATCCTGCGAGGTGACGCCGGTCGGGCAACGGTCGGTGTGGCAGCTCAGCGACTGGATGCAGCCGAGCGCGAACATGAAGCCGCGCGCCGAATTGCACCAGTCGGCGCCGATCGCCATCGCGCGCGCCATGTCGAAGGCGGTCGCGATCTTGCCGGAGGCGCCGATCCTGATGCGGTCGCGCGCGTTGATGCCGACCAGCGCGTTGTGCACGAAATTGACACCTTCGCGCATCGGCATGCCCAGATGGTCCATGAATTCCAGCGGCGCAGCACCGGTGCCGCCCTCATTGCCGTCGACCACGATGAAATCGGGGTAGAGCCCGCTTTCCTTCATCGCCTTGCAGATCGCCAGGAACTCCCAGGGATGGCCGATGCACATCTTGAAGCCGGCCGGCTTGCCGCCGGACAGCTTTCGCATGTTGGCGACGAATTCCATCATCTGCAGCGGGGTCGAGAATGCCCGGTGATAGGCCGGCGAGATGCAGTCCTCTCCCATCGGCACACCGCGGATCTTGGAAATCTCCTCGGAGACCTTGGCGGCCGGCAGCACCCCGCCATGGCCGGGCTTGGCGCCCTGGCTGATCTTGAGCTCGACCATCTTGATCTGGTCGTCGCCTGCCACGCGCGCGAACTCATCCGGATTGAAGGTGCCGTCGCGGTTGCGGCAGCCGAAATAGCCCGAGCCTATCTCCCAGATGATGTCGCCGCCCATCTCGCGGTGATAGGGGCTGACGCCGCCCTCGCCGGTGTCGTGCGCAAAGCCGCCCTTCCTGGCACCGGCGTTCAGCGCCCGAACTGCGTTCGGGCTGAGCGCGCCGAAACTCATCGCCGAGATGTTGAAGACCGAGGCCGAATACGGCTTGGTGCAGTCCGGACCGCCGATGGTGATGCGGAATTTCTCGTCGGCACGCGGCTTCGGCGCGACCGAGTGATGCATCCATTCATAGCCCTCGCGGTAGACGTCCTCCTGGGTGCCGAATGGCCGCTTGTCGAGCACCATCTTGGCGCGCTGATAGACCACCGCACGGGTGTCGCGGGAGAACGGCATGCCGTCCTTCTCGCTCTCGAAGAAATACTGCCGCATCTCGGGGCGGATTTCCTCGAGCAGGAAGCGGACATGCGCCGAGATCGGGTAGTTGCGCAGCACCGCGTGGTTCTTCTGCGTGAGGTCGCGGATGCCGAGCAGCGTCAGCGCGCCGAAGATGATCAGCGGGATCATCACCACGCCCCAGATCTTCGGGTTGTGATCGGACATCCCGACCGCCAGCAGCAGCGCAGTGACGACGGCGCAGATCGTCAGCACAATGAAGCGCGGCGAGAACGGAAGCAGTATCGTTTCCATGGAATCCCTCAACCAGTCTGCAAGACCACTTTACGACTGAGCCTAATCCAACTCCCGGAACAAGCGCTACACGGTTATACCGCCGAGCAGTCACAGATGTGACAACCGCCCGAATGGGCGGTGTCGCTGCCAAATTGAGTCGATGCAGCTTTTGCAGTGCAACGAAGGGGGCGGCGGGGCTCTGCTCCCTCGCCCGCTCTTGCGGGGAGAGGGTTGGGGTGAGGGGCAGCCTCCAGGAGTTGTGCACGCGGATCGACCTGTACCCCTCGCCCGCATCGCATCTGACGATGCGATGCGACCTCTCTCCCCGCAAGCGGACGAGGTGATCAGTCCTAATGCTGGTGCGGCTGCAATTCGTGCGGGATGTGTCCTTCCTTGAGACCGTCGCCCGCGAGCCAGGCATCGGTGGCGTCGGTCGCGCGGGCGATGTGATCGGAGGTGCGCGAGAAATCATAGGGCGAGCCGACCAGCGGGCAGAGCGGCGGCACCACGAAATACTCGATGTCGGACCCGATATTCTCGAGCTCGTTGACGAGCTGCCGCGCGATCAGGAGCGTCAGTGCATGCAGCGCATTGGCGAGCGCACCGACCGGCGGCGCCTGGTTGGCGCAGGCATGCCCGGTCGGCAGCACGATCAGGCGCCTGGCGCCCTTCCTCACCGCGACGCGGACCGGCGTGTTGCTGGAGATGGCGCCGTCGGCGAGGAAATGATCCCGATAATGCACCGGGGTGAAGGCGCCCGGGATCGCCGTCGACGCCACGATCGCCTCCGCGGTCGAGCCTTCCGAAAGCACCACGCTGTCGCCGGAGATGATGTCGGTCGTGACGATGTGCAGCGGCAGCCTTGCGTCCTGCAGATTGCCGAACGGGATGTGATCGTCGATCAGCTTGCGGATGCCATCATGCGAGATCAGGAAGTCGCGCCGCCACAGGAAGCTGAGCAGGGTCTTCCAGCTCACCGGGAAGACGTCCTGGCGCTGCAAGCCGCGCCAGATCGCGGCCAGCCGCTCGACCCCCGACAGCGTCGGGTCGCCGGCATAGAACGCGCCGTTCAGCGCGCCGACGCTGGAGCCGACCACCATGTCGGCCGTGACGCCATGCGCCGCGAGCGAGCGCAGCATGCCGACCTGGACCGCACCGAAACTGCCGCCGCCGGCGAACACGAAGGCGGTCTTCGGTGCGTTGGGATCGGTGATCGACAAGGTGCTGCTCCCGCGTCGCCGCGTTCGGGATGCGCGGCGTTGGGAGCGTTATAGCAGCAGGGAATCGGGCAGCGCCACAAACCATCGTCGTCCTGGCGGAAGCCAGGACGACAATCTCAACCCCACGGAGATCAGCGCTCGACGAACGCCTTCTCGATCACGAAATGGCCGGGCGTGTTGCCGCTGCCTTCCTTGAAGCCGCGGGTCTCGAACAGCACCTTGAGGTCCTCCAGCATCGCCGGGCTGCCGCACATCATGATGCGGTCGGTCTCGATGTCGAGCGGGCCCTGGTGCAGATCGCTGAAGAGCTGGTTCGTGGTGATGAGGTCGGTGATGCGGCCGCGGTTGCGGAACGGCTCGCGGGTCACGGTCGGATAGTACGAGAGCTTCTCGGAGAGCATCGGGCCGAACAATTCGTCGTCGCGGAGTTTCGCGACCAGCTCCTCGCCATAGGCAAGCTCGGAGACCTGGCGGCAGCCATGGACCAGCACGATGCTGTCGTAGCGATCATAGACCTCGGGGTCCTTGATCAGGCTCGCGAACGGCGCAAGGCCGGTGCCGGTCGACAGCAGCATCAGCCGCTTGCCGGGGATCAGATTGTCGGTGATCAGCGTGCCGGTGGCCTTGCGCCCGACCAGGATGGTGTCGCCCTCCTGGATCTTCTGCAGCTTGGAGGTGAGCGGTCCGTCCTGCACCTTGATCGAGAAGAACTCGAGCTCTTCCTCGTGATTGGCGCTCGCCATCGAATAGGCGCGCAGCAGCGGGCGGCCATCGACCTCGAGGCCGATCATGGCAAACTGGCCATTCTGGAAGCGGAAACCGGAATCGCGGGTCGCCCGGAAGCTGAAAAGCGTATCGGTCCAGTGCTGAACAGAAAGAACCTTCTCTCGATAGAACGCGCTCATGTGTTTTCGTCTTCTCGATTGACCAGATTTGGAATGGATTGATTTTTCGGGATCGATTTCTCGTCTGCCGCGACAGCGCAAAAGTGCCTGAGATCATTGACGATCTCGCGTGTTCATTGCGCCCGGCTGTTACATAGTCAAGTTCACGTGCGGTGCAATTGCGATCTCAGAATGGCAGTCGATCGATTTCGGAAAGACGCTCGCCACGACATCGTTAACGCGCCGTGACGCGGGTAATTTACTTGCTGGGATCGCAGCCGATCTGGCAAATAATTGCTGCGAAAACCGTGTTGAAGGGAAATTGATCTCGTGGTCCTGATCAGCCAGCGAATCTTCCTGGAAACCATCAAAAAATATTGTCTGGCGCGCCGGATCGCGGTCGAGATCAGGTCCGGCGGCTGGCTGGTCATCATGCAGCGGGACGGCGAACGGCGGCTCGCGATCGGCTACGATGTCGGGCTGAACAGCGCGGTCGCGCACCAGGTCGCGAGCGACAAGGCGGCCTGCGCCGAGGTGCTCGCCACGGCCGGTATCGCCGCCATTCCCCACACGCTGTTTCTCGGCGCCAGGCTCAGCGCGCATATTCCGGGATCGGACTCATCGGACGCGATGGCGCGGCTGCTCGACGCGCATCCGGGCGGCCTCGTCGTCAAGCCCAATGAAGGCACGTCGGGTGACCTCGTGTGCCGCGTGACCACGAAGGCGCAGCTGGAGACGGCGGTCGCGCGCATCCTTGCGGCCTATCCGAGCCTTGCGATCTCGCCCTATGTCGAGATCCAGCATGAGGTTCGCGTGGTGCTGCTCGATGACCGTCCGCTGATCGTCTACGGCAAGACGCGACCGCAAGTGATCGGCGACGGCAGCCGTACCATGCGCGAGCTCGCGCAGACAGCGACCCCGGCCGGGCAGCTCAAGACCATGCTCGAGGGTTTCGATGCGGCCGAGCTCGACGCCATTCCGCCCGCGGGCGAGCGGCGTATTCTCAACTGGCGGCACAATCTCGATTCCGGTGCTGCGCCGGTGTTGCTGCCTGATGGCGAGACGCACGCAACCTGCGTTGCGCTCGCGATCCGCGCCGCGCAGGCCCTGCCCATCCGCTTCGCCTCCGTCGATGTGGTGCAGGCCGGCGGCGTGTGGAGTGTGCTGGAAGTAAATTCCGGAGTGAAGATGGAAGCACTCGGCCAACGGCATCCGGAGCTGGTCGAAGCTGCGTATACGGCAGCGCTGGATGCGGTATTTGCATCACCCCGTCGTCCCGGCGAAGGCCGGGACCCATAACCACAAATGCCGGGCGGGACGAGAGGTGACTGCGACCGCCTCGAATCGAAGGGCTGCGGCGTCCGTGTCCCGGCTTTCGCCGGGACAGCACTGGTGTTCGTGATTCGACCGAGGCTACTGGTTGTCGTCGAGCACCTTGAAGGCTTCTTCGAGTTGCGGCGACAGCGCGACGTTCAGCTTCTCGCCGGTCGGCAGGCGCGCGACGAACCACTTGTTGTAGAGCGGGATGATGTCGTGGTTGGTAGCGAGCTTGCGGAATGCGCGCTCCACCACGGCCTTCATCTCCGGCTCGCCCTTGCGGTACATGATGCCGTAGGGATCGTAGGACAGGTAGTCGCCGGTGACGCGGAACTTGTCCTGCGACTTGTGCCGCGCAATCAGTCCGTAGAGCAGGATGTCGTCGGTCGCGAACGCGTCCGCCTTGCCGTCGACCAGCATCTGGTAGGATTGCTCGTGATCGGGCGAGGTGATGATGTTCAGCCCGAGCGACTGCCTAGCATCGACATTGTGCATCGCCTGCTCGTTGGTGGTTCCCTTGGTGACCACCACCGTCTTGCCCTTGAGATCGCCGACCTGGGTGACACTGGAGCTCTTCGGCACCATCAGCTTGGTGCCGGCCACGAACATCAACGGCGAGAACGCCACCTGCTTGCCGCGCTCGGCGTTAGCCGTGGTCGATCCGCATTCGAGATCGATCTTGTTGCCGACGACGGCGGGAATGCGGTCGTCGGAGGTGACCTTGACATAGTCGATCTTGAGGTCGGCATCGTCGACCTCGGCCCCGATCTCGTCGACGATGGCATCGCACAGCTCGAGGCTGTAGCCGATCGGCCGGTTGGAATGGTCGAGGAACGAGAACGGCGGCGAGCTCTCGCGATAGCCGAGCCGCACGGTGTGGGTGGCCTTGATGTTGGCAAGCGTGGGGCTGAGCCCCTCGCCGCCGGCCGTCTGGGCGACGGCCGGCCCTGCCAGAAGGCACGCCAGCAGGCATGCCGACAGCGTGAGGCCTTCAGCCCGTAGCGGCCTCCAGCGGGCGCGACGCATGCATCCCTCCCGTCAATGCGCCGGCACGGCGTCACCGGCAACGGCATCGGAGGGCACGGCGTCATCCGGCCCGAGCTCGTGCTCGGCCCTCAGCTCGCCCTCCCACTTCGCGACCACCGACGTCGCCAGCGAGTTGCCGATCACGTTGGTGGCGCTGCGACCCATATCGAGGAATGTGTCGATGCCCATGATCATCAGCAGGCCGGCCTCGGGGATGCCGAACTGGGAGAGCGTCGACGCGATCACGACGAGGGAGGCGCGCGGCACGCCGGCGACACCCTTCGAGGTGATCATCAAGGTCGCCAGCATCGCGAGCTGCGTCCCGAGCGACATCTCGATGTGGTAGGTCTGCGCGATGAAGATGCTCGCGAAGGTGCAGTACATCATCGTGCCGTCGAGATTGAACGAGTAGCCGAGCGGCAGCACGAAGGCCGAGATCCGCGAGGAGGCGCCGAACCTGTTCAACCCCTCCAGCGTCTTCGGATAGGCCGCCTCCGAGGAGGCGGTCGAGAACGCGATCATCAGCGGTTCGCGGATCAGCCGCAGCAGATGGCCGTAGCGAGGCCCGATCACGATGAATCCGACGATGACCAGGATGCCCCACAGCAGGAGCAGCGAGACATAGAAGCCGCCCATGAAGACGATCAGCTTCCAGAGCACCGCCAGACCGTTCCTGGCCACGGTTGCCGTGATCGCAGCCCACACCGCGAGCGGGGCGAACAGCATCACATAGCCCGTCACCTTGAGCATGATGTGGGCGAGGTCGTCGATCAACGACATGATCGCCTTCGCGCGCTCCGGCATGGCGCCGAGCGCGACCGCGAAGAACACCGCGAACACCACGATCTGCAGGATCTCGTTCTGCGCCATCGCATCCGCGATCGAGGTCGGGATAAGGTGGGTCAGGAATTTCTCGATCGAGAACGCCGACACCGGCAGGCCCGTCGACTGCGCCTTGTCGGGCAGCGTGCCCGGGAAATTCGCGCCGGGCTGCAGCAGATTGACCATCACGAGGCCGAGCAGCAGCGAGACGAAGGACGCGGAGACGAACCAGCCCATGGTCTTGGCGAAGACGCGCCCGAGCTTGGCACCGGAGCCCATATGGGAGATGCCGCCGACGAGGGTTGCGAACACCAGCGGCGCGATGATCATCTTGATCAGGCGCAGGAACAGCATCGCGATCAGGTTGACGTCGGCTGCGATCTCTGCGCGGCTGTCAGGAAGATAGTTGAAGATGATCGTCCCCATCGCGATGCCAAGCACCATCGCAATCAGGATGAATTGCGTGAACCTGTTCGACATTCTCTAACCCCCGTCAGTTCCCGGTCGAGGCAAGTGTGGCAGATTTACGCACCTATGCAACACGCTTCGCGCCCCGCAGGACTTTGCCGAAACGTTCCCGTTGTGGAATGCCAGCGCGCGGACTAGCGTTCATGCAGCGCACAATCTGTGCAATGAGGCGCCTGCGGCGCAGTCAATTGCAACGAGAACGACCATTCAAGGGAGAGGGACAGCACCATGAACGCAACAGTCAATCGCCAGATCCTGCTTGTTGAAAAGCCGACCGGCAAGCTCGGCCCGGAGCATTTCCGCCTGACCAGGGGTGCGATCCCCGAACCCAAGGACGGCGAGGCCCTGGTGCGGACGCGCTACATCTCGCTCGACGCCGCCAACCGCGCCTGGATGCATGGCGCGACCTACCGCGCCGCGGTCGAGGCCAACACCGTGATGGCCGGCGGCAGCATCGCCGAGGTGGTGGCGTCGAAGGCTTCGGGCCTGAAGGCCGGCGACATCGTGTTCGGTGACACCGGCTGGCAGGACTATGCTGCGGTGCCGGCCAAGCACCTCGCGAAGATGCCGAAGCTCGAGCCGATGACCCATCTGCTCAGCGTCTATGGCATCGCCGGGCTCACCGCCTATTTCGGTCTGCTCCATGTCGGCAAGCCGAAGGAGGGCGAGACCGTGGTGGTGTCGGCGGCCGCCGGCTCGGTCGGCTCGATCGTCGGCCAGATCGCCAAGATCAAGGGCTGCCATGTGGTCGGCATCGCCGGCGGCAAGGACAAGTGCCACTGGCTGACCTCGGAGCTCGGTTTCGATGCCGCGGTCGACTACAAGGACGGCGCGACCTACAAGGCGCTGCGCGCAGCGGCGCCCAAGGGCATCGACGTCTATTTCGACAATGTCGGCGGCGACATCCTGGAAGCCTGCCTGGCCCAGATGAACAACCGCGGCCGCATCGCCTGCTGCGGCGCGATCTCGCAGTATGACGGCGTCCCCTCCGCACACGGCCCGCGCGGCGTACCCGGACTGATCGTCGTGAAGCGGCTGGTCATGCAGGGCTTCATCGTGATGGACTACATGGACCAGCGCGACACGGCACTTGCCGACCTGCAATCCTGGGTCACCTCGGGCAAATTGAAGGTGCAGGAGGACGTGATCGACGGCATCGAGAACACGCCGCAGGCCCTGATCGGACTGCTCGCCGGCGAGAACCGCGGCAAGCGCATGGTGAAGGTGTAGACGCGACACGCGCTCAGCCGGGCATTTTGACACATTGCAACCGGCGAGGCCGCCGGGCTTGACTGCACTGCTCGACGGATCGACGTTGAGGGGCCTCTTCGGATGGGCCCCTCATCTTTCACTGGCCGCTCGTCTCGACGGCCGTCCACCGGTGGCCGGTGCAACCATGACAGAGCGGCAAGCGCGTCCGGCCTTCATGGAAGTCGACCTCCGGTCCGAACAAGGGCTGGCCCTTCTACGCGCCGTTTCGGATCGATTTGGAGAAGGGATCACGCGGGCCGCGAGCCTCGCGCAGCGCATGTTCATGCTCCGATCGCCTTGGGCGCCCGCACTTCGCTTCATGGGAGCGGAGACCGTCCCCCAAGAGATCGGTGAGGATATGGCACCGGCGGTCTACAGTCTCAGCGGATCGGGAGAGCGACTGGAGGATGCGTTCGTAGGCTGCGTCGGAGAGGGAATAGATCGGTTGGCACAAATTGCACGTCCCGGCGATATTCAATCCGTTGGGCCGCTGCCGAAGTTCGCGGACAACGTGCCGCGGACGATTGCGGAAGCCGTCGCGGATGATTTGGCCGCTCAGGGGCTTCCTCCGACGACCGATCTTGCCTGGATGAGCGGCCACCTGCTTGGCCCCACTCGGGAGCCGGCGCGCGGCGTCCTGGTACCTGCGGACTGGACGGTGCGGCGCGCGACCGCCGACCCTCGACTGCGACCACGCACCGAACTCAGCGTGGGCGTCGCCGCGGGCCCAACTTCCGAATGGGCGGTTATGCGCGCCATTCTCGAGCTGATCGAGCGTGATGCTGCAGCCCTGTGGTGGATGGGCGGCCGTCCGGGCAAGCAGCTCCCGCTCGACGGAGCAGCCATGCGCGAAGCCGTGCGGCTGATGGAATTTCTCCGTCAGCAAACCCAATCTCGTGCGTCATGGCTGCTCGACATCACCACCGATCTGGGAATTCCCGTCGTCGCGGCGCTTTCGTGCAACCACCGCGGCCGGCAGCTCGCCTACGGTCTGGCCGCGCGACTGACCCTGAAAGAAGCGGCCCACGCAGCGATCCTCGAGCTGTGCCAGACGGAGCTGGCGATACAGCTTGCAGAGATAAAACGTGCAGAATCCGGCCAGGATTCCCTTGCACCCTCGGACCTTGCCCATCTCGAGAGGGACGCGGCCATCGACGCCAGCCATTGCGACCTCTTGCACCCGCGCGGGATCTCGACGACACGGGATCAGGCCGCAGGAGAGGAACCACTCGATGTCCTTGCAAAGGCGATGAGCATCTCCGGAATCGAGACCAGCTTGATCAACATGACCCGTCCGCAGTTCGGCATTCCGGTCATGCGTGCGATCGCTCCAGGTCTCCAACCTCTGCCTTCGCAAATTGTGACAGAACGGCTGAAACGTGCCCGCAACGACTACGGAGGAGGCGAACGACACACGGGCGGACTTGCATTGATAGGCTGACATGGATCAATGGAACGCACTTCAGTGGTATGATATTTAGCCGACAATCCGTTTTTGTATCGCGGCAATGTCATGGAGCCGCCGGTTGTGATTATCGCGAGCGGAGTAGATAGCGGGATGAAAGGTCCCGAACTTTCGATCAACTTGCTTGGCAAGCTGACCCTGTCCGTTGACGGAAACGAGATCGAATCCCTCAGCCGCAAGACGAAGGCGCTGCTTGGCTATCTTGCTCTCACCGAGTCGCGGGAGGAGAGCCGCGAAAGGCTGATCGGGCTGTTCTGGAGCGAATCCCCCGAAGAGCGTGCCCGCGCCTCCCTGAGGCAGGCCCTTCACGAAATTCGAAATGCATTCGCTCCGTCGGGCTTTGAGGGGCTGCACGCGGACAAGCTCGTTGTGGCGCTGGATAGCGCGCGGACCAACGTGGATCTGGTCGACGTGATGAAGGATGCGTTGCGTGGAGCGCCGCATCCACGACTGCTGGCGCATCAAAACCTGATCGACGACGTCTTTGGCGAGGTCGAAAGCAGCGATCCCGCGTTTCAGACCTGGGTGTTGGCCAAGCGGCAAACCATTCGCGACCAGCTCATTCGACATCTCGAGGCTGCGTTGCGCGACGAAATCCAGATCACCAAGAGAGGGCGGGACATAGCCGCGGCGATCATCAACCTTGACCAGACCCACGAGGAGGCCTGCCGCTACCTCATTCGCGGGCATGTCGCGGACGGCGCGATCGGCAGCGCGCTCAAGCTCTACAAGAACCTCTGGGACCTGCTCGAGGCCGAGTACGACGTCGAGCCGACACAGCAGACCCAGGACCTGATCGCAGAGGTCAAGGCGGCGCTGCCGTTCAGCGGCACGCAGTCGAACCTTGATGCGCCCGCAGCTGGTCCTGGAGCTGCGGCCGCGAAGCAGCCGGGCGCGGGCCCGCCGCCCTCTCCGCCCACCGGACTGAGCGTGGATCAGCAGCTGGCTGCACGTGACGCCAGGCTGATCCTCTCGGTCGGACCGTTCACCTTGTCCGGCAGCGACCTCAAGCGGGACTATCTGGCGCAGGGTTTTCGCCGCGAGTTGATCGCCTGTCTCGTGCGCTTCCGCGAATGGCATATCCGCGACTGGACGATCGCGCTCACGAGCCAGGCCCCGGAGCACCAAGCGGACGAGTTCATCCTCGACGCCAGCGGGTTCGAGAGCCGCAAGGCAGTCCACCTGGTGCTGACCCTGCGCGACGGCGCCAGTGGAAACTACCTCTGGAGCGAAAGTCTCTCGCTGACGCTCGAGAACTGGCACCAGTCCCAGCAAAACCTGGTACGCCGGATTGCATCGACCCTCAACGTCCACATTTCGGCGGAACGCTTGAACCGGGTCATGAGCCGCCAGCTCGCCGATCTGAAGGCCTACGACATCTGGCTGTTTGGACAGGCCACCCTGCTCGGCTTCGATGCCAAACGATGGGACAACGCCGCCGAATTATTCCGGCAGGTCGTGCAATTGATGCCCGACTTCGCTCCCGCCTTCTCGAGCCTCGCGCAACTCAACAATTCCTATCACATCGTCAAGCCGGGCACGCCGCGAGACTCCAATCGGACCTCGCAGGCGCTGGCCTATGCGCAGGAGGCGGCGCGGCTCGACCCGCTCGATTCGCGCAGCCAATTGTGCCTCGGTTGGTCCCATGCGATGGCAAGGCACTACGAGCAGGCGATGATCTACATTCCGCTGGCGCACGAATTGAACGACAACGATCCCTGGACACTGGTCTCAGCTGCAAATTGCTATGCGTTCTGCGGACGCGACGCCCAAGCGGCCGACATTGTCGATTCGATGCTGAAGAGAAAGGCGACCATCGCCCCGAGTGCGCTGCAATGGGCTTATCATGCTGCCGTGCGGTTCATGATCGGTGACTACCAGAGCTGCGTTGCGGCGGCGGATTTCGCAGGGGATCTCAACGCAAACGTTCCGGGATTCAAGACCGCGGCGCTTTTCCATCTGGGCCGCCACGAGGAGGCGCGCGCCGAGCTGGAGCACTTCTTCACCGTCGTCCGCGACCGCTGGTCCTCGACGGAGTCGGCGACCCCGGCTTCGATGACGCGCTGGTTTCTCAATATCTTCCCGATCGCGAGCCCGGAAAGCTGGGCGCGCTTGCGCGACGGCGTCGCCGGCGCCGGCGCACCGGTCGACGGCCTCACGCATCACGGGTGGTAGCCTGCCGCGACGCTTCGCCTCACCCGCAGTTGCGCACCGAATAGTCGCCGATGCGCGCCGCGTGCAGGTCCAGCAGACTGGCCTGGTCCATTGTCGGCACGGGCGCCCCGAAGAAATCCTCGTAGAATTGCGGCATCGGATAGAGCGCACCCGGCGTCCGCAATTCGGTTTCGGTCGCCTCGATCATCGACTTTGGCGGCAGCTTGATGACTGCCGTCTCCCCGCTGTACTGGATGATTTCCAGGCCGACCATCCCGTCCGGAAACGTGATGGTCAGCCCGATCTCCGCGGCCTGCGCCAGCAATTCGTCGAGCGTGCGCGGTATTGGCGGAGCCGGCCTGGTCGACGCAATGTAATTCTTGCCGGTCGCCCATGACTTGACCAGCTTGCCCCACAGGATGTCGTCGCTGATCTCCAGACTCGAACTCATGATCTCCTCCGTCTCGGTTGCGGTTGTCGCTCCTCGGCTGGTCCGGCGACGATCCATTCGAAGCCGGATCGGACCGCGCTTCATCCGCAGTTTCTGACCGAGTAGTCGCCGATACGCGCGGCGTGGAGATTGAAGAGATCGTCCGTCGACATCGCAGGCAGCGGCGTTTCGAAGAATGTCTCGTAGAATGCAGGCATCGGGTAGACTGCGCCCGGCTGGCGCAGCTGCTCTTCCGTCTGCTCCACCATCGCCTTGGGCGGCAGCTTCACAACTGCCGTCTGCGGACTGTATTGGATCACCGCCAACCCGACCATGCCGTCGGGAAAGGTGATGTCGACGCCGACACCGCTGGCCGTGCTGACCAGTTCATCGAGCGTGCGGGGAATTGGAATCGGGTCTGCGGCCGTATCGAAGTAGTTCCGCCCTGTCGCCCATGACTTCACCAACTTGCCCCAGCGGATGTCATCGCTGATCTTCAGAGTCGTGCCCATGTTGATGCTCCTCGCTTATACGACGTTGAATTGGTGGGTTAATGGTCGGCTCACTATCACTGGTTCAAAAGTCCGTTGGCGTTCATGAACACCAGCAGGTCCTCGAAGCTCTCCATTTCCGATATTGTCGAAAGCGCCTTTTCATCCACGCCCAGTTTCTTCAGCTCTCCGGATTGCTCCTTCAGTTGCCGCATCGGATCCAGCACAAACGGACCTCTCCCGAGCGGTGAGTTCACCATCGCGCCGACGATCGCTTCAGCAATGATGATCGAGCCGAGCGGACCGAGACGCAGGCCGTCATGTTTCACGCTCGCCTCGAACAAGACGAAGAACGGCAGTGGCGGGTCGTCGACGATGGCCGGGATGTCGCCTGCTTCGAATTGTTCTGACACGCCGCTGGGGTCCGCGGTTTCGGCCAGCCACGACGTCAGTCTGGCGGCATATTCCCGGGAATATGGCGCCAGGAAGTTGGCAAGTTCGGAATTCCTTGCCCGCAGGGCGTCGATGAGCTTGGGAACGGACCAAAGCCGCGCGTAGATGGCGCTCACGAGGTCCCGATTTGGCAGACCGGGTCCATCGTCATCGGGAAGCAGCGGCGCAAAATAGAACTCGCTGCGCGGGAGCGCGGAGAAGTCGGGACGCAGCCTGCGGCTGAGATTCGCGGGCTGCTTTCCATTAAGTTCGAAGAACCGGTCCCATTTGACGATCCATTCCGTGGTCAGCGGCACGAATTGCGGCGACCGTCGCGAGCTGAACTGCATCGCACGCGTCGCCGGGATCGCCGTGTCGTCGCGAACGCGGTAGCTGTTTCGGATCATGGCGTGCCCGCAGCGAAAGGCGCCATGCGAGAACTCGACAGGAACGCCGGCGGCCGGATCGGAAACGAGTTTCCTGGTGTTGAGGTCCGGCAGGAAGTAGTAGCGATACACCGATGGATCCAGCAGCCGGTACATCACGTCCTTGATGATGATCCGCCGGTACAGAAGCGTCAGAATGAAGCGCGCGCAGATGAAATTGCGATAGGCGCCGGCTGCGTCCGTTGCCGGCGTCGCGCCATCCAGTTGATCGAGAATGAAGTTGTGCATGCGATGGAACAGCAGCGTCATCTGGGCGATCAACGCCTGATCATCGTTGCGTGCATCGGCAACGAGGGCTTCGGTGCGGAGGCACTGCGGATTGCCGGGGATGGAGTCGACTCCGCTGTCCTTGACCTCGACCGGGGTCGCTCGCCCGATATCGGCATACGGCGTTTTGGCGCCCGGATTGACGCGATCCTGCGCACGGCCGCAGCGCATTTTCGTTCGCGGCATCAGGCCGCGCGCGTGCACGCACTGCTCGCTGTATTCGTAGACCTGGGGACTGACGTCCGGGCCGCCACCGTAGATCGTGTCGAGCGTGAGCGGCTGCTGCCTCGCATTCTGGAATCCAAAGCGGCGTCCGCCCGTCGCTGCCAGCGAAATCGACGTGTCGACCATGTCGTGGGCCATGAACTGCAGCAGGTAGGTATATCCCGAAGGGAGGTTTGGATTGTCCTCGCTGCGGCCCTGACGGTCGGAACGAAGCGTCTCGCGACTGATGCGCGCGGCAAGCCGGCGCATCAGTTTCCGCAGCGTCAGAGGGTCCTTGCCGGCTCCGAACATCGAGGCGTCGGTCAGGCCGAGCAGATTTTGCGTACCACCGAGTTCGGAATCGGCGGTCAGAAGCTTCATGCCGTCGACGAGCTCGGGAACGGTTGAGAGGTTGATTCCATGCACGGGCGCATCTCCTGTCTTGCGAACCGCCTATCAATGCAACAGTTGCGTCAATCCAGCGTCAAATCCATCAACTTACTGAATCTGCTAGAACTTTCTCGCCGCGCTCGGCGGCGAACCGGCACTGAAAAACGCGGACCGGGCGGTGCATATTCTTGAAATAGTGAAGGCCCAGATCTTCCAGCGGAAGATCAACGCCGTCACGAACACGATCGGCGACTTCCTCGGTCATGACTATGCCACCTGGCGGAGCCAGCGTCTGCAACCGCGCGGCAACGTTGACGTCGTGGCCATAGATGTCTTCCGGGTCGGCGAGGATCCGGCCGCAACTGACGCCGATGCGGAAGACGATCTGCGTTTCCGCGGCCTCGCCCTGGCATCGCTCGACCATTCCCCGTTGCACATGGACGGCACAACGCGCGGCGTCCAGCGCGGTCTCGAACTCCGCCATGACGCCGTCTCCGGTCGATTTCAGAAATCTCGCACCGAATTCGGCAATCTTGGGATCTATCAGTTCGCGACGGTGAGACTTGTACTGGAGATAGGTCTGCTCTTCATTCTGGCTCGTGAGCCGCGAGTATTCAACGACATCGACGGCAATGATGGCGCCCCATCTCCGGACGGGATACTGGACGCTGGACTCGCTTGCGACGCTATCGACCGGTTGCGGCCCCGCTGCCGCTGTGAAGCGCTCGACAAACATGATCGACCTCACATTGTTTGCACGTCCTCGTTCTGATGGACCGAGCTTGGCAGGCGCGCGTCATTCCAGCGTTATCCGGTCGGATGCGGCAGGGAGTGAAGGGGATTTCGGGCGTGATTGGCAGCCAGGGTGCGCGTTTTTCGCGAGGCGTTCGAAGGACTTCGCCGGCTGTACCGCTGCGAATTGACGATCGCCGCCGGCACGGCGCCGACGGCATTCCGGGCCGCCATCGGGACCCGGAATTGTGAGTTTAACGCACCGATTAACGCTGGATTACCGGATAGCGCTCGGGGTTTGCGCCTGCTCGGCCGGTTGCGGCCCTGCCGCCTTCCCCTTCCCCGCCTTCCGCCAGTTCTCGAAGTTCTGCACCACGACGAAGAACGCCGGCACGAACAGCACGGCGAGGCAGGTCGAGGCGATCATGCCGGAGAAGACCGTGATGCCGATCGACTTGCGGGCGTTGGCGCCGGCGCCGGTCGCGATCACCAGCGGCACCACGCCCAAGATGAAGGCAAAGGACGTCATCAGGATCGGCCGGAACCGCGCGCGCGCCGCGTCGATCGCCGATTCCAGCACCCCCTTGCCGTCGCGCACATGATGCTCGAGCGCGACCTCGACGATCAGGATCGCGTTCTTGGCAGACAGCGCGATCAGCAGGATGATGCCGATCTGGGTGTAGAGATTGTTCTCGATCCGCAACCCCGTGAGCACCAGCATCGGCCCGAGCAGCGACAGCGGCACCGCCAGGATCACCGAGATCGGCGCGTACCAGCTCTCGTATTGTCCGGCGAGCACGAGATAGACGAGGAGCAACGCGAGGCCGAACACGTAGTAGATCTGGCTGCCGACCGCCTTCTCCTGGTACGACATCGCCGTCCAGTCGTAGCTCGAGCCCGGCGGCAGCGTCTTCGTCGCGATCTCCTCCATCAAGGTCATCGACTGGCCGGATGAATAGCCCTGCGCCGGCAGGCCGATGATGGATGCCGAGGGATAGAGGTTGTAGAGGCTGATCAGCGACGGGCCGACCGACGGCGTGATGCTGGCGACCGTGCCGAGCGGGACCATGTCACCGTTGCTGTTGCGCACCGCGAGGTTTTGGATGTCGCGCAGGGTCAGGCGATTTTGCGCATCGGCCTGGGTGTAGACCTGGAACGTGCGGCCGAACTTGGTGAACTGGTTGACATAGCTCGCGCCGAGATAGGAGGACAGCGTCGAGAAGATCTGGTCGGGGGTGACGTGGAGGGTCTGGGTCTTGATGCGGTCGACGTTGACGTCGAACTGCGGCACCATCGAGCGGAACGACGACTGCACCCGCTGCAATGCGCTTTGTGTCTGCGCGTTGCGGACGATCGCGCCGGTCACCGCCTGCAGCTTGGCGTAGTCGGCGTTGCCGTCGCGCAGTTCGACCTGCATGGCAAAGCCCGCGGCATTGCCGATGCCCTGGATCGGCGGTGGCGGAATCACCAGGATGCGCGCCTCGGGGATCACCGCGAGCTTGTCGTTGAGGCCGTAGACCAGCGAGCGCAGATCCTCGCCCGGCCCGCGCGAATTCCAGTCCTTCAGGATCACATAGCCGACGCCGGCATTGGCGAGGCTCGACGAATTGTCGAGCGCGGAGATGCCGGCGATCGAGATCACCTGCTCGACGCCCGGCGTCTTGCGGGCGATCTCGGTGACCTCGTCGAGAACGTGCTGGGTGCGGTCGATCGCGGCCCCGTCGGGCAGTTGCACCGCAGCCAGAAGATAGCCTTGGTCCTCGATCGGAATGAAGCCGGTCGGCACCCGCGACAGGCCGTAGCCGGCTATCCCGATGATGCCAAGCGCGATGATGACCGAGGTCTTGGCGTGACCGGCGATCCCTCCGATCAACCTGGCATAGCCGCGCTCGACGCGGTCATAGACCCCGTTGAAGCCGCGGTAGAAGAAATTGCGCTGCTCCGGCGGCACGGGACGGCGCAGCCACAGCGCGCACTGCGTCGGCTTCAGGGTCGCGGCATTGACCGCGCTGAGCAGCGCGGTCGCGGCGATGACCAGCGCGAACTGCGCGTACATCCGTCCGGTCAGGCCGGGCAGGAACGCCGCCGGCAGGAACACCGAGATCAGCACCAGCGTGATGCCGACGATCGGCGCGAACAATTCGTCCATCGCCTTGATCGCCGCGTCATGGCCGGACAGGCCCCGCTCGATATTGTGCGCGGCGCCCTCGACCACGACGATGGCGTCGTCGACCACGATGCCGATCGCCAGCACGATCGCAAACAGCGTCGACAGATTGATGGTGAAGCCGAGTGCTGCCATCGCCGCGAAGGCGCCGATGATGGTGACCGGCACCGTCGTCGCCGGCACCAGCATTGCGCGCCAGTCCTGCAGGAACACCAGGATCACGACCAGCACCAGCACGCCGGCCTCGATAAGCGTCTTGTAGACCTCCTCGATCGAGGCACTGACGAATTTGGTGGTGTCGAACGGGGTATCGTATTTGATGTCCTGCGGGAACTGTTTGGCGAGCTCGGAGACCTTCTTCTCGACCGCCTTCTCGACCTCGAGCGCGTTGGCGCCGGGCGACAGGAACACGCCGATGCCGGTAGCGGGCTTCTGGTTCAGCGAGAACACCTGGCTGTAGGTCTGCGCACCGAGCTCGACCCGGCCGACGTCACGGACGCGGGTGACGTCGCCGACATTGCCCGACTTGACGATGATGTCCTCGAACTGGGCCGCGTCGTCGAGCCGGCCGTTGACGTTCAGCGTGTACTGGAACGCCTGCCCCGGGGGCGCCGGCGGCGCGCCGACCTGGCCCGCGGTGACCTGCTGGCTCTGCTGCTGGATCGCCTGGATGACGTCCTGCGGCACCAGCCCGAGCGCCTGCAGCTTGTTCGGATCGAGCCAGACCCGCATCGAATATTGCCCGGCGCCGAACACCGTGACGTTGCCGACGCCTGGCAGACGCGACAGCTCGTCGCGGATATTGATGGTGGCATAGTTCGACAGGAACAGGCTGTCATAGGTCTTGTTCGGCGAGGTCAGCGTCACGAACAGGAGAATCGAGGTCGACCGCTTCTGCACGGTGACGCCCTGGTTCTGCACCGCGGTCGGCAGTTGCGACAGCGCGCTGGAGACCCGGTTCTGCACCAGCACCTGCGCGAAGTTCAGGTCGGTCCCGATCTTGAAGGTTACCGTCAGCGTGTAGGTGCCGTCGGCGCCACTGTACGACTGCATGTAGAGCATGTCCTCGACGCCGTTGACCTGCTGCTCGATCGGCAGCGCCACGGTGTCGACAACGGTCTTCGCCGACGCGCCCGGATAGCGCGTCGTCACCTGGACCGTCGGCGGCACCACGTCGGGATATTGCGCGACCGCGAGATTGAACAGCGCCACGCCGCCGATCAGGATCATCAGGATCGCGATGACGTTGGACAGGACCGGCCGCTCGATGAAGAATTTCGAAATCATGGCGCGCGTCCTATTTGGCCGGTGCCGCCGCGGTTTCGCTCTTCAATTGCGGGTCCACCTTCTGGCCGGGGATCGCACGGAGCAGGCCGGCGGTGACGACGCGGTCGTCCGGCTTCAGCCCGCTTTCGATGACGCGCAGGTCGCCCTCTTGCTGGCCGGTCTGCACCTTGCGCTGCTCGACCACATTGTCGCCGTTCACGACCAGGACGTAGCGGCCGGACTGGTCGCTGCCGAGCGCCACGTCGGGGACCAGCAGCGCATCCTGCTGTTTGTCGAACGGCACGCGGACGCGGACGTAGAATCCCGGCAGCAGCACCCGGTCGGGATTGGGCAGCACGCCGCGCACCGCCAGTGTTCCGGTCGACTGGTTGAGCGTCGGCGAGGCGTAGTCCAGCTTGCCCTTGTGCGGGTAGCCGGTTTCGGTCTGCAGTCCGACCTCGACCGGCAATTGCTTGAGATCGTTCGCGGTCATGCCGCGCTTGCGCGCCTCCTCGCGGACGCGCAGCACGTCCTGTTCGTTGACGTTGAAATTGACGTAGATCGGATCGAGCGCCACGATGGTCGCAAGCTGCGTCGGCGAGGTGACGCCGACGAGCTCGCCGACCGACACCAGATGGTTGCTGACGATGCCGTCGAACGGCGCGGCGACGTTGGTGTAGCCGTAATTGACTGCGGCGAGCCTGGTATTGACCTGGGCCTGCTGCAGACCGGACTGTGCGTTGTCGCGCGTCGACGTCGACGTCTCCAGCGTGGCCGCCGACACGGCCTGTTTCTGCACCAGATCCGTTTGCCGCTTGTAGTCGGACTCGGCCTGCTTCAACGTTGCCTGTGAGCCGACTTCGGCAGCCTGGGCCTGCTCAAGCTTCAGCTTGTAGGTCTCCGGCTCGATCGTGAACAGCGTGGTCCCCTCCTTCACGAAGGCGCCGTCCTGATAGTTGATCGATTGCAGGAAGCCCTGCACGCGCGCAACCAGATCGACGCTCTTGATCGGCGCAGTGCTGCCGGTGGCCTCGAGGTAGCGCGTGATGGCGCGCTGCACAGGCGGCGCGACTTCGACCTTGGGCGGCGGTGGCGGCACAAAACTATTTTGCTCGCAGCCACTTAAGCCGACGAAGGCGAACGTGACGAAAGCGACGCGCGTCAGGGACGGAGTTCGCAGCCGCACAATCTGGCTTGCCGTGGAGCTGACCGTGATGCGCGCGTGCCTCATTTCCGGGCCTCGATGTCAAATGCTTGCGAAAAAGGCGATCTATCCTGCGAGAAAGCGATTGAGCCCATGCATAGCAACAATCTGCTTGCAGTGAAACTCGAATGCGAAAATGATGCTGCCCGCCAAGGTTGTTACAGCAAGACATTTTATGAACGTCAATTCGGTTGAGGCGGCGGCTTCCAGCGACAACAAAAGGATAAAGTGAAATGACCAACACGTTGATGCGTGCGGTGACGCCTCTGGCGTTGTTCGCGCTGGCTGCCATTGCGAGCGCAGCGGCCCTGGCGCAGGCGCCGACGCAGGCTCAGCGCGACGCCATCAAGTCGCAATGCCGCAACGACTACATGGCGCATTGCTCCAGCGTTCCACCCGGCGGCGCGGCCTCGCTGCAATGCCTGCAGAAGAACATGGCGAGCCTTGCCCCCGGCTGCGCGAGCGCCGTGCAAGCGGTGGCCGCGCCGGCTGCGGCGAAGCCCGACGCTGCGCCTGCGGCGGCGAAGTCCGAAGCAGCCCCGGCCGCCGAGACCGCCAAGCCGGCTGCGGAAGGCGCGGCTCCCGCGGCGATGGCCAGGAAGCCCAGCACTGCGCAGGTCGCGGCGATCCGCGGCGCCTGTCGGTCCGACTATCCCCAAGTGTGCGCCGGCGTGCCGACCGGCGGCGCCGCAGCGCTGCAATGCCTGGCGAAGAACCAGGCGAAGCTGTCGCCGGCCTGCGCAAAGGCGGTAGCCGCAGCGAGCGGCGGCGGATCGGCAACCGCCGCGACGGAGAGCGCGGCGCCAGCCGCGGCACCGGCGGCTGCGCCGGCCCGGATGATGCTGCGGCCGATGCGGCCGCGCGAAGAGCTGTTCGTGCTGCGCTCGGCCTGCGGCGCCGACGTCCGCTCGATCTGCGGCGGCGTGCAGCCCGGCGGCGGCCGGATCGCGGAGTGCCTTGCGGCGAATGCCGGTTCACTATCGCCGGCCTGCCGCGAGGTGCTGGCGCCGTTTGCGGCGCGGTAGTCCCGATTACCACACCAACCCGATCGAAAAGGAAGCGACAGATGTTGCGTATCATCCTGACTGCCGCGCTGCTCGGCATGTCGACTGCTGCCCTCGCCCAGGATATGACCGCCGCGCAGCGCAACGCATGCATGGGCGACTACCAGAAATATTGCAAAGGCGTTCAGCCCGGCGGCGGCCGCATCATCGCCTGCCTGTCCAAGGAGAGCGACAAGCTGTCGCCGGCCTGCAAGAAGGTGCTGGCGGCCGCGGAGAAGAAGTAATCGCAAGGCGCGATGAAACGACATGTGTCCGGCCGGACGCCGGACACAAATTCGCAGCACCTAACCGGCCACATGTGGAGAGCCCCACCCGCATCGCATCATCGATGCAACGTGGCCGAAACTTCGCTTCGACTTGCTTTGGAGACGGCCGCTGAAGGCGGCATATGCTCCACTGCAACGGGAGAGGTGTCGCGAGTCCGGCGCCGGACCAGTTTCATTTGACCTTGTCGGCTTGCATTTTCCCTCTGGCGTTCCCGCCAGGGGAGGATTAGTCTGGCTGCAATTAGTAAGTACACTGTCAAATTGGGAGGCAGACGTTGCGGATCGCCGTGATCGGCGGGGGCCCTGGCGGGCTATACTTCGCCTATCTCTGGAAGAAGCGTCATCCGGACGCCGAGATCGACCTGTTCGAGCAGAACGCCGCCGGCGCCACCTGGGGCTTTGGCGTGGTGTTCTCCGAGCAGGCGCTGGAGTTCCTGCGCGCCGACGACCCCGACACGGTCGAGGCGATCGCGCCGCAGATGGAGAGCTGGAAGAACATCACGCTGAACCTGCGCGGCGAGAGCGTCGTGATCGACGGCGTCGGCTTCTCCTCGATCGGCCGGCTGAAGCTGCTGACAATCCTGCAGCAGCGCGTACGCAGCGTCGGCGTCATGCCGCGCTTCGACACGGTGATCCAGTCGGTGGATCAGCTCAAAGGTTACGACCTGATCGTCGCCGCCGACGGGCTGAACTCGCTGGTCCGCCGCAGCTTCGAGACCGCGTTCGGCGCCTCGGTGACGCATTCGACCAACAAGTTCGCCTGGTACGGCACCACAAAGCCGTATGCGACGCTGTCGCAGACCTTCGTTGCGACCGAACGCGGCAATTTCAACGCGCATCACTACCGCTACGCGAAGGACATGAGCACCTTCCTGGTCGAATGTGACGCGGCGACCTGGGCGAGTTACGGTTTCGCCGACAAGAGCATCGAAGAATCGCAGGCGATCTGCGAAGACGTGTTCGCGGCAACGCTCGACGGCCACAAGCTGATTTCGAACAAGTCGGTGTGGCGCAATTTCCCGTGGATCTGGAACGAGCGCTGGTCGCATCGCAACATGGTGTTGATCGGCGACGCGCTGCATTCGGCTCACTTCTCGATCGGCTCGGGCACGCGGCTCGCGATCGAGGACGCGATCGCACTCACCAAGGCACTGGAGACCGATGCCGACATTGCCTCGGCCCTTGCGCGCTACGAGAGCGAACGCAAGCCGATCGTGAAGAAGCTGGTGACCGCGGCGCGGACCAGCGCGGACTGGTACGAGCATTTCCCCGCGCACATGGCGCTCGGCCCGCTGGACTTCGCCTACAGCTACATCACCCGCTCCGGCCGGATCGACGATGCGCGGCTGCGCGCGATGTCGCCGGCCTTCATGAACAGCTATGCGGCTGCAAAGGGCAGATCATGACCGAGATCACCGACCAGGTCCCCCAGGACGCCCCTGGCGCGCGCGAGATCGGCTTTGCACTGCCCGGGCGTTACAATGCGAGCCGCATCCTGTTCGACAATCTCGACAATGGAAACGCTGACCGCATCGCGCTGACCGGCCCGGCCGGCACGCAGACCTATCGCGAGCTCTGTGCTGAAGCCGCGCGGTGGGGCCATGGATTCGAGTCGCTCGGGTTGAGGCGCGGCGACCGCATCCTGCTGTTCCTCGACGACACGCCGGCCTATCCGGCGGCGTTTTTCGGCGCGGTGCGGGCCGGCTTCGTGCCGCTCCTGATCAACACGCTGACGCCGCCCGACCTGCTGCAATTCTATCTGTCTGATGCCGGCGCGCAGGTCGCGGTTTGCGATGCGGAGTTCTCCTCGCGCTTCAACGCCGAGGCCTGCCAGGACACGCCGCTGCGCACGCTGATCGTGGTCAACGGCGCGACCGGCGATCACGCGGTCGCCGATGTCCGGATATCAGGCGAATGGCTGGAGGAATTCGCGACCGCGCTCGACGCGGCCGACACCCTTCGCGGCGAGATGGCATTCTGGATGTATTCATCGGGCTCGACCGGCCGCCCCAAGGGCATCGTGCATCTGCAGCACGACATGGCCTATAGCGAGCGCGCGTTCGCCCGTAGCGTGCTGAATCTGACGCCGGACGACATCTGCTTCTCGGTACCGAAGATCTTCTTCGCCTACGGGTTCGGCAATTCGATCACGTTTCCCTTCTCGGTCGGTGCCGCAACGCTGCTGCTGCCGGGCCAGCCGAAGCCGGCGGCGATCTTCGCTACGATCGAGCAGTATCGCCCGACTGTGTTCTTCGGCCTGCCGACGCTTTACACCACGCTGACCAAGGCCGAGGGCGCCGCGCGATGCGATTTCTCCTCGCTGCGGATGGCGCTATCGGCCGCGGAAGTGCTGTCTGCCGACGTCTTCAACGGCTGGAAGCAGCTCACCAAGCTGGAGATCGTCGAGGGCCTCGGTTCGACCGAGGTGCTGCACGTCTATCTCAGCAACCGCACGGATAAGAAGAAGCTCGGCGCCGCGGGCCTGCGTGTCCCCGGCTACGAGATCATGTTGCGCGACAAGGACGGACGCGAGGTCGGCGACGGCGAGGAAGGCATCTTGTGGGTGCGCGGCGATTCCGCGACACCATTGTATTGGAACCGGCCCGACAAGACTGCCGAGACCGTGCGCGAGGACGGCTGGATCTACACCGGCGACCGCTTCGTGCGCGACCGCGACGGCTTCCACTTCTTCCGCGGCCGCGCCGACGATCTGGTCAAGATCTCCGGGCAGTGGGTCTATCCGCTCGAGGTCGAACTCTGCCTTGCCGATCACCCCGACGTCCGCGAATGCGCGGTCTACGCTGCCGAGTTGCCGGACCGCAGGATGACGCTGAAGGCCGTGGTGGTGATGAACTGCGCCGGCTTCGACACTGGCGAGACGACGCGGCGGCTGCAGGATTACGTCAAGGCAAAACTCCTGCCGTACAAATATCCGCGCGAGGTGAAGTTCATCGACGAGCTGCCGAAGACCGGGACGGGGAAGATCGACCGGCAGGCGGTGATGCGGATGTAACTGCGGCGCGGACACGCGTCGATCAGTTCGCCCCGGGCTTGCCCTTCTCCCCAACCCGCGCCCGCAAGGGGCGAGGGAGCCTGACCGGCGTGCTCACCTCACTTGCGGATTTACTGACGACCATTGACGGGTTTGCTCCCCATTTGCGGGTATCAGGGCCGGTTGAGCCTGCGCCGTCACATCGACTTCCCGAGATGTTCGAGCGCGTCCTCGGCGCGCAGCGGCACGCGCGAGGCCTCGTTGTTGAGATCGACGAGCTGGGTGAGCAGCGCCAGCAACGCCTTGCGGTCGGCAGGCTTCAGGGGTTGCAGCATCCGCGCCTGCGCCTTGTCGACCGACGGCACGATGCTCTCGAGCACGGCGGCGCCCGCCCTGGTGAGATAGAGCAGCTTGACGCGCTTGTCCTCGACCGCCGGCTTGCGCTCGATGAAGGCCTTGGCCTCCAGCCGCTCGATCACGCTGCCGAGCGTCGAGCGGTCGAACGCGATCACGGCGGAAAGCCGGGTAGCGTCGATGCCGGGATGGGTCGAGATCGCGATCAGCGCGGCATATTGCACCGGCGTCAGGTCGAACGCCCTGCACTCCTCCATGAACAGCGCGACCGCGATCTGCTGCATGCGGCGGAACAGGTAGCCGGGCGCGGTGTAGACCGCGTCCATGGTGATCGATGATGGCTTGCTATTCGGCATCGGGCTGCTTGTCCGGGGCGGCGTCCGCGAACGCCTTCATAGCTTTCGCCGCGGCTTCCGCGTTGAGCAGGCGCGGGTAGGCCGCCACATCGACGCCGAAGCGGCGCGCGTTGGCGAGCTGCGGCACCAGGCAGAGATCGGCGAGCGTCGGCTGAGCGCCGAAGCAGAACGGTCCGGCCTCTTCGGCAATCAGCGTCTCGCACGCCGACAGGCCTTCGCGGTTGGCCCAGGCCGCCCATTCCGTCACCTTCTCCTCCGGCAAACCAAGCTGGCGCAGGCGCGCCAGCACCTTCAGGTTCTGCACGGGGTGGGTGTCGCAGGCGATCGCCTGGGCGAAGGCCCGCACCTTGGCGCGCCGCAGCAGATCGGCCGGCAGCAACGGCGGATTGGGATGCGTCTCGTCCAACCATTCCATGATCGCAAGCGACTGCGTGAGGATCGCTCCGGCATCGTTCTCCAGCGTCGGCACCAGCCCCTGCGGATTGATGGCGAGGTAGGCGGGCGCGCATTGCTCGCCCTTGCGCAAATGATGCGGCAGGTGCTGAGGCGTCAGGCCCTTCAGATTGAGTGCGATCCGGACCCGGTAGGACGCGCTGCTTCGGAAATAGCCATGCAGCTTCATCGGAACCTCCCTGCGATTTCTGGTTGGTTGTGCGCCGTTGACGCTACCCATATCGTCAGTATACTGTCAATCAGCAACAAGCAAGAACGACGGGAGGCTCGAGCCATGGAAGCCGTGCAGAAGACCCCGGAGCGCGAGGCGTTCTACAGGAAGATCGACGGCGAAAACCTCTCGGCGCTCTGGAACGTGATGAACGATCTGATCACGCCTGAGCCGCGGAGCGCCTGCCGCCCGCATCTCTGGAAGTTCGACCAGATCCGCGACTACATGAACGAGGCCGGCAAGCTGATCACGGCCAAGGAAGCCGAGCGCCGCGTGCTCGTGCTGGAAAATCCCGGCCTGCGCGGCCAATCGAAGATCACGACCTCGCTGTTTGCGGGCGTGCAGATGGTGGTGCCGGGCGACATCGCCCCCGCCCATCGCCACGCCCAGTCGGCGCTGCGCTTCGTGCTCGAAGGCAAGGGCGCCTTTACCGCCGTCGACGGCGAGCGCACCGCGATGTCGCCGGGCGATTTCGTCATCACGCCATCGATGACCTGGCACGACCATTCCAACGAGACCAACGAGCCGATGTTCTGGCTCGACGGGCTCGACATCCCGATGGTGCAGTTCTTCGACTGCTCGTTCGCGGAGGGTTCGAAGGAAGACCAGCAGACGATCTCGAAGCCCGCCGGCGACAGCTTTGCGCGCTACGGCCACAATTTGCTGCCGGTCGACCTGAAGCGGACGTCGAAGACCTCGCCGATCTTCAACTACCCCTATGAATACACCCGCGAGGCGCTGGAGCAGGCCAAGGCGAGCAACGAGTGGGACGCCTGCCACGGCCTCAAGCTGAAATTCTCCAACCCCGAGACCGGCGATTTCGCCATGCCGACCATCGGCACCTTCATCCAGCTGCTGCCGAAGGGATTCACGACCGCGCGCTATCGCGCGACCGACGCCACCGTGTTCGCCGCGATCGAGGGCAAGGGCCGCACGCGGGTGGGCGACCAGACCTTCGAATGGGGCCCGCGCGATCTGTTCGTGGTGCCGAGCTGGCGCTGGGTGACGCACGAGGCCGATGCGGACTCAGTGCTGTTCTCGTTCTCCGACCGCCCTGTGCAGCAGAAGCTCGATCTGTTCAGAGAGGATCGCGGCAACGCATGACACTGTCGTCCCGGCGAAGGCCGGGACGACACCGTTGTTGTGACCGACAGCGCACCTTCACCGCCAGTGCAGCAACCTCGCCTCGAGCAGATTGATCAGTCTCCCGACCGCAAGCCCGAACAGCGACAGGATCACGACGCCGGCGAGCAGCTGATCGGTCTGCATCAGATTTCCGGCCTGCAGCACGAAGGCGCCGATACCGTATTGCGCGCCGATCATCTCGGCGCTGACCACAAGCAATAGCGCCACCGATGCGGTGATGCGGAAACCGGCGAGGATCGAGGGCAGTGCGCCGGGCCAGATCACGCGGCGGACGATCGCGTGGAACGGCACGTTGAAGCTCTGCGCCATCCGGATCAGGTTGCGCGGCACCGCGTCAACCCCGCTATAGACCGAGATCGCGGTCGAGAAGAACACCCCGAGCGCAATGGTCGCGATCTTCGGCTCCTCGCCGATCCCGAGCCAGAGAATCAAGAGCGGCAGCAGCGCGATCTTCGGGATCGGGAACAGCGCCGAGATGAAGGTGATGCCGACGCCGCGCGCGATGGTCGACAGCCCGATCGCAAAGCCAACGATCACGCCACAGACCGTGCCGATGATCCAGCCCGTGCCGATCCGCATGATCGACCACGAGAGGTGCTGCCAGAGCGCGCCCGATGTCGCGAGCTTGTAGATCGCAACTGCGATGGCCGACGGCGCCGGCAGGAACAGCGGATTGACCCAGCCGGCGCTGCCGGCGAGCTGCCAGACCGCGATCACGATCGCCAGCGCGACCCAGCCAGCGTAACGGCTCGCGGTCGGCGTGAAGCCGGCACCGCGGAATTCGACCGGCCGCGGCGCCTCCGTCGCTTGCTCGTTCGTCCCGGACGGCGCGCGTTCAAGCATGCTGGACCTCGCGTTCGGCATCGATCGCCTCTTTGCGGATCAGCGACCACAGGTCGCCCTGCAGCGCGGCCAGTCGACCCCGCGCATCCGCACCGCCACGCTCGGTGCGCGTCATCGGGATCGTGACGATCTCCCTGATGCGGCCGGGACGGCGCGACAGCACCACGATGCGATCGGCGAGCCGCACGGCTTCATCAAGATTGTGCGTGACATAGGCGGCGGCCATCGCTCCGTCGGCGAGCAGGCGGACGAAATCCTCCATGAGCAGCTCGCGAGTCTGCGAATCCAGCGCCGACAGCGGCTCGTCCATCAACAGGATCGCGGGTCGCACCGCCAGCGCTCGCGCGATGCCGACGCGCTGGCGCATGCCGCCGGACAGTTGCTTTGGATAGGCGGCACGGAAATCGGTCAAGCCGGTGCGCCGCAGCGCGTCGTCGATCACGGCGCGACGCTCGGCGGCGCCAAGCGGCGTGTGCAGCAGCGGAAACGCGACGTTCTCCTCGACCGTGCTCCACGGCAGCAGCGCAAAGTCCTGGAACACGAAGGTCAGCGGATTGAGGCTGTCCGCCGGCGGCGCACCGCGCAGCTCGGCCGCACCCTTGCTTGGCCGCAACAGCCCGCCGAGGACCTGCAGCAGCGTGCTCTTGCCGCAGCCGGAGGGCCCGACGATCGCCACCACCTCGCCTGCGCCGACCGTGAACGAGACGTCGTCGAGCACCTCGAGCGCGCCGAAGCGGTGGCTGATATGGTCGGCAATCAGGTCCATGTCGTCCCGAGGTTTGCTGTTACCCCGTCATCCTGAGACGCGCGCAAGTGTGCGCTCCTCAGAATGGCGGGTTGCGTGTGATCTGGGTGGGGTCGCATCAATCCGCCTTCACATAATCCTTGGCGATGATCGCATTCGCATCGAATCCCTTGTCGACAAAGCCTTGCTCCTGCAGCCATTTGATCTGGTTGTCGACGTTTTTCACGTCGAGCTTGCCGTCGGGATCGATATAGGCGCAATTTCCGACCACATGCTCGACCGGCAGGTTGGTGTATTTGGCGATGATCTCGAGCAGCGGCTTCGTCTTGTCGTTGATCGGGACGACGCCGTCCTTGATCGCGGTCAGGATCACGTCGTGATATTCGCGGTCGGCGCGGGTCAGTGCGGTGAGCAGTTTCGTCACCCGTGCCGCATTGGTCAGCGTCTTCGGTGACGCGAAGATCGCGCCGAGCTGCCACGGCGTTTCGTCGCCGACCCAGCCGAGCAATTTCGCGCCGCCCGAATCCATCAGCGTGCGCGCGGTCGAGACCGGCAGCAGCGCCGCATCGACGGTCTCTCCCTTCAGTGCGGCGGCGGCATTCGACAGCGACTGCAGTGGCACGATCCTCACGTCGGACAGCTTGAAGCCATACTTGTCGGCGAGCAGGCCGAGCGAATAGTGAAAGCTGGAGCCGACCTGGGTCACCGCCACGCGCTTGCCGGCGAGATCCTTCGGCGTCCTTAGGCCCGCGGCGTAGGCGTTGTTGCTGGCGAAATAGCCGATCAGGGGATAGCCGGCCTTCTCGCGGCTCATGCCGCCGATCACCTTCAGCGTGCCCTTGCCGGCGAGATTGTAGAGGCCTGCGGTGAATGCGGTGATGCCGAAATCCACGTCGCCGGAAGTGGTGGCAACCGCGATCGGCTGCGCCGCGTCGAAGAACTTGAGTTCGACGTCGAGCCCGGCGTCGCGGAAATAGCCCTTGTCCTGCGCGATGAAGACCGGCGCCGAGGACGACAGCCGCAGCACACCGATCCTGGCCTTCAGCGGATCGTCGGCCCGCGCGACACCGCCAGCTGCCAGCGCCAGCAGACAGGCAACGGCGAGCCTTGCCAACACCTTCATTCCATTCCCTCCACCTCGGCGCCCGATATTTCAGAACGCGCGCGTATCCTAAAGCCCCGCAGGAACCGCCTGATCGCGGCCGATGAAAGCGCCCTGCTGGCGAAGCTGTTGTTGCAACTTTTCGACCGGAATGTCGCGTGGAATCGTATTGCCCGAAAGTGCCAATGCGGCCGCAGTTCCCGCCGCTTCGCCCATCACGAAACAGGCACCCGAAACGCGTGCCGCCGACTGCCCTTCATGGGTCATCGAGGCGCAGCGGCCGGCGATCAGGAGATTATCGACACCTTCGGGCACCAGCATCCGATACGGCAGTTCGTTGTAGCCGCGCGAATCCGGGATCGGCGGAAACTCGAAGACGACATCGCCCGGGACGTGGGACTCCTTCGGCCAGCCATTGACGCCGATCGAATCCTCGAACGAGGCGCAGCCGAGCACGTCCTCGCCTGACAGCATATAGCCGCCGATCACCCGCCGCGTCTCGCGGATGCCGAGCTGCGGCGGCAGGTCGACGATGTAGGAGTTCTCGAAGCCCGGCACCGTGCGCAGGAATGCAAAGGCCTCGACCGCCTGGCGGCGGCCCTCGATCTCGCCGCGCGTCATCTCATCGGGATCGATCCCGGAAATCGCGCCGCCGTCCTTGCGTGTCACCTGGGTGAAATTCACCCGCCATTCGATCTGCGACTTCTGCGGTCGCACGATCGCGGATTTGCGGGGGAATTTGTGCGTGCCGGCGGCCTCGGCCTTCTCCATCAGGGCCGGAATGCTCCGCCACGCATCGCCCGCCTTGGCAGGATCGATGCCGTTGAGGCGGAACATCATCGAGGGATAGAGCATGCCGCCTGCATTGTCGCCGACTTCGAACGGCGCACCGGCCCACACCGCAAGATCACCATCGCCGGAGCAGTCGATGAAGATGCTCGCCGATACCGCCTGACGGCCGGCCTTGGTCTCCACCATCAGGGCACGGATGCGCGCGCCGTCCATCACCACGCCGGCGCCGAGCGCATGAAAGATGATATCGACGTTGTGGTGCGCGAGCAGATCGTCGGCTGCGATCTTGTAGGCCGCGGTGTCGTAGGCCTGCGCCAGGATCTTGCCGAGGATCAGATGCGGCGCGTTCAGGCCGCCGAGCCGATCGATCCGCGCCAGGAGATCGGAGGCGATGCCCTGCACCACGCGATGCATCTCACCGAAGACGTTGGCATGCAGTCCGCAGAAATTGGTCACGCCCGCCGCGGTGCCCATACCGCCGAGGAAGCCGTAGCGCTCGATCAGGAGCGTCCGCCGCCCGGCACGCGCCGCAGCCACCGCCGCCGTGATGCCGGCCGGTCCACCGCCGAGCACGACCACGTCATACTCGCCATAGAGCGGGACCTGCCGCGCTGGTTCTTCGATCGTCTTCGTCGCCATCCGAGATTCCGCCCTGACCAAATTGATTGAGCGGACTATGAATTGATGCGAATTGAAGTACAATCCACCAAATTATGTAATCAGCTTTCTCGAATCGAGAAAAGTAGATGGATACGCTGGTCAACCTCGAGGCCTTCCTCGCCACCGCCGACGCCGGCGGCTTCTCGGCCGCCGCGCGAAAGCTCAATGTCGCGACGTCTGTCGTCGCCAAGCGCGTCACCCAGCTCGAGGATCGGATCGGCACCGCGTTGTTCCACCGCTCGACCCGCCAATTGCGGCTGACCGAGGCCGGGCAGCGATATGTGCATCGTGCCCGCGGCGTGGTTGCCGATGTCGGCGATCTCCTGTCGCGAATGGGCGAGAAGGATCGCGACCTCAGCGATCATCTGCGTATCAAGGCGCCGACATCGCTGACCGTCGCGTGGCTGGCCGACGCCTTCACCACATTCCAGATGCAGAACCCCAGCGTGAGGCTCGAGATCGTGATGATCGATCGCCCGGTCGATCCGGTGACGGAAGGCTTCGATATCGCGATCGGCGCCTTCCCGCACTCCTTCGGCGGTGTCGTTGACGAGCCGCTCTGCCAGCTGCCGCGGCTGCTATGCGCCTCGTCAGGATATTTGCGCAAGCACGGCACACCAAGGCATCCGCGCGACCTGGTCGATCATCGCTGTCTCAGCTTCCTGCCGACCGGACCCGATTGGCCCTTCGAGGGGCCGCGCGGCCGCATCAACATCCAGGTGCGGCCATATCTGAGCTCGAACGAGGGTCGCGTGCTGACGCAAAGCGCGATCGCCGGCAACGGCATCGCGCTGCTCTCGCATTATCTCGTCGCGAACGCGCTGCGCGACGGCGCGTTGAAGCCGGTGCTCGCGGATTTTCCGATTCCTGAGCTATGGGTCAAGGCCGCCGTTCCGGCGCGCCGCATCGATGCGGCCGCGGTCCAGGCGCTGCTCAAGACGCTGAAGGCGTCGCTGTCGCGAGCCCTGTGAGCAGCGGCGCTCTCTAGACTTTCGCGGCTGCCCAACGACCCGCGCGCTTCTCGGCGAAGGACGCGAGGCCTTCCGCGGCCTCCGCGGTCCGCCGCTTGTCCGAATGCAGACGGACAAGGCGCCTGTAGGCGTCATCATCGACGGCCATGCCACCGAACGAGCTTTCCATCGCAAGCCGCTTGGTCTCGGTGAGCGCCGCCGGCGCATTCGCCAGCAACTGCTCCACGACCTTGGCGCCGGCGCCCTCGAGGTCGGCGAGCGGCACCACTTCATGCACAAGCCCGATGCGGCGCGCGTCCTCGGCGCCGAAGCGTTCCCCGGTCAGCGCGTAGCGCCGTACCTGGCGGACGCCGATCGCATCGCACAGCTGCGGGATGATGATCGCTGCCGTGAGGCCCCAGCGCACTTCGGTGATCGAGAACAGCGCGTTGTCGGCCGCGACCACCACGTCGCAGGCCGCGATCACGCCGGTGCCGCCGCCGAAGCAGCCGCCCTGCACCAGTGCGACCGTCGGCACCGGCAGCGTGTTGAGCCGCTGCACCGCCTCGAACGTCGCACGCGACGCCACCTCGTTTTCGTCAGGCGATTGCGGCCGCACGGCGTTGATCCATTTGAGATCCGCACCGGCCTGGAAATGCCTGCCATTGCCCTTGAGCACCACGACGCGCAGCGGCTTCGTCGAGAGTTCGTCGATCGCCGCGAGCACACCCTGGATCAGCGCGCCGTCATAGGCGTTGTTGACCTCGGGACGGTTCAGCGTGACGGTCGCGACCCCGCGCGCATCGAGACTCCACAGGACTGGGCTGGCGGACATGGAGGCTTCTCCCTCGTCGGCATTTGCTGGTATCCGGCACTATGGCCAGAGACGATGGCTTGATCCATCACTTTCCAGCGCGTCGGGCCGCGCCCCGCGCATGACGGGTTGCATCATGGCGCAACCGGGCTGCGCAATGGCGCAATCGGGTTGCGCGAGGTCACGCGTCCGTGGAAACTGGCGCAACTCCATCGATGGACCAGTTTTACAATGCGGATTTGTATTTTCGGTGCAGGCGCCGTCGGCAGCCATTTTGCGGTCCGGCTCGCGCGCGCCGGACACGACGTATCCTGCGTGATGCGGGGACCGCATCTCGACGCCGTCAAGGCCGATGGCCTGACACTCAGGGTCGGCGACACCGACGTGACCGCGCAGGTGAAGGCGTCCGCCGATCCGGCCGAGCTCGGGACCCAGGACGTCGTCATCAGCACGCTGAAGGCCACCGGCATCGGCGCGCTGGCGACCGGGCTCGTGCCGCTGCTCAAGCGCGATACCGCGATCATCTTCGCGCAGAACGGCATTCCCTGGTGGTACGATCTCGGCCTGCCGGATCATCACCCGGCAATCCCCGATCTCGGCTTCCTGGATCCCGGCGGAGCCCTGCGTGCCGTCGTTCCCAAGCCGCGCATCATCGGCGGCGTGATCTTCTCGTCCAACGAGGTGATCGCGCCCGGTGTCGTCGCGAACCTCTCGCCGGAGCGCAATCGCCTGCTGATCGGCGAGTGCGACGACCGTTCGAGCGAGCGCATCGCGCTGATCCGCGCGGCGCTGAACCAGGCGGCAATCGAATCGCCCGAGGTCAGGGAAATCCGCGAGACGATCTGGTCCAAGCTGCTCACCAACATGTCGATTTCGGTGCTGTGTCTCCTGACCGGACTGACCGCACGCGCGGTGCGCGACGATCCGGCGATGCAGGACGCGATCCCGCGCTTGCTCGAGGAGGCGAACACGGTCGCGACACGCTATATTCCCGAGGTCAAGCGCGTGACCCGCTCGGGGCCCGCGCCGGATCACAAGCCGTCGATCCTGCAGGATTACGAGCTCGGCCGCGGCATGGAGATCGACGCGCTGGTGCGGGCGCCTGCCGCCTTCGCGCGCGCCGCCGGCCTCGCCACGCCGATGCTCGACCTGATGGCGGCGCTCGCGATCCAGAAGGCGCGTGACAAGGGGCTGTATCAGGGCTGATGATCCCCGGGCACAAGCAGGATATCGAACCATGCAAGTAAGAGACAAAGTCTGCGTCGTCACCGGAGGCGCCAGCGGCATCGGCGAGGCGGTGGCGCGGGCCTATGCCGAGGCCGGCGCGCGCGGCGTCGTCGTCGCCGACCTCAAGACCTCGCGCGACCGGCTCGCCAGCGTCGCCGGCGATATCGACGGGCTTGCGGTGACCGCCGATGTCGGGCTGGAAGACGACATCAAGGGTTTGATAGCCGCCGCCGAGGACAAATACGGCCCGGTCGACATTTTCTTCTCCAACGCCGGGCTGTCGCGCAAGGGACAGGAGAGCGCATCCGACGCCGACTGGGACGTCAGCTGGCGGGTCCATGTGATGAGCCACGTGTTCGCGGCCCGCGCGCTGGTGCCCGGCATGCTCGCTCGCGGCTCCGGCTACCTCCTCAACACCGCATCCGCCGCAGGGCTGCTGGCGTCGCTGAACTCGATGCCTTACGGCGTGACCAAGAATGCCGCGGTCGCGCTCGCCGAGCATCTCGCCATCCAGTATGGCGACCGCGGCATCCGCGTCTCGGTGCTCTGCCCGCAATCGGTGCAGACCGGCATGACGACGCCGGGTCCGAGCGCCGCCCGCGTCGACGGCGTGCTGCAGGCCGGCGAGGTCGCGCGCATGGTGATCGAGGCGATGGCCGAGGAGCGGTTCATGATCCTCTCGCATCCGCAGGTGCAGGACTACATGCAGCGCAAGGCCGCCAATCGCGATCGCTGGCTGTCCGGAATGCGCCGCCTGCGCGACCGGATCTATGGCGGTGCGGTCTCGTAGCGATTTCAAGCAGCCGCGTACCCCGGTTGGAGCGAAGCGCAATCCGGGCTATGCGACCTTCGTTATCCACGCGGCGAACGCATCCATCACCTCGGCCATCACCTCCGCGTCGTTGCGGCCGGAGCGCTTGAGCACGTGGAAGGAGTGATCGGCCTCCTGCGCGAGCTGCAGTGTCGCGCGCGCACCGAGCCCCTTCACCATCGGCTGCAGCAGATCGAGTTCGGCCAGCGCATCGCGCGTGCCCTGCAGGAACAGCATCGGGATCTTGACGTCCGCAAGGTGTTTGGCCCGCTCGCTTGACGGCTTGCCGGCCGGATGCAGCGGGAAGCCGAAGAACACCAGCCCGCGCACATTGTCGAGCGGCGCCTTCGCCTGCGCTTGCGAGGTCATCCGCCCACCGAAGGATTTGCCGCCCGCGAACAACGGCAGATCGCCGCTACGGCGCGCCATCTCCTTGACGGCAGCCCGCACCGCGGCCTGCGCAATCGCAGGCGGATCGGGCCGCTTGCTGCCCTTCTCCATGTAGGGAAATTGATAGCGCAGCGTCGCAATGCCGCGTTCGGCGAGCCCTTCCGCGATCGCCCCCATCGACGGATGCGTCATCCCGGCACCCGCGCCATGGGCAAGGACATAGGCCGCGCGCGCCTGTGCCGGATGCAGCAGGAGCGCGGACACCGCCTCGCGCTCCGAGACCGTGATGGTGAGTTGTTGCGCGGAGTTGGCGTTCACGCGGGGCCTCGGGAAGCATTGATGGACCGGTTGTAGCTTTCCGTCACGATGCGCGCAAATGCCGCCGCGGGTGTACGGCAAAAGGTGAACTGGCTCACATCAGGCCGGGATATTTCCGTTGTGAGATCACGCGCCGCGACTGTAGGATGGCATGTGGCCCGATACACGCCAGGCGCGAATCGATTTTTGGCGACCTTTAAAACCTGAGTAAGATTTTAATACCTGAACAATATGACGCAGTGACTGCGAAGCGGGGAATGGGGCATGCGTCGCAAGACGATCATTATCATCGGACTGTTGGTCGTCGCCGGCCTGGCCTACTTCAAGGACGATCTCGAAACCGTCGTCAGCGGCTTCAATGTCAAGGCCGTCGACTACCAGCCGCCGACGAAGACCGTTTGGCTGGACCAGAAGGTCAGCGCCGAGCAACTGAGCTGGTTCTACCACGCCGACCAGGGCACCCGAACCTTCCTCATCCCTCATGAATGGTTCATGGCGCTGGAGCAGCCGACGATCCCGTGGCTGCTGTTCACCGCCGAGCCGCCCCTCAGCGACATCAATTACCTCGCCCGCTTCGGCTTCATTCCGGATACGGTGATCCCGGGCAAACCCGATCCGCTTCCGATCGGATTCGCGCATGGCACTGCGATGCTGGATGCGAACGGAGCGCCATGGCGCAACCCGCGCAGCAAGACCGACATGACCGGGATCGGGCTGACCTGCGCGGCCTGCCACACCGGGAGCTTCACCTATCGCGGCACCGAGATCGTGATCGACGGCGGACCGGCCAACACGAATTTGTTCGAATTCCAGAAGGCGGTCGGCGTGTCGCTGTTCCTGACGCGCTTCTGGCCCGGTCGCTTCTCGCGCTTCGCCGACCAGATCCTCGGCAAGGACGCCGGCCTCGACGACCGCATGGCGTTGCGCGGCCAGCTCGATCTGGTGTTGAAGCAATACGCCAATATCAACAATCTGGAGGCCAAGGTCGCCGCCAACAGCGTCGAGGAAGGCTATGCGCGGCTCGACGCGCTGAACCGGATCGGCAACCAGGTGTTCGCGATCGACCTGAACAATCCGAACAACTATGCCTCGCATTCGGCGCCGGTGCATTTCCCGCGGATCTGGAACGCGCCGTGGTTCAGCTGGGTGCAGTATGACGGCTCGATCATGCAGCCGATGGTGCGCAATGCCGGCGAATCGCTTGGCGTGTCCGCCGAGCTCAATTTGCTCGACCCGGCGAGGGGCCTGTTCAAGTCGAGTTCGCGCGTCGACGTGCTGTACGATATGGAGCGGATGATCGCGGGCGATCCGCCCAGCGAGGACACGGGCTTTGGCGGCCTGGCTTCGCCGAAATGGCCGGAGAATATCCTGCCGGCGATCAACATGGATCTCGCGAAGAAGGGCGGCGACCTCTACAAGGCGCACTGCCAGGGGTGCCACGGTCCGGCGATCGACAGCAAGGCGCTGCCGGCAAGCGAGGCCTTCGCACTGTTCAAGGACCATAAGCGGTGGATCAAGAACAGCGCCGGCCAGCCGCTGCTCGACGTCGAGATGGTGCCGATCAGCCATATCGGCACCGACAGCGCGCAGGCCGATGGCCTCGCGAGTCGCACCGTCGAAACGCCACCCAACCTCGGCATCAAGGACACCGGTTTCGGATTTGCGCTGCGTGACCTGGTCGTGAATACCGTCAACTATTGGTACGACCAGAACAACACCGCTGCCGCGGATCGCGAACGGATCAACGGCTACCGGCCGCCCGGCATCCAGGCACCGATCGCCTACAAGGTGCGGCCGCTCAACGGCATCTGGGCGACGCCCCCCTATCTGCACAACGGCTCGGTGCCGAGCATCTATGCGCTGCTGTCGCCGGTGAAGGATCGGCCGGCGCAGTTCTGGCTCGGCAGCCGGGAATACGACGCCAGGGATCTCGGCTACGTCTCGAACGTCAGCATCAAGAACGGCTTCCTGCTCGACACCACCAAGCAGGGCAACAGCAATTCCGGACACGAATTCTCGAACGCGAAGCATCCGGGCGTGATCGGGCCGGAGCTCAAGGAAGACGAGCGGCGCGCGCTGATCGAGTTCATCAAGACGCTCTGAGAGCAGGCGAGCGGCTGCACCTCTCCCGCTTGCGGGAGAGGAACATGGGCCATGCCAACGCCCTCACTCCTTCGGCATGGGACCCTGGCGGCGCGCCGGCCGCGTCATGGCTTCGAGCTCGAGCAGCTGGTTGAGCTGCGTCTCGGTCATGAGTTTCTCCTCCAGCACGAGATCGGCGACCGATCGGTTCTCCTTCAGCGCACGGCGCGCGACGCGCGAGCTCGCTTCATAGCCGAGCGCGGGCGCCAGCGCCGTGATCAGGCCGATCGAGCCCTGCACCAGGCTTCGGCAGCGCTCGCGGTCGGCCTCGATGCCCTCGACACAGCGCTTGGTCAGCGTATCGATCGCCGCGGTCAGCATCCGCAGCGAGCTCAGCACGCAGTAGCCGATGGTCGGCTCGAATGCATTGAGCTGCAACTGGCCGCCCTCGGCGCACATCGTCACCGTGAGATCGTGCCCGATCACGAGGAAGGCGACCTGGTTGACCACTTCCGGGATCACCGGATTGACCTTGCCGGGCATGATCGAGGAGCCCGCCTGCACCGCGGGCAGCCGGATCTCGCCGATGCCGGTGCGCGGCCCCGACGACAGCAGCCGCAGATCGTTGCAGATCTTCGACACCTTGACCGCGACGCGCTTGAGCACGCCGGAGAACAGCACGAAGGCGCCGAGATCCGACGTCGCCTCGATCAGGTTCGAGGCCAGCACCATCGGCTGGCCCGACAGCCGCGACAGTTCCTCGACCGCAAGCGCGGCATAGCGCGGATCGGCATTGATGCCGGTGCCGATCGCGGTCGCGCCGAGATTGACCTCGCGGAACAGGCTCGAGATCTCGTTCAATCGCGCGACGTCCTCCTTCACGGTGACGTGGAAGGCGTCGAATTCCTGCCCGAGCGTCATCGGCACTGCGTCCTGGAGCTGGGTGCGGCCCATCTTCAGGACGTCGGCGAACTCCACCGCCTTGCCCTTGAAAGCATAGGCGAGGTCATCGAGCGCGCGCACCAGGGGCTGGGTGGCGAAAATCACCGCAAGCCGCAGCGCGGTCGGATATGCGTCGTTAGTCGACTGCGCCATGTTGACGTCGTCGTTCGGATGCAGCGCGTGATAGTCGCCGGGCTTGCGGCCCATGATCCGGAGCGCGACGTTGGCGATCACCTCGTTGGCATTCATGTTGGTCGAGGTGCCGGCGCCGCCCTGGATCGCATCGACGACAAAGGATTCGGCATAGACCTTGTCGGTCGCGACCTGCGTGCAGGCCTTGTCGATCGCGTCGGCCTTTTCCGGAGAGAGATAGCCGAGCCGCCTGTTGGCGCGCGCCGCCGCCTGCTTGACCAGCGCCAGTGCGCGGACGAATTCCGGGAAATGGCCGACCGGCACGCCGGTGATCGGGAAGTTCACCACCGCGCGCTTGGTATGGATGCCCCACAGCGCGTTGGCCGGCACCTCGTCCTCGCCGAGCAGGTCGTGCTCGGAGCGAGACTCCGACTGCCCGATCGGCACGGTGCGGACGGTCGCGACCGCAAGCTCGCTGGGAGCACCACTCTCGCCGGATGGCGACGCTGCGCTCGCACTCCGGGTGGTCTCAACCTTCGACTCGGCCATCATTCCCTCCATGCACCTTGCAGAATGTCGTCATCGGCGACGCCGGGCATGATGCGCCGGGCGCGAGTCGAAAGCCAATGCCCGTCCGCAAATTCTTGCACAGGCTCGCCAACGGAATTGCGGCTTCGTGACAGAATTTGGCCGCAGCGCAGCAGTTCTGGAGAATTGGCTTATCCTTCGTGATAACAATGGCTTATCTTTCTCCAAATCCGCGGTCCCGAGGAGCTCGCGACAAAATTGCAAAGCAATTTTGCGCTGAAGCGACGAAGCAATCCACCGGTCCGCATATGCGACGCAATGGATTGCTTCACTTCGCTCGCAATGGCGGCAAACATGCAATCTCGATCGAGCACGATGACCTCCGATCTTCACGTCATACCCAGGCCTTCTATTCGGGAGAAACCGGAGCGAGAATGTCGGCGTTGTCGACCGGATCGGAGGAGCCGCCATGCGAAAGTGCGATGTCGCCGTCATAGGCCTCGGCCTGATGGGAAGCGCGGCCCTCGATGCCTTGCTCGATTCGGGCGTCGATGCGCTGGGTTTTGATCCTGTCGGCCCGGGCTCGAATCGCGGCTCATCGCACGGCTCCTGCCGGATATTTCGCCGCTTCAATTTCGAGAATTCCAACTACACCGCACTGAGCGACGAGGCTCACGCCGGCTGGATGCGACTCCAGAACGACCACGGGAAAACCATCCTCACGCCGACACCGGTGCTCGAGGCCGGCCTCCCCGGCTCCAGGATGGTCGCGGCTTCGCGCGCTGCGACCATCGGCAAGGGCCTTCCGGATCCTGTGTTGACTCCAGCCGAGGCGAACCGGAGATTTCCGGCTTTTGACCTTCCCGATGGCTGGGACGTGGTCGTGCAGGACGGTGGTGCCATCCTGCGGACCGAGGTCGTCATGGAGATCATGCGCGCGCGAGCCGGCGACCGCGTCATCACCGAAGCGGCGCAATTCGAGCCGCGCCAGGACGGCGTGTCGATCAGGACGGCAAACGATGCGTTCTTTGCCGAACGCGCCATCCTGGCTCTCGGTCCATGGCTCGGCCGTGCGCTGCCGAAGCTCGGCTCCCTGCTTCGGATAACGCGCCAGGCGGTCGGCTGGTTCAGGCCCGCCAGGCCCGCATCGGTGGAGCTCGGTCGGTTGCCTATTTTCATCCTCGAGCGCGGCCCCAACGATGTCGTCTACGGCTTTCCGAACTTCGAATCGCGCGGCGTCAAGGCGGCGCCCCACAATCACGGTCCGGCGGTCGGTCCCGACGATTGGGATCCGCCGGCGACTGACCGCGAACTGGGCCCGGTCAGTGAGGCCCTGGCCACCCTGGTGCCGGGCGCAGCCGGACCGATCGTCGATCGCGACATCTGCCTCTATACAAACACACCGGCTGCCGATCGCCGACCGGATCAGGGCGAGGAGTTCATCATCGATCGATGGCCTGACACCCGGCTGGTCGTCTGTTCGGCCTGCTCCGGACATGGTGCGAAATTCGCTCCGGCAATCGGGCAGAGGCTCGCGCGCCTGGCGACCGATCCGACCTTCGAGGCCGAACCCTTTTTTCGCCTGTCACGATATTCGGCCTTCTGACCGCCACGACGCGGGCAGCACTCGCCAGGTCGTCTTGCTGTTCGAAAGAACTAAAATGGCGATGCCGGGAAGACTCGCACTTCCGACCTGCGGTCCAGGAAAACCACCGCGCTCTTGCGCACGGTCCTCGACGCCGTCTGCGTAAACGTCTCTCGCGACGAGACGGGCGCGCGAACCCACGTGGCCTCGAAGATCCGGGAGGCTGCTCGGCAGGGCATGAAATCGCGCGACGGCCTCAGGGAGGACATGGCGATACCTGCCAGCAGCGGACGCGATTGGTCGGACTGCTCGAACCGTCCGGGGGGCGCGCGCTCGGGGCCTGAACATCTTTTCGCAAGGACTATCCAGGTGTCCGGGACGGACAAACGGGATATGATACGGACGCAGTCCAACCCTTCTTGCGAGAGCGCAAAAAATATCGGAAGACGGCAATGCCGAAGATGGATAGCAGGCCAGCCGCCTCGCCGATGCATCCAGAGGAAGCGCGCTTTCAGCGGCGCGCTATTGCGAGGCGCCGCGCTGCTTGGGCTTCCCAGCCCGATCTTTGCTGCATCGCAATCTCTTTGCGAATGCCGTCGCGACGGTCGGAATTTGCGGCCCGATATGCGTGCCAATCGCCGCCCGATATTAAGGGACCGATCCAGTACACGGAGGCCTCGTCCATCCACGTCAAATGCGCGGAAACGCAGAAGCAGGACATCAAGACTTGTCGAACATCAATCTCAAGCTTCTCCATACCTTCCTGCTTGCAGCCGAGCACGAAAGCTTCCGCAAAGCTGCCGAGGAATCGAACCGGTCTCCTTCTGCGGTCAGCATGCAGGTCCGCGACCTGGAGGAGCAGATCGGCGTACTTCTGTTTCGCCGAACACCGCAAAAGGTCATGCTCACGCCCGAGGGCCGAATCCTGTTCGAGCAGGCAAAGCGCGCCCTTCAGGAAGTGCAGTCCGGGCTCGACTTGCTGACTGAATCGGCCCAGTCCCGCAGCCGTCACATTCGAATGGCGTGCGTTCCGACACTTGCGTCCGGATGGCTTCCCAACATCCTTGCCATGTTCAAGGTCCGCTACCCGCGAAGCCAGGTGCAACTCATGGAGATATCCACGGCGCCGATGCTGGAACTGCTGAAGCGGCAGGATGTCGAATTCGGCATTGGTCCGCAGTTGCCGAGCATGGAGGACTTCGAGTTCGAGCCGATCCTCGACGATCCCCTTTATGCCTGCGTACCGCCAGCGTTCGACGGCGGGCAGTCAAGCATCGGCTTCGCTGATCTCGTCGACAAGCCGGCAATCCTGTTGTCAAAGTCGACCGCAGTCAGGGGGCTGATCGACGAGACGCTTGAGACGCTTGCGATCCGCCTCGATGTCCAGTTCGAAGTCCAGGCGGCCACGACGGCGGTCGCCCTGGCGGCCTCCGGCCTCGGCGTTGCAATCGTACCGCGGGTCGCTCTGGTACAGGCTGGCGCGCAGCAGTTTCGTGTGATCCCGATCTCCGATCATGTCAGAGTTCGCCAGATCGGTTTGATCACCGGGCGCGGGCAGATCCGACGCCCGAACACCGAGCAATTGATTGCACTGATCCGGTCGAGCCTCGCTCAGCTTGGCTGAGGCCCGGCGCTCACAACAGCTTCAAGAGAGCATCCACGACCTGCCTCGTCGTTGCGGTGCCGCCGATGTCACGCGTCCTCAGCGCAGCGTCCTCCAGCCCGGCGCGAGCCGCCGCCTCGATCCTGTCGGCACCCAGCCGCAGCCGGCCGTCCTTGTGGCGCTGATCCAGGCGCCGCAGCATCAAAGTGGATGCCAGAATGGTCCCGTAGGGATTGGCGAGCCCCTTTCCTGCAATATCGGGAGCTGAGCCGTGCGAAGCCTGGAACAGACCAACGCCGGCGCCAACTTCCTCCGACGGAGCAACACCCATGCCGCCGATCGTTGCTGCGCCGAGATCCGAGATGATGTCGCCGAACATGTTCTCGGTGACGATGACGTCGAAATGGGACGGCTTGTTGATGAGATGAACCGTCATCGCGTCAACAAGGACGTGTTCGGCTTCGATGTCGGGATATTCCCTGGCGACCTCATCGAAGACCGCACGGAAGAACGCATAGGTCCGCAAGACATTAGCCTTGTCGCAGCACGTCACGCGCCGCCGCCCGTCCTTCGGCGAACCGTTTCTCGTTCTTGCAAGTTCGAACGCAAAGCGGACCACACGCTCGATGCCCTTTCGGGTCTGGACGAGGGTGTCGACGGCGACTTCTTCCCTGAGCAACGCGCCTGCGCCGCGCGCGGCGTAGAGTCCCTCGCTGTTCTCTCTTACGATGACGTAGTCGATCGGACCTGGACGTCCAAGAGGCGACGGGACGCCCTTGTAGAGCTTGATGGGGCGCACATTGGCAAACAGATCCAGCTTGAAACGCAGCTGCAAGGTGAAATCGAGGCCCGCCTCGGTCCCGTCAGGATGAACCACACCTGGAATGCCGGCTGCGCCGTGCAGGACGGCGTCGGCCGCGCGGCAGCCCTCAAAGGAGCTTGCCGGGAACGAATCTCCCGTTTCAAGAAAATGAGTGGCCCCTGCCGGATATTCCTCGAACTGAAGCGTGCCGGCCTGGACACCGGCTTGCAACACTTCGAGCGCCGCACCGGCGACTTCGGGTCCGATGCCGTCTCCGTGCACGACCGCAATCTTATAACTGTCCTTCATGATACTCGCTCGGTGAGTTGAATCTCGGGGTGGTCACGTCATGTCCGTCGCGGCGGCGATTGCGCGCGTCGGCGCACCGCCGGTTGGATCAAACGGTCGATGGGGCACATGTCGTCGCGACTGAGCGCGAACCCGAAACTGTCCGGGTCAGTCCAGCTTGATCCAGACCCCCTTCGTGTTCAGGTATTCGTCGAGCTGTTCGGTGCCGCCTTCGCGACCATATCCGCTCATCTTGTAGCCGCCGAACGGCAAAGCGGGATCGATGGCGTGATAGGTGTTCACCCATACCGACCCCGCGCGGAGACCACGCGAAACGATATGGGCCTTGCTCACGTCGCGCGTGAAAACACCCGCCGCGAGCCCGTATGGCGTTGCGTTGGCTCTTTCCACGGCCTCATCGAGCGTGTCGAAGGGCAGTGCGGAAATGACGGGACCGAAGATTTCATCACGGGCGATCTGCATGTTGTCGGAAACGCCGGCGAAGACGGTCGGCTCGACGAAGTTGCCTTTCGCGAGATTACCTTCCCTTAGTCTCCGGCCTCCGGTCACGATCTTCGCGCCCTCGTCGCGTCCGCTCTTCAGGAAGCCTTCGACCTTGTCGAGCTGTCGCTCCGAAACGAGAGGTCCGATCTCGGTCGAGGGATCGGCACCGTCACCGATTTTCAGCGCCGAAGCAAACTTCCCGAGCCGTTCGACCAACTCGTCGTGGATCGCCCGCTCGACGAACAGGCGGGAGCCGGCGATGCAGATCTGGCCCGAGTTGGCGAACGCTGCCATCGCGGCGATCGGCACCGCTTTGTCGAGATCCGCGTCGGCGCAGACGATGACAGGCGACTTTCCGCCGAGCTCGAGGGACACCCGCTTGAGGTTGCCGGCAGAGGCGCGGATGATTGCCTGGCCGGTGGCAGTGGACCCCGTGAAGACGATCTTGTCGACACCGGGATGTTCGGCCAGAGGCGCACCCGCCTCGGGGCCGGTCCCGGTCACGACGTTGACGACACCGGGCGGCACGCCCGCCTCGTTCATCAGATCCGCGATCAAAAGCGGCGTCAGCGGCGCCTCCTCGGAGGGCTTGAGCACGATGGTGCAGCCGGTCGCAAGCGCCGGTCCGATCTTCCATACCGACGCAGCCGTTGGCGCGTTCCAGGGGATGATCGCACCGACCACGCCGACGGGCTCCTTCCGCGTGAACGAGACGATGTCGCCCGGAAGCGAATTGTCGATTGTCTGCCCGTGAATCGCGGTCGCCATGCCGGCGTAGTATCTGAGCATGCCAAGCACGCGAAGCTTGTTCGCCCGCGTCCTGACGATCGGCATGCCCATGTCGGTGGTGTCGGACTGGCTGATCTCCTCCCAGTGCCTCTCGAACAGATCGGCGATCCGCAGGAGCAGAGCTTGTCGCTCGAACGGCTTGAAGCGACTCCAGGGTCCCACGAAGGCGCGGCGGGCGGCGGTGACGGCGAGACCGATGTCGCCGGCATCCCCACGCGGGACACGACCGATCACTTCGCCGGTCGCGGGGTTGCGCGTCTCGAAGAGTTTCCCCGAGCGGGCCTCGACCCACGCGCCATCGATGAACATCTTGCGAGTTCGGCCGTCTACTGGAAATCGGATAGTCATCTGGCTACTTCCCTGTCTCAACAGTCATTCTCCGCCTGGGCTACCGGCTTTGTCTTGCGAAACAGCCGCGCCAGGTCCGAAATGTAGGCTTGGCCGTGACCGTTTTCGACCACGGCCGCGATCGCGACGCCAACACCGTCGGCGATCGCCCTGGATGCTCCGGCGCTGCCCGCCATCGTCTGGTAGTAGGCGATATCCTTCAGCGCATTGCCGATGAAGAACGGGACCGTGCCGGTGTCACCCATCACGATTGCAGGCGCCATGCGCTGGAGCGCAACGCCAGCTCCGCCTCCCTTGGCGAGGACATCGACGAAAATCGCCGGATCGACGCCTGCATCGGCAGCCTGCGCCGCGGCTTCGCCGAGCAGCGCCATGAAGCCGATCGACACGTAGTTATGCAGCAATTTGAGCCGATGGCCAAAGCCCACCGCGCCGACATGTTCCACGCCTTCGGTGAAAGAGGCAAGGACTGCGCGGACTCTGCGAAGATCGGCGTCGTCGCCGCCGACCAGAAGGTTCAGCGTTCCTTCTTCCGCATGCCTCGCCGTGCGCGTCATCGGCGCATCGAGGAAGCGTCCACCCGCCGCCTGGACGGCGGCGGCCATCCGCAGTGTCGATTCCGGCAATGCCGTCGAACAATCGACAATGACGGTCCCTTTGCGGAGGCGGGACAGAACGCCCACCTCGCCGGTGAGGATCGCTTCGACCTGGGGCGATCCGGTCACGCAAAGGATGATCACATCCGAGGCGTCGGCGACCTCGCCGGGAGTCTTGCAGGCCGTGGCACCGAGGCCGATGAGATCGTCAACGGGCTGATTGCCTGGATGATCGAGAAAGGCCAGAGGAAAGCCACCCCGTGCCAGGACGTTCTTTGCGATTCCATGGCCCATCAGGCCGACACCGACAATTCCGACCCTCATCGCAGCAATCTCATTCATCGTTCGAGCAAGTCCCTAGTGAACGGCAGCGTACATGATCTGCTGCTCGGTCGCATCGCTCGCCTTGATCTCTTCGACGATCTTGCCGCGCTTGGCGACCAGGATGCGGTCCGAGAGTGCCAGCACTTCCGGCAGGTAGGAGGAGATCACGACAACAGCCAAGCCTTGGTCAGCCAGCCCGTTGATGAACTGGTGGATCTCGACGATGGCTCCGACGTCGACGCCGCGGGTCGGCTCGTCGAAGATGACGAGCTTCGGCTTCTGGATCAGCGACCTCGCAATGACGACCTTCTGCTGGTTACCACCGGACAGCTCGATCACTCTAGCCTTTTCGTTGATCGACCGCAGCTGCAGTCGGCTGGCCCATTGCCGGGCCAGTTCCTTCGCCTGCGCCATCGAGATGATCGACAACGGGTTCGAGAAGCGCGAGAGTTCGCCCAACTGGAGGTTCTCGGCCACCGTCATCGTCTCGAAGAAACCGTCGAACTTGCGATCTTCCGTGACGTAGACGATGCCGTCGCGCACCGCCTTGCGCGGCACCCGGTAGCGGACCGATTTTCCGCAATAGTTGATCTCGCCGCCATGGAAAATGTCGCGCTTCAACCCTCCCGCGACCACCCTCATCATTTCGGTGCGGCCGGCGCCGACCAGGCCGAACACACCGGTCACCTGTCCGGCGAAGATCGAGAAGGACGTATTGCGCACCATCGTGCCTGAGGAGAGGTTCTCCACACTGAGCACCCGTTCTCCGTAAGGTCTCGCCGTCCGGCCGTGGTCGCCATGCAGGGTCTCGGTCAGATTGCGACCGACCATCGCCTGAACGATCGTCTCACGCGTGAATGCCGCCTTGACATCCGAAGCGACGAGCCGCCCGTCCCGGAGAATTGTAATGCGGTCGGCGAGCTGAAGCGCCTCTTCAAGCGCGTGCGAAATGAAGATGATCGCAACCCCATCGGCCACCAGGCGCCGGATCAGGTTGAAAAAGTGCCGCTTCTCTTCCGGTGTGAGCGTTGCCGTCGGTTCGTCGAAGATGATCACCTTCGCCTTGTGATGGACCGCGCGCGCGATCTCCACCATCTGCTTTTGAGCTGCGCCCAGCTGCGCGACCTGCGCTGTGGGATCGACCTGAAAGCCCATCCCGGCGAGGAACTGCCGCGCCTGGATGTAGAGCCCCCTCAGCCGATTGAAGGTCTTCTCCTCGCCGAGATAGATGTTTTGAGCAACCGTCATCGACGGAACGAGATTGGTCTCCTGGTAGACCATGACGATGCCGTTTTGCAATCCTTCAGCAGGCGTCGACAGGCGCACCGGCACGCCATTCAGAAGCATCTCTCCGGAGGTGAGCTTGTAGACGCCGGCCAGGACCTTCGTCAGCGTTGATTTGCCGGCACCGTTCTCGCCCAGGATTGCGTGAACCTCTCCGGGCGATACTGCGAAATCGACCTCCTGGAAAGCCGGGATCTTCCCAAAGAGCTTCGATCCGTTGCGGATCTCCAGAATGGGCTGCATTCGATTACTCCGAGAGGACCGCCATTGCATCGCGAATCTCCAGCACTGCGTTCGAACCGCGGCTCGCGACATAGAGGGCGCCGCCGCATTCAACGGCGGCGACCACCCCATGCCGCGTGCCATCCGCGCGAGAGTGGAAGGATCCGATCGGTGTCATGTTCGCGTCACAGCACGCCACCAGCCCGTAGGATCGCGTGACGGAATAGGGTTTCAGGATGCCCATCTGCTTGAGCTGGCTTCCTTGCATCGGCTCCTTGAAGCTGTGCCCGGAACGGAGCGAAGGCGCCATCCAGTGCTCTTCCGGCAGCTCGTTCACCATGCGCGTCCTGTACTCGTCCTCGCGCAGGATGAATTCGACGAGCTGGTTGCGCACCGAATAGAAGCAGAGCCATACGCCGCCCGCCGCCGAACGCGTCAGGCGAGCAGGATAGCCGGGTAGGCCAGCGATGAGCTCAAGGCTCTTGCCGTCCGGAAACGTCACCGCAAGAATGCGGTGCCGCAGACATTCGGAGACAATCACCCGGCCGGCCGTCGCCACCACGCCGGCCGGCCAGCCCAGTCCGGTCGTTAGAATCGAGACCTTGTCCTTCGCGAGGTCGACGAGCACGATCGACCCCGAATTATCGTGCGTCATCAACGCGCGCCGCCAGTCGAACGCGCCCAGGCGCTTCGATCCGTTACACACGGCAAGCGTCGACTCATCCAGCCAGGCGATCGCGGTCGGGCACTGCAAGACATCACCGGGAGGCTTCACCACCTTGCCGTCGAAGCGGCCGTTCCGCACGACGATACCCTCGCGATCCAATCCGATCGCAAGCGCCTCACCCAGTCCGGCCATCGCCGAGATTGGCGCATCGAACCCGGTCACTCTCTCCGGCCCCGAGGAGGCCGGCCGGAGACGAAGCAGCTCGGACCCCCTCGAGGCAAAAAGATCGGCGCCGAGCGCCACGAGATTATCGACCTCGTCGACTTCACAGAGGACCGGAGCCAATTCGAGCTTCTGGTTTGGCAGGAACGGACCGTCGAGCACGGGCACCGTGACGGCTCCCTCGCGACGCCCCAGAAGTTTGTCGATCCATTTCACGAGCGGTGGCCCCAATAGCTGTCAACGCCGCAGAACGAAGGATCTGCGCCCTGCAACCGGTAAGTCCCCATCCGGTTGTTGAAGATCCCGCAGAGATAAAGCACGCCCTTGTGCTCTCGCATCGAGGTGATCATCGGATGCTTCTGGCCACCCTGATCCCAATAGCTTTCGAGGACCTCGCCCTGCTCGTTGAACTTGAGCACGCATCCGGTATTCAGGTTCGGCATCAGCCAGGCGTCCTCGGAACACCGCCGCGACATCCTCTTTCGGAAGCCCGGCATTTCAAGCGACAGGTCGAGCGCGGGCGTGCGCATCCCCATCAAGGCCAGCCAGTAGGTCCCGTCGGACGCGCGATTGATGTTGTCGGGATAGCCGGGCAGGTTCGGGATGACGACCTCCACCCGGCCCTTCTTTGGTCCATCAAAATAGTACCGGCTGATCCGGCACGCCCAGCTCTCCGCGAACAGCAGGGACCGGTCGTCGTAGGACATGCAGATGCCGTTCGGGAACACCAGGTTCTTCAGGACCGTTCGGGTCTTTCTGGTCTTCGGTTCGTAGCGAATGATGCGGCCGTTGCCGCGGCTCTCGAGTGCGTCGGAATACCAGTCGTGCATCTCGAACCGCGTCGTCGCCTCGCTGAAGTATATCGAGCCATCCGGCGCGATATCGAGATCATCCGCGAGCTTCATGTTGGAATCGTCGATGATCGACAGCAGGCTTCGGTTCGTCTCGGCAGTGAGCCGATGCACCGTGCCGTTCATCTCGACCTGATAGAGGCCCATTCCCGCGACGCAGATATTGAGATGCCCGTGGCGGTCGAACGCCATCCCGAGCGGCGAGCCGCCGATATGCGCCAGAACCTCCCAGCGCTGGTAGTCGGGCGGAAACCAGCGCAGGATGTCGCCGTGCCGGCTGCCCGTGTAGAGGTTATCGTCACGATCGAAGATGACGTCCTCGGCGCCCTCCAGAATGCCAAGGCCGATGACGCCGACATCGCGCAGCTTGTCGTTCGGCGCCATGGCGCCGGCTCGCGGGTCCGTCGAAACGGAGTCCGGCATCCGGGCGTAGGCGGGAGAGATGTAGACGCTTCGCAGCACCTTGTGGCGGTTCTTGACCCAGCGCACGTCAAGGAAGACGGCGGCGACAAGGATCAGGCCCAGGACGAGATCCGCACCCGGACCGGAAATCGCGAGCGCGAGGAAGCTGTTCGACAGGAGCAGCACGAACACGGCGCCCATGGTCGCCTTCGAGACCGTGCCTCGCCCTCCGCCAAGCGAGATGCCGCCCAGCACCGTGGCTGTGAGTGCCTGCAATTCGAGCCCCGCGCCGACGTCCGACGCCGCGCTTCCAATGCGGCTCGCAAACAGGAAGCCGGACAGGGCGACGAGGGTGCTGCAGCAGACGTAAGCGCTGAAGATGGTCCAGCGGACGTTGATACCCGCATTGTAGGCGGATCGGCGCGCGCCGCCGACAGCGAGAAGGTGCCAGCCATATCGCGTGCGGGAGAGGACGATGTGAATACCGATGGCAATCACCGCCGTTATCAGGAACGAAACCGGCAGCAGGCCGATCTGTGCGGTGCCGAGATATTCGAAGACCGCGGAATCGGACATGTTGGTCACGATGGCCGTCGAGAATTGCGGAAAGACGATCTCGAACAATGATCGAAAGATGATGAGCGTGACGAGTGTCGTGAGGAACGCCCGCATCCTGATGTAGCCGACAAGAAATCCGTTCAGGGCGCCGCAAAAGGCCCCGACCGCCAGCGCGGCAACGAGACCTGTGCCGGCGCTCCATCCCTCGACGTTCATGCCGATCAGCGACATCAGCACGGAGAGCGCGAACACCGAGCCGACGGACAGATCGATTCCGCCCGAGATCATCACGATCGCAAGTCCGAGAACGATCAGCCCGAACTCGGCAATCTGGCGCGCGAGGTTGCCGAGCGTCGTCCATTCGAAGAAATGCGGGACGAACGGCCCGAGACAAAGGACGAGCAGCGTCAGCGCCAGAAACGGGATCGCGCTGTCGACCCATTTCTTGGTGAGAACCTCCCCGATCACGTGATCGGGGAGAAGCTTGTAGCGCCACCGAACGATGTCAGTCGAAAAGCTCATCTGGCCTGTTCCATGCGCGCAGCGGCTGAAGGCCGTCGCGCGCCTCCTTCTCACTTGAGTTCGTCGAGCGTCCAGCAATTGCGGTCTGTCGCGTTGGTCTTGTCGACGCGCGTGATTGGCCCGAAGAACACGTCCTTGACAGAAGCAGCCTTGCGGTTCGGCTGGAGCAGCTCGGAGATCTGGCCTGCCGCGATCTCACCCTGGATATCGGCGTGGAAGTTGTAGATGACCGTCAAGAGGCCCTTCTTGATGCTGTCGCAGCCGGTCTGGCTGCCCGCACCGTTGGTGACGATCGTGACCTGGCCGCTCTTGCCTGCGGCCGCCACGGCGGCTCCGGCGCCCACCTCGGCGTTGTCCCAGATGCCCATCACGCCGCAGAGGTCGGGATGCTGCTGGAGCACCGTCGCGGTGATCTGGCGCGCCTTGTCGGAATCGTAGTTGGCGGCCTGGTCGGATACGAGTTGCAGGTCCGGATTTGCGGCGAGCACCTCGTTGATGCCTTGGCGCATGTAGATGTTGGCCGCACCGGTCTCGACGCCCGCAAGCCAGACGACCTTGGTGGACGGACCCTTGCCCTTGGCGCACGCCTTGGCGAGCTCGCCCATCTCAAGGCGGCCCATCTCGATCCAGTCGTTGCCGACATAGGAGTCGGTCTGGGTCGCGGACTGCATGTTGACCTGAAGCACCGGAATTCCGGCATCCTGAGCCTGCTTCAACTGACGCGCGTAGGTCTGCACGTCCGGGTTCTGCACGATCAGCAGATCGGGCTTCTCGGCGATTGCTCCCGTCAGGGCACGAATCCCCGCCTCGGTGTTCATGTTCGGATCGCGCACCTCGAGCGTGAAGCCATAGCGTGCGGCATGCCGCTGCCACACCGTCACCCAGGCCTGGTTGAGATCGAAGCCCTGCGAGATCGGAACGAAGATCACCCTCTTGCCCTTGAGGGCTTTGAGATAAGCCTCCCTCCCGACCTGCTGCACGTCCGCCGCGATGCTCGGCGTCGCGGATGCAAGGCCCCCGAGCACGAGGCCCGTCAGCAACAATTTGCGCAGAATAGAAACCATGATCTCCTCCAGATTAGAAGTTCTTGTACGTTTGAGGTTTTTCAGTCGTCCGCCCTAGATGTCGCCGCTCTGCGACGTCTGCTCGTCGCGCGGATTGAGCACGGCATCGATCGCCAATGCAGCCAGCAGGATCACGCCCTTGATGAGGTTCTGGGCCGTGAAGCTGACGTTGAGAATCGTCATGCCGTTGGTGAGGACGCCGACCAGGATCGTGCCGACGATCACGTTGCGGACACCACCCTGCCCGCCGCTCAGGCCGATTCCGCCGAGCACGACGACAAGCAACACGTCGTAGATCAGCGTCGAATTGTACAAGCGGGTATTGATCCCGGAGACCACTGCACACATCAGTATGCCGGATAGAAAGGCGATGAATGCGCTGGCGGCATATTGCGAGATGATGACCGGGCGCGTCGGCAGTCCGATGGTCCGCGCGGCAAACGGATTGTCGCCGGTGGCGTAGATGAACCGTCCAAAACGGGTCTTGCGCAGAAACAACGCGACCAATCCGGCCAGCAACGCCGCTGCGCAGACCGAGACGGGAATGCCGGCAATCGTCCCTGTCCCCAGGAACGTGAACCAGTCATACCCCGTAGGGGCATAGACCACGTCCGATTTGAAGACGATCCGTCCGGCGCCATAGACCACCGATGCAAGGCCCAGGGTCGCGAAGATCGGCGGCACGTCGGCCACGGCGACAAGCGTGCCCGTGCCGATACCGACCATGATGACGAGGAGCCCGCCCACCACAAGCGCCCAACCGAAGGGCAAGCCGTTAGCCGACAGCCAGATGCTGAACGCAACGCCGATCACCATGACCGCGATCATGGTCAGGTCGATGCCGCGTCCCACCACGACCAGCGCCATGCCGACGGCGAGGATGCCGAGCGTGGCGACGTTGTTCAGAAGCGTGAGGATGTTTCCGGCGGTGAGGAACTTCGGCAGGAAGAGCGAGAAGGCCCCGATCAAGACGACCGTGATGCAGAAGATGACCTCCTCCTGCGTCAACCTGAACGACGGAAATCCGGGCATCAGACGCTCCGAGCGGTTCATTGTCCGATCCAGTGTTGCAGGTACGGGCCGCTGCCGGCGTCACCGAATTTGGATGCACGACCGAGCCGAGCTCCCGCGCAGAATTGACCGCTCGCGATCATCGTTTCCTCGCCTGCAACAGGCTTTGCTTTTGGTGGGGCAAGATGAGCGGCGTCGCCCTGCTTCATGCAAGGCGCTTTTTCTGACCCCCTGTTTGGTTTTTCTGATCTACCGGCGTTTCTCGCCTGCATCGGGTGAGCCACGAGGTCGCTTGCGTCACGCACAGGCGCAGCGTCGAGGTTCGCATCGGTCGATCGGCAAGAAGGACAGGCGCCGGGAGCTTTGGTGCGATCGAGCTATGTCGGCATCATCGGCAAGAACACCGCTTTCTGACGAGGCGCACTCTTTCAACTCGAACGCGGGGAGAGGACGTCACCGGGTGGCGCGTTCCTCCTCGCCGCGGACGCATTCGACTAGACCTGCACCGAGGTCAGCTTTTTCAGGCAGCGCAGCGCGAACGATGACCGGCTGTGGCGGATGCCCGGAATGCGGTAGAGCTTTTCGCGAAGAAAGCGTTCGTAGCCGGCGGTACTTTCGACCGCGACCTTGACCAAATAATCGTATTCGCCGGTGGTGAGATAGGCCTCGATCACCTCGGGAAAGTCCGCAAGCAGTTGGCCGAAACGTTCGAGCAACTCCTCGTCGTGACGATCGAGCGTCAGCTCTATGATGACCGTTTCTGGCAGACCGAGCTTGTCCTGATTGAGCAGCGCGACGTAACCATCGATATAGCCCTGCGTCTCGAGACGCTTCAGCCTGTTCCAGCACGGTGTGGTGGAGAGCCCGATCCTGTCGGCGAGTTGCGCCGTCGTCAGGCGCGCATCCTGCTGCAGGGCACGCAGGATCTTGCGATCGATCTCATCGAGCCGAAGCGCGTCCTTGCGCGGAGCCTTGACCGGCCTCGAGCCACGTCCGACCGGCGCCATACCAAGAACTCCATTCCAGTTTCGTTGCCATTATGCAGAAAATATATACTGCGTTTTCACGCTATACCCAGATCAAAAGAACAACAATCCCGATTTTTGCCAGTACAATATACTGACAAAAATGAGATCCATGCGGTGTTTTTTCTCGAACTCCAGACCAGCGATATGCACGCCGCACTCGGCCGCCTGCTCGACCAGACACGCGTCGCCGGGCTTCGGCTCGCTGCCGTCAGCGCTCGGGCGGAGGCGAACGCATTCCGGATCTCGGCTTCCATAGACATCAGTGACCGCGACGCCATCGATCGACTCGCTCGCCGTATCGGCGCATTGTTCTGCATCGATGCGATCGAGGTGAGAGGTGAATGCCAATGTCCGACCCCAACCTCACGCGTGAAACTGTGATCCCGCAGCGCGAGGCAGTTCAATCCGCCGAGTATGCGCCTCTGAAACTGCACGTGCCCGAACCCGCGGTGCGCCCGGGCGGCACGCCCGATTTTTCCAACATCCGGATCCCGCGCGCAGGCCAGGTCGATCGTCCCGCCATCGACGTGGACGCCGAGGCGATACGTGACCTCGCCTTTTCCGTGATCCGCGTGCTCAATCGCGACGGCGAGGCCGTCGGTCCCTGGGCGGGAGCGCTCTCGGACACCGAACTGCTCGAGGGCCTGCGCCACATGATGATTTTGCGCGCATTCGATGCGCGCATGCAGACGGCACAGCGCCAGGGCAAGACATCGTTCTACATGCAGCATATGGGCGAGGAGGCCGTGAGTTGCGCCTTCCGCAAGGCGCTACGTCCGGGCGACATGAATTTTCCGACCTACCGCCAGGCGGGGCTGCTGATTGCCGGAGGCTACTCCCTGGTCGAGATGGCCTGTCAGATCTACTCCAACACGCACGATCCCCTGAAGGGGCGCCAGTTGCCGGTGATGTATTCCTCCAGGGAGCACGGCTTCTTCTCGATCTCCGGCAATCTCGCCACCCAATACATCCAGGCGGTCGGCTGGGCGATGGCGTCTGCGATCAAGAACGACACCAAGATCGCAGTTGGCTGGATCGGCGATGGGGCAACCGCCGAATCCGACTTCCACGCCGCGCTGGTGTTCGCCTCGACCTATCGCGCGCCGGTCGTGCTCAACATCGTCAATAATCAATGGGCCATCTCGACCTTCCAGGGCATCGCGCGCGGCGGCTCCGGCACGTTCGCTGCGCGCGGTCTCGGCTTCGGCATTCCGGCGCTGCGCGTCGACGGCAACGACTACCTCGCAGTCCATGCCGTGGCGAAATGGGCCTGCGAACGCGCACGCCGCAATCTCGGTCCGACCCTGATCGAGCACGTGACCTATCGCGTCGGCGCGCATTCGACCTCGGACGATCCTGCGGGCTATCGGCCGAAGACGGAATCCGAGGCCTGGCCGCTGGGAGATCCTGTGATCAGGCTGAAGAACCACCTGATCGTGCGCGGCGCCTGGTCGGAGGAACGGCACAAGCAGACCGAGGCCGAGATCCTCGACACCGTGATCGCAGCGCAGAAGGAAGCCGAAGGCTACGGCACGCTCCACTCCGAGCAGCGGCCTTCGGCGCGCGATATGTTCGAGGGTGTGTTTGCCGAGATGCCGCCACATCTGCGCCGCCAGCGCCAGGAAGCCGGAGTCTGAACCATGACGCGGCGGACCATGATCGAGGCGATTCGCGACGCGATGGATGTGATGATGTCGCGCGACAGCGATGTCGTCGTGTTCGGCGAGGACGTCGGCTATTTCGGCGGCGTGTTTCGCGCCAGCCAGGGCCTGCAAGCGAAATACGGTAAGAGCCGCTGCTTCGATACCCCGATCAGCGAGCTCGGCATCGTCGGCGTCGCAGTGGGCATGGCGGCCTATGGCCTGAAACCCTGTGTCGAAATCCAGTTCGCCGACTACATGTATCCGGCCTACGACCAGATCGTCTCCGAAGCCGCGCGGCTGCGCTATCGCTCCAACGGCCAGTTCACCTGCCCTCTCGTGGTGCGCATGCCGACCGGCGGCGGGATTTTTGGCGGCCAGACGCACAGCCAGAGCCCGGAAGCGCTGTTCACCCATGTCTGCGGTATCAAGACGGTGGTGCCGTCGAACCCGCGCGACGCCAAGGGTCTCTTGATCTCGGCGATCGAGGATCCTGACCCCGTGATCTTCCTCGAACCGAAGCGGCTCTATAACGGTCCGTTCGACGGTCATCATGACCGGCCGGTGACGCCATGGTCGAAGCACGATCTCGGTGAAGTCGACGATGGACACTATGCGATTCCGCTCGGCAGCGCCGCGATCCGCAGGCAGGGCGAGGCCGTCACCATCCTCGCCTACGGCACGATGGTTCACGTCGCCGAGACCGCCGTGGCCGAAGTCGGCATCGATGCCGAGATCATCGATCTGCGCTCGCTGCTGCCGCTCGACCTCGACACCATCGAAGCTTCGGTCAAGAAGACCGGACGCTGTGTCATCGTGCACGAGGCGACGTTGACCTCCGGATTCGGTGCCGAGCTCTGCGCACTGGTCCAGACGCGATGCTTCTATCATCTGGAAGCACCCATTGCGCGCGTCGCCGGCTGGGACACGCCCTACCCGCACGCGCAGGAATGGGACTACTTTCCGGGCCCTGCGCGAATCGGCCGCGCGCTGATCGAAACACTGGAGGCTTGAAATGGCCGAGCGCGTGGTCAGGCTGCCCGACGTCGGCGAAGGCATCGCGGAAGCCGAGCTCGTGGAATGGCACGTGAAGGTCGGCGATGTCGTGCGCGAAGATGCCGTGCTCGGCGCCGTCATGACAGACAAGGCGACGGTCGAAATTCCCTCGCCCGCCGACGGACGGGTCACGTGGCTCGCTGGCAATGTGGGCGACGTTCTCGCCATCGGCTCGGACTTCGTTCGACTGGAAGTCGACGGCAAGAGCGCGCCGGCGACGGAGGCCGTGAAAGTCGCATCACCCGCGGCAAGCGCTTCGGCCAAAAAGCCTGAACATGCCGCAAGCGCCCCGCGCGTGCCGGCGAGCGAGCCGCCCGACGCACCGAGGGCGCAGCCCTCAGCAGGCCCGCTCCACCACGCCGGCGACCGGCCTCTGGCCGCCCCGGCGGTTCGGCTCCGCGCGCGGGAAGCAGGCGTCGACTTGCGTCGGGTTCGCGGCACGGGCCCCGCCGGGCGCATCACCCACGACGACCTTGATGCCCATCTCGCGCGCGGCGGTACAGCGACGCCCTATCCGACGCAAACCGCGGTAACCGACATCAAGATCGTCGGCTTGCGCCGCAAGATCGCCGAGAAGATGTCGATTGCGAGCTCGCGCATTCCGCACATCACCTATGTCGAAGAGGTCGATGTCACCGCGCTCGAGGATCTGCGCGCGAAGCTCAACAGCCAGAAGCAGCCCGGCAAGCCCAGGCTGACATTGCTGCCGTTCCTGATGCGCGCCATGGTGCGTGCGATCGCCGAGCAGCCGCATCTCAATGCGCATTTCGACGATGAGGCCGGGATCGTTCACCAGCACGCAGGCATTCATATCGGGATCGCCACGCAAACGCCGACCGGCCTGGTGGTCCCCGTTGTCCGGCATGCGGAAGCGCGCGAGCTCTGGAGTTGCGCCGCCGAGGTCACGCGGCTCGCGGAAGCGGCCCGGAACGGCAACGCCACCCGCGACGAGCTCACCGGCTCGACCATTACGATCACATCGCTCGGTGCGCTGGGCGGGCTCGCGACGACACCCATCATCAATCACCCGGAGGTCGCGATCGTCGGCGTCAACCGCATCGCAATCCGTCCGCACTGGGATGGCGCTGCCTTCGTGCCGCGGCAGATGATGAACCTGTCGTCCAGCTTCGATCACCGGGTGATCGATGGGTTCGATGCAGCCCGGTTCGTGCAGCGTATCAAGCAGCTCCTCGAGACACCGGCCATGATCTTCATTGACGCATAGGACGATGACCGAAATCACCTGCAAGCTCCTTGTCATCGGCGCGGGCCCCGGCGGCTACACCTGCGCGATCCGTGCCGGCCAGCTCGGCACCGATACGATCATTGTCGAGGCCGAAAAGCCGGGTGGAACCTGCCTCAATGTCGGCTGCATTCCTTCCAAGGCTTTGATCCATGCAGCCGGTGAGTACGAAACCATTGCGCGCGCCGCGGAGGGCGAGAGTGCGCTCGGTATCTCCACGGCGAAGCCGTCGCTCGACTTCGCCAGGACCATCGCCTGGAAGGACAATATCGTCCGGCGCCTGAACGGCGGCGTGGCCGGTCTTTTGAAGAGGGCCGGAGTCAGGTCCGTGGCCGGGTACGCCCGTTTCCGCGACGGCAAGACCGTCGAGGTCGAAACGCAATCCGGCCGGCAGATGATCCATGCAGAAACGGTGGTGATCGCGACCGGCTCCGAGCCGGTTGCGCTGCCGTTTCTTCCCTTCGGGGGTCGCGTGATCTCCTCGACGGAGGCTTTGGCGCTAACCGAAATCCCCAGGAAGCTCGTCGTGGTCGGCGGCGGTTACATTGGCCTCGAGCTCGGCACGGCGTTCGCGAAAATGGGCGCGGCCGTCACGGTCGTCGAGGCCGCGCCACGCATTCTCCCGCAATACGACTGCGACCTGAGCGACCCCGTCGCAAGGCGCCTGACCGCGCTCGGGGTCACGGTTCTGACGGGCGCGAAAGCGAAAGCGCTCGTCGCGGACGGCACGGCGCTCGCAATCGAGACTGCCAGTGGCGAGCAGACATCACTCGAAGCCGACAAGATCCTTGTTACGGTCGGCCGCAGGCCCGCGACAAGCGGCTTTGGCCTCGAGACTCTTGATCTCGACATGGACGGACCTTTCATCCGGATCGACGACCGATGCCGCACCTCGATGCACGGCATCTCCGCGATCGGAGACGTCACGGGAGAGCCGATGCTGGCACACCGCGCCATAGCGCAGGGCGAGATGGTGGCTGAGATCGTTGCCGGCCGCCGCCGCGCCTGGGACCGGATTTCGATCCCGGCGATCTGCTTCACCGATCCCGAGATCGTCACCGTCGGCCTGTCACCGAGCGAGGCGAGCAGCAAGGGTTTCGACGTCAAGACAGAGCGCTTTCCGTTCAAGGCCAACGGCCGCGCACTGACGCTGGATCGGGAAGACGGCTTTATCCGGACCGTCGTGCGAGCCGACAATCATCTCCTGTTGGGTGTCCAGGGCGTTGGCACCGGCATCGCCGAGCTTTCGGCGGCCTTCAGTCTTGCGCTGGAGATGGGCGCGCGCCTGGAGGATGTCGCCATGACCATCCATGCGCATCCAACCCAAAGCGAAGCCTTTCACGAGGCCGCGCTGAAGTCGCTGGGTCACGCGATTCATATCTAGAGCATGGTCCGGAAAAGTGTGTAGCGGTTTTCCCTCGTGACAAACGCGGAACGCGTTTGCGCGGAGATCATGCTCAAACAATGAATCAATGCGTCATAACGATTCAGCCTTATCTCATCGCCTTTGGATGCGACATCTAAGTCGACAACCATCGGAAACACACAGCCAGTACCCCTCGCGGGCAATCATCGTGTGCGATCAGGTGATCTGCCCTCACGCAGCCGTGCGATCTTCCGGCGCGCTCGACTGATTTGGCTTTTGACAGTGCCAAGAGGAAGGTCGAACGTTTTGGCGAGATGCTCATAAGTGCAGTGTTCGTTCACAAAGGTTGTAAGCAAACGACGCTGCCGAGCCGACACCGCGTCCAGTTCGGCATCGGTAAAGTCCCTCGTAGTGTCAGCAACCCTGGTCATTTGACCACATCCCTCCTCGAAAACGAGCGATAGGCTTAGTGAGGCAGCCTCATCCGACCGGGAGTTGAGGTCGGAGAGACCCGTCGAAGCCAACTCCGCCTACGGCGTCGTCACTCTTGGCGCACTCCGTCCGGCAGGGGACATCCATTCAGGGAGCGGCGCGCCGATCCGGTGCCGACCACCCGCAACTGCAGCAGCCCAGGCGCTCACGGCTCCAAGGAGGGTGGCCGCCGCGATCGAAAACGCCAGGATGATGGTGCTGCGACGCAAATGAGAGATCGCAGCATTCGAACTCGCAATCGCCTGATCGACACGCCGCTCGGCGTCGCTGGCCGAAAGGCCCGTCAACGTCTGGACCTGCTGAGTGAGAAACGTTCGATCATCGCCGTTTACGCCACTGTGGCTCGACGCGGTCATGAGAATCCGGCCCGCCTCGGCACGTTCGGTGCTCAAGTCAGCGTTCGGAGGACGACGTGGCGAACGCAAGAGCCGATCGAGCTCGTAGCTCAGAAGCGGTTCAGCCGAGGTCGACTTTTGCATGACCAGCGATGACGTCGGATGATTGAGTGCGGCAGCGCTCACAATTGCCGTCAGGCCGGCGCCGACGATAACCGCGAGCGCCCAGGCCGTCAGGCCATGAAGGCCATCGCTTGTTTCCGTCTCCGGGTTGCCGGCGACTTCGACATTGCCATGGGCCCGCCCCGCAATGTACCCCCCGATGCCGAAACTGACGATTGCCAGCAGGATCAGATAAAGGCCCGAGAGCAGCGACAACGCGACGGATGCGTCTCGCCACGTCGGCGAGGTCGAGCTGACGCCAAGACCGATGGTGACGCCAAAGCTTATCAAGATGAAGGCAAATGCAGCCGCGGCGAAAGCTCCGGCGACGATTGGCGTCCATCGCAGATATCGGTGTTGATCGGGAAGCGAAAGCGCCTCGTCTGCGACGAGCGTGGGAGATTCGATACTCATGGTCGATTCTCTCAGCGCAAACCAAAGAACGAAAGGATAAACAGTATCACGACGATCAGACCAACGAGATAGATCAGCTGGTTCATTTCGATCCTCCTCCAGTTCCTCCCCGGGCTGATAATCGCAGGTGGTTTGGAAGGTTCCTGTTCGATCCCGATGGTTCTGCGCAGCGTGTAGCCAGAGGTTCCCGTAGCGGGCGACCGAGAACACTGATGTTCGTGCAGGATCTACGGCAGCGCGTGATTGGCGCCGCGCAGCTACTCGCCATGCGATATCAAGGAGCTGTTCGATCAGGTAAAGTCGTTCGCAACCGCAGCGTCGGCAAAGAGATTTCAGCGCCATCGCACGGAGCCATCTGGATCGGCTCGTCGCCCCGTCGCCGCGCCTCCAGGCGTCCAACAGCGCGCGCCCTTGTCCGCGATCCGCCTGGAGCTGATCTTGTTGAACTGGTGTGACCCGACGAGATGGCGATCCCGGGAAGACTCGAACTTCCGACCTACGGTTTAGGAAACCGTCGCTCTATCCGGCTGAGCTACGGGACCGCGAACCCGCTGGCGCGGGCGTGGCATCCCATAGCAGAGACGGTGCCGGATCGCTAGTCCGCGCCGGTCATCGGCAGGCGCCGACCGGCGCTCCGGTTCCTAGGCGACCTGCCTTGCCGGCGCCGGGTCCGCACCGGCGGCCGCGGCTGCTCGCCGCGCCGGTCGATACTCGATCGCCTCGTCCTTCATCGAGCCGAAGCGCAGGCTGACGATGTCGAGCGCGTAGTTCTGGTAGAGCCGCCAGGGCCGGCGCGAACCCTGCTTGGGGAATCTCTCCATCGCGCGCTGCACGTAACCGGAGGAGAAATCGACCCATGGCATTTCGGTGACGGAGGGATCGTTCCGCCGCGGCGTCGCTTGCGCGTAGCCGTTGGCCTTCATGTAGTTGAGCATGCGGCAGACATACTCGCAGGTCAGGTCGCATTTCAGCGTCCACGACGCGTTGGTGTAGCCGAAGGCGGAGGCGAGGTTCGGCACGCCCGAATACATCAGGCCCTTGTAGTTCATGGTCTTCGACAGATCGACATCAGCGCCGTCGACACTGAGCGCGAGCCCGCCAAGCACCTGCAGATCGAGGCCGGTCGCCGTCACCACGACATCGGCGTCGAGTTGATTACCGGATTTCAGTTTGATGCCGGAAGCCGTGAAGGTCTCGATCTGGTCGGTGACGACAGACGACCTGCCGCTCCGGATCGAGTCGAACAGGTCGCCGTTCGGCACCAGGCAGAGCCGCTGGTCCCACGGCTTGTAACGCGGCGTGAAATGAGTGGCGACGTCGTAGTCGGGGCCGAGCGCCTGGCGCACGCCGCCGAGGATCAGGTTCTTCACCCGCTCCGGATCGCGCTTGCAGAGCCGGTAGAAGTACATGCCGAGCAACACGTTCTTCCAGCGGGTGATGCCGTAGGCGAGCTTGGCCGGCAGCCGCGCACGCAGCCAGTCGGCGATCTTGTCCTTGTCGGGACGCGAGACGACATAGGTCGGCGAGCGCTGCAGCATCGTGACATGCGATGCAGCCTTGGCCATCTCCGGCACCAGGGTCACGGCGGTGGCACCGCTGCCGATCACCACGACCTTCTTGCCGGCGTAGTCGATGTCCTCGGTCCATTGCTGCGGATGGACCACGCGGCCGGCGAAATCCGAAACCCCGGGGAAATCGGGCGTGTAGCCGTGCTCGTATTTGTAGTAGCCGCTGCACATGAACAGGAAGTTGCAGGTGAGACGCTCGATCGTCTTCTCGGGCCCGCGCTCGACCTCGACCGTCCATCGCGAGTCGGCCGACGACCAGTCGGCGCTGATGACGCGGTGGTTGAAGCGGATCTTCTTGTCGATGCCGTAGATGCTCGCGGTCTCGCGCACATATTTCAGGATCGACGATCCGTCGGCGATCGCCTTCGGCTCGGTCCACGGCCGGAACGAATAGCCCAGCGTGTACATGTCGGAATCGGAGCGGATTCCGGGATAGCGGAACAGGTCCCAGGTGCCGCCGATGCAATCGCGGCCCTCGAGGATGGCGTAGCTGCGGTCCGGGCAGTTGGTCTGCAAATGATAGCCGGCGCCGATGCCGGATAGGCCCGCACCCACGATCAGCACGTCGAAATGACCGGACATTCGCTTGGCCCTCCCTTGGGCAACCGTTCCTGGCTAACGTTTTGACAATCTATCTTGTCAGATACCTTGACATCTGACAATGCATCATGTCAATACTCTTTTCATGGGAAGCAGCCGCAAAGCCCGCCTCTATGGCGGCATGGACGCCGAGGAACGCCGCGCCGAGCGGCGGCTCAAGCTGATCAACGCGGCGGTCGAGGTCTATGGCGAGGTCGGTTACCGCGGCGCGACCGTGAAGGCGATCTGCGAGGCCGCCGAGCTCACCGAACGCTATTTCTACGAATCCTTCGCCAACAGCGAGGCGCTGCTGATCGCGGCCTACAACCATGTCGTCGGCCATCTGCATGACGAGATGGCGGCGGCTGCGAACGCGGCGGGCCATGATGCCGAGCAGCGGTTGCGCGCCGCGCTGACGCTCTATTTTACGCGGCTGAAGCAGCATCCGAAGCCCGCGCGCGTGTTCCTGCTCGAGATATCGGGCATCAGCGCCGCGGTCGACGCGGTCAAGCTCGACGCCTTGCGCGACTTCAGCGACCTCCTGGTGCCCGCGATCGACGCGAAGCGGGGCGACAGGAACTCGACCGCGGCGCTGCTCTCCAGCGGCATGGTCGGTGCGGTCATCACGATCGCGCTGCGCTGGGTGTCGAAGCAATATCCGCAGACGATCGAGGACGTCGTCGCGATCGCCGCGGGATTCTGCCGCGTCGCGCTGACCGAGGCCGGCAAAAACAGACTGCGTTCAGTGTAGGGGACGGACCATGCGCGCCGCCGTGTTCAGGAACGGAAACATCGTCACCGATACGATTCCCGATCCCGTGCCGGCAGCAGGACAGGTGCTGGTGAAGACGCTGGCCTGCGGCATCTGCGGCTCCGACCTGCATGCGCGCAAGCATGCCGGCCACACCACGAAACTAATGAAGCATTTTCCCGGCCGCAAGCCGATGGACCTGTCGCGCGACATCGTGTTCGGTCACGAATTCTGCTGCGAGGTGCTCGACTACGGACCTGCGACCCAGAAGCGGTTCAAGCCGGGCACCCGCGTCTGCTCGATCCCGGTCCTGCTCGGTGCGGGCGGGCCGCAAGGCATCGGCTATTCCAACGACATCGCCGGCGGCTATGCCGAGCGGATGCTGCTGAGCGAGCCGTTGATGATCGAGGTGCCGAACGGCCTCGCCGCCGAGCACGCCGCGCTGACCGAACCGCTCGCGGTCGGCCTCCACGCGGTGGCGAAGGCGAACGCGCGCGGCGACGAAGTGCCGCTGGTGATCGGTTGCGGACCGGTCGGCCTTGCGGTGATCGCCGCGCTCAAGCTGCGCGGCCTGCATCCGATCGTGGCATCGGACTACTCGCCGGCGCGGCGCGCACTCGCCGCCAGGATGGGCGCCGACGTCGTGGTCAACCCGGCGGAGACGCAGCCGTTCACGGCCTGGGCTCAGCATGCCGAGATGACGCCGGAGCAGAAGGCGGCGCGGCCGCCGTTCCAGGCCTTCCTGCCGCCGCTGAAGCCCGGCCTGATCTTCGAATGCGTCGGTATTCCCGGACTGTTGCAACAGCTGTTCGAGGGCGCGCCGCGCGATGCACGCATCGTCGTGGTCGGCGTCTGCATGGAGAGCGATACCTCCGAGCCGCTGCTCGGCGTGCTCAAGGAATTGTCGCTGCAATACGTCTATGCCTACACGCCCGAGGAGTACGCGCTGGCGCTGCGCCTGATCGCCGAGGGCAAGGTCGATGCATCGGCGATGGTCACGGCGACCACCGGGCTCGACGGCGTGGCGCAGGCCTTTGGCGACCTCGCCAATCCCGAGCGTCACACCAAGATCATCATCCAGCCGGATCGTTGACGCGAGCCAGACCGCGCCAGGCCGACCCGATTACCGAATTTCGGCGGCATTTCCCGTGAATTCCCGGATGTGGCCGTACGCCCCACGGCCGCGTCGTCGATTTTGCTTGCAAGTCGAACGGGCTCCGGCTGTCTTAATCACGCTGACGGGCGCAAGCTGGTGGTGCAGTTTCGCCGGACGAAATAAAGGGTTACTGCATCGGCGGAGTTGGAACTTGGTCGATCTGCGCAAGCTTGACGACGTGACAGCGCGCCTCGGAGACGTCGTGCTCGATCCCGCCGGCTGGCCGTCCTTCATGGACGAGGTGTGCGCTGCCGTCGGTGCGACCGGAGCGGCGATGCTCCAGAGCGACATCCGCACCGAGGACATTCCGCGCACGGAATCGATCACCGACTATTTCAGCAAGACCTATTTCCCCTGCAATCTGCATCTCACCGACGTCCGCGCGGCGCGCGGGGTGCCGCGTCTGCTCGCCGGCGCCGACGTCATCACCGACGCGGACCTGTTCGGATCAGAAGCCGAGATGCTGCGCGATCCGCTCTATGCCAGCCTCGGCGAGTTCGGCCTGAAATGGTTCGCCGCCGTCGGATTTCGCGCGGGCTCGGCGTTGTGGGGGCTGACAATCCAGCGCTCGCCGAAGGAAGGCATGTTCGATACCGACGAGGTGAAGGCGCTGTCGACACTGTCGGCACGGCTCACCGAAGCTGCGACACTGTCGACCATCGTCGGCCGCTCCGCGATATCAGGCATCACCAACGCGCTCGACCTCATCCAGATCGCGGCAATCGCGGTCGGACGCTTCGGCGCGGTCATCGGCATGAACAGCCAGGCTGAAGCCTGCCTCGGCCATGACCTGGTGATCCGCAACAACCGCCTGACGCTGCACGACCGGCAGGCCCATGCCGACCTGAGCAGGCTGATCGATCAACTGCGTCACACCTCTGACCTGCTGACGCTGCCGTCGGCGCCGATCGTGATGCGGCGCATCGACAAGCGGCCGATCGTGATCCAGATGCAGCCGGTGCCGCCTGCGGCGCGTTCGCCGTTCCTCGGCGCGCGTGCCATCCTGTTGATCCGCGATCTCGAGAGCAATGCCACGTTCGACCAGAACCTGCTGGTGGCGACCTTCGAACTGACACCCGCGCAGGCCCGGCTCGCCGCAATCCTTGCACGCGGTGGTTCCGTCGAGGACGCCGCGCAAGCGACTGGAATCTCGACCGCCACCGCTCGCAATCATCTCAAGGCGATCTTCCAGAAAACCGGCACGCACCGGCAGGCGGAACTCGTCGCGCTGCTGCACTTGGTGAAGTGAAGAATTCAACGCGAATTGCTCTCAAATCTGCTGCAATTGCACCAGATTTCTTCAAATATTTCAATGATATCGCGCCGCACCCCATCTGGCACGGCGCGGCGATTACGGCTGTGCAACATCGGAAAATCAGCAGGTTCCGGGGTGACAAGCGCCGCCAAAATGGCGACAATCCGCGCAATCTGCGTCGCTCGAGTCGGTCTCAATGTCCGTGATCTCTTCACGCTCATCGTCGTTGGCTATTGCCATGTTTGCCGTCTGCGTCGTGTTGGCGCCGGTCGGCGCGCATGCGCAATGGTGGCACAGCGGGCCGAGGGACTTCGAGGACTGCGCCGATCTCGCCGAGAAGGCCAAGACGAAGGAAGACAAGACCGCGCAACTCGCCGACTGCAACGCCAAGTTCGCCGGACGCCGCAAGCCGGGTGGCGGCTACACCTATTACGACTTCATGCAGGATCGCAGCTTCGACATCGCCGGCCCCAATCCGACGCCCGAAGAGCAGAAGAAGATCGACCAGGAATATACCGTCTATCTGGGGAAGCAGCGCCGCTCCGACATGCTGGCGGCATACAACGCCCAGCAACTGCAGCGTCAGGAAAAGGAACAGGAGAAGCAGGCGCCACCGCCGCAGGTCCAGCCGGTGACGCCGCGCAGCGAACCCGAGAAGGTGCCGGTTCCGGTCGCAAACCCGTTGAAGCAGGCCGCGCGCATCAAGGCGGCACAATGCGCCAAGAACTCGTTCTCCTGCGACTGGCCGCGGCTGTCGCAGAGTCTCGATGATCTCAAGAAGCTGTTCAGCCCGCCGACGCCGCCGCCGAAGACCGCGAAACGGGGCTGATCGCCCTTCCGGTCAATCCGAAATCACCATCGCCCAGAATTTCCGGTACGGCGACTTCGGATTGTCGACATAGGCGACGCCGACGCGCTTCGCACCCAGCATCAGCAGATTCTCGCGGTGCCCGGCCGAATTCTCCCACTGCTTCAGCATCTCGGCAAAGCTGATGAAGCCGGCGCCGATATTCTCGGCCGCACGCTGCTTCTTCAGCGGCGCGATGCGCGTGAAGAAGCTCGCGCCGGCGGAATGGCTGACCGATCCGGTCGCCGACATCGCCTGAGCCTGTCTCAGCGCCATCGCGTTGAGCTTGGCGTCGAGCTTCGCCGCGGGCATGCCGTGCGCTCGCCGATAAGCGCTGATCGCTCCGGCATAGTCGGCGGCGGTCGCCGCCGTGACCCATCCGAGCACAAGGGACCCCGCCAGCACGGTCAGTCTCATCGCGAATCGTCTCTTTCGATTGACTTCAGGCATCATGCGGTGCGGATCTGCTGCGGCGTCAGCGCAGGCGAGCCCTTGCCGTCGCGTTCGGCCTTGCGGATCAGATCGATGACGCGGCGCGACAGTGGCACGTCGAGGCCGCGGCGGTCGGCGATCTCGGTGATCACCCCTTGCAGATAGTCGATCTCGGTGCGGCGACCGCGTTGCAAATCCTCCCACATCGAGGAGCGCGCCTCCGGATCGATCTTCATGGTGCGGCCGAGCAGGATCTCGAACAGCCCGTCGGGCAGCCGCAGCAAGGGCGGCATCCAGCCCGACGGCAGCGGCGTCGGCGACACGGGCGCAATGCCCTCGGCGCGGACCGCGGCCAGCCCCTCAGCCATCTGGTCGGCGAACAGTCTGCGCCAGTCGCGCTGCGCGAGCTGCCGGCGCAGTGGAATGTTGGAGAGCGCGTTCAGTGCGTTGTTGAGATTGACGATCAGCTTGCCCCACTGGACGCCGTCGATGTTGTCGGTGGCGCGGATGGCAAGGCCGGGCGCCGACAGCTTCGCGGCTGTGCCGGCGTCGTCCTGCGCGATCACGATGTCTCCCGATGTCGAGCGGTGGAAACGGCCCTCGCCGAGCGCGACCACATTGAACGGCACCATGCCGCCGAGCACGATCCGGCCCGGCAGCCGCTCGCGCAGCAGCGGCAGATTGCCGACGCCGTTCTGCAGGCTGATCACGACGGCATCCGCCGGCGCGTGACGCGAGATGAGATCGGCCATCTCGCCTGTGTCGGCGCTCTTCACCGTTACCAGTACGATTTGCGCGTCGGCGAAAATCGACGGGATGTCGGACAGCGTGAGTTGGTCGGCCGGGACCGTCAGCGTGGAGCCGTTGACATCGGTGAGCCGCAGGCCGGAGGCGGCAATCTCCTGGATGACCCGCGGCCGCGCCAGCAGCGCAACTCTGCGGCCGGATGCCGCGAGCATGCCGCCGACGAAGCAGCCGATGCTGCCGGCGCCCGCGATGCCGATCGGCCGGCCCCTGTTCATTTCGCCAAACACAAGTTCATCGAAGCTCGATAGCAGACCCCGTGCTGGTTGCCTATCGAGCATGCTTCGCGCCTCCCGGGCAACGCCTTGTAACCGTCATGGGCGGCAGTTATGTTTCGCCCGCGGGGCATGGTTGCGGCAGGAGACGATCATGGGTTTACTCGACGTACTCAACGGCATGCAGAACGGCCCCCGCGGCCCGAGCGCGCCCAGCACCCAATCCGACAGCGGTGGCGGGATGTCGCCGATGACGATGGCGATCCTGGGACTGCTCGCCTGGAAGGCGTTCAAGCATTTCACCGCCGGCCAGCCGGGAGCCGCGGCCCCCGCGCCAGCGCCGACACAGGCCCCACCGCTCCCAGGCAACGTAACCGCGGGCCTCCCCGGCGGCCTCGGCGGCAGCGGAGGATTGTCCGATGTGCTGAAGGGCGGCCTGGGCGGACTGCTCGCGGGCGGCGCGGCCGGCTCCGTCTTGAGCGGCGGCCTCGGCGACCTGCTCAATCAACTGCAGCAGAAGGGCCACGGCGACGCGGCCAACTCCTGGGTCAGCAACGGTCCGAACAAGCAGATCTCGCCCGGTGACCTCGCCAACGCGCTCGGCGCCGACCAGATCGACTCGCTGGCGTCGCAGAGCGGCATGTCGCGCGACGATCTGCTGCAGGGTCTCAGCCAGTATCTGCCTGATGCGATCAATCATCTGACGCCGGACGGGCGGTTGCCGAGCGGCGAAGAGCTCTCCGGCAGGCTTTGAAGAAAGCGCTTCCTCGATCTCAAAGGACGACAGTCATGGGCGGCATCATCTGGATAATCATCGTCGGCTTCGTCGCGGGGATCATTGCGCGATTCCTGTCACCGGGGCCGAACAACCCGAGCGGGTTCATCCTGACCACCGTGCTCGGGATCGCCGGCGCGTTCCTCGCGACCTTCATCGGCCAGGCGATCGGCCATTACGGTCCCGAGCAAGGCGCGGGATTCATCACCGCCACGATCGGCGCAATCGTGGTGCTGTTCATCTGGAATCGGCTGGTCGCGGCCCGCGTGATTCCGGATCTGGGGAATAAGTGACGGCACGGGCTGTCACTGCCGTCATTGCGAGCGAAGCGAAGCAATCCATAGCGCCACCAGCGCAGAGATGAATTGCTTCGTCGCCCCAGCGCACAATTGCTTTGCAATTCTGTCGCGAGCTCCTCGCAATGACGACGCCAGCTACTCAGTGAATCAAATCGACGCGGGCGTCTGATCCTCACTCTCCGGGCAGCGGCAGGCTCCTCGGCGGGACCGGCGTGCTCTGGATGATGCTGGTGGTGGTCTGGCCATAGACCAGAAACTGGTCGAGCACCTCGTCGAGTTGGTCGATCGAAGGCAGATGGACCTTGAGCACAAAGCAGTCCTCACCGGTCACGCGATGACACTCGACCACCTGCGGCATTGCACGCGCTCGCTCGGCGATCTTCGGAAGCTGGCCCGGCGCCGGTCGGACGCGCACATAGGCTGCGACCGGGTAGCCCAGAGCCGTCGGGTCCAGTTCCAGGCGATAGCCACGGATGACGCCGGCCTCTTCCAGGCGCAGGACGCGCTCGCGCACCGCCGGCGCCGACATGCCGACCCTGCGCGCCAGTTCGGAAATGCCAAGGCGCGGGGAGTCTCGCAGCAGAGCCAGTAGCTCCAGGTTACGACTATCGTGCAGGAGGTCCGAACGCTTAAGGCTCAAATGCGAATCTCCTTTCCGATTTGAAGGGCGATTGGGCTTTCTTCCGTCGTATCGGCATTTATTGGTGGAGATACTACTGCCTATGCTGCTCCATGTCTTCCCGTAGTCCCATCCCAACCGTCACTGCTTCGTCAAGGCTTGCTTCGCCGGGGCTCGCCGACCGCCTGCCGCCGCACGTCTTCTTCTTGATCAGCGCGGTTTTTCATTATCTCGGCCCGTCCTTCGCCGTGCTGCTGTTCGCCCATCTGCCACCCTCCGGCGTCGCCTGGCTCAGGATCGCCAGCGCCGGATTGGTCTTCGGCATCTGGCGCAGGCCCTGGCGGGCTTTCGCTGGCCTGTCCTCACACGACAAGGCGATCATCGTTGCGCTCGGCGCTGTTCTCGCTGCGATGAACACGCTGTTCTACGAGGCGATCGCGCGCTTGCCGCTGGCAACCGTCGGGGCCGTCGAATTCCTCGGCCCCATCGCGCTTGCAGCGCTCGGCATACGCACGCGCCGCAACCTCGTCGCACTGATGCTCGCGGTTGCAGGGGTCTTCGTCCTGACCGACGTGCGCATCGCAGGTGAGCCGCTCGGCTACGCCTTCGCCTTTGCCAACTGCGCGCTCTTCATGGGGTATATCATCCTCGGCCATCGCATCTCGTCCGACGGCGCGAACGGCGTGTCCGGCATCGACAGACTCGGTTGCGCGATGCTGGCGGCGACCGTCGCCGCGCTACCGCTGGGCATCCGCGACGCCCTGCCGGCCTTTTCTGACGCGAGGCTGCTCGCAGCCGCAATAGGGGTTGGCGTCTCGTCCTCCGTCATTCCCTACGTTTGCGACCAGCTTGCCATGGCGCGCCTGTCGCGCGCGAGTTTCGCGTTGCTCCTCTCGCTGCTTCCGGCCAGCGCCGCGGCGATCGGCCTGATCGTGCTGGGGCAGGTGCCGAGCCTGGCGGAACTGACGGGAATCGTGCTCGTGATCGCCGGAGTCGCCCTGCACCGCTCCTCTGACACGTGAAGACGTCCGTCCTCGCTCTCGGACGGCTACGCCGGCCAAGATACGAAGGGCGAGTTCACTGAAGCAGGTGCATGCCGGCATCCATGCGGACGAATTCGCCGGTCATGTTGCTCGACGCCGGGCTTGCCAGGAAGCAGACAAGATTGGCGATATCCTCCGCCGTCGACGCGACCTTCAGCGGCACCCGCGCCACCACCGCATCGCGCACCTGCTTGGCGCCTTCGACCCCGCGGCCCTTGGTGAACCACGGCGTATCGATGTACCCTGGACAAACCGTGTTGACGCGGATCAGCGGCGCCAGCGCGCGCGCCAGCGATTGCGTCATGGTGTTGAGCGCTCCCTTGCTCGCGGCATAGGCAACCGACGAGCCGGCGCCGGAAATGCCCGCGATCGAGGACACGTTGACCACCGCCGACGCCCGGCCCGAGGCCCGCGCGCCGGCCTCGAGCAGCCCGCGCGCGGCGCGCACCATCTGGAACGGACCGATCGTGTTGACGGCGTAGATGCGCTGAAAATCTTCAGCCGTGAGACCATCGAGATCATGATGCGGCACGTGCTTGGTGGTGCCGGCATTGTTGACCAGCACGTCGAGCCGGCCCCAGCCATGGGCGGCCGCAGCGATCTTCCTGCAGTCCTCGTCACGCGAGACGTCGCCCTGCACCACCACCACTTCGGCACCACGCTTGCGGCAAAGCTCGGCGGTCGCTTCCGCTTCGGCCTTGCTGCTGGAATAGTTGATGACGATGCGCGCCCCCTCGGTTGCGAGGATCTGCGCGGTCGCGGCCCCGAGCCCCGATGCAGAGCCGGTCACGATCGCGCACAAACCTTCCTTCGACATCTGCATTTCCTCTTGTTTGTTCTGGCCCAAATGAATTCCAGCGGCGGCATACCATATCGCGCAGGGGTGTCCCTGCAAATCCGCGAAATCCGCAGCGCGGAATTTATTCTTCGCATGGCGAACAGCATGCCGCCATCGCAGGCGGCCCTGCGGGCAACGCTTGTCACGGCTATGGCTTTTCCCCATCATTGAGCGCAAGACGAAACTGCAAAGCGCGCCGGACAGGCCGCGCCCTGTGCCAATCAACACGAGGAACGCCGTGGCGGAGAGTGAGAACATCGTCGCCGAGACCGCGGAGAAGATCTTCGCCGATCTCGCCGATGCCCAGACCATCAATCACGACAACAAGGGCGAATGGAAAGCGCCGCTGTGGCAGGCGCTGACCGAAGCCGGTCTGCCGCTCTCCTGGGTGCCTGATGATCTCGGCGGTTCCGGCGCCAGCCTCGCCGAAGGTTTTGCCGTTCTCAACGTGGCCGGCCGCCACGCGATCGCTGTTCCGCTGGCTGAAACCATGCTTGCCGGCTGGCTTTTGACGCAGGCGAAGATCGCGTCCCCCGAAGGCGAGATGACCGTGGTGCCGGCGAGCCCGAAGGACCGCATCGCGCTTGCCGCCGACGGCAGCCTGTCCGGTCGTGCCCGCGGTGTGCCGTTCGCGAAGGAGGCCAGGCATTTTGCCGTGCTGGCCGGCGGCAATGGCGGCATGACCATCGCACTGGTCGATGCCGCGAAATGCCGGATCGAATCCGGCATCGGCCTCGGTGGCGATCACAGCGATACCGTGACGCTCGACAAGGTGCAGCCGGTCGCGATCAAGCCGGCACCTGACAAGTTCGACCAGACTGCGCTGATGCTGATGGGCGGCGTGGTGCGGAGCCTGCAGATCGCAGGCAGCCTGGAGGCGATGCTGGAGATTTCGGTGCGCTACTCAAACGAGCGCGTCGCCTTCGAGAAGAAGATCTCGAAATTCCAGGCGGTCCAGCACAACCTCGCCCGCCTCGCCGGCGAATCTGCCGCGGCGCTGGCGGCTGCGACCTCGGCCGCCGACACCATCGTGCACGCGACATCGCTGAACAACGACGCCGTGTTCCTGGAGGCGGCCTCGGCAAAGATCCGCTGCTCGGAGGCCGCTGAGAAGGGCGGCGGGATCGCTCATCAGGTGCATGGCGCGATCGGCTTCACCATCGAGCACATCCTGCATCGCTACTCGCTGCGGGCTCTTGCCTGGCGCGACGATTTCGGTTCGGAGAGCCATTGGGCGGTCGAGCTCGGCAAGCTCGTGGCGAACCGTGGCGCCGATGAATTGTGGCCGCTGGTGGCTTCGCGCTGAGATCAGGACAGAGACATCATGACCGCAGCCCTTCGTTTCGATCCGATCCGCCTGCCCGAAAAATGCGAGCAGCTTCGCAAGGAGGTGCGCGCCTTCCTTGCCGAGGAGATCGCTGCCGGCACCTTCGATCCCCACGCGCCCAACCGCGAGGACAATGATGCGCCGGAATTCTCGCGCCGCGTCGGCGCCAAGGGCTGGCTCGGCATGACCTGGCCGAAGAAATATGGCGGCCAGGAGCGCTCGTTCCTCGAGCGCTATGTCGTGACCGAGGAGATGCGGGTAGCGAACGCACCGACCCGACGCTTCTTCGTCGCCGACCGCCAGAGCGGCCCGGTGCTTCTGAAATACGCGCCCGAGCACATCAAGATGGACATCCTGCCGCGCATCTGCCGCGGCGAGGTCTGCTTTGCGATCGGCATGAGCGAGCCGAATTCCGGCTCCGACCTGTTCGCGGCCAAGACGCGCGCCACCAGGACCGACGGCGGCTATCTGATCAACGGCACCAAGATCTGGACCTCGTCGGCGCACATCGCCGACTACATGATCGCCATCTTCCGCACTTCGCCGCCGACCAAGGAGAACCGCCGCCACGGCCTGACCCAGTTCCTGGTCAAGATGAAGCAGCCGGGTATCCAGGTGAATCCGATCGGCCAGATCACCGGCCAGTTCGAGTTCAACGAGGTCGTCTTCACCGACTATTTCGTGCCCGACGACCACGTGCTCGGCGAGATCGACGGCGCCTGGAAGCAGGCCACATCCGAGCTCGCCTATGAGCGGTCGGGGCCCGAGCGCTTCCTCGAAACCTATTACGTGCTGACCGAGCTGGTGCGGGCCGTCGGCAAGAATCCCGATACCCGCAGCGCCGAGGGCATCGGCCGACTGGTCGCGCAGGTCCACACCATGCGCCGCATGTCGGTGTCGGTCGCCGGCATGTTGCAGGCCGGCAAGGAGCCGGTGGTGGAGGCGTCCATCGTCAAGGACATCGGCACGGTGTGGGAGCAGCAGCTGCCGCATCGCGTGCGCGATCTCGCGGCCTTCGTCGAGGAGACCGCGACCAACCGCGAGACGCTGGAGAAGCAGCTCGATTTCGCCATCAAGACCGCGCCCAAGCTGACCATCCAGGGCGGCACCACCGAGGTGCTGCGCGGCATCATCGCCCGCGGATTGGGCCTGCGCTAATTCAACGAGGACAGATCATGACAAAGTACACGGATATCGGCGTCGAGACCCACGGCCATGTCGGCCTGATCGAGATCCGCAAGCCCCCGCTGAATTTCTTCGACGTCTCGCTGATCAACCAGATCGCCGATGCGCTGGAGGAGTTCGACAGCAATATCGAAATCCGCGCCTCGGTGCTCGCGGCCCAGGGCAAGGCGTTCTGCGCCGGCGCCAATTTCGGCGATCCGGCCCGCCAGGAGCAGGAGGAGCGCGCCAAGAGCGATCCCGCCTCGAACCTGCCGATCAACCATCTCTACGTCCAGGCCGTGCGCATCTTCCGCAACAAGAAGCCGATCGTCGCCGCGATCCATGGCGCTGCGATCGGCGGCGGCCTCGGGCTTGCCGTCTCCGCCGACTTCCGCGTCGCCTGCCCGGAAGCGCGGTTCTCGGCGAACTTTACCAAACTCGGCTTCCATCCGGGCTTCGGCCTGACCACGACGCTGCCGGAACTGATCGGCAAGAACAATGCCGAGCTGATGTTCTACACCAGCCGCCGCGTCACCGGCGAAGAGGCCTATCGCTGGGGCCTCGCCAATGTGCTGGTGCCGCAGGACCAGGTTCGCGCCGAGGCGATGAAGCTCGCGCAGGAGATCGCCGAATGCTCGCCGCTCGGCCTGGTCTCGACCCGTGCCACGATGCGCGCCGGCCTCGCCGACCGCGTGCTTGCCGCGACCAACCACGAGCTGGTCGAGCAGACCAAGCTGCGCGCGACCGAAGACTTCAAGGAAGGCGTCAAGGCCACCGCCGAGCGCCGCGTCGCGAACTTCAAGGGGCGGTAAAGCCGGATACTCCGCTCTCTCAACATGGTCGTCCCGGCGGCAGGCCGGGACCCATTGCCGCCGAACGCCGTTGGGGAACCAGAAATAACGCCGCAGCGTATGGGTCCTGGCCTTCGCCGGGGAGATCGCTCGCTAGCTCCGCGGCACCACCAGCGCATCGACGATCGTCGCGCCCTGCCCCTCAGGGTGTACCAGCACCGGATTGACCTCGATCTCGGCGATCTCGTTCGCGCAGCTGGCCGCCAGCACCGAGATATCCGAGACCAGCCGTGACAGCGCCGCAACGTCCGCCTTCGGCGCGCCGCGGAAGCCCTGCAACAGCGGCGCGGCCTTCAGCGCCTCGAGCATCGCGGTCGCCTCGAGCGCGCTGACCGGCGCCGGACGATAGACCACGTCCTTGAACAGCTCGGTGGTGACGCCGCCGAGGCCGACCATCACCATCGGCCCGAAGGTCGGGTCCAACAGCGTGCCGATGATGATCTCGACGCCCTTCTTTGCCATCGGCCCGACCAACACGCCCTGGATCGCGGCTTGCGGGCGGTGCTGCTGCACCCGCTCCAGGATATCGCGATAGGCCGTGAACGCCTCGCCCTTGGCCGTGATGTTGACTTTGACGCCGCCGACCTCGCTCTTGTGCGGAACGTCGCGCGACTGGATCTTCATCACCAGCGGGAAGCCGATCCTCACGATCGCGGCGTCGAGGCCGTCGCGATCAGTAACAAGAACCTCGTCAGGCAGCGCAATGCCGGCGGCACGCAGCAGCGACTTGCTGTCGAACTCGGACAGCGCCTTTGACGTGAGATGCGCGGAGAGGTCTTGCGATTGGGCTGAAATGGTCACCTCTGGCGCGAGCCTGAATTTCGCATACTCGACCAGTCGCCGCATCGCGACGCCGACATGGGTGAGCCCCGACAGCACCACGACGCCCGACTTCGCCAGCTCCTGCCGCGCGAATTGCGACGGCAGCGTGTAGGAGTAGAACACGACAGGCTTGTTCTGCACCGCGATCAACGGTTTCAGCTCGGCCTCCTTGAACTGCATCCGAGTGTCGCTCGACAACGACAGCACGACCAGGGTCGCGTCGACCTCATCGGATGCGTCGAACAGCTCGATGCTCTTCTGCAGGCCGCCCGACGAGACGCCCTGTGCCGTCACGTCGACAGGATTGCCCGCCGCGCCGTAGGACGGCATCCACTGCTTGATCCGGTCCTGGACTGCGGCTGACAGCTCCGGCACGCGCAGGCCCTGCATCGAGACGGTATCGGCGCCCCAGATGCCGGCACCGCCGGAGACGGTCAGCACCGCGACGCGGTCGCCCTTCGGCAGCGGATTGCTCGCCAGCACAGCGGCGATCGTCACGGCCTCATCGAGATCGTTGGAGACGATGAAGCCGTATTTGGCGAACACCGCATCATAGGCCGCCGACCAGCCGGCCATGCTCGCGGTGTGCGAGGCGGCCGCGCGCTGGCCGGCGCCGGAGCGGCCGACCTTGGTCACGATCACGGGCTTCTTCAGCTCCGCCGCGCGCCTGGCTGCGGCAAGGAACTTGTCGACGTCCCTGATGCCCTCGATGAACAGCAGGATCACGTCGGTCGACGAATCCTGCACCATGTAGTCGAGAAATTCGCCGGCGCCGAGATCGCTCTCATTGCCGGCGCTGACGACGTAGCTGATCGCGACGCCGATCGCCTTGGCGCGATGCTTGATGGCAAAGCCGATGCCGCCAGATTGCGCGACAATACCGACCCGCCGTTTGGTTGCGACCAGCGGCACATGCCCGGGCTTGACGTCGACGGTCGGACTGAAGGTGGCAGCGACCTTCTGCACCTCGCTGTAAAATCCTTCCGCGTTCGGGCCGGAGATCCGCATCCCGGTCCGCTTCGCCAGCGCCACGATCGCATCCTGCATCGCCGCACTGTCGCCGCCCTCCTCGGCAAAGCCGGAGGAGATGATGACCGCGTTCCTGACCCCGACGGCAGCACACTGCTCCAGCGCCGGCAGTACCGCTCGCGCGGGAATCACGATGATCGCAAGATCGATCGGCGCGCCGATCCCGGTGATCGACTTGAAGCATTTGAGGCCGTCGATCTCGTCGTAATTCGGATTGATCGGATAGAGTTGTCCCGGATAGCCATTCTTGCGCAGCATGCCGAGCAACCGCCCGGGAATCTTCTCATGATCGCGCGAGGCGCCGATCAGCGCGATGCTTGCGGGAGCGAAGAAGGAATCGAGCGGATGCGGCATGCGGGCGTTCCCTGTTGTTGTTCTTGTAACCCGGATGGAGCGAAGCGCAATCCGGGGCCGATCCATAGTCGGAGAGCGTGGTCCCGGACTTCGCTGCGCTCCATCCGGGCTACGAAGTTACGCCGTCAGGCGGAACGTCACGCCGCACAGGAAGAACGCGTCACCCGACACGGAACACCCGTTCGCCTTCGCCGCATCCAGCACCCTGGCCTTGTCGGCGACCTCGAATGTCAGCCCGCTCATGATCTCGGCCTCGCCCTTGGCGAAGCGGAACGTGGTGTTCGGCAGCTTCACGGTGGCGCCGTCGGCGGCGATGCCGATGATCCTGCCCCAGTGTTCAGCGAGTGCCTGAGGCTCCGGGCTCTGCATCTCGACCTCGGTCAGCGCCAGGGTCGTGTCCTTGCGGATGAACTTCTGCCAGTCCGGCCCCGCGGGCGGATACGGACCCAGGATATCGTCGCTGCCGTCGGTGTGGTTGAACTCGATGAAGGCGGCGCGGCAGTCGCGCGGATGCAGTTGCACGCCGTGATAGGGCGCGTGCGTGATCACGTTCGCGGTACGCACGCCCATCGCGTTGGCCTTTGCGCCGCGTGCATCGGGGTCCTCGCAGCAGAAGATCGCCATGTAGCCGCCGCGGCCGCCAGTCTTCTCGACGAAGCGGCCGGCCGCGGTGCCGGGGCCCGGCTGGAACGGCGCGACCACCTCGAGCAAAATCGTATCGACCGGCAGCAGCGCATTCTCGAGGCCGTATTTCGCGACGTTGCCGTCGCGGTAACAGACATCGAGGCCCATGATCGCGGAGATGTCCGAGATCACGGGCGCAAGCTGCGGCGCCACCAGGCAGATCTGCCGCAGCCGCATGTACCCGGCCATCGACTACTGCCCCTGGAATGACGGCTTGCGCTTCTCGACGAATGCCTTCGCCGCTTCCTTGTGGTCGGTGGTGTCGCCGGCGCGGGTGTGATGGATCGCCTCGCCGTCGAAGCAGGCTTCCAGCGTCATGGTCTCGGCATTGTTGATGTTGCGCTTGATGTAGCCGAGCGCGACCGACGGACCCTGTGCCAGCGAGCGCGCGACCTCCAGCGTCTCCGCCTCGACATCGGCGTCCGGCACCACCTTGGAGACCATGCCGAGATGATAGGCTTCCTGCGCCGACAGCACCGGCGACATCAGATAGAGCTCGCGTGCCCTGGCACTGCCGAGCATCTTGGTGAGGAAATAGGTGCCGCCATAGTCGCCGGAGAATCCGACCTTGGCGAACGCGGTGGTGATCTTGCAGGAGGCGCTGGCGACGCGCAGGTCGCAGGACAGCGCAATCGAGAGGCCGGCGCCGGCCGCCGCGCCGTCGAGCTGCGCCACCACGGGCTTCGGCATCTGGTGCAGGATGCGCGAGACCTCCATGCCGCGGCGCAAATTCGCCAACTTGGTTTCGAACGGCAGCGGCGCGCGGCCCTCCGCCATCGACTTGACGTCGCCGCCGACGCAGAACGTGCCGCCGGCGCCGCGGATCAGCACCGCGCGCACGTCTGGATCATCCTGCGCGCGCCGCGCCGCCTCGACCAGCCCGCGCGTCATGTCGGGGTTGAGCGCATTGCGCCGCTCCGGCCGGTTCATCGTGATGGTGAGCAGGCCGTGCTCGAGGGACTGGAGGACCATCTGATTGTCGCTCATGGCGTTTGCCTTTCGTTGTTATTGGTTTGAACCTGACGCCGTCACTTCTTCACCAGCGGGCAGCGCGAATCTGCCAGCGACTGGAAGGCCTGGTCGCCCGGCACGGTTGCGAGCAGCTTGTAGTCGTCCCAGCGGCCCTTGCTTTCCGACGGCTTCTTGACCTCGAACAGGTACATGTCGTGCACCATGCGGCCGTCCTCGCGGATGCGGCCGTTCCTGGCGAACATGTCGTTGATCGGGGTCTCCTTCATCAGCTTCATCACGGCGGCCGAGTCGGTGGTGCCGGCGGCCTTCACCGCCTGCAGATAATGCAGCACGGAGGAATAGACGCCGGCCTGCGCCGAGGTGGGCACCCGCTTGGTGCGCTCCATGAAGCGCTTCGAGAACGCGCGGGTGTCGTCGTTGAGGTCCCAGTAGAATGCCTCGGCGAGCAACAGGCCCTGCGCGGTCTCGAGTCCGACGCTGTCGATGTCGGTGACGAAGGCGAGCAGCGGCGACAGCTTCTGGCCGCCCTTGGCGATGCCGAATTCCGCGGCCTGCTTGATCGCATTGATGGTGTCGCCGCCGGCATTGGCGAGCCCGATCACCTTGGCCTTGGAGGCCTGCGCCTGCAGCAGGAAGGACGAGAAGTCCGACGTGTTGAGCGGATGCCGCACGCTGCCGAGCACCTTGCCGCCCGACTTCAGCACGACGTTGGTGGTGTCCTTCTCCAGATCCTGCCCGAACGCATAGTCCGCGGTCAGGAAGAACCAGGTGTCGAGACCAGCCTTCACCGCGGCAAGACCGGTCACGTTGGCCTGCGCGTAGGTGTCGAACACGTAGTGCACGGTGTAGGGGCCGCAGGCCTCGTTGGAAAGGCGGATCGAACCCGGGCCGTTGAAGATGACGATCTTGTTGCGCGCCTTGGCGATCTCGCCGGCGGCGAGCGCCGTTGCGGATGCCGCGACGTCGAAGATCATCTCGACGCCCTGGTTGTCGAGCATGTCGCGCGCGATGTTGGCGGCGAGATCGGCCTTGTTGAGATGGTCGCCGACCACGATCTCGATCTTGCGGCCGAGCACTTCGCCGCCGAAATCCTCCGCCGCCATCTTGGCCGCGGTCTCGCTGCCGGAGCCGGTGATATCGGCATAAAGGCTCGACATGTCGAGGATGCCGCCGAGTTTCAGAGGAGGCTTGCTCTGCGCCAGCGCCGCATTCGCCGACATCGCAAGCGCGCAGGCCAATACGCCGGCCAAGACTCGTCTCATCCAGAACCTCCCTGAGAACACGCGCCGCATTCTGCTGCGGCGGTCGGTTTGTTGCGCGCGGGATCATGCCGCATGGGCTGAAGCGCAGCAAGCAGCAGCGACGCAGCACTTGCGTTCGACTTTTTCCATTCAGCGGAATGGCTGGAATGTGCAAGCATGGCAGGATGCGGAATCATCTGGTGATCCTTTGTTGTGCTTTGCTCCTGTCGGTCATCGGCGTGCGCGTCGCCGGTGCGGCAGACGCGGCCGGGTGCGATTTCGACGACCAGGGCACGGGCCGCGTTGCGGCTGTCGTCGATGCGCGCAGCTTCCGGCTGGAGGATGGGCGGGAGGTGAAGCTGGCCGGCATCGAAATGGCGGATCGTGCGAAGGCGGCCACGGCCCTTTCGGCGCTCCTGGTCGGCCATGACGTGACGCTGCGTGGCGCCGACGACACGCCGGACCGCTATGGTCGCCAGGTTGCCTACGCCTTCCTCGCCGGCGCCGGGACACCCGTTCAGAGCGAATTGTTGCGGCAGGGCCTTGCTCTGGTTGCGCCCGATGTCGGCGACCGGAACTGCGCCAGCCTGCTGCTGGCGGCCGAGGCCGAGGCGCGACAGGCCAGATCGGGAACCTGGGCCGCCTCCACCGTCATAAAAAACGCCGAAAGTCCGGGCGATATTTTGGCCGGGATCGGGCGCTTTACGGTGGTCGAGGGCAGGGTTTTGTCCGTGCGGCAGGCAGGGGCAACGACCTACCTGAATTTCGGCCGAAACTGGACACAGGACTTTGCCGCGACTATTTCAAGGCGCATAGTCCCTGCGTTCGAGGCGGCCGGGCTTGGGCCGAAGTCGCTCGAAAATCGAAGGATTCGGGTCCGAGGCTGGGTGGAAGTGCGACGTGGGCCGCGAATCGCATTGCTCCGGGTTGGGCAAATTGAAGTACTCGGCGACGGGAACTAGGGGGGACATACCTCCGACCGGTTCGCTCGACGATTATGGGTTGTGAATTGATTGCACGCGCAGGACGGCGTGAGGAAATGACAGGCCGCCGCCTTTCGGCCGCGCCGGTGCTCCTTTGCGCCGCGCTGACGCTCGGCGCCTGCGGCAATGCCGGCCGGTTCGAGCAGGCCTTGCCCGCCGCGACGTCCGCCGCGCCGGTGGCGAAGCCGAACCGCGTGGTGCAGCAGACGCCAGCGAGCGAACGCGAGCATGAGCGCATCCTGTCCTCCTATGGCGGCGCCTATGACGACCCAAGGCTCGAGGCGCTGATCACCAAAACCGTGGAGCGGCTGGTTGCGGCCTCCGACCGTCCCGACCAGGCCTACAAGGTGACGATCCTCAATTCCGGCGCGGTCAACGCCTTCGCGCTGCCGACCGGCCAGCTCTATGTCACGCGCGGCCTGATCGCGCTCGCCAGCGACACCTCCGAACTGTCCTCGGTGCTCAGCCACGAGATGGCGCATGTGCTGGCCAAGCACGCCGCGATGCGCGAGGACCAGGCGAGGCAGGCGGCGGTGGTGACGCGCGTCGTCACCGACATGAGCAACGACCCCGATCTCACCGCGCTGGCGCTGGCCAAGACCAAGCTGACCATGGCGAGCTTCTCGCGGCAGCAGGAGTTCGAGGCCGACGGCATCGGCGTCGGGATCGCCGCCCGCGCGCATTTCGACCCCTATGGCGCCGCACGCTTCCTGACCGCGATGGAGCGCAACGCCGCGCTCAAGATCGGCAAGAGCGCGCTCGATCCGCGCGTGCAGGACTTCACCTCGTCGCATCCGGCAACGCCGGAGCGCATCGCCAATGCACAGGCGACCGCGCGGCAATACTCATCGCCCGAGAACAACGAGCGCGACCGCGAGACCTATCTCGCCGCGATCGACAACATCGTCTATGGCGAGGATCCCAGCGAAGGCTTCGTGCGCGGCCGCCGCTTCCTGCATCCCAAGCTCGGTTTCACCTTCACGGCGCCCGACACCTTCACTCTCGACAACACCGCGCAGGCGGTGATCGGCGTGCGCGAGGGCGGCAGCCAGGCGATGCGCTTCGACGTGGTGCGGGTGCCGGCCGAGCAGTCGCTCGGTGACTATCTCAATTCCGGCTGGATGGATGGCGTCGACAAGTCGTCGACCGAGGACATCAACATCAATGGCTTCCCGGCGGCCTCCGCTACCGCGCATGGCGACCAGTGGCAGTTCAAGGTCTACGCGCTGCGCTTCGGCAGCGACGTCTACCGCTTCATCTTCGCCACCAAGCAGAAGAGCACCGAGAGCGAGCGCAACGCGCGCGAGACCGTCAACTCGTTCCGCCGCCTGACGCTCGACGAGATCCAGGCCGCGCGCCCGCTCCGCATCAAGGTGATCAACGTGCAGCCCGGCGACACCGTGGAATCGCTGTCGCATCGCATGGCCGGTGTCGATCACCCGGCCGAACGCTTCCGCGTGCTCAACGGCCTCGACGCCCATGCCCAGGTGAAGCCGCGCGACCGCGTCAAGATCGTGGTGGATTAGAGCGCCATCACCGCCGTCGTCCCGGCGGGACGACACGCGGAGGGTGCGGGGCGGCACTCTATTTCGCCTTCTCCTTCAGGAAAGCGATGATATCGGCGCGATCCCTGGGATCGTCGACCTCGTAGAACATCTTGGTCCCGGGAACGAGCTTCTCCGGGCCGGCCAGCCACTTGTCGAGGTTCTCCTCGGTCCACACGATGTTCGAATTCTTCAGTTCGGCAGAGTAGTCGTAGCCCGGCGCCTTGCCGGCGAGGCGACCGAACACGCCCTTATGCGCCGGGCCGGGACCATTTTCCTGGATCGAATGGCAGACGCCGCAGTCGCGGTACAGCGTCGCGCCGCGCGCGGCATCGCCGGCGGCATTCGCCGATGTGACCGCGATCAATGTCGCCGCCGTCGCCACCACGAGGGTCCCGGCCCGCCACAGTGTGACGTTGCGCACGATAGTCAGAATTGTCATCGGATGAACTCCTGTTTGCCACGACAACAGGAGTGGTCTTGTGGCCAACCTATTCCCTCCCCTTGAGCGCCGCCGCAAAGCGGGCAATCTTGCAGCCGGACGGGAATAATCGCCGTTCCGCGCGATCCAGGATGCAGGCGTGGTGTCTGCGCCGTGTCAGCGCGGCGGGTTGGAGCACGGGGCAATTGGGTTCGTACCGGTCGGGCGTGGTTACGCTGATCTGTCACCGTGCGTGGCTAATCGCTGCGTTCGCGGTCGCAACGATGGCCGCCGCGCATGCGGAAGGATGCCCGCAGCCGAGCGATGCGATCGCAACCGACCGGCCCGACGTCACCAATTCCAGCATCGTGGTGCCGGTCGGCAGCTTGCAGAACGAGAACGGCGTCAACCTGACCGGCCGCGACGGCGGCCGCAGCGTCGACGGCACCAACAGCCGCTGGCGGCTCGGCATCGCGCCCTGCCTCGAGGTGCTTGTCGACCTGCCGAATTATTTCGGCAGCGTGAAGTCGCCGGGAGCGTCGGGCTTTTCCGACGTGGCGCCGGCGATCAAGTGGCAGGTCAGCCCGCTGCCCGGAAAGATCGATCTCTCCATCACGGCCGGCGTCGCGCTGCCGACCGGTGCCGTCGGAATCGCGGGGCGCGGCGCGCAGCCCTACATCCAGTTGCCATGGTCATGGGAGCTGCATGACGGCTGGGGCGTCAGCGGCATGTTCACGGAGTTCTTCCGTCCCGCCGAGCTGACGGGCCAGCACATGACAGAGGCCACCTTCGTGCTGGAGCGAAAGCTGACCGAGCGGATCAGCCTGTTCACCGAATATGTCGGCGACTATCCGGACGGGGCGGTGCCGACCCAATTGATCAATTCCGGCGGCATGTATCAGCTGACACCGACGCAGCAGCTCGACTTCCACGTCGCATTCGGGCTCAACCGCAATTCGCCGAGCTACATCGTCGGCGTCGGCTATTCGTTCCGGGTCGACGGGTTGTTCCGGTAGACGTGTCAGCTCTCCGCCTCGCGCAGGCCGCTGAGCCACAGCGCCAGCAGCGTCCACACCGCGCCCGAGAGCAGATAGCCACCGGCCGAGAGCAACCCGAAATGCGTTGCGAGCAGGAGCGCTGCGAGCGGCGCGAAGCCGGCGCCGAACAGCCAGGCGAAGTCGGAGGTCAGCGCCGAGGCCGTGTAACGGTAGGTCTGCGCGAAGCTCGAGGCGATCGCACCCGACGACTGGCCGAAGGAGAGCCCGAGCAGGATGAAGCCCAGCACCATGTAGACGGACTCGCCGATGGGACCGGCGTCGAGCAGCTGGGGCGCGAAACCGCTATAGACCGCGATCGCGATCGCCGAGCCGATCAGGAGCGGCTTGCGCCCGACGCGATCGGCGATCATGCCGGAGGCCACGATCGCGGCGACGCCGACCATGGCCCCGATCATCTCGATGATCAGGAAGCGCACCGGGCTTTCCTTGGTGAACAGGAACACCCAGGACAACGGAAACACCGTGACCATGTGGAACAGCGCAAAGCTCGCCAGCGGGGCGAAGGCGCCGAGCAGGATATGGCGGCCCTCCTCCTTCACGGTCTCGCCGACGCGCGTCGGCTGCAGGTCGCGGCTTTCGAACAGCTCCGAATATTCTTCCGTGGCCACGATGCGCAGCCGCGCGAACAGCGCCACGACGTTGATGGCGAAGGCGACGAAGAACGGGTAGCGCCAGCCCCAGTCGAAGAAGTCGTCGGCCGAGAGGTTGCCGGCGAAGAAGGCGAACAGTGCGCTGGCCACGATCAGCCCGAGCGGGGCGCCGAGCTGCGGCACCATCGCGTACCAGCCGCGATGTCCGGCCGGCGAATTCATCGCGAGCAAGGAGGGAAGGCCGTCCCAGGCACCGCCCCAGGCGATGCCCTGCGCGAGACGGGTCGCCGCCAGCAGCCAGATCGCCGCAACGCCGATCGTGTCGTAGCCGGGCAGGAACGCGATCGCGACCGTGGCGGTGCCGAGCAGGAACAGCGCGATGACGAGCTTGGCGCCCTTGCCGTGGCGGCGGTCGACCGCCATGAAGATGACGGTGCCGAGCGGGCGCGCGGCGAAGGCGAGCGCGAAGATCCCGAAGGAATACAGCGTTCCGGTCAGCTCGTTGACGAACGGGAACACCAGCTTGGGGAACACGATCACCGAGGCGATCGCGTAGACGAAGAAGTCGAAGAATTCCGAGGTGCGCCCGATGATGACGCCGATGGCGATTTCGCCGGGTTTCGCCTGGCCGTGACCTGAAGCCGTCGGGTTGCCGTGAGCCATTGCTGGGGCCTGTGCCATCGCGCCGTCCTTGGAAGCTGAGGCCACGGGCAGACTTTGCCACGTGGTCCACCTTACTGTCTGGTCCTCTATCCCGCACTGCAACATTGGACAAATTGTCCAATGTCAACTTTGCTGCATCGCAGCTACCCCTTGGCAGAACTCATAAAATTCCAGCGGGGTGAGCCGTGCGCGCCTTGAAATTATTGGCCTTATTGCCGTTTGCGGCACTGCTTGCCGGGTGCGACTTCGTCGTCCTGGCTCCCGCAGGCGACGTCGCCGCCCAGCAGCGCGACCTGGTCATCATCTCGACCGCCCTGATGCTGGTGATCGTGCTGCCGGTGATGGCGCTGACGGTGTTCTTCGCCTGGCGCTACCGCCAGTCCAACACGCAGGCACCCTACGAGCCGGAATGGGATCACTCCACCCAGCTCGAGCTCGTGATCTGGTCGGCACCGCTCTTGATCATCATCTGCCTGGGCGCGCTGACCTGGATGGGCACGCATCTGCTCGATCCCTACCGCACGCTCGGCCGAATCGACACCGGCCGGCCGATCGCGGCCAAGGACACCCCGCTCAACGTCGAGGTGGTCGCGCTCGACTGGAAGTGGCTGTTCATCTACCCCGACTACGGCGTCGCCACCGTCAACGAGCTCGCCGCTCCCGTCGATCGCCCGATCCGCTTCCGCACCACGGCATCGTCGGTGATGAACTCCTTCTACATCCCGGCACTGGCCGGCCAGATCTACGCCATGCCCGGCATGGAGACCAAGCTGCACGCGGTCTCCAACCATGAGGGCACCTTCAGGGGCTTCTCGGCCAATTACAGCGGCGCCGGCTTCTCCGGCATGCACTTCGAATTCAAGAGCCTGTCGGCCTCCAACTTCGACAAGTGGATCGCCTCCGCCAAGGCCAGCAGCAACATGCTCGGCCGTACCGACTATCTCCAGCTCGAGCGCCCGAGCGAGAACGTTCCTGTGCGCCTCTACGGCTCGGTCGATCGCGATCTCTACAAGGCGATCCTCAACCTGTGCGTCGAGCCCGGCAAGATGTGCATGAGCGAGATGACCGCGATCGACGCCAAGGGCGGCCTGGGGCGCGAGGGTCTCAACAACACGCTGCCGCTCACCTACGACAAATACGCCCGCCGCGGCGCGCCGCTCGGCAATGAGCCGACCTTCGTCGCCGGCATCTGCTCGATGGACGAGATCAAGGACGCGCCGGCGCGCGAGGTCTTCGCACCGCTGGACATGACGCCGCTGCGCGGCGTCGGCCTGAAGCGCCCGCCATTCTCACCCGTCCACCCGTCATCGACATCCCTGCTGCTCGGCCAGCGTCCGAAATCAGAGTCCTGAGGAGGGCCGCATGTTCGACAATCCTGAACTCGTGAAGATGATCTTCGGCCGCCTCAATCTGGACGCCCTGCCGCTGCACGAGCCGATCCTGGTCGGCACTTTCGCGATGGTCGCCACCGGCGGCCTCGCGCTGTTTGCCATCGTCACCTATTTCCGGCTGTGGACCTATCTGTGGCGCGAGTGGTTCACGTCAGTCGACCACAAGCGCATCGGCATCATGTACATGATCCTCGGCATCGTGATGCTGCTGCGCGGCTTCGCCGACGCCCTGATGATGCGCCTGCAGCAGGCGATCGCATTCGGCGGTTCGGAAGGTTACCTCCCCGCACATCATTACGACCAGGTCTTCACCGCGCACGGCGTGATCATGATCTTCTTCGTGGCGATGCCGCTGGTGACGGGCCTGATGAACTACGTCATGCCGCTGCAGATCGGCGCCCGCGACGTCTCGTTCCCGTTCCTCAACAATTTCAGCTTCTGGATGACGGTCGGCGGCGCTGTCCTGGTGATGATGTCGCTGTTCATCGGCGAGTTCGCGCGCACCGGATGGCTCGCCTATCCGCCGCTTTCGAACATCGGCTACAGTCCCGACGTCGGCGTCGATTATTACATATGGGGCCTGCAGGTCGCCGGCGTCGGCACGACGCTATCGGGCATCAACCTGATCTGCACCATCGTCAAGCTGCGCGCACCGGGCATGACGATGATGAGGATGCCCGTCTTCACCTGGACCGCGCTCTGCACCAACGTCCTGATCGTCGCTTCCTTCCCGGTGCTCACTGCGGTCCTGGTGCTGCTGTCGCTCGACCGCTACGTCGGCACCAACTTCTTCACGAACGACTTCGGCGGCAACCCGATGATGTACGTGAACCTGATCTGGATCTGGGGCCATCCCGAGGTCTACATCCTGGTGCTGCCGGCCTTCGGCATCTTCTCCGAGGTGACCGCGACTTTCTCCGGCAAACGGCTGTTCGGCTACACCTCGATGGTCTACGCGACCGTCGTCATCACCATCCTCTCCTATCTGGTCTGGCTGCACCACTTCTTCACGATGGGCTCCGGCGCCAGCGTGAACTCGTTCTTCGGCATCACCACCATGATCATCTCGATCCCGACGGGCGCGAAGATGTTCAACTGGCTGTTCACGATGTACCGCGGCCGCATCCGCTTCGAGCTGCCGATGATGTGGACGGTGGCGTTCATGCTGACCTTCGTGATCGGCGGCATGACCGGCGTGCTGCTCGCGGTGCCGCCCGCCGACTTCGTGCTGCACAACAGCCTGTTCCTGGTCGCGCATTTCCACAACGTGATCATCGGCGGCGTGCTGTTCGGCCTGTTCGCCGGCATCAACTACTGGTTTCCGAAGGCGTTCGGCTTCAGGCTCGATCCGTTCTGGGGCAAGCTGTCGTTCTGGTTCTGGGTCTCAGGCTTCTACTTCGCCTTCATGCCGCTCTATGTGCTCGGCCTGATGGGCGTCACCCGGCGACTGCGCGTGTTCGACGATCCGTCCTTGCAGATCTGGTTCGTCATCGCCGCCTTTGGCGCGCTGCTGATCTTCCTCGGCATCATCTCGATGCTGGTGCAGTTCGCAGTCAGCATCCTGCGCCGCGAGCAACTCAAGGACGTCACCGGCGATCCCTGGAATGCGCGCACCCTGGAATGGGCGACCTCGTCGCCGCCGCCGGCCTACAATTTCGCCTTCACGCCCGTGGTCTATGACAACGATGCGTGGTGGGACATGAAGCGCCGCGGCTACAGGCGCCCGCTGGCCGGCTTCAGGCCGATCCACATGCCCTCCAACACCGGCACCGGCATCGTCCTCGCCGGACTTGCCACCGCGATGGGATTCGGCCTGATCTGGTACATCTGGTGGCTCGCCGCCGTCAGCTTCATCGCGCTGCTCGCGGTCGCGATCGGTCACACCTTCAACTATCACCGCGACTTCGACATCCCGGCGGACCGGGTCGGCCAGGTCGAAGACGCGCGGACGCGCCTTCTCGCTGCGGGAGCCCAATCATGACCGTCGCAAACGTTTCCACGCAAGGCTCGGAGCCGGTCTTCCACCTGATCGATGAGCACGCCCACCCGGAAGGCGCCAGCACCATGCTGGGCTTCTGGATCTACCTGATGAGCGACTGCCTCATCTTCGCGATGCTGTTCGCGACCTTCGGCGTGCTCGGCGGCAATTACGCTGCCGGTCCGTCGCCGAAGGACCTGTTCGACCTCAAGCTCGTGGCGGTCAACACCACGATGCTGCTGCTCTCCTCGATCACCTATGGCTTCGCGATGCTGACGATGGAGAAATCGCGGGTCGGGGCGACGCAGGCCTGGCTTGCGATCACCGGGCTGTTCGGCCTCGCCTTCATCGGCATCGAGCTCTCCGAGTTCGCGCACATGATCCATGAGGGCGCAACGCCGCAGCGCAGCGCCTTCCTGTCGTCCTTCTTCACCCTGGTCGGCACCCACGGCACGCACGTCACCTTCGGCCTGGTCTGGATGGTCACGCTGATGGTGCAGGTCGCGCGTTACGGCCTGATCGAGGCCAACCGGCGCCGCTTGATGTGCCTCTCGATGTTCTGGCACTTCCTCGACGTCGTCTGGATCGGCGTCTTCACCTTCGTCTATCTCCTGGGAATGCTGCGATGACCTCAGACACTCACGCCCTGCCCGACCACGACGCCCATGGCGGTGCCGCTCATGGTTCGCTGCAAAGCTATCTGATCGGCTTCGGCCTCTCTGTCGTCCTCACCGCGATCCCGTTCTGGCTGGTGATGACGGGCGCGATCGCCGACAAGACGGCCACCGGAATCCTGGTGCTGCTGTTCGCCGCGGTGCAGATCGTCGTGCACATGGTCTACTTCCTGCACATGAACACGCGGTCGGAGAACGGCTGGACCATGATGGCGCTGATCTTCACCGTCGTCATGGTGGTGATCGCGCTGACCGGGTCGCTCTGGGTCATGCATCATCTCAACATCAACATGATGCCGATGCACGATATGAGTCAGATGCCGTGACGACGCGCGGCGACACAGACTCCGCTCCATCTCTCCCGCCTGCGGGGGTGGGAGCGAAGTCCCGACGCGGCCGCAATCTTGCTCTCCGTCGCTACATGCTGCTCACGCTCGGCATGCTGGGTGTGGCGATGCTGACCGGGCTCGGCGTCTGGCAGATCCAGCGCCGGACCTGGAAGCTGGCGCTGATCGAGCGGGTCGAGCAACGCGTCCACGCCGCACCGACGCCACCGCCCGCTCCGTCATCGTGGCCTGCGGTGACGGCCGCCGGCGACGAATACCGGCACGTCACCGTGAGCGGCACGTTCCTGCACACGGACGAGACGCTGGTGCAGGCCGTGACATCTGATGGTCCCGGGTCCTGGATGTTGACCCCGCTGCGCACCGCCGACGGAACCACCATTCTCGTCAATCGCGGCTTCGTTCCATCAGACAGGCGCGATTCCGCGACACGGCGCCAGGGCGATCCGGAGGGGGCGGTAACCGTTACCGGCCTGCTGCGGATGTCGGAGCCGAAGGGCGCCTTTCTGCGCAGCAACGATCCCGCGGCCGGCCGCTGGTACTCGCGCGACGTCGCTGCAATCGCGGCAACACACGGGCTGCCGAAGGTGGCCCCGTTCTTCATCGATGCCGATGCGGCACCCAACGCGGGCGGCATTCCGGTCGGCGGGCTCACGATCGTCCGGTTTCCAAACAACCACCTGATTTACGCGCTGACATGGTTCACGCTGGCCATTATGCTGGCGGCTGCGCTCCTGCGCACCATCAGCGGCAGGGGTCGCGCCTGCGCCTCCGACCCAAGCTTGGACTCAAGGCGCGCCGCCGTGCGCCGCCTGATCGGCGCAGCACGCAACCTGTCTCGCAACCCAGGCCCAGATGCTCGAGCGCACATCGGATCGGCATGACGAACAAACGGCGGCGGACCAGGCCGTGACGCTGACCGCCGGGACCGAGTCTGCCGCCGCGCAACTCGATCTCGCTGCGTTTTCGCCGCCCGACGTCGCCACCAACCGCAAGAACATGGCCCTGCTGATCCAGCTGCGCTGGACGGCGGTGGTCGGGCAGATCGTCACCATCGCCTTCGTCGAGTTCTGGATGGGCATTGCGCTGCCGCTGCTGCCGATGGCGGCGGTGATCTGCGCGCTGGCGGCGCTCAATCTCGTCAGCTTCCTCTGGCTGCGCTACCGCGCCGACGTCAACAACCGCGAGCTCCTGATCGCGCTGACGCTGGACGTGGCGGCGCTGACCACCCTGCTCTATCTCAGCGGCGGCGCGACCAATCCGTTCACCTCGCTCTATTTGCTGCAGGTGACGCTGGGCGCCGTGCTGCTGGACGCGCCGTCGACCTGGTCGCTGGTGGCGCTGGTCTGCATGAGCTACGCCTGGCTGACCGGCTACTACGAGCCGCTGGCGCTGCCGCACGAAGGATTTGGCGATGCGTTCAGCCGGTACATCGCCGGCACCTTCATCGGCCTCGTGCTCGATGCCGTGCTGCTCGTGGTGTTCGTGACCAGGATCAACCTCAATCTGCGCGACCGTGACGCCCGCCTCGCCGCGCTGCGCCAGCAAGCCGCCGAGCAGGATTACATCGTCCGGATGGGCCTGTTGGCCTCGGGTGCGGCGCACGAGCTCGGCACGCCGCTGGCCTCGCTCTCGGTGATCCTGGGCGACTGGCGGCGGATGCCGGCGCTGACGTCGGACGATGAGCTGTCGCAGGATCTCGGCGAGATGGAAACGTCGCTGCAACGCTGCAAGTCGATCGTCACGGGGATCCTGCTGTCGGCCGGCGAGGCGCGCGGCGAAGGCTCCGCGCCGACCACGGTCGACGCCTTCCTGACGGCTCTGGTGGACGAATGGCGGACGACGCGGCCATCGGCCACGCTCTACTTCCGCAACGCCTTCGGCGCCGATCTGCCGATCGTGTCGGACATTGCGCTCAAGCAGGCGATCTTCAACGTGCTGGACAACGCCGCCGAGGTGTCGCGGGACTGGATCGAGCTGACGGCCGAGCGCAACAGCGACACGCTGGTGCTGTCGGTGAGCGACCGCGGCCCGGGTTTTGCGCGCGAGATGCTGTCGCATGTCGGCAAGCCCTACCAATCGACCAAGGGGAGTCCCGGCAGCGGCCTCGGCCTGTTCCTGGTGGTCAATGTCGTGCGCAAGCTCGGCGGCGTGGTGACGGCGCGCAACCGGCCCGATCTCGGCGCCTCGGTCAGGCTCGAGCTGCCGCTGTCGACGCTTGCGATCGGAGACGATCGTCGTGGATGAACGCCAGCTCCTGATCGTCGAGGATGACGCGGGTTTTGCCCGCACGCTGAGGCGCTCGTTCGAGCGCCGCGGCTATGGCGTCATGGTCGCGGCCTCCCTCGACGAGGTCCGCCAGCTCGTGGAGCAGCAATCGCCCGGCTATGCCGTGGTCGACCTCAAGCTCGCCGGCGGCGCCTCGGGCCTCGCCTGCGTCGAAGCGCTGCACGCGCATGATCCCGAGATGCTGATCGTGGTGCTGACGGGGTTTGCCAGCATCGCGACGGCCGTCGAGGCGATCAAACTCGGCGCCTGCCACTACCTGGCCAAGCCGTCGAACACCGACGACATCGAGGCCGCTTTCTCCAAGGCGCAGGGCAACGCCGCCATCGAGGTCGGCGCCCGCCCGACCTCGATCAAGAACCTGGAATGGGAGCGCATCCACCAGACCCTGATCGAAACCGATTTCAACATCTCCGAGACCGCCCGCCGACTCGGCATGCACCGCCGCACGCTGGCGAGAAAGCTCGAGAAGCAGCGGGTGAAGTAGCTGATGCAGCCTGGCCAGGGCACGGTGCAATCCGGGATTATCGGGACTTCGGCGAAGCCCCGATAATCCCGGCCAGATGGAGCTCCATCAGGTCATTGCGAGAACGTCCGCCGCCGTGTCGATGTATTCCTGAAACAGCACCGCCTTTCCGTTGCGGTACTTGAAAACGTGGGCCCATTCGTTCTTTACGATCTTGCCTGTTCTCTTTGCCCGCGCGGTCAGCGTACCCAGCACCACCACGGTATCGCCCTGCTCGATCATCTGATGCGGCGCAAACTCGCTGAACTCCAGATTCTCGCCGACGCGGGCGAAGAAGTTTGCGATCTCCTGCTTTCCCCTGAAGGTGCCGGCCCAGGGCAATTTGTCCGGAGGACCCGGGGTTATCCAGGTGCAGGTGTCATCGATCAGATCGCTCAGAAGGGCAGGAATATCACCACGTTGAAATGCCTCGTAACCCTTTCTGGTTGCTTCAACATTGGACGTCATCGCGATTGCTCCTCGCTGAATGAATGGTACTCCTCATGCGCATTCCAGTAGCAGCAGCGCGCCCAGCATAGCACGCGGCATGCCGGTTGCCGCGGCCATCGGCGGAAAAAGTGCGCCTCACGCAGCCGTCGTGCTGAGGCCGCGAGGCACCGCGAGTGCGCGCCGTGGCAATAGCAGCGGCGTCGCCAGCATCAGGAGGCCGGCGATCGCAATCGCAGGACGCGCACCGGCAACGCCCGCCAGCACGCCCCACAACGCGGTCAGCGCCGCAATCGTTGCGTTGCTGGTGATCGACCAGGCCGACAGCGTGCGCGCCGTGCGGTCCGTCTCGATCTGTCCGAGGCGATAGGCCGCGAACACCGGGTTGAACACGCCGACGCTCGTGACGATGCCGAGTTGGAGGATCATGACGAGCACGATGCCGGCGGCGCCTGCCGGAATGAAGGCAAGACCGAGCGACCAGCAGGCGCGCAGCGTGCCGGCCGCAAGCAGGACGTTGCGCTGGCCGAACCGCGCGACCAGTCCCGGGGCGAGGCGTGCGCCGATCAGGCCGCCGATGCACGGCGCACCGAAGGCGAGCCCGTACTGCCAGGGCGCGAATCCGAGCCGGCCCAGCATCAGCACCGCAAGCAGCGGCGCCGTCGCCATGATCAGGCCGTTGACCAGCACGGTGTTGAAGAACAGCAGTCGCAATACCGGGTGGGCGAGGATGGTGCGCCATCCCGCGAGGAGCTCGGCGGCGCGAAAGCCTCGCGGGTCCCGTCGAACTGGCACCGCCTCGCCGCCGCCGATCGCGCCGATCGCCATTGCCGAAAGAACGAAGCTGAGCGCATTGGCGATCACCGTCGCGACCGGACCGAACAATCCGATCGCCGCGCCGCCCAGCGGCGGCCCTATCGCGGTGGCGGTCCAGGTCGTGGCCTCGAGCCGCCCGTTGGCCGCAACGAGGTCCTCGGGCTGCACCATCGCCTTCAGGCAGGCGCCGCTGGCCGCACGGAAGGCGATATCCGAAGTTGCCACGATGATCGAGACGACAAGAAGCTGCGCGACGGTGAGCCACCCGAAGGCGAATGCGACGGGGATGCTGACGGTCGCGGCGAAGCGCACGAGATCCATCGCGATCATCACGGCGCGCTTGCGGTGGAATTCGACCCACGGCCCGAGCGGCACCGCGACCGCGGTGCCGATGGCCAGGCCCGTGGCCGCGAGCGCCGAGACGCTGGCGGGGCCCGCATGCAGCACCAGGATCGCAATCAGCGGAAACGCGTCGAAGGCGATCCACGTCCCGAACGTCGAGACCGCAAACGCCGTCCAGAGCCAGCCGAATCCACGGCCCGGCGATCGTCCCGCAAACATGCCGAGCCTCCCGCCGGTCCCGCGATTGCCTGTCCGCCAGCGCGGCACAGCAGGTCTGAGTCGCAGCTGTCAGCCAAGCGGTGATTTTGCCAGACCGCATGCATCGGCAAGCCAGGTCGGTGTCGATTGACTAGGCAGCTCTCAATTGCAGTCGAGCGGCGGACGAGGGAACCAGCGCATAAAGCCCGTCACCCAACAGTGCCTGGATCACAAGCATGACCGACCAGACGACGGGGAGTTCCGAGCCGCCCCCGACAAAGAAGAAGCCCTTGCGCACGGCCCAGAATTGCGCCGCTCCGGCCATGAGCGGCAGGGCGTAGAGTGCGACCCAACGTGTCCAGATGCCCGGTATCAGCAGAATGGCGCCGAGAAACTCGGCGGAGATGCAGTACCATGGCGTGAACGCGGGATATCCGTTCGCTGCAAAGCTCGACCACCAGGTGTGTAGACCACCCGGAAGTATGGTGAACTTCCAATATAGATGCGCAATGAAAAGCGAGCCGAGGGTTACGCGCAGCAGGAGCGCCGCCAATGGCGCGGTGCGTTGATCAATCAATTTGTCCTCCTGGAAACAAAGCTCTGTTGTGGCCTGGCATCCTCCGCGATTGAGCAAGCACCAGTCTCATTCACGACAAGCCGAGCCGCAATCGCGACCTTCGGAGTGACCGTCGCGCGGACAATCGGCTGCCGATGCCTCCGCGCCTTTCCCGACTACCTGCCCCGTCGTATCGGTGGACTGCATCCAGATCGACCGCGCAATGCGGGTGAGCTGCACAGGACGGCCAGCGCGTCGTGCAAAAGCAAAAGGCCCGGTCTCTCGACCGGGCCTTTGATCTGAAATCTGGCAGCGCTGCTTACGCAGCTTCGTCCTCGACGGCGTTGTCGTCGCCGTCGCTGTCCATATCCTCACCGTCGGCATCGCCCTCGGCGTCGCCTTCAGCGTTCTCGGCCTTGGCGCCGCGGCGCGGGCTCTTCGCGAGCTGGCCCTCGATCTCCTTGATCGCTTCGGTCTCGGTCGAGTGCTGCACGACGGCGATTTCGCGCGACAGACGGTCGAGCGCAGCTTCATAGAGCTGCCGTTCGCTGTAGGACTGCTCGGGCTGCGATTCCGAGCGGTAGAGATCGCGGACCACCTCGGCGATCGCGACGATATCGCCCGAATTGATCTTCGCTTCGTATTCCTGGGCGCGGCGCGACCACATGGTGCGCTTGACGCGGGCGCGGCCCTTCAGCGTCTCCAGCGCCTTCTTGACCAGCGCCGGGTCCGACAGCTTGCGCATGCCGACATTGGCGACCTTCGCCGTCGGGACACGAAGCGTCATCTTGTCCTTCATGAAATTGATCACGAACAACTCGAGCTTGGCGCCCGCGATCTCCTGCTCCTCGATCGCCAGGATCTGGCCGACGCCGTGGGCGGGATAGACGACGAATTCATTGGCCTTGAAGCCCTGACGCTGGGTCACGACCTTCTTCTCTTCCGGACGCGGCGGAGCGGCGGCCGGCTTCGCGGCAACCTTCGGAGCAGCGGCGGGGGCGGCAGCCTTGTGGGCGGCCGGCTTCGGCGTGGCGGCAGGCTTGGGAGCAACCTTCGCGGCACCGGTCTTCGCGGCTGTCGCTTTCGCGGCAGTCTTGGCAGTCTTGTCTGGCATCAGGCTTCTTTTGTTCTTTGAGGACTTTGCGGCCGCCGCCCTCTTGGCATCCTTCACGGTCGCCTTGGCACGGCCCTTGGTTGCGCTGCGAGCAACGACAGCGGATTTCTTGGTCGTCTTTGAAGCACTCTTTTTACGCGTTTTCTGTGACACAGCCTGCGCGCGGAAACTGCCACGCCCCTGTTCGATGTTGCGGGAACCTCGAAGCCACAGGATACGCGTGGCAGGGGGGTTCTTGGCTTGTAATGTGCCGAATATAGCACATTTTCCGCAAAAATCAATGATTTAGGCCCGATTCCGGACATATCGAGGGACCTTCCGGTCATATGTCCGTCATTAGGGTTAAATCGGCAGGCGAAACAGCGTCGGGAGGGGGCAATGCCCGCTCAATTCAGTCGTCCCGGGACGCCTCGAGGCGCCCTGGAGCGGGATCAGCGAATCAGTCGCCGCTCCCCGGATTCGGAGAAAAATATTTCTCGAACTTGCCTTCCTTGCCTTCCCACTCCTTGGCGTCCTCGGGCGAGTCCTTCTTCTGGGTGATGTTCGGCCAGGTCTTGGCGTAGTCGCGGTTGACCTCGAGCCACTTCTCCAGGCCCGGCTCGGTGTCCGGCTTGATGGCATCCGCCGGGCATTCCGGCTCGCACACGCCGCAATCGATGCATTCGTCAGGGTGGATGACCAGCATGTTCTCGCCCTCGTAGAAGCAATCGACGGGGCACACCTCGACGCAATCGGTGTATTTGCACTTGATGCAGGCTTCAGTGACGACGTAGGTCATCCAAAACTCCGGAAACAGTCAGCTTTTTCTGGGGTTGCCTAGCGCAGGAATACCGCAGCCGCAAGGGACGCGGGCCCCCAAAAAGCGCCAGGCGTCCGGCACAAATCCGAATTGCCGTCCCTAGATAGCTATTCCTTGCCGCCTTGCAAATCGTCGTAGAGGACCCGCGCGGAAGCCGCGTCGCCGCGCCGCTCGGCGAAGCCGATCACTTTCAGCACGCGGACGCTGTTGTCGAGCGCAACGGTGACGACATCGCCGAGCTTCACCGCATGTCCCGGCGATTTCTCCCTGACGCCGTTGATGCGGACGTGGCCTGACGCGACGAGCTCGGCAGCGCTGGTGCGGGCCTTCACCACCCGCGCGTGCCACAGCCATTTGTCGAGGCGCTGTCTGTCCAAGTCTTCGCCGAGTGTCCGGACTAGTCCTTGCGGTTACCCGCGAGCTGCTCTTTCAGCGCGGCGAGCTTGGCGAATGGCGAGTTCGGATCGATCGGCCGGTCGCGCTCGCGCGGCGCGCTCGACGCGTAGGGCCGGTGCGACGGCCCGCCATCGCGCTTGTCGCGACCGCCCTTGTCGCGACCGAAATCACGGCCACCGCGATCCCGCTCGCCGCGATCGCCCTTGCGGTCGCCGCCGAACTTGTTGTCGCGCCGCCGCTCATTGTCACGGTCGCGGCCCTTGCCCTCGAAGCGCTCGCGGCGATCGCCACGCTGCTCGCGGGCCGGCGCGCCGTCAGCGGGTGCCGATGATGCAGCCGCAGCCTCGGCAGGCGCGCCCTCACGCGGCGGTGCACGGAAATCATGGTGACGGCGCGGCCGGCGATGATGCTCGCGCTTCTCGCCCGTTCCGCCTTCGCCGGGCGTGGCGGCTTGCGCGCCGTCGGCGGGCTTGCCCTGATGACGGCCACGATTGCGGTCGCGGCTGCGATCGTGGTGACGCGGGCGATGCTCGTCGGAGCGGCCACCGGGGCGCCAGACCTCGACCAGTTGCGGCTCCGCCGGCACCTCGGCAGCTGCGGCTGGTGCGGCCTCGGTTGTCGCGGCGGGAGCTTCTCCTTCAGCGCTCGCAGCTTCCGCGGGCGCATCGGGAGCGGCCGCAGGGATTTCGCCGGTCGCTTCCGGCGCGGCGTCGTCCACCGGTGCCGCGGCGAGAGCGGCAGGCTCCGGCGCGGCTTCTGCCGCAGGCTCCGGCTGCGTCTCGACGGCGCCAGCCGTCTCGTGGCTCGCGGCAGGCGCGAAGCCGACATCAGGCAGCAGCGCCGCCGACGGCGCGGGATCGCCGGTGACAGGCAGATCGGCGGCCTCCGCCTCCGGCGCGTCAGCGACGGCCTCGTGGCTGGCCTCGACCGCGGCATCCGCGAGGACTTCAATGTTCGCCTCGGCCGGCTGCGCCTCGGCGGCGACGGCCTCCGCGCTCTCGGCGGCCACGCTTTCCGTGGCCTTGGCGGCCTCGACCGGCTTCGGCGGCAATGGCGGGCGGCGGTCCATGCGATAGCCGAGCGCGCGCAGCACCGAGGCGAAATCCTCGCCCGCCGAGCCAGTCAGCGAGGTCATCGCCTGGGTCACGACGAAGCCGCGGCCGTCGAAGGCGCCGGCGGGCTTCTCGCCCGGCGAGGTCTCGCGCCAGGCCAGCGCTGGGCGGATCAGATCGGCGAGCCGCTCCAGGATGTCGACGCGCACCGCGCGCTCGCCGCACTGGCGATAGCCGAGCACGCGATAGGCATCGCGCGCGAGCTGCTTGTCGACCGGGAACGAGGTGCGGCCGCTGGATGCCAGATGCTGCACATTCGACAGCGCGGTCATGTCGACATTGCTCTGCTTCTCGGCCCACAGCAGCGAGGCGAGCGCGCGCGCCGCCGGCTTGAGCAGCTGCGGAAAGTAGATGTGGTAGGCGCCGAAGCGCACGCCGTATTTGCGCAGCGTCGCGCGCGAGGGCTGGTCGAGATCCTTCATCTCGGCCGAGATCTTCGAGCGCTCGAGCACACCGAGCGCCTCGACGAGCTGGAATGCGATGCCGCGCGCGATGCCCTGAAGATCCTCGGCCCTGGACAGCTCGAACAGCGGCCCGAGCAGTTTCTCGATATGCGTCTTGAGCCAAAGGTCGAGCCTCGTCTGCACGGCCTCGCGCGAGGCGCCGGTCAGCCGCTCGTCGGAAATGATGCGCAGGCGCGGATGCAGGGCGTCGTCGGCCGCGACCAGCTTGGCCACCGCGTCGCCGGTCCAGCGGATGGTGCCGTCGGAGGTCAGCACGAACTGGTCGTCGGGAGCGGCGCCCAATTTCTCGGCACGCGCGTCGATCTCGCGCGCCAGCACCTGCTGGGCTGCGGCCTGCAGCGCCTTGGCGTCGCTTCCGGCCTCGGCCGCGTCTGGTGCAAAGGTGAAACCGTCGAGGCGGCCGATCACATGGCCTTCCACGATGACGTCGCCGGTCTTGCCGATTTCCGTATTCAAAACTGAGTTCTCCCGCAGGCGGCGCATCAATACACTGGTCCGCCTGTCAACGAAACGCTCCGTGAGCCGTTCATGCAGCGCATCGGATAATTTATTTTCCAGCTCGCGCGTGATCCCCTGCCAGTGGTCGGGGTCGTACAGCCAGTCCGGCCGGTTGGCCACGAAGGTCCAGGTGCGGATCTGCGCGATCCGGCCCGACAGCGTGTCGATATCGCCGTCGGTGCGATTGGCCTGGTCGACCTGGGTGGCAAACCATGCGTCAGGGATACGCCCCTTTTGCATCAGGAAGCCATACAGCGTGCTCACGAGTTCGGCATGGGCCGCCGGCGACAGTTTCCGGTAGTCCGGAACCTGGCAGGCCTCCCATAGCCGCTCCACGGCGGCTGGGCCATGTGCCATCTCGCGCACCTCGGCGTCGCGCGCGACGTGATCCAGCACGCGCTGATCCTCGGCGATCGGCGCCCGAGTCAGCGCCTCGTGGCTCGGCGGCTGCGCCAGAGACACCTGCAGCGCCCCGAGCGAGGCGAAATCGAGCCTGGCGTTGCGCCATTGCAGCATCTTGACGCTGTCGAAGGTGTGGTTCTGCAGCGCATTCACCAGCTCCGGCTCGAACGGCGCGCAGCGGCCGGTGGTGCCGAACGTGCCGTTGCGGGTGGCGCGGCCGGCGCGCCCTGCGATCTGCGCGAATTCGGCCGGCGTCAGGCGGCGGAACTGATAGCCGTCATACTTGCGGTCGGAGGCGAAGGCGACGTGATCGACGTCGAGATTGAGGCCCATGCCGACGGCGTCAGTGGCGACGAGAAAATCGACGTCGCCGTTCTGGAACATCGCGACCTGCGCATTGCGTGTGCGCGGGCTCAGCGAGCCGAGCACGACCGCTGCGCCGCCATGCTGGCGGCGGATCAATTCGGCGATCGCATAGACTTCGTCCGCGGAGAACGCGACGATCGCCGTTCGTCTCGGCTGCCGCGTGATCTTGCGATCGCCGGCGAATTCGAGCGTCGAGAGCCTCGGTCTCGTGACGATCGATGCGCCCGGCAACAGCCGCTCGATCATCGGCCGCATGGTCGCGGCGCCGAGCAGCAGCGTCTCGTCGCGGCCGCGGCGGTGGAGGATGCGATCGGTGAAGACATGCCCGCGCTCCAGATCGGCGGCGATCTGGATCTCGTCGACGGCGAGGAAGGAGACGTCGAGATCGCGCGGCATCGCTTCCACGGTCGAGACCCAGAAGCGCGGCGCCTTCGGCTTGATCTTCTCCTCGCCGGTGACCAGCGCGACGTTATCGACGCCGGCGCGATCGGCGATCTTGTTGTAGACCTCGCGCGCGAGCAGCCGCAGCGGCAGGCCGATCAGCCCCGACGAATGGCCGAGCATCCGCTCGATCGCGAGATGCGTCTTGCCGGTGTTGGTGGGCCCCAGCACCGCGGTGACACCTGCGCCGGGCGCCCGGTCCGTTCCGAACGAAGTTGAGAAAGCCATATTTTACAGGTGTTTCTTGTTGCCGCGTGTCGCGGATGCGCGCCTAGAAAGTCACCTCGCCCCGCCTGCGGGGAGAGGTCGGCGCAACGCGCCGGGTGAGGAGGACTCTCCGCGGGTCGCACTCGTGGTGAGAGCCCCTCACCCCGACCCGCTCCCCGCAAGAGCGGGGCGAGGGAGAACATGCAGCTCGCTCTTTCAATATCGTTACTCCGACGCGGTCCAACAACACGGCAGGAAATCTGTCTCACTCTGCGACGCTTTTCGCGCCGGAATTAGGATTCGGAACGAGTCTAGAACGAATCGCGGCCGAATCGCTGACTCCCGTTCAGGCCTGAAACGTTCACCGCAACATCTCGGTGCAACCCGAGACGGCGGCACTAGATCAAGTTTGAGCTGTCACCACAAGCCGATGACATGGGGACAAATTCCTTAAACTTCCGGCACGGCCGAGTCGAATCAGAAGCGGACAAGAGTCAACTGGATTCGTGCTTCCCGTGATTTCGGGCGCGAGCCCCGCGAATGGCGGCACTTGCCCTTACTGCGTCTTCGCCACGCGCGGCGGCGCGGCCGTGGTGACGAACGAGGTGGCCTCGAGCATCGCGGGCCCGAGCGGGGTCGGGATCGTCATGCGGAACGGCACCAGGATGCGGGTGCCGGCGATCGGGACGAAGGCGATCTCGATGTTGCGCTGGGCGGCGAGGTACTTGATCACGGGTCTATCCGGGATATAGCCGGAAATCGGCACGAAGTAGATCGCACAGACCAGCGCCGGGCCGTGATACCCATGCTCGGCCTTCACGTTCTCCACCCGCTTGAAATCGAGCTTCAGGTCGTAGCGCATGCGGCCGTCGAACACGCCGGCGCCGGTGCGGCAGGAATCCGGGCTCATCAGGTCTGCGGTGCCCCCGACCCGCAGCATCGAGCCGGTCATCGGGTCGAACACGCCCTTCTTGTGCGCCTCGGTGATGGGCAGCCGGTCGGGATCGACCGGAGGCTCCGGCTCGATCGCGTAATCCTTGATGTTGCCGTTCGCCAGCACCATCCGGATGGTCTCTGATTTCTTCGAGGTGGTGGTGGTCGCGGTGTAGGCGGTCGCGACCAGCGCGCCGTTGACGACCCGGCCCTGCGAGGCCCCGGAGCCGGTGCCGCCGGAAAACGCCTTCAGGAGCCCCGCGGTGCCGCCCTGCGCCGAGGCCGAGAAGGTTTCGTCGCCGATTTCGATGGTCCAGGCGCCCTTGCCGACCGGGATTCCGGCGAGCGTCGCCTCGTACTGGGCGTCGAGCCGACCCTGGGCCTTGGCGCCATCAGATCCGAACAGCAGGAAAGCGCCGGCCAGAAGGCCGAGCAGCCACCCGGACGGGGGCAAAATGGCAATTGGGGTGGTCACTTACCTGACGGTCCTGCTATCGGCGCTGCGTCGTGTCCATTTAGGCAGTCGATCCCGACCGGACAATGCGCACGGCTCGTATGGAACTGACGGTCGCAGCCGAATACGCCCTTTATATGGTTGTCGTATCACAGGTTAAGTGGCTGGAACGGCTCGTGAACCGGCAATTTCCGGGACCGGAATGCCCCGATATAATCTTGACGCTAGGGCCGTCTGCCCCTATACACCCGCGGTTCCTGGAAAATGGACGCGAATTCAAAACCCCCGCGCGGGCCGTGTGATTGCACGCCTGGCAGAGAGGCGGGGATGGAAAAGGATTTTGTAGGATGTCCCGGCGCTGCGAACTGACGGCCAAGGGCCCCCAGGTGGGCCACAAGGTGAGCCACTCGAACATCAAGACCAAGCGGCGCTTCCTGCCGAACCTGGCCAACATCACCTTCATCTCGGAAGCGCTCGGCCGCAACGTGCGCCTGCGCGTCTCGACCAATGCGCTGAAGAGCGTCGACCACAATGGCGGCCTCGACGCCTATCTGCTGAAGGCCAAGGCCGACCTGCTCTCGCCCCGCGCGCTCGATCTCAAGCGCGCGATCGAGAAGAAGGTCGGCAAGCCGGCACCGGTGAAGAAGGCGAGCTGAGCTAGCTGCACGCGGAAATCGCGGAGAGAGTTTTGGACGGCCGGGTCGATGACCCGGCCGTTTTTGTTTTTGCAAGCACGCGTTCTCCCACCAGAATTGCCGTGACGGCCGCGAGCGTCATTAGGCAAATTCACTTCCTCATCTCTCCTCCGTCGGAAGCACCCATCTGTACGGCGTGATCTCCTGCTGTTCCGTGAGCTTGATCATGTGCACCGGCGGTGCGTAACGACCCTTGCGGCAGGAGCGACATTTCAGCGAAGCCTCCAGCTTCCATATCTCGGTATCGCGTGGACGGCGGATCGCCGAGAGCGGCAGGCTTGCGCGGGCCTTGCACCTGTTGCACTCGACCTCGAGGAAATGCAGCCCGCCGTTGATGCATTGGCCGATGGTTGGCGATGGCTGCGCTGGGCCTCCATAGCCCTCCATCCGCATCGACCAAGCTTCAGCTTCCGCGCGGTCTGCAGTGCAGACCGCACGCTTCGCCTCCTCGCGCGCGCTCCGTGCGCGCATATTCGCGCCCATGATGCGCCCGCCCCAGATGACATCGCGCGACCTCGTCCCCATGCCCACACTACAGCCACGCTTGCAGGTCGATGCAATGCCACTAGTATTGGGATGAAAGCGGCGCCCGGCACAGCAGGGCTTGGTCAATGTGCAATCTTTATTCGATCACCACGAATCAGGAAGCGATCCTGCGCCTGTTCCGGGTGGTCAATCGCTACGTCGGCAACCTTGCACCAATGCCTGGCGTGTTTCCGGACTACCCGGCGCCGGTCGTGCGCAACGCAGGCGACGAGCGCGAGATGGTGCTGATGCGCTGGGGCATGCCGCCTCCACCAAGGAATGGCGGTCCGCCGGTCACCAACATCCGCAACACGTCATCGCCGCACTGGCGCGGCTGGTTGAAGCCGGAACACCGTTGCCTGGTGCCGCTCAACAGCTTCGCTGAATATGCGCCTGAGCCGAACCCGACGACGAAGAAGAAAGATGTCGTGTGGTTTGCGCTGTCGGACGATCGGCCGCTTTGTGCGTTCGCCGGCATCTGGACGGAGTTCAAAGGCGATCGCGGCACCAAGTCGAAGCCGATTCCAGGACCGCACCTGGTCTACGGCTTCCTCACGACGGCGCCGAACGCGATCGTCGGGCCGATCCACGAGAAGGCGATGCCGGTGATACTGACGACCGACGAGGAGCGCGATGTCTGGCTGCGCGCTCCATGGGATGAAGCAAAGGCGCTGCAAAGACCACTGCCCGATGATGCGTTGAAAATCGTAATGCGAGGCGAGGACAAGGAAGACAAAGCCGCCGCGTGAGGCGAAGCGCGAATTCAGTTGCAATCGCGGCGAAGCGGGGCGTGCGCCGAAAAATCTAATTTCGCCAGCAATTTCAAAGCGACTCACCCTGTCCAGTCCCGCGCGCGAAAATATTTCGCTTTTTCAGAACCCCAAATCAGATTTACAAAATGCGTATCCCGCCTCCTCTGGGAGGGGCGTATCGCGATCGTCACGGACGTTGGAAGCGGGATGCGGTGGACGGGATGGGCGCGCGCGACGAGCGGGCTCATCGCGGACGAGCGAAATCGTGCAGGCCTGACGCCCTAGTGGCAGGTGTCGAGTCCGTTTCGCGCGCAAGCGCAGACGCGGATGACGGTGACAAAAGAGCCCAGTCTCGCCGGGGAGAGCACGTATAAGCCGTAAACCATCCGCGCGGGGAACGCCGGGACTGCCCGGCCGTACCTGTGGTCCTACCCCGTGCTTTTTGTTGCACGGGCCCATGGGTGCGTGCTGGCACCCGGCGTTCCCCGCGCCCTCTGCGCACAAAAGCGAGGGTCGAGATGCCGCAAGACTCGGGCCGATCAGACCGCGAGAATGCGGACGCCTGCCTCTCGCGCTGTTTGAGAACGTGAATCGACCGGACACCGGGCTGCCGCGCGCCGCTGCGCGTGCGTAGCGCGAAGGAGATTCTCCTCCGCCTCATTGCAGGCGAAGCACAAACATCCATCGCAAGGCACGCGGAGAGACAAGTCTGCTTCGCTACCAATGCGGTGAAACAATGACACCGCCGTCACTGGCAGCAGGCGTCAGACCTCGTCACGCGCGCTGCAGGCGGAGCGCGGTGAAGGAAACCTTAACGGACACGAATTGCTCACGACATTGCGAGCGCATGCGGCGCATGCAAAACGAGGCGATCTCTTATCTCCGCCGATGTGCGAACGACGCCGTCCACCACGCTTGCGATTCGTGTGACGGCGCTCACAGCGGCCGTCACGCAGTTGCAGGAAGATCACGGTCGGCACAACTCGTCGTGAGGCGCATGCGCGCACACTTGGGAAAATGCTGCACCGTACATAGATCGAAACACAAGAAGATCCCAACAAAGGAATTGGTCAATGCAAGTTCGCGCAGCCGATACGCGCGGAAGATTGGTGCCTGCGATCGCAGCCGCCGCTGTGGCGGTGCTGGCGACGGCAGCGCTGCTTCTCATCGAAATCAATCCACCCCGCAACGAGGCTGTGGGCGAGCCCGGCATGATCACCGCAGCTGCCGCCAACCGCGCCGGCGCCACCGTGCGCCCGACAGATCCGATCACGACCGGCAGCGTGCGCTACCGGTAAGGCGCCCTGCTTCCCCATCGTCGTCCCGGCGCAGGCCGGGACCCATTACACCAGCTGCACACGTGGCGCGACGCTGGGGCCGCATGCTTCTCCCTCGCCCCGCTCTTGCGGGGAGAGGGTTGGGGTGATGGGTGAAGCGCAGCTACACTCCCCTGTCCAACAACACCTTGAAATCGGCGCGTGCGCGCTGCGCCTCGGTCCGCGCGGTTTCCGAGGCATCGCCGAGTCCGAAATAGCCGTGGATCAGGCCTTCGCCGGGATGATATGTCACCGGCACGCCGGCCGCCGCGAGCGCTTTCGCGTAAGCCGCGCCCTCGTCGCGCAGCGGATCGAACCAGGCCGTGGTGACGACGGCGGGCGCGACACCGGCAAGGCTCTTCGCGCGCAGCGGCGAGACCCGCCAGTCGAATGCCTGAGCCTTGTCGGAGAGATAATGGCCGGCGAACCATTCCATCACCGCGCGCGACAGGAAGTAGCCTTCGGCGTTCTCGGCGCGCGACGGATATTTTGCGTTCTCATCCCTGTCGGCGTAATTGCCGACGACGTCGGTGACGGGATAGACCAGCAATTGCGCGGCCAGCCTGATGCCGGCGTCGCGGCAGGCAAGCGCAGTGGTCGCGGCGAGATTGCCGCCGGCTGAATCGCCGGCGAGGCCGACACGCGAGAGGTCGCCGCCGAATTCGGCGATGCGCGCGATCACATCGCTGACAGCCGCGAACGCATCTTCGAACGCGCCGGGAAAGCGCGTCTCCGGCGGGCGGCGATAATCGACCGAGATCACGACCGCGCCGGTCTCGATCACGAGGTTGCGCGCCTGGCGATCATGGGTCTCGAGATCGCCGGCCACCCAGCCGCCGCCGTGGAAGAAGATCACGGTTGGCGCTGTGGTGCTGCCATTGCGATAGAGCCGCGCCTTGAGCGGCCCGGTGGCGCCCTGCACCTCGATGTCGCGCGCGGTGTCGACCGGCGGTGGCGGCACCGCGGCGCGCGCATCGGCGAGAGCCCGCAGCGAATCGCGCGCGCTCTGCGGCGTCATGGTGGCGGGATCGCGCAGCGGCAGCAGCGGGATGATCTTCTCAACGAGGGGATCGAGCGGGAGGGGCATCAGGAGTGCTTTCTTCGGGAGCAGTTGCCGGCATCTGACAACATGCTCCCGGAAAGCACAACACTCAGGCGACGTGTTGCTGCAAATGCTCCGGCTCGATCCGCGCCGGCTCATTCTGCGTGGCGGAATCAGACGCTTCGGCCTGCGGCGCAGGCGGCGCCGCGGCGAGTTGCTCCGCAAGTTGCTCCGCAAGTTCCTTGGCCAGCGCAGTGGCGCCGACATAATCGGTCTTGCCGGTCCCGAGCAGCGGCACCTTGTCGACGACGCGGATGTCGGCGGGCACGGCGAGTTCGGAGGCTCCGACGCTCTTGGCCTGGCGCTGCATGGCGGCGCGATCGGCATCCTTTTGCGTCGTGAGCAGCACGATGCGTTCACCCTTGCGCGCGTCGGGGATCGAGACCGCAACGGACATCGCCTGCGGCCACAGCGCGCTCGCCATGGTCTCGACCGCCGAGAGCGAGACCATCTCGCCGGCGATCTTTGCGAAGCGCTTGGCGCGGCCCTTGATGGTGATGAAGCCTTGCGCATCGACCACGACGATATCGCCGGTATCGTGCCAGCCCTCGGGCAACGGCTCGAGCACGCCGGGATTTTCGGCGCGGAGGTAGCCGAGCATCACGTTCGGTCCCTTCACCGACAGCCGTCCGCCCTCCTCGATGCCGGGGACCGGATCGAGGCGGTACTGCATCAGGGGCGAGATGCGGCCGACGGTGCCCTGGCGGTTGGCCATCGGCGTGTTCATCGCCAGCACCGGCGCGGTTTCGGTGACGCCGTAGCCCTCGAGGATGCGGACGCCGTAACGCTCCATGTAGACCTGCCGTGTGCGCTCCTTCACCGCCTCGGCGCCGGCGATGACGAGCCGCAGCGTGCGGAAGTCGTAGGCATGCGCCGAGCGGGCGTAGCCGGTGAGGAAGGTGTCGGTGCCGAACAGGATGGTGGCGCCGGTCTGGTAGATCAGTTCCGGCACGATCCGATAATGCAGCGGCGACGGATACATGAAGATCGGGATGCCGCCGAGCAGCGGCATCATCATGCCGCCGGTGAGGCCAAAGGAATGGAACACCGGCAGCACGTTGAACACCTTGTCGCGCGCATTGGCGTCGACCCGTGCCAGCGCCTGCGCCGCGTTGGCGAGGATGTTGCGATGGGAGAGCACGACACCTTTCGGCGTGCCTTCCGAGCCCGAGGTGAACAGCACGACCGCGGGATCATCAGCCTGACGCGCCACGCGCGGCGCAAGCCCGGCGCGGAAGCCCTGGATCTTGTCGGCGAGGCTGATGCTACCGCGCACGTCCTCGAGATAGACGACGCGGGCCTGTTCCGCGATCGCGGCCATCAGCTTGTCGAGCTTGCCCTTCTCGATGAACGCCTTCGAGGTCAGCACGGTCCTCACCTGCGCGGCCTTCATCGCCGCCAGCACGTTGACCGGGCCGGCGGAGAAGTTGAGCATCGCCGGCACGCGGCCGATGGTCTGCAGCGCCATGAACACGACGGCGACGCCGGCCGAGTTCGGCAGCAGCACGCCGACATTCTCTCCGACCGAGGTGCCCTGCTCGAGCTTGCGGCTCAAGACCTGCGCGCCGAGGACCAGCTTGCGGTAGGTCAGTTTGGTGCCGAGCGCGTCCTCGATGATCGGCTGGCCGGTGTCGCGATCGCGGCAGGCGTGGCCGAGGCCCTCGAACAGCGTCTGGTCGAGCATCGCGTTCTTGACCATGGCGTCGATCATGACGTCCTGAAGCGCGGCGCCGGCGGCGTTGCGGCGGGCCTTGCCTTTCAGCGTCTCGTCGATCGGCAGCTTCACCGGCGGCAGGATCGAGATCGTCACCTTGGGGAACCAGACGCGCTTGATCTCGCCGTTCCTGAGATAGCTGAGATGCGAACGTTGCGCGCCCTCGATGCGGACCGGGACCACGACGGCATCGGCCTTGTCCGCGATCATCGCGGTGCCGTCATAGACCTTCATCAGCGAGCCGGAGACCGTGAGGCGCCCTTCAGGAAAGATCACCACCGGTTCGCCGGCGGCAACCAGCTTGATCAGGTCGCGCGCGGCCAGCGGCTTGGTCGGGTCCATCGTGTAGTGCTTGATCATCTTCAGGAACGGCTTGGCCCACCACGCCTTCGCGATGCCGGTGTCGACCGCGAAGCTGGCGTCGATCGGCAGCATGGCGTGCAGCAGCGGGCCGTCGACCAGGCTGACATGGTTGGGCGCGATCAGCATGCGCGTGCCTGCGGGCGGCAGGTTCTCCATGCCGCGCACCTCGAGGCGGAACAGCGCCCGGAACAGCAGCGCGCCGAAATCGCGCACGCCCTCCTTGCCCCATTTGGTGAGCACGAACCAGACCGTGCCGAAGCTCGCGACCGCAAGCCCGAAGAAGATCCAGGCGATCGCCAGCCCCGCAGATTGCAGCGCAGCGACCAACATGGCGCCGGCGACCATGAAGCCGGCCTGCAGGATGTTGCCGGCGGCGATGATGCGGGCGCGCTCGGACGGCTCGGTCCAGGCCTGCACCGCGGCAAAGGACGGCACCACGAACAGGCCGCCGCCGAAGGCGAACAGGAAGAAGTCGAGGAGCATGCGCAAGCCGCCGAACGAGGTCGCGAATGCGGCCGCGGTGACGTCGGTGCCGAGCGAGGTGTGACCGATCGCCCAGGCGAGGTCGAGGCCGACGACGCCCATCACGATGGATCCGATCGGCACCAGGGCGAGGTTCGGCCTGACATGGCTGAGCTGGGCGGCGAACAGCGAGCCCGCCGCGATGCCGATCGCGAAGATCGCAAGGCACAGCGTGACGACGCCTTCGGTACCGCCGACACCCTCCTTGATCAGCGCGGGCAGCAGCGACAGCACGATGGCACCGACCATCCAGAACCAGGACACGATCACCATGCCGTCCCACAGCCGCGGCTCGGCATAGAGCGACTTCAGAAGGCGCGCCGTCGAGGTCCAGGGATTGGCGGTGATGCGAAGATCGGGTGCCGAGGGCTGCGTCACCGGAATGCGCGAGGCAAAGCCCCAGGACAGCAACGACAGGCCGACCACGGCGGTGCAGATCCAGCCCATATGGCTCGCGCCGGCCACGAACAGGCCGCCGGCGATGGTGCCGATCAGGATCGCCATGAAGGTCGCGCCCTCGACCAGCGCGTTGCCGGTGGCGAGCTCCGACACCGAGAGCTGGTCCGGCAGCATGGCGTATTTGACCGGGCCGAACAGCGCGGCGACGACGCCGAACAGCGCCAGCGCCACGAACAGCAGCGGGATCGAGTGCATGAAGAAACCGGCCGCAGCGAAGCCGGCGGCGAATATCTCGAAGAATTTCAGGCGGCGCGCGACCACCGACTTGACGTAGCGGTCGGCGAGTTCGCCGCCGAGCGCGGATAGCACGAAGAACGGGAAGATGAACACCGCGCCGGCGACCGTGACCAGCATCGGGCCCTGCCCGGTGGTCGCGCCATAGAGCAGCATGATGACCAGCGCATTCTTCAGCACATTGTCGTTCAGCGCCGAGCAGAACTGCGCCCAGAACAGCGGCGCGAAGCGGCGGGACGACATCAGTTCCTTGATCATGACCGTTTCCTTGGCGTTTCCTTGGGTTGGGGCGCGCGGCCTCAACGAGGCGGGGATCGTGGGTGCCGGAGAATGAGCAATGCGAATGGAAGAGGTGCCGCAGCCTTTAGTCTTTTTCGTCACGCATGGGTTCGAACCGGCACCTACCGCTGCGCCGGCGCGCGGCGACCATGCCCGGCGAAGATGTACGAGACCTTGCTTCGGCCAGCGGTTGAGCGAGGTATCGGGCGGTGAACGCGAGCCATGGTGAGTGCTTTGTTGCGGATTCGCGGACAATTGCCGCTCGCATGTTCAACCCCGGCTCAGGTCAGGTCGCTCAAGCCGGCGAAGGGTGACAGAAACCGGTTGTGCCGGCGCGCCGCGCGCTTGTCCGCGCGTCGCTGCTCCAGGACGCCCGCGACGTCACAGGCACGCGCGATGCGCTCGATCGGCGCGGTCGCCAGATGGATGACGACACGGCCAAAGCCCTTCGCGAACTCGAGGGCGTCATCGACGAAGGTGGTCGTCAGCTGAAGTGCGAGGGTCTGCATGTGTGTGGCCTCCTGAGCCAAATTTGAGCAATGCTCAAGATATAGACCAGAAATGAGCGACGCTCAAGATGAATCTGAGGGAGGCCGAAAGATTTTTGCGCCCGGCCGCAGGGAACCATGGTCGCGCTGGGCAAATCAGCCCGTAAACCATTGTAATAAAATCATATTTCGGTGAAGCCGCGCAGCCGTCCCGCGCCAATCACGCGCGAGTGCGCGCAATCGTGCCGGCAACGATCTGCATGGCGACGCCGACCACCCAGCCCGCCATGATCACCGCGGTCCAGGCGACGTCGGGTTCACTGCGCAGAACGATCACGCCGACCGAGAAGAACGCGACCAGTGTCGCGAGGAAGGTGCCGACCGCGCTGAGGAACTCCGCCGCATCGATGCTGCGCGTCGAGCTGCCGGTCTTGGGAAAGGCCAGTTGCGGCGTATCGATGCCGAGATAGAAACCGATCGCACCGAGCAGCATCATGACGAGCAGGAACGCCTGCGAGGTCAGCGCCGAAATGCTCGACCCGACATGAATGGCGACGAAGAGGCCGCTCGCGGCTCCCGCCATCGCAAGACCGAAGCGCTCCAGGATATGGGCAAACTTTCTGACGCGGACCTGCATCGCCCTGCCCTCATCGATCGCCCCTTGCCTCAAGCTAGGCCGATTTGCCGCATCCCGAAAGACGCTGCCCTCTCACATGAGCGCGACCCGCGTCACGGAGTGAAGCGCGAGGGCAGATGAACTCCTGCACCGGTCCCGCGCCTGGCGAGAGCAGCCTACCGCGCCCCGAAGGTGGTCGCGCCGAACAGCGCCTTTTGCGTCGAGGGTTGCGAGCGCCAGTATTGCGGCGGCGCGCTCACCTCGCCGCCGAGCGTGGCGGCGGCGTGCCAGCCCCAGCGCGGGTCGTAGAGCATGCCGCGGGCAAGGGCGATCATGTCTGCCTTGCCGGAGGCGACGATTTCCTCGGCCTGCTTCGCCTCGGTGATCAGGCCGACCGCCATCGTGGTGACGCCGGTCGCCTCCTTCACCGCCTGCGCCGCCGGCACCTGGTAACCCGGGCCGAGCGGTATCTTCTGCAGTGGCGAGACGCCGCCGGAGGAGATGTCCATCCAGTCGACACCGCGCTTCTGCAATTCTCTGCCAAATTCGACGGTCTGCGCGAGGTCCCAAGCGCCCTCGACCCAGTCGGTCGCCGACACGCGGACGCCGATCGGCTTGCGATCCGGGAACGCAGCCCGCACCGCGTCGAACACTTCCAGCGGAAAGCGCATCCTGTTTTCAAGCGACCCGCCGTACTGGTCGGTGCGCTTGTTGGCGATCGGCGACAGGAACTGGTGCAGCAGATAGCCGTGCGCGCCGTGCAGCTCGAGCGCGTCGATGCCGAGCCGCTCTGCGCGCTTCGCCGCCGCGACGAATGCATCGCGGATCCGCTTCAGGCCGGCGTCGTCCAGCGCCGCCGGCGGCGCTTCGCCGTCCTTGTGCGGAGCGGCTGACGGTCCCACGGTCTGCCAGCCCCCGTCGGCGATCGGGATCAATTGCCCGCCCTCCCAGGGGCGCTGGCTCGACGCCTTGCGGCCGGCATGGGCCAGCTGCATGGCAACCGCCGCCTTCGAATGCTTGCGCACCGAAGCCAGGATCGGTTTCAGCGCCGCCTCGTTGGCGTCGCTGTAGAGGCCGAGGCAGCCCGGCGTGATCCGCCCGATATCCTCCACATGGGTGGCCTCGATGCAGAACATCGCGGCGCCCGACAGCGCCAGCATGTTGATGTGCGTGAAGTGCCAGTCGGTGGCGGAGCCGTCGACCGCCAAATACTGGCACATCGGCGAGACCATGATGCGATTGGAGAGTTTAAGGCCACGCAGCTCGATCGGGGAAAACAGGGTGCTCATGCGGGGAATATCCGGACCTGAAAGAAGAGGCGCGGTTAACATAGAGGCGGCAATCGCGATCACCAACCGTCCTGACCGCCGAATGGAGGCCGGCGCAGATCAGCAATGCGGGAACGGCGCCCCCTGCAGCGAGGAGGCGCGGAATCTCATTTCAGCCGGCCAAGGGGTCGCGTGTCTCACGAGTGGAGACGACGCCTGGTGCCCGGTGCAGGCGCGGAGCCATGGGTCTCGCTGAACAGCTCGGCGAGCTTTTCGGTGATGGCGCCGCCGAGTTCCTCGGCGTCGACGATGGTAACGGCACGGCGATAATAGCGCGTGACGTCATGGCCGATGCCGATCGCGATCAGCTCGACCGGCGAGCGGGTCTCGATCTCGTCGATGATGTGGCGCAGGTGCCGCTCGAGATAGTTGCCGGGATTGACCGACAGCGTGGAATCGTCGACCGGCGCGCCGTCGGAGATCATCATCAGGATGCGGCGCTGCTCGGGACGCGCGAGCAGGCGCTTGTGCGCCCAGTCGAGCGCCTCGCCGTCGATGTTCTCCTTCAGGAGACCCTCGCGCATCATCAGGCCGAGATTCTTGCGCGCACGCCGCCATGGCGCGTCGGCCGACTTGTAGATGATGTGGCGGAGATCGTTGAGGCGGCCGGGATTGGCCGGCTTGCCGGCGGCGAGCCACGCCTCGCGCGACTGCCCGCCCTTCCAGGCGCGGGTGGTGAAGCCGAGGATCTCGACCTTGACGCCGCAACGCTCCAGCGTGCGCGCCAGGATGTCGGCGCAGGTGGCGGCAACCGTGATCGGCCGTCCCCGCATCGAGCCCGAATTGTCGAGCAGCAGCGTCACTACGGTATCGCGGAACGTCGCCTCCTTCTCGTGCATGAAGGACAACGGGTGGTAGGGGTCGGTGACCACGCGCGACAGCCGCGCCGGATCGAGGATGCCCTCCTCGAGATCGAACTCCCAGGCGCGGTTCTGCTGTGCCATCAGCCGGCGCTGCAGGCGGTTGGCAAGCCGCGCCACGATGCCCTGCAGATGCGCAAGCTGCTTGTCGAGGTAGGATCGCAGCCGCTCCAGTTCGTCGTGGTCGCAGAGGTCCTCGGCTGCGATCACCTCGTCGAACTTCGGCGCGAAGGCGTGATATTCCGGCCCGCGAGGCTCGTTCTGGCCGCGTGAATTCGGCCGCGTCGCCTCGCCCGGCGTCTCGTCATCGCCGAGTTCGCCATCCTCGAAGGTGTCGCTGGTGGAGGCCTGCGCGCTCTCCATCGCGCTCTCGCTCATCTCCTCCGCGGTCGCCTGGGCCTGGTCGGCGCTCATCTCCTGCGCGGCGTCGGAATCCGGCGAGCCCTCGGCGCCGGACTGATCGCTCTCGCCGTCCTGGTTCTCGTCCTGGTCGTCCTCGTCATTGTCCATGTTGCGGTCGTCGCCGAGATCGAGCGCCGACAGCAGGTCATGCACGAGGTCGCCGAACCTCGCCTGGTCCTCGGTGAAGCGGCTCAGCTTGTCGAGCCGCGAGCCGATCTTGTCCTCCAGCACCGGACGCCAGAGATCGACCATCTTCTTCGCGGCGGCGGGCGGCGCGAGTCCGGTGAGACGTTCGCGCACCAGCATGGCGAGCGCATCCGAGAGCGGCGCGTCGGCGCGGTCGGTGATCTCGTCATACTTGCCGCGATGGAAATGGTCATCGAGCATCGCGGTGAGGTTCTTTGCGACACCCGACATCCGGCGCGAGCCGATCGCCTCGACGCGGGCCTGTTCGACCGCATCGAACACGCCGCGCGCTTGCGGATTTCCCGGCATCAGCTTGCGATGCACCTTGGGATCGTGACAGGCGATCTTCAACGCGATCGAATCGGCGTGTCCGCGCACGATCGCCGCATCGCGCTTGGTCATCTTGCGCGCCGGCTCCGGCAGCCGCGCCTTGCCCGGCGCAAGGCCCGGGCGCTCGGCCGCGAAGGTGATCTCGAGCTCGGGCTTCTTCGCGATCGCCTTCAGGCAGGCGCTGACCGAGCGCTTGAACGGCTCGGTCGGCGCTTCCTTGGATCCGGGACGGAATTTGATATTCGAGGTTGTCATAGCGATTTCGTAAGCCAGTGGCGCGTCACGCCGCCGGGATACCCCTCAATCGAGCCGAACTCTTCATAACCATTGGCGCGGTAAAACCCCGGCGCCTGAAAGCTCATCGTGTCGACATAGGCGCGAACAGCCCCAAAGCGCCGCGCCTCGTCTTCGATCGCCTTGATCAACTTGCCGCCGAAGCCCTTCTTGCGGAACTTCTGCTCGATCCAGAACAGCTGGATGAACAGAACCGCGGTCCAGAGCTCGCCGATGATGCCGCCGACAATCTCGTTGCCGTCCCGGAGAGAGATGGCGAAGCGCTTGTATCGCTGCTTCCCCATCTGCTCATCGTTGTAACGGCCCAGCCCGCCGAGCACCGCCTTCTTGGTCTGGGTCAGTGTGCGCTCGACGGAGATTTTCGGCATGGACTAGCTGAGCGCCACGTTGACCGAGGATTCCGGCAGCTCGACGTTGAAGCAGCGCTGATAGAACTCGGCGACCAGCGGCCGCTCCAGTTCGTCGCACTTGTTGAGGAAGGTGACGCGGAACGCGAAGCCGATATCGCTGAAGATGTCGGCGTTCTCGGCCCAGGTGATCACCGTGCGCGGGCTCATCACCGTCGACAGATCGCCGTTCGCAAAGGCATTGCGGGTGAGATCCGCAAGCCGCACCATCTTGTTGACGATGTCGCGGCCCTCCTGCGTGCGGTAGTGGCGCGCCTTGGCCAGCACGATCTCCACCTCCTCGTCATGGGCGAGGTAGTTCAGCGTCGTGACGATCGACCAGCGGTCCATCTGGCCCTGGTTGATCTGCTGGGTGCCGTGATAGAGGCCCGAAGTGTCGCCGAGGCCGACCGTGTTGGCGGTCGAGAACAGGCGGAACGCCGGGTGCGGCTTGATCACCTTGTTCTGGTCGAGCAGCGTCAGGCGGCCGGACACTTCAAGCACGCGCTGGATCACGAACATCACGTCGGGACGGCCGGCGTCATACTCGTCGAACACCAGCGCGATGTTGTGCTGCAAGGCCCAAGGCAGGATGCCGTCGCGGAATTCCGTGACCTGCTTGCCGTCCTTGACCACGATCGCGTCCTTGCCGACGAGATCGATACGGCTGATGTGGCTGTCGAGGTTGACGCGGACGCAGGGCCAGTTGAGTCGCGCCGCGACCTGCTCGATATGGGTCGACTTGCCGGTGCCGTGATAGCCGGTGACCATCACGCGGCGGTTCTTGGCGAAGCCGGCAAGGATCGCGAGTGTGGTGGCGCGGTCGAAGCGGTAGTCGCTGTCGACTTCCGGCACATGCGGATCGACTTCGGAATAGGCGGGAACTTCCAGGTCGCTATCGATCCCGAAGACCTGCCGGACCGACACCTTCATATCGGGCAAGCCGACGGGCTCTTGGGCTTTGGTCTGGACGGCGGTCGTCATTCATCCTCCGAGGTCCCGGGCATTCCCGAAACCAGATTAATCGTTTGGCTGCGGATTGGGTGCTACGCACAAGCCTAGCAGAGAGCAACGGCGGGCAGAAGCCCGAGGCTCAATCAAAGTTCCGTTGTTCTATCATGAAGATAGGTCCAAGTTTCGGTTTTTGGAAGGCTGCCCTGCAAATCACGCCGTACTTTTGTCCCACCGCCCGGGCCAGTTGTTCCCGGCGGGGCACTTTTCCGCCCGGCAGTGAGTTGTTAGGTCTGCAAACGGCCACTCACTGCCATACGGGATTTCTGTGACATCTTTCCTTGACCCCTTTATCACGTTCGTTTCGACACATGCCTGGCTGGCCTATTTGACGCTGTTCCTGGCCGCCCTGCTGGAGGCGGTCCCGGTCGTCGGCTCGCTGGTGCCCGGATCGACCATCATCCTGGCGCTGAGCGCGCTGGTGCCCGGCGGCGAGTTGAAGCTATGGCCGGTGCTCGCGGCGGCCGCGGCCGGTGCGATGCTCGGCGACGGCACCGCCTTCCTGATCGGCTACCGCAGCCAGCGCGAAATCCTCTCGGCCTGGCCGCTCAACAACTACCCGCGCGTGGTGGCGCAGAGCGAGGCCTTCTTCAACCGCTGGGGCGTGTTTGCCGTGTTCTTCGCCCGCTTCGTGCCGCCGATCCGTGCCTTCGTGCCGATCACGGCAGGGGCGCTGGACATGCCCGCGGCGCGCTTCTTCGCTGTCAATATCCCGGCGATCCTGCTCTGGGCGCCGGCGCACGTGCTGCCTGGCGTGCTTGCCGTTACCGCGCTGCACGAGTATGCCGGCCTGCCGCATCACGAGCATGTCGGCAAGCATCTCTGGATGTTCACGGTCGCGGGCACCGCCGTGATCCTGACGCTCGCGGTCTGGACCATCCGGCGCCGTCATGGCGGCAGCCTGATCGAGCCGGCACGGTCCGCAGAGTAGTCGTTACAGGCTGTTGGTCGTTCCGGCTCGCCCGGGCGCCGGGCCGACATAACGCGCGCGGGGCCGGATCAGCTTGCCGTGCTGGAGCTGCTCGCTGGCATGCGCGATCCAGCCGACGCAGCGCGCCATCGCAAACAGCGCCAGCTCGCTGCCCGCAGGCATTCGCAAGGCATGCACCAGCACCGCCAGCGCATAATCGATGTTGACGAATTCGCCGGTTGCTTCCGCGATCCGCTCCGGCACCTCCCGGGTGAATTTGCGCGGCGCGCCGGCGCGGGTCAGCGCGTCCAGAAGCGAGATCGCGCGCGGATCGCCCTTCTTGTAGACGCCGTGGCCGAAACCGGCGAAGCGTTCGCCGAGCGCGACGCGCTCGCGAATCACGGGCGCGACGTCGTTGTCGATCATGGTCCTGACCAGACGCGAGGCGAGCACGCCGGCACCTCCATGCTTCGGGCCCTTCAGCGCCACGAGACCTGCGATCACCGCGTCGTAGAGATTGAGTTCGGTCGATGCAGCGCATCGCACGGTGAAGGTCGAGGCATTCAGTTCGTGATCGGCCAGCAGCACCAGAGCGCGGCGGATCAGATCCGGCGCGTGGTTGTTGCCTGGCGTCCAGACCCGCGCGACCTGCTGATGCAACGGCACGGCCGATGTCGGCGCATTCAGCATGGTCGCGACCAGAAGGCGGAGGATTCGGGCGCCGACCATGGCGCGGCCGTCGGGCGCCCGCGTGAAGGCGCCGGGATCGGCGCTCGCCGCCAGCGCCATCACAGCGACGGTACGATCGATCGGCGCCGCGCGTCGTGTGACCTCCGCGATCACGCGCATCTCGTCCGAGACCTGCGGACAATTGTCTGACGCGAACGGATCGACGCCGGTGACGTCCCACAGCAAGGTCGCGGTGTGCTCCAGCGTGCCGCGTTCGGCGAGATCGACACAGTTCACCCCGCGGTAGATCGGCCCCTGCTCGGTGATGGTCGCGATCGCCGAATCCAGCACCGGCAGGTCCGCGTCGAAATTGCGCAGGCCGCGCGGCTCCGGCGACGGCACCCGGCGCTCTTTCAAGCCCCTGATGTCCTCGGCGCGGTAGCGGTGGCTGCGCGAATCCGGCGACGGCTCGGAGCGGATCAGCCCGCGGCTGACATAGGCATAGAGGGTCGCCGGCGAGATCGCGAGTTCGGCGGCAGCCTCCCGGGCGGAGAGATACAGCTCGGCGGATTTTTTCATATTGATTAATATAATCAAGATTGATCAACTCGTCGAGAGGCCCGACCTTTCCACCTGTGAAACAGGAGATCGGGCCATGAATATGCTTCTCACCAAGAGCCAGATCGGTCTGGACGGCGTTCCCGCCGCCGAGACCGTGTTGAGCCATGTCGACGGCGAGCGCGGCGAATTAATCATCGCCGGCGAGCACGTCGCCGACCTTGCTGGCAAATCGAGCTTCGAGGGCGTCACCGCACGCCTCTGGAACGGCGCCACCGGCAAGACGCTGAGCGAGGCCAATGTCCGCTCATGCCTCGGCGCCGCCCGCGAACGCGCCTTTGCCCGCCTGCCGGAACTGCTGCCGGCAACGCGCGGCATGTCGATCGTCGACGGCTTCCGTGCCGCGATCGCGGGCCTGCGCGGCGAGAACGGGTTGGAGCATGAGGCGACCATCGTTGGCGCCTTTCCGGTGATCGCGGGCGCACTGGTCCAGCGTGCCCGCGGCGGCGACCCGATCGCGCCGGATCCCAACATCAGCCACGCCGCCGATACGCTGCGCATGCTGCTGGGCCGCAAGGCGCCGCCACGCGAGGTCGCAGCCCTCGACGCTTATCTCGTTACGGTCTGCGATCACGGCATGAACGCATCGACCTTCACCACGCGGGTGATCGCCTCGACCCAGGCCGATCTGTTTGCGGCCATCACCGGCGGCTATTGCGCGCTGACCGGCCCGCTGCATGGCGGCGCACCGGAGCCGGTACTGGAGATGCTGGATGCGATCGGCGCGCGCGAACGCATCCAGCCCTGGGTCGACGACGCGCTGGCGCGCGGCGAACGGCTGATGGGATTTGGGCATCGCGTCTATCGTGTGCGCGACCCGCGCGCCGACGTGCTGAAGGCTGCAATCGAGCGGCTGGAGGCCGACGGCGCCGACCTGCCGTTTGCCGGCGAGGTCGAAGCCTATATCCGCGCAGCATTGCGACGGAAGAATCCAGACCGGCCGCTCGAGACCAATGTCGAGTTCTTCACCGCGATCCTGCTCGACGCGCTGGAAATCCCGCGGCAGGCGTTCACGCCGATCTTCGCCGTGGCCCGCGCGGCCGGCTGGACCGCGCACGCCCTGGAGCAGCGGCGTACCGGCCGGCTGATCCGACCGAGTTCGTCCTATGTCGGGGCGGTACCGAAAGGCTGACGCGAGAGAACCGTAGCCCGGATGGAGCGCAGTGCGCGAGCGCTCAGGCCTCGCGCACCACGGTCTTCAGATAGTTGTAAGCCTTGATGATCTCGATCAGGCGATCCTCGGTGGAGCGGTCGCCGCCATTGGCGTCGGGATGGTGCTGCTTGACCAGCGCCTTGTACTTCGCCTTGACGTCTTCGAGCGTCGCCTCGGCGCCGAGACCCATCACCTGCAGCGCCTTGCGCTCGGCGTTCATCACCTTGCGCGTCTCGGCCTTGGCCTGCGCGCCCGGACCGGGCCGCCAGCGGCCGCGGCCGTTGAGCTCGGAGAACACGTGGAACGGATCGGACGCGGCGTCGAAATCGCCCTCGCCCTTCTTGCTGCCGCTGTTGGCGCCCATCTTCCAGGTCGGGCGATGGCCGGTCAGCGCGTCCTTCTGGTAGCGCGCGACGTCATCCGGATTCATGCCCTGGAAGAAATTGTAGGACTGGTTGTACTCGCGGACGTGATCGAGACAGAAGTGCCAGTACTCGCGCGAATTCTCGCGGCCCTTCGGCGCGCGGTGCGCACCCTTGTTCTGGCAGCCGGCCCACTCGCAGGTCACGGCCTGCTCTCCGGCCTGCGCCTGGCGCTTCGCACTCACCTTGGTCGGCTTGATGCGAATGGAGTCGAAGAATTTGGATGAATCGATCGGCATGCTGTCTTTGACTACGCAATGCGCAATTCTTCAAGTCTTGACATTGCGCAGACCTCGTTTCCCGCTGCACCATTGACGAAAAGCTGTCACGAACGTAATCCGCCGCCATGAGCACCAAAGACGCTATCATAAACAAGTTGCGTGAAGCTTTCTTGCCGGAAAGCCTCGACGTCGTCGATGAGTCACATCTGCATGAGGGCCACGCCGGCCACAGGCCCGGCGGCGAGACGCATTTCCGGGTGTATATTGTGTCTCCGGCCTTCGAAGGGAAGACCCGGATCGAACGTCACCGCATGATAAATGCGGCGCTGGCGCAGGAACTCGCCGGCTCGGTGCATGCGCTGGCGATCCATGCGCATGCAGCCGGGGAAAAAGCCCGCTAGCTCGCGCTTGCCTCAAGACGACGCGGCGGTATTCATCTAGCTTCACAGGATGCCATCGGCGATGGACCCGCTCCCACGGAAGCGGCTGGCTTTCGATCGCATCGCCATTGATTGAAGGGGCCGCCTGATGATCCCTCGCTGGGCACGAATCCGGTCGGTCGCCGCCGCTGCCGGCCTGCTGCTGGTTTGCGCGACCGCGCCGGCCCGGGCGCTGGACCTGCCAAGCGCGTTCGTCCAGGAGGTGCTGATCAAGAGCATCCTGGTGTCGCTCAACGACGCGGTCGCGGCCGACAATTTCACCGTGTTCCACGCCAAGATCTCCAAGCCGTTCCGCGACCAGTTTCCGCCGGACAAGCTGAAGTCGATCTTCAAGGACCTGGTCGACAAGCATGCGGTGTTCGATGCCATCGTCGCCAAGCCGATCATTATGGATGAGGACGCCAAGATCGACGACAAGGGCGTGCTGCGGCTGAAAGGTCATTTCGACACCACGCCCAAGCAGGTGAAGTACCAGCTCGGCTTCATCCCCTCCGACGGCGCGTGGAAGCTCTCGGGCATCACGATCGACATCGAGTGAAACCATGCCGGGCTAGAACGCGGTCCCGGCGCGCTTCGGCTTCTTCTCGTCGAGCTCCGTCCCCTCGCGCGGCACGGCGACGATGCGCAGTGCGGTGATGCGGTTGCGCTCGCGGCGGAGCACGCGGAAACGGAAGCCGTGGAAGGTGAAGCTCTGGCCGCGCTCGGGGATCGAGCGTGCCTCGTGGATCACGAGGCCGGCGACCGTGGTCGCCTCCTCGTCCGGCAGGCTCCAGTCCATCGCGCGGTTGAGATCGCGGATCGGCACCGAGCCGTCGACCACGACCGAACCGTCCGGCTGGGCGCGCACGCCGGCGACCACGACGTCGTGCTCGTCGGAGATGTCGCCGACGATCTCCTCCAGAATGTCCTCCAGCGTCACCATGCCTTCGACCTCGCCATATTCGTCGACGACCAGGGCGAAGTGGGTCTTGCGGCGGCGGAATGCCTTGAGCTGCTCTGACACCGGGCGCATCTCCGGCACGAACCAGGGCGGCAACGCGATCGACGACACGTCGATGCCTGACATGTCGCCTTCATTGGCGCGGATGGCACGCAGCAGATCCTTGGCGTGCAGCACGCCGACGATGTTCTCCGGCTTCTCCCGCCACAGCGGGATGCGGGTGTATTCGCTCGCCAGCACCTCGCGCACCAGTTCCTCCGGCGGCAGGTCGGCATTGACCGTGGTCATCTCGGTGCGATGGACCATCACGTCGGAGACCTGCAGCTCGCGCAGGTCCAGGAGACCGCCGAGCATGTCGCGGTCCTGCTTCTCGACCTTGCCCTCCTTGTGCAGCAGGTCGACCGCGCCGCGCAGGCGCTCGGTCGGCGACAGGATCGCCTGATGCGCGCCGACCTTGATTCCGAGCAGCCTCATCAGCGCCAGCACGATGGCCTCGATGACGGTCAGGAGCGGTCCGAGCAGGAGGATCGTGAGCCGCATCGGCCGCGCGACCAGGAGCGAGATGCGGTCGGGCGCATTGATGGCGATCGTCTTGGGCAGCACTTCCGCGAACACCACGACCAGGACGGTCATGACGGCGGTGGCGTAGAGCACGCCGACGTCACCGAACCAGGCGGTGAAGACCCCGGTCGCCAGCGCCGAGGCGCCGATATTGGCGATATTGTTGCCGAGCAGCAGCGCGCCGATCATGCGCTCGCGCATCTCGATCAGCTTCGAGACGACACTGGCCTCGCCATTGCCCTGCTTCGACAGCCGCAGCATGCTGCCGCGCGAGGCGCCGGTCAGCGCCGTCTCGCTCGCCGCGAAGAAGGCGGAAAGCAGGAGACAGCCCAGGACGATCGAGAAGGTGAACCAGCCCACTGATTTGATCCGTGGTTTAGGCCTTCAGCTTGGCTTGCAGGAAGTCGCGCACCAGCGACGGCTCGACATTGTTTGAAATCACGGCGCGGCCGACGGCCTCCAGCAGGATGAAGGTGAGCCTGCCGCGCTTGACCTTTTTATCCTGGGCCATCAGCGCCAGCAGTGCGTCGGCGTCGGCGAGGCCCTCCTGGGCGAAGCCCGCGATGTCCTGCAGGCGCGTCGGCAAGCCTACCGCGGCAAGATGACGTTCGATCCGCGCCGCATCGTCTGGCGAGATCATGCCAAGCCCGGCGGAGAATTGCGCAGCGAGCACCATTCCGACCGAGACGCCTTCGCCATGGAACAGGCGATCCGAGAAGCCGGTCGCGGCTTCCAGCGCATGGCCGAAGGTGTGGCCGAGATTGAGCAGCGCGCGCTCGCCGGTCTCGCGCTCGTCGCGCGAGACTACGCCTGCCTTGGCGCGGCAGGAGGTCGCGATCGCATGCTCGCGCGCCGCGCCGCCCGCGAAGATGTCGGCATGATTGGTCTCGAGCCAGGCGAAGAAGGCCTCGTCGCCGAGGATGCCGTATTTGGCGACCTCGGCATAACCGGCGCGGAACTGGCGCGGCGACAGCGTGTCGAGCACGGACGTGTCGGCAATGACAAGCACCGGCTGATGGAATGAACCGATCAGGTTCTTGCCCTGCGGCGAGTTGATACCGGTCTTGCCGCCCACGGAGGAATCGACCTGCGCCAGCAGCGAGGTCGGCACCTGCACGAAGTCGACGCCTCGGCGCAGGATCGCAGCGGCAAAGCCCGCGAGATCGCCGACCACGCCGCCGCCAAGCGCGATCACGAGATCATTGCGCTCGATCCTGGCCGCGATCAGCGCTTCGCTGACCTGCGACAGTCCGGCATAGCTCTTGGAGCCCTCGCCTTCCTCGACGACGATCCGCGCCGTCGGCACGCCTGCGGCGGCGAGCGACGCTTCGGTCGGCTCGAGCCAGTGCTTCGCAACCGTGCGGTCGGTGACGATGGCGGTGCGAACGCCGGGCCGCAGCGCCGCGATCCGCGCGCCGAGCGAGGCCAGCACGTCGCGGCCGATGACGATGTCATAGGCACGGTCGCCGAGCGCGACATCGACGGTGACATCAGCGGAATGTTTCAGAGGCGCAGTCATGCGGGTCGCACTCAATCCGTTCTGGTTGGTTCGTCGGCCGGCCGCGCGCCGCACAGATGCGCATGCAAGGCCTCGAGGCATTCTTCGACGATGCGGTCGTGCGGGACGTCGCGCGAGGCGATCGTCAGGTCGGCATTGCGGTAAACCGGCTCGCGCTCGCCGAGCAGGCGGTTGACGGTCGCCTCCGGATCGGCGGTCTGCAGCAACGGGCGATCGGCGCGGCGACGAACCCGGCGCATGATGACGTCGGGGTCGGCCTTGAGCCAGATCGAGACCGCTCGCTCCCGAATCCGGTTGCGGGTCTCCTGTCGCATGAAAGCGCCGCCGCCGGTCGCCAGCACGACCGGCCCGCTGTCGAGGATGCGCGCGATCACCCTCGCCTCGCCGTCGCGGAAATACGCCTCGCCATGGATCTCGAAGATATCGGGGATCGACATGCCGGCCGCCGTCTCGATCTCGGTATCGGCGTCGGTGAAGGGCAGATGCAGGCGCGCCGCCATCCGCCGTCCAATGGTCGACTTGCCGGCGCCCATCATGCCGACCAGCACGATCGACCGCGGCCCCAGCACGGCCGCGATGTCGGCCTCCAGGGTCGGGTGGGTCGGTGCCGGTACGGCGGTCTCGGACATCAAAAAGCTCGGTTATCGGGACGAATTGTCGGAATTCGGGTCACCTATACTACCCCCGGCGATACCGTTACCAGCGACTCTTGCAACGGCGCAGGGAACATGTTGGATGATTTCATTGGTTAATTTGCCCTCTGAGCCCCTCAATGCCCAGCTTGTTCCGCTTCCTGTCGGTCGTCGCCGTGATTTTCGGCATCGGCTACGGCGTCGTCTATGCGCTGGCGAATTTCGTGCACCCGAAGCCGCGGGAAATGACGCTGACCATCCCACCGGATAAGTTCCTCAAGAAATAGCCGCTAGGGTCCTGGCATGAGCACCAAGACCAAAACCAAAACTCCCGCCAAATCCTCCGATGCGGGCCTGATCGCGCTGTTCCTCGACATGCTCGCCGCGGAACAGGGGGCGGGCGTCAACACGCTCGACGCCTACCGGCGCGACCTCACCGACTTCTCCGACTTCCTCAGGCAATCCGGCGCCGACTTCACCGGCGCCGACACCGAGATGCTCCGGGGCTATCTCGCCGACCTCGATACGAGAGGCTTCAAGTCGTCGAGCGTGGCGCGGCGGCTGTCGGCGATGCGGCATCTCTACCGTTTCCTGCTCAACGAGCGAATCCGCAGCGACGACCCGGCCGCGATCCTGTCCGGGCCGAAGCGCGGCCGTGGCCTGCCCAAGGTGCTGTCGATAGCCGACGTCGACCGCATGCTGACCCGCGCCAGGGAGCTGACCGAAACGGAAGTCTCGCCGGGGCAGCGGCTGCGCGCGCTGCGGCTCTACTGCCTGCTCGAAGTGCTCTACGCCACCGGCCTGCGCGTCTCCGAATTGGTGTCGCTGCCAACAGCCGCGGCACGACGCGACGCGCGGATGATCGTGGTGCGCGGCAAAGGCAACAAGGAGCGGCTGGTGCCGCTCAACGACGCCTCGCGCCAGGCGATGGCGGATTATCTCGCCGCAATGGCCGTGATGCAGCCCGAGAAGAAGGCCGCGCCGTCGAAATGGCTGTTTCCCTCCTTCGGCGAGAGCGGCCATCTGACCCGGCAGCATTTTGCCCGCGACCTCAAGGAGCTGGCGGCCGCCTCCGGCCTCGCGCCCCGCCTCGTCTCGCCGCACGTGCTGCGTCACGCCTTTGCCAGCCATCTGCTGCACAATGGTGCCGACCTCAGGATCGTGCAGACCCTGCTCGGCCACACCGATATCTCGACGACGCAGATCTATACCCATGTGGTCGAGGAGCGCCTGAAGAGCCTGGTCCGCGACCTGCATCCGCTGGCGGAAACGTAACGCCCGCCTTGACTTCCGCGGCGTCTCCGCGGAAAGAGCGTCACCTGCTTGCGATCCCGAAGCCTGCATCCGGCCTGAATGCGCGTTAACCATTTGAAGTTGAATAACTTCTCTGTCGTCCGCCAAAACCGCTTCGCCCCTCGCACCGTTCCTCCTTATATTGAGTTGATGCCCGATCCGATGCGCAGCTATCTCGACTTCGAAAAACCCGTCGCCGAGCTTGAATCCAAGATCGACGAGTTGCGTGCGCTTGCCGCGAGCGGAAGCGACATCGGCGACGAGGTCGCGCGGATCGAGGACAAGGCGGCGCAGGCGCTCGCCGAGCTCTATGCGAACCTGACGCCATGGCAGAAGACGCTGGTCGCGCGGCATCCGCAGCGCCCTCACTTCACCGATTTCGTCGGCGCGTTGATCACCGAATTCACGCCGATGGCCGGCGACCGTAAATTCGCCGATGACGAGGCCCTGATCGGCGGCTTCGGCCGTTTCCGCGGTGAAAGCATCTGCGTGGTCGGCCAGGAGAAGGGCGCCACCACCGACAGCCGCATCAAGCACAATTTCGGCATGGCGCGCCCCGAGGGCTATCGCAAGGCGGTACGGCTGATGGAGATGGCCGACCGCTTCGGCATTCCGGTTCTGTCGATCGTCGATTCCGCCGGCGCCTATCCCGGCATCGGCGCCGAGGAGCGCGGCCAGGCCGAGGCGATCGCGCGTTCGACCGACGCCTGCTTGTCGCTTGGTGTACCCAACGTTGCGATCGTTACCGGCGAGGGCATGTCGGGTGGCGCCATTGCCATCACCACGGCCAACCGCGTGCTGATGATGGAGCATGCGATCTACTCCGTGATCTCGCCGGAAGCGGCGTCCTCGATCCTGTGGCGCGACGGCACCAAGGCGCAGGAAGCCGCCAACAGCATGAAGATCACCGCCCAGGACATGCTGCGCTTTGGCGTGATCGACCAGATCCTGAAAGAGCCCGCCGGCGGTGCCCATCGCGATCCGGCGGCCATGATCGCCATCACGGGCGATGCCATCGCCCAGGCCCTCGGCGACCTACGAAATCTTGATCCTGACGCGATTCGCAAACAGCGCCGCCAGAAATTCCTCGATATCGGCCGCAAGCTCGGCTGACGCGCCGAAATCGGCCAAAATTCCTGCCAAATCGACCAATTCGGCCGCAATTCGGCCCCTGGTCGGGTCTTTAACATTCCTTGAACCATGCCTGCTACGTTGCGGTCTGGTCGCCCCTGTTCAGGTTGCGAGCAGGGGGGTCGAAGGCTAATATTTTACGTAATGGCTTCAGGGCTTTTTCGCCGTGTTGGGGTCGCGAAAATCGCCCGGTGGGTGTGGAGCTTGGGACTTGACTGATCGTACGCTCGTACGCGCGCTTTTGACCTCCGCGGGCCTCGCCGCGGCCGTGTTGCTCGCCGGTTGTGACACCGACCAGGTCTCGCTCGCCACCAACGCCAAGGCCAACCAGCCGGTCCCGCCGAAGCTCGTCGCCGCCATGGTCGAGAAGGACATGGACCTGCAGTCGCCGATCCTGGTCCGTCTCTTCAAGGAGGAAGCCGAGCTCGAGGTCTGGAAGCAGACACGCTCCGGCGACTTCGCGCTGCTCAAGACCTATCCGATCTGCCGCTGGTCGGGCGACCTCGGCCCCAAGGTGCGCGAAGGCGACCGCCAGGCGCCCGAGGGTTTCTATTCGATCAACCCCAGCCAGATGAATCCGCAGTCGGCCTACTATCTCTCCTTCAATACCGGCTACCCCAACGCCTTCGACAAGGCACTCGGCCGCACCGGCTCGGAGCTGATGGTGCATGGCGACTGCTCCTCGCGCGGCTGCTACGCGATGACCGACGAGCAGATCGCGGAGATCTATTCGCTGGGGCGCGAGTCCTTCTTCGGTGGCCAGAAGGCATTTCAGTTCCAGGCCTATCCGTTCCACATGACGGCGGCCAACCTGGCCAAGCACCGCAACAACCCGAACATGCCTTTCTGGAAGATGATCAAGGAAGGCAATGATCATTTCGAGGTGACGAAGCGGGAGCCGAAGGTCGACTTCTGCGAGAAGAAATACGTGTTCGACGCGGCGAAGCCGCCGGACGCGACGCGTGATCCGGTGTTCAATGCGTCCGCCAAGTGCCCGGCCTATGTGATTCCCGACGAGATCCAGAGCGCAGTGCGCGAGAAGGAGCAGCGGGACAATGCCGAGTTCGCAAAGCTGGTCTCGAAGGGCACGCCGATGGCACGCCTCAATACCGGCATCGACGGCGGCATGAATGCGATCTTCGCCTCGAAGATTCCGGAGGGAAACACCGGTCTGTCCGACGGCGGCGACAGCCAGGCGCTGGCATCGATGTCGCTGGCGCGCGCTCCCGGCACGATCCCCGGAACGGTCAATCCGCCGCGGCCGAATCTGGAGCGGCAGCAGGCCGAGCCGGCGGTGGCAACGACCGCGACCACGGCACCGGCGACACGCGTGGCAACCGCGGCGCCGGCCGGCCAGTCCGAAAGCTTCTTCTCCAGCTTCGCCCGCAAGGTCGGCATCAGCAGCACCGCCGACGCCAGCCAGGCGACCGCGGCGCACCCGTCGGCCGCTCCGGTCCCGGCCAGGCCGAAGGTCGCCGAGGCCAAGCCGCAATCCGTGGTCCGTGTCGCGCCGAAGGCCGAGAGCAAGCAGGCCGCCAAGCCGGCGCTGAAGCCCTCGGTCACCGACACCGCCGCCGCCGCTCCTCAGCCTGCGTCCACCACCAGCTCGCAGCTCGCGGGCTCCGCACCGGTCGTGCAGTCGAGCTCGTTCGACAACCGTTTCTCGGCAGTGAAATAGACGCACGCTTGCCTCGTCCCGACGAAGGCCGGGCCCACGCCGCGGCAGATGTGTGGGTGGGACTCGTCGTTCGAGCGACGCAAAATGATCAGCATTCGTGGTTATGGGTCGCTGCCTTCGCAGGGACGACATTGAATTTGTGCCGCGATCTCCCCCGTCATTGCGAGGAGTTCGCGACAGAAAAAGCAATCTTGCGCTGAAGCGACGAAGCAATCCATTGATCCGCTTATGCGGACCGATGATCGCGTCGCGGAGCCTGTCATCGGACGCGCATTCGCGCGACCCGTCGGCTCGCAATGACGCAGACAAGGAGCATCCTTCTCGCGACATGATTTGCCCGAGCTTTGCATCTCGTTTCGCCCTCTCTTGATCGGAGGGCGCAGGGAAAGCCGGGTGCCGATCGCACCCATGGGCCCCGTGCAGTGTAGAAAGCACGGGGGTAGGACCACAGGTGTAACCGGAGCAATCCGGCTTTCCCTGCGCGATGGGTTACGGCTTATACGTGCTCGCCCCGGCGAGACTGGGCTGTTTTGTCACCGTCTCGCGAAGATGCTTTCGCATCTCGCGGGAGACACCTGCCACTAGGGCGTCAGGCCTGCACGATTTCGCCGTCCGCTTCATGCGCTCTCGTCAGTCACGCATGCAACGTCCACCGCATCCCACCGCGCGTTCGTGACGATCGCGAGCGCCCCTCGATCGGGTGAGACGGAAAATCTATACACTGATTTGCCATTACGATAAACCGAAATATTTTTGAACGACGGGCTTGCGCCGTCGGGCAAATCAATGCCAGGAGCTCGCGCAGTCACATGCGAGACGGGACGGCAGCGGCAGCCATCGATGCGGCACGCGTCGGCGATCTCATGCGTCTCGCCCTCATGCGTCTCGCCCTCATGCGTCTCGCCCTGAAGTTTCGCGCATGCATCGTTCGCGGAGCTTACCGCGAATTTAACAACCTATCCCTCGAATTAATCCGCCAGACAGGACGCCGTAATGCGGCGGCAATAAGTTCGTCTCAGCGACATAACGCTACCATTTGGGAGAGACATCATGCCAAACGACAACAATAACTCACGCGATCGCACATCTCGCAGGCCCCTGTCGGCGCGACGACTGACACTGCTCGGCTCCGTTGCGGTGATCGGCGCCGCAGTAGTCGCGGGGGGACCGATCGGATACGGCCGATTTGGCGGCCAGGCTTTCGCCGCGACGACCTCGACATCACAGACGCAAGGTCCCGCGGGCTTCGCCGACCTCGTCGCGAAGGTCAAGCCGGCGGTCATTTCAGTCCGCGTGAAGCTGGACGAAGGGAGCGACGCGGCCGGGCCGAATGCGGAGAACATGCCTCCGTCCATGCAAGGCACCCCCTTCGAGAAATTCTTCCGCCAGTTTGGTCAGGACGGTGTTCCCGGCGGCAAGCTGCAGCGCCATGAGATCATCACCGGCGTCGGCTCCGGCTTCTTCATTTCCGCGGACGGCTATGCCGTGACCAACAACCACGTCGTCGATCACGCCAAGTCCGTGCAGGTCACGACGGACGACGGCACCATCTATACCGCGAAGGTGATCGGCACCGATCCGAAGACGGATCTTGCGCTCATCAAGGTCGAGGGCAAGTCCGACTTCACCTACGTCAATCTCGAAAGCAAGGCCCCTCGCGTCGGCGATTGGGTCGTGGCGGTCGGCAACCCCTATGGCCTCGGCGGCACGGTGACCGCCGGCATCATCTCGGCAGAGGGACGCGATATCGGCGCGGGCCCCTATGACAACTACATCCAGATCGATGCGCCCATCAACAAGGGCAACTCCGGCGGACCAACCTTCGACGCCAATGGCAACGTGATCGGCGTCAACACCGCGATCTACTCGCCGTCCGGCGGCTCGGTCGGCATCGGGTTCGACGTGCCGGCTCCGACCGTCAAGATGATCGTCGCCCAGCTCAAGGAGCACGGCACGGTGACGCGCGGCTACATCGGCGTGCAGGTGCAGCCGGTCACCGCTGGTATCGCCGAGAGCCTCGGCTTGAAGCAGGCCCAGGGTGCGCTGGTCGACGAGGCCCAGCCGAATACGCCGGCGGCACAGGCCGGTATCCGGCCGGGTGACGTGATCACGAAGGTCAACGGCAACGCGGTCAAGGATTCGCGAACACTCGCGCGCGAGATTTCGGGTATGGCTCCCGGAACCTCGGCGAAGCTCGACATCCTGCGCAAGGGCGAGGCGCAGACCGTCGACGTGACCCTCGCCAAGATGCCGAACGAGACCCAGAAGGTTGCCCGCGCCGACGAATCCGAGCAGGGCTCGACGAAGGACGTTCCCCATCTCGGTCTATCGGTTGCCCCGGCGGGCGACGTCGGAGGCGCCGGCGACAAGGGCGTCGTCGTGACGGCGGTCGAGCCGGACGGCCCGGCGGCCGAGCACGGCTTCAAGTCCGGCGATGTCATCCTGGCCGTCGGCGGCAAGGATGTCAGCACCGCGGCCGACCTGCGCGGCGCGCTCTCGGAAGCGAAGTCCAACGGCAAGCATGATGTCCTGATGCGCGTCAAGACATCGGACAATACCCACTTCGTCGCCATGCCGATCGGCTAGGCAGGCGGCGGACCTGCCGTCGCGTGTGCTCCTAGGCGCGACGGCGGGGGCCTCCGGATCACGATGCGATGACATGGAACCGCATCGTGATCTCATCTGTTTGATTGGTGTGATCCTTTCGGTCCCAACCCGTCAGGATCATGCTCAGTCAGCCATGCCGCCGCGGCTTGCGCGGCGCGCTCGCGTCTTGAGCACATCCACCGGACGGGTAAGCAATGAAGACATCCCATTTACGCATAATCGCAATCGCCTGCGTGGCCTCGGCCTCCATCGCGGGCTTCGCTCTCGCATCCGACGTCGCCGCCGGTCCATCGCGGACCGATCTCGGACTTCTTGCCGGCGTGATGCAGCTCGTGCAGCAGGACTACGTGCATCCGGTCGGATCGAGCGAGCTTACCGACGCCGCGTTGAAAGGGATGCTGTCGCGTCTCGATCCGCACTCCGCCTACATGACCGAGCCGGAATTTCGCGAATCCACGGAAGACATCAGCGGAAAATTCGGCGGCATCGGCCTCAAGATCATGGATCACAACGGGTTGCCCACCGTGCTCTCGCCGATCGACGACACGCCGGCCGCGCGCGCTGGCGTGCAGCCTGGCGATGCGATCGTGTCGGTCGACGGCCAAAGCACGCATGGCGCCGATTTGATGGAGGTGATCCGGAAGATTCGCGGACAACCGGGAACGACCGTGAAACTGACGATCCAGCGCGGCAACGAGTCACCCTTCGACGTGGCCCTCACCCGGCAGGTCATCGAGATTCACAGCGTCAAGTCGCGGCTGGAACCGAATGATGTGGCTTATCTGCGGATCAGCGAGTTCGGCCAGGAGACGCCGACCGAACTCCAGCACGCCATCTCGACGCTGCAGCACGAGGCCAATGGCAGGCTTTCGGGGGTCGTTCTCGACCTGCGAAACGATCCTGGCGGACTGCTCGCCTCCGCGGTCGACGTCTCCGGCGATTTCCTCAATGGCGGGACGGTCGTCTCGATCCGCGGACGCAATGGGAACGACGATCAATCGTTCGCGGCGCCCGCAACGGGTGCGTTGCTGCCTGACGCCCCCATGGTGGTTCTCGTCAACGGCGCCTCGGCGTCGGCATCCGAGATCGTTGCCGGAGCGCTGCAGGATCGCCATCGCGCGACGGTGATGGGAACGCAGAGTTTCGGCAAGGGATCGGTTCAGACCATCATCCCGATCAAGGACCACGGCGCCCTGCGGCTGACGACCGCCCTCTACTACACCGCGTCGGGCCGCTCGATCCAGGGCAACGGGATCACACCCGACGTCGTCGTGCAGGCGGCCAAGGACGAGCAGGTCGCGAATTCGATGGTCTGGCGCGAAGCCCAGCTCCACGGGTCGTTCGCCAATCCCGGCACGCTGTCGAAATCCGACGCAGCGCCGGAGGCGAAGGGCGCGCCGGCGGAAACGACTTCGCCGCCGATCAAGGAGGAGTTGATCGGAACCGATCGGGACACGCAGCTCAAGGCCGCGCTGAAGTATCTCGAACGCCTGCCGGCGCAGAATCCGGCGATCATCCGCACCAGCGTCCCGGGATGATGCCCGGATGTGCGTGCATGCTTCTGGATCGGTCACACGCAAATGACCAGAGAGCAGCAGACCAGCCGATCCGGGCCAGGGAAGGTGACGATGGCGGACAGATTGTCCGCCCTGGTCCGGGAGTCCTGGCTCACCCTGGCCGGTTGGGCTTGCCTGATCGGCGTATCATTGATCGGATTCCTGCTCACCGAAGGCGCGCCCTATCATCACCTCGCAGCCGGCGTTCTGCTGACCGCGTCGACGCTGCTCATCCTCCTGGCGTTGTTTGAAGGTTTTTGGCGCATGTTCGTCGATCATGGTGCCTGAGTTGCACGACCAGACATCTTGAAGAGCGCTAAATCGCGCTCAGGCCCAGCCATCCCGTGTAGAGCCCGACGACGACGATCAGCGCCGCCGAAGCGTATGGCGCCTGGCGCGCGAAGCGGCTGAAGCCGGTCCAGCGCCGCTCGATATGGCGCATGCTCAGGGCCGCCAGCACGCCGGTCGAGACCATCGTGATCGCAAGCCCGATGCCGAAACAGAGCACCAAAGTGAAGCCGAGGCTGAACTGCTTGAGCTGGATGCAGAGCAGCAGCACGGTAATCGCCGCCGGACACGGGATCAGGCCACCGCCCAGCCCGAACAGCACGATCTGCCACGTCGTGACGGTCCGCCCAGCAAAGCGCTTGCGGATGTCGGCGGCGTGCGCGCGGGCGTGCGCGTCATCCTCTTCGCCGAGATTCAAGTGGCTGTGGTCGTGGTCATGCTCATCGAACGCGGTCTCGAACACATCGGCGCGCCCGCGCAGCGACAATCTAGCCCTGAAGGCGTGAGGCTCCGGAATCTCGTCGACGCTTTCAAGGAAGCCGTCGCGGCCGACGAGCGCGAACGACTGCCGCGCACCGTCGGGCCGCAGCGTTTCCAGCATGATCGCATCAGGCGCCGGCAGCGTGCCGTGTTCGGCGCGAATACGCCAGCGCGGCGGCACGCCGTCCTCGAAGATCTCGAGCGTCAGCACGCCGCCGGCGATCGCGATCCGGACCACCTCGTCATGGTGATGATGGTGGTCGTGATCATGATCCCCGGCGTGCTGCTCGCGCCAGGTCCGCCACGCCATCCAGACGGCGATGCCGATGATCAGGACCGCTGAGCCGATCTGGAACCAGGCCTCGCTCTCCTCGCCGCTCCATTGCCGGCCAAAATACAATCCTCCGAGCGCCACCGCCCACACGATTGCCGTATGAGAGAGCGCGGCCGACAGGCCGAGCAGCGCTGCCTGCAGCACGGTGCCGCGCACCGCGATGATGAAGGCCGCCATCATGGTCTTGGAGTGGCCCGGCTCCATGCCATGCAGCGCGCCGAGCAGGATCGCGCTCGGCACGAACAGCCAGGCATGGGCGGAGCCCTGCTGCAGCAATTGGGCGAGATCGGTCATCGCGTCACTTGAGATATGTGCGGACGACGTCGATCAGATCAGAGGCACCCTGCGCCTTCTCCGGATCCTTCTCACGCGCGGGATCGACGACGTGATGGCGGATGTGGTCTTCGAGCAGCTCGGCGGTGAGCCCGTTCACGGCCCCGCGCACCGAAGCGACGAGCATCAGCACATCGGCGCAGCCGAGCTCGGATTCGAGCGCACGCTCGACCGCCTCGATCTGCCCCTTGATGCGCCTGACCCGGCCCATGAGCCTGGATTTGTGCTTGATGGTATGTGACATGGCCCCATAATATAGGGGGGTACCCTATCCGACAAGTAGCCCGTTCGAGCGGGGCGGGTTCCGAGCGACACACGACTGGCGCGATCAGCAAATAGCTTCCCACGTTCGGGACGCTGGATCGGCCTCCGTTGAAACCGCATGTGGGAGCTCGAAAATGCACGATCAAACTATTCGGTTGGCGCTGCAGCGCCATTGGGATGCGTCTGATGCGAGCGACTTCGAGACCGAGCACGACATCTATCATGACGATGCCGTGCTCGATTATCCGCAATCGGGCGAGCGGATCCGCGGCCGTCGAAACATCCAGCAGAGCCGGACCCTCCAGCCCAACAAGAAGCGCTTTACCGTGCGACGGATGATCGGGTCCGGCGATCTCTGGGTCACCGAATTCGTGCTGACCTATGACGGCATCCCGTCCTACACGGTGAGCATCATGGAGTTCCGCGACGGACTGGTGGCCCACGAAACCCAGTATTTCGCCGACCGGTTCGACCCTGCGCCCTCGCGGGCGCATCTTGTCGAGAGGACATGAGCGGAAGCCGCATTCGCCTCACGGCGCCAGGTACCGCAGCAACTCCGGATCGCTCCGCACCTCGCCCGCCGCGCCCTGCAGCGCGACGCGGCCGCGGTCGAGCACATAGGCGTAGTCGGCGACACGCAGCGCGAGGTCGAGATGCTGCTCGACGATCACGAGCGAGATGTCCTTGGCAAGCTCGATCAGCCGCTCGGTGATCTCCTCGATGACGCCGATCCAGACGCCTTCGGTCGGCTCGTCCAGCAGGAGCAGCTTCGGATTGCCGAGCATGGCGCGGCCGATCGCCAGCATCTTGCGCTCGCCGCCCGAGAGCGTGCCGGCCGGCTGGTCGAGGCGCTGGCCGAGCTTCGGGAAGATGGTCAGGACGCGGTCGACGGCGCTCGACTCCCGATTGAGCAGCGAGCCGACGGCGAGGTTGTCGCGCACCGAGAGCCGGGCGAACACCGAATGCTCCTGCGGCACGTAGCCGATGCCGGAGCGCACCCGCTGCTCGGTGCGGCTGCGCGTGATGTCGCGGCCGTCGAAGAACAACTGGCCCTGCGAGCTCGCGAGTTCGCCGACGATGGTCTTCATCAGCGTGGTCTTGCCGGCACCGTTGCGGCCGAGCACGGCGACGCCGCCGCGCCAGGGGATGTCGATGCTGACATCGAACAGCACCTGGCTGCGGCCATAGCCGGCATCGAGATGCCTGATATCGAGGAAGGTTGGGTCAGGCACGGCGAAGATAGATCTCCTGGACGCTCTTGTTGCTCTGGATCTCCGCGACGGTACCCGACGCCAGCACGCGGCCCTGGTCGAGCACCGTGAGGCGGTCGCAGATGTCGCGGATGAAGTCGAGGTCGTGTTCGACGATGACGAGCGAGCAATGCTGCTTGATCGGCTGCAACAGCTCGCCGGTGACGCGGCGCTCCTCGAGGCTCATGCCGCCGGTCGGCTCGTCGAGCAGCAGCAGGCGCGGCCGGCCGGCCAGCGCCATCGCGATCTCGAGCCATTGCTGCTGACCGTGCGACAGGGTCGCGGCGGCATCATGGGCGCGATCGGCGAGGCGGAACTGCGCGAGCATCATCATCACCTGATCGTGCAGAGTCTTGCGCGTGCGCGAGAACACCAGGTCGAACAGGGATGAATGCGCCTGCAACGCCAGCAGGATGTTGTCGTACAGCGTCAGTGTCGGCAGCACCGAGGTGATCTGGAATTTCAGGCTCATGCCGGCGCGGGCGCGCTCGGTCGGCGTGAACGTGGTGATATCGGTGTTGATGAAGCTGACCTTGCCCGTGGTCGGCACCTCGGCGCCGGCGACGCATTTCATCAGCGTACTCTTGCCCGAGCCGTTCGGGCCGATCAGGCCGTGGAACTCGTTCTCGCCGACCGTCAGGCCGGCGCCATCAAGCGCGGTGAGCTTGCCGAACACCTTGCTGATCCCTGCGGCCTCAAGGAGCGGCATCGCGCTTCTCCCTTGGCCTGATGCCGAAGCTGCCGACCCGCTCGCGCTCGCCGAGCACGAAGGAGATCAGTCCGAGCGGGCGGAACATGATCACGAGCAGCAGCAGCACGCCGAGGATGATCGGCCAGACGTCGCGGTAATTGTCCGACAGCCAGAAGCTGACGCCCTCGATGATGACTGTGCCGATCACGGCGCCGATCAGCGTGCCGGAGCCGCCGAACAGAACGTAAAGCACGACCTGGGTCGAGAACACGACGCCGAGCATGTTCGGCCAGACGAAGCCTTCGTGGAAGGCGTAGAGGCTGCCGGCGAGGCCCGCGATGGTGCCGCCGATCGCGAAGATGATCGCCTTGAGGTGCTGCGCCTTGTAGCCGAAGAAGGCGATGCGCTGCTCGTTCTCGCGCAGGCCGGCGAGCGCCAGCCCGAACTGCGAGCGCACCAGGAAGCGGCACAGCAGGTAGACCACGACCAGGATGCCGAGCGCGAGATAGTAGAAGGTCGTCCCTTCCTCGAAGTCATAGCTGCCGAGCGACATCGACGGAATCGACGGGATGCCGTTCTGGCCGCCGAGATAATACCAGCCGCGCGCGAGCCGATCGGCGGCGTAGGAGCCGGTCAGCGTGCCGAGCGAGACGAAGATCACGCTCGACGGATAGCGCCCGAGCAGCAGGAATCCGCCGAGCAGCAGTGACGCGGTGAGCCCGATCAGCGTCCCCGCGGGCAGGATCAGGAAGATCGAGGTGACGTTGAGGTCGCGCGCCAGCAGCGCCACGCCGTAGCCGGCGGCGCCGAAGAACAGCGCCTGGCCGAAGCTCATGATGCCGGCATAGCCCCACACCAGGTCGAACGAGATCGCGAACAGCGCGAGGATGATCACGCGGGTGGCGAACACCGTCAGATAATCCTGCAGGACCAGCGGCAGGACCAGTGCGATGAGCAGCACCAGCGCTTCGACGATCGGCAGGACCCTTCGTCCTGCCGATGCCTGTCCCGCCGGCGCGCTTTCCGCCGATACGCCTTCACCCGTCACGACAACCGGTCCCTCGCTGAGGCGAGCGACGGCCTGCTCTGCTGCACCCATCGCTCGCTCAGCATTCCTTGGGATCGACGAGACCGTTGCTGCGCGCCACGATCTCGTAGGTCCCGCCCTTGGCCACCGCAGTATACATCTTCATCTTGCAGTGGCGCTTGCCCGGAACCATCTCGGCGGGCCCACCCGGCCCCTCGGCGATCTTGGCGTGATCGAGGGCGGCCGAAACCGACTCGCGGTCGACCTTGCCGGCTTCCTTGACCGCGGCCTCCCACAGTTTCAGCCCGCGATAGGTTCCGGTGGCGGCGCTGCCGGCGGCGAACAGGATGTTGCCCGGGAACTCCTTGTCATAGGCGGCCTGGATCTTGGCGCTGACCGGGTCCTCCTTGGTCAGCACCTTGAAATAGTCGAGGCAGCTCGCGAGGCCCTCGATCTCGTTGGCCTGGTTGATGTTGAGCGTGTTCTCGTCATAGTAGACGCAGGCGAGCCGCCCGCCATTCTTCAGGAAGCCCGCTTCGTAGAGCTGCTTGAAGAACGGACCGACGCCCGGCGGGATCACGGTGTTGAAGACCACATCGACCTTGTTGGAGATGATGCGGTTGACGGTCGCGGAGAAGTCGACCTGGTCGAGCGGGTAGTATTCCTCGAACACCACCTCGCCGCCGTTGGATTCGATCACCTTGCGGGCGTAGACGTTGAGCGTGTGCGGCCAGACGTAGTTGGCGCTCGGCAGCGCGAACTTCTTGCCGCCGTTCTTGATCAGCCAGGGGATGAACTCGTCGCACTGCTGCGCCGGCGTCGGCCCGGTGCAGAACAGATACGGCGTGCACTCCTTGCCTTCGTAGAGCTGCGGATAGATGTAGAGCGTCTTGCCGCGCGCCACGATCGGGTCCTTGATCGCGTTGCGCATCGAGGAGGTGATGCCGCCCAGCACCATGTCGACCTTGTCGCGCTGGATCAGCTTGCGGACGTTGCCGACCGCGATCGATTCGTTGGAGGCGGTATCCTCGATATAGAGCTCGAGCGGACGGCCGAGCAGGCCGCCGCCATCATTGATCTGCTTGATCACCATCTTGGCGACGTTGGCGTCGGCGTTGCCGGCATAGGCGATCGGGCCGGTCAGGTCGGTCGCGATGCCGACCTTGATCGGGGCTTCGGCGGCGTTGGCCCAGTCGGGCCTGACCACCCAGCTGCCGAGGCCGGTGGCGATCGCGCCCGACGCGAAGGCGAAGTTGCTCATGAAGCGGCGGCGTGTGAGATGCATGCGATCTGAGGACATCTGACTAAACCCCTTTCCCCGAAATGAGGCCCTGCGGCCGGAATTTGATGAAGGCGATGGCGAGCACGAAGACGAGCACGTCGGCGACGACCGGCGACATGACCCATGGCAATGCGGCGCTGAGCGTGCCGATCACGCCGGCGCCCGCGACCGGCCCGATGAAGGACCCGACCCCGCCGACCATGACCGCGACGAAGCCCTGGATCAGGAAGCGGATGCCGAGATCGGCGAACAGGCTGAATACCGGCACGATCAGCGCGCCGGCAAGTCCCGCCAGCGCCGCGCCGAAGGCGAATGTCGTGCCGTAGATCAGCGGCGTCGAGATTCCCGAGGCGCGGGCCAGCGAAGGATTCTCCAGCGTGGCGCGGACGCGCAGGCCGAACGAGGTGCGCGACAGCAGCAGGTAGCAGGCGCCCATCACCAGGAGCGTGATCACGATGATGGTGAAGCGCCAGGCCGAGATGTGGATGGAGCCGAGGTCGATCGAGCCGCCGATCGGCTCCGGCACCGTGAGATAGAAGCCGCCGATCAGCCCGCGCACGCTCTCGCGGATGATCAGGCCGAGCGCATAGGTGCCGAGCATCGCCACGATCGGCGCGGCGTAGAACCGCCTGATGATCAGCGCCTCCAGCACGAAGCCGAGCGCGCCGACCACGAAGGGCGCCGCCACCATGCCTACCCAGATCGGCAGCCCGCCGCTATACGCCAGATAGGTGACGTAGGCCCCGAGCAGGACGAACTCGCCCTGCGCGAAGTTGAAGATGCCCATCATGCTGGCGATGATGCCGAGCCCCAGCACGACCAGAACGATGATCGCACCGAAGCTGACGATCTCGAACGCCGCGGCGAAGATGCTAGCCATGGCGATCGACCCTTGCGACGATCCTTTCGGCGGGTGGCTGCGACAAGCGGCGCCTCACATCTTCTTCCAGTCGCCGGCCTGCTCGAACGCATGCGCGGCGCGGTAGATGGTGGATTCCTCGAACATCCGCCCCACCAGCATCAGCCCGACCGGCAGGCCGTCGACCATGCCGCAGGGCAGCGACATCGCGGGATGATGGGTGATGTCGAACGGCGCGGTGTTCGAGATCATCTCGAGCGCGCGCATCACATACTCCTCGCGGCTGGCATTGGGCCCCGGCAGCGGCGTCGCCTTCATCGGCGTGGTCGGCATCAGCAACAGGTCGTAGTCCTTGAAGGCCTTGTCATAGGCCGCGGTCAGCCGCCTCGAGATGTTGAGCGCCTTGCCGTAGAAGCGCGGGCCGAAATTGTTGTTGATGTAGGTGCCGAGCATCATGAACAGCTTGGTGGTCTCGGACAACGAGTCCGCCTGGCGGCGCCAGCCGCGATGGAAATCCATCAGCGAGGTCGAATAGAGGTCGCCTCGGCTGAGGCCGTAGCCGTCGCCGAACATCATGGTCTGGGTCAGGCCTTCGGTGCCGATCGGGGTCCAGATCGCCCCGCCGGCCAGGTGCATCGGGATCGACACGGTCTCGATCGAGGCGCCGAGATCCTTGAAGCGCTTGGCCGCCTCGCGCACGCTTTCGTTGACGGCAGCTTCCGCATTCGGCTGCTCGAAACCTTCCTTGACGATGCCGATCTTCATGCCTTTGGCGCCGGCCCCCAGCGCCTTGGTGTAGTCCTCGACCTTCGGCGCCTTGATGCGCGGATCGTAGCCGTCGTCGCCGGCGAGCACTTCGAGCAGCAGCGCGTTGTCTTCCACCGTCGCGGTCATCGGGCCGGTGTGATCGACGTAGATCTCGATCGGCATGATGCCGGTATAGGGCACGAGCCCCCAGGTCGGCTTCATGCCATAGGTGCCGCAGAACGAGGACGGCATGCGGATCGAGCCGCCCTGGTCGCCGCCGATCGCCATGTCGACCTCGCCGAGCGCGACGACGACGCCCGAGCCGGACGACGAGCCGCCGGCCGAGTAGCCCATCTTGTGCGGATTGTGCACCGGCCCGAACGAGCCGGTGTGGCTGCCGCCGGACAGGCAGAAATGCTCGCAATGCACCTTGCCGACGATCTCGGCGCCGGCATCCAGCATCCGGGTGACGATGGTGGCGTCGAAGTCGGGCACATAGCCTTCCAGCGTCGACGAGCCGTTGGTCATCGGCACGCCCGCCAGCATGATGTTGTCCTTCAGCGCGACGGTCTTGCCCTTGAGCTTGCCGGAGGCTGCGCCCTTCACGGTCGATTTGCGGTACCAGGCGTTGTGCTTGTTATCCTCAGGCGCGGGGCGATAACCCGGCGTGCGCGGATACTTCACCTCCGGCAGTTCGTCGGGCATCGCGGCGATCAGGTTGTAGGCGTCGATCGAGCCCTGCATCAGGCCGCGGAACGAGGCCACGTCCTCATCGGTGAGCGACAGGCCGCACTGTTCGGCGACGGCACGAAGTTGCGTTGGCGTGGGAAGGACGACTGTCACGGCGCTCTCCTGGCGTTTTTGATCCTTGCTAGTCCTTTTGCGGGGACGCGATACCGGCTCGCGGGCGCAAGCCCCGGATCCCCGCCGCACTATTCAAAACGGAAATATTTTCCTTTTCAAGCATTATTTCACAAGACCGGCACGCCGAAGCGGGCGCGCCTCAGATCGGCTTGATCAGCCGAAAGTCGAGACCATCGGCCTCGGCGAGATGCATCGACATCCTGGCACGGCCGTCGCGCACGATGACCGGCCCGCGCGCGCCGCTGTAGACGATGTTGCGCGCCGCTGCGAGCAACGGACGCATCGCCAATGTGCCGGCCTTGGCGGCGGCGGCCTCGAGCAGGCACAGCCCCTCATAGCTGGACTGACCGAGCGAGCCGATCGGCGGAGCGTTCGGACCGAACATCGTGAAATAGCGGCTCTGGAAGTCGTCATTGGCGCGTGAGGCGATGCCGGGGAAATAGCCGGAGGCGCAGAACATGTTCTCGGAATTGTCGGCGCCGATGCCGAGCAGCACGGTCTCGTCCATCGCACCGGCGAGCCGCAGCGTGGTGGCGGCAAGACCGCATTCGCCGAAGGCGCGGTTGAAGGTGATGCTGTCGGTGCCGATCAGCGAGATCAGCACGACATCGGGCTTTGCGGCGCGGATGCGCGCCAGATGCGGCTCGTGATTGTCCTCGCCGAGCGGAACGAACTCCTCGCCGACGACGTATCCGCCGGTTTCGGCGATGTAGCGCTTGACCGCGCGATGCGATTGCCACGGCCAGACATAGTCGCTGCCGATCAGATACCACCGCGTGGCACGCTTGGCCTCGGCCAGCCAGTGAATCGACGGCCGGCTCTGCCAGCGCGGCGTCTCGCCGATCGCCACCACGCCGGGCGTCTGCTCGCCACCCTCGTAGACCGGCGTGTAGATATAGGGGATGCCCTCGCGGGTGATGACCTTGCGCAAGGCGACACGGACCGCGCTGGTGTGCAGTCCGATGACGAGATCGAGATCGTCGAACGCAAGGGCCTGCTCGGCGCGATCGACGACCTCCTCGGTCGAGCCGCCGGCGTCATAGATCGACAGTTCGATCTCGCGTCCGAGGATCCCGCCGCGCTTGTTGATTTCGGCGACGGCAAGTTGCGCGCTCGAGGTGGCGCAGGGTCCCCAGACCCCGGGCGAACCGGAGCAGCAGATGAAGCCGCCGATCCGGAGCTTGCTGCGCGCGCGGCCGCGCCCGAGGGCCCGATCGTCCGGCGACAACGCAAAATCGGCCGCCGACGACGTCAGATTCCTCAGCAGCAGGGACGGCGGAAACGCAGGCTCGCCACGAGCCGGGAAGTTGACCGTCGAGCGCACACCAACTCCTGTCAGGCACAGACCCCAAAAGCACGTTTCGCGGGCGGCCGCCGCCTTCCGCCCGATTGTTGGGCAATAATCCTATTTTGAAAATATTGAATATTCAACAATTGAAGTGCATATAGATGCAGCAACGATTGCCAGTCATTCGCTCATTTGGACCAATACGAAGTCTCACGCCCGTGGCTAAACCGTCGAAAGAAAACTCCCCCATCACCGAACACCTCGCCTACCTGCTCGCGCAAGCCAACCGGGAGATCAACCGGCAGTTGGAGACGCGGCTGAGCAAGGAGGGCGTGCCGGTGGAGCAGTGGCGCATCCTCAAAGTGCTGTCTGACGGCAACGGGCATTCGATGGGCGAGCTTGCCGATGCGGTGCTGCTCAACCACCCGACGCTGACCAAGATGATCGACCGCATGGTGTCGGACGCGCTGGTCTATCGCGTGCAGGATCCCAAGGACCGCCGCAAGGTCCTGATGTTCGTCTCCGACCACGGCAAGGCGCTGTCACGGCGGCTGAACTCGCTGGCGGTGAGCCAGGAGGAACACATCGTCGAGAGCTATGGCGACAAATCGACCAACGAGCTCAAGCGCCTGCTGGAAAGCCTGATCGGCACCGCGAACTGACCGGCCGCGCCGGCTTCCCGGCCGCGGGCAAGCCACCTGTCGAAAAAAGTCTGCCGCCGAATTGTCGGATGCGCGCTGCTTGGCGCGTCCTAGGGGTACACCCGCCCCCGACGAGGACCCTGCCCCATGACTTCGATCACCCCGTTCCTCTGGCTCGACAACAACGTCCGCGAGGCCGTCGACTTCTACAAATCGGTGTTTCCCAACGCCAAGGTCGAGGCCGTCAGCGACTTCATGGCGAGCTTCGAGCTCGAGGGCCAGCGGTTCAACGCACTCAATGGCGGCCCGAAATTCAGGTTCAACGAGGCGGTGTCGTTCTTCATCAGCGTCGAGACCCAGGAGCAGGTGGATTATTTCTGGAAGCGCCTGACGGCCGACGGCGGCGAGGAAGGCAATTGCGGCTGGCTCAAGGACAAATTCGGCCTGTCCTGGCAGGTCGTGCCGACGGCACTCGGCCGCTATCTCGGCACCCCCGATCGCAAGGCGGCCGACCGCGCCATGCAGGCGATGATGAAGATGAAGAAGATCGTCATCGCCGATCTCGACAGAGCGTTTGCGGGGTGAGGTTCCGGGGTCGCCTCATCCACGACTAGGGGTGACCGATGCGGACGCCGGATGCATCATCCAGGCGATCTTTCATTTGCTTGATCCGCAAATGATAGGCGGCCTCCAGACAGTCACCGTCGTCGGCGCACGCGCGGCGCCACTCCAGCCATGTCCGCTGCTCCGACTCCAGCTTCGATCTGGCCGAGTTGCCGCCCTTCCCAATTGCCTCGCCATAGTAGCGGGTCAGAAGCACGTCATAGAGCGATAGCTTGCCGCTGGCGCAGATCGCCTCCTCATCCTTTGACCTTGTCGTTCGGGCGGCACACCAGGCAGGTCCCTGAACGGTGGCGAGGCTGCGGGGATCGATGGGCTTGCCCGCCGCTGCCGGCAAATCCTTCAGCGGCGTCTTTGGATCGAGGACTCCGAAATCCGGCAGAGAGATCAACTTTGGACCGTAGCGATCCCTGATCCATGTTCTGGTGACGCTTTCATCCAGTTCGACATTTGCCCGCACGGTGATGTCACCGTTCAGACTTGCGAGGTCGTCGGCGAAATTGAATTCCAGCTCGCATGCGATTCCCTTGATGCCGGAAACGACGACTTCCGCGACAAGCGTCCTGGAGCCCGAATCGTAGTGCGCGAGATACTCCTCGTGGGACGAGGCCGACAGGAAGCCATCGTCCCAGAATTGATCCGCCAGGGCCGATGCCGTGATGCAGGCCCGCACCACATCCGCCTTTGTCCGCGGCACGAGCCCCTTGTAGCCCGTCACCCGGATCGACCAGCGAATTGCCGAGCCGGTCGTATTGACCAGAAGCTTGTCCTTGCCAACCTTGACCAGGGCTTCCGCGAGAAGCGTCGGGGGTACGAGCGGCTGTGATACATCCAGCGTCGCGTACTTCTGTGCCAAAGCGAGGAGATCGCGTCCGATTTCACCGACGGCCTGATTGTACGCCTGAATCGACGCCTTCAAGTCGAGCGATCCTGACGTGGTCGGAGTGGCAGCGGCAGTCGCCGCCTTGTCAGGGTCGATGTAGGGGGCATGGAACGATAGCGTCGCCCGCGCATCCATTGTGCGGCTCAACTCGGTCCCCGCCCTGTTGCGGCTTAAACCGGCAAGGAAGATCCAGCCACAGGCCGACTCGCAGGCATTTCCTGCAGCGATCGAGGTCGATATCCCGCCGGAAACGAACCTGGCGATGTTCAGCCCTTCGACGAAATCGCCGCCCGGTGAATTCAGGCACAGCGTCGGCCCCATTTCAATCGGCGGATAATCCCTGGGAAGCTTCTTCCTGAACTTGTCGAAGTCACCCGCAACGATCTCACCATCCATCCGCAACTGGCAGTCGGCCCTCTTCAAATCGACAGTGAAGTCGGCCGCCCTGCCGCTCGGAGAAAGGCCGAGGGCGGTGAGCACCGCGATCGCGACCAGCCGGCCAAAGGCAAGGACTGCATGTCGCATCGTCTACCTCGAGCGAAATCCGCTCCCTTCCCGCATGACAGCCTCATAGGGACCGATCGACCATCTGGCCGCCTGAGCATCCCAATAGAGGACGTATTGAGTCCCTGGTGCCAGCTGGATGGATTGAATCTTGGCGCCGTCATGATAGGCAACCGACACTGCGCCGCCGCTGTTCGGCAGCGTCACGGACTGACCGGGTGAGATCTGGATCTCCTTCCAGTCCCCGTCGAGATAGGAGACTTTGAGTGGAGCATTCGCGACGCTCCGCAGGATGACGGCGTTTGCGAGCGCGGCTTTCGGGATCTGATTGGAGCTGCGAAGCTCATCCGCATGCGAGGCACAGCCGAGCCAGGAAAGGCAAGCGCACAGCACGACGGCCAGTCTGCCTGCCCGCATCATGACCTCGGGTCATCCTTCTCCGTCGATGGTGTTTCCTTCGTTGGCGGGTGCGGCTGGCTCATTCGGCCGAGCATGTAACCGATGATGGTGCCGAACAAACCGAAAGCGGGTGCGATCTGTTCGTTCGAATATCCCCCGATGATGAGCAGCAGGGCCCCGGTGATCACCGTGACGACGATCATGGCACGGGACACGTCTTCCGGACGCTTGTCGCGGATGTGGCGGACCGCATAGATGTACAGGCAGATGACGATCAGCCCGAACGCAACGATCAGGCAGGTCATCCACAACTCGTAGGCGGTCTTGCTGACAAGTGCGCCCGGCAGATTGCCGGCCCCGGCAACCGGATTTGGCGACACATTGGAAGGCAACTGTTGCGCGGATAGCGGCAGGGGAACCGTACATGCCGCAGCCGACGCGACCACTCGCAATGTCGCCAATACCTTATGCATTTGAATCAACTATCTTAGATTGAAAATAGTGATCCTACGCCTCCTTGCGGGCAAGGCAAGACGGAACCCGCTGCGACGCGAGCGCCGCCCCAAAGCGCGATGAGATGAGGTTGAGTCGTCATCGCGCTTCGGAGCGGTAATAGCTCGAGGCGCGGCCCGCCAAGGATCTGGAGGTCAATGTGCCTGAAAGCGTGACCGGGTCGGGATCGCAAGCTGCGGCATCCGGAGGGCACTCGCTCCGCACCTCCGACAGTCCCGGCCTCGGCCAAGAGCAGCCCGACGTTCCGCTCCGATCCGCTTGATGAACCCGGACCGCAGCAATCACCCAGGCTTACGCGTACCTTCCGTGGCAGTGCTTGTACTTCTTGCCGCTTCCGCAGGGGCAGTCCTCGTTGCGGCCGACCTTGCCCCAGCTTGAGGGGTTGTTCGGATCGCGGTCGGCAGGCGGGGTATTCGGCACCAGCGAGGCCTGGGCGAAATTGGCCTTGGCGTGGGCGAACTCGTCCTCGCCGGTATCCGGATCGAACTTGTGCGCCTCCATCACCGGCAGCGGCTCCGGCGGCTGCTCGGGCGGCACGATCTCGACCCGCATCAGCTGCGCGGTGACCGCCTCGCGCAGATGCGCGATCATGGTCTCGAACAGGTTGAAGGCTTCCGACTTGTACTCCTGCAACGGATCGCGCTGGCCATAGCCGCGCAGCCCGATCACCTGGCGCAGATGGTCGAGCATGATCAGGTGCTCGCGCCAGAGGTGATCCAGCGTCTGCAGCAGGATGGTCTTCTCGACGTAGCGCATCACGTCGGGGCCCCATTGCGCGACCTTGGCCGCCATGCGCTCGTCGACATGCTTCTCGATGCGCGACAGCAGCTCCTCGTCGGCGATGCCCTCTTCCTTGGCCCATTCGTCGACCGGCAGGTCGACATCGAGCACGCGCGTCAGCTCTTCCTTGAGGCCGGCCGTATCCCACTGCTCGGCATAGGCGTGCTCGGGGATATGCTTCGTCACCACGTCCTCGACGAAGGCGTGGCGCATGTCGGTCACCGTCTCGGCGACGCTGTCGTCCTTCATCAGGTCGACGCGCTGGTCGAAGATCACCTTGCGCTGGTCGTTCTGGACGTTGTCGAATTTGAGCAGGTTCTTGCGGATGTCGAAGTTGCGCGCCTCGACCTTCTGCTGCGCCTTCTCCAGGGCCTTGTTGATCCAGGGATGGATGATGGCCTCGCCTTCCTGCAGTCCGAGCCGCTGCAACATGCTGTCGAGCCGGTCGGAGCCGAAGATGCGCATCAGATCGTCTTCCAGCGACAGGAAGAACTTCGAGCGGCCGGGGTCGCCCTGGCGGCCGGAACGGCCGCGCAGCTGGTTGTCGATGCGGCGGGATTCGTGACGCTCGGAGCCGATGATGTAGAGGCCGCCGGGCTTCTTCACGGTCTTGGCGGCCTTCGACCCCTTGGCGGGCTCGACCTCGACGTCTTCTTCCGCCTTCAGCACGATCTCGCGGAAGCGTTCGATGTCGGCCTTGATCTGCTCGATCTTCTTCGCCTTCTCGGCCTCGTCGGTGATGGTGGCGGTCTCCTGCTGGATCCGCATGTCGAGCGAGCCGCCGAGCTTGATGTCGGTACCGCGGCCGGCCATGTTGGTCGCGATCGTGATCGCGCCGGGCACGCCGGCTTCCGCGACGATATAGGCTTCCTGCTCATGGAAGCGCGCGTTCAGCACCGCGAACATCTTTGCCGGCTTGCCGGCCCGAGCGGCGGCATAAAGCTTCTCCATGCCGGATTCGGAGCCGAAGTCGATCTGCTTGTAGCCGTGCTTCTTCAGGTATTCGGCCAGCACTTCCGACTTCTCGATCGATGCGGTACCGACCAGGACGGGCTGAAGCCGCTTGTTGGCGCGCTCGATCTCGGCGAGGATCGCGGCGTATTTCTCACCCTGCGTGCGGTAGACCTCGTCGTCCTCGTCGAGTCGCGCCACCGGCAGGTTGGTCGGGATCTCGACGACCTCGAGCTTGTAGATGTCGAACAATTCGTCGGCTTCGGTCGCCGCAGTGCCGGTCATGCCCGACAGCTTCTCGTACATCCGGAAATAGTTCTGGAAGGTGATCGAGGCGAGCGTCTGGTTCTCCGGCTGCACCGGCTGGTGCTCTTTGGCCTCCAGCGCCTGGTGCAGGCCTTCCGAATAACGGCGGCCCGGCATCATGCGTCCCGTGAACTCGTCGATGATCACGACCTCGCCGTCGCGGACGATGTAGTCCTTGTCGCGGGTGAACAGCGTGTGCGCGCGCAGCGCCTGGTTGATGTGGTGCACAACCGAGACGTTCTCGACGTCGTAGAGCGAATCGCCCTTGAGCTGGCCGGCGTCGCGCAGCAACGTCTCGATCTTCTCCATGCCGCCTTCGGTCAGGGTGACCGTGCGCTGCTTCTCGTCGACCTCGTAGTCGGTCTTGTCGAGCTTGGGGAAGAAGGTGTCGATGGTGTTGTAGAACTCTGAGCGGTCGTCGAGCGGGCCGGAGATGATCAGCGGGGTGCGCGCCTCGTCGATCAGGATGGAGTCCACTTCGTCGACGATCGCATAGAAGTGCCCACGCTGGACCATGTCCTCCAGGCGGTACTTCATGTTGTCGCGCAGATAGTCGAAGCCGTATTCGTTGTTGGTGCCGTAGGTGATGTCGCAGGCATAGGCGGCCTTGCGCTCGGCATCGTCGAGGCCGTGCACGATCACGCCGGTGGTCAGGCCGAGGAACGCGTAGATCTGGCCCATCCATCCGGAGTCGCGGCGGGCGAGGTAGTCGTTGACCGTGACGACGTGGACGCCCTTGCCGGCGAGCGCATTGAGATAGACCGCAAGGGTTGCGACCAGCGTCTTGCCTTCACCGGTCTTCATCTCGGCGATGTCGCCCTCGTGCAGCACCATGCCGCCGATCAGCTGGACGTCGAAATGGCGCTGGCCGAGCGTGCGCTTGGCCGCCTCGCGCACGGTGGCGAAGGCCGGGACCAGGATGTCGTCCAGTGTCTTGCCGTCCGCAACCTGCTGCCTGAATTCGGCGGTGCGGGCCTTGAGCTCGTCATCGGTCAACTTGACCAGCTCCGGCTCGAGCGCGTTGATGGCGGTGACGCGGGACTGATAGCCCTTGACCCGACGGTCGTTGGCAGAGCCGAAAAACTTGCGGGCGAGCGCGCCGATCATGCGAAATTCCTGTTCTTCGGTCTCTGGGGTTTCGGTCTCGAGTTACAGCCTGAAATGGTCCACCGGATCGCCTATCAACTCACCGTGACGCGCTAACGGCTCAAGCCCCGACCCGGGGGCTTCTCCGCCAATTGAGTGGGAAACGGGCCATCCAAGGTTCAACGGGCAAAAACGCAACAAAATAAGCGCCATCGCCGTCGACACGATGGGCCAGAGATATGGCCGGGTCGGGGGGATGTCAACTTCGGCAGGATGTCAAGGAATTCATCATTTTGACAGACTTTTCGCGTTGCCAAGGCGGCGCGATTGGGCGAGTGTCCGCCCCGCTCGAACCTCCCCCCTTTGAGACAAGGATTTTGCATGACCACCTCGCTCGCGGAAAAGAAAACCGGCCTGCGCCTCGGCCTGGCCACCATGGCCGTGGCGGGCTGTGTTGCGGCGCTCCTGACCACCGGCCTGCCGGTCCGCGCCGCCGATTCCGATCCCGTGCTGGCGAAGGTCAACGGTTCCGAGATTCACGCCAGCGACGTGGCGCTTGCCGAGGAGGAACTGGGCCCGAGCCTCCAGCAGATGGACCCGGCGACCCGCAAGGAGAACGTGCTGTCGTTCCTGATCGACATGAAGATCGTGTCCAAGGCCGCCGAGGACAAGAAGGTCGAGAACTCCGACGAATTCAAGAAGCGAATGGCGTTCGCCCGCAACCGCCTCTTGATGGACAGCCTGCTCGCCACCGAGGGCAAGGCTGCGACCACCGACGACGCGATGAAGAAGGTCTATGACGAGGCCGCCAAGCAGATCACCGGCGAGCAGGAGGTGCGCGCCCGCCACATCCTGGTCGAGACCGAGGACGAGGCCAAGGCGATCAAGGCCGAGCTCGACAAGGGCGCCGATTTCGCCGAGCTCGCCAAGAAGAAGTCGAAGGATCCAGGCGCCTCCGACGGCGGCGACCTCGGCTTCTTCACCAAGGAGCAGATGGTGCCGGAATTCTCCGCGGTCGCCTTCTCGCTCGAGCCGGGCAAGATCTCGGATCCCGTGAAGTCGCAGTTCGGCTGGCACATCATCAAGGTCGAGGAAAAGCGCAACCGCAAGGCGCCCGACTTCGAGCAGGTCAAGGGCCAGATCGAGACCTATGTGACCCGAAAGGCGCAGGCCGACTATGTCGCCAAGCTGCGCGAGGCCGCCAAGATCGAGCGCACCGACGCGGCACCGGCCGCTGCCGACGCCGCCGCCAAGCCGGCCGATGCAGCCAAGGACGCGCCCGCCGACAACAAGATGGCGCCGCCGAAGAAGTGAGCGTCACGACGCGAAGCTATTGAGATTGCGATGGCCGGGCATGTCCCGGCCATTTGCGCTTTCGAGCCGTCCTCGCAGCCCGGAAGGAGCGCAGCGAAATCCGGGCTACGGGTTCTTTGAATAATTGATGACACCCCGCATTCGTGGTGAGCCCTCTCCCGCTTCGCCCAATGAGATGGTAAGCAGCGCTTCCCTCCTCGCAGCCGGAAGCCTCACAATGTCCACCGCCGTTTCCCCCCTCGCCCCGACCGATGTTCCCGATATGCCCGTGATCGCGGGCGTGAGGCTGGCGACCGCGGCCGCGGGCATCCGCTACAAGGGGCGCACCGATGTGCTGCTGGCGCTGTTCGACAAGGGCACCACGGTCGCCGGCGTGTTCACCAAATCGAAATGCCCGTCGGCGCCGGTCGAATGGTGCCGCGCCAAGCTGAAGGGCGGCAGCGCCCGCGCATTGGTGGTCAATTCCGGCAATGCCAACGCGTTCACCGGCAAGACCGGCAAGGCATCCACGGCGCTGACCGCGCAGATCGCCTCGAAGGCCGCCGGCTGCGCCACGTCAGAGGTGTTCCTCGCCTCCACCGGAGTGATCGGCGAGCCGCTCGACGCCACCAAATTCGATGGCGTGCTGGCGAAGCTTTCCGAGAGCGCGACGCCCGATCTCTGGATGGACGCCGCGAAGGCCATCATGACCACCGACACCTTCCCGAAGGTGGCGACCACGACCGTGAAGCTCGGCAGGGCCACGGTGACCATCAACGGCATGGCCAAGGGCGCCGGCATGATCATGCCCGACATGGCGACCATGCTGTCCTTCGTCTTCACCGATGCACCGCTGTCGTCAGCCGTGCTGCAATCCCTGCTCAAGACCGGCGTCGAGGACACCTTCAATGCGGTGACGATCGATGGCGACACCTCGACGTCGGACACCCTGCTGGCGTTCGCGACCGGCGCCGCCGCCGCGCAGGGCGCGCCGAAGATCAGCCGCGCCAGTGATCCGCGGCTGAAGGCGTTCGCCAAGGGGTTCCAGCGCGTGCTCGCCAACCTCTCCGAGCAAGTGGCGCGCGACGGCGAAGGCGCGCGCAAGCTGGTCGAGGTCGTAGTCGAGGGCGCCACCACCAAGCCGTCGGCGCGCAGGATCGCAATGTCGATCGCCAATTCGCCGCTGGTGAAGACCGCGATCGCCGGCGAGGACGCCAATTGGGGCCGCGTGGTGATGGCGGTCGGCAAGGCCGGCGAGCCCGCCAACCGCGACAAGCTGTCGATCTCCTTCAACGGCATCCGCGTCGCCAGGAGCGGCGCGCGCGATCCGTCCTACGACGAGGCGGAGGTGTCGGAGGCGATGAAGGCGCCGAAGGTCCAGATCAAGGTCGCGCTCGGCCTCGGCAAGGGCCGCGATCGCGTGCTGACCTGCGACCTCACCAAGGAATATGTCGCGATCAACGGCGACTACAGGTCGTAGACACAATCGTCATTGCGAGGAGCCCGCAAACCCGCATGGCCGCACTCAAGCTGACCCTCGTCGTCGCCTGCGCGCTCGTCGATGCCGACAAGCGCGTGCTGCTGGCGCAGCGTCCGGAAGGCAAGACGCTGGCGGGCCTCTGGGAATTCCCGGGCGGCAAGATCGAGCCGGGAGAGCGACCGGAGCAGACGCTGATCCGCGAGCTGCACGAGGAGATCGGCATCACCGTCGCCGAGCCTTGCCTCGCGCCGCTGACCTTCGCCAGCCATGCCTACGAGACCTTCCATCTCCTGATGCCGCTCTACATCTGCCGCCGCTGGGAGGGCATGGTGGTGGCACGCGAGGGCCAGAATCTGGCCTGGGTGCGTGCCAGCAAGCTGCGCGACTATCCGATGCCGCCGGCGGACATCCCGCTGCTGCCGCATCTGATCGATCTGTTGCTGTGATCGAGCCTGATCGCTCCTGCGTCATTCGAACGAAGCGAAGCAATCCACGTCGCCACTCGGGGACAGAATGGATTTCGTCGCCGCTGCGCGCCTCGCAATAACGGTTCTCGCCCCGGACCGGATCATTCGCGCTTCGCCCGCTTCACCGCCGCCTCCAGGCTCGCCTTCGCCGAGCCCGGCCTGAGCGGCTGCTGCTGGCTCTCGTGTGGCGCCCAGCCGGAGAGCCAGATGATGTCGAAGGTGGCGCGGATGCGGCCGTCGGGATCGGCAAAACGCTCGCGATAGAGCTCGGCCATGCGCAGCATGGTGGCGCGGCGGGTCGGGGATCGGCGGCGCTCGCGCAAGGCATTGGTCGCGCCCATCCGCCTGAGATCGGCCATCAGCGCAAACGCGCTGTCGTATCGCACCACGACACGATCGACATCGGTCACCGGCAGCGCAAAACCCGCGCGCTGCAACAATGCGCCGATGTCGCGCAAATCGGCAAACGGCGCGACGCGCGGCGACACCCCGCCCTCGCATTCGGCTTCCGCCGCGGCAAAGCTCTGCCGAAGCTCGGTCAGCGTGTCGCCGCCGAGCATCGCCGCCAGCAACAGCCCATCCGGCTTGAGCACGCGTCGGATCTGCGCCAGCACGCCGGGCAGATCGTTGACGAATTGCAGCGCCAGCGCCGAGACGACGAGATCGAGGGTGCCGGCCGGCAGCGCGAGCGCCTCGGACGGATCGAACGCGACGCGCTCGATCGAAGCGGCGCGGCCGCGCACCGCCTCGCCAAGCCCGGCCCCCGGCGTCCAGAGATCGGTCGCCGCCGCAAAGCGGCGTGACACGGCGAGCAAGCGGTCCGCCAGATCCTCCGCGGCACGATCCAGCAGGAACGTCACCGCGCCCTCGCGCGCGGCGCGTGCCAGCCGCGCGCCGAGCAGCACGCGGTCGAACAGGACAGGGGCTGCGGCCGGGTTCGATGCCATGCCGGTTGGTTACGCCGGCCGGCCGCCACAGGCAATGCGCCTTGAGCGTGCCGCCGCGCGACGCTAGCGTTGCGGCATGGACGCCGGGGCATCACCTCCACGAACCACTGCAAGCCGGCTGCGCCGCGCATTCGGCGCGGTCGGCGGTGCGTGGTTGCAGACCACGCGCCTCGTGCTCGACATCGCGCTGCCGACGCTCTGCGTCGCCTGCCGCGAACCGGTCGATGGCGAGGGGGTCTGCGCTGAATGCTGGGCCAAGCTGTCGTTCATCGCGCCGCCCTATTGCCCAAGGCTCGGCATCCCCTTCGTCTACGACCCCGGCCCCGAATTGCTGTCGATGGAGGCGATCGCCCATCCGCCGGCCTACCAGCGCGCCCGCGCAGCGGTACGCTATGACGACGTCGCGCGCACGCTGGTGCACGCATTGAAATACCAGGATCGGACCGATCTGGCACCGGCAATGGGCCGCTGGATGGCCCGGGCGGGCAAGGAGTTGCTTGATGGAGCCGACCTGCTGGTTCCGGTTCCCCTGCATTGGCGGCGCGGCTGGAGCCGGCGCTACAACCAGTCCGGGGCGCTCGCCAAGGTGATCTCGCGCCGCAGCGGCGTCAGGATGGCCTCAGAGACGCTCCGGCGTGTCCGTGCCACCGAGCAGCAGATCGGGCTGTCGCGGCCGCAGCGCGCCAGCAACGTCCAGGGCGCGTTCAGGATCGCCGATGAGCGCAAATCGGACGTCGAAGGCCGCCGGATCATCCTGGTCGACGACGTCCTGACCTCCGGCGCCACCGTGGATGGCTGCGCGCGGGCGCTGTTGCGCGCCGGGGCGGCGCAGGTCGACGTGCTGGTGTTTGCCCGGGTTGTCGATCACCACCGTGCTCCCATATAATCCGGTATTCTGGTTCAACCGAGCACACCATGACCGCTGCCATTGAAATCTATACCCGCCCGGGCTGCGGTTACTGCAGCGCGGCCAAATCGCTGTTGACGCGCAAGAACGCAGCCTTCACCGAGCTCAGCGTCGCCAGCAACCCGTCCTATCGCGACGAGATGTATGGCCGCGCCGGCGCCGGCTCCACATTCCCGCAGATCTTCATCGGCAAGACCCATGTCGGCGGCTGCGACGAGCTCTATGCGCTCGACCGCGAGGGCAAGCTCGATGGCCTGCTTGCCAATGGAGGCGGCGCCTGATGAGCACGGACACGACCTTCACCGCCGCGATGGTGCAGATGCGCACCGGATTGCTGCCCGGGCCGAGCCTGGAGCAGGGCACGCGGCTGATCCGCGAGGCGGCGGCGCAGGGCGCCGACTATGTGCTGACGCCCGAAGTCAGCAACATGATGCAGCTGAACCGCAAGGCGCTGTTCGAGCATCTTGCGAGCGAGGAGGACGACAGGTCGCTGAAGGCGTATCGCGCGCTCGCGGCTGAATTGAAGATCCATCTCCATGTCGGGTCGCTGGCGCTGCGCTTCTCGCCGGAGAAGGCGGTGAACCGCTCGTTCCTGATCGGGCCCGACGGCAATCTGCTGGCGAGCTACGACAAGATCCACATGTTCGACATCGATTTGCCGGGCGGCGAGAGCTATCGCGAATCCGCCAACTACCAGCCGGGCGAGACCGCCGTGATCTCGGATCTGCCCTGGGGCCGTATCGGGCTGACCATCTGCTACGACGTCCGCTTTCCCGCGCTGTACCGGGCGCTGGCCGAGGCCGGTGCGTCGTTCCTCACCGTGCCTTCCGCGTTCACCCGCAAGACCGGCGAGGCGCACTGGCACACGCTGCTGCGCGCGCGCGCGATCGAGACCGGCTGCTTCGTGTTCGCCGCCGCTCAGGCCGGCCTGCACGAGAACAAGCGCGAGACCTTCGGCCATTCGCTGATCGTCGACCCCTGGGGCGAGATCCTCGCCGAGGGAGGCGTCGAGCCCGGCGTGTTCCTGGCCAAGATCGATCCCGCCAAGGTCGAGACCGCACGCAAGACGATCCCCTCCCTGCAGCACGGACGCCGCTTCGGCATCGCCGATCCGAAGGCCGGTCCGGAGCATCTGCACCTCGTCCGGGGCTCGGCATGATCCGCTACACCTTGCGCTGCGAGGCCGGCCACGAGTTCGAGAGCTGGTTCCAGAGCTCGTCGGCCTATGAACAGCAGGAGCGGCGCCACTTGATCAACTGCCCGAACTGCGGCTCGGCCAAGGTCGAACGCGCGATCATGGCACCGCGGATCGTCAGCAGGAAGGGCCGCGAGGTTCCGCAGCCGGCGCCCGCAGCTCCGGTCGAACCGGCCATGACCGAACCGACCGCCGGTGAATCGACGTCGCTGATGATGGCGCAGGAGCGCGAGCTGCGCGCCAAGCTCAAGGAATTGCGCGATCATATCGTCAGGAACGCCGACAATGTCGGCGACCGCTTCCCCAACGAGGCGCGCAAGATGCATTACGGCGACATCGAGCATCGGCCGATCTACGGCGAAGCGTCACCGGAAGAGGCGCGCGCGCTGATCGACGAGGGTGTCGAGGTCTCGCCGCTGCCGACCCTGCCGGAAGACAGGAATTGACATTCACCTGGCAGGTCTGGGCCTTCCTTTCGGCGATCTTCGCCGCGCTGACCGCGATCTTCGCCAAGGTCGGCGTCGAGGGCATCAACTCCGACCTTGCCACCCTGATCCGCACCGTGATCGTCCTGATCACGCTGTCGGCGATCCTGTTCGCGACCGGGCAATTCACGCAATCAGGACCGATCGCGGCCAGGAGCTGGCTGTTCCTGCTGCTGTCGGGCCTCGGCACCGGCGCATCCTGGATCTGCTATTTCCGGGCGCTGAAGCTCGGCCCCGCCACGCTGGTCGCGCCGATCGACAAATTGAGCGTGGTGCTGGTGGCGCTGTTCGGCGTCGTCTTCCTCGGCGAGCGCCCGTCGTTCTATGGCTGGATCGGGATCGCGCTGATCTCGGCCGGAGCCGTGCTGATCGCAGCCAAGGGCTGACTACGCGGCAATCAGCAGCGCAACGCCGATCACGATCAGGACGATGCCGAAGAGCTCGCGCAGCGAGAACGGCTGCTTGAGCGAGACATAGGCCACGCCCTGCGCGAACAGTACCTCGATCAGCGCCAGCGTGCGCACATTCGCCGCCGCGGTCAGCGCGAACGCCAGGAACCAGAATTGCGACGAGAACGCCCCCATGAAGCCGGCGAACATCGACGGACGCCACAGGCCGAGAATTTTGCCGAGCACGTCGGGCGCGCGCAGCAACAGATAAACCGACAGGATCAGCGTCTGGACGAACAGGCTCCACATCAGCGTACAGGATGCCGCAGTCACGAACGAGACACCCGATACGGTGATGATGGCGCCGCGAAAGCTCACCGCCGACAGCGCGAACACGGCGGCGGCGCCGAGGCCGAGCACGGTCGGGCGCAGATCCGCAAAGCTCTTTTGTCCGCCGGGCCGCAGCGCGGTGATGACGACGCCGATGGTTGCGATCACGATCGCCGTCACCTTGGCCATCGTGAGATGATCGCCGAGGAAGACGAAGCCGAAGATCGCGGTCTGGATCGCCTCGGTCTTCATATAGGCCGTCGTCACCACGAAGGAGCGGTCGTTCATGGCGAGCAGCATGAAGCCGGTGCCGACGATCTGGCTCAGCGCGCCGGCTATCAGCCACGGCCAGAACGATGGCATCGGCCATGGCACGCGATCGCCGGTCGCGATGACGGCAGTTGCGAAGAACGCAATCGAAAACGGCAGGCCGAACAGGAAGCGGATATTGGTCGCGCCCCAGGTCCCGAGGGGCCCCGTCAGATGCCGCTGCATCGCATTGCGCGCCACCTGCCCGAACGCGGCAATGATGGTGAAGGGAATCCACAGCGAGGAGATCGTGAACATGTGCGAAGCGAAGTGCGCCGGGCAGGAGTATGCGGGCAGGGTGCCGGGCGCGGGCGACGCGGTCAATCGAGACAGCGCATGACTGGATTGCCTGTATCCGGGGCCGTCCCAGCCGCGGATGGACCGGTCCCGGATTACGCTGCGCTCCGGGCTACGGGCTCCGCCCGCAATCTCACACCTCCTCCGCCACCACCATGTAGTTCACGTCCATGTCGGACGAGATGGTCCATTTGTCGGCGAGCGGATTGTAGACGACGCCGGCCTGCTCGGTCATGGTGAGGCGGAGATCGGCGAGGTAGCGCTCCAGCTCGGCAGGGGTGACGAACTTGCTCCAGTCGTGGGTGCCACGGGGCAGCCAGCGCAGCACATATTCGGCGCCGACGATCGCCAGGGCAAAGCTCTTCCAGTTGCGGTTCAGGGTCGAGACCACCATCAGCCCGCCGGGCTTGAGCATCGCCGCGCAGCGCTTGATGAAGGCGCCGACGTCGTTGACATGCTCGACCACCTCCATCGCCAGCACGATGTCGAAGCGCTCGCGCGCGTCCATATCCTCGACCGTGGTGCAGCGGTAGTCGATCGACAGATGGCCCTTGTCGGCGTGCAGCCTCGCCGCCGCGATGTTGGTGGCGGACGGATCGATGCCGATCACCTGGGCCCCGAGCCGCGTGAACGGCTCGCAGAGCAGCCCGGCGCCGCAGCCGATGTCGAGCATGCGCAGGCCCGACAGGCAGCTCAGGCTCTTGGCGTTGCGCTCGAACTTGCGACAGGCGGCGTCGCGGATATAGGTCAGTCGCAGCGGATTGATCTTGTGCAGCGGCGCCATCTTGCCGCGCGGATCCCACCATTCGTCCGACAGTTTCGAGAACTTTGCGACCTCGGCCGGATCGACCGAGCTGGCGGTGGAATTCAAAGGACTTGTCTGCATGGCCATGGTGAGCGCGCGCCCCTATCGCGCGGTGATCGAACTGCGGAATGCGAGCGGCGAGGCGATGGTCCTGATCGTCTCGAAGCCCTCGCCGACGCCACGGATGGTGACGTCGCCATAATTGAAGATGCGCCCCAGAATGCTCTGGTTGACGTCGACGCTCTCGACCTTGTCGAGGCTCATCTCGAAGGTGCGGCGCTTGATGAAGCCGGTCTTGTGCACGACGCGCAGATTGGTGACGTCGGTTTCCGTGGTCCAGCGATGGAACCAGGCCTTGATGGACCAGTACAGCGCCGCCACGATCGCCACGGCCGCTGCAGCCAGACAGGCCAGCACGGCGCCATCCACCGTCGCCATGCGCGACAGGATCAGCAACACCAGCGCCACGATCCAGGCGCAGATTGCCGGCCAGTAGAAGATCCAGTGCGCGTTGGTCGTATACAGCACCCTTTCGCCCGGCTGCAGGATTTCGTCGATGTAACGCCCCATACCATCTGCCTCGAGTTACCCTGCACCACAGCCCGCGCGCATCCGACCGGAAGCCCGGAGGAACCGGGCAGGAACCGGCGTGATGAACCGGCTTGCCCCCGGGCGCGGCGGTATGTATACGCGCGTTTCGGTCCCCGCGCTTGCGGTTTTAGGCGCAGGTGACCCTACTTATCCTCTTGCAGGGAATAGACGCGTCGTCATGGGCCGCCTCGTGATGAAATTCGGCGGTACGTCCGTCGCCAATATCGACCGAATCCGCAACGTCGCGCAGCACGTCAAGCGCGAGGTCGACGCCGGTCACGAGGTCGCCGTCGTGGTGTCGGCGATGTCCGGCAAGACCAACGAGCTGGTCGCCTGGTGCACCGACGCCTCGCCGATGCACGACGCCCGCGAATATGACGCGGTGGTCGCATCCGGCGAACAGGTGACCTCCGGGCTGCTCGCGATCGTGCTGCAGGGCCTCGGTATCCAGGCCCGCTCCTGGCAGGGATGGCAGATCCCGATCAAGACCTCGGACGCCCACGCCTCGGCGCGCATCCTCGAGATCGACGGCACCGAGATCATGAACCGTTTCAAGGACCGCAAGGAAGTCGCCGTGATCGCCGGCTTCCAGGGCATCAACCCGCAGACCGGCCGGATCACGACGCTCGGCCGCGGCGGCTCCGACACCTCGGCGGTTGCGATCGCGGCCGCGCTGCACGCCGACCGCTGCGACATCTATACCGACGTCGACGGCGTCTACACCACCGATCCCAGGGTGGTGCCGAAGGCGCGCCGGCTCGACCGGATCGCGTTCGAGGACATGCTGGAGCTGGCCTCGCAGGGCGCCAAGGTACTGCAGGTCCGCTCGGTCGAACTCGGCATGGTGCACAACATGCCGATCTTCGTCCGCTCCAGCTTCGACAAGCCTGAGGATATCGACCCGCATGCCAACCAGCCGCCGGGCACGCTGATCTGCAGCGAGGAGGAAATCATGGAAAGCCACGTCGTCACCGGCATCGCCTTCTCGAAGGACGAAGCCCAGATTTCCGTGCGCCAGATCGAGGACAAGCCGGGCGTTGCCGCCTCGATCTTCGGGCCGCTCGCGGATGCCAATATCAATGTCGACATGATCGTCCAGAACGTGTCCGAGGACGGCAAGACCACCGACCTTACCTTCACCGTTCCGGCCACCGACTACAACCGCGCCAAGGATACGATTGCCTCCGCCAAGGCGAAGATCGGCTATGCGCGGCTCGACTCCGCGACCGACGTCGCCAAGGTCTCGGTGATCGGCAGCGGCATGCGCAGCCATGCCGGCGTTGCCTCAAAAGCGTTCAAGGCGCTCTCCGAGCGCAATATCAACATCCGCGCCATCACCACGTCCGAGATCAAGTTCTCGGTGCTGATCGACGCCGCCTATACCGAGCTCGCGGTCCGCACCCTGCACACGCTGTACGGGCTCGACCAGGCGTAGCGGTCCTTTCCTCCTTCGTCATTCCGGCGCAACCCGCAGGGCTGAACCCGGGATGACGAACGGGGAGCGTGCGCACCGCGATCGGCACGGTCGCGCCGTCCCTGCCCCGCCGCGGAGTTGGAATTTCTCTTAGCGGGCGCAGCATTGCGCTGACGCAGACGTTATTTGCTACTGGCAGGCGTTTTGCTTGGCAAAGCAAGCCTCGATTGGCTATACGGCCAGTCAGGTGGGCTGCCGGAAACTGTGCAACAGTTTTGGCAATCCTGATTCGGCAAAATGGGCGCTTGCGGCAGCGCCGGATGACTGAATTTGTCTGCTATTGACGTGTTTTGCGCCAGCGGCCCGCCGGGTGCGCTGGCCAGGCGGGGGAGGGTTTAGAGGCATGCGGAGCACGTCGGGAGGCCCCCGCGTCCTGTTGAGACGGCTCCGCGAAACCATGGCGGAGCAAGTCTCTGCGCAGGAACGCCTCGACAAGATCGTGGTGCTGATCGCCGCCAACATGGTGGCCGAGGTGTGCTCGACCTATGTGCTGCGGGTCGACAACACGCTCGAGCTCTATGCCACCGAAGGTCTGAACCGCGACGCAGTGCATCGCACCGTGCTGAGCGCGCATGAGGGCCTCGTCGGTCTCGTCGCCAGCGAAGCGACGCCGCTGAACCTCTCCGACGCGCAGAGCCACCCCGCCTTCTCCTACCGCCCGGAGACCGGCGAAGAGATCTACCACTCGTTCCTCGGCGTGCCGATCCTGCGCGCCGGCAACACGCTCGGCGTGCTTGTGGTGCAGAACCGCGCCAAGCGCACCTATGTCGAGGAAGAGGTCGAGGCGCTGCAGACAACCGCCATGGTGGTGGCGGAGATGATCGCCTCCGGCGAGCTCGCGGCGCTGGCGCAGCCCGGCGCGGAGCCGGCGGCGCGGCACTCGATGCACAAGACCGGCGCGATCCTCTCCGATGGCATCGCGCTCGGCCATGTCGTGCTGCACGAGCCGCGCGTCGTCATCACCAACTACATCGCCGAGGACCTGCCGAAGGAGATCAAGCGGCTCGACGCGGCGCTCGCGAGTCTGCGCGCCGACCTCGACCGCATGCTGGAGCGCGGCGACGTCGCCGACGGCGGCGAGCACCGCGAGGTGCTGGAAGCCTACCGCATGTTCGCCAACGATCAGGGCTGGTCGCACAAGCTGCACGAAGCCGTCGCAACCGGCCTGACCGCGGAAGCCGCCGTCGAGCGCGTGCAGTCCGACACCCGCGCGCGCATGCTGCGCTCCACCGATCCCTATCTGCGCGACCGCCTGCACGACCTCGAGGACCTCGGCCATCGGCTGATGCGACAGCTGGTCGGCCAGGACCACGCGCCATCGCGCGAGCAATTGCCCGACAATGCCATCCTGATCGCGCGGGCGATGGGGCCCGCGGCACTGCTCGACTATGACCGCAAGCGGCTGCGCGGCCTCGTGCTCGAGGAAGGTACCGCGAACTCGCACGTCTCGATCGTGGCGCGCGCGCTCGGCATCCCCGCCGTCGGCGAGGTGCCGAACGCGCCGGGCATCGCCGATCCCGGCGACGCCATCATCGTCGACGGCATCTCGGGCGAGATCTATGTCCGCCCGTCCGCCGAGATCGAGTCCGCCTACGCCGAACGGGTGCGCTTCCGCGCCCGGCGCCAGGCGCAATATTCGGCGCTGCGCGACAAGCCCTGCGTCACCAAGGACGGCCAGTCGATCGAGCTCCTGATCAATGCCGGCCTGACCATCGACCTGCCGCATATCGACGACACCGGCAGCGCCGGCATCGGCCTGTTCCGAACCGAATTGCAGTTCATGGTGAGCCCGAGCCTGCCGCGCTCCAGCGACCAGCTCGCGCTCTACCGCACCGTGCTCGATGCCGCGGGATCGAAGCCCGTCACGTTCCGCACGCTCGACATCGGCGGCGACAAGGCGCTGCCCTATATGGAGACCGTGACCGAGGAGAATCCCGCGCTCGGCTGGCGTGCGATCCGGCTCGGCCTCGACCGTCCCGGCCTGCTGCGCGGCCAGATCCGCGCGCTGCTCCGCGCCGGCGGCGGGCGCGCGCTGAAGATCATGTTCCCGATGATCTCGGACGTCGCCGAATTCGATCAGGCCAGGGCGATCGTCGAGCGCGAGCTGACCTATCTGCGCCAGCATGGCCACTCGCTGCCCGAGCGCATCGACGTCGGCACCATGGTCGAGGTGCCGGCGCTGCTCTACCAGCTCGACGAGCTCCTGAAGAAGGTCGACTTCGTCTCGGTCGGCTCCAATGACCTGTTCCAGTTCCTGTTCGCGGTCGATCGCGGCAACGCCAAGGTCTCGGAACGCTTCGACACCATGTCTGCGCCGATCCTGCGCGCGCTGCGCGACATCGTGCGCAAGGCGCAGCAGGCGAAGAAGGTCGCCTCGCTGTGCGGCGAGATGGCATCGAAGCCGATCGGCGCGCTGGCGCTGATCGCCCTCGGCTATCGTTCGCTGTCATTGTCGGCGACTGCTCACGGCCCGGTGAAGGCGATGATCCTCGACCTCGACGCCAGGAAGGCCGCGGCGATGATCGATCCGCTGCTGGACGCGCCGTCCGGCAGCGTGTCGATCCGCGAGCAGCTGACGAAATTTGCCGAAGCCGAGGGACTGGCCTTGTAGCGACGCTCCCGTCGCCTCCGCCGCCTTCCGTGATCCGCAGTTTCCGAGAATCGCCATGCTACCCGAAGCCAAACTCGACATCCTGCTCGCCCACCACGCTTCGCTCGAGGCCGAGTTGCTGGGCCAGGTGAATTCCGACCGCTACGTTGCGATCACCCGCGAGCTTGCCGAGCTCAATCCGCTGATCGACGCGGTAAAGACCTATCGTTCCGCGCGCAGCGAGCTTGCCGACACCGAGGCGATGCTGGCGGACGCCGCGACCGATCCCGAGATGCGCAGCATGGCGGAGGCCGAGCTCGACACCTTGCAGGCACGCATCGGCGAGCTCGAACAGAAGATCCGCATCGCGCTGCTGCCCAAGGACGCGATGGACGATCGCAACGTGATGCTGGAAATCCGCGCCGGCACCGGCGGCGACGAGGCCTCGCTGTTCGCCGGCGACCTGTTCCGGATGTATGAGCGCTTCGCCAGCTTGCAGGGCTGGAAGGTCGAGGTGATCTCGGCGAGCGAGGGCACCGTCGGCGGCTACAAGGAAATCATCGCCGAGGTGCAGGGCCGCGGCGCGTTCGCCAGGCTGAAGTTCGAGTCCGGCGTGCACCGCGTGCAGCGCGTGCCCGACACCGAGACGCAGGGCCGCATCCACACCTCGGCCGCGACGGTCGCGGTGCTTCCGGAGGTCGAGGACGTCGACGTCGATATCAAGAACGAGGATCTGCGGATAGAGACCATGCGCGCGGGCGGCGCCGGCGGCCAGCACGTCAACAAGACCGAATCGGCGATTCGCATCACCCACATCCCGACGGGCATCGTGGTGATGATGCAGGACAGCCGTTCGCAGCACAAGAACCGGGCGTCGGCGATGAACATCCTGCGCTCGCGCATCTATGATGCCGAGCGTCAGCGCGTCGAGGCCGCGCGCTCGGCGGACCGCAAGGAGAAGGTCGGCTCCGGCGACCGCTCCGAGCGCATCCGCACCTATAATTTCCCGCAGGGGCGCGTCACCGACCACCGCATCAACCTGACGCTCTACAAGCTGCCGCAGGTGATCGCGGGTGAATCGCTCGGCGAATTGATCGATGCGCTGACCACCGAGCACCAGGCCGCGCAGCTCGCGGCGCAAGGCGCGGCGGCGTGACGGCGCGCCGCTAGCCCGGCTCCGGGGATGACTTCAAAAGGCGACGCAGCGCCGGACTGGCGGCTCGACGCAACTCCTCGATGTTCTTCCTCGAAATCGCCTGGAGTTTCTGCTCGCCCTTCCTGGTCAGCTTGAGCTGCACCCGCCGGCCGTCTTCGGGATCGGTCATCCGGATGATCAGCCCGAGCTTCACCATGCGGTTGATCAGCTCGACGGCGGAGTGATGCCGGACCAGCAGAAATCGCGCGACGTCGCCGACAGTCGCAGGCCGCGGATGGACGAAGCCCTTGATGCCGAGCAGCGCCTGGTGCTGTTGCGGCGTCAGTCCGGCCTGCCGCGCCCCCTGCTCGCTGAACGCGAGAAACGTCCGCAACTGGTAGCGAAAACGCGCCAGCGCCTCGTAGTCGACCGCTCCACTCGGCTTTGTGGCCTTGCCCGGCGCCATTCGCTGTTTCGGTTGAGGCATTCCGCCGTCCCTGGCCTTGCTCCGTCCGCCGCATGGCGGACGTCGGCTGACGGTATCAAGCCCGGGCACGACCGGCCATCCCGGCGGGGATCCCCGGCCGTGTTGTCAACGGTTTGGCCGGGCCGCGTGCCGCGGTGGCGTCACGGCGACGGCCACTGATCGTAGCTCGAGCTGAGCAGCTTCAGGAGCACGATCTGGAATGCGACCGGGATGCGGGCGCTCTTGCGGCGGATGGATTTCTCGAGCGCCTCGGTGATCTCGCCCTTGGTGAGCTTGCCGGTGGAAGCGCGCTCGATCAGGTCGCGCCAGATCTGCGACAGCGATTTGCCGGCGTGGTGCGGAGGCTCGATCAACACTCCGTGCGAGCGCGCCCACTCGATGATCTCGACCATCGTCTGCGGCCCGCAATTGCGCGCGGTGGCGAGGTGCCGGGCGGTCAGCTTGCGCAGCAGACGCTCCGGCGGCACCCACCCGACCTTCGGCGGTGTATCGCCGATGAGCTCGACCGCAAGTTCCTTGAGCACGTTCATCGCCCGCACGCTCAAGCCGGACGACGGCTCCGCGCCACCTTCAGCACTTTCCGCGTGACCTGCCGTTTCCTCGATCATGTCTCTTTATGACAGGACCGGCACACGAGCGCAAACCTCGATCACGTTATATCGTGAAGCGATATAATTCGACGAAAGTGACATTGACTAAACCCGCGGCTGGGCAATTGTTAGCGGTGGAGAGGCTGCGCAACAGCAGCCGCGCACCTGCCGCCGGTCACCCCGATCCGGCGACCACTGGTGATGCGCGCCAAAATCAATCCATTTGGAGGATACCGAGCGATGAGCACCAAGGAGTTTCGGCCGGGCAGGCAACTGAACGTTTCGCGTCGCACCTTGCTGCAGGCCGGTGCAGGCTTGATCGGCGGTGCGGTGCTTCCCGCCTCCGGCGCGCTTGCCGAGGATCATCCGGCGATCGGGACCTATCCCGCCGGCTCGTCCGGCTCCTCGGTCTTCATCGGGATCTCGGTGCCGCGCACCGGCACCTATGCCGTTCAGGGCGAGGATGAGCTCAAGGGCTATCAGCTCGCGATCGAACACATCAACAGCGGACACGACCTGATCAAGAAGATCTCGCCGAAGACCACCAAGGGCGTGCTCGGCAAGGAGCTGAAGTTCGGCGTTGCGGATTCCGCGGCGAAGCCGAACGAGGCCGTCCAGGCGCAGCAGCGCTTCATCACCGAGAACAAGGCGGTGATGATCACCGGTGGCACCTCCAGCGCGGTCGCGGTCGCGCTCAACAAGCTGGCGCAGCGCGAGAAGGTGATCTTCGTCTGCGGCATTTCCGGCTCCAACGATACCACCGGCAAGGATTGCGTGCGCTACGGCTTCCGCCAGGATTTCTTCGGCCAGACCGCGGCGGCGGCAATCGCGCCGGTGCTGATCAAGCAGTTCGGCAAGAACAAGAAGGCAGCCTACCTGACCCCGGACTACACCTATGGCCACACCGTCACCAAGTCGATGCAGGACTTCCTCGCCACGGCCGGCTGGACCACCACCACCGACCAGGTCTCGCCACTCGGCGCGCCGGACTATTCGTCCTACCTGCTCAACGTCGCCAACTCCGGCGCAGACGTTCTGATCAACGTCAACTGGGGACACGACGCCGTGCTGTCGACGCAGCAGGCCAAGCAGTTCGGCGTGCTCGACAAGATGAAGCTGGTGGTGCCCTACCAGGTCCCGTTCATCGCCCGCGAGACCGGCGGCCTGATGCAGGGCGTCTATGCGGCCACCGATTACTGGTGGACGATCGAGGACAAATATCCGCTGGCCAAGATGTTCAACGACGCCTTCGACAAGAAGTACGGCTACAAGCCGGAATGGGGCGCCGAGAACGCCTATGTCAGCTTCGCCCACTGGGCCCGCATGGTCGAGGAGGCCGGCAGCTTCTATCCGCCCGACGTCATCAAGGCCTACGAGAAGGGCGAGACCATCCCCTCGCTGGTCGGCGACGTCCACTATCGCGCCGAGGACCATCAGTGCGTGCGTCCCGTCATCATCGTCCGCGGCAAGATGGAAAAGGACATGAAGAACAAGGAGGACTATTACGACATCGTCGAGATCGTGCCCGGCGAAGGGCTGATGCAGAAACCGGACGCATTCGGCTGCCATCTCGGCGATTACACCTGATCGATCGTGGGAACCTTGGCGCCGTGGGCGGAGTTCAACGCCCGCGGCGTCGTTTTGTGCCGGAACTCCAGCGGCGACATGCTTTCATTGACGGGGCCATCTGAGTTCGCGCCATGATCAACTGGCCAAATTTCGTCTCCCAGCTGTTTAACGGACTGGCGCTCGGCGCCTTGCTGGCGCTGATCAGCTCCGGACTGACGATCATCTACGGCACGCTCGGCGTGCTCAATCTCGCCCATGGCGCCATGTTCATGATCGGCGGCTATGCCGGATATGTGGCCTACAGCTACACCGGCTCCTTCGTCGTCGCGGTCGTGGCGGGCTCGCTGTTCGTGATGGCGCTCGGAGTGGTGATGGAGCGGGTCGTGATCCGCCACTTCTATCATCGTCCGCATGAGGACCAGCTGCTGGTCACGTTCGGGCTCGGCATCTGCTTCGTCGAGATCGTGCGGCTGATCTTCACCAGCCAGTCCCAGGTGGTACCGCCGCCACCGATGCTGCAGGGCATCACCTCGCTCGGCTTCCTGTTCTACCCGACCTATCGCCTCGCGGTGGTCGGCATCGTCGCAGTCGCGCTCGGCGGGCTGTTCCTGGTGCTCTACCGCACGCGATTGGGAATGATCGTGCGCGCCGGCATCGAGGATTCGGTGATGGTGGATTCGCTCGGCATCAACGTCTACCGCGTCTTCATGATCGTGTTCGGCATCGGCGCGATGGCCGCGGGCTTCGCCGGCATCATCAATGCGCCGGTGGTGTCGCTCACGCCCGGCGTCGGCGACGACATCCTGGTCGAGACCTTCGTCGTCGTGGTGATCGGCGGCGTCGGCTCGTTTCCCGGCGCCATCCTCGGCGGCCTGATCGCAGGCGAGATCATCAGCATCACCTCCATGTTCAACCCCGGTTACGCCTACGTCATGCTGTTCGCGGCAATGACGCTCGTGCTCGTGATCAGACCGCACGGCCTGCTCGGCACGCAGGGCCGCGAATGACGACGGATATGCAATGCTGAAGCAGCGCCCATACCTGATCGAGACCCTGACCGCCATCGGCCTGATCGCCGCGCCCTTCGTGCTGCCCCTGCTCGGCTTCGCGCCGAACACGGTCAACCGGATCCTGGTGTGGGGCCTGTTCGGCCTCGGCTTCGACATCCTGTTCGGCTTCACCGGCCTGTTGTCGTTCGGCCAATCCGCGTTCTACGGCACCGGCGGCTTCGTTGCGGCCTACCTGCTGACCCAGGCCGGATTTCCCAACGTCCTGCTCGCGCTCGTCATCGGCATGATCGCGGCGGCCGCCGCCGGCTACCTGATCGGCCTGATCGCGTTGCGCCGGACCGGCATCTATTTCGCGATGATCACGGTCGCGATCGCCGAAGTGTTCTTCTTCGTCGAGTTCAATCCGCTGTCGGACTGGACCGGCGGCGAGAACGGGCTGCCTGGCGTGCCGACCCCGAGCTTCAATCTCGGCTTCACCACGCTGCATTTCGACAGCGGCTGGTCGCTCTATCAATTCCTCGCGCTGTGCTATTTCGTCGGCATCGTCATCGCGCTGCGTATCGTGCGCTCGCCGGTCGGCGCGATCTTCAGCGCGATCAGGGACAATCCGCTGCGCGCGACCGCGGTCGGCCACAACATCCACGCCTACAAGCTGACCGCGTTCGTGATCGCCGCCGCCTATGCCGGCTTCGCGGGCGGCCTGCTCGGCGTGCTGCAGGCTTTCATGCCGCCGGACGCATTCACCTTCGACACCTCGGGGCAACTCGTGATGCAGACGGCGATCGGCGGCCGCGGCACGTTGTTCGGACCGCTGGTCGGCGCGGCCGTCTGGCTGTCGCTGCAGGATTTTCTGCAGGCGACGCTCAATCTGGGCGCGGCCTGGAAGCTGGTGTTGGGCATCGTCTTCGTGCTGCTGGTGTGCTTCCTGCGCCGCGGCATCGTCGGCGGCCTCGTTGATCTCTATGGGCTGCTGACCGGCAAGCGCGGCGCTGAAGCCGACACAACCGAGGCAGGTGTTTCCGCGCAGGACGAGCAGCGCGCCGCGGAAGCCGCCACCGCCCACGAGCCGGCCGCGGTCCCGATCTCGTCGCGACCGCACCTCCCCGGCGCGCCGTCCGGCCCCATCCTGCAGGCGCGAGGCCTGACCAAGCGCTATGGCGGCCTGCTCGCCAACAGCGACATCGACTTCACGGTCAACCATGGTGAGCTGCGCGGCATCATCGGGCCCAACGGGGCGGGCAAATCGACCTTCTTCAAGATGCTGACCTGCGAGGTCCACCCGACGTCGGGCAGCATCGTGTTCGAAGGCCGCGACATCACCGGGCTCAGCGTCACCGATGTCTGCCAGCTCGGCCTGACCAAGAGCTATCAGGTCAACCAGCTGTTCGCAGGACTGACCGTGCGCGAGAACCTGGTGATCGCGGCGCTGTCCGGACTGCGCGGCAGGTTTCGGCTGGATCTGTTCCGCAGCATCGACGGCATTCCCGGCCTCACCGAGCGCGTCGAGCACACGCTCGAGCTGGTCAATCTGACGGCCCGGCCGGACACGCCGGTGTCCGAGCTCGCCTATGGCGAGAAGCGCCGGCTGGAGATCGGCCTCGCGCTTGCGACCTCCCCGAGCCTGCTGCTGCTCGACGAGCCGCTCGCCGGCATGAGCCCGCGCGAGCGGGTCGAGACGGTGAGGCTCCTGAAGTCGATCAGCCAGGGCCGTACGATGATCATCATCGATCACGACATGGATGCGCTGTTCGAGCTCGCCGAGCGCGTGACCGTGCTGCAGGAGGGCCGCGTGCTGGTCGAGGGAACGCCCGACGAGATCAAGAACAATTCGACCGTCCAGGAGGCCTATCTTGGCGGCGTGCATGGAGTGCTCGCCGCATGAGCCTGCTCGAGGTCAACGGACTGAACAGCTATTACGGCGATTCGCACATCCTGTTCGACGTCTCGCTGCGCGTCGAGCGCAACGAGGTGGTGGCGCTGCTCGGCCGCAACGGCGCCGGCAAGAGCACGACGCTGAAGAGCCTGATGGGCGTGGTGACCCCGCGCGCCGGCTCGGTGATGTTCGACGGCATCGAGATATCGGGCCGCAAGAGCCACAAGATCGCGCAGGCCGGCATGCAGTTGGTCCATGAGGAGCGCCGCATCTTCGGCAGCCTGAGCGTCGAGGAGAATCTCGTCATCGCCGGGCTGACGGCCTCGCAGCGCTGGCCACTGGAGCGCATCTACGAGATGTTCCCGCGCCTGCGTGAACGCCGCGGCAATCGCGGCACCGACCTGTCGGGCGGCGAGCAGCAGATGCTGGCGATCGCGCGCGCGCTGGTGCGCGATCCCAAGATCATCCTGCTCGACGAGCCGTTCGAGGGGCTGGCGCCGGTGATCGTGCGCGACCTGATGAAGGCCTGCCGCGATCTCGCCGAGGCCGGGCAAACCATCGTGCTGGTGGAGCAGAATCTCGCCGCGACGCTCGCGCTCGCCCAGCGCATCTACATCATCAACAACGGACACATCGTCCACGAAGGCCCGGCGCAGGAGATCAAGGCCCAGCCCGACGTCCTGCAGCGCTATCTCGGGGTCTAGGCTTGCATGACTGGCTAGCCGACGGGCCTTCCGACGCGCGCGCATTCGTCGCGATTGCCCGGCGTTCAAATTGGCCCGGGATTGTGCACAACGATCCTCAGGTTGGCGATCACGATCCCGCCTTTGTCGACAATGACCAGATTCGTGGTACCGGGGCCCAGCGCCTTGAGGAGCAGCGAGCGCTTGCCCAGCGCCTGAAAATCGATCACGCGGGGATCTCCGATCAGCACGAGGCCAAACGGCCTATCGATCTCGAGCGTGGTCCTGCCGCCGGGCTCGAGATTGACGCTGGCGTGCCCACCTTTGATCTCCGTCTGCGCTCGCGCGCGTGATATCGCGGGCCCCATCGCAAATTGGGCTGCAAGGAGGGCGACAATCAATGAATGACGCGTTTGCATCCTCTGCGCTTCCAGATGTCGTACATGGTCAAGTGACGCGCTCCAAGGCGACTCCGACCCTTCAAGGCATCCTGGCCGGTGAGGAGAATGGCTTGGTGGCATCGGCAAGGAACATGACAAGCGCACTCAGATCGCTGGTTCCGCTACTGAACACCTCCATGGGCATGCCGGGCCCATGTCCGGGCATGACCTGTCCGGCTGCCGCATGGCCAACGCCATGTGGCGTCTTTTGGCCCAGCTCTCCCGTCAGCACATAGAAGCTTTCAGATCCGGGATGCGTGTGCACGGGCGTTCTAGCTCCCGGCGATCCGGCCGCGCTATTGATGCGCAACAGATACTGGGGCGCGGGGAAGGACGGCACCGGGCCCACTTCCGCAACCATGGTGCCGCCAGGCGACGATCCACCCTTCGCGCCGAGGGTGAACAACCACGCCTTGCCGGCGGCTTCGGCGGCGAGTGCAGTCGGACCAGCCGCCGCTTGCGCCTGGGCCAGCGTCGGGAAATTGTCGATGCGCCAGAACAATTGACCGATAGGCAGTTGCGGAATTTTCCTCTCCGCTATCGGCTTGATTTCAAATTGTTGAGCCGGGGCGGTCGATGATGTCAACGCCATGCCTGCAATGGCCCCCGATACCAAAGCAGCATGTCGAGAAATGAGCCAACCGCCCGGCATCGATGAGTCTCCAGGAAAAATTCGCGGTATCGGGAAGATTGCGGTGAATCGCGGCAACCGGGCTATTCAGTTTGCGCGCCGATATTCAAAAATCGCCGAAAACGCAGTAGCATGCGCGTGCGACTGGCCCTGCCGGCGAATAGCCGTGATATCGGCAGACGATCACATGAGTGGCGTTGATCCCGACGGCGGAATCCTGGACGGGCAGGCATTCTCCAATGTCCTGCCCGCAGATCTCGTGCGCGCTCTGGGCTGGCTCCGCGGTCACCTTTCCGAACCGGTGCAACTCGATCTGCTTGCCCAGGCCGCTGACGTTCGTCCTCGGACCCTTGAGAAACACTTCAAGATGTTTCTTGGCACGACGCCGCTTGGCTGGGTGCGTCACATGCGGCTGGCACGGGCGCGCCAGGAATTCGTCCGTCTTGGACCGAACGCTACGGTCACGACGGTTGCACTCAACAACGGCTTCAGTCAGCTCGGGCGATTTGCAGCCGAATATCGCAAGGCGTTTGGCGAACTGCCTTCAGCGACCATCCGCCGTGCAAAAGGCGCGTCCACGACGACTTCCGACTGCGATCTTGATGAGGCCATGCGACTGACATCGGACGCCCTGCCATTTGCGTTCGCGGTTGAGCGCGCGCAATGCAACATTGCCCTTGAAAAGCTGAGCCGTCCGCAAGAGCTGGCGCCCGGCTATGGATTGGCCAAGGCGGTCGCCGGTTGGTGTTGGGCGCAGCGTGCGGCGCATGATTTCGCTGCAACTCCTGCGGCAGATCGCAATCATGCATCTCGGCTTGCCGCGGAAGCCTATGAGCTCGCCCCTGACGATGCCCTGACGTTGACGCTGAGCAGCGGCGCGCTCGTGCTGCTCCATCAGCTTGAAGCAGCGGATCAGCGGCTGGAACGTGCATTGGCGCTTGATCCCTGGTTGGCATATGGCTGGATTCGTCGCGGTTGGATGTCCGCTTATGTTGGAGACAGCGATGGAGCACTCCGCGAACTCAGGATCGCGCTTCATCTGATGCCGTTCGAGCCACTGCGGCACATCACGTGCATCGGCATTGGCTGCGCGCACTTTGCAGCCGAACGCTACGATCGCGCGGCGGCATGGGTCAGGAGCGGCGTGGAGGCCTATCCGCAATCTCATTGGGCACAACGAGTAGCCGTTGCTGCCGTCGCCTTGACGGGTGCCCGCGCGGAAGCACGTCGCATGGGTCGGGAGCTGCTGCGGAAGGAGCCGAATTTGACGGCCTCGCTGGCGCGGCGGGCATGGCCGTTTACTCCGAGATTCATGTCGTGCCTCGGAGATGGGCTCGAGATTGCAGGATTGCCCGCCGCCTAGCAGACCGCGCGCATTTGCTGGACGACCGCCTGCGGGCCAGGGTCCGTGGCGCATCATATCGACGCCGCGTCGGCCATCGGCTAACAAGCCGCGATGAGCCAACCCGCCGAACGTGGCAGTCCGACCGTCGACAGCGCCCGCCGCGCGCTCGCCGCACGCCTGAAGACGGCCGGCAACGACTCGGCGGAAGCAGATGCGCGGCTTCTGACCGGCGCAGCGCTCGGACTCGATCTCACCGGCCTGATCAAGGCGGCGAGCCGGCTCCTGAGCACGTCCGAATCGGGTCAGCTCGAATCGCTGGCGCGGCGTCGCCTGGCCGGTGAGCCGGTCGCGCGCATCCTCGGGATGAAGGAATTCTGGGGGCTGCCCCTGAAACTCTCCGCCGCGACGCTGGTGCCACGCCCCGACACCGAGACGGTGGTCGAGCGCGCGCTGGAGCTGTTGCGGGCCGACGGCGCGCTCGACCGCCCCCTGCGGCTGGCCGATCTCGGCACCGGTTCGGGCGCGATCCTGCTCGCACTGTTGTCCGAGCTGCCCCATGCGCAGGGCTTCGGCACAGACATTTCGGAGCAAGCCCTGGAGACCGCGCGCGACAACGCTGCGCGGCTTGGCCTCGCTGGTCGCGCGATCTTCATCCGCTGCGATTTTGCGAGTGGCCTGGACGGCGCGTTCGACCTGATCGTGTCGAACCCGCCCTATATCCGCTCCGCCGATATCGCCGAACTCGCGACCGAGGTGCGCGACCACGACCCCCCCGCGGCGCTCGATGGCGGCGCCGACGGGCTGGATGCCTATCGCGCCCTGATCTCGCACTCTGCGGGTCTTTTGGTCTCGAACGGCTTTCTGGTTGTGGAGGCCGGCGCGGGTCAGAGCGAGGACATTGAAGCTTTGATGACCGCCGCAGGGTTAACCACAGCCGGGCCGCCCAAGGCCGATCTGGGGGGCGTCCCGCGGGCGGTTTCCGGCCGCCGGTTGCCCCGATAAAGTCCTATTGGAACGCAAAAAAAGCTCTTGGAATATCCCCCGGGAACGACTACGTTCCGGGCACAACATCGGTACTGGCCCCGTAGCCAACGGGTGATGACCAGGGTTCTCGACGAGAGCCCGCCGATCGAAGGGTTCCAAAACGCAGGTCACATTGAGCGCAAAAGCCGAAGCTGTGCTGCTCTCGACCGCCAAGCGAACGAAAGCCTGTTATTGCGCTTGAAGACTTACGCAAGAGAAGTGGGCCTGTCTCGACGGGCGGAATGATTTGGTCGCTGGCGAGGCCCGTCAGCGGTTGGGGAACGCGTCTTTGTTGAACGCGACATTGCTGAACGAGATGGTCGGCGACATCGAAGCCAATTCGGACGGTACTGCGATTCCGTGCGCGTAACTGCGTGCCGAATCGATCGAAGCTATGGACTGCGAAAACATCAGGGCTGGAATAAAAGGCGACATATGAGAAACGGTCAGAACAACAAGCGGATGCGCAACCGGAATAACAACAACAATAACAACAACAACAACAACCGGCGCGGCCAGAATCCACTGACACGGGTGTACGAATCGAACGGTCCCGACATCAAGATCCGCGGCACGGCCTCCCATGTGGCCGAGAAATACGTCCAGCTCGCCCGCGATGCACGCTCCTCCGGCGATCCGGTCGCAGCCGAGAACTACTACCAGCACGCCGAGCATTATTACCGGATCATCGCTGCCGCGCAGGAGCAATTCCGGCAGAACCAGCAGCAGCCGCGACCTGATGCCGAGGTGGCGCCGTCCGACGACAGCGACGACGACAGTGACGGCTATTCGAGCTTCGGCCAGGAGCCGGGCTTCGTGCCCCAGCCGCAGCCCTATATGCGCGACAACAACCAGCAGCCCTATCAGCGCGACCAGCAGCAGCCGCGCGAGCACCGGGAGCACCGCGAGCGGGAGCATCGTCCGCAGCCGCAGCAGTATCAGCCGCAGCCGGCGAACCAGCCACAGCCCGCGATGGCCGATGCCGGCGGCGTCGATCGCCTGCCCTCCTTCATCACCGGCGGCCCGCAGCCGCAGGTCAATGGCGGCTTTGAGGGCAATGGCGGCGGAGAGCGTGGCGAGCGTGCCGAACGCTTCCCGCGCCGGCGCCGCCGTCCGCACGGTCCGCGTCCCGAGATGGCGCAGCCCGCGCCGAGCGACGACTTCAATCCGGGCAACGAGTAAGGCACCGGATCATTTCTGAAGATTGAGGGCGGGCACGCGCAGGCGGTCCGCCTTCTACTTTTCAAGCCTCTCGATCTGGCGCCTTTCCTCGAAGCGCTATCCCCGGGCTCCCGTCGACGACGGCACCAGCACCGGCTGTAACGACGGGATGAGCCGCGTGCGCCCACGGTGCGCGGGAATCGCGCGATAGACCTGCTTGCTCGCCTCGACGATATGCACACCGGCAAATGGCAGCGACAGCGCCGCGCCGACGCGCTCCCACGCCATCGCCGAGCGCAAGAACCAGCCGCCCTGGACCGGCGGCATGAACAGCGCCTCGCCCCATGCCGTCGGCGTGAACCAGGTCTGCCGCAAGAGTTGCGTGATCTGTGCGCGCGAATAGGGCCTGCCGTGGCCGAACGGCGTGTTGTCGGTGCGCGTCCATACGCCACGCCGGTTCGGGATCACCGCGATCACCCGTCCCGATGGCGCCAGCACGCGCCAGACCTCGCGCAGCAGCCGCTCCGGGTCGTCGGACATTTCCAGTGCATGCACCAGGAGCACGCGGTCAACCGCGGCATCCGGCAGCGGCATCGAAAATTCGTCGATCAGGGTCGCCAGCGCCGGCCGGCCGGTCGGCCATTTCAGGACGCCCTGCGCCGCCGGCATGAAGGCGATGCAGCGCTCGCAGCTGTCGCGGAACAGGCCGAGATAGGGCGTCGGATAGCCGAGCCCGAGCACCCGCTGACCCTCCGCATTGGACCAGCGTTCGCGGATACCGCGGTTGATGAGCTGGCGCGCCACGATGCCGAGGCGCTGGGAGTAGAAATCCCGGAGGTCGATGACGTCCATGGCTCAACCTAACACGCCGCCAAAGGCCGCGGCGCGCGGAAATTTGCGTTGCCGCATGAGGGTTAACGCCATATTTCACCCCTATATAGGGCGCGTTGAACACCCGTCCGTTTTGTTCGTGGAGATACCATGGCCGCCGAGATTCGCCTGTTCCCCTGTCTGACCGATAATTTCGGTTATCTGATCCACGACCCCGAGACCAAGGCGACCGCGTCGATCGACGCGCCGGAGGCCGGGCCGATCATCGAGGCGCTGGAACGTGAGGGCTGGACGCTGACCGACATCCTCCTCACCCATCACCACGGCGACCATGTCGGCGGCGTCGCCGAGCTGAAGCAGAAATATGGTTGCCGCGTGGTCGCCCCGCACGACAAGTCGGCGAAGATCGCCAATGTCGATCTGCGCGCCGCCAATGCAGACGTGATCAAGGTCGGCAGCCTGCTGGCGCGCGTCGTCGAGACGCCCGGCCACACGCTCGACCACATCTCCTACGTATTCGACGGCGAGAAGGCGGTGTTCGCCGCCGACACGCTGTTCTCGATCGGCTGCGGCCGGGTGTTCGAGGGCAACTATCCGATGATGTGGGATTCGCTGCTGAAGCTGCGCGCGCTGCCCGACGACTTCCGGCTCTATTGCGGCCATGAGTACACGGCATCGAACGTCAAGTTCGCGCTCACAGTCGAATCCGACAATCCGGACTTGCAGGCGCGTGCGGCGGAAGTCGCAAAACTGCGCGCCGAGAACAAGCCGACGATCCCGACCCTGCTCGGCGAGGAGAAGAAGGCCAATGTGTTCCTGCGCGCCGACGAGCCGTCGGTTGCGGCCAAGCTGCACATGAAGGGCGCCGAGCCTGCCGCGGTGTTCGGCGAGCTTCGCGAGCGCAAGAACAAGTCCTGATGCCGCTGCCCACGGCTGCCGAGATCATCGCGCGGCTCGAGTTGAAGCCGCATCCCGAAGGCGGGCACTATCGCGAGACGTTTCGCGACAAGCGCTGCGCCGCCAACGGCCGCGCCCGCTCGACCGCGATCTATTTCCTGCTGGCGCGCGGCGAGCGCTCGCATTGGCATCGCATCGATGCGGTCGAGGTCTGGCACTACTATGCGGGCGCGCCGCTGCTGCTGCAGATCGCGCATGAGGGCTGCACCCGCCACACGGTGAAGCTTGGCCCCGACGTCGCGGCCGGCGAGCGGCCGCAGGCGATCGTGCCGGCGGACGCCTGGCAGGCCGCCGAGAGCAGCGGCGACTGGACGCTGGTCGGCTGTACAGTGGCGCCGGGATTCGAGTTTGCCAGCTTCGAGCTGGCGCCGAAGGGTTGGGAGCCCTGTTCGTAGAAGCCCCTCTTGTCCGATCGCTACGTTCTCTTCCTCAGCACCATGTCTTTCGCCGCGATCAGGCCGCCGCCGGCAATCAGGATCGCGGCGATGGCGATGTTGGCGCTGGGTTTTGCGAATCCGGCGAGGATCAGGAAGGCGGTCGATAGCAGCGGCGTGGCGTAGGACGCCGCCCCCAGCACGCGGATGTCGCCGTGCTTCATGCCGACGTCCCAGGCAAAGAACGCGGCGCCGACCGGGCCGATGCCGAGGCCGATGACCGCAAGCCATTGCAGCGATGTCTCGGGCCAGACGGTCGTCTCCACCATCATGTGCACCGACGCCGCCAGCACGGCGGTCGCGAGGCAAAAGCCCGCCACCGCATCGGTCGGCACCGCCTTGAGCCGGCGCGACATCACCGAATAGGACGCCCAGACGAAGGCGGCGACGAAGGCCGCCGCGAATCCCGGAATCTGGCTTTGCGCAAAACTGCCGGTGTTGCCGGCGAACAGCAGCACCGTGCCCACGAGACCGAGCACGGCGCCTGCGATGTGATGCGCGGCGAGCCGCTCGCCGGGCAGCAGCGAGGAGAACAGCACGATCAGGAGCGGCCAGAGATAATTGAGCAGGCCCGCCTCGGCCGGAGGCGCGTAGCGCAGCGCCAGGAAGTACAGCGCGTGATAGCCGAACAGCCCGCCGACACCGACCACCCAGGCGACCGGCGGCTGCTTCAAGGCGCCGAACGCCGAGGGGCGAAACAGGAAGCTGGCGAAGGCGACCGCTGCAGCAATCGCGAACGCCATCGCGGCGAGCTGGAAGGCCGGAATCTTGCCGGTCGCCACCGTCATCACCGACAGCAGCGACCACATCAGGATAGCGGTCAGTCCAACGAGGGTAGCGGTCCGATTTGTCATTTTCTCGTCATTGCAGGCGACGCGAAGCAATCCATTCGCCGTCAATAGCGGAAATGGATTGCTTCGTCGCTAGCGCTCCTCGCAATGACGAGAGCCATCAGGCGTGATACTGACCGCCATTGATGGTCAGCGTCGAGCCGGTGATGAAGCCGGCGTCGTCGGCGGCGAGGAAGACCACCGCGCGCGCAATCTCCTCGGGCTCGCCGAGGCGGTTGACCGGGATTTGCGGGATCACGTTCTTCTCCAGCACGTCCTTGGGCACGGCCTGCACCATCTCGGTATTGATGTAGCCGGGCGCGATCACATTGACCGTGATGCCGCCCTTGGCATTCTCCAGCGCGAGCGCCTTGGTGAAGCCGATATCGCCGGCCTTCGCCGCCGAATAGTTGACCTGGCCGAACTGGCCCTTCTGCCCGTTGATCGAGGAGATCGAGATGATGCGGCCGAACTTGCGCGCGCGCATGCCTTCGATCACCTGGCGCGTCATGTTGAACAGCGAGCCGAGATTGGTGCTGATCACGGCATTCCACTGCTCGAGCGTCATCTTGTGGAAGGCGGTGTCGCGGGTGATGCCGGCGTTGTTGACCAGCACGTCGACCGGGCCGAGGTCGGCCTCGACCTTCTTCACGCCGGCCGCGCACTCGTCGAACGAGGCGACGTCCCACTTGTAGACGGGGATGCCGGTCTCCGCCTTGAACTTCTCCGCGGCGGCATCATTGCCGGCATAGCTTGCCGCCACCTTGTAGCCGGCCGCCTTCAGTCCCTTGCTGATCGAAGCTCCGATGCCCCGCGTTCCGCCAGTCACCAATGCAACACGTGCCATGTCCGTCTCCTCCTTGGCCGTCTTTTATGACCGGATAGCTCCAGTCTTTGCACTCACTCACACAAACAAAAATGCCCGGCGCGTGGCCGGGCATCTTATTTATCAGCTCGCGCCGCGGTTGACAGATGATCTTTTCATCACCTAACCCGCTCCGCTGCCTTTTGTTCAGTCGCGTGCAACGCACATGGCGATGCCCATGCCGCCGCCGATGCACAGCGTGGCGAGACCCTTCTTGGCGTCGCGCTTCTGCATCTCGTGCAGCAGCGTCACCAGCACGCGCGCGCCCGAGGCACCGATCGGATGCCCGATCGCGATGGCACCGCCGTTGACGTTGACCTTGGCCGGATCCCAGCCGAGGTCCTTGTTGACCGCACAGGCCTGCGCCGCGAACGCCTCGTTGGCCTCGATCAGATCGAGGTCGGCGATGTTCCAGCCGGCCTTCTTCAATGCGGTGCGGGAGGCGGGGATCGGACCGGTGCCCATGATCTTGGGATCGACGCCGGCCTGGCCCCACGAGACGATGCGGGCCAGCGGCTTCTTGCCCTGCTTGGCCGCTTCCTTGGCGGTCATCAGCACGAGCGCGGCGGCGCCGTCATTGATGCCCGAGGCGTTGCCGGCCGTGACGGTGCCGTCCTTCTCGAAGGCCGCGCGGAGCTTGCCCATCGCATCCAGCGTGGCGCCATGGCGGGGATACTCGTCGGCATCGACCACGACGTCGCCCTTGCGCGACTTGATGGTGACCGGGACGATCTCGTCCTTGAACTTGCCGGCCTTCTGCGCGGCCTCGGCCTTGTTCTGCGATGCGACGGCGAACTCGTCCTGCTGCGCACGGGTGATCTGGTACTGCTTGGCGACGTTCTCGGCGGTGTTGCCCATGTGGTAGCCGTTGAAGGCGTCCCACAGGCCGTCCTTGATCATGGTGTCGACCAGTTCGAGGCCGCCCATCTTGACGCCGGCGCGCAGATATTGCGCGTGCGGGGCCATGCTCATCGATTCCTGGCCGCCGGCGACGACGACCGAAGAGTCGCCGTTGACCAGGGCCTGGTAGCCGAGCGCGACCGAGCGCAGGCCCGAGCCGCAGAGCTGGTTGACGCCCCAGGCGGGGCTCTCCACCGGAATGCCGGCCTTGATCGAAGCCTGGCGCGCGGGGTTCTGGCCCTGCGCCGCGATCAGGATCTGGCCCATGATGACTTCGGAGACTTGCCCCGGGTCGACGCCCGCGCGCTCCAGAGCCGCCTTGATGGCGATCGCGCCGAGATCATGGGCGGGCGTGGTAGCGAATGCGCCGTTGAAGCTGCCGACCGGGGTGCGGGCGGCGCTGACGATGACGACATCGTCTGACATGGACATCTCCTGTTGGTTGTAGTTGGGTTTCTCGACGGCGGGCGGCCGGTTGGCGGGCCTGTCTCTTAATCCGTATCCTGTAAACCTCGTTGAGGCATGTCAATCGAACAGTGGCCGAATTCGCGTCGCGCCGCATTCAAAATGACGCACTTGGCCGTTTCCTGAGCAATCCCTATGCTTTGAGATTAACCGTGCCGCACAAAACGGTAGCCGAAGCGCTTTGAAAATGCTTACCTTTGCTGCGATGCGTTGTATTTAACCCTGCGGCGATGCTGCCGGGTTCCAGGTTCTTCGGTGTTGAAGTGAGAGCCCATGGCAAAATCTGAACAACCGACTACGATCAAGAAATACGCGAACCGGCGGCTCTATAATACCGGTACGAGCACTTACGTGACGCTCGAGGATCTCGCGGCGATGGTGAAGGAGGGCGAGGATTTCCTCGTCTATGATGCCAAGACCGGCGACGACATCACCCGCTCAGTGCTTGCGCAGATCATTTTCGAGCAGGAGAACAAGGCCGGCCAGAACCTGCTGCCGACCACGTTCCTTCGGCAGTTGATTCGCTTCTATGGCGACAGCATGCAGATGGTGGTGCCGAAATATCTCGAGCAATCGCTCGAGACACTGACGCGGGAGCAGGAGAAATTCCGCAAGCAGATCGCTGGCGCGTTGAGCGGAACGCCGTTTGCGCCGCTCGAAGAGCAGGTCCGCCGCAACATGGAGCTGTTCCAGCAGACCTTCTCGATGTTCAAGCCATTCGTGCCGCAACGCGGCAACGCCGAGCCGGACAAGGTCGCCGATCCCGCGCCCGACGACAGCAAGATCGATGATCTGCGCCGCCAGATGAAGGACATGCAGGATCGCCTCGAGCGCATGTCGCAGCCGAAGAAGGACGAGTAGGTTCTCGTTCTTCGCCGCGCTGCCGGCACGCAAATCACGACACTCACGACTGTCATCGCCCGGCTCGGCCGGGCGATCCAGTATTCCAGGGATGCCAGAGTTCGAACCGCTGCAGCCGGCGTGCTGGACGGCACGGCGTACCCCGCCTTCGCGGGATATGTGATCGCTTCACCCCGCCGCCGGCAGTGCCTTCTCCGCGTCCGCGCTCCACGGCCGCTCCGGTGACGCCAATCCGATCAGGCGGCCCTGGATGAAGTCGCAGCCCCACTCGCGCAGCATCGCGGCGGCCTCCTCGTCCTGCACCCATTCGGCGACCGTCTTGATCTGCAGGCGCCGCGCCAGATCGATCAGCGTCTGCACGAAGGCGCGGTCATCCGAAGAGCGCGCAATATTCTGCACGAAGGCGCCGTCAATCTTCACGATGTCGACGCCGAGCTTGCGCAGATTGCGGAACGAGGTGTAGCCGGCGCCGAAATCGTCGATCGCGATCCGGCTCCCGAAGCTTTTGAGCCGCGTGATGAAGCCTCTGATATCGTCGATATCCTGGATCGCGACCGTCTCGGTGATTTCGACGATCAGCCTCTCGCCGACGCCGGGATGCGCGTGCATCAGGGCTTCGATCGTGGTCCACCAGTCCGGATCCATCGTGGTATCCGGCGAGATGTTGAGGCTGAGCTGCACCCCGGGCGCCGCCGCAAGCTCCGCGACGGCGAGTTCGAGGACCCGGTGATCGACCAGCCGGATCAGGCCGAGCCGCTCGGCGACCGGCACGATATCTGGCGCAAGCAGCGCCTGTCCGTCGTCCTGCTCCATCCGGACCAGGCACTCGTAGAACGCCGGCTGCCGCGAGCGCGCGTCGACCACGGGCTCGAACCCGACCACGATCCGCCGTTCGTTGAGCGCAGTGACGATCTCGTCGGTGACGCGGATGTTGACGCGGCGCTGGGCGTCGCGCTCGACATTCGGCTTCCATAGCGCGAACGATCCGGCGCGCCGGCTCTTGGCGGCGTCCAGCGTCTCCTGGGCGCGGTTGACCGCCTCCTCCGCCGAGCGCGCGTGGCGCGGGATGGTGACCGCGCCGATCGAGGCCGTGACCGACACCGGACCGGATTTGGTCGGCACCACATCGTCGCGTACCGCGGCGAGGAAACGCTCGGCCGCGCTATTGGTATCGTCAACGGTGCAGTTGCGCAGGATCAGGCCGAACTTGTTGCCGGAGAAGCGGCCCAGCACGTCGCCGCTGCGCAGCCGCGCGCGGATCCGCTTGGCGATCTCGGCAATGACGGCATCGGCGACGTCGAAGCCGAAGGCGTCATTGATCCGCGCCAGATGATCGATGCCGATCAGCATGAAGGCGCAGGAGGAGCGGAAGCGCGCGCACTCCTCGATGGTCTCGGCCAGCGAGGCGATCAGGTGGGTGCGATTGAGCTCGTTGGTCAGCGGATCGCGTTGCGACAGCTTCAGGAGCTGCTCGTCGCGGGCATGGCGCTCGTTATTGACGCGAACGATGCCCTGCACGCGGGCCGGTTTGCCGTCGGGGCCGGCGAACCGGCAGCCGGTTTCCTCGATCCAGATCACCGGCGCCGACATCATCGCGCGCACGCCATATTCGATCCGGTACGGCACCGCCTCGCCGCTTCCTGCCGCGGGCTGGGCGAGCACGTCGGTCCGAACCGCGCGCGGCGGCTCGATCAGCCGGGCGAGTTCGGCGCCGCTCGATATCTGCTCCAGCGGGATGCCGGGAAAGACCACCGAGACATTGTCGCTCCAGACGATCGCATCGCTCGCCAGATCCCAGGCGAACGTCGCCTGGCCGAGCGAGGCGAGGATGCTGGAAGCGGGCGGGACAGCAGGCATCGAACTGGCCTCGATTTGAGACACCATCGGGTGATTCTGTGTCTCAAAGATAATGGTTCCGACGAATCCGACGCTAGGTGAAGTTGATAAATAATCTGGAAACCACGTTTGAAGCAGCCGCGGAACGGATCGGGCCCGGCCGGCATAGCCTTTGCCATGAGTAGGTCATGGAGGGGCATAGCGTCCCAAAACGTGACAATTCAACCGGACCTTCACCATGCTGGACATCGATCAGTCGGAAGTTCTGGACGACGAGATCAACGATCGCGCGACCACCTGCACCGATCTCGTGCCGCTGGCCACGACCACGCATTGGGCGCCCAAGATCCCGCTGCCCCACGCAGATCCGTCCTTCGTCACCCAATTGATCGCGACCGCGGAACGCGAACCGCAGACCCGCGGACTGCGGCGGGGATCGCTCGCCGATGCGCAGAGCGCCTACGGCCCGCATCCCTGTGAGCGCCGCAGCGTAGCGCGGCGCACCCGACAGATCGTCTAGGAGTGCTTTCAGGAGCGCGGCGGCGCGTCCGACGACGGCTGATGGCCCGGCTGCAGATCGGGCGCCGCGACGGCGGGCTGCGTCGGCTTCGGCGCCCCCTGGTCCAGCAGCACCGATTCAGCGACCGACGCTGCGGCCGGCACCTGTGAAGCTGCCGGAGGAATGACGGGCGCCGGTGCGCGCGAAGGCACCGGCGTGATGACTTCGGGCGCAGGCGCGGGTGGCGCCGCCTCCGCCGTGGGCTCGGCCTTGCTGGCGCGCACCGAAGGTGGAGTGGTAACGGCCACCGCACGGCGGCGCGTGCGCAGCGCAATGCCGGAGATGAAGTCGACCAGGGCCAGCAGTGTCAGCAGGCAATAGGTCGAGTTGCCGAATTTCGGCCAGAGCAGGAATTCGGCGGCCGCCGCGCCGAACACGATCAGCGACAGCAGATGATCGGTCAGATATTTCGCGCCGGGCCGCGCGCCCTTGATCACTTCGAGCAGCAGCAGCAGCACGCCGGCTGCCAGCAGCATGTCGTTCAGCGCGACCGGCCATTGCTCGCCCGACATCAATGTCACCCTGAGCAGCGGGTCCGTGAAGGACAGGCCGGGCATCAGGAAGACGATGATGTTGTAGACCGCGAGCGGAATCAGGAGCAGCGGAAATCCGACCATCGGGGCTTGCGCCTTATCTCAGGAAGAACCGGGCAAAGCGGCGATGCTGTCGGCCCCGCCGCGGACGCGCCCCTCTTGACCGCACTCGTTGGCCGAATTCAGGCGCGGCGCCGCCGGATCGCAGCGCCCGGGCCGAGCGTCCGATCAGGACTCTTTCTTGGCCTTCAGGACCTGGCGGCCCTTGTACATGCCGGTCTTCAGGTCGAGATGGTGCGGACGGCGCAGTTCGCCGGAGTCCTTGTCCTCGACATAGGTCGGGGTCTTGAGCGCGTCAGCCGAGCGGCGCATGCCACGGCGCGACGGCGAGGTTTTTCTTCTGGGAACGGCCATAGCGGTGTCCTCTAGGGTGTTGCGGAGGCATCGTCCGAAATGCGGACGCGCGCATAGCGCTTCAGGGCGCAAGCTGCGATGCCGGTAAGGCCGCGCTTATAGAGGAAGGGGCTGGGTAAATCTAGGGTGCGATACAGCAAAAAGCGTACGAAATCGGCTCAAGAGCCGCGATTTTCGCTCCAGCAACGCCGCACTTTGTTGGCCCTGGCCATGTAGGTTCCGGACAGGCGGCGGACGCCGGGACCCGGGTTCCGGGCGCTCCTTTTGACCGGATTCGGCAGGATCGCCGCCAAAAGTGCCGCATCGCGCGGCGACAATGCCGCGGCGGAACGGCCGAAGGCATATTGGGACCCCGCCTCGGCACCAAACTGCCCGGACGGCCCCATTTCGGCGATGTTGAGGTAGATTTCCAGAATCCGTTGCTTCGGCAGCATGAAATCGATCCAGAGCGCCAATGGCAGTTCCAGGCCCTTGCGGATCATGCTGCGGCCTGGCCACAGGAACAGATTCTTGGCGACCTGCTGGGTGATGGTCGAGCCGCCGCGTGCCACCTCACCGTCCTCGGCGTCATCGATTACCTCGCGCAGCGCTCCCCAATCGACGCCCTTGTGCTTGCAGAAATGGGCGTCCTCCGAACCAACCACGGAGCGCGGCAGATAGGGCGAAATCTCGCCGAAATCGACCCAATGGCGCGTCACGGGGGCGCCTGTCAGGGTCCGCCAGGCCATCAGCACCGAGACCGGATGGCCGGTGCGGTAGAACGGCGTCACCAGATAGGGCAGCAACAACAGGACCAGCAAGAGCAGCAATAAAATTCGGACGATGCGCAAAACGGCCCTTTCCGGCTCGGACACGGTCCGCGTCAGCCCCGAAAATGGCCGGCGCCACTTGATGTCTGCTGATAATTCACGGTTTTTCCAGCACTTTTAAGGCGCGTTCCCTCGCGGGGTGGAATTGACGAAGCCGGTGCCATCAACGATTGTCCGGCCGAAAATCGATCTGGAGCAATTCTTGATGACGACCGGTACTACAGAGTTTTCCAAGCGTCTGGACCAGACCGCTGACGATACCGAGGCCCTGCTTGCGAAATTGCTGTCCGATGCGACCGTTTCGGACGAGATCGTGCGGCCGAAGCGACTGATCGAGGCGATGCGCTATTCCAGCCTCGGCGGTGGCAAGCGGCTGCGGCCGTTCCTTGTGGTCGAAAGCGCCGCGGTGTTCGGGGTTCCGCGGCAGGCGGCGCTGATGGCGGGGGCCGCGCTCGAATGCATCCATTGCTATTCGCTGATCCACGACGATCTGCCGGCGATGGACAATTCCGACCTGCGCCGCGGCCGCCCCACCCTGCACAAGGCCTATGACGACGCCACCGCGATTCTCGCCGGTGACGCGCTGCTGACGATCGCCTTCGACATCATCACCCGCGACGAGATTCACAAGGACGCCAATGTCCGCCTGCTGCTGACCCGTGCGCTGGCGCGCGCCTCCGGCATCGGCGGCATGGCTGGCGGCCAGATCCTCGACCTCGCCGGCGAAGGCCGGTTCGGTGACCGCGAGCCGGTCGATGTCGCCCGCCTGCAGCAGATGAAGACCGGCGCGCTGCTGCGCTTCGGCTGCATTGCCGGTGCGATCCTCGGTCAGTCTTCCGAGAGGGAGTACCAGGCGCTCGACGATTACGGCAAGGCACTCGGCGAAGCGTTCCAGATCGCCGACGACCTGCTCGATGTCGAGGGCGATGCGGCCGCACTCGGCAAGCCGGCCGGTGCGGATGCGGCGCTCGGCAAGACCACCTTTGTCACGCAACTCGGCATCGAGGGCGCCAAGCAGCGCGTGCGCGACCTGCTGGCGCGCGCCGACGCCGCGCTGTCCGTGTTCGGCGCGCGGGGCGACGTACTGCGCGCGGCGGCGCGTTTCGTCGCCGAACGCAAGAACTAGCCGCGGACGCCGGCAGCCGATGGACAAGGACTTCAACGACCGCCTTGTTCGTTTCAGGAAACTGCCGATGCCCCTGCGCGTGGTCGTGGGGCGGCCGCGGACCTTCGTCTCGGTCGCCGTCGGCATTGTGTTCGCGCTGCTGGTCCCGGATTCGCACCGCTTGGTCACGCGTCTGCTGACCGGCTGGGACGCGTTCGCCGCGCTCTATCTCGTGCTCGCCTACGCGATGATGCTGCGCTGCGATGCCGGCCATATCAAGCGCCGCGCGATCGTGCAGGATGACGGGCGCTTCCTGATCCTGCTGCTGACCGCGCTCGGCGCGTTCGCGAGTCTCGCGGCCATCGTGTCCGAGCTCGGCGCGTCGAAGGGCAATCCGATGGCGCTCACCATCGCAGTCGTCACCATCGCGCTGTCATGGAGCGCAGTCCACACCGCCTTCGCGCTGCATTACGCCCACGATTTCTACCGCGGCAAGAAGCCCGGCGGCCTGCAATTCCCGAGCGGCGACGAGCATGCCGATGCCGACTACTGGGACTTCGTCTATTTCTCGTTCGTGATCGGCATGACCGCGCAGGTCTCCGACGTCGGCATCACCGACAAGATCATCCGCCGCACCGCGACGGTGCACGGCATCGTCTCGTTCGTGTTCAACACGGCGCTGCTGGCGCTGATGGTGAACATCGCGGCGAGCGCGATCTAATTGCAGACCTGCACATTGCCGACGCCGGCATAGGTCGGGACGCCGCCGCCGCCGCGATACTCGATATGACAGCCGTGCAGGAGCGGCTTGCAGCCGGTGTTGTCGCAGACGATCTTGCCGCGGTCCCGGTCAGCCTCGCTCCTTGCGCTCGCGCTCGCCTGCGGGCGCGGCATTGCCGCTGACGGCGCCGGCGGCTCTCGCTCCGGACGCAAGGCGCGCTCGCGCCGCGGCGCACGGTCGTCGGTGTCGCGCTTAGCAGCCGGCTTCTTCTCGCGCCGCTTCTCGCACTCATTGTCGTCGTTGAGGAACGAGCCTTCAGCACAGACGATCCTGCTGCAACGGTCGCCATCGGCCCGGTATCCGTGCTCGCAGACCAGCGGACAGACACGGGACTGCTTCAGCTTCACGGCGTCGAGCGTGTCGAGGCTTGCGGTCCTGGCATCAAGCCTGGTGCCGGCATAGCGGTTGAACTGGGCCAGCGATCGCTGCGAGGCAGCGTTCCAGTCACCATCGGCGGCCGTGGTCAGGCAGCCGACGCGGCGCAATTCGGTCTGCACGGACTTGACGATGTCGGCTTGCGGCGACCCGGCCGTCAGTGCCGCGACGGTCGTCGTCTTGTCGGCGGGCGCAGGCGGCGGCACAGCTGCCGCGGCCTGACCGGCGGCAGCCTTGTCGGCGGCGAGTCGTTTCTGCTCGGCGGCCGCGGCCTGATCCTGGGCGGCCTGCTTGGCCTGCTCGGCGGCAAGCCGCGCCTGCTCCGCAGCCTTCGCGTCCGCCTCGGCCTTGGCCTGCTGGGTTTTCTGCGCGCCCTCGGCAACCAGCCGCGCCCGCTCCTGCTCGGCGATCCGCGCCTTCTCGGTGGCCGTGACGCGCGCGTCCTCCGCGGCGAACTTCTCGAGTTGCAGCCTGGCAAGGCTTGCGTAGTAGCCGCTCGGGTACTGCGCCAGGAAGGCGTTCATCGCGCTCTTGTTGCCGATCTGCAGCGCGAGCTCGTAGTCGCGGCGGGCCTCCGACTGCGGCGTGGGCGCCGCCGCGGCCGGCGCAGCGGCAACGGGCGCGGGCTTGGCGGGCGCGGGAACCAGCGACACGTCTTCGCCGCCGAGCGAGCCATAGACAAACGGCTCCTGCCGGTTGTTGGTGGTCTTCAGCACATCGTCGCGCACATAGCCGAAGGCACGGCGGACATCGAGGCCCGGCGTCGGCAGGTATTTCGACAGTGCCAGCGTGAACGGGCTGTTCTTGCCGTCGCCATCGGCCGCGGTGGAACCGGCCTTCGCGGAGTAGGCGATCAGGACGTTCGGGCTGGTCGGCTCGACCTTGGCGAGGCCCTGCCCGATCGCACGCGTCGCCAGCGTCCGCTTCATGCTCTTGGCGAAAGGGTTGTCGCGGCAGGCATCGAGGATCACCAGCCGCAATTTCCGGGCCGGCTCGATCGCCACCAGGAGGCGGTCGAGCGACAGCGCCTCGTCGTAGACGTCGGTATCGCGCTCCAGCCTGGCATCCACCGGGACCAGGTAGTTAGCGCCGTCCACCTCGATGCCGTGACCGGCGTAATAGACCACGGCGATATCGGCATCGCGGGCGTGGTCGCCGAATTCACGCAGGGCGCGGCGGGTCTCGACGGCCGAGAGATCGCGGCGGAAGTCGACAAAATCGAAGCCGGCGGCCTTCAGCGTCGACGCCATGACGGACGCGTCGTTGACCGGGTTCGGCAGCGCCGCGACGTTCTGATAGGCGGAATTGCCCATCACCAGCGCGACGCGCTTTTCGGCGAAGGCCGGCTGGCATGCGAGAAGCAGCACGGCCGCGACGGCAACAACAAATCGATGCAATCCAGAGCCTTTAGGCCTATCCATGGCTGCGCTTCCAGAATTCGCCATCCCTGGCACACTGACTTGACTATCAGAAACGGGCGCCGGTCATTGTGAGGCGCCTCACGATCCGCGGCGGCAGACCATACCACCTGATCATTAGTCGGCGAATTCGGCGGCTGGTTCGCGCCGCCATGGCGCAAATGGAGCAGCCTGGGAGCACGAACTGGCCCGACGCGGATTTATTCCGCCGGCCGCGTCACATGCTCCTGAAATTGCGGCAGGTCGTCCGTGATCGAATACCACGGCGCCTTGGAGCCGACGAAGATATGCGCGCTCGGCCGGATCGATGGCTGATCGCACAGCGTGCCCATCGTGACATGGACGAAGGCGCCGTCACGCACGACCGAATAGAGCAGCGAGCCGCAATGGCGGCAATGCGCGTCGTGGGCATCCACCTCACCGTAGATCATCAGGTTATCGGCGCCGCTGGCGACGGCAAGCCCCTCGCGCGCGATCCCCGCGAACGGCTTGAACGCGGAACCCGTGGTGCGCCGGCAGTTCGAACAGTGACAATTGAGCGCATAGGCAAATGCGTCTGCGACCTGATAGCGCACGGCGCGGCAGTAGCATTCACCGGCAAGCATGCGGACGTTCGGATTGGCAGATTGATTCACGGCGCGCTCCTCACGCGGAATTTTGCCGCCGCCCATGGCGCGGTCAGGCGCTTCATGGCTTAATCCTAGCAGAGCATGATCCTGCCGGGAGGACCCAGCCCATGAGCAACGAACGATCCAGCGTCGAAAGCGTCGTACAGACCTATTTCGATGGCCTTTACGAGGGCGACGCCGACAAGCTTGGCGCGGCCTTCCATCCCAGCGCCGACCTGCGCTGGGTGGAGAAGGGCGAGTTGAAGGTCCTGACGGTGCCGGACTGGCTCGCCTGGGTGCGCAAACGGCCTTCGGCGAAGGCCGAGGGCAAGCCACGCGAGGATTTCATCGTCACCATCGACCGCTCCGACGACAACACCGCCTTCATCAAGGTGCGCTGCCAGCTGCCGCCGCGCTACTTCACCGACTATCTGGTGGCGATGAAGCTCGCCGACGGCTGGCAGATCGTCTCGAAGTCCTATCGCTACGACCTGCGCGATTGATTGCAATCGCCTGGACCACGGCCCTGTGCCATGACCGGAACGGCCGGCGGCCGCCGGCTGCATTGACTGGCGGGGATTTCCGGGCGAATTGAGCCGGTCATGGAAGCCAGGTTTCAGATCTTTCTCATCCTGCTGGGCGTGCTGGCGGGAACCGCCCTGCTGGCGCGCCGGGTCAATGTCGCGCCGGCGATCCTGCTGCTGCTGGTCGGCATCGCGCTGGCCTTCGTCCCGGGCATTCCCTCGCTGGAGCTGCCGCCGGAACTCGTGCTGCTGGTCGTGCTGCCGCCGCTGATCTATTCGGCCAGCGTCGCGATGAGCTGGCGCGAATTCAAGGCCAACCTGCGGCCGATCATCCTGCTCTCGGTCGGCTGCGTGATCTTCACCGCCTTCATGGTCGCGGCTGCGACGCACTATCTGATCGGCCTGCCCTGGAACGTCGGCTTCCTGCTCGGCGCCATTGTCGCGCCGCCGGACGTGGTCGCGCCGCTGGCGATCGCGCGCAAGCTCGGAATGCCGCGCCGGATCCTGGTGGTGCTCGAGGGCGAGGGCCTCGCCAACGACGCGACCGCGCTGATCCTCTACCGCTTCGCGGTGGCGGCGATCTCGACAGGGCTGTTCTCGCTGCCGCAGGCCACCGGCACCTTCTTCGTCATCGTCATCAGCGAGGTGCTGTTCGGCGCAGGCGTCGGCTGGCTCAGCCTGCGCGCCCGCCGGCGCGCCCACGATCCGCAGGTCGAGATCACGCTGTCCCTGATCACGCCCTATCTCGCCTACTGGATTCCCGAGCATTTCGGCGGCAGCGGCGTGATCGCAACCGTCGCCTGCGGGCTCTATATGAGCTGGAACGGGCCGCTGCTGATCTCGGCTGCGACCCGCCTGCAGGGGATATTCTTCTGGGACCTGATCATCTACTTGATCGAGGGCCTGCTGTTCCTGCTGACCGGCTTCCAGATGCGATCGCTGTTCGAGAAATCGAAGGCGTTCCCGCTCGACGACATCCTCGCCGCCACCGCGCTGGTCGCCGTCATCGTGATCGTCGCGCGCTTCCTCTGGGTGTTTCCGGGCACCTATCTGCCGCGCTGGATCAGTTCCCGCGTGCGCGAGCGCGATCCGCTGCCGTCCTGGCGCGCGGTGTTCGTGGTGGCCTTCACCGGCGTGCGCGGCGCGGTTTCGCTCGCCGCCGCGCTCGCCCTGCCGCTGACACTGCCGAATGACGATCCGTTCCCGTACCGCGACCTGATCCTGTTCGTCGCCTTCGGCGTGATCTTCGTCACCCTGGTCGGGCTCGGCCTCGGGCTGCCGCCGGTGGTGCGCTGGCTCGGCCTTGCCAGCGACGGACGCAGCGAGGATATCGCCGAGCATGAGCAGGAGATCGCCGCGCGGCGCGAGGCGCTGGCGGCCGCGCTGAAATCGCTCGACGCCATCACCGACGACCGCGAACTGTCCGACGAGGTGGTGAAGCTCCTGCGTTCCCGGCACGAGATCCGCATCAACCAGCTGCCCGACACGCTCGATCCCGACAGGCACGACGTCTCCGCGACCGGCACCGAGCTGACACGCGAGTTGATCGCCTCGGAACGCAGGTTCATCCATGCCTTGCTGCGCGACGGCAAGATCACCGACGAGTCGCGCCGCCGTATCGAGCGCGATCTCGACCTCGAGGAGGCGAGCCTCGCCAACCGCGAGTACCGGCGGATTCCGCTGTAGCCCCGACAGTGGTGATCATTCCGCGGCGGCATTCTGCCCCGGACCACCGACGAACCCCGCGGGATCACCGAAACGCTCGATCATGACCGCGGCGAGGTCCTTGGTCTTGGTGGTCACGCAGGCGCCGGAGCGCACGGTGTAGCGATCCTGTCGACCGGCGTGCGGCGGGGCTTCGCCCTTCTGAAGCGCGCGTGCGGCATCCATCACCAGCTTGCGGAAGTGCAGGATGCCGAGATCGGTCGGGCCGAGATGCTCGCGGGTGCGGTCGGCGATCGGGCCCTGGCTGTCCTGCACCGCGGCGTCCTGCTCGGAGACGCCCTTGATGCCGGTATAGCTCCTGGTCCGCTGCAGCTTGCGGTCGATCAGATAGTCGTTTCCCTTGTTGCGCAGCGGCACGTAATTCGCGTCGACGACGGCCATCACGCCGTTGCCATTGGCATATCCCTCGCGCTCGGCCTCGGTCAGCGGACGGTCGGGATTCCACGCATAGGTGTAGATCCAGCAATTGGTGTCGGTCACGGGCACGAAGGTCTGGCCGAACATGTTCTCGCCCGGCATCGAGCTCGGCGCATATGAATGGAACGGCATCAGGAACTGGGCGATGCGCCAGTAGATGTTGTCGGAGCCGGTGAGCCGGCCGCCCGCGACCGTCAGCCCGGCGTCATGCGGATTGATCTTGATCACCGGCCGCGGATCCTCGGCGATCCAGCGCATGTGATCGGTCGCGACCCGGGTCAGCGGGTTGATGAAGTGCTTCTTGATGTCGAGGATCTCGTTCTCCTCCTTCTCGAAGGAGAGATGCGCGAAGGTGAAATGCGCGGTGTCGATGGAGCCTTCCACCGCCTGCACCCAGTTGCAGTCCTGCCACTTCTTGGTGACGAAGCGGTGTGATGCGGGCAGCAACGCCATCTCCAGCGCCGGCAATTCCGGCATCAGCTCGACGGGGCCCATATACGCCCAGATCATCTCACCCCATTCGCGCACCGGATAGGACTTGATGCGGATCAGGTCCTTGGCGTTGAGGTCGGGATACGAGGTCGGCATGTCGACGCAGCGGCCGTCGGTGTCGAACTTCCAGCCGTGATAGACGCAGCGGATGCCGCATTCCTCGTTGCGGCCGAGCCAGAGATTGGCGCCGCGATGCGGGCAGTATTGGTCGATCACGCCGACCACCCCGCGCGAGTCGCGGAAGGCAAGCAGCTCCTCGCCCATGACCACGATCTTCTTCGGATCGCTGTCCGGCTCCGGCAGCTCTTCGGAGAGCAGCACCGGGATCCAGAACCGGCGCAGCAGCTCGCCCATGCCTGTCCCTTCACCTGACTCGGTGAGGAACTTGTTGTCTTCTGCGCGAAGCATGGACGACCTCCCGATATTGTTCTTGTCTCAGTTCGTAGTGCCGCAATCCGTCACACCGGCCGCTCTCCCTTCACGGTCACGCGCGTGCCCGAGCGGGTGTGCGGCCAGTAGTCCCACATCGCGCGGTGCTGGGCGCAGCGGTTGTCCCAGAATGCGATCGCATTCTCGGTCCAGCGGAAGCGGCACTGGAACAGCGGGTTCTCGGCGTGCTGGTAGAGATAGGCGAGAACGGCGTCGCTCTCGTCGCGGGGAATGCCCAGGATGAAGCGGGTGAAGCCGCGGTTGACGTAGAGCGCCTTCTTGCCGGTGACCGGATGAGTGCGGATCACGGGATGCTCGGCGCGCGGATAGCTCTGCTTGTCCGCGACGCCGTAATTGGCATAGAGCCCGCGATAGGTCTGCTCGCCGTCATGCAGCGCCGTGAGACCATCCAGATAGGCCTTCATGCGATCCGACAGCGCCTCATAGGCCGCATACATGTTGGCGAACAGCGTGTCGCCGCCGCGTGGAGGGCACTGCCTGATGTAGAGGATCGAGCCCATCGGCGGCTCGAGGTCGCAGGACACGTCGCTATGCCAGCCCTCGCCATTGGCACGCGGGGAATCCTTGTCGGCGTGGATCCTCATCAGCGCCGGATCGCCCTCGTTCGGCGCGGCCGGATGCACATGCAGCTCGCCGAACTTGCGGCCGAAGGCGAGATGCTGCTGCGGGGTGATGTGCTGGTCGCGGAAGAAGATGACCAGGTTTTCGGCGAGCGCGCGGTGGATCTCGTCCATCTGGCGGTTGGAGCGCGTCTCGTCATCGACGAGCCTGCCGATATCGACGCCCGAGATTTCCGCGCCGATGATCGGCGTCAGCTTTTCGACGCCGATGGTCTCGAAGGGCTCGGTGGAGTCGGCAGCGTGCCGATAGCGCGGGCCCTGCTTGCCGGACAAAGAGCTCATGGGCGGTCTCCCGATGGTTCTTGTTTTGACCATCGTAGCCCGGATGGAGCGAAGCGCAATCCGGGATCAGCCCATGCATGGCGGCAGTGTCCCCGGATTTCGCTTCGCTCCATCCGGGCTACGATCACTGCGCCGCTTACTCCGCCGCCCCCGCGCTCTCCGGCAGCTTGGCGCCGCTGCCGTACTTCTGGTCGATATAGTCGATCACCAGAGCCTTGAAGTCGGCGGCGATGCCGGGGCCACGCAGGGTGCGGAACTTCTTGCCGTCGACGAAGACGGGCGCGGCCGGCGCTTCGCCGGTGCCAGGCAGCGAGATGCCGATATTGGCATGCTTGGATTCGCCGGGACCGTTGACGATGCAGCCCATCACGGCGACGTTGAGCTGCTCGACTCCGGGATATTTGGTCTTCCAGGCCGGCATCTCGTCGCGGATGAAATCCTGAATCGAGCGCGCCAGCTCCTGGAACGTGGTCGAAGTGGTGCGGCCGCAGCCCGGGCACGCAGCAACCAGCGGCACGAAGGTGCGGAAGCCCATGGTCTGCAGCAATTCCTGCGCGACCTGAACCTCGAGCGTGCGATCGCCGCCGGGCTCCGGCGTCAGCGAGATGCGGATGGTGTCGCCGATGCCCTGCTGCAGCAGGATGCCGAGCGCGGCCGAGGAGGCGACGATGCCCTTCGAGCCCATGCCGGCTTCGGTCAAGCCAAGATGGATCGCGTAATCCGAGCGGCGCACGACTTCCTGATAGACCGCGATCAGGTCCTGCACGGCGGACACTTTTGCCGACAGGATGATCTTGTTCTTGGGCATGCCGAGCTCTTGGGCGCGCGCCGCCGACAGCAGCGCCGACTGCACCATGGCCTCGCGCGTCACGGCGCGGGCATCCAGCGGATTCGGCGAAGCGGTGTTCTCGTCCATCAGCTTGGTGAGCAGCTCCTGGTCGAGCGAGCCCCAATTGGCGCCGATGCGCACCGGCTTCTTGTTCTTGTTCGCGATCTCGATGATGTCGGCGAATTGCGTGTCGCGCTTGTTCTTGAAGCCGACATTGCCCGGATTGATGCGATACTTGTCGAGCGCCTCGGCGCAATCGGGATACTCGGCGAGCAGCTTGTGGCCGATATAGTGGAAATCGCCGATCAGGGGCGTCGTGATGTCCATCTTGCGCAGGCCGTCGCGGATGTGCGGCACGGCGGCGGCCGCCTCCTCGCGGTCGACGGTGATGCGCACCATCTCGGAGCCGGCGCGGCTGAGCGCCGCGACCTGGGCGATGGTGCCCTGGACGTCGGCGGTGTCGGTGTTGGTCATCGACTGCACGACGATCGGCGCACCGCCGCCGACGGCGACGTTGCCGACCATCACTTGCGTGGTTTGGTGCCGGGCCTTCGGGCCTGCGATGTCGTCCTGCGGCAAAATCTCGGGCTTGTTCATGGCGTCTCGAATATCAGGTTTTGGTGACATTCACCAAGGGGGACGGGGGCCTGCGCGACTGCTGGCCAAGGGGGCAGGTTTCCGGAGTGAATTCAAAAGCTTATGCCGCCGATTGGGCCGCAACGCAAGCCATGCAACGGCGTCCTGCATGACCAGCTATATTGGACCGGATTTCGATGATTCAAAGGGCAAAGTCGCGGCTTTTCATGTGCGCCGGGGCATCTTAGCATTGGTTTAAGAAAACTCGTCGGAGGGGTCCAATGGCAGACCATCGCGAGCTGATCACCACGGCGGAACTCGCCGAGATCCTGACCCGGCCGGATCTTCGGCTGTTCGACTGCACAACCTATCTGGAGCCGGCGCCCGAAGGCAGCGGCGTTCCGTACATCGTCGTTTCCGGCCGCCAGACATTCGAGGCCGTGCATATTCCGGGCGCCAATTTCCTCGATCTGCAGGCCGAATTCTCGGATCCCCGCACCGAGCTGCGCTTCATGATGCCCCCGGTCGGCCAGCTCGAGGCGGCGTTCGGCCGCCACGGCATTTCGGCGCATCACCGCGTGGTGCTGTATTCGATCGGAACCGCGATGTGGGCGACCCGGTTCTGGTGGATGCTGCGCGCGCTGGGTTTCGACGGCGCCTCGGTGCTCGATGGCGGCATCGACAAATGGACCGCCGAGGGCCGTGACATCGAGACCGGCCTTGCCGGCGGCTATCCGCAGGCAACCTTCACGGCGCGGCCGCGGCCCGGCATGTTCGTCGACAAGCACGACGTGCTCGCGGCAACCGCGGACAGCAACACCGTCATCGTCAATGCGCTCGGCCCGCAATTCTTCAAGGGACTGGAGCCGAGCCGCTACGGCCGGCCGGGCCGCGTCCCCGGCAGCGTCAGCGTGCCGGCCGCTACCCTGATCGATCCCAAGCGCAAGACCTTTGCTTCGGCAGCGGATGCCGAAGCGGCTTTTGCGGCACAGGGCATCACGAAAGACAAGCGCGTCATCGCCTATTGCGGCGGCGGCATCTCCGCGACCATCGATCTGCTGCAGCTGCATCGGCTCGGCTACGACAACCTCACGCTCTACGACGGCTCGATGGGCGAATGGGCCAAGGACGCGTCGCTGCCGATCGAGACGGGGTAGCGGAGGCGCGCAGGCTCTCTCCATCTGTCGTCCCGGCGAAGGCCGCGACGACATCGAATGTGTTGCGCGGCTTGTGAGTCATAAGCCCGCATTCTCGCGACATGAACCGTCCGAGTTTTTGCATTCATTCGCCCTCTCCTTGAATAGAGGGCGCAGGGAAAGCCGGGTGCCGATCGCACCCATGGGCCCGGTGCAAAAAAGGTAGCACCGGGGTAGGACCACAGGTGTAACCGGAGCAATCCGGCTTTCCCTGCGCGATGGGTTACGGCTTATACGTGCTCTCCCCGGCGAGACTGGGCTTGCTTGTCACCGTCGCCAGCGAGAGACATTGCCCTCGCTGATGAGACACCTGCCACCAGGGCGTCAGGCCTGCACGATTTCGCCGTCCGCTGCATTCGCTCTCGTCAGTCACGCATGCAACGTCCACCGCATCCCACCGCGCGTTCGTGACGTGCGCTCGCCCCTCATCCGGGTGAGACGGATGAATCCATACACTGATTTGCCATTACGATAAACCGAAATATTTTTGCAATGGGGGCTTGCCCCGTCGGGCAAATCAGTGATTGGCACGTCAGGAAGGCACCGGCGGATACCTGACTAGCGTGCTCGCCTCACCATCGTTCCGACACGCGCGCCAGGCTGACAACAAGAGTTCACGCCGGCACGTTCGGGTCCGGCGTCACCTTGGGGTCGGGCTTGTTGACCAGATAAAGACCGGCGATCACCAGCAGGGCGGCGACGCCGAACACCGGGGTCAGGGTGTCGTGCATGACGAGATAGGCTGCGACCACGCCGAACAGCGGCGTGATGAAGGTGAAGGCCGACAGCTTGCTCGGCGAATAGGTCTTCACCATCGCAAACCAGATCACGAAGGTGCAGCCGACCACCCAGATCGACTGGTAGGCCAGCAGCGAGAGCGACAGCGCGCCTGGCATATGCGTGATGCGCTCGCCCGCGATCCAGGACGCAAGCCCGAGGATCGGGATCGAGACCGCGACCTGGTAGCCGAGCGCCTTTTCCGGCGCGGCCTTGCGCAGGGCGGTGCCCTTGGCGACCAGCGTGGTCGCCGCCCACAGCGCGCCGCCGCCGACCACCATGAGGTCGCCGAGCAGTACCTTTGCATCGACATTCGGCTGCGGCACGCCGATCGCGAGGGCAACGCCCGCAAAGCTCAGCGCCAGCCCGCTCCACTGCGTCTTGCTCAGGCGCTCGCCGAGGAACTGGTGCGAGCCGAGCGCGACGAAGAACGGCGCGGTGTAGAGGAAGACGGCTGCGCGCGAGGCCGAGGTGAAGACGAGCCCGAAGAAGATCAGAACGAATTCGAGGCCGAACATCAGCCCGGCGGCGAGGCCGGGTTGCAGCGTGCCGTCGCGCTCGAAGAACTTCACGCCGCGCAGCCGGCCGACCAGCAGCATCACCGGCAGCGCGCAAGCGGAACGGATCATCGCCTGCAGCATCGGCGGCACGTCGGGCAGCGCAAGCTTGACCGCGACCTGGTTGAAGCCCCAACTCACGCACAGCATCAACATCACTGCAATCGCGCCGGGCGGCAGCCCGTGGCCGACGCTGACGGGGCGGGTTGGGTTGGCTGAGATCACTTGGGTCGACATGGTTCCTCGCGGCCGGCTTGGCGCCGTGTTGTTGTCAGTTGGTTAGGCTCCCTCGCCCCGCTCTTGCGGGGAGAGGGTTGGGGTGAGGGGCCGTCTCCGCAAATTCGAGAGAGAGTGTGCGGAGAGCCCCCCACCCGAAATTCGCTGGCGCGAATTTCGACCTCTCCCCGCAGGCGGGGCGAGGTGACTCGAAAGCGGCGCCGGTTAGCCGAACCCATCCCGCATCACTTCTGGCAATGCGCGCACGTGCCGGCGATCTCGACGACGGAGAGCTTTGGGATGAACCCCGACGCCCGCGCCGCCGCGGTCAGGCTTTGCGCGACGGGAGCGGCCGGAATCTCGCCGACCGAGCCGCAATGGTCGCAGATCAGGAACGCCACCATCGAGGTTTCGTCGTGGTCATGCGCGCAGGCGAGGAAGGCGTTGCGACTCTCGATGCGGTGGACGAGGCCGTTCTGCATCAGGAAGTCGAGCGCGCGGTAGACGGTAATCGGTGCCGGGCGCGGCATCGACTTGGCCAATTCGTCGATCACCTCATAGGCGCCGAGCGGGCGGTGGCTGGACGACAGCGCCTGCAGCACCTGGCGGCGGATCGGGGTGAATTTCTGGCCCCGGCGGGCGCAAACCTGCTCGGCATGGGTCATCGCATCAGCGGCACAGCGGCCGTGATCATGATCGGGGGCAGGAAACGTCGGCTTCGCGAGGCTCATTTGCCCGGAATGTAGCATTTTTGGGCCCGTTCCCAAAGCCCGCCGGGCACGCTTGTTCGCCCAAAGCCGCCCAAGCCATGTGCGCGGTGCGGGGCAGCCTCCCGTTAACCCGCCATGAAGAAACCATAAGCAAGCTTATAATATCGCAAGCTTATGGAGGCAGGATTTCCCATGCGCGGTTCCGTGGACGCGAACTTTCTGTTTACGCTTGGCGAGGTGTTCCGCCTGATCCGCGTCTACGCCGACAAGGAGGCTGCGCGTTACGGCATCACCCGCGCGCAGTGGGGCGTGCTGGCCAAGGTCGAGCGCAACGAGGGCATGAAGCAGACCGAGCTCGCCGAGCAGCTCGAGGTGCAGCCGATCACCCTGACGCGATTGATCGACAAGCTCTGCGACAGTGGCTGGATCGAGCGCCGCAGCGACGAGAACGACCGCCGCGTCAACCGCCTCTACCTGAAGAAGGCTGCGCGCCCCTTGCTCGGCAAGCTGGCCGGCCTCCGCTCCGAACTCACGGCGACTGCGCTCGAGGGCATCAGCCCGGCGGACGCGCATCGCCTGCTCAACCAACTGGACCAGATCAAGGACAACGTTCGCAATGCCATCCAAAGCCCAGCCAGCGAGCCCTCGCGAAAGGAACAGCGCTATGGCTGAACCCATCCTCAAACTCGCGCCTGAGCAGAAGAGCAATCCGGGAGAGCACACTCCCCCGGTTAAGGCCGGCCGCGCGCCGCGCCGTCGCCTGATGGCCGGCCTGCGTCGCTATCGCCGCGTGCTGCTGCTCGTCGTTCTGCCTGTTATCGCTGCGATCGGCGGCCTCGTGTTCTATCTCAATGGCGGCCGCTATGTCGGCACCGACGACGCCTATGTCGGTGCGCAGAAGGTGCTGATCACGCCCGAGATCTCTGGCAAGATCGACAAGATCGTCGTCAAGGAAGGCCAACACGTCAGGAAAGGCGACGAGCTGTTCGAGATCGACCCGGTGCCTTACCGCCTCGCCGTCGACCAGGCCAAGGCGGCGCTCGACCAGACCCGGACGAGCTATGACAATCTGGTCGACAACATCAAGATCAACACCAGGATGCTCCAGTTCGCCGAGCAGAGCATCGAGCTGAAGAAACGCGACGTCGAGCGCAAGTCGACGCTCGCCAAGCAGAATTTCGGCTCGCAGCTCGATCTCGACAACGCCGCCAACGCGCAGGTCACCGCCGAGAGCCTGGCGCAATACATCCGCCAGCAGATCTCCAACGCCAAGACGCAGCTGCTCGGCAATGTCGATCTGCCGGTCGAAAAGTTCCCGCCCTATGCCCAGGCCAAGGCCAAGCTCGACGACGCAGAGCGCAACCTCGACCACACCGTGCTGCGCGCGCCGATGGACGGCGTCGCGACCCAGGTCGACCAGATCCAGCTCGGCCGTTTCGTCGCCGCGGGCTCGCCGGTGTTCTCCGTGATCGACGTCGAACATCCCTGGGTCGACGCCAATCCGAAGGAAAGCGATTTCACCTATGTCGCGGTCGGCCAGCCGGTCGAGCTCGACGTCGACGCCTTCCCCAACCACCTGTTCAAGGGCACGGTCGGCTCGCTTTCGCCGGGTACCGGCGCGCAATTCGCGATCCTGCCGCCGCAAAACGCCACCGGCAATTTCGTCAAGGTGGTGCAGCGCGTTCCGGTCCGCATCTACCTCGACAAGGACGACCCGTTCGTCCGGAAGCTGAAGGCGGGCATGAGCGTCTATGCCACCATCGACACCAACCATCGCCGCTCGCTGGCCGGCCTGCTCGGCCTCGCGCCGGCGGCTGCGCATCAGGATCACGACCAGGAATAGGATGGGATCCGGTCGCATCAGCGGCCGCGAAGACTGTGTGCTCCCACTCCCGCTTGCGCGGGAGGTGATTCCCGACATGTTCGACAAGACGAAGCGAGACCGAACTGAATGACCGCACCGTCACCATCCGCCGTCCCCGGCCTGCGCCGGAACATGGTGACGATCTGCGCCATGACGGCGACGATCATGCAGGCGCTCGACACCACGATCGCCAACGTGGCGCTGCCCTACATGCAGGGCTCGTTGTCGGCCTCGCAGGACCAGATCAACTGGGTGCTGACCTCTTACATCGTTGCGGCCGCGATCATGACCGCGCCGGTGGGGTGGATCGCCAACCGTTACGGCCGGAAGCGCATCTTCATCATCTGCTCCGCCGGCTTCACGATTGCGTCCGTGCTGTGCGGCCTCGCGCAGGACATCAACCAGATGGTGCTGTTCCGCCTGCTTCAGGGCGTGTTCGGCGCCGCGCTGGTGCCGCTGTCGCAGGCCGTGATGCTGGACTCCTACGCGCTGCATGAACGCGCCAAGGCAATGTCGATCTGGGGCATGGGCGTGATGATGGGCCCGATCATGGGCCCCTCGCTGGGCGCCTGGCTGACCGAGACCTATTCCTGGCACTGGGTATTCTTCGTCAACCTGCCGTTCGGCGCGTTCACCGTGCTCGGCCTTGCCGTCTTCATGGACGAGACCAAACAGAACCTCGATCTGAAGTTCGACTGGTTCGGCTTCTCGGCGCTGGCGCTCGCGATCGGCTCGCTGCAGCTCGCGCTCGACCGCGGCGAGCAGCTCGGCTGGCTGGAATCCAACGAGATCATGATCGAGTTCATCGTCGCAGGCATCGGCTTCTACTTCTTCCTCGCGCACTCGCTGACGACGGAGCGGCCGTTCATCCAGTTCGCGCTGTTCAGGGACAAGAACTTCCTCGGCGGCTGCGTGTTCATGACCGTGATGGGCCTCGTGCTGTACTCGACCATGGCGCTGTCCTCGCCCTACCTGCAGAACGTGATCGGCTATCCGATCATCACCGCGGGCCTGTTGTTGGCGAGCCGCGGCTTCGGCACCTTCGTGGCGATGATGCTGGTCGGCCGCCTGATGCGCTATATCGAGGCGCGCACGCTGATCATCTCCGGCCTCAGCCTGACCGCGGCCTCGCTGTTCCGGATGACCGGCTGGACCGACATGACCCAGGCGCCCGAGATCATCGTCGTCAGTATCTTCCAGGGCTTCGGCTTCGGCCTCGTGTTCGTGCCGCTGTCGACGGTGTCGTTCATGACCCTGCCGGGCCAGCTGCGCACCGACGGCACCTCGATGCTGACGCTGTTGCGCAACGTCGCAAGCTCGGCCGGCATCTCGATCGTGATCGCGCAGCTCACCGAGGGCGGGCGGCGGATCTACGCAAAACTGTCGGAGCAGATCAATCCGTTCAACCACGCGCTGCAGATGCCTGATGTCGCCAGCATGATGAACCTCAACACCGACGCCGGCCGCGCAATGGCCGACAAGATGGTGGCGGCGCAGTCGCAGATCATCGCCTTCTCGCACGACTACATGCTGGTGATGCTGTTCATCCTGGTCTCGATCCCGCTCGCGATCATGATCGGCTCGACCAAGGCGGCGCTCCGCCAGCAGACCGCCGCCGCCTCGGATCATGCCGCGGTGATGGAGTAGGACCAAGCCTTCGCCGGGACGACGCTGAATCAGGCACGCCTCCCCCTACCAAGAGGCGAGACGCAATCGCGTTGACTTTCCGCCGCGCGCTCCCAATACTCCCGGAAAACCAGCAAAAAAACGTCATAAATGACGATAGCAATGGGGAGGACGCGATGCCGACGTCACGAAGGACGCTGCTCAAGACTTCCGCGGCTGCCGCCGCCGCATTCAGCTTCGATTGGACACGGGCGCAGGCGCAGGCCGAAACGGTGCGCATCGGCACCGTCTACGACATGACGGGCCCGTTCGCCGCCGGCGGCTCGGTCGCCTCCTCGATCGGCAACGACATCGCGATCGAGATGTGCAACGAGAAGGGCGGCATCGGCGGCAAGTACAAGATCGCCACCGTCAAGGTCGATTCCCAGAGCAAGGCCGACGTCGCGATCAACGAGGTCGAGCGGCTGATCAACCAGGAGAAGCTCGACATCATCGAGGGCGTGTTCTCCAGCGCGCATGCAGTGCCGCTGGCCGCCAAGGTCGAGCAGCACAAGAAGATCCTCTGGATCACCACCGCGGTGTCGACCGCGGTGTTCAAGGACCGCAACCTGCAATACGTGTTCCGCGCGCAGATCCATTCCGACCAGTATGGCCAGGCGTTCGGCGGCTTCCTCGCCGAGCACGCCAAGGCCAAGCTCGGCATGGATCCCAAGGACGTCAAGGTCGCGCTGATCCACGAGGACGGTCCCTACGGCGTCGGCGTCGCCGCGGCCGACGAGATGTTCGCGAAGGAAGCCGGACTCCAGGTCGTGCTCAAGGAGGGCTATTCGGCATCGGCCCCCGACCTCTCGGTGCTGGTCACCAAGCTGAAGCGCGCCAAGGCCGACGTCATCTCGCATGCCGGCTACAACCCCGACATCACACTGTTCCTGCGCCAGGCGCGCGAGAGCGGGCTGAAGTTCAAGATGCTGTTCGGCGCCGGCGCCGGCTACAGCCAGCTCGACAAGCTGCGCGCGACGTTCGCCGCCGACATCGACAATTTCTGCAACATCGATCCGGTGCCCGCGCAACTGCTCGATCCCGCCAAGCTGGCGCCGGGGATCGGCGACCTCACCAAGGCCATGGTGACGCGCTTCCGCGAAAAGACCAAAGCGACCGAGGTGCCGCCGCACTGCTCGATGGGCTTCAACCAGACCTGGATCCTGCTCAACAACGTGCTGCCGGTCGCCAAGGAGAAGTATGGCAGCTTCGAGCCCGAGGCGATCCGCAAGGCCGCGCTCGACGTCGACATTCCCCCGGGCGGCACCATCCAGGGCTACGGCGTCAAATTTTATCCGCCGGGCACGCCGATGGCCGGCCAGAACGAGCGCTCGACGCCGGTCGTGATGCAGAACGCCGGCGAGCACATCTCGGTGGTGTGGCCGACCAACATCAGGACACAGGACCCGGTGTTCCCGCTGCCGAAGAGCTCGATCTACGCGGCGTAGGGTTTTCCCTGCCTCGTCCCGCCCCTTGCCCCAACCCTCTCCCCGCAAGAGCGGGGCGAGCGAGCGCAGCGCCGATGCGGCGACCTCACAACGTCACCCGCCGCCCCTCGTCCGCGGACCAATAGCCGGCGTAATTCACCCTCGTCGTCTCGAACGCGAGCGCGAGGCCGGCGAGCGGTTGCCGCCCGGTCGCGACGCATTCCATGAAGTCCTGGATCTCCTGCAGATAGCCGCGGGTCCATTCCTCCTCGAGGCAGACATATTGCCAGCCGGTTTTGCGGTCGACCTTTTCGGTGATGTAGACGGAAGCGAGCTTCTCCTCGCTGGTCTGGTAGCTCGTGAGATGCGTGTTCGGCGTGATGTTGGCGAACAGCGCGCCGCCGCTCGTGTAGGTCTCGATCAGATTGCGCACGCCGCCCATGATCATGTCGCCCGAGAACACCGTGGCCTTGGTGCCGTCGGAGAAGGTCAGGGTCAACGCACCCCAATCCTCGACGTCGACCGGATTGGACTTGATGTAGGTGCGCTCCTCCGGCTTGAGACCCGCGGTGACATTGCCGACGTCGCAGGTGACGCTGGCGACATGGATCGTCTCGCCGCGCGCGCGGGCCTCGACCTGCTTGAGATGGAGCACCGCCGACAGCGGATGGCAGCCCATCCGGACCAGCGAGCCGCCGCCCGTCATCGCCCATTCCGCGGCATGCGCCGCGTGCGAGCCGGAATGGCTCTCCTCGCCCTTCATGAACAGGATCTTGTCGCCTGTCGCGCGGATGATCTCCGCGGTCTTGGTCACCGCAGGGGCGTAGATCCAGTCCTCGGCATACATGAAGAGCCTGCCGGTCCGCTCGATGGCGGCGCGGGTCCCTTCCATCTCCTCCATCACGCGCTGGTACATCAGCGCCTTCGGCACGTGCCGGCCGATCGGCCGCCTGTCGCCCTCGCGACCGAAATAGCCGCTGAACGGCTTCTCGCAGATCACGTGCTTGCCGCTCTGCATCGCCTCGACGATCATCGCGGCGTGCAGACTGGGCGGCGTGCAGATGTCGATGACATCGAGCTCGCGGTCGGCGACCAGCTCGGCGAAACTGCGATAGGCGTTCGGGATCCGGTGCCTGCGGGCGAAGTCGACGACGTGATCACCGCGCGCCGCAACCGCCCTCACCTCCACATCGACGCCGTAGACGCGCCGATAGGCAACCATATGCAGCTCCGACACGAAGCCGCAGCCGGCCAGACCGATCCTGATCGTTGTCATCGGGGACGCTTCCGTGTTGCACGCCGGCGCAGCCTAGCGCACGGCCGTCACGGCGTCGAATGCATCCCCGCCGGGACATGCGCGGGACTTCAGTCCGGCGCCTTGAAATCGTAGGAGATGCGTCCGGCCGGCAGATAGAACAGGGCGATCACCGCGCCGCCCCTGACTTCGGGATAGTGCCGGCTGCCGGGATCGGGCGCCGTCCAGCCCGGTCCCTGCCACCCCTGCAGTCCCTTCAACTGGGCGCCCTTGTCGAGGGGAACGACGAGGTTGAGTTCGCCATAGGGGTGACCGTGATACTCCCCGCGCAACACGTCGTGATCGTCCTCGTCCTTGAATCGACGCGGATCGGCGCTGTTCATGTAGACCGCGGTGATGCTGAACTGGAACGTTTCAGGGATCGGCTCGAGAATGCGGCTGCGCCGATAGTTCGGCCCCTCAACTTCCTGGTTCGCCGCCCAGCCTTCCTCGACGCCGATCCTGATCAGGCGCGCGAGGTCCTGATAGAGCGCGCTCGCTTCTCCATAGGTCTCGTTGAGCCATCGTTCCATCGCCGCTCCCGGCGTCATGTCCCTGACCTCGCGCAGAAATGGAATACTGCGCTCGATAAGCTGCTCCCGGCTTCCCATGACCATCTCCTTGTCCTGATAAGTGTCTAGTTCTCGAAACCCCTGAAGGAGGCGAATTCGTTCACCGCTGCGCGCGGCATCAATCGTCGCGTCGCCGCGTTGTTCGCGTGACCGATCGAGATGCCGCAGACCACCATCTGCTCCGCCGGGATCGACAGGAGCGAACGCAGAATCCGGTGGTACTTTGCGAATGTCTCCTGGGGGCAGGACTGCAGTCCGCAGCCTGCTGCCGCCAGCATCACGTTCTGGATGAACATCCCGAGATCGAGCCAGCTTCCGATTTCGAGCCGGCGGTCGATGGTGACGATCAGCCCGACCGGCGCGCCGAAGAAGGCATAATTCCTTGCCGTCTGCCGGCCGCGCGCCTCGGTATCGGTCTGAGCTATTCCGAGCGAGCCGTAGAACAGCCGTCCGAACTGCTGCCGACGATCGAGATAGGGCTGGGGCAAGTCGCTGGCGTAGTATCTGTACTCGGATACGTGTTGGTCCCGTGCTTCCTCGTGCGCGCGCAGGAGCGCAGCCGATACCTCGTCCCTCGCAGTGCCGGCGAGGACATGGACGTGCCAGGGCTGAATGTTCGCACCGCTCGGAGCGAACCGCGCCACGCCGAGAATCTGCTCGATGATGTGTCGCGGAACCGGCGCATCGGAGAACGCGCGGCATGCGAAGCGACCCGCGATGATCTCGTCGATGGTGCCCCGCGTGAATCCAGGCGCGGTGCCCTCGCCGATGACGGCTTCGTTCGTTCGACCCGGTCCATCTTGGCCCGACCTTACCCAGGCGTTCATCGCTGCTCTCCTCCCAACCCGGCGGCCGCCATCTTGACCAGAACGCGCGGCTACGGAAGTGAAAGTCTTGCAGCTTGATCCTGAACCGCCTTCAGATCGCGGACCGCACCGGTACGCGATCCGACGTTCGTTCGGTTGCATCCAGCGTGCGGCTGGCCTTAACTGCGTTCGATCGCAGTAATTTCTCGATCCGCGCTCACGGGACTCTCATCGTGTCCGTTTCGTTCAAGACATTGGACCTGAACCTGCTCAAGGTCTTCGACGCCGTGATGGAAGAGCGCAGCGTGCTGCGGGCCAGTCAGAAGGTCGCACTGAGCCAGTCGGCCGTCAGCCATTCGCTCGCGCGACTGCGCGAGATGCTGGGCGACGATCTGTTCGTCCGTACCGCAACCGGCATGCAGCCGACGGCGCGGGCGCTGACGATGGCGCCGCAGGTTCGTCAGGCCCTGCAATCGCTCGAAGCCGCCGTTGAGTTGCCGACCTTCGTTCCGGCCGCTTCCACCAGGCAGTTCACGCTGGCCGCCAACGACTTCACCACGATGGCGCTGGCGTCCCCGCTGCTGAAGATACTCGGCCGGGAAGCTCCGGGAATCGACCTGACGATCCGGCCGGTGACCCGGATCGACCTTGCCGAGCAGATCGACCTTGGCCGCATCGATGTCGCCATCGGGGTTTTCTCGACGCCGCCGAGCCGCTTCCGCACCGCACTGCTGTTCGAATATGACGATGTCCTGGTGGTTGGCCGAAAGCGCAAGCTCGGCCGGCTCGACAAGGCCAGGCTCGCAAGCCTGCCGCTGGTTGTCGTCTCCTTCGGCGGCGAACAGGAGGGAGCGATCGGCGGCTTCATCTCCGAGCGTGGTCTCGCGCGAAGGTCTGAGATGTACGACCGCACCGCGCTCGAACGGGCACTATCCGACAGCGACCGGCCAGCGCGGATCGCGGTGACGTTGCCGCATTTCCTTGCGGTTCCCGCCTTGCTGGCGGATTCCGAACTCGCGGCCATCGTTCCGCGCCCGTTGGCACGCGCGCTCGGGCAAACGCATGCCATCGCGACCTACGAGTTGCCATACGCCACGACGCCGGTGGAAGTCCGGCTGCTGTGGCACGAGCGCGTCGAGGGCGAACCATCGCACGAGTGGCTTCATGACCTGCTCCGGCGCGCGACCGAGGAGCTGCGCCACGGACGCTAGACGTCGAAGAACACCGTCTCCTGGTCGCCCTGGAGATGGACGTCGAGCGTGTAGACATTGCCCGATCCCGCCTTCCGCGCGATCAACGTGGCGCGGCGATCGGCCGGCACCAGCGCGAGCACGGGATCGCCGGCGTTGCCTGCTTCGTCGTCGAAATAGATCCGCGTGTACAGGTGCAGCAGCATGCCGCGCGCGAACACCGCGAGCAGGATATGCGGCGCCTGCGGCTTGCCGTCGGGATCCGGCACCACGCCCGGCTTGATGGTATCGAATGCGTAGGCGCCATTCCTGTCAGTGCCGACCCGGCCGAAGCCCTTGAAGCTTGAGTTCGGCAGCGCACGCTTGTCCTGGGGGTCGGAGAAGCGGCCCTGCGCGTCGGCCTGCCAGATCTCCAGCATGCAATCCGGGATCACGGCGCCGTCGCCGTCATAGACCTTGCCCTCGACGCGGATGCGCTCGCCCGACGTATCGGCCGTCACCAGATTGCTGGTGAATGCGTCGTTCCATTCATACTCGCCATTCGGCGTCAGGCCGTACTTGAAATAGGGGCCGACGGTTTGCGAGGGCGTGATCCCATCAGGGCGCTGGTTCGGCACTTACTTGGTCTCCATCGGCGTGGCGTTGCGTCCGCGCAGCACGATATCGAAGCGGTAGCACAGCGCCCATTCGGGCTTGGTGTTGTCGAGGTCGAACGAGGAGATCATCCGCGCGCGCGCCTTCTCGTCGGTCACCGAGTTGAAGATCGGATCGAACGGGAATAGCGGATCGCCGGGGAAATACATTTGCGTCACGAGGCGCGAGATGAAGGAGTGGCCGAACACCGAGAAGTGGATATGCGCGGGCCGCCAGGCATTGTGATGATTGCCCCAGGGATAGGCGCCGGGTTTGATGGTGACGAATTTGTAGTAGCCCGCCGCATCCGACTGCGTGCGGCCCGCGCCGGTGAAATTCGGATCGAGCGGCGCCGGGTGCTGGTCGACGACATGGATGTAGCGGCCGCAGGCATTGGCCTGCCACAGCTCGACCAGCACGTTCGGCACGCCGCGGCCGTCCTCGTCGCGGACATGACCGTGCACGATGATGCGCTCGCCGAGTGGCTCGCCCTTCGCCTGGATGGTGAGGTCGCTGTCGTGCTCGCGCACGGTCTCATGACCATAGACCGGCCCGGTGAGTTCCGAGAGCGTGTGGCGCATCGGGATCAAGGGCTTCTGCGGCGAACGCTTGACGGTGGAGCGATAGGCCGGCGAAAGCCGCGCCGGATGCGCCGCGAGCGACTGCAGCGGATATTGCAAGGTCATGGCGAGTTCCTCCGCGGGTTCGCGCGACGGCGAGCCGTGCGCAGATCATTATCGAACATAACCAATTTGGGAAAGGGCTGTTTTTGCATCTTTCAAGCCGCTGATTTGGTTCGGTTTTCGATCGCGCCTCGACGCCATGGCCGACGTCGGCGCGCATAGTTGCCAAGGCAAGCTTCTGGTCCGCGATTGATGCTCTGCACGGCGATCAGCGCCCGCCCGGCCGGTCTCGCTTGCACGCAATGGCACGCGACATTCCCGGGTCATAACGAAAGCAAATCCGGACCGATCCACAAAGACGATTTCCATTTTCACGTCGCCTTCATGATGGTCTCTTTGCACCAAAGAGATTCGGCATGGCCAGGCGGATCTCGAGCGGGTGATCGAAGCGAGACCCTGTTCGTGCGGTTGTGCGCGCAAATATTCAATCTAAAGATGCAATATATGATGTTATTTCTATTAGGTTGACTCTCTGCAAATCAACTTGTAGACGGCTGCTCTGTGACATCTCGGCGGGATCTAATGAAAAACGGAACCATTAGCGACGCACGTCTGAAGTCCCTCCGCAAGCAGTGGCAACAACCGGAATGGCCTCGCGCGAACTGTTTTAACTGCGTGAGCAGCGTGGACAATCGCATGCAAGCGATTTTCTGACCGTTGGCGGGATGGGGCATGCGTCAAGCATCGCTTGGAGTGCGATCGCATTTGGCGTTTCCGCGATTGCCTTGTTCTTCAACTAGGCAAGCTCGAGAGGCGTGTTGGGGATGAATGCAGGGCTATGGTCTGTCGAAGGCTCCCGAATCGATGGAAAGAGAGTTTTCGGTCCCCGGATTCTGAACATCTCCAATCCCTTCAACGGCGAAACCGTGGGGGCTGTAAGCATGATCTCGACGGACGATGTCTCACGTGCGCTCAGGATCGCATGGACATATCGATCGACCCTGACGCGGGCCGAGCGCGGCGAGGTACTGTTCAGGGCTGCTTCGGAACTGTCCAATAATCTCGAAGAGGCCTCCCTGCTGATATCCCTCGAGTCAGGCCTGAGCAAACGCGATACAAGGCACGAGGTCTCCAGGGTCATAGACGTCCTTACAATGGCGGCCAGCGAGGTCCTCCAGGATGACGGGACGTGTCAGGCCGGTGACGTCGGCCGCAGCCCCAAGCGACGAAGAACGATCACACAACGAGAACCGCTACTCGGGGTCATTGCGGCGATCACGCCCTTCAATCATCCGATGAATCAGGTCGCCCACAAGGTGATTCCGGCCATCGCGACGAACAATCGGATCGTGTTGAAGCCGTCGGAGAAGGCGCCGCTGTCCGCGCTTTACTTTGCAGACCTTCTGTATCGAGCCGGCCTGCCTCCCGCCATGTTCCAGGTCGTCGTCGGCAATCCGCGAGCCATCGTCGCGCAATTTGCCGATAGTCAGTTCGTCAGTCTCCTGACGTTCACGGGTAGCGTCGGTGTCGGAAAACAGATTGCCGGTCTCGCCATCTACAAGCGACTTATCCTGGAATTGGGAGGCAATGACCCGCTCATCGTGATGGACGATGCCGATGTTGACCGGGCCGCCGCGCTCGCCGCTCACGGCGCTTACGCGAATTCGGGGCAACGTTGTACCGCAGTCAAGCGGATCATGGTGCATCGATCGCTTGCGAGCAGATTCACCGACGCCCTGGCCGCGAACACGAGGCGATGGGTCTGTGGGAACCCGCTCGCTGACGACACGGACGTGGGCACGGTCATCGACACCGCCGCTGCCGAGAGAATCGAACTCGCGGTCAATGATGCAGTAGGGCGCGGCGCAAGGGTGGTTCTCGGGCACCGAAGAGAGGGTGCACTTTACAGTCCAACCATTCTGGCGAATGTGTGCTCGACGATGCCACTCGTTACGGAAGAGACCTTTGGACCAGTCGCACCCGTCATCACCTTCAATTGCATAGAAGAAGCCATCGCGATCGCGAATGGCACGCCGTTTGGCCTGTCGTCGGGGATCTGTTCCAATCGTCTGGATTACATCGACCGCTTCATGCACGAGCTTCAGGTCGGCAGCATCAACGTCTGGGACGTTCCGGGCTATCGAACGGAGAGAACGCCCTTTGGAGGCATCAAGGATTCCGGACTCGGTCACAAGGAGGGCGTACTGGAAGCGATGAAGGCCTACACCAACATCAAGACCTTGTCGCTCCCGTGGGGTGTCAGCTGACGGGGTCGAGCTAACCCTCGACATTGCGCGCGGCCGAACAGCTGCGCGCCGGAAGCCTCGTCGAATCCTGGACGGCCCGATCCTCCAGGAACTTCGGTTCCGATTCGATCAGAACCGAAGTCGTCCTAGTTCAGCTTTTCGATCGCGACCGCGACGCCCTGGCCGACGCCGACGCACATGGTTGCCAGGGCGAGCTTTCCGCCCCGCTTCTCCATGCCGTGCACGGCGGTCAAGACCAGCCGGGAGCCGCTCATTCCGAGCGGGTGGCCGAGCGCAATCGCGCCGCCATGCGGATTGACGAAATCGGCGTCCTCCTTGACGCCGAGCTGGCGCAGACAGGCGATCCCCTGCGAGGCGAAGGCTTCATTGAGCTCGATCAGATCGAAATCCGACACCTTGATGCCGAGACGCGCGACGAGTTTCTGGGTCGCCGGCACCGGGCCGATACCCATGATGCGCGGCGGCACGCCGGCCGACGCAAGCCCGAGGATTCTTGCACGTGGCGTCAGGCCGTGCTTTTTCACCGCGGCTTCAGAGGCGAGGATCATCGCGGCGGCGCCGTCATTCACGCCCGACGCATTACCGGCGGTCACCGTGCCCGGATTGCGCACGATCGGCTTCAGTTTTGCCAATCCTTCGAGCGTGGTCTCGGGACGCGGATGCTCGTCCTTGTCGACGGTGATGGGGCCGGCCTTGCCGCCGGGCACCTGGATCGGCGTGATCTCCTCGGCGAAATAGCCCGATGCGATCGCAGCACCGGCGCGCTGCTGCGAGCGGATCGCCATGGCGTCCTGATCGGCGCGCGAAATCTGGAATTCCTCCGCGACGTTCTCGCCGGTCTCCGGCATCGCGTCGACGCCATATTGCGCCTTCATCAGGGGATTGATGAAGCGCCAGCCGATCGTGGTGTCGTAGATGTCGGCCGAGCGCGAGAACGCTTCCGCCGCCTTGCCCATCACGAAGGGCGCGCGCGTCATCGATTCGACGCCGCCGGCAATCGCAAGATCGATCTCGCCGGCGCGGATGGCGCGGCCCGCGGCACCGACCGCGTCGAGGCCGGAGGCGCAGAGGCGATTAAGGGTCTGGCCGGGAACCGAGTCCGGCAATCCGGCGAGCAGCAGCGCCATGCGCGCGACGTTGCGGTTGTCCTCGCCGGCCTGGTTGGCGCAGCCGAAATAGACCTCGTCGACCGCCGTCCAGTCGAGCGTCGGGTGCTTGGCCATCAGCGCCTTGATCGGGGCCGCGGCGAGATCATCGGCGCGCACCTTGGCGAGCGAGCCGCCAAAACGGCCGATCGGGGTCCGCACGGCATCGCAAATGAATACATCACGCATTGAATCTCTCCCTGGATGCCGCGGTTTAGGGGCCGGATGACTGGAACCTGGCCAGAGTTTTAGGAGCGTGCCCGCGGCAGGTCAATCGACCGGAACGCGCGTCAAGCGCGCATTGCCGTGATGCCTCGTCATATCCCGAGGCCGTGGAGAGGGTGGAAAACCCTCACCCCTCGGATATGACCGCGCCGCGAAATTCTGTAGTTTCCGGCCCCTCATGACCATTCAACAGCCGATCCCCGCTCCGCCCGACGCTGCGTCCGCCGCCGAGGCGCCGTCGCGCGTCACGCCGATGATGGAACAGTATCTGGAGATCAAGGCGACCCACCCCGGCCTGTTGCTGTTCTACCGGATGGGCGATTTCTACGAGCTGTTCTTCGAGGATGCCGAGATCGCTTCCAGAGCGCTCGGCATCGTGCTCACCAAGCGCGGCAAGCATCAGGGCATGGACATCCCGATGTGCGGCGTTCCGGTCGAGCGCTCCGAAGACTATCTGCATCGCCTGATCGGTGCCGGACATCGCGTCGCGGTGTGCGAGCAGACCGAGAACCCCGCGGAGGCAAAGGCCCGCGGCAACAAGAGCGTGGTGCGCCGCGGCGTGGTGCGGCTGGTGACGCCGGGGACGTTAACCGAAGACACGCTGCTCGATGCGCGCACCAACAATTACCTGATCGCGATCGCGCGCGCCCGCGGCTCGGCCGGTGCGGACCGGCTCGGCCTCGCCTGGATCGACATCTCGACCTCGGAATTCATGGTGACGGAATGTGCGACCGCGGAGCTTGCGGCGACGCTGGCGCGCATCAATCCGAACGAGGCTGTCGTCACCGATGCGCTCTATGGCGACACCGAGCTTGCGCCCACGCTGCGTGAACTGCCGTCGGTGACGCCGCTGACCCGCGACGTCTTCGACAGCGCCACCGCAGAGCGGCGGCTGTGCGACTATTTCGCGGTCGCGACCATGGACGGCCTGTCGGCAATGTCGCGGCTGGAAGCGACCGCCGCGGCCGCCGCCGTCACCTATATCGACCGCACCCAGGTCGGAAGGCGTCCGCCGCTGTCGCCGCCGGCGCGCGAGGCCGCGGGCACCACGATGGCGATCGACCCGGCAACCCGGGCCAATCTCGAGCTGACGCGGACGCTGGCCGGCGAACGCCGCGGCTCGCTGCTCGATGCGATCGACTGCACCGTGACCGCAGCCGGGTCGCGGCTGCTGGCGCAGCGGCTTGCCGCGCCGCTCACCGATGTTGCCGTGATCTCACGACGGCTCGATGCGGTCTCGGCCTTCGTCGCCGACAGCGCGGCGCGAGAGGACATCCGCACGGTGCTGCGCTCGGCACCCGACATGTCACGCGCGCTGGCGCGGCTATCAGTCGGCCGCGGCGGTCCACGCGACCTCGCAAGCCTGCGCGACGGCATCCTCGCCGCCGACCAGGCGCTCGAACTGCTCGTGCTGACCGACGCTCCGCCGGCAGAAATAGCGGCGGTGATGGCGGCGCTGCGCCGCCCCTCCCGGGATCTCGCGCAGGAATTCTCCCGCGCGCTGTCCGAGCATCTGCCGCTGATCAGGCGCGACGGCGGCTTCGTCCGCGAGGGCTATGAAGCCGCGCTCGACGAGAGTCGGAACCTGCGCGATGCCTCGCGCCTCGTCGTCGCCGCGATGCAGGCGCGCTATGCCGAGGACACCGGCATCAAGACCTTGAAGATCCGGCACAACAATGTGCTCGGCTATTTCGTCGAAGTCACCGCGCAGCACGGCGACCGGCTGCTGGCGCCGCCGCTGAACGCGACCTTCATCCATCGCCAGACCCTCGCGGGCCAGATCCGCTTCACCACGGCGGAGCTCGGCGAGACCGAGGCCAAGATCGCCAATGCCGGCGAGCGCGCGCTCAACCTCGAGCTCGAGATCTTCGAGCGGCTGAGCGCAATGGCGCTCGCCGCCAGCGACGACTTGCGCAACGCCGCCCACGCCTTTGCGATGCTCGACGTCGCCACCGCGCTGGCGAAGCTCGCGATCGACGACAACTACGTGCGGCCCGAGGTCGACGGCTCGCTCGGCTTTGCCATCGAGGGCGGCCGGCATCCGGTGGTCGAGCAGGCCCTGAAGCGCGACGGCCAGCCCTTCATCGCCAATGCCTGCGATCTGTCGCCTGCGCCCGGACAAAAATCCGGTCAACTCTGGCTCATCACCGGTCCGAACATGGCCGGCAAATCGACCTTCCTGCGCCAGAACGCACTGATCGCGCTGCTGGCGCAGGTCGGCTCTTTCGTGCCGGCGTCGCGGGCGCGGCTCGGCATCGTCGACCGCCTGTTCTCGCGCGTCGGTGCCGCCGACGACCTGGCGCGCGGGCGCTCCACCTTCATGGTCGAGATGGTCGAGACCGCCGTCATCCTCAACCAGGCGAGCGAGCGGTCGCTGGTGATCCTCGACGAGATCGGTCGCGGCACCGCGACCTTCGACGGGCTTTCGATCGCCTGGGCCGCGATCGAGCACCTGCATGAGAGCAACCGCTGCCGCACGCTGTTCGCGACGCATTATCACGAGCTGACCGCGCTCTCGGCCAGGCTGCCGCGGATGTTCAACGCCACCGTGCGGGTCAAGGAATGGCAGGGCGACGTGGTGTTCCTGCACGAGGTGCTGCCCGGCTCGGCCGACCGCTCCTACGGCATCCAGGTCGCCAAGCTCGCAGGCCTGCCGCCCGCCGTGATCGCGCGTGCCAAATCGGTGCTGGCGAAGCTCGAAGCACAGGACCGCGGCCAGACGGCGCGAGCGCTGGTCGATGACCTCCCGCTGTTCGCCGTCCCCTCGCGCGCCGCCGCCGAGGACGCACCGCCCAGCGAGGCGGATCTGCTGGTGCAGGCAGTGAAGGCGCTGCATCCGGACGAGATGTCGCCGCGCGAGGCGCTGGATGCGCTCTATGCGCTGAGGGCGAAGCTGCCGAAGGGGTAAGCCTGTAGCGCGGATGCAACGAAGCGAAATCCGGGACCGCGCTCACCCGTTGCGCGACTGATCCCGGATTACGCTGCGCTCCATCCGGGCTACGGCCCCCTCAACCATCATTGCGGACTCCACGCAATGACGGGGTCAGGTTCGCGCCTTCTTCCTCCGTCCGTTCCACCACAGCGTCAGGTTCCACAGAATGCAGGTGGCGAGCGCGCAGCACAGCCCGATCGCCGAGCCGAATTGCAGCACGGCGACATGCACCATCGCGACGCCGAGGCCGAAGCCGAGCAGGCCCCAGGCGCTGTTGGCGAGCACGGCGGCGGTGGCGGGGCCGCCGATGCGCGGATGCAGGATCAGCATCATCGAGGAGAACACGATCGGAAACAGCGCCATCACGCCGGTGACGCGCGGCCCGACCCATCCCGAGGTCGTGACCACGGTTCCGACCAGGCTTGCGACCAGCGCTGCGCGCAGCGGGATATCGTACCAGCGCCGCGCGATCAGCGGCATCTTCGCGACGTGGCGATAGGGTTTCAGCAGCGGGATGCAGACCGCGAAAGTGATGGCATTGATGATCAGCCCGCCGGCCAGCGTCCACTCGAACTGGCGGATGATGGTGGCGAGCACCAGCCACACCGCAATTGCACTGCCTGCGCTGATCCACATGCCGCGGCGCTGCGCCAGCACGGCGTAGACGAGGCCCATCAGGATCGTCGCCGCATTGACCGGCAGGCTCGACAGCGCGCCCTCGGCGATGAAGGCGGCGTCATGATCGAGCGCGAGGAAGGTGTAGGACGGCCCGGCCGAGATCGGCAATGTCGCGATCAACGCGCCGATCACCGGCCCCGAACGCTCGGTGATGATGGAGGCGCTGACCACGAACGCGGCCGCAACGGCCATGCGCAGGATGGTCAGGAGGAGGAATTGCAGTTCGGGGGACATTATCCTGCGTCGTCCCGGCGAAGGCCGGGACCCAAAACCACGAAAATTCGCGAGGAACGAAAGCCGTCGAGCGGCGCGGCTGGAGTCGAAAGAACACGGCGTATGGGCCCCGGCCTTCGCCGGGGCGACGAGACATCACACCCGCTGCATCGACACCGTGACCTTCGGTCCGTTCCTGATGGTCTGGTAGACCACGCAATAGCGCTCGGTGAGCTTGAGCAGGAGGTCGAGCTTGTCCTGCGGCGCGTCGGTGCCGACGTCAAAGCGCAGGCGGATTTCGCGGAAGCCGACCGGGGCCTCCTTGTCGATGCCCAGCGTGCCGCGGAAATCGAGGTCGCCTTCGGCGAAGACGTTGCCGCTCCTGAGCGGTACCTCGACCGCCGTGGCCACCGATTTCAGCGTGACCCCGGCACAGGCGACCAGCGCCTCCAGCAGCATGTCGCCGGAACAGAGCTCGAGCCCCGACCCCCCGGTGGCGGGATGGAGACCTGCGACCGCGAGCGCCCGGCCGGTCTCGACCTTGCAGGAAAGGCTCTCATTGTCGATCGAGCCCCTGGCCTTCAGCGTGATCATTGCGGTCGAGGGATCGGCCTTGTAGCGCTCCTTGATCGGGGCCTGCATTGCGCGGAGTTCGGCGGAGTCCATGGTTCTGCTCCCGGCTGTTCTTGTTGTCTGCCGGTGTAAGGCCTTACTGCGCGGATGTCACCCACCACATCGCCTCGCCTGGCTTCGAAGCCGGGTCGTGCGCGTTGAAGAAATCCTTTTAAGTTCAGATGGTTCGGCTTGCGATCCACGCGAAAATCCATACCTTCGCTAAGCTGCGCGAGAACCGTCTAGCGGCTGCAACAGCCTGGAGCTGCCGCCGTTATACTTTGGTCAGTGACAGCAAAGGCCGCGTCCGTTATCGGAATGAGCATGGACAGTATTGTAGCCGAGGGCCGCGCGGACGCGGATGATCGTTTCGAGACCGCCCGAGTCACCACCGCGATCAACGCCCTCGCCGAACAGCATTCCGGCCGGGAGGACCAGTTCCGCGCTGCGATGGCGCAACTGCTCAAGGCCGAGCTGATCGCGGCGCGCGCGAAGGCGCAGGCGCTGCTGCTCAAGGACCGTCACGGCCGCCGCTGCGCCGAACGACTCTGCTTCGTGCAGGACGAGATCATCCGCATCCTCTACGCCGCGGCCACCCGGCATCTCTATCACTCGCCGATCCCGTCAGGCGCCGAGCGCATGGCGGTGGTGGCGACCGGCGGCTATGGCCGCGGCCTGATGGCGCCGGAGTCCGATATCGATCTGCTCTTCATCCTGCCCTACAAGCAGACTGCCTGGGGCGAGCAGGTCGCGGAAGCGATCCTCTATTGCCTCTGGGACATGGGGCTGAAGGTCGGCCACGCCACCCGCTCGGTCGACGAATCGATCCGCCAGGCACGCGGCGACATGACGATCCGCACCGCGATCCTGGAGACGCGGTACCTCGCCGGCGACCAGCCGCTCTACAACGAGCTGGTCGAGCGGTTCGACAGGGAGGTGGTGCAGGGCTCCGCATCCGAGTTCGTCACCGCCAAGCTCGCCGAGCGCGAGGAACGGCACCGCCGTGGCGGCCAGTCGCGCTATCTGGTCGAGCCGAATGTCAAGGATGGCAAGGGCGGCCTGCGCGACCTGCACACGCTGTTCTGGATCGCCAAATACGTCTACCGCGTGCGCGAAACCGACGAGCTGCTGGAGCGCGGCGTGTTCGACGCCCAGGAGTATCGCACCTTCCGCCGCTGCGCCGATTTCCTCTGGTCGGTACGCTGCAATCTGCATTTCTTCGCAGGCCGCGCCGAAGAGCGGCTGTCGTTCGACATGCAGCGCGAGATCGCGGTCCGCCTCGGCTATACTTCGCATCCCGGCATGCAGGACGTCGAGCGCTTCATGAAGCACTACTTCCTGGTTGCGAAGGACGTCGGCGACCTCACCGCCATCCTGTGCGCCAAGCTCGAGGAAGAGCAGAAGAAGCCGGCACCGGTGCTGAGCCGGATGGTGGCGCGCTTCCGGCCTTCGACCAAGCGACGGCGCGTGCCCGAGAGCGACGACTTCATCGTCGACAACAACCGGATCAACCTCGCGGCGCCCGACGTCTTCAAGCAGGATCCGGTCAATCTGATCCGGATCTTCCGCCTCGCGCAGAAGAACAACCTCGCCTTCCATCCCGACGCGATGCGAACGGTGACGCGCTCGCTGAGGCTGGTGAACACGGAGCTGCGCGATCATCCCGAAGCCAACCGCCTGTTCATGGAGATCCTGACCTCCGACAATGCGGAGACCGTGCTGCGGCGTATGAACGAGACCGGAGTACTCGGCCATTTCATCCGCGCTTTCGGCAAGATCGTGTCGATGATGCAGTTCAACATGTACCACCACTACACGGTGGACGAGCATCTGATCCGCTGCATCGGCTTCCTGCAGGACATCGAGCGCGGCGGCAATGACGAGTTCGTGGTCGCCAGCGACCTGTTCCGCAAGATCCGTCCCGAGCACCGCGCCGTGCTGTACATCGCGACCCTGCTGCACGACGTCGCCAAGGGCCGTCCCGAGGATCACTCGATCGCCGGCGCCAAGGTGGCACGGCGGCTGTGCCCGCGGCTCGGCTTCTCGCCCGCCGACACCGAGCTGGTGGCCTGGCTCATCGAGGAACACCTCACGATGTCGACGGTGGCGCAATCGCGCGATTTGTCGGACCGCAAGACCATCGAGAACTTCGCCGCCGTGGTGCAGTCGGTCGAGCAGATGAAGCTGCTGACGATCCTGACCACCGCCGATATCCGGGGCGTCGGCCCGGGCGTCTGGAACGGCTGGAAGGCGCAGCTTCTGCGCACGCTCTATTACGAGACCGAGCCGGTCCTGACCGGCGGCTTCTCGGAAGTGAACCGCGCCCAGCGCATCGCGGTGGCGCAATCCGAATTCCGCGCCGCCTTCACCGAATGGCCGGAAACCGAGCTCAACGCCTATATCGGCCGGCACTATCCGGCCTACTGGCTCAAGGTCGAGCTGCCGCGCAAGATCCGCCAGGCGCGCTTCATCCGCTCGAGCGAGCAGGCCGGGCACAAGCTCGCGATCAATGTCGGCTTCGACGAGATCCGCGCCGTCACCGAGCTGACGCTGCTGGCAACCGACCATCCGTGGCTGCTGTCGATCATCGCCGGTGCCTGCGCCTCGGCCGGCGCCAACATCGTCGATGCCCAGATCTATACGACCACCGACGGCCGCGCGCTCGACACCATCTCGATCTCGCGCGAATACGACCGCGACGAGGACGAGGGAAGGCGCGCAACGCGGATCGGCGAGATGATCGAGGACGTGCTGGAGGGCAAGCTCAGACTGCCCGAGGCCGTGGCGCGGCGCTCCGTGCGCAACAAGACGCGGCCGTTCATCGTCGAGCCGGAGGTCACCATCAACAACCAGTGGTCCGACCGCTACACCGTGATCGAGGTCTCCGGCCTCGACCGGCCGGGCCTGCTGTACCAGCTCACCACCGCGATCTCGAAGCTCAACCTCAACATCGCCTCGGCGCATGTCGCGACCTTCGGCGAACGCGCCCGCGACGTGTTCTACGTCACCGATCTGCTCGGCGCCCAGATCACCGCGCCGACCCGCCAGGCCGCGATCAAGAGCGCGCTGTTGCATCTGTTGTCCAGCGAGGACAACGCGGCGGCGATGCCGGCGGCCTGATGACGATTCAACCTGATCCCATCGCGCTCTAGCCGAACAGCCGCATCAGCAAAGCCTTGCCGACCGGGGCGGCGCGCACACCGCTAAAGGCGCGGACATATTCGCCCGCATAGAATGCGCGCACGACATTGACCCGCGTTCCGATCGCATCCTCGAAACGAACCCCGAAGCCGTCGCCGGTGCGGCGCACCACGGTCGCGACAACGCTCTGGCCATAGACATTGCAATTGATCCGGGTTCCCGCCGCTGGCGGGGCCGGATCGATGAAGCGGGCGCCGGTGATCGAGATGTCGGCCATCCGGACCAGTCGCGGCGCCGCCCCTTCATGGATCAGCACCGGCTCGTCGCGCTCGAAGCGTTCGGCCTTGCGGCGCCGCGGCTGCTCGATACAGATGAAGCAGACGATCGCGAGCACCACGCTATTATACAGGCTCCAGGCCAGCGCGAGCCCGCCATAGGCGATGCTCTCACCCCGCAAATGCAGGATGAACGCATAGGCGATCGCCGACAAGGTGATCAGCAGGGCGGCGCCATAGATCCGCAGCAGCGGCCACTCGACGAAGCGGCGATTGCGATCGCCGCCCTTGGCCGTCACCTTGAACTTGTGCCCCTGCGGCCGGGCAAGGCCCGTCACGACGGCCTTCAGCACCGCCGGCGCCGCAATGTATTGCGAAACGTCGGTCATGATCGCGAGCGAGCGGCCGCGCGAGATCCAGGCCATCGTGAAGGCGTGCCAGACATAGAACGGCATGAAGTATTTCAGCAGCTCGAACAGGTCGGCGTGCACCGCCTTGATCCCGAACAGCAGATAGAGCCAGGGCACGACGAGGCCGAGCACCTTGGTGCCGTAGACCGCAGCCCAGCTCATGAAGGCATCGACCAGCGACAGCCGGTCGATGAAAGCGAGCTCGGATTGCCGCGAGAACGGGCCGCTGCGTCCTCGAACGATCTGCATGAAGCCGAGGCACCAGCGCCCGCGCTGCGTGATGTATTCCTTCAGCCCTTCGGGTGCGAGGCCGAGCGTCAGGCGTTCGTTCAGATACACTGTACGCAGGCCACGCTCCTTCAGTCGCAGCGTGACGAGGTAATCCTCGGTCACCGAGTCTGTCGGGAAGCCGCCGATCTGCGTCAGTCCGGAATAACGGATGAGCGACGACGTTCCGCAACAGAACGCCGTGCCCCAGGCATCCTTGGCCGGCATCAGGATGTCGAAGAAGAACCGCTGCTCGTCCGGCCACACATCGGTGGCAGCGAGATTGGACTGGATCGGGTCGGGGTTGATGAAGTGTTGTGGCGTCTGCACGACGCCCACGCTCTTGTCCTGCATCAGGCTCATCGCCCGGGTCAGGAAATCCGGCATCGGGACAAAATCCGCGTCGAGGATCGAGATGAACTCCGGCTTGTCAGGCAGGCCCGCGACGTGCCGGAGCGCGTGGTTGATGTTGCCGGCCTTGGCGTGGCGGTTGTCGGGACGCGTCAGGTAGTTGCAGCCGAGCTCCTGGGCCAGACGCCGCAGCCAGAGCCGCCGCCCGTCGTCGAGCACCCAGACGCGATAATTGGGGTAGCCGATCCCGGTTGCCCCGATGATCGTGCGCTCCAGGATCGCCTTCTCCTCATTGTAGGTGCAGATGAAGACGTCGACGAGCGGCGCGTCAGCAGAGGCCCTGGAATTGCGCAGGACGGCATTGACCTCCGGCGAACGATCGATGGTGCGGCTGAGGAACACCAGCGACAGGGAGACCGCGATCAACGAGGCGGCCTCCGCCAGCAGGAACGGATAGCCGACAATGGCGTCGGCCGTGAGCGCTAGTGGCGGGAGGGTCGCCGTCACGCGCCACACGAAGTAGTGGACCAGCAGGAGGAACGAGATGCCGGTCATCACGACACGGGACGAGGTCTTCTGGCGCTGAAGCAATGGCAGCAGGGCAAGACAGGCACCAAACGCGACGAGCCCGGGCGACAGCGCCGCGATCATGGCTTCGCCGCGTCCTCGTTGAACACCACCCGACCGGTGCGGCCGACGGCGCAATCCTTGCCTGACGTGTCGATCGACGGCATCGAGACCGTCACCCGATAGGGCTCCTTGTTCAGTGCATCGGGATTGATCGCGAGGTTGGCGGGCGCGCCCGACGCGCCGGTGAGGTTGACGATCTCACCCTTGATCTCGGGATTGCCGTCGTTCGGCTCGAAGCTTGCCTGTTCGCCGAGCTTGAGCCGGTTGTAGACCCCCTCGGTGACGTTCGCGGTGACCACCGCGCCGGTGCAATCGAGCAGCTTGAGCAGCGGCTGTCCGGCCCGGACATCCTCTCCGGGCGACGTCATCATCTCCCAGATGCGTCCGGTGACAGGAGCCTTGATGTCGGCTTCCGACCGATTGACATAATGCAGCTGCTCTGCCGCGATCTCGTGGGTCAGCCAGTCGATCTCGGCGTCGGCATGCGCCACATCGGCACGCAAATCGATTGCGCGCTGGCGCATCTCCTCTTCACGCTGCACCGAGCTCGGCCGGTCATTGTAGCTGTCACCGAGATAGGTGCCGTTCTTGGCTGCGGTCAGCTCGACCTTCGCGGCGTCAAGCCGGCGCTGGGCACCGACTTCGGTCTGCTGGGCAATCGCCTGCTCGCGCGTCAGCCGGGCCAATTCCACGGTCGACACGCTGCCCGACTTGATCAATGACGATGCCCGCTCGACGGCCGCCGTTGCCTCCTCCCGCCGCGCCGCGGCGGCCTCGATCGCCGACTGGATCTCGGCTATGCGCGCCTCGAGCTGGAGGATGCGGCCGTCGCGGAACTGACCGGCCTGCCTTGCGAGATCCTGCTGCGCGGTCTCCGCCGCCGCGAGCTTGGCGGCGAGGCTCGGACGCTCATTTTCCAGCCGCGACATCTGCCGCCTGAGATCGTCGAGCCGCGTGCGGTCGCCCCGCGCGTTCACCACATGCAGGATGAGGTCGCCCTCGCCGACCGCACTGAGTTGCCTGGAATGTTGCGGCTTCGCGCTGACAGTGCCATCGATCGGCGACCGCAATGTCACGATCCTGGCGTTGACCACCGCCTCGACGCTCGAGGTCTGCAGCACCGCCTTCAGCGGCAGCCAGCCGAATATGGCGACGATGGCCAGACCGATGGCGACCTTGAGCAGGCGGCGAACCGTTCGACCCGACCGTGCGGGGGCTTCGGGATGCGATGCAACATCAGCGACCGGCTCGTCCGCGGCCGGCTGCAACCGGTCATGCAGATCGCGCTGCAATCCCCTGGCTCCGCCATCGGGATCGAATGAAGGGGCTCCCTCCTCGTCCCTTGTGTCGGAAGCTTGTCCACGGGCGAATGACTTTTGCTGTGCGTGATCCATGGCGACCGGCCCCTGATTGGTCAGTGGTCGAACCAACGCACCGCTCTCCCGAGCGATGCCGGTGCCAGACAAGCAGGATATCGAAGTGCTTCAGAACCAGCTAAGAAGGATCAGGCATCTTTCGAAAAATTGCTGCGATTTACCATAATCCGCGACCATGCATGACGGCATCGATGCCTGCGACGGCCTGCCGCGGCACAACGATCAGACTCTCTCTACCGCCGGGTCTCTTCGACACGGTCGGCCCGAACCCTTGCTTCGGGCTCGAGCGCCGCCAGGCTCGCCTCCAGGAGGGTAAAATAGCTGACCTGGGAAACCAGCAGCCCCAGATTGAACAGTTCGAGCAGGTCTGACCAGGGGGCGTCGTCGACCACAGCGTCAGTCGCGCCCTTGCCTCCGTCGATCACGGAAGGCCGGAAGCCGCTGCTGCGGCGCATCACGTCGGGTTCGTCGTCATCAGTGCAAAGGATCACATGCAGGCGTGCTTTCGACATTTCGATACCTGGATTTGTGATTGGCGATGGCTGAGCTTCAGATGCCTCTACCGGCATCGAATTACCCAAAAAGCGTAGTCGACGCGCTGCTAGGGACCATTGAACGGAGGTTGATCTACCCATTACATTCGGTGGGGAGGATCATACCAAGGTTTAGGTCCCAACCTGTGCCTGAACGCGCGCGGAAATTTCGCCTCCTGGCGAGATGGCTACGAGCGGTAGGATCGCGGAGGCCGCCGCGCGAGGCCGTCTGAACGTTGAAAAAGCTGTTAATGTGCTCCCTGTTGGAAGGGCGACGTTGTCGCCGCTGATGATGGCAGTCACCTAGCGACGCGGCGCGGCCCGTGAAGGCCCAGTGCGTGGTGCCGCCTATGACGCGCAAGCCGACACCGGATTCCTGGTCGGTCGAGCAGTGGCTGCTCGGCGGCATGGTGCTGGCGCTGGGCGCGGCCGTGTGCATCTGGCTGGTGCCTGGACCTCAGCCTGCGGCCCCCGCCAATCTGGTTGCCGGCGCGCTGCTCGTCGCCTCGCTCGCCGCTGCATTGATGATGATGCGCCTCGTGGGCAAGACCCGAGAGCGCATGGAGACCGTACTGCACGGCCGCGCCGAAGCCGAAGAGCGCGCGATAGATGCGCTGCGCAGCAGCGAGGCGCAATGGAGGGAGGTGTTCGAGCACAACCCCGTCATGTACTTCATGGTCGATGCAGCGGGCACCGTCCTGTCCGTCAACACGTTCGGCGCGGCGCAACTCGGCTACTCCGTTGACGAATTGCTGGGGCAATCCGTGCTGAAGGTCTTTGCCCCCGAGGACCGCGCAGGAGTCCAGCGCAATGTTGCGGCGTGCCTCGACAACATCGGCCGAACCCACAGCTGGGAAATCAGCAAGGTCCGCAAGGACGGCTCACGGCTTTGGGTTCGTGAAAATGCCAAGGCGGTGCGGCGGCTGGACGATCAATTGATCGTCCTGGTCGCATGCGAGGATATCACGGAGCGCAGGCAGGCCGAAAATGCACTGCAGCAGAGTGAGATGTACCTGGCCGAAGCGCAGCGTCTGAGCCACACCGGCAGCTTTGGCTGGCACGTCGCCAGCGGCGAAATCATCTGGTCGGAGGAAACCTTCAGGATCTTCGGATTCGACAAGGTGCCTTCCATCAGGCATGACACGGTTCTCCAACACGTCCATCCGGATGACCGCACGCGCGTGCAGCGAACCATCGACCGTGCCTCCCTCGACCACAACGACTTCGAGCACGGATACCGATTGCTGTTGCCCGATGGGGCGGTCAAATATGTTCACGCAAGGGCGCATGCAGTGACGGATGCTTCGGGCGACACCGAATTCATCGGAGCGGTGACCGATGTCACGGCCCGCAGACGAGCCGAGGCGGAATTGCATGCAGCTCAGGTCAACCTCGCGCATGTTACGCGCGTGACGGCGCTCGGGGAACTCGCCGCATCGATCGCCCATGAAGTGAACCAGCCGCTCGCCGGCGTCGTCACCAACGCCGCAGCCTGCCTGCGCTGGCTCGACCGGTCGACGCCCGATCTGAACGAAGCGCGCGGGGCGGTGAGATTGATCATCAACGACGGCAACCGGGCCGGCGAGATCATCCGGCGCGTTCGCGCGCTGGTGAACAAGACGACGGATCAGAAGGCGCCACTCGACATCAACCAGGCGATCAACGAGGTGATCAGCCTGGTGCAGCATGAACTGCTGAGCCACCGCGTGTCGCTGCGGCTTGAGCTCACTCGCGATCTCCCGCTGGTGCTCGCCGACCGTGTCCAGCTGCAGCAGGTCATGTTGAACCTGATCATCAACGGCATCGAGGCGATGCAGCCGATCACGGACCGGCCGCGCGAACTCGTGATCCGGTCCCGACAGGACGATGCCCGGCAAATCCTGGTCTCGGTCAGCGACTGCGGCGTCGGGATCGCCTCCGAAAATACCGGGCGACTGTTCGATGCCTTCTTCACCACCAAGTCCGGCGGGATGGGAATGGGCCTGTCGATCTGCCGCTCGATCGTCGAGGCTCATCACGGCCGCCTCACCGTGGCCGGCAATGCCGGCCACGGTGCGACTTTCCAGTTCACGCTGCCATTGCATCAAGAGGACAATGCATGGTGACCGGACGCGCGACATCGCGTTCCACTTCCGCAGGCGCCGAGGAGCCAATCGTCTTCGTCGTCGATGACGACGCGTCGGTGCGCGGCGCGCTGAGCAATCTTTTCCGGTCGGTCGACTTGCGGACCGAGGTGTTCGCGTCGGCGCACGAATTTCTGCAGCGCAAGCTGCCGAATGTCCCGAGCTGCCTGATCCTCGACATCAGGCTGCCCCGGCTGAGCGGCCTGGACTTTCAGGCCGAGCTGGCGAAGGCCGGGATTCACATTCCGATCATCTTCATGACGGGCCATGGCGATATCCCGATGACGGTCAGGGCGATGAAGGCCGGCGCCGTCGACTTCCTGACCAAGCCATTTCGCGATCAGGACATGCTCGATGCCGTGACGACAGCGATCGAACGCGACAGAAATCGTCGCGACGAGGCCAGGGTCCTTGCGAACCTTCGCGCAGCGCTCGATACCCTGACGGCTCGTGAGCGTCAGATTATGGCTCTCGTCACGGCGGGACTGATGAACAAGCAGGTCGCCGCCGAAATCGGCGTGGCCGAGATCACCGTGAAGATCCACCGCGGGCAAATCATGCGGAAGATGGGCGCTAAGTCGTTGCCCGATCTGGTGAGAATGGCACAGCTCCTCGGCATCGGGCCGCAAACCTAAGTATGATTCTCCGATCCCGATTTGCGATGCACTCTGCCGGGATGATTGCTTAGACAGACATCCTCCGGTAGTCCCCGAGAAGGCCCTCCTTGTCCAGCCCGCCAGTCATATCGATCATCGACGATGATGGGTCGGTTCGTACCGCGACCGATAATCTCGTCAGATCGCTTGGCTACGTGGTCCATACGTTTGCGTCGGCCGAGGAGTTCCTGTGCTCGTCGCACCGGAACGACACATCATGCGTGATAACGGATGTCAGAATGCCGGCCATGAGCGGCCTCGAATTGCAGGACCACCTGGTCAATAGCGGGCAGAGATTGCCGTTCATTTTCATCACGGCGTTCTCCGTCGAAAGCGATCGCGCGCGAGCCCTGAAGGCGGGAGCGATCTGCTTCCTGATCAAGCCGTTCGACGGTGAGGCCCTGATCAAATGTCTCGATGCCGCCCTGGCGCAACACGTCGTGGCGACCGACGAATAGGCGCAACCGGCCCCGGGGGACGCTGTCTATACCCAAGGATAATCCCGCCAAACGTCTGGACGGTTGAAGTCGGGCGGTGACCAGGCGAGATTTCGCATCGTCGTCCTTCCGGAAGGGCAAGGACCACATCAGCCATCTTGATCGGCAATGGCAATTCCTCGGGAGGGAGGTCGCCATGCGTACGGAATCGCGCTGCTCCGAGTGCGAGAGCGAAGAAGCCAAGATCATTTCTTTGCGAAACCCGACGGTCGTCCGGTTCTGCGGACGCCTCTGCTTCTACAAGGGTCAGCAGAAGCTGTTTCGCTGGCTTCCGCCAGTCGATACGGAAGCCGTATCATGACGAACCGATGCGGCAATCCGGAGTGCGGGCGTCCCTTCGGACTGATCCGGCGCAGCTGGCAGTTCGAGCAGTTCTGCTCGCGCAGGTGCTGCGAGACCTACCAGCGGCAGCTCCAGCGCAACAGGGCCTATTGGAAATGGCTCTGTTACTGCCCCGCCCCGGCGGCCCATCGAAAGAATCTGGTCCAGCGACTGGGGTAGGAGCTGCCATGACGACGGTGGAAGCGATGCTGGTGGGAGCAATACTGGCCTGGGCGCCTTCGATGATTGTCCTTCTGTATATTGTGCGCAACCTGCGCAATATGCCCGACGAGGACCTCGATTGATCGTCTGGCGGCGGCACGCGGCTAGACTTCCACGCCCTCGTGCCTTAGCAGCCAGCGTTTCCTTTCCAGTCCGCCGCCATATTTCACCAGCGAGCCGTTGGCGCCGATCAGGCGGTGACAGGGCAGCACGACGCTGATCGGGTTGGAGCCGTTGGCGTGGCCAACCGCGCGCATCGCGTTCGGCGCCTTCAGTTTCGCCGCCAGCGCGCCGTAGCTCATGGTGGTGCCGGGCGGAATCTTCGGCAACGCGTGCCAGACCCTCTGCTGGAATGACGTGCCGGCGACACGCCATTTGATGTCGGCGAGCCGATCGAGATCGCCCTTGAAATAGCCGCTCAGCGCGCGCAGGAGATCACGCGGCGCGCGGCCGTCGCGCAGCGTCACCGTGCCGTTCTGCAACCGCAGCAGCTCGAGCATCCGCTGCTCATAATCATCCCAGTCGAGCGCGCGCAGCGCGCCGTCATCATCGGTCACCAGCAACGCCACGCCGATCGGCGTCGCGAGGCGATCGAGCTTGAAGGTTTGCGTTGCCTTGCGATCGGGCATCGTCGTCTCACCTTGTTGTATCAATCCGCAACGATCTTCGCCTGCCCTGCGCGCCGGCGTCCACCCGAATTCCGCCACGCGACATCGGCTCGGGCAGCATCGCCTTGCAATGCAGGGACCCTTCCTCCATCATCCCGGCAACGATGGCATCCGCCGGCGGAAAGCGCTCGCGGACAAGATCATCGGCAACATGGGAGGTCACGACATGAGAAGCGTGCAATTGCTCGCTGCAAGTGCGGTTGCGATCGCGTTGTCCGTTACATCCGCCGCCGCGCAGAAGAAATACGACATCGGGGCGACCGACACCGAGATCAAGATCGGCCAGACCGTGCCGTTCTCCGGCCCCGCATCGGCCTATGCCGGCATCGGCAAGACCCAGGCCGCCTATCTCAAGATGATCAACGATCAGGGCGGCGTGAACGGCCGCAAGCTGAATCTGATCCAGTATGACGACGCCTATTCGCCGCCGAAGGCAGTCGAGCAGGTGCGCAAGCTGGTCGAAGGCGACGAGGTGCTGTTCACTTTCCAGATCATCGGCACACCCTCAAATGCCGCCGTGCAGAAATATCTGAATGCCAGGAAGGTGCCGCAGCTGCTGGCCTCGACCGGCGCGTCGCGCTTCTCCGATCCCGCCAATGCGCCCTGGACCATCGCGTTCAATCCGAACTACCAGTCGGAGGGACGCATTTACGCCAAATACATCCTCGCCAATCATCCCAATGCCAAGATCGGCATCTTCTTCCAGAACGACGATCTCGGCCGCGACTACATCGCCGGTCTAAAGAGCGGACTCGGCGACAAGGCGGCGAGCATGATCGTCGCGGAAGTGTCCTACGAGCTGACCGACCCGACCGTCGATTCCCAGATCGTCAAGCTGAAGGCTGCCGGGGTCGACCTGCTGTACGACGCTTCGACGCCGAAATTCGCGGCGCAGGCGATCCGCAAGGTCGCCGACCTCGACTGGCACCCGGTCCACATCCTCGACATCAATGCGAGCCCGGTGTCGGCGACCCTCAAGCCCGCCGGCCTCGACATCTCCAAGGGCATCATCTCGACCAATTACGGCAAGGATCCCGCCGACCCGCAGTGGAAGGACGACCCGGGCGTAAAGGCCTATTTCGACTTCATGGACAAGTACTATCCCGACGGTGACAAGCTCAATACCGTCAACACGTACGGCTATTCGACCGCCGAGCTCTTGATCCAGGTGCTCAAGCAGTGCGGCGACAACCTCACCCGCGAGAACCTGATGAAGCAGGTGACCAGCCTGAACCATTTCGTGCCGTCGCTCGCGCTGCCGGGCATGTCGATCACGACGGGCCCGAACGACTATCGCATCAACAAGCAGATGCAGATGATGCGCTTCAATGGCGAGCGCTGGGAGCTGTTCGGCCCGATCATCGAGGACACCGGGCCGGCGGGCTAGCGGCGGCCGCCATAGTCCACGAGCCATATGATGGAGAGAGCCCCCACCCGGATTGCATCTCAGATGCAATCCGGCCTCCCCCGCAAGCGGGAGAGGCAAGGGAAACGCCGCCTTCCTTTTTGCGGTGCCCCCTACTTTCGTTGACTGAAATCGCTCGCCTTTTCGGCATTGCTCGTCTTGCGTTGCAGCAAGCCTTCCTCCAGTATCCCGGCCCAGCGATGGCAGCCGTGGGAATTTGGGCCTGCGGACGAGATCATCGGCGAACCATCAATCACGTGAGGAAAGCAGCATTATGAGGAACGGGATTTTCCATTTGGTCACGGCAACGGCGCTCGCGATCGCGCTGTCTGCAACCTCCGCCTCCGCGCAGAAGAAATACGATTCCGGCGCGAGCGACACCGAGATCAAGATCGGCCAGACCGTCCCCTTCTCCGGACCGGCATCCGCCTATGCCTCGATCGGCAAGACCCAGGCGGCCTATTTCAAGATGATCAACGACCAGGGCGGCGTGAACGGCCGCAAGATCAACCTGATCCAGTATGACGATGCCTATTCGCCGCCCAAGGCCGTCGAGCAGGTGCGCAAGCTGGTCGAGAGCGACGAGGTGCTCTTGACGTTCCAGATCGTCGGCACGCCGTCGAACGCCGCCGTGCAGAAATATCTCAATGCCAAGAAGGTGCCGCAGCTGTTCGCCGCCACCGGCGCCTCAAAATTCACCGACCCGAAGAATTTTCCGTGGACGCTCGGCTTCAACCCGAACTACTTCACGGAAGGCCGCATCTACGGCCAGTACATCCTGAAGGAGCACCCGAACGCCAAGATCGGCGTGCTCTACCAGAACGACGACCTCGGCAAGGACTATCTGAACGGCATCAAGGCCGGTCTCGGCGACAAGGCTGCCAAGATGATCGTGGCCGAAGCCTCCTACGAGGTCTCCGACCCGACCATCGATTCCCAGGTAATCAAGATCAAGGATGCCGGTGCCGATCTGTTCTTCTCGGCCTCGACGCCGAAGCAGGCCGCGCAGGCGATCAAGAAGATCTACGAAATGGGCTGGCATCCGATCCAGATCGTCGACATCAACGCCACCTCGGTCGGCGCCGTGCTGCAGCCGGCGGGCCTCGAAGCCTCCAAGGGCCTGATCAGCACCAACTACGGCAAGGATCCGGCCGATCCGCAGTGGAAGGACGATCCGGGCATGAAGCGTTATTTCGACTTCATGGCCAAGTATTATCCCGAAGGCGACAAGAACTCGAACTTCAACACCTACGGCTACTCGACCGCTCAGCTGATGGTCCATGTGCTCAAGCAGTGCGGCGACGACCTGACGCGCGAGAACGTGCTGAAGCAGGCGACCAACCTGAAGAACGTCGAGCTCGACATGGCGCTGCCGGGCATCAAGGGCAACACCACGCCGAACGACTATCGCGTCAACAAGCAGCTGCAGATGATGAAGTTCAACGGCGAGCGCTGGGAGCTGTTCGGCCCGATCCTCGAGGACGCCGGTCCGGCGGGCTAGCACTCTCGGAAGTCCGACAGACGATCGGCGGCCTCAGGGCCGCCGATTTGCTTTTGGGATCGTCACCTCGGAATCTCCCCGAATGTCTTGCCGACCGGCAGCACCGCATGCCGGATCAGCCGAGAATCCTCCACCGCGGCCTGGCGGTGCTTCACGGCCTCGCGGTAGACGGGATCGCGTATCATCTCGACGAAGGCGCCGACGCTCGGATATTCCGCGATAAAGCAATGATCCCAGCGCTCGTCCTGCGGGCCGATCAGCATCAGCTCGAACCGGCCCTGCCAGACGATGCGGCCGCCGAGCCGTTCGAACACCGGGCCGCTCTCGCGGCCATAGGCGGCGTAGGCTTCCGCACCGCTGGCCTTGCGCCCGTCGGGATAGGCAGCCCATTCACGCAATCGGACCAGGTTGAGCATATGGATCGGTCCCGGCCGGTCGCTGTCCCGGAATTGCGCGAAGACTTCCTTGGTCGGATCGATATGGCCCATGCGGCGCTCCCTTGTTGTTCCCGGAAGCGCGATCATTTGATCGCGCTCCATCCTTCCGTTTGAGCACGATCTGCTCGCAAAACCGGCCCCACTTTTCCGGATCATGCTCCCAACATAAGCACCCGCCGCCTCACCTCCTAATCCCGCGTTAAGCTTTGTGTAACCGCGCCTTAAACCGGGAACGCTAGCGTGCGCCACGTAGGGGTGTGAGCGTTGCGTATGGCGTGGGGACGGAAAAAGAGCGGTGGACGCAAGGAGCCGCTATTCGGGCTTCCAGCCGCGCTTGCCGATCTGCGGTTGACGGCCGACGACCGCGTTCCCGGCGGCGGCGACGACAAGCCGGCCAAATCCAAGAAGAGCAGCGATTCCGGAGGCGAGAAGCCACGCCCGTCTCGCGGCGGCTCCAAGCGCCGCGGCAAGTCGCGCGATTTCGGCATCGGCCGCCTGTTCTATTGGACCGCGGTGCTCGGACTGTGGGCCTTCATCGCGGTGATCGGGGTCGTGGTGTGGGTCGGCGCGCATCTGCCGCCGATCCAGTCGCTGGAAATCCCGAAGCGCCCGCCGACGATCCAGATCGTGGGCCTCGACGGCAGCGTGCTGGCACAGCGCGGCGAGATGGCCGGCGCCAATGTCGCGCTGAAGGATTTGCCGCCCTACCTGCCGAAAGCCTTCATCGCGATCGAGGACCGCCGCTTCTATTCGCACTTCGGCGTCGATCCGCTCGGCATCATGCGCGCGGCCGTGACCAACCTGTTGCATCACGGGGTCTCCCAGGGCGGTTCGACCTTGACGCAGCAGCTGGCCAAGAACCTGTTCCTGACCCAGGAGCGCACCATGCAGCGCAAGCTGCAGGAGGCCGAACTCGCTCTGTGGCTGGAACGCAAGCACTCCAAGGACGAAATCCTCGAGCTTTATCTCAACCGCGTTTATTTCGGTTCCGGCGCCTACGGCGTCGAGGCCGCGGCGCAACGCTATTTCGGCAAGTCGGCGAAGAACGTCACCATCGGCGAAGCCGCGATGCTCGCCGGCCTCGTCAAGTCGCCGTCGCGCCTGGCGCCGAACCGCAACCCTGAGGGCGCCGAGCAGCGTGCGCAGGTGGTGCTGGCGGCGATGGCGGATGCCAAGTTCATCACCGAAGCCCAGGCGAAGGTCTCCAGCGTTCAGGCCGCGATCAGCGTGAAGCCGGCCGGCGCCGGCACGGTGAACTATGTCGCCGACTGGATCGGCGAGGTGCTCGATGATCTCGTCGGCCAGATCGACCAGGACATCGTGGTTCAGACCACGATCGATCCGAAGCTGCAGAACCTCGCGGAAGCCGCCGTTATTGATGAGCTTGCCGCCAAGAGCGTGAAGTTCAATGTCAGCCAGGGCGCACTGGTGGCGATGACGCCCGACGGCGCGGTGCGCGCCATGGTCGGCGGCCGGAATTACGCCGAGAGCCAGTACAACCGCGCGGTGACCGCAAAGCGCCAGCCAGGGTCATCCTTCAAGCCGTTCGTCTATCTCACCGCGGTCGAGGCCGGGTTGACGCCGGACACGATCCGGCAAGACGCGCCGCTCGACATCAAGGGCTGGAAGCCGGAGAACTACACCCACGAATATTTCGGCTCGGTGACGCTGACCCAGGCGCTGGCGATGTCGCTGAACACGGTCGCGGTGCGGCTCGGAATGGAGGTCGGACCGAAAAACGTCGTGCGCACCGCGCACCGGCTTGGGATCTCCTCCAAGCTCGAGCCAAACGTCTCGATCGCGCTCGGCACCTCCGAAGTGTCCGTGCTGGAGCTGGTCGGCGCCTATGCACCGTTCGCCAATGGCGGATACGCGGTCTCGCCGCATGTGGTGACCAGGATCAAGACCAGTTCCGGCAAGGTGCTCTATGACCGCCCGGCCGACCCGCCGAACCAGGTGATAGAGCCCCGTTACGATGCAATGATGAACAGCATGATGCGCGAGACGCTGATCTCGGGCACTGCACGCAAGGCCGAAATCCCTGGCTGGACAGCGGCCGGCAAGACCGGCACCAGCCAGGATTATCGCGATGCCTGGTTCATCGGCTACACCGCCAATCTCGTCACCGGCGTGTGGCTCGGCAATGACGACAATTCGCCGACCAGGAAGGCCACCGGCGGCGGCCTGCCGGTGGAAGTCTGGAGCCGCTTCATGAAAGCTGCGCATCAGGGCGTACCGGTCGCGGCGATCCCGAATTCGCAGGGAAATTGGGGACCGGCGAACCTCATTCAGATCTCTTCGCAGATTACCCCGCCATCGGCGCCGATGGGCCAGACGCAGCCTCCACCGGCGCCATCGGATGGCGGCGGCTACTATCGCGCCCCGCCGATGCGCGCCTCGGCGCATCCGAACCCGAACGCGCGGCCCGAGGCCGCGGCAGGATTGGATGGGTGGCTGGTGGATCGGCTGTTCGGTGGCAGATAGGGCTCGGCTCGCGCCTGTTGCCTACGGCTGCTAGCCGCGGCTAATCCTCGATCCCGTAGCGGTGCAGGTCGTTGCCGTGGGTGTCGAGCCAGGTCTTGGCGCGATCGACCGACGAGCAAACCTTGTCGACCACCCTCCAGAATCGCGGCGAGTGGTTCATCTCGACGAGATGGGCGACCTCATGCGCGGCGAGGTAGTCGAGCACGAAGGGCGGCGCAAGGATCAGCCGCCACGAGAACGACAGCGAGCCGGCCGAAGTGCAGGAGCCCCAGCGGCTGGACTGATCGCGGATCGAGATCCGTCGTACCCGCACACCGAGTTCCGCGGCGTGGAGCTGCGCCGCCTTCTGCAAATCCTTGCGTGCCTCGCGCTTGAGGAAATCGTGCACGCGACGGTCCATGTGCTCGACGCCGCCGGCGACACAGAGAATCCTGTCGCCGCTGTCGCGGGTTTCGGTCCAGACCGTGCCGCGTTCGCCGGCGCGGTGTACCAGGCGATGCGGGACACCGCGCAGCGGCACCGTGGTCCCGGGCTGGAACGGCGCGGCCTTCGGCAGACGGCCGAGACGTGCGGCGATCCAGCCGCCATGAAGGTGCGCGAACTCCTTGGCCTCCGCGATCGTGCCGCGCGGCGGCATGGTCAGGATCGCTTCACGGTCGGTCGGATGGATTCTCAGCGTGTAACGCCGCGCGCGTCGGTGCCGGCGCAACCGGATGGTGAAGAATTGGGAGCCGTGCCTGACCACAAGGGTAGCGGGTTCGGCAGGCCGCCGATAAAGGAGCGCACGCGTGGCCATGTCTGAGAGTCCGGGGAGAAGAAGTTCACCCGAACTCTGCCATATCCGCCGCCAGGGAAATCGCTCGGCGCAAAAACAAATCATTTGCCCAATATACAGGGGCTGGCCAGTTCTTGACCTCTACAGGCAGGGGCTGGGACCGCAATTTTTTGGATGAATCGCGGTTAGCGAACAACGCTCAAGAAGTGATGCCATATTCACCCCTTGAGCCTGTCCGGATTCGATATTCCTTTAGTCAATTCAGGGCCTTATCCACCCGCCGGAATTGCGCCGGCAAAACCACCTATTCGGCCGCAGCAACCAGCGACAGCCGCGTATTGGCCGCCGAGACCATGAAATCGGAGATTCGGGGCACGATTTCCGAGCGGAAGCGCGAGCCGTTGAACACGCCGTAATGGCCGACGCCCTTCTGGACGTAATGAACGCGGCGATGACTGGGAATCGCGGTGCAGAGTGCGTGGGTCGCCTCGGTCTGACCAAGACCGGAGATGTCGTCCTTCTCGCCTTCAACCGTCATCAGCGCGACGCGGCGGATTTTCGCCGGGTTAACCGGCTTGCCGCGGTGGGTCATCTCGCCCTTGGGCAGCGCATGCTTGACGAACACGAGGTCGACGGTCTGCAGATAGTATTCCGCGGTGAGGTCCATCACCGCCAGGTACTCGTCGTAGAACTCACGGTGCTTGTCGACCAGATCGCCGTCGCCCTTCACCAGATTGGCGAACAGCGACTTGTGCGCGTCCATGTGCCGGTCGAAGTTCATGCTGATGAAGCCGTTGAGCTGCAGGAACCCCGGATAGACGTCGCGCATCACGCCGGGATGCGGGAACGGCACCTTGGTGATGACGTTGTTGCGGAACCATTCGATGCCACGCTCTTCGGCGAGGTTGTTGACCGCGGTCGGATTGCGCCGCGTATCGATCGGGCCGCCCATCAGCGTCATCGACAGCGGCACGAACGGATCATTGTTGGCTTCCATCACCGACACGGCGGCAACGACCGGCACCGAGGGCTGGCATACCGCGATGATGTGAATGTTGCCGCCGAGCGTGTGCAGCATCTCGATCACATAGTCGACGTAGTCATCGAGGTCGAAACGGCCGGCCGCGAGCGGCACCATGCGTGCATCCGCCCAGTCGGTGATGTAGACCTCGTGTGTCGGCAGGAACGCCTCGACGGTCCCGCGCAGCAGCGTGGCATAGTGACCCGACATCGGCGCCACGATCAGCACGCGCGGCTGCGGCGCGCGCAGCGGACGGATCAGCTTGCGATCGAAATGCAGCAGGCGGCAGAACGGCTTTTCCCAGATCGAACGCACTTCGACCTCGGTGCGGACGCCGTTGACCTCGGTGGTCGGCAGGTTCCACTCGGGCTTGCCGTAGCGGCGGGTGGTGCGCTCGAACAATTCGCAGGCGGCGGCGACCGACTTGCCAAACTCGGTATGCGTCCAGGGATTGAGCGGATTCTGAAACAGGATCTTGGTGGCATCGGTGACCGCACGCGCCGGATTGAGCGACGCTTGCGCCATCTCGTACATCCAGTAGAGCGGCGTCGTAAGTCCCGCACTGCCTTCCACCAGTGGCGGTGCACCGCCAAATTCACCAATCGGCATAGTCGTTCAGGCCCCTTTTCTGCGCCGCAGCATCCTGACGAATGCATCATAATGCGTCAATGCGCCGCTGGCGGAATTTCGGGGTACTGACCAGCTAAAACATCGGAATTCCACGGGAAAGTGACATTTATTCACCACCCGAGAGCAGCGACCCGTGGTGCTTGGCGCTGCGTAAAAGGGCAAGGAAGGTCGCAAAAGAAGCAGTGAACAGGATCGCGTTGATGGCTAGCGCCGACAGCATCAGCTCGGTGCGGAAGACGTGATCGATCAGCAGCGACCGCATGCCCTCGAACACATAGGTCGCCGGCAGGGTCCAGGCGACATATTGCAGCCAGACCGGCAGCACCGCGACCGGATAGTAGATGCAGGCAAGCGGCATCACCGCGAACATCAAGGTCCAGACGATGCTTTCGGCGCCGAGCCCGTTGCGCAGCACCAGCGCCGATGCGAACACGCCGACCGACCAGCTCATGAAGATCAGATTGCAGAAGAAGGCGATCAACGGCAGCCCGATGGCGTAGAAATTGAAGCCGAAGAAGAACAGCGCCAGCAGCGTCATCGGGATCACGCCGATAGCAAGCCGGATCAGGCTCATGATCATCAGCGACAGCAGGAACTCGATCGGCTTCAGCGGGCTCATCATCAGGTTGCCGAGATTGCGCGCCCACATTTCTTCGAGGAACGAGATCGAGAAGCCGAGCTGGCCGCGGAACAGGATGTCCCAAAGGATGACGGCACCGACCAGCGTGCCGCCGGCCCTGGCGAAAAAGCCTGATGTTTGCGCGATGTAGGTTTGCAGGAAGCCCCAGGTGATGACCTGCAGCGCCGGCCAGTACACCAGCTCCAGGAGCCGCGGCCACGACGACATCAGCAGGTACCAATAGCGCAGCACCATCGCATTGATGCGATGCAGTGAAATTCCGCTGGACGCACGGCTGACGGTCTCGCTCATGATGCGCCCTCGCGCGCCCGGCCGCGCGCGACGTCGAGGAACACCTCCTCCAGCGTATCGCGGTTGTAGCGCGCCATGATCCGATCGGGGCTGTCATCGTCCTGGATCTTGCCGCGCTTCATGATGATGACGCGGTCGCAGAGACGCTCGACCTCCAGCATGTTGTGCGATGCGAGCAGGATGGTCGCGTTACGGGCCTTGCGATAGCTCTCGAGGTGCTGCCGTACCCAGTCGGCGGTGTCAGGGTCGAGCGAGGCCGTCGGCTCGTCGAGCAGCAGCAGGTCCGGCTCGTTGATCAGCGCTTTCGCCAGCGCCACGCGGGTCTTCTGCCCGGCCGACAGCTTGCCGTTGGCGCGATCGAGGAAATCCTTGAGGTCGAGATCGGCGGCAAGCTGGTCGATCCGCTCGCGCAAACGCCTCACGGCGTAGAGCCGCCCGAAGATGGTGAGATTCTGCCGCACGGTGAGCCGCATCGGCATGTCGACATAGGGGCTTTCGAAATTCATCCGGCCGAGAACGTCATAGCTCTGCTCGGGAATCTTGGCGCCAAGCACATGGACGCTGCCCGAGGTCGGCAGCACCAGGCCCATGATCATTGCGATCGTCGTGGTCTTGCCCGCGCCATTGCCGCCGAGCAGCCCGGTGATGCTGCCGCGCGCGATGCGGAAGGAGATGTCATCGACCGCACGGGTGGTCTTGTAGTCCTTGACCAGATGCGCGACATCGATCGCGGCCGGTCGATCCGGATCGGCGGCGGGCGGTTGCCCCTCTCTGGTCTGGCCGTGTTGCATATGGCCGTTCAATTGGGCCATTGCGACAATAAGCGCAAGGCTTGCGCCGCCGCCTTGGGCTAAGTCGCAAATAGATCGCGAATTTGTGCGCTGCCCACAGCATAGCTAAAGTCTTGATATGACCGACGTCGCCGCTTCCGATTTCCGCCAACCACGCCGTTATGTCCGCCTGGATACGATCCTGCGGCTGCGCTGGCTCGCCGCACTCGGCCAGCTCGTCGCGATCTTCATTGTCGCCCAGGGGCTGGAATTCGAGCTCCCGATCGTTCCCTGCGTCAGCATCGTGGCGTTCTCGGCGATGCTCAATCTGGCACTGCAGATCGCGTTCAACCCGATGCAGCGGCTGGAGCCGCTCTATGCCGCAGGCCTGCTCGCCCTCAACATCGTCGAACTCGCCGCGCTGCTCTACTTCACCGGCGGATTGCAGAACCCGTTCTCGTTCCTGTTCCTGGTCCCGGTGCTGATCTCGGCCACCGTGCTGCCGCTCCGGCTGACCATTCTGCTCGGCTGTCTCGCGGTCGCCTGCGCCTCGGCGCTGTTCTACCTCCATTTGCCGCTGCCATGGGATCCTGACGATCCGCTGGTGCTGCCACCGATCTATCTGCTCGCGGTCTGGCTCTCGATCCTGCTCTCGATCGGCGTCACCAGCCTCTATGCCTTTCAAGTCACTGAGGAAGCGCGCCAGCTCTCCGACGCGCTGGCCGCGACCGAGCTGGTGCTGGCGCGCGAGCAGCATCTGACCCAGCTCGACGGGCTTGCCGCTGCGGCCGCCCATGAGCTCGGCACGCCGCTGTCGACGATCTTCCTGATCTCGCGCGAGCTCGAGAAGACGGTGCATGACCCGAGCCTCTCCGGCGACCTCAAGACCGTGCGCGAGCAGGCGCAGCGTTGTCGCGACATCCTCGGCAAGATCGCCCAATTGTCCTCGAGCGGCGCACCGTTCGACAACATGAAGCTGTCGACACTGATCGAGGAGGCGGTGGCGCCGCATCGCGACTTCGGCGTCGACATCAAGGTGCGGCTTGCTGTCGCAGCCACATCGGAGCCGGTCGGCGCGCGCAACCCGGCGATCCTCTATGGCGTCGGAAATATTCTGGAAAATGCTGTCGATTTCGCGCACCGGACCGTCGAGGTGAATGCGTGGTGGAATGCAGAGACCGTCGAGGTCGTCATCTCCGACGACGGTCCCGGCATTGCCCCCGACATGCTGAAACGGATTGGGGAACCCTATCTGTCGCGTCGCAGAGGCGCAGATGAGGCCCAAAACGAGCGTGGAGGCCTTGGTCTCGGCGTCTTCATCGCGCGGACGCTGCTCGAACGCACCGGCGCCAAGGTGTCATTCACCAACCGCACCTTCCCCGATCACGGCGCTGTCGTTCAGATCGTCTGGCCGCGCGATCGCTTCGAGGCATCGGCGCCTGAAGCTGAGATTGCTTCCTAGAACAGTTCTACTCGGTCCGCTGGCATTAAGGATGCAGCCGCCTCGACTTTCGTTGCCTTGGCAGTGCCGCAACTGAATCCCATATAATGGCGGTCTGCCACAGGGAATATGAACAGTGACCGCCATCGCCGAACTGAATGATCACACCGACCGATCGCTCCTCATCGTCGAGGACGACAAGCCGTTCCTGGAGCGCCTCTCGCGCGCCATGGAGACGCGCGGGTTCTCGGTGAAGTCATGCGATACCGTATCCGATGGTCTTGCCGAGATCGGCCGCGCCGCGCCGGCCTTCGCAGTCGTCGACCTCCGGCTTGGCGACGGCAATGGCCTCGACGTCGTTTCGGCGCTGAAGCAGAAGCGTCCCGACGCGCGCGCGATCGTCCTCACCGGCTATGGCAACATCGCCACCGCCGTGACCGCGGTGAAGATGGGCGCCGTCGACTATCTCTCGAAGCCAGCCGACGCCGATGACGTCGTCGCGGCGCTGCTCGCGACCGGCACCGAGAAGTCCGAACTGCCGACCAACCCGATGTCGGCCGACCGCGTGCGCTGGGAGCACATCCAGCGCATCTACGAGATGTGCAACCGCAACGTCTCGGAGACTGCACGCCGGCTCAACATGCACCGCCGCACGCTGCAGCGCATCTTGGCAAAGCGCGCGCCGCGGTAAGCGGCGCTTTGGTTTCTCTTCGTCATGGCCGGGCATCGTCCCGGTCATTTGCGTGTTGGGAGTCCAGTACCCCCAACGCACCTGCCGATCTCTAGAACTCGTGCCCCTGCGGATCGGCCAGCCGGTTGATCCGCTGCGCGGCAGCCATCGCAAAGCGCACTGTCATAGCCTTGCGCGTTGCCGCCGGCAGGCGGTGCTCCGGGGCCTCGCAATGCAGATGCGCGCCATAGGCGTCCGCGATGATCAACCCGGTGTCGGCAGGGAAGATCTCGCAGGGCAGATCCTGCGTGAAGGCAAAGAACAACCGGTCGCAATGCAGGCGGTAGTCCTGCCATTTCTGGTCGGCGCGCAAATCCTCCACTGACGATTTGATCTCGACGATCCAAATCTCGCCGCGCTCGTTCAGCGCCACCAGGTCGGCTCTGCGGCCGGACGGCAGCGGCAATTCGCTGATGCAGGAAAACCCCAGCGATCTCAGAAGCCTCGCGGTGCCGCGCGCGACCGCAAGCGCAGTCTCGGACTGGCGTCGGTCGGGCGCGGGGACAAGCGCGATCTGGCGGGCGGGCGATTCCATCCAGGCGAGACTAGCCGATTCCGCGGCGCGCGCCCAACGGCCGATAGCGCCTGAATCGGCCGCACGGGCGACAGCCGGAACCCGCGGCGCCGTTACCGCTTATCTCACGTCTGCGGCCATGGACGGACTGATGAGAGCTGCCTCGTGATCGACGACCTCTGGTACAAGAACGGGGTAATTTACTGCCTCTCGGTTGGCACCTACATGGACGCCAATGGTGACGGTGTCGGCGACTTCAGGGGCCTGTTGCGGCGCCTGGACTATCTGCACGGCCTGGGCATCACCACGATCTGGCTGATGCCGTTTCAACCTTCGCCCGGCAAGGACGACGGCTACGACATATCGGACTATTACGGCGTCGATCCGCGCTACGGGACGCTGGGCGACTTCGTCGAGTTCACCCATGGCTGCCAGCAGCGCGGCATCCGCGTGATCATCGATCTCGTCGTCAACCACACCTCCGACCAGCACGCCTGGTTTCAATCCGCGCGCCGTTCGAAGGATTCGCCTCATCGCGACTGGTATGTCTGGGCGGACAAGCGGCCGGCCAATGCCAACACCGGCATGGTGTTTCCCGGCGTGCAGAAATCGACCTGGACCCGCGATAAGCAGGCCGGCGCCTGGTACTTCCATCGCTTCTACGACTTCCAGCCCGACCTCAACACGTCGAACCCGCTTGTGCAGGCCGAGATCCTCAAGATCATGGGGTTCTGGATCCAGCTCGGCGTCTCCGGCTTCCGCATGGACGCGGTGCCGTTCGTGATCGCGACCAAGGGCGCCAAGGTGCGCAAGCCGGTCGAGCAATACGACATGCTGCGGATGTTCCGCGAATTCCTGCAATGGCGGCAGGGCAACGCGATCATCCTCGCCGAAGCGAACGTGATCCCCGAAACGGACATGGAGTATTTCGGACGCGACGGCGACCGGATGCAGATGATGTTCAACTTCCATGTCAACCAGCACCTGTTCTACGCGATGGCAGCCGCCGACTCGCGGCCGCTGGCAAAGGCGCTCGCGGCGACCAGGCCACGGCCCGCGACGGCGCAATGGGGCCTGTTCCTGCGCAACCATGACGAACTCGACCTCGGCCGCCTCTCCAAGGCGCAGCGCGAGACAGTGTTCAAGGCATTCGGTCCGGACAAGACCATGCAACTCTACGACCGCGGCATCCGGCGGCGCCTGGCCCCGATGCTGGGCGGCGACCGACGGCGCCTCGAGCTCGCATACAGTCTAATGTGCACGCTTCCCGGCACCCCCGTGATCCGGTACGGCGATGAACTCGGCATGGGCGACAATCTCGACCTGCCCGAGCGCAATTGCACGCGCACGCCGATGCAATGGTCGACCGAACCGAACGCCGGCTTTACCGAGAGTGACCGGCCCTGCATGCCGCCGATCGACAAGGGGCCGTATGGCTACGAGCACATCAATGCTGCGAGCCAGCGTCGCGACCCGAATTCGCTGCTGAACTGGACCGAGCGCATCATCCGCATGCGCAAGGAGGTGCCCGAGGTCGGTTGGGGCGATTTCAAGGTGATCGCGACACGCGATCCCGCCGTGTTGATCATCCGCTATGACTGGCGGAACAACTCGGTGCTGTTCATGCACAATCTCGCGGAGCAGCCGCGCGAGGTCTCGTTCGCCGTCGAACTCCCTGATGATGCCGGCAGGCTATTGGTCAACCTTTTGACCGAGGATCACAGCCGTGCCGGTGACCGGGGCCGTCACACGCTGCTGATCGAAGGTTACGGCTACCGCTGGTACCGGGTCGGCGGCCTCGATTACCTGCTCAAGCGCAGCGATATCGACAGCAAGATATCGCGGACGTCGCGTCAGACATCCTGATACGGCCCCAGGATCACGCCCTCGTTGGAGCGCAGCTCGAGCATGCCTTCGAGCTTCTCGCCCTGGCGGTCCATGAATGTCGAGAGCAGGATCTCGCAGTTGAAGCCGATCGCGCTCGAAGTCGTCGCGGCGGGCTCAGCGCCGAAATTCAGTGCGATCACAACGAGGCCGTCGGTGCCGCGGCGCCGGTAGAGCAGGATGTCGCCTTGCGCCGCCACCGGCTCGTAGCTGCCGCTGACGAGCTGCGGCAGCTTGCGCCGCAGGGCGATCATCGCCTTGTAGAAATTGAGGATCGATGCCTGGTCTGCCTCAAGGCTCGCGACATTCTCGCTGATGAAATCATGCGCCAGCGGCAGCCACGGCGTCGCGGTCGAGAAGCCGGCATTGCGATCGGCGCTCCACTGCATCGGTGTGCGGCAGCCGTCGCGGCCGACGCCGATATCGGGCACATTCTTCTCGAAGGGATCGCGCACCTGGTCCGGCGCAATGGTGAGCTGGCGGAGGCCGATCTCGTCGCCGTAATAGAGCGTCGGCGTGCCGCGCAGGGTCAGCAGCAGCATCGCCGCGACGCCCGCCTGCGCCGGCCCGACCCGGCTCGCGACCCGCGGCCGGTCGTGATTGCCGAGCACCCAGTTCGGCCACGCGCCTGGTGGCAGCGCCCTTTCGTAATCGGCGATAATGGCTTCGACCGAGTGCGCGCTCCACAGCGTCGAGAGCAGCGCGAAGTTGAACGGCATCTGCGCGCCGCGCAGATCGTTGCCGTAGTAGGCGACGAGGCGGTTCAGCGGCAGATAGATCTCGCCGATCAGGACGCGATTGTCGAACTCCTCGGTGACGCGGCGCATTTCGCTGATGACGGCATGCACCTCGGGCTGATCCGTCGAATATTGCGTCAGGATTGTCTCGTGCGGCGGGCGGCCCTCGCGATAATGCGGGTTCGGCGGGTTGTCGCGGAATTCGGCGTCCTTGATCAGGTGCCAGATCACGTCGACGCGGAAACCGTCGACGCCCTTGCCGAGCCAGAACCGCATGACATCGTAGATCGCTTCCCTCACCTCGCGATTGCGCCAGTTGAGATCAGGCTGCTGTGCGAGGAAGGCGTGATAATAGTATTGGCCCGACGCCTCATCAAAGGTCCACGCACTGCCGCCGAACTCCGACCGCCAGTTGTTGGGCGGACCGCCGTCCGCCGCGGGGTCGCGCCAGATGTACCAATTGCGCCTCGGATTATCGCGCGAGCTCTTCGCTTCGATGAACCAGGGATGCTGGTCCGAGGTGTGGTTCGGCACCAGATCGAGGATCAGCCTGAGGCCCGCCTCATGCGCAGCGGCCACCAGTTCGTCGAAATCCTCCATCGTGCCGAACAGCGGATCGATGCCCGTATAGTCGGAGATGTCGTAGCCGAAATCGGCCATCGGCGACGGGAAGATCGGCGACAGCCAGACCGCATCGACACCTAGCCGGGTCAGATAGGGCAGGCGCTCGATGATTCCCCTGATGTCGCCGACGCCGTCGCCATTCGTGTCCTGAAACGAGCGCGGATAGACCTGATAGAAAATCCCGTGTCGCCACCAGTCCCTGTCACCCTGATCCATCCCGCACCCCGATGTCGTAATCCGGCCCGCGCGAGGTAAAACCCCCGTCGGTTGGTTCAGGGATGACGCACAATTCGGGACGGAAAATGGCCGCGCCTTGGCTTCGCGAGGCGCATGTAGCCCGAAGCAGCTTCAGTGCCGGCCCATCGCGATCTGATAGATCGAGATCAGGACCTCGAACAGGATCAGGAAGATGATGATCAGCTCCAGCCGCATCGAGCGGCTGGTGTCGATGATGTCGGTCAGGACCTGGGCGCTCTCGGCGATCACTGCGAGCTTGCGGTTCAAGGATTCTGCCCGCTCCTTCAGCTCGTACTCATCCTCGAGCCGGGAATAGAGCCGCTCGAGCTGCGGCTTGTCCCAGAGGATGTCGGGCTTCTCGGCGATCTCCACCGGACCGGCGACGCGGTGCCGCAGCGAGAGCGCGTTGCCGATGTGCTTGAGGATGGCGATGCGGCCGCCGCCGATCTGCCCGTTCTTGGCGAGCCCACGCGCGAACGGTTCGGTGGTGTCGAACACCGCGGCGACCTCGCGCTCGTGCCGCGCCAGCACCACGCTCTTGGCGAGCGCCTCGCCGACCAGGATCAACCGTTCCGGCGACAGGCTTTGCAGATAGATCGGACCGCCCGGCGGTATCTGGTCGTCCTTCTCCGACGCGAGCTCGATGATCGCGATCTCCTCCTCCCGCCGTGTGAACGGCCCGGTCATGCGCGACTGCAGGCTGCGCAGGAATTCATCCTCCTCCAGTGCATTCAGCCCGATCAGGACCACGACACCGTAACGGAACAGGATCGCCACGCCATTGTCATTGACACGGAACGCCAGCGGCGTGGTCGCCAGCACATCGCCACGCTCCAGGCCGGACGTGGTGATGCGGTCCGCGACGAAGAACGCGCGGGCCGTGGTACGAGCCCCGCCGAGCGGCGATTTGGAAGCCTGGGTCATGGAATTCCGAGCTGAAGGACCAATAGGTTCTGGCATCACGAGCTTATCACGGTCTGTTTTGGGATCACACGCCGGGAACTGCAGGTTTGTCCGTGTTGACGGCCAATCCTGGAAGCCTATGGTGACGCCATGGATGACAAGACCGAGACCAAACCGAAGGCTGGCGCGATTATCGTGCCGGTCACGCTGTTCGAGCAGAACTGCACCATCATCTGGCACGAGCCGACCAAGAAGGCCGTGGTGATCGACCCCGGCGGGGACGTCCCGAAGATCCAGGCCGCGATCAAGCAGACCGGCGTGACGGTCGAGAAGATCTGGTTGACGCATGGTCATATCGACCATGTCGGCGGCGCCGCCGAGCTGCGCGACGCGCTGCAGGTCAAGATCGAGGGCCCGCATATCGCCGACAAATACCTGCTCGACAATGTGGTCTCGAGCGGCGAGCGCTTCGGCATGACCGGCGTGCGCAACTTCGGTCCCGACCGTTGGCTCGACGAGGGCGATCAGGTCTCGATCGGCGACCTCACCTTCGACATCCTGCATTGCCCCGGCCACTCGCCAGGCAGCGTGGTGTTCTTCAACAAGGAGCTGCGCTTCGCCCATGTCGGCGATGTGTTGTTCGCCGGCTCGGTCGGGCGGACCGACCTGCCCGGCGGCAGCCATCCGACGTTGATCCAGTCGATCAAGGAGAAGCTGCTGCCGCTCGGCGACGATGTCGGCTTCATCTGCGGCCATGGCGCCGGATCGAGCATCGGACAGGAGCGGATGACGAATCCGTTCCTGACCGGCGAGATCTAGGCGCGCCTAAAGCGCGATGTGATCCGGTCTCGTCATCGCGCATTAACCCTTCGTTTGAGCATGATCTCCGCGCAACGCTTCGCGTTTGCCGGAAAACCGCTGCGCGCATTTCCGGATCATGCCCTCTAGGGCTTCGGCTGCTCCTTCATCAAGCCTGCGGCGGTCAGCGCACGGGCGATGACGCGGCCGACATTGACGCCGTTGCTCCGCGACTTGCGCACTCGGGTGGTGCGGCGGCCGGACACGGCTACGGGCACCGACTCCGGTGGCGGCACCGGAATCGTCATGGAAACCGTGTCGGCATTCTCGCGGGGCACCCCCGTCGGCGCGATCCGCGGCTGGCGAACCTGATCTGTCAGGCCGAAGAATTCAGCGATGTGGTAGGACGACGAGATTCCGGCCTCGATCAGGAACGCGCCCTCGACGCCGTAACGCTCGTCATTGCCGGCAAGTCCGAGCGGCGTGCCGTGCGCCATGTCGGTGATCGAGTAGGATTCGACCAGCGTCTCGCCGTCGGCGTTCCACCACACCTCGCGCGGATGGCCATCGACATCGGCCTTCGACATTGCCGTCAGCGGCAGGCCGTGAAGGTCGAGCCACTGCTTGACGATCGCATCGCCATTGCCCGGATGCACGGTGCGGTCGGCGCTGCCGTGCCACACCGAGATCTTCGGCCAATCGTGCTCGTGTTTCGACGCCTTGCGCACGAGGTTGCCGAGCTCCGGCGCCGACAACGCGCTGCCGTGCATCATGACATGCAGCGCCTCGCGCACGTTGCCGGCGACGCCAAACGGCAGGCCAGCGATCACGGCGCCGGCCGCAAACACATCCGGATAGGTCGCAAGCATGACGGTCGCCATCGCGCCACCGGCAGACAGCCCCGTCACAAAGACCCGGCGCGGATCGATCTTGTGCGCGCCGGCGATGTGTCCGACCATCTGCCTGATCGACTGGGCTTCGCCATGGCCGCGCGCGATGTCTTCCGGATTGAACCAGTTGAAGCAGGTGTTGCCGTTGTTGATGGGTTGCTGCTCTGGCATCAGGAGCGCGAATCCATAGTGCTTCGCCAGCGTCGACCATCCGGCTCCGAGATCGTAGGAGGCGGCGGTCTGGCCGCATCCGTGCAGCACGACGACCAGCGCAGGCGACCGCGCCAGTTGCGCAGGCACGAACGAGAACATCCTCAGTGCGCCGGGATTGGTGCCGAACTCCGTCGTCTCGACGAGCGGCGTCGGCACGGCGGACGCAAGTGCGCCGAGGCCGCTGAACGCGTTCATCTTCGGCAGATGACGCAGAAATTCGACGTTGTTGACGAGTGACAACAGCAACTCCTGGAGTGATTTGCTCTGATGTTTACGACACCAGATAGTTGCTGCACTGCAAAATAAAAAGACCGTGCGCGGTCAGTCCACCGGAAATGTGAGAATCGGCGTTAATGCGTGATCCGTTCGCTGTTTGAGCATGTTCGCTGCGGAAAACCGCTGCACATCCTTTCAGATTACGCGCCGGCCCGGCGCATCCATGACAGAAATACGGCTGAAATCGAGATCGACAGCACAAACAATGCGCATGACGCAAACAGCGCCACGCGTGCCGACATCATGGTCTCAACGGCGAAGAAGACCGCACCAACCGCGGCGACGCCCGCCGCGTTACCGATCTGCGTCGTCGTGCCGTACATGCCGGAGCCTGCACCGGCACTCGCAGGTTTCACGGTCGACAGCACCGCGCTCGACAATGGCGCCATCACCAGCCCCTGGCCGTAGCCGAAGATCATCAGCAGCAGCGCCAGCGTCGGCACTGACGGCGCCGCGACGGCTTCGACCGTTATGACCAGCGCCGCGAGCGCGACGATCTGCAGGCCGCAGCCCTCGATCAGCACCAGCGTGCCGCGATGCTTCGCCCTGATGCCGCTGTGGCGCGAAGCCACGACGAAGGTCAGCGCCAGCGGCACGAAGACAAGCCCCGCCTCGAGCGGCGGGATTTGCAAGCCTTTCTGCATGAACATGGTCATGACGAGATAGAAGGACAGGTTGGCGAAGAAGAAGAAGAACACGGCGACCAGCCCGCGCATGAAGGCCTGATCCGACAGCAGCGAGAGATCGATCAGCGGCATGCCGCCGCGGCGCGCCACCGAGCGCTCCAGCCGCACGAAGGCGGCGATGATCGCGGCGCCCGCCGCCATCACCAGCCAGACCCACGGCGTCCAGTCGAGATCATGGCCGAACAGCAGCGGCCCGATCAGGCACAACAGACCGGCGAACAGCACCGCCGCGCCCGATATGTCGAGCCGCGTGCCGACGCGGCGTGGCACCGTCGGCATGATCTTCAACGCGGCAATGACGATGATGGCGCCGCAGGGCACGTTGACGAAGAACACGGCGCGCCAGCCGAGGCCGGCGAGATCGAGCGTCACCAGCACGCCGCCGAGCATGAAGCCCGCTGCCCCCGCAAGCCCCAGCACGATGCCGTAGATCCCGAATGCCCGCGTCCGCGCACCGTCGGCGAACAACAGATGCAGCGTCGCCAGCACCTGCGGCACCATCAGCGCCGCAGTCGCGCCCTGTGCCAGCCTTGCTGTGATCAGCTCCGGGCCGGATTGCGCCAGGCCGCACCACAGCGAGGTCACCGAGAAGCCTGCAACGCCGGCAATGAATACGTTCCTGGTGCCGTAGATGTCACCGAGCCGACCGCCGGTGACCACCAGCGTGGCATAGGCGATCAAATAGATCGCGATCACCGCGTCGATCTGTGCCGACGTGGCGTGCAGTTCGGTTGCGATCGTCGGGATTGCGACATTGACGATGAAGGCATCGACGCCGAACATGAACTGCGCGGCGACGACGGTCGCAAGCACCCACCAACGGCGGGATGAATCCACCGGGTTAGAGACGATCTGATGCATCGGCTGCAGTCCTGCCCGAATTCACGTTGCAGCCGACATCAGCAGATTCCGGTCATCCCCTCGATTACCTCCGACGTAAGCGATTGATCACGGGTCTGTCAGCCCGGCGCTCGTGAGCGCATCGCCCGGGTCGGCTGCAACTTGCGTTGACGCGCTGGAAAACATTCCGGGCAGCGGCAAGTGGCGTCGATTTGCGCAACAACCATGCGAGCGCTGCAGCCCCGGAGCATTGCCTTGCCTCGGCCCACCCCGTAGGTTTGCAACAAGCCCCCCAATAACAAAAAGCCGGAGAGAACGACACATGGCGCGCCTCAAGTTCGGAGCCTTCCTCGCCCCGCATCACCCGATCGGCGAGCATCCGATGCTGCAATTCCGCCGCGACCTCGATTTCGTCGAGCAGCTCGATGCGCTCGGCTATGATGAATTCTGGTGCGGTGAGCACCATTCCTCGGGCTGGGAGACCATCGCCTCACCGGAAATGTTCCTGGCTGCCGCCGGCGAGCGCACCAAGCGGATCAAGCTCGGCACCGGCGTGATCTCGCTGCCCTATCACCACCCCTTCAACGTCGCCCAGCGCATGGTGCAACTCGACCACATGACAGGCGGCCGCGCGATCTTCGGCTCCGGCCCCGGCGCGCTCGCCTCCGATGCCCACACGCTCGGCATCGACCCGATGACCCAGCGCGACCGCCAGGACGAGGCGATCGCGGTAATCCGCCGCCTGTTCAATGGCGAGCGCGTCACGGCCAAGACCGGCTGGTTCGAGATGCATGACGCCGCGCTGCAGATCCTGCCGCTGCAGGAGGAGATGCCCTTCGTGGTGGCCTCGCAGATCTCGCCGTCAGGCATGACGCTCGCCGGCAAATACGGCATCGGCATCATCTCGCTCGGCTCGATGTCGACCCAGGGCCTGATGGCGCTGCCGCAGCAATGGCAATTCGCCGAGGACGCCGCCAGCAAGGCCGGCACCACGGTGAGCCGCTCCAACTGGCGCGTGCTGCTGTCCTGGCACATCGCCGAGACCCGCGAGCAGGCACGGCGCGAGGCCGGCGCCGGCCTGATGCGCTGGCACAACGAATATAATGTCGGCACGCTGATGCGGCCGGGCCTGACCGCGTTCGGATCGCCGGACGAGGCCGTCGACAAGACCGCTTTCGTCGAGGGCGCGGCCTCCACGATCGGCACACCTGATGACCTCGTGAAGATGATCAAGAACCTGGTGCAGGTATCCGGCGGCGTCGGCACTATCGTCGGCTTCGCGCACGACTGGGCCAATCCGGAAAACACCCGCCGCAGCTGGGACATGGTCGCGCGCTACGTGATCCCGGAGATCAACGGCTATATCGACGGCCTGCGCAAGTCACGCCAGTTCGTGATCGACAACCGCGCCGTGTTCGAGCGAGCCGGCCAGGCCGTGATGGCCAAGATCATGGAAAACGACAAGGCCGCCGCCGCCCTTCAGCAGACCGGACCCGGCCGCGTCGCGATTCCCGCCGTGAATGCGCCGGACTTGCAGAAGGCGGCCGCGAAGCAGAAGGCGTGAGGCGTTGCCGCAGGGCCGCAAGCCGGACCGGCTGATGTGGCCGATCCCGAAGCCGCGCGACGGGCTCGGGGTGATGGCGGAACCGGCGTAGCGCCGGTCACGCCGCCGCCCCGATTCCCACCACCTCGATGCCGTCGACGCGACCGCGTATCGGCAACGTTCCTAGATCCTCCAAGGGAAACGGCGGCGGCGCGGCAAAGCGCGCCGTCGACGCCCGCGAGGCGAGGAAGCCGCCGTGGACCTTGCGGCTCAATTCTTCGAGCCGCGCTGCGGTGTTCATGACGTCACCGTTGAACACGATCGCACGCTTGACGTCACCGATCTCTCCGACGATGACCGGTCCGAAATGCAGGCTGCCGCGAATTTGCGGCACCACGCCGAACTCGCGTTCGAATTGCGACGCGGCCTTCTGCAGTGCCCGGCGCATCGCCGCGAAACATCGCAGCGGCCGGCAGTCGATCGCGCCGTGCCCCTCCGGCCAGGTCACGATGATCTCGTCGCCGACATAGTTGAGCACCTCGCCGCGATAGTCGACCACGGACTGCGTCAGCAGGCGGAAGGTGCGGTCGAGGAAGCGATGAATGCCGATACCGCCGAGCCGTTCGGCAAGCCCGGTCGATCCGGCGATGTCGACGAACAGCACGAAGCGGTTTTCCTCGACCGGTTGGTGATAACGCCCGGTGACAAAGTTCATGAAGGCGCGCGGACCGATCAGATTGGCGATGCTGAAGCCCAGATTCACCAGCATCGAAACGCCAGCCGAATAGGCGAAGCTCGACCAGAAATCCTCGTACGCCCCCTTCAGCGGCAACCCGATGACACGCTCGCCCGGTTGAAGCAGCTGGATGACGATGATGATGGCGGCATAGATGGCGCTGCGCACCGCCAGATTGACGACAAAGGACAGGCGATTGAGCCAGTCCCAATCCTCGAGCATGAACAGTTCGACCGCACCGATGATGCCGGCGAGCAGGAAGCCGTAGGTTGCGCCGGCGACCAGCGACGGCCCGCTACCGCTCCGGCCGAAACCGACCACGATTCCGGACAGGATCCCGACGACGATGACCGCCGTGAGATATCGCAGCTTTCGTGCGACCCGGGGGTTCATGCGCGGCGGAGGTCGTGACAAATCGTCCATCGATCTGGTCGTTGCGGACATGGCCGCGTTCTCCTTCCGCCCCATCGCGAGCCGCGCAAGCGACGAAGCAATCCGGTCCCCTCGTTGCCGCGCCTGAATCGTGTCGCTGCGCCATGATGACGGTGCTTCGACCTATCCCCCGATCGAGCGCTCGCTGTCGCCGATAATCCCCACCCGTCCCGGACAACGCAAGCGCAGGCGTTGACGGCCTTCGGCATCCGCGGGTCCGGCTGTGGCTGGAAGGACACAACTGCGGGTTTTCAGTCGCAGCGGCCTTATTTTGGTTCGGCTGATCACGTGAAGTAACGATCGATGACGAAGCTGTTCGAGGAGTTCAAGCAGGGTTGGCAGGGGGTTTCGCAGCCCTCGACGCTGTTTGCGACCGGTTTCGCGCTGTTCTGTCTCGTTTTGGCCACGGCCACGCGCTTCGGGCTTGCCCAGATCAGGCCGGATGTGTTCTTCACGCCGTACTTTCCGGCCGTGTTCTTCGCCACCGCCTTTGGCGGCTTCCGGACCGGGATCGCCACAGCGATCGCGAGCGGGGCGCTCGGCGTCCTCGTCAATTTCAGCGGCGCAGAGGTCGATCCTGCCCGTTTCGCCTTGCTGATGATCTTCTGGACGGTCTGCGGCATCGTGATCTGGGGCGTCGCGCACTACCGCGCGCTGGTCGCGCAGCAGCGCGAGGTCTCCAAGCGGCTGATCGAGGAGGAGCAATACCGCAGGCTGGTGGTCGACGAGTTGCAGCACCGGCTGAAGAACAAGTCCTCGACCATTCATGCCGTGCTCCACCAGGCGCTGCAGGACCGGCCCGAAGTGTGGGACCGCATCGACCACCGCATCCGCGCGCTGTCGGCGACCGATGATCTGATCGCGCGGGTCGACGGCTATGGTTGCGATATCAGGGACATGCTGCGCTCTGAGCTCGGGCCCTACGGCCATGTGCGGTTCAACCTCAATGGCGAGCAGTTGTTTCTGCCTGCCAAGCTCGCGGTTTCGCTGGCGCTGATCTTCCACGAACTCGCCACCAACGCCGGCAAGTACGGCGCCTTCTCCTCGCCGCGCGGGTTCCTCCAGGTGTCGTGGACCGTCGATGACGGTCGCCTCAACGTGACCTGGGACGAAACCGAGGTGCCGGCGATCGAGGCGATCGGCGAAGCCGGATTCGGTACCAAGCTGCTGAAGTCGGCGCTGCGGCCGTTCGACGGCAAGACCGAGATCAGCTACCTGAAGACCGGCATCCACTGCACCATGCAGTGCCAGGTTCCGCCGGGCTGACAGTCACTCCCGAAACGACGCAGCATCTGGCAACCGCGCGAGCCGCAAGTGCTTTCGCAAGGCGCGACACCGGCGCATTGACACTCTGTTAATGACGATGTGCCGATGGCTTGCGAAGCCTGCCATTGGTTCACTCTGTCGCCGCTTTTCGCGGTTCCGCTTAACCAAACCTACAACGGAGTTTGCCAAGCTCCGCGCATGCATGGTTTCACCAAACACGATTTTCAGTCCGGAGCGCCAATGCCTGGAAATGAAAGCAATTCCAGCAATGAATTGCTTATTTTGCGCGACCTTCTCCGCCTGCTGCCCTCGGGGTTGACCGTCCAGGACGAGCACGGCGAGTTCATCTTCGTGAACGACGCTGCGGCAGTCCAACTACGGCTTGCCGCCAATGCGACCCAGCCGACGCAAGTCGATGACCGCCACGAAACCTGCCTTGAATTGCTGCGAAGCGGCCGCGAGGTGGTGCTCGAGGAAGCCTTGACCTATGGCCCGGCCAAGCGAGTGTTCCTGACCTCGCACCGGCCGGTACAGATCGCCGGGCGCAGCCTCCTGATCTCCTCGTCCGCCGACATCACCGAGCAGAAGGCGTTCGAAGACCAGTTGTTCCGCTCCGCCTACTACGACGAGCTGACCGGCCTGCCGACGCGCCGGGTGATCGAGCATCGCGTCAACAGCCTGATCGGCCGCGACGGGCCGGAGCGACATTTCGCCCTCGCCTTCCTCGACGTCGACAACTTCAAGCACATCAACGACTATTACGGGCATGCGATCGGCGATGCACTGCTGGTCGAGCTGTCCAAGCGGCTCGGTCTCGCGTTGCGCGAGACCGACATCCTGTCGCGCATCTCCGGCGACGAATTCCTGCTGCTGCTCAATCCGATCAGCGGCGACCATGAGGTCGCCGAGTTCATCCACGTGATGCAGGAGCGGCTGAAGGCGCCGTTCTTCATCGAGCAGTCCGAGATCTTCGCCTCGACCTCGATCGGCGTCAGCCTGTATCCGCAGCACGGCCGCAGCTACGAGGCGCTGCGGCAGAATGCCGACATCGCGATGTACCGCGTCAAGAACAACGGCAAGGGCTCGACCGCGTTCTTCGACGCCAGCATGGAGCGCGAGGCGCTGGCACGGATGAAGATCGAGCAGTCGCTGCGGCTGGCAATCCTGGAGAAGCGGTTCTGCTGCGCGTTCCAGGCCAAGGTCGACATCCGCACCCAGGAGGTCAAGGGCATCGAGGCCCTCGTGCGGCTGCGCGACGACGAGGGCGTGATCCAGGCGCCGGGCACCTTCATCAACCTCGCCGTCGAGCTCGGGCTGATCGACGAACTGACGCGCCTGGTGCTGACGGAGATCGTCAAGTCGATCGACCTGATCAACGACACGTTCGGAGCGGACGCGACGATCAGCATCAACGTCGCCGCCAAGCAGGCCGCCAATCCGGAGTTCATGCGCCCGTTCGCGCGCGCGCTGGAGGACACCGGCTTTCCGAAGCGCTTCATGATCGAGGTGACCGAAGACGCCTTCATCACAAAATCGCAGTTCCAGGACGAGATCCTGCCGATCCTGCGCAAGATAGGCGTCGGCATCTCGATCGACGATTTCGGCATCGGCTATTCGTCGCTGTCGGCGCTCGCCGACATCACCGCCGACGAGATCAAGATCGACCGCTCCTTCATCACCGACATCCATAAAAGGCCACGCAGCCAGGGCATCCTGCGCGCGATCGAATCCCTGAGCGAGGCGCTCGGCATGACCGTTATCGCCGAGGGAATCGAGTCGTTTGAGGAGCTTGCCTATTTGCAGGCAGCGACCAAGATCCGCTATGCGCAGGGCTTTTATTTCGCCAAGCCGATCTTCCTCGAGGACCTGAGGCCCGCAATCCCGCTCGCCAGCGAAGCGCGCGCCAGCATCGCGGCCCGCCCGGCGCTGGAATCGCGCACGGCGTATTCCCGCGGCGACGGCTATCGGCGCTGACACCTTCTCCCCGATGCTCTCCTCGCAAGAACGGGGAGAGGGAGTGAGAGCGTCACTTCTCCAGCGCCGGAAGCGGCCTCACGCTGTCGTTCTGCGCACCGGCCTGCATCGTGATCAGCGTCATCGAGACCAGGTCGTAGTAGCCCATGATGCCGATGATATCCATGATGCCGCGCTCACCGAACTTCGCCAGCGCCGCCTTGTAGACCTCGTCGCTGACCTTCCTGTCGTGGTAGAGCGCCATGCCGAGATCATAGAGCGCGGCCTCGTCGTCCTTCATGGTGTCGGGGCGTCTGCCGTCCGCGATCGCATCCGCGATCTTTGCATCGAGACCGCCTTTCAGCGCCAGCGGATAATGTGCCGACCATTCATATTGAGCGGTCCAGTGCCGTGCGGTGATCAGGATCGCCATTTCGCTGAGCCGTGGCGGCAGCGACGTGTTCCAGCGCAGATAGTCCGACAGGTTGGACAGCCTTGGCGCCAGATCGGGATTGCGGATATAGGCGCGGTAGGGCGGCGCGGTGAATTTGGCGTTGCGCGGCGGCACCGCGATCAGGTCGGCCCAAGCCCTTTGCGCCGGCGACAGGTCCTCCGCCCTGAGCGGCGTGAAGCGGGTGATCTCCTCGCTGGCGCCGGGCCGCGGAGTGAGCGCCAGGACCGCCGCCAGAATGCCTGCTCCGAGCCATTGCCGCATTGTCGATCTCCCCTTTTGATGCGGTCGTTGCGCCGCCTTGCTGCAGTCAAGCTTAATGCCGGTCGCCGGCGATGCAACGGGATGCCGCCAACGGCGATCCTGCCGTCCGCGACCGGCACCTCCAGAGCCGGAACGGACCGATTAAGCGTTGAGTAACCGGTTTTGCTAACGCGTTGTGCGAACTCTGCAGCGTAATCATTCCAGCGGGGGAAAGGCATGCGTGGATCGATGCAGGGGCAGGCGGGCGTCCCATCCGGACAGATTGCAGGCAAGCGGCCGCTCGCGACGGCCGTGCGCGGACCGGTACTGTGGTTGACGCTCTGCGGCGCGCTGCTGGTTGTCGCCATCATCATCGGGACCAGCATGATGATCGGCGAATTCCGCGAGCGCGCCCTGGTCAACAGCGAGCGCGAGCTGGAGAACACGGTCCTGCTGCTCTCGCGGCACTTTGATCAGCAGTTCGAGGACTCCGATATCATCGCCTCTGACATCCTCGACAAGCTCGATATCTCTGCCATCTCCTCGCCGGAGCAGTTCAAGGCGAAGATGTCCACGCCGGACACGCATCAGATCCTGAAGGCGAAGGGCGTTTCGTTCCTCGGCATGATCACGCTGTTCGACGCCGACGGCAAGGTCATCACCTGGTCGGGCGACTTGCCGCCGCCGGCCAGGCTGGACATCTCCGGGCGCGACTATTTCAAGAGTTTCAAGTTCGATGCAAACCCTGCGCCGGTGCGCGCCGAGACGCTGCGCAGCCTGATCATCGGAGGCTTGAGCACCGTCATCGCGCACCGCCTGAGCGCGCCGGACGGCACATTTCTCGGCGTCCTGACCCGGCGGATCGATCCCTTGAACTACGAGGCGTTCTTCGCCTCCGTCGCACCGGGAACGGGTGCGGCGATCGCGATGTTCCACACCGACGGGACCCTGCTGGCGCGCTATCCGCATGTCGACGAGATGATCGGCAGAAACTTCGCCGGTGCGCCGCTGGTCGATCTCGTCGTGCGCAATGGCGGCCAGCGGACGATGCGCATGATCAGCCCGGTCGACGGCACCGCGCGGCTCGGCTCGGCTGCGAAGCTCACCCATTTCCCCGCGGTCGTCGTCGCCACCAACACGGTGGAGGCTGCGCTCGCCGACTGGCGGACGCAGACCCGTTTCCTGATCAGCGCCGCGGCGCTCGCAACGGCCATCGTCGCGCTGGTGCTGTTCGTCCTGATCAGGCAGATCCGGAGGCAGAGCCGCGACGCCCAGCGGCGGCTGGAATCGGAGCGGCAGCGGCTCGACACCGCCCTCAACAACATGAATCAGGGGCTCGTGCTGTTCGACGAGACAGCGCATATGGTGGTTTGCAACCAGCGCTATCTCGACATGTGCGGGCTGTCGCCCGAATTCGTCAAGCCCGGCCGCAGCCTCGAGGAGCTGGTACAGCATCGCAAGCAGACCGGCTCATTCGCCGGCGACATCGATGAATTCTGCAGCGTGGTCCGGACCCACGTGGCTGCCGGCAAGGTGATGGAGATCATCACCTCCTCGGCCGACGGGCGCTGCTTCCTGATCGTCAACCGGCCGCTGGCCCATGGCGGCTGGGTCGCCACCGTCGAGGACATCACTGCGCGGCGCAAGCTGGAGCAGGAGCGCGACCGCAACTACACCTTCCTGCGCGAGATCATCGATCATATCCCGTCGCAGATCACGGTGAAGGACGCCCGCACGCGGGAATACCTCCTCGTCAACCGGATTGCCGAGAACGTGTTCGCGGAATCGGGCAAGACGATCGTCGGCAAGACCGCCTTTGACATTCTCCCGGCCTCGGACGCCGAAATCGTCACCCGCGACGACGACTGCCTGCTAAGATCTCCCGACGAGCGGTTCGTGGCCGAGCAGGCCTGGCAAACGCCGACGGGCGGTCACCGCTATGTCATCTCGAAGCGCATCGGCATCCGAGATGACGCCGGCGAGCCTCGTTACGTCATCAATGTCATCGACGACATCACCGAGCAGCGCCGCGCCAACGAGCGGATCGCGCATCTCGCCCATTACGACGCGCTGACCGACCTGCCGAACCGGGTGCTGTTCCGCGAGCAGATCGAGCGCGAGCTGAAAAAGGCCAGGCAAGGCGAGCCGTTCGCTTTGCTCTATATCGACATCGACGAGTTCAAGAGCATCAACGATTCGCTCGGCCACCATGTCGGCGACGAGCTGCTGAAGACCATCGCCGGGCGCATCAAGGCCTGTCTCGGCGAGAACGACCTGATTGCGCGGCTCGGCGGCGACGAGTTCGCGGTGATCCAGACCGCGATTGCCGGTGCCGACGACGTCGAGAATTTCGTCGCCAGCGTGCATCGCGCGATCCGGCAGCCCTGCGACTGCCTCGGACACCATCTGTCGACCGATGCCAGCATCGGCGTCGCGCTGGCGCCGCAGGACGGCACCGAGCTCGACCAGCTGATCCGCAACGCCGACATCGCGATGTACGGCGCCAAGGCAGAGGGCCGCCGTACCCACCGCTTCTTCGAGCCGGCGATGGGCGCCAACGCCCGCGCCCGCCTGATGATGGAGCAGGATCTCCGGCAGGCAATGAACGATGGCGGCTTCGAGATCCACTATCAGCCGCTGCTCGGCCTCGCGAGCGGCGAGGTGACCGGCTGCGAGGCGCTGTTGCGCTGGCGCCATGCCGAGCGCGGCATGGTCTCTCCAGCCGAATTCATCCCCGTCGCCGAGGATACCGGGCTGATCGGCGAGCTCGGCGAGTGGGTGCTGCGGACGGCCTGCAAGGAGGCAGCGACATGGCCGGATCATGTCCGCCTCGCCGTCAACGTGTCGCCTATCCAGTTCAAGAATTTGAGCCTGGCGCTGAAGGTTGCAAGCGCGCTCGCCGCCTCCGGTTTGAAGCCAGACAGGCTCGAGCTCGAGATAACGGAAGCGGTGCTGATCGGCGACGACGAGATCGCGCTCGCGATCCTGCACCAGCTCCGCGCCATCGGGGTCAGAATCGCGCTCGATGATTTCGGCACCGGCTATTCATCGCTGAGCTACCTGAAGCGCTTCCCGTTCGACAAGATCAAGATCGATCGCAGTTTCGTCAGCGACATCGCCGTGGACGGTTCATCGACGATCGTGCAGGCGGTAGTGAACATCGCCGCCTCGCGTAACATGACGACGACGGCGGAAGGCGTGGAAACCGAGCAGCAGCGCGACCTGCTGCGCTCGCTCGGCTGCACCGAGATGCAGGGTTATCTGTTCAGCGCACCGAAGCCACCCACCGAGCTCAAGCCCCTGCTCGTCGGCAGCGACAGGGTGCTCGCCCTCGCATAGCCGCACCTATCACAGCCGCGAGCGCTGGCTTATATAGAGGCCGGTGTCACGCGGCGCGAAGGTGTAAAGCCATGCAGCCTGTCTCTATCCTTCTGAACATCCTCTGGATTCTGATCGGCGGCGCATGGATGGCGTTCGGCTGGCTGGTCGCGGCGGTGATCATGGCCATTACCATCATCGGCCTGCCCTGGGCCCGCGCCGCCTTCAACATTGCCGTCTATACATTGCTGCCGTTCGGTTCCCGCGCGGTGCGCCGCGACGAATTGACCGGGCAGAGCGACGTCGGCACCGGACCGCTCGGCCTGATCGGCAACCTGATCTGGTTCATCCTGGCCGGCTGGTGGCTGGCGATCGGGCACCTGGTCACCGCGATCCTGCTCGCGGTGACCATCATCGGCATCCCCTTCGCCTGGGCGCATCTCAAGCTTGCCGGCATCGCGCTTTGGCCGATCGGCAAGGTAATCGTGCCGGCTTGACTGCGCGGGATCAGCGCGCCGCTGCGCAACCGGGGATATCGAAGACCGCGGTCAGCCCGCAGGGCGAGGTCAGCATCTTGCCGCCCTCGTGGCCGACTCCCGGGACGTCCCACTGGCTGTGGTTCGGCGTGCCGTCGTCGCGCGACTTCATGGTCGCGACGTAGGCGTGCCCGCGCGCGTAACGGTACGGCCCTTCGGCTTCGGCCATGCAGGATTTATCCAGCGCGGGGTGGTTGGGATCGGTGTCGAGCGTCCCCAGAAGATAGATCACGCGCCTCGCGACATAGGCCTGCTCCAGCGCGGCCGGCGCAGGCTCCGCGAGATAGGTCGGGCGTTCGTCCATCCCGAATTTCCAGTTGTTGTAGCCCGCGCAGCTCGCGGCGATCGCGGGCTCCGGCCGGTCCTTGCTGAAGTAGGCGTAGGAGGAGGGGTTGGCGACCACGTAGCGCACGCCGATGCCTTCGTTCAGCAGCCCCCGGTCACCCTTCACCGCGATCGCATAGCGTTGCACGACCTGTCCGCCGCCGGAATGCCCGAACACCACCACCTGCTTCAGGTTAGGAAACAGCTTGCGGTCGCCAAGCTTCGCCAGGATGGCGTCCAGCGCCTCGAACGAGCTGACCGGCTCCGGCGCGAGCGCGGGGTCGCCGCCCTCCCAACCGACCAGACTCCAGCGCAACGTCTCCGCCGGCAGCTTGAACGCATCGGCGTCGGCCTGGGTGAGGAACTGCGGCGCGATCATCAGCGTGCTCTTGCCGATATCGCCGGCGGCGGCCTGAGCCTCCAGGGCCGAGCGGAAATAATCGTCGGCATTGCGCAGCACGCCATGCAGGACGAGAACGGCACGCGTGACGTTCGGCAACGGATTGGACCAGTCCGCCGACAAATAGAGCGGGAACGTCGCCGTGCCGACTGCGATGCGCGTGCCGGCGACCTCCTTGACCGGCTTCTCATGACGCTCGGTCTCCGTCCTCGGCGCGGCGGTTGCGCGAGCCACCATCGCCAGGAGCAGGGCCAAGGTCGCAAGCCGGGCTCGGTGATGCATGGGTGGTGCTCCGTCAATGCTGCGCCATCGGGCAAGATGCGATCGGACCGCATCATCGCGCATCGGGCGCTAACCCACCCGTGAAATCTTGGAAAGGCGATACACGCTGCCGGAATCGTCGCTCAGGCGGCCAGCCGCCCACGATTATTGGCGGCGAGGATCGGACGGATCAGCCGGCCGAAGCGCTCGGCCTCCTCGTCATGCAGATAGCCGGACAGGCAGAAGGAGTGGCAGCCGGCATCGATGAACTGCTGCAGCGTGGCGGCGCATTGCCCGGGATTGCCGACCACGGCGATGCCGGCGCCGGGTCGCACTTTTGTGATCCCGGTCCACAGATGCGGCATCAGGAGATCACCGTAGTCGCGCGCGAGCTGCTGCACCCGCTGGTTGGCCTCGGAGCGGTTGTAGAGCGTCTTCATCTCCTGCTTCTGCCGCTCGGTGGCGTGGCGCACCAATCGATCCGCCGCCTCCCACGCATCCGCCTCGTTCTCGCGGCAGATCACCTGCAGCCGCATGCCGAAACCGACGGCTTCCTCGCGGTCGTGGGCACGCGCCATCTGCCTGATCTCGGCGATATTCTCGGCAATGCGCTCCGGCAGGTCACCCCAGAACAAATGCACGTCGGAATGTTTCGCCGACAATTCCCAGGCCTGTCGGGAGCCGCCGCCGAGATAGAATCTTGGAAACGGCTGCTGCAGCGGCCGCGGCCGGATATGCGCGCCTGTGATCGTGTGAAATTTACCTTCGAAATGCACCGGGCCACGGGTGGTCCACAGCGCCTTGAGGATCGAAACCTCCTCCTCCATCAGTGCGTAGCGCTCTTCCTTGGCAAAGCGAACGCCCTCCGCCTCGACCTCGCTCTCGTTCTGGCCGGCGATCAGGTTGATGCAGATGCGGCCACCCGACATCTGGTCGAAGGTCGAGATCATCTTGGCCAGCAGCACCGGATTGATGTAGCCGGGCCGTGCCGCGATCAACGGCTTGATCCGCTCCGACCGCGCCGCCATGAACGCACCGGCGATCCAGGCCTCCCAGCACACCGAGCCGACCGGGATCAGGAGATAGTCGAACGAGGCAGCCTCGGCCGCCCTGACCACGCGCTCGCAGAGTTCCGGCGAGCCCGCGACCTGGGCTTCCATCAATCCATAAGCCGTGGTGTCGCCATGCGTGGGAAGATACCAGCCGAATTCCAGCGGACGCATGACGATCTCCTTCGAAGCGCGCCCTTTTTTGCTTCGCTCGGGCGTGTTGGGAGGCAGTTTACAGGCTGCGGGCAGCCGGACAACGCCGTTGCCGACGCAGGGCCAATCAGCTAAACGAACCCCTGCACGCACCCGTAGCTCAGCTGGATAGAGCGTTGCCCTCCGAAGGCAAAGGTCACACGTTCGAATCGTGTCGGGTGCGCCAGTTTCCATCAACAACCACAGATCCGATCGATGCGAGCGGGCTGGCACCCGGCGATCCGGCGGCGTTCGATCCGGCAAGGCCGTCGCGAACGTCCTCGACGCACACCGGCCCGATCGTTCGACAGCGGCGACAGTGGGCTCACGTTGCGAAATCGCCGGCGCCGCCAGCGATGTCCAATAGCTGATGTCGAGCGTTCGGACGGAGTGGGCCGATAACACAACGCCGTCCGCTTGAAATACGTGCGGACGGCGCTTCGCTCTAGCCCCAGGAAGGTCGTGGCAAAATCCTGACCCGTATAGGTCTGCACGAAGCACCGCAAAGGTTCATGACTTGCGGCCCCGTATGAATACGGGGCCGCAACTCCACCCAAGCCGGAACCACTTCTTGGACGCCGGTGGAAAGGAATCCGGCCAGTTCGGGTGTGCGTCTGTGCGTTGCAGCGGTCGAATTCGCTTTCCATCGGCAAATCGCATGGCTACGGTTTCGCCTGGCGCTCAGGATATTGCCACCGGGGAGCGCCCAAATTGGTTAGAGATTTTAGCTCAACCATCGCCCCCGTTCGCGCTAGCCCCCGGACGGGGGCCTGATTTTGTCGGCCGGCTTGATCGGCGCATCGCGATCCTGGCACTCGGCATCGTACGCGAGCGAACGCCAAGCCTATTCCCGGGTTTTCGTGAAGTACCGGATTGCGCTTTCCATCGCCTCGCGCAGATACGGAGACAACGCGAAGAAGAGCCCTATGCCTATCGAGGCGACAATACGCCGAAGGGAAGCAGGCGGGTCATCGTCCTCGAACGGGCCATCGGGTTGTCGAGCGTTGCTGACTGGCGCTGGTTGGAGACGACCTCTTCCGGATGATGTCCGATCTGACTTTCTCGGCCTGTGCGGGGGCATCGTGATCACGACAAACAGGACGTTCAGGAGCAGCCAGACCGCGAGCAGAGTGAAAACAGTATGCATGATCGAAATCCACACGAGAGCGCGGGTCATCAACGAGAATGCGAATACGCGAGGACAAAAGCTACGAAGGCTCGCCGATCATTGCGATGCCAGTGACCGGTCGACGGGCTTGTGTTGCCGGCTCGTCCGGCCCCACGGCAATTCCTGATAGGTCTCGCTTCAGTGCACGTCCGGAAACGGGCCCGCCCTCAGCGATTCGGCCGCCTTCGGCCCGGTGAGGTTGTCGCGAACGTCCTCAATTCACGCTGGTCCGGTCGTTCGGCAGCGGAGGCCGTGAAGTCATGCTGCGAAATCGCGAGTGCCGCGAGCGATGTTCGATTGCTGATGTCGAGCTTTTGGAAAATGTGGTGAAGATGTACCTTGATCGTCCCGTCGGTCACGCTGAGGAGACGACCGATTTCCTTGTTCGACAATCCCTCCGAGACCAGGTGCACGATCTGACGCTCGCGCTCGGTCAGCACCACGAGGCTCTTTCCGGTCATCATCTCTCTGGCGCAGGAGATGGCCTCCTCGGATGAGGGTAGCGGCAACAGCCTCTCGCCAGCTGCGACCTCCCGCAACGTTTGAACCAATATCTCGGGCTCCTGATCCCTGAGCACCACGCCGTAGGCTCCGGCGGCAGCCAGAATGCTGAGCTCGCGATCCTCGATGGATGCCGCAAAGAAGACCGGCCGGGTTGGAATTTTTTCCGATCTCGCGACCGCGAGAATGTCCGCTCCGGACATGTCGGGCATGGTGATGTCCAGAACGGCAATATCCGGCACGAAGTGTCGAATTGCCTCAACGCAACTCGCACCATCACCACAACGCGCGACGACTTTGAAGTCGCGCTGCGCGCCAATCACATTGCTCAAACCCTGCAGAACCACCGGGTGCCGGTCCGCAATGACTACGCTTACGCTACGCATGTACGCCTCAGCCTCAGCCCGCCGCCTTTGGCTTGAACAATCAGCACAATTTACATAAATTTAGGGTACTTTAAAGCACTTCTTGCGCAGCGTTTTGTTGCAGCGCAGCATATAGGCCCCTACCCGGGCGGGCATTACAATGCGCGGCGGGCTGTCTGGCTCGCCCGGAATAGCGGAACCCTCGCTGCGGAGGGCATCGCACGGATGTATTCCCCGATATCGGATGTTCGCAATGACTGGCAACATTCATTCGCGAGATTCATAAAATCACCTATACCGAAAGATATATATGGATATCGGGAATTAGAATCTAAGATTCATCTAATTTTAGAGAGTAGCGCCTGCCCGGACCCCGATCGGACCTCCAAACACGAATTTCACCCAACCACATTGCTCCACGCCGGAAGGGCAGGGAACCAAACGCAAGGAACCAAACGCAAGGAACCAAACGCCGGACGTCGGAGATTTTGGCCCGTTGTCAACCATCCCCTCGAGAGCCGGAACTCAACCGTCCCGCTAATTAGTTTGCTGTCTTTTTTAGTAAGTTGGAGGATTTCATGCGGCGGCGATATTCTTTCGCGAGTGTTATTGTCGGAAAAAATGGATTACGGAAAGAAGGGCTTGTCGGGATTCTACGCTCGGCAAATTTCCACATCTTGGCTTCGGTTTCCAGCGCGGATGATCTGATCGCCTGTAAGATCCAGCCCGGTCCGTTGCTGTTCCTTGTCGTTCAAAGCGCCGATGAGCTCGACAACGGTGTCGACCGTATCGCTCTCCTGAAGCAACGCCATCCGGCTGCGCGCATCGTGATCGTGGCCGATCACTATCGGCCCGACGAGGTCGTTGCTTCGTTCCGGGCGGGCGTCAACGGTTTCTTCGTCGACGGGATGGGGTGCGATGCATTCATCAAGTCGCTGGAACTGGTGATGATGGGTGAAACGGTCTTCCCGCCGGCCTTTCTGACCTACGTCTTCGATGCCGAAAGCGGCCATGCCCGCGAGGTCGGTATGCGGCAGGACAACGAGGCAACTCTTGCCCCGACACAGGAGGCAACCGCGCCGCAGCTTTCCCCGCGAGAACAATCGATCCTGCGCTGCCTTATCGAGGGCGACTCCAACAAGTGCATCGCGCGGAAAATCGATATCGCGGAGGCCACCGTAAAGGTGCACGTCAAGGCGATTCTTCGCAAGATTCGCGTTCAGAACCGGACCCAGGCTGCGATCTGGGGGATGAACCACCGGTCAATGGCGGCACCCGCGAACGGCAGGCTCGCCTATCTGAACCGCGAAGAAACTGACGAGCGTCGTCCGGTATCTGCGGCAGAAAGCGGTGAAATCAAGCAGATTCAACCGCAACTGCGGCTGGGCGTAATCAGTTACGAGACCAATGCCCATGCCGCTCGCGATCATCGCCTTGGCCGCAGCGGGGTGGAGACCGGAGGCCTGATCCGGCTTCGCAAGTGACGGACCGCCAGGCGTCCGGATCGCCCGGGCGCCAGGGGAGCGTCGTCAGGGCCGCGGTCACCGCGGCACTATCGAACCGCCGTTGTCAGCGTTCGATCCGAACGGTCATGCCCGGCTCGAGTCCGGCCCGGTCTCCCAGCGGATCGAGGCGCATGCGGAGCGTATTGCGGTCATGATCGCCGATCACCCGCTCGGCTTGCCAGGTGGCGAAGGTCCCGAGCGGCTGCAACTGCGTGACGACCGTTTTCGTCGCAATATCAGTGCCGTTCCGTAGGACGCCCACCGTCTTGCCGATTGCGAGGCCTCCAAGACGATCTTCGCGCACGTTGAAGGAGAGCCACTGCCCGCCCGTGGCCTCAATCACCAGGATCGGCTGCCCCGCGCGAACATTCTCGCCCACCTCTGCGGCGATGACGCTGACCACACCGTCGGCCGGAGCACGCAGGATGGTTTTTTCGAGATGCCGCTCAAGCACCGCGACCGCGGCAGAAGCGGCTTGCACCTCGGCATCGGCGATCGCGCGCTCCTCCCGGGTGGGACCGGCGACCGCCGCATCGTAGTTGGCCTGAGCCTCGGCCAGATCGGCTGCCGCGCTCGCAGCGTCGTTTTCGGCCTGGTCGAGGTTCTGCTTGGACTCAAAGTTCTGGCCTGCCAGCGTGCTGGTCCGCTTGAGCTGGGTTTGCACATACTCGACGCGAGCGTCGGCCTTGGCGATCCCCGCCTTCAGCGTGTCGACCTGCTCGCGGCGGACGCCGGCATAGACGTTGTTGCGATTGGCCGTCACCGAGGCGAGCGCGGCGCGCGCCTGATCCAGCTGTGCCGTCAGCTCGATCGCCGACAGCTTCGCGATAACATCGCCGGCGTGCACATGGGCACCTTTCTCCACTGCAATCGATGCGAGCTGACCGGTCACCTCCGGCTCCAGCCTGACCTCGGTCGCTCGGACAACGCCGATGATCGCCGGCTCCGAGCCCGCCTGCCGCCGGGAAAGGATCAGAACGCCCGCGACGACCGCGAGTGCAACGGCAGCGATGGCGACACCTTTAACCTTGGACATGTTGCCGCCCCCTGTGGACCGCATACGCCGACGATGATGGCAGGCGCGCGCTTCGCAGAATGCGCGGGCGTTTCCTGCCCGGGCTTGTCCACCTCTGACACGGTTTGATTTTCCTCGCTCGGTGGCATGTCCATCACCGCCTCCACCTGACCCATCATCGTGAGGTGTTGATGACTGTGCCTTGGTTGCAAAGTCGCGTCCATTTTCGGCGGGTTGATCCGGTCGGGTCAATCCCTCGCACGCCGCAGAGCGCGCGGCGATATCGGACCGCGTTGGGATAACTTCGTCCGCCCACCACGATTTGTCCTGCTCGGCAGCTCATCTGTCCGGTTCAGCTACGCAGGCCATCAATGGCTTGTGAAAACAGCGCAATCACACGCGCGCGCCGGCGGCGCTTCAGAGAGGATTCGCAGGAGTGAGGAGATGCAGCAGCGCCTCTATCGGCCGGGCCGCGATCGGCATGCGTCTAAGACAGCAAGCTCGGTATAGTCCAAAACAGCAAGCTCGGTACAAGTCCAAACAGCAAGTGAAGCCTGACCGGAGAATCCGGTCCGGCTCACTTGCCCATGCGCAGGCCCTTGGTGGTGAAGCGCTGCGTCCTGCCGCCGGGCCGCACCGGCCTCCGCGTGCCGGCGGCCTTGCCGGTGCCGGGGGGCTGGTGGGCGGGCACGAGCTGGTCGGGGCGCGGGCCGACCAGATCGGCGCGGCCCATTTGCTTGAGTGTCTCGCGCAGCAATGGCCAGTTGTCGGGATCGTGATAGCGCAGGAATGCCTTGTGCAGCCGGCGCTGCCGCAACCCCTTGATCGCCTCGACCTTGTCGCTGCCGCCGCGCCGCACGCCGCGCAGCGGATTGACGCCGGTGTGGTACATCGCGGTCGCGGTCGCCATCGGCGAGGGCAGGAAGGTCTGCACCTGGTCGGCGCGGTAGCGGTTCTTCTTGAGCCAGAGCGCGAGGTTCATCATGTCCTCGTCGGTCGTCCCCGGATGCGCCGCAATGAAATACGGGATCAGGTAATATTTCTTGCCGGCCTGTTGCGCGGCGGCGTCGAACATCTGCTTGAAGCGGTTGTAGGCGCCGATGCCCGGCTTCATCATCTTGTCGAGCGGGCCGCGCTCGGTATGTTCGGGCGCGATCTTCAGGTAGCCGCCGACGTGATGGGTCACGAGCTCCTTGATGTATTGCGGGCTCTCCACCGCCAGGTCGTAGCGCACGCCCGAGGCGACCATCACCTTCTTGACGCCCTTCACCTCGCGCACCTTGCGATAGAGCCGGATCAGTTCGTCATGCGAAGTGTTCAGGTTGGGGCAGATCTCCGGGAAGACGCAGGACGGCCGGCGGCACAGGGCCTCGACCTTCGGATCCTTGCACGCCATCCGGTACATGTTGGCAGTCGGCCCGCCGATATCCGAGATCACGCCGGTGAAGCCCGGCGTCTTGTCCCTGATGCGCTCGATCTCGCGCAGGATCGAGCCCTCCGATCGGTTCTGGATGATGCGACCCTCGTGCTCGGTGATCGAGCAGAAGGTGCAGCCGCCGAAGCAGCCGCGCATGATCGTCACCGAGAACTTGATCATGTCCCAGGCGGGGATCTTGGCATCGCCATAGGACGGATGCGGCCCGCGGGCATAGGGCAGATCGTAAACCGAATCCATCTCCTCCGAGGTCAGCGGGATCGGCGGCGGGTTGAGCCAGAGGTCGCGATCGCCATGGCGCTGCACCAGGGGCCGCGCGTTGCCGGGATTGCTCTCCCGGTGCAGCACGCGGGAGGCGCGCGCGTAGGCCTCGCGGTCCTGCTCGACCTGCTCGCACGCCGGCAATCGGATCACGACGTCGCCGGGATGGCGCGCCGCGCCCTCATCGGCGGTGTCGAGATCGTCGGCATGCAGTTCGGCGCAACCGTCCGGCACGCGGCGAAACAGCGCGGTCCCCCGGATCGAGGCGAGATCGCGCGGGGCTTCGCCGCTCGCAAGCCGGTGCGCCACCTCGACGACGGCACGCTCGGCGTTGCCGTAAAGCAGGATATCCGCCTTGGCGTCGGCCAGCACCGACCGGCGCACCTTGTCGGACCAGTAGTCGTAATGCGCGATCCGCCGCAGCGAGGCCTCGATGCCGCCCAGCACGATCGGCACATCCTTGAACGCCTCGCGGCAGCGCTGCGCGTAAACGATGGTGCAGCGGTCCGGCCGCCGGCCGCCCTCGCCATTCGGCGTGTAGGCATCGTCATGGCGAAGCCTTCGGTCCGCGGTGTAGCGGTTGACCATCGAGTCCATGTTGCCGCCGGTGACGCCAAAGAACAGGCGCGGCTTTCCCAGCGCCTTGAACGGCTCGGCCGACTGCCAGTCGGGCTGTGCGATGATGCCGACCCGAAAGCCCTGGGCCTCGAGCAACCGGCCGATGATCGCCATGCCGAAGCTGGGATGGTCGACATAGGCGTCGCCGGTCACCAGCACGATGTCGCAAGCGTCCCAGCCGAGCTTCGTCATCTCGGCGCGGCTCATCGGCAGGAACGGCGCCGGCCTGTCGGGGTGCGACCGGTGCGGTGACCAGGAGCTCAAGGGCTTTGCGGCGAGGCTGAGTGTTTCCATGGCGCCACGCATAGGACTCCGGGACCGGGAATTCAACCGCCGGCAAGTCACGCAACGCGAAAGCGAGGCGACCCCGCGGCCGCCCCGCTGGCAATTCGTTCTGGAAATCAATTCCTTATGGGTGCGGGACCTCCGCTAATGTCCCGCAGCTCCCGGCCCCCTGCCCCTGCCGCCAAAGCGGTTCCTGACGCCCTCGCGCCAACGCTGGAAGGTGACGTAGAGCATCGGCACGAGGAAGATGCCGATCGAGCTGGCGGCCAGCATGCCGCCGAACACCGCGGTGCCGACGGCCCGCCGGCTGATCTCGGCGGCGCCGGTCGCGACCACCAGCGGCACCAGACCGAGAATGAAGGCGATCGAGGTCATCATCACCGCGCGGAATCGCATTTGCGATCCCATGATCGCGGCATCGGTGATCGGCATGCCGGCCTCGCGCTGCTCCTTGGCGAACTCGACGATCAAGATACCGTTCTTGGCGGCAAGCGCAATCAGCACCACGAGGCCGATCTGGCCGTAGAGATCGAGATTGAGGCCCGCGAGCTTGATGGCGAGATAGGAGCCGAACACGCCGATCGTGACCGCCAGCAGCACGGGGATCGGGATCGTCCAGCTTTCGTAGAGTGCCACGAGGAACAGATAGGCGAACAGCACTGCGAGCCCGAGGATGATGCCGGTCTGGCCGGAGGCCGCCTGCTCCTGGTAGGCAGTACCGGTCCATTCGTAGGAATAGCCTGATGGCAATGTCGACCTGGAGATTTCGGCCATCGCTGCGATCGCGGTGCCCGACGACACGCCCGCCGCCGGGCCGCCATTGACGGTGACCGACCGATAATTGTTATAGCGGGTGATCACCTGCGGCCCGGTGACGATCCGCAAGGATGCGATCGAGCGGATCGGCACCATCTCGCCGCCGCTGTTGCGCACATAGATCTGCCAGATGTCGGAGATGTCGCCGCGGTTGGCCGCCTCGCCTTGCACGTTGACCTGCCAGGTACGGCCGAACAGGTTGAAGTTGTTGACGTAGATGCCGCCGAGCGTCGCCTGCAGCGCCGTGAAGACATCGCTCATGTTGAGGCCGAGCGCCTGCGCCTTGGCGCGATCGATGTCGAGATAAATAGACGGATTGGTCGCGGTGAAGGTCGAGAACACGCGGGTCAGCCGCGGGTCGCGGTTGGCGGCGGCAATCAGCCCGCCCATCACGCTGCCAAGCGCAGCGGGATCCTGTCCCTCCAGCGCGTCGAGCTGATATTCGAAGCCGCCGGAGGTGGACAGCCCGATGATCGGCGGCAGGTTGAACGGCAGGACGGCGGCCTGGCGGATCTGCGATCCGCCGATAAAGGTCTGCCGGATCGCTGATTGCACCGAATCGGTGACGGCCTTGCGATCGGCGAACGGCTTCATGCGCGACACCATGAACGCCGAATTGGGTTCGCTGGCGCCGTCGAGCAGCGAGAAACCGATGATCGACAGCACGTGGTCGACGGCCGGGTTCTTCTTCAGCAGCGCCTCGACCTGCTTGGTTACCTCGCTGGTGCGTGCCACCGAGGCGCCGTCCGGAAGCTGCACGGCGATGAAGAACGCGCCCTGGTCCTCCTCGGGCAGAAAGCCGGTCGGCGTGACCTTCGAGACGCCGAACACGGCGCCGGCGAACACCAGGACCGCGACGAGCGACAGCACCGCCACGCGCACCAGCCGCCCTACGATCCCGGCGTAGCGGTCGCGCACCCAGTCGATTCCCGCCAGCACCCGACCCATGGGGCCGCGGCGCGGACCGCTGTGACGCAGGAACACGGCACAGAGCGCCGGCGACAGCGTCAAGGCATTCAACGCCGAGATCACCATCGCCGCGCTGATCGTCACGGCGAACTGGCGGAACAGCGTGCCGGAGATGCCGGGAATGAAGGCAATCGGCACGAACACCGAGAGCAGGACCAGCGAGATCGCGATGATCGGTGCGGTGATCTGCATCATCGCCTTCTTGGTGGCGTCCGCCGGCGACAGCTCCGGCTCCTCCTCCATGACACGCTCGACGTTCTCGACGACGACAATGGCGTCGTCGACCACGATGCCGATCGCGAGCACCATCGCCAGCAGCGAGACCGTGTTGGCGGAATAGCCCATCGCCAGCAGCACCGCGAAGGCACCGATCAGGCTGACCGGAACCGCCACCGCCGGGATCAGCGTCGCGCGCAGATTGCCGAGGAACAGGAACACCACGATCACGACCAGCACGAAGGCCTCGCCGAGGGTCTTCAGCACTTCCTTGATGGTATCGGAGACAAAGGTCGTGGAATCATACTGTACAAGATAGGTCAGGCCCGGCGGGAATCGCTCCGACAGTTTCGCGAGCGTGGCCTGGACAGCCCTGGCCGTCGTCACGGCGTTGGCGCCGGGAGCAAGATAGATGCCGATCGGCACCCCGGGATTGCCGTCGATCCGCGACTCCGAGTCCATGTTCTGCGCGCCGATCTCGACACGCGCGACATCCTTGATCCGCAGCACCGATCCGTCCGGATTGGCGCGCAGCACGATGTTGCCGAACTGTGCCGCCGTCGTCAGGCGGCCCTGCGTCTGCACGTTGAACTGGAACTGCTGGTCGTTGCTGATCGGGCGCGCGCCGATCCGGCCGACCGGCGCCTGCACGCTCTGCGCGCGGATCGCGGCGACCACGTCCGACGGCGCCAGATTGAGGCTGGTGAGGCGTTGCGTGTCGAACCAGATCCGCATCGAATAGTTCAGCTTCGCGAACAGCGATGCCTGTCCGACGCCGGGCGTGCGCGAGATCGCGTCCAGCACGTTGATGATGGCGTAGTTGGTGATGAACAGCGGATCCTGCTGGCCGTTGTTGCTGTACAGCACGATGAACTGCAGCACGGCCGAGGATTTCTTCTGCACGGTCAGGCCTTGTGCCTGCACCTCGGTCGGCAATTGAGCGAGCGCGCTCTGCACGCGGTTGTTGACGTTCACCGTGTTGATGTCGGGATTGGTGCCCAGCGCGAACGACACCGTCAGCGTATAGCTGCCGTCATTGCCGCTGGTCGACTTCATGTAGAGCATCTTGTCGACGCCGACGACCTGCGCCTCGAGCGGCTGGGCCACGCTCGATTCCACCACGTCGGCGGACGCACCGGGAAACACCGCTGAAACCGTCACCTGCGGCGGCACGATGTCGGGAAACTGCGCGACCGGGATCTGCAACAGCGCCAGCGCCCCTGCGATCGTGATGACGAACGCGATGACGATCGCGAGCCGCGGACGATCGACGAAGACTGCGGAAATCATGGATTGGTGCCTGCCGGTTTCGAGCCGCCGTCCGCGGCACCGCCGGCTTCCGCCGAGGCCTTCATGCTGGACTGGATCAGCGCGCTGGCAGGTCCCGGCGCGACGGCCTGGCCCGCCCTGACCTTCTGCAGCCCTTCGACGATCACCTTGTCACCAAGCGAGAGCCCGGTCGTGACCGCTGCGATCGTGGACGTCGATTGCCCGAGCTTGATCCGTTTTTGCTCGGCCTTGTTGTCGGCACCGACGACATAGACGTACTCGCCCGCCTGGTCCGAGAGCACCGCCGAGCGCGGGATCGCCAGCACCTCGACGGGTTTTACGCCTTCGAGCAGAACGGTGACAAACTCATTGTCGGTGAGTTCGCGGACCGCGCTCCCCGTCGCGGGCGATCGATACATCGACGGATTGGGAATCGTGCCGCGCAGCGAGATCGTGTCGGTATTCTGCGCGATGGTGTTGTTGACGAAATTCAGCTCACCGACCTGGTCATAGAGCCTGCCGTCCGGCAGCTGGACCCGGATCACGACTGCCTTGAAACCACCGTGCGCCGCATAGCGCGCGCGCAGCGCCAGCGCCTCGCGCACCGAGACCGGGAATGTCACGTACATCGGATCCTGGCTGACGATCGTCGTCAACGTCCCCGAGCTTGGCGTGACGACGTTGCCTTCGGTGACGGCAGTGCGCCCGATCTTGCCATCGATCGGCGAATGGATCTCGGTATAATCGAGATTGATCTGGGACAGATCGACCTGCGCTTTCGCGGCCTGCACCTGGGCCTCCAGGCTCTCCTGGTTGGCAGTCGCGGAATCAACGTTCGATTGCTGGCCTGCCGGCCCGGCGAGCAGGGCCTTGGCACGATCGAGCGTCAGCTTGGCGTTGACCAGCGTCGCCTGTAATTGCGCAACCTGCGCTTTTTTCGACGCAAGATCAGCTTCGAACGGGCCACGCTCGAGCTGATAGAGCAGGTCACCGGTCTTGACCTCGGCACCTTCCACGAAGTTCCGCTTCTCCAGGAAGGCGGTGACGCGCGCGACGACGTTGACGCGGTTGGGAGCCTCGATCCGCCCGAGGAACTCGTTGGATTCGGTGACCGGCCGCTTGACCGCCTCGATCACGCCGACGGCCGGAGGTCCCGGCGGAGCCATCTGCGCATCGGCCGCCGCAACGCCCGCAAGCACAAGTCCGGTTGAAGCGAGAAAAACTGCCGTTCGGCGAAGCGTTCCTGTCATGCCCTTCCTACTCTCCAGCCCCTTCGGCCCCGGAATTGCTACATGGCGGATGTGACGTCGAGTTTCCTTACAGGTGCGAAAAGGCGAAGCTGGGCAGCAGTCCTGCAATCGATCATAACGCACAATCCGCCTCCGACAATCCTGTCGCCGCCGTTTCGCATCCGAGTGTCCGGCATGTTGCAAACGAGGCAGTCGCCGCCGACGCCGGAATCCTGCGCGGAACCGGAGGCGAACGTCAACCGGGACGATGAGCAGGAGAGGGACAGGATCAGCCAGGGGACGCAGGAATCGTCACGGCGCCGCGACAGCGATCGTGGCGCTCAGAGGACGAACGCGTTCTTCAGGCGGGAGGTCATCTGATAGGTCGGCGAGGCCAATCGCTCCTGCAGCCACGGTCGTGACGTCTTGCCGCCGACTTCGTGCCTGCCTTCGAAGATCGTCATGCCGATCAAGTCAGCATGACCTGCGTCCGCATATACGGACTGCATCTCCGCGAACTTCCTGTCCCTTCCATATTCGGCCGAATTGGCCTGGTCGTGGCTACCGAGCTCGATCAGGAGCGGACAAGGGTAGATCAGGCTGGCCAGCCGACGGTCTGTATATTTGCAGCGGCCGTTGCTGAAATGGAGGTAAGAGGCGAGTTCGATGCCGAGGTTCCTGCTGATGATCGGCGACATCAGAAACTTCTTCTCGTCACGCATGTAGCCAGACGCAACGGTTGGTCTCATGCGCCCGATCGCCGCCTCGAGATGAAGCACGAGGAGCGCGCCCCACGACACGCCGTACACGCCGACGTTCAGACCGGACGCACCGATCAGCTTCCTGCAAACGAATTCGCCCGCCTCGATCGAGGCGCAGGATACGTTGTGGGCGGAGACACCATGCGAGGCCAGCATTGCGGCTACATTGTTCTGGCTTTCCTGGTTTCCGATCTGGACGATGTATGGGCACCAGACGACATAACCGTCCTCGCACAATCGCTTGCCGATGGCGTTCATGTAGTCGGGATCACCATCGTCGAAGCATCGCTCCGGCGTGCTGGCCATGCCATGGGCGAGCAGGATCAGTCCCCTGATCTCTCCGGCGGGAACTCCGAGACATCCGCGCACCGGGAGCCCGCATTCCAGATCGAACTCGATCTTGGTGACCGAGAACGTGTCCTCCGTTCTCCTCCAGAGGAGCTTGATCTCATCGGTGGACGGCCGATAGAGCCGTCGCTGCCGGAACACTGGCCGCATCTCGCTGCGGATCTCCGGCCCGGTTGCGGCGCCGCGCAGCTTGCCGTCCGCGGCAATGTCGAAGAAAGACCGGCAGAACGCGTCGTAGCCAAGGCCGGGTAAATCGACATTGGCGCATGAGCCGTTGCAATGGCTGAGCCCCAGCACATCGCTGCCGGCAACAGTGGCCGGCCCGACGAGGGTCATCAGCATTCCTGAAAGCGCTCTGCGGCTGATCATCGATGCTCCCCAGCCCAGCTGGCGCCACAACGTGCCGGGACGCAAATTAAAGGATGGTCATGATCATTCGAAAAGCACCGGCGTTGCTGACGCGCAACGTTTTGCCGGAGCGTTTCCACCAGTTGCATTTCAGGACGTTTCTGATGATGTCGATTCGCCGCGAAGGCGGTCGAGGCGAATACACTCGCTGCAGCCCGGTCTTCGGCCTGGCGTCGGCGACCTTGTCGGCAGCCGCCATTCTGATCATCATCGGGGAGGATATGATCCGCGAGCCCTGCGCATGGTTGCCAGCGACAGCTTTGCCGAATTCCTGCGCGAGCAGCTCGCATCGCTCGGTCGCATCACGATGCGGCGCATGTTCGGCAAGACCGGCGTGTTCTGCGACGGCGTGATGCTCGGCATGGTGACGGACAACACCTTTTATGTGCGGGTCGACGAGCAGAACCGCGAGATCTTCAAGGAAGCCGCGTCGAGTCCTCCGCTCAACTACGCCAAGCAGGGCCACACCATCGATCTGGCATTCTGGCGCATGCCGGAACGGCTGTACGACGAACCCGACGAATTTGCCGCCTGGGCGCAAGCGGCGCTGGCGGCCGCGCATCGGGTCGCCGCCAGCCGGGGCCGGCCGCCGGCGCACAAACGACGATCGCGGGCGACGTCGACGTAAGGCGGGAAGGCAGCGCTTCCCTGCCAACTCATGCGAGGCGAGCACGCTCGTCAGCGCTCCCTCTCCTCTTGCGGTCCCGCAAGAGGGTGGAAACGTTGCCGACGGCACCCTCCTTACGGGCCAATCACTGATTTGCCCGACGGCGCAAGCCCCTCGTGCAAAAATATTTCGGTTTATCGTAATGGCAAATCAGTGTATAGAGTTCCCATCTCATCCGATTGAGGGGCGCTCGCGATCGTCACGAACGTTGTGGTGGGATGCGGTGGACGCCGTATGCGTGACTGACGAGAGCGCATGAGGCGGACGGCGAAATCGTGCAGGCCTGACGCCCTGGTGGCAGGTGTCCTGTCAGCAAGAGACCAAGGTCTCTTGCTGACGGCGGTGACAAAAAAGCCCAGTCTCACCGGGGAGAGCACGTATAAGCCGTAACCCATCGCGCAGGGAGAGCCGGATTGCTCCGGTTACACCTGTGGTCCTACCCCCGTGCTTTCTACACTGCACGGGGCCCATGGGTGCGATCGGCACCCGGCTTTCCCTGCGCCCTCGGCACTCAGAGTGGCGAAGATTGCAGCAGACCTCGGACGCATCGCGCCGCGAGAATGCGGATGTGTGATCACTGGCCGTGCAACAACGCGGCCGATGACACCGAATGCCGTTTGACAGGTTGAACCGGAATGAACGCGCGCAGGCGACTGGCTCAACCCGCGTTCAATCGCTCCCTGAAGAAGCGCGACACGCGGCCGACCGCGTCTGCCGTCGCGGGGTCATTGTCCACGAAGTCGAAGCCATGAGCCTTGCCCGGATAGGTGACGATCTCAGCCGGCGCACCGACCTTCTTGCCCAGCCTGATCAGTTCCTCGCCACGCGCGAGCGGCACGTTGCGATCGGCCTCGCCGTGCAGTTCGATCATGGGCGGCAGATGCTTCACCCCGGCCACGATCCTGTCGGGCATGCCTCCGTAGAGCACGGCCAGCGCGGACACGCGCGCGTCGCGAGCCGCCGTGGCAGCGGCAACGTAACCGCCCAGCGAGAAGCCGAGCAGGCCGGCGCGGCCGGAGCTGTCCGCGCGTGCCAGCACCGCGGCCAGAACCGACGACACGCGCGCGGCCCACGCGTCGAAACGTTCGGTCTCATAGGCCTCGCGGCGCTCACGTTCGTGCATCGTCATCGCGCGCTCATCCGCCGCCGTGTAGTAACGGACGAAATAGGCATCGATGCCGCCTGCCGTGAGCGCATTGGCATGACGCTCATAGGCCTGCGTCCTGAGATCGAAGCCGCGCGAGCCGTGCAAAAGCAGCACGGCGGGACGCTTGCCGTAGCGCTCCGCGGCATAACGATTCAGCATCACCCGGCCGTCACTGGCCTCGACAGCTATGGTCTCGACGGCCATCGCCAGCGACGGGCGGGTCGCCGCGACAAGGCCGAGACCGGCGAGAACGTGTCTTCGGCTGATCTCGAACATTGGAGCTTCCCTCGGCCATGCTTACGCCGCATCACGGGCGCGGTAGAGCGCGCGTTCGAACGCCCGATAGGCGGCGAGCGCGCGTGCGTCCGCAAACGGCAATATCTGCATCATGACGACTGCGGCAAGGCCGGATGCCTGGTCGATCCAGTAATAGGTGTTGTAGAGGCCAGCCCAGGTCAGGCTGCCGGCCTTGCGGCCGCCCTCTACCGGATCGAGGTTGATCATGTGGCCAAGCCCCCAGCGCAGCCGCACGCCCGGAAAGAAATCAACGTCGTTGGAGATCGCCGGATTTGTCGTCCGCATCACACCGGCATCGAGATTGCCGATTGCATTGTCGGCCATCAGTCCCACCGTGCGCGGATGCAGGATCGATGTTCCACCGAGGCTGCCGCCGTTCAACAGCGCCTGCAGCAGCGTGAGATAGTCAGGGGCGGTCGAATAGATACCACCGCCACCCGAGAATTTCCTTGGCGCGGTGTGCTTCTCCAGCGGCTGCGGCTCCAGCGTGCCGTCACTCCGGCGGACGTGCAGATGCGCTTCACGGGCACGCTGCTGCTCGGTGATGGTGAAGCCGGTGTCGTTCATGCCAAGCGGATGCAGGATGTGATCGCGAAAATAGCGATCGAGCGTCACGCCGCTGACGATTTCCACCAGCCGGCCGACGCGATCGAGGCTGCCACCATAGGACCACCGGCTGCCGGGATCGAACATCAGCACGCTGTGCGGCAACGCGGGATCGGATCGAGCTGCGCGCAGATAGCGCACGACGTCAGCGTCCCACAGCGGGTAGCTGAAGCCCGACGTGTGCGACAGCAGGCTGCGGAGCGTGACGGCCTTTCGCGGCGGCCGCAATTGCGGGACGCCCCTGGCGTCGAAGCCGGCGAGCACCTGCAGGTCGGCCAGCGCGGGATCGATACCGGCCGCAGGCTCGTCCAGCTTCAGCCGGCCCTGCTCGACCAGCTGCAGCGCCGCGACCGTGGTCAGCAGCTTGACCATCGAGGCGATGCGGAACACCGTGTCGACGGTCATCTTCGCCGTTGCGCCCTGCGCGCGGAGGCCGAACGCGCCCTGATAGAGCGTATCCTGCGCGTTCGTCGCCATGGCCACGATGCCGGGCACATCGCCGGCATCGACACGGGCCTGCAGCGCGGCGTCGACGTCGCCACTCTGCCGCAAGGTGCGGAGCGGAGCCGAAACGGCAAGCCGGGCGCTGGCCATCGCGGCCGCGGCGGCCACCGCTGCGTGCAGCATCACTTCGCGCCGACTGAACCGCCCCATCATCCGCGGGCCGCTCCCCTCTGGGCCTCGCCGGGTTATGCCGGAGTGCGCGGCCCGGCACAATCGCGGACGGCATGGTCAAACCGCGCAGGGCGCGCTAGTGATGGTTCCCTCTCCCTGTGCGCCCATCCGGCGCACGTCATCCAGTCCATGAGTGCATCTGAATGGCCGAAGCCGACCTCGACGCCGTGATCCGGCAGACCGCAAGAGCGCAGACCAAGGCCCTGATGGCGGCTGCCAGGAAACGCCAATCCGTTTGGGCCGCGCGCGCCGCCAAGGCCAAGGACAAGGACAGCAAGGCGCGCTTCCGCTTCCTCGCCAGGAGCACCATGCTGAACGCGACCGCGACCGCCAGGCGGTTGCAGACCTCGGCGGAGAACGCCGCCGACGCCTATGCTCGCGCCATGAAGAAGGCGATGGAAGAGCCGATGCCAACAAAGAAGCCTGCGAAGGCGAAGGACGAAACCTAGACCAGGAGCCTGCCATGCTCACCGTCCATCATCTCGGCAAATCGCAATCGGAGCGAATCGTATGGCTCTGCGAGGAGCTGGAGATCCCCTATGAACTGAAGCGTTACGCCCGCGATCCCGTCACCATGCTGGCGCAGCCGGACTACAAGGCGCTGCATCCGATCGGCGCCGCGCCTGTCATCACCGACGGCGAACTGGTGCTGGCCGAATCCGCGGCCGTGGTCGACTACATCATCGCCAGATACGGCAATGGACGGCTGGCACTGAAGCCCGATCATCCCGACTTCGCACAATTCCTGTACTGGTTTCATTTCGCCAACGGCACGCTGCAGCCGCAGATGGGCCGCAACATGATCCTGAATCGGCTCAACCTCGCCGCCGACAATCCGATGCTGGTCATGATGCGGGCGCGGCTCGACCGCTCCTTCGACCTGGTCGATGCACGCGTGCGCGACGCAAAATATCTCGGCGGGGACACGTTCACGTCGGCCGACATCATGATCGGCTTCTCGCTGACCACCATGCGCTACTTCATGCCCTACGATCTCGGCCGCTGCCCCAACATCAGGGATTATCTCGGCCGCATTGCCGAGCGCCCTGCCTATCGGCGCGCGATGGAGAAGGGCGATCCCGGCATGGCGCTGCTGCTGAGCTGAGGCGCCGATGCCCCGCTATGTCGCCCTGTTGCGCGCCGCTACACGCTTTTCCGGATCATGCTCTAGGTTTCCCTCACCGCGAACCCCTCGCCGCCGAGCCTGGCCAATACCTGTTCCAGATGCGCGCGGTCGCGGGTCTCGATGACGAGTTCCAGCAAGGTCGCCTTCGCCGGCAGGTCGGAGAAGGTACGCTGGTGCGAGACCTCGATGATGTTGGCGCCCGCCGATGCGAGCAGATTGCAGACCGCGGCGAGTTGTCCGGGCCGGTCGACGATGTCGAGCGCAAGCTGGGTCAGCCGGCCCTCGCGCGCGAGCTCGCGGGTCAGGACCGAGGCGATCAGCCGCGTGTCGATGTTGCCGCCGGTCAGCACGAGGCCGACATTGCGGCCGGCAAAGCCGTCCGGCGCGGCCAGCACGGCCGCGAGGCCCGCCGCCCCCGCGCCTTCCACCACCGTCTTCTCGATCGAAATCAGCGTTGCGACCGCACGCTCGATCTGGTCCTCGCTGACCAGCATGATGTCGTCGACGAGGTCGCGGACGATCCTTGTGGTGATCTGCCCGGGCGCCTTGACCGCGATGCCTTCGGCGAGCGTATCGCCACGCATCGGCAGCTGCGCGCCTTTGACCGCATTGTACATCGACGGGTAGAGCTGCGCCTGCACGCCGATGACGCGCAGCGACGGCTTCAGCGCCTTCGCGGCCGTCGCGATGCCGGAGATCAGCCCGCCGCCGCCGATCGGCACAACCAGCACGTCCAGCTCCGGCACTGCATCGAGCATTTCGAGCCCGATCGTGCCCTGGCCGGCGATGATCAGGGGATCGTCATAGGGATGGATCTGGGTCAGGCGGTGCTCGGCGGCATGCGCCTTGACGAAGGCCGCCGCCTCTTCCAGCGTCTGCCCGGTGATAATGACCTCGGCGCCGTGACGCCTTGTGTTCTCGATCTTCACCATCGGCGTGCCGATCGGCATCACGATGGTGGCGGGGATGCCGAGCCGCCTGGCGTGGTATGCGACACCCTGTGCGTGGTTGCCGGCCGACATCGCGATGACGCCGCGCTTGCGCTCCTCCGGCAACAGTGCCTGCAACCGGTTCAGTGCCCCGCGCTCCTTGAAGGTCGCGGTGAACTGCAGGTTCTCGAACTTGAGGAACAGGCGGCAGCCGCAGATTTCACCGAGCGTGCGGCTCTCGTTGCAGGCCGTGACCATGACCGAATCGCGGATGACGGCCGCGGCCCGACGGACATCGGCGAGCGTTACGGTTTGGGCGGAACCGGAAAGGTGCTGCATCGGGCTTTCGCTTCTGAGTAGCTTCGGAACGCGCAGCCTATAAGGTTTCGCTCAGCAAGACGACAGCGCTATCGCTCGGTCAGCGCCTCTTCCTCGGACTTGACCGGTTCGGCCGGCCCGGCCCGCTCGACCTCGTCGCACGCAAGGCATACCAGCGCGGTGCGAAAATGCCTGTCGAGCACAATGGTTCGCGTCCTGCCGCACTGGCAGCGCATCGGCTTATCCATGGAGATCGGCCCGGGTTCGAAATGATTAGCAAGCGTGCGCTTAGCTACCTTGGACCGGTTAACCTAATATGACTTGCAGCCGAAAACGCGCGCTAGAAGAAACCCCAGCTCAGATCGAGACCATAGCTCGCGCGGAGCAGCGCGACGAACAAACCGGCCAGCGCGAGCAACAGCAGATGCCGGACAAGATTGATTTGAAGCGAATTGGCAGGAAACGCGCGTGCAATCGACTGGGCCAAAATAGTCATTTGCGACCTCTAATATCATACCCCGAAATTAGGTCGCACGCGGCGTTGCAAGGTTCAAAGCAACTCGGAGAGCGGCAGAACTCCGGGTACGGTGCCAAGTTACGCCGCCTTCGATGCGCCGACGCGGCGCTCGGGCCGCGACGACGACATCGATTGTTCCTCCGCATCCTGCGGTGCGCCCCAGAACTCCTGCACGGTCGGTCCATGCTTCAATCTCTTGTCGCGCAAGAAGCCGAAGATCTCGTGCGGCCAGACCCGGCGTCCCATCTGCGTGTACCAGCGCATGGCATGGCGCAGCCCGGCGTCGCGATGGAACAGCACGCGCAGCAACGCCTTCGGGCGGCATTGCAGCACCATCTCGGTGAACTTGAACCACAGCAGCACGCGCCATGGCGCCATGTGCCGCGTCGCCAGCACCTGATGCTTGTAGTCCCAGCGGCGGCGATCGGTCTGGATCACGCGCCGTCCGGCCGCGAGACGGAAATACGGCGTCCAGCGATGCGGCGTGACGTAGAGCATCTGGATCTGGTCGGGATCGTAGGACAGCAGCTGGCGCAGGCCGCGCCAATGATCGCGATCGGTCTCCTCCTCGAAGCCGACGACCCAGGTCGCCATCGACAGGATACCGTGCTGCCGCATCAGACGGATCGCCTCGCGATCGGTGGTCGTGGTGGCGCCCTTTCGAATCAGTTCCAGCGTCCTTTCGTCGGTGTTCTCCATGCCGAGCAGGAAGCGCTGCCAGCCGGCCTTCTTGTAGAGGTGCAGGATATCGGCGTCGCGGACGATGTCGTCGGCGCGGGTCGAGCCGACCAGGATCAGGTCCACCTTCTCGGCGATCAAGGCCTCGAGAAAGCTCCGCCAGGCCTTCTTCGAGACGGTCGGGTTCTCGTCGGCGAAGTTGATGACCTTGACGCCGTGCTCGCGATTGAGCCGCGCCAGTTCCCGGGCGAAGCGCACGGGATCGCGGTGCCGCCATCGCGTCCAGAACCCGCGCTGGCCGCAATAATTGCACAGATGCGGGCAGCCGCGCGAGAACTGCACGACGACCGCGCGCAAGCCGCCCCAGTAGCTGTAACGCGCGTGATCGATCAATTCCCAGCCGACCCGATAGGCGTCGAGGTCGCGGATGACGGGCGCGGGCTGCGTGGCGCGCGGGCCGTGCAGGTCGCGAAACGCAATACCTGCGATGGCGCCTAGGTCGCCGCCAAATTCTAGCGCGCGCATCAATCGCCGCGCGGTCTCCTCTCCCTCGCCGCGTACGATCGCGGTGACATAGGGCTCCTCGCGCAGGATTTCACGCCAGTGATAGGTCGGGAACACGCCGCCGTAGACGATCAGCACGCTTGGCAAGGCTGCGACGATCACCTGGGCCACCTCGGCGATCACGGGGTGGCCCGATGTCGAGCCGGAATGGCCGAACAGCACGGCATCAGGAGCAAATCGCGACGCCTCCGCGACGATGGCCTCGATCGCCATCGGCCCGAACTCGGCATCGAGGAGGCGCACGACATGCCCGTCGTCGAGCAATGGCCCGCCGATCGACAACAGGCCCAGGGGCGGCAAATGATCGTCGGGTATTCGGCTGCCGATCGATGGATGAGGTACGTTGATCAGAAGAATGCGCATGGCCGACCGCTCCCGCTTTGGTTGGCGTGATCGTTCGTCCCCGCATCTTGTGAAGAGAGCCCAACCCCCCGGCCGGGCTTTTGGATGGTCTATGGAGGCATCCGTTGCTGGACGCGCTAGAGGTTCGGCACCGCCTCCGGCGCAATTGCCGCCAGGCCGCCGAAGCGGCGTTCGCGGCGATGGAAGGAGGAAAGCGCATCGGCAAGATCGTCGGCGTCGAATTCAGGCCACATCCGCTCGGTGAAGTGCAGTTCGGCGTAAGCACCTTCCCAAAGCAGGAAGTCCGAGAGCCGCTTCTCGCCCGAGGTGCGGATGATGAGATCGACGTCGCGCAGGCCGGTCTCGCCGGTGATGAGATCTGCGAAGGTCTCGCGGCTGAGTTTGCCGACGCTGGCCGCCCGTGCAGCCGCGTTCAGGATCGCGTCGCGCGCGGAATAGTCGATTGCGATGCGTAAATGGAGCGTGGTGCCGTCTGCGGTCGCAGCTTCCGCCCGCGCGATGGCGCTGGCGATACCGTCAGGCAGGCGATCGCGGCGGCCGATCACGGTGAGGCGGACGCCGTTCTTCACCAGCGCCTCGATCTCGTTGGCGAGATAGAACCGCAGCAGCGTCATCAGCGCCGCAACTTCCGCCTTCGGCCGCCGCCAATTATCGCTCGAGAACGCATAGAGGGTCAGCGTGCCGACACCTTGGTCCGGCGCCGCCTCGACCGCGCGGCGAATCGCCTCCACGCCGGCCTCGTGTCCGCGCAGCCGCGACAGGCCCCGCCGGGTCGCCCAGCGGCCGTTGCCGTCCATGATGATGCCGACATGCAGCCGGACGGCGTCTTCCGGGTCGAGCGCAACGTTACTTTGCATTACAAAGTCTCCAGACAAAAAAATGGACGATGATCAGGCCGGCAGGATGCCGAGGCGGTTCGCCGCGGCCTCGCCCTTGCCGGCAGCCCTGGCGGCGTCGCGCACCAATTGTTCGAGCACGGCGAGATAGTCGAGGAAACGACGACGGCCGGTCTTGGTCAGGCGGCAGGTGGTGTGCGGGCGGTTGCCTTCATAGCCCTTGATGACGTCGACCAGGCCGGCCTCCTGCAGCACCTGAAGATGCCGGCTGAGATTGCCGTCGGTCAGACCGCAGAGTTGCTTCAGATCGGCGAAGGCGAGCCCCTTCGGATGCGCCATCAGCGAGGTCAGCAATCCGAGCCGCGCCTTCTCATGGATGACTCGATCGAGGCCGTCATAGGCGAATGGCGCGCTGGTCGCGTCAGTCTTCGGCATCATTTTCTCCAGAGGCAAAGTAAAGCAGGGCTGCAAGCAACAATTGGCCGATCGCGAACGGCAGTCCCATGGTCCAGGGCGATAGCGCGTGGCTCTGGCTCGCGATCAGCAGCACCGTGAAGCCGGACAGGAAATACCATGCGCCGCCGAGTGCAATCGTGCGCGGCAGCAGCCGGACCGATGCGAACACGCCGAGGCTGACCAGAACCTGCCAGAGGCCGGGCAGCATCCACAGCGTCTCGGGCGCGAACTTCCATTGCAGGATCGCCAGCAGCACGCCGGCGATTGCCGCAGGAACAAACTGCTCGATCGCCTGCCGGACCATCGCATCGGCAAGGCCCGAGTGATGCCGCTGCGAACGCGCCTGCATCTCGGTCCAGATCAGCACCGCCGACAGCAGGGCCGCGGCCGCCCAGCCGGCGAGAAACACGATCGGATGGGAAGTAGGATCGTCGAGCCACAGATGCTGCGCGAGCGCAGTGATGAGCGCGATGCCGCTGGTGGCGGCAACCGTTGCCGACCCATAGCCGCGGAACGCGGTTCCTGCCGCGATCTGGCTGCGGATCGCGAGAATATCGGCCAACGCCTTGTCGAGGTCGCGCATCTGACCACCCGAACTTTGTATCGCAAAGTATACGGGGTCGCCAAGCAAACGCAAGCGGCGCCGCATCTCGCGGCAATCAAGATGTTTAACGGCCAGTTACTGCACGAATACTGCACAAATGCGGCGGGAGCAGCGCCGTCTGTCGAAATTCTCGGGGCGCGCAATTGCACGCCGTGGTTCTCGCTTCGCGCGCACCGCGGCTCAACTATGGCAGCAGGATGCCTGAACCGGCGACGGCTGGTACTGATCGCGAAGCCGCACCCAATCCATCGGATAGGGCAGCCCCTCCTCGTGACGCCCGAGGGGCGTCAGGTCAAGATAGTGGTAGGCGGCGTTCATCATGTCGAGGCCGCGTGCGAAGGTGGAATAGGTGTGGAACACGTCGCCCGCGTCGTCGCGATAGAACACGCTAATGCCCGGCAACTCGTCGCCATAGGGCGGCGTGGTTCCGAAATTGTAGCGGGCTTCACCCTTCTGCATTTGCTCAGGGGTGAAGGAGACGCCGTAGTCGTAGTTGAAATCGTTGGTCCCTGACGAGACCCAATCGAAGGTCCAGCCCATCCGCTTCTTGAATGCCTCGAGCTTTTGCGGCGGCGCCCGCGAGATTGCGATCATGGTGGTGTCGCGCGCTGCAAGATGCGGCACCATGCGCTCGAAGCCGTCGACCCAGAACGAGCAGCTCTTGCAGGCTGCATCCCATTCAGGCGCGAACATCACGTGCTGCACCACGAGCTGCGGCCTGCCCTTGAACAGGTCGCCGAGTGTGACCTTGCCGCCCGGCCCGTCGAACACATAATTCTTGTCGACCCTGACCCAGGGAAGTTCGCGGCGCTGGCGGCTCAGCGCTTCGCGGGCCTGGGTCAGTTCCTTCTCGCCGGCCATCAGGGACTTGCGAGCTGCGATCCATTCCTCGCGTGAGACGATCTTGTGCGTTTGCATCGGTTGCTCCTGGTCAAGGGCTCAAGCGTCGACGAAAGTTTCCAGATTGCCGAGGAACTCGGTCCAGCCGCGCTGATGATTGTCGCGAGCCGTCTCGTCGGCGAATTGCGCGTGGTGGAAGGTGAGCAGCGTGCCGCCGGCGTCGGGCTTGATCGACACCGTCACCAGCGACTCGCGTTCCGGGGTCGAATGCCAGGCCCAGCTGAACACCAGCCGCCGGTTCGGCGCCACCTCGCGATAGACACCGCCGACCTCGTGATATTCGCCGTTCGAACCGGTGAAGCTGATGCGGTAGCGCCCGCCGACGCGAACGTCGAGATTCGCACGTGCCGTGCCGGGCTTGACCTGTCCGGGCCCGAACCACTGCACTAGGTTTTCCGCGTCGGTCCACGCGGCGTAGACTTTTTCCGGCCGCGCGCGGAGGCGGCGCGTGAGGGTGAGGCTTGGGCGCGCGGCGAGGCCGGCGTCGGCTGCGGTGCTGTTGGCCATGGGTTATCCTCCACAAAGGCAGCGAGGCGATCGAGGTTGTCGGACCAGAATTGCGCATACCGGTTGAGCCAGTTCATCGCCTGCTCCATCGGCCGGGCGGTGAGCCGGCACGCCACCGTGCGGCCAGTCTTTTCGCGCGCGATCAGGCCGGCATCCGAGAGAACCTCGAGATGCTTCATGATCGCGGGCAGTGACATCGCGAACGGCTGGGCCAGTTCGCTCACCGACAAACCGTTCCGCTCGCCGAGCCGCGCCAGAAGGGCCCGGCGGGTGGGATCGGCGAGCGCCGCAAAGGTGCGGTCCAGCGTCTGGTCCTGATACTTAACCATGTGGTTTAGTATAATCGCAGACCGTTTGCCGTCAAGGGTCCGGCTTCACGATCGCGTCAATGCGCGGGATGGCTAATCGTGGTCGATGCGTCGGTATCGCCGCTGCGGCTGCCGCGGCTGCGCCTGCTCGCGGAACAGGAACCGCGGGTTCTCCCCGCAAGCGAGATACTGGCCGGATATGCTCGCCTGGCAGTGCGCATAGGTTTGGTACATGCATTGGCCGGGATAGCCGAAACTCGGTCCCTGCGCGCACCACGGGTAATCATAGGGATCGGCCGAAGCAGGCGCGATGCTAGCAAGGCAGGCGAGCGCCACCGCGGCCAATACGGGCACGGTCGACTGCAATCGACGCATGATCAGAACTCCCGCTCTCACGCTGCCCTATTCGACCTTCAGGCCGGCGAATTCGACGACCTTCTTCCACTTGTCGGTCTCGGCCCTGATGTCATTGCCAAAGGCTTCCGGCGTCTGGATCAGCGGTTCGCCCCCGAGTTCGACGAGGCGCTTCCTCATCTCGGGCTCGGCGAGAACGGCGTTGATCTCGGCGTTGAGCCTGCCGACGCGTTCCTTCGGCGTGTTCTTCGGCGCGCCCATGCCGAACAGCGCGCTTGCCTCATAGCCCGTCACGGTTTCGGCGATCGCCGGCACGTCGGGCAGTTGCGAGGAGCGCTCCGCCGTCGTCACGCCGAGCGCGCGCAGCGAGCCGGCTCGGATGTGCTGGATGATGGAGGGCATGTTGTCGAAGATCACCTGCACCTGGCCTCCGAGCATGTCGGTGATCGCGGGCGCCGCGCCGCGATACGGCACGTGCTGCATCTTGCAGCCGGTCATCGCCATGAACATCTCGCCGGACAGATGCACCGAGGTGCCGTTGCCGGAGGACGCCATGTTCACCTTGCCGGGGTTGGCCTTCACATAGGCCACGAATTCGGCGACGGTCCTGGCCGGGACATCCTTGTTGACCGTCATCACGTTCGGCACGCGATTGAACGAGGCAATCGGCACGATGTCGCGCACGAAATTGAACTTCAGATTGGCATAGAGCGAGGCGTTGATGTAGTTCGCCGGGTTGACCAGCAGCACCGTGTAGCCGTCGGGCTCGGCGTTGATCGCCGCCTCCGTGCCGATATTGTTGCCGGCACCCGGCTTGTTCTCGATCACGAATTGCTGGCCGAGCTTCTCGGACAGCCGCTGCCCGATCAGGCGCGCGATGATGTCGGTGGCCCCGCCCGGCGGATAGCCGACGATCCAGCGCACCGGCCGCGCCGGATAGTCGGCGGCGGACGCACGGCCGATCGCGAACGTAGAAATCCCCGAGCCGATCAGGCCCAGCGCGGCGCGGCGTGAAATCATGACGGTTGCCCCCCGGTGCGGCAGGTTTTCGTTCCTGCCTGTTGCTGTTGAATTGCGTACGCCGGCGTTCTAACAAACAACGCCTGCAGCGGCCAGTGCGACACTGCCGCAGGCGACCGCGACAAGGGGCCAGGCTTCGGCTCTGATTGCACTTGCGCCGAAAGGATCGACATGGCTGTCAAGGTGAATGCGCTCGACCATCTCGTGATCAATGTCGCCGATGTCGCGCGTTCGGCAGCCTGGTACAGCAGGATCCTCGGCATGGACGTGAAGGTGTTCGATCCGGGCGAGGGCAAGACGCCGCGGACATCCCTGGTGTTCGGCAACCAGAAGATCAATGTGCGGCCGCGCGATGCCGACAAGGTCGATTGGTTCACTGCCGATCACGAGGCGGCCGGCAGTGACGATCTCTGCTTCCTCACCGCCAGCACACCCGACGAGGTGGTCGCGCATCTCAGGGCCAATGGCGTTGCGATCGAAGAGGGCCCGGTCGCCAGGCAGGGCGCCCGCGGCACGCTGCGCTCGGTCTATTGCCGCGATCCCGACGGCAGCCTGATCGAGATCTCGTCGTATGAGGACGGCACGAAATAGCGCTCCCGTTCATTGCGAGAAGCGACGGCAACGACGCAATGACGGGCAGGCCCTGCCGAGACTGCATTTGCAGCTGACCTTGTCCAGTGGCACAAAGACTCCCGACAACAAGCAAGCAGCTACTGAAGCTGCGCGGGAGGACAAATGACCAGTTCCAGGGCAGCGCCAGGCATCGTCGGACCGTTCGCCGGGCTCGACGTGCCGTGGCTGCTGAAGATGCGCGCCGAGGTGCGCCGCGATCATCCATCCCTGATCTGGGCACCGTTCGATGCGCCGGCGCGGCGCTGGACCTATGGCGAATTCCACGAGCGGGTCGGCGCGCTGGCGGCGGGCCTCGCCCGGCGCGGCATCCGGCAGGGTGACCATGTCCTGATCCATCTCGACAATTGCATCGAGGCGGTCATGTCGTGGTTCGCGTGTGTCGAACTCGGCGCCATCGCGGTCACCACCAATACCCGCTCGGCTGCCGCCGAGATCGAGTATTTCGCGGGACATTGCGGCGCGGTGGCCGCGATCACCCAGCCGGCCTATGCCGAGCTGATATCGGCCAACTGCAGGGACATGCGCTGGATCGCGGTGATCGCGCACGACGCGGGACAAACATCGGCGCATTCGCCCTCGCGCGGCGACAGCTTCGAGACGCTGTTCGCGGACAGCGCCGATCGCCCGCACCGGCCGACCGATCCGCTCGCGGCGTGCAGCGTGCAATATACTTCCGGTACGACGTCGCGCCCGAAGGCGGTGCTTTGGACGCATGCCAATGCGCTATGGGGCGCCAAGATCAATGCAGCGCATCAGGACCTGCATGCATCCGACGTGCACCAGACCTACCTGCCGCTGTTCCACACCAACGCGCTGGCCTATTCGATGCTGGCGAGCCTGTGGGTCGGGGCGACTTGCGTGATCCAGCCGCGCTTCTCCGCGAGCCGCTTCTGGCCGGTGGCGCTCGAGCATGGCTGCACCTGGACCTCGACGATCCCGTTCTGCATGAAGGCGCTGTTGGAGCACGATATCCCGAAGCAGCACAAATTCCGGCTCTGGGGCACCGCGGTGAACGAGCCGCCCCCGTTTGCCGCGTTCGGCGTCAAGATCATCGGCTGGTGGGGCATGACCGAGACCATCACCCACGGCATCATCGGCGAGGTCGACCAGCCCAACACGCCGATGTCGATCGGCCGCGCCGCGCCCGAATACGAGATCCGCATCACAAACGACGACGGCACGCCGACCGGCGTCGGCGAGACCGGCAATCTCCTGATCAAGGGCATTCCCGGGCTGTCGCTGTTCGCCGAGTACCTGCACAATGAGAAGGCCACGCGCGACAGTTTCGACGAGCACGGCTATTTCATCACCGGCGACCGCGTCACGATGCTCGAGCGCGGCTACCTCAGGTTCGGCGATCGCGCCAAGGACATGCTGAAGGTCGGCGGCGAGAATGTCGCGGCGTCCGAGATCGAGCAGGTCATCGCCATGGTGCCGGGCGTGCGCGAAGCCGCGGTCGTAGCGAAGAAGCACCCGATGCTGGACGAGGTGCCCGTCGTGTTCATCATCCCGCAGACCGGTGTCGCGGCATTGCCTGTCGATCTGCATGACAATGTCATCGCGGCGTGTCGTTCAGGACTTGCCGACTTCAAGGTGCCCCGGGAAATCCGCTTCGTCGACGAGATGCCGCGCTCTACACTGGAGAAGGTCGCGAAGGCGGAGCTGCGGAAGATGCTGGAGTAAGGTCTCGACGCGTCATGCATCCGCGCGCCCTGTCGGCTCCTCGAAAGGTCAATTCACCTCGAACCGGATCGGCAGCTTCTTCGGCCCATTGACGAAATAGGCCTGCGTCATCTTTACCTCGCCGTCGAGCGCGAGCGATTTCAGCCGCGGCAGCAATTCCTCGAACAGGATGCGCATCTCGAGCTTCGCCAGATACTGGCCGAGGCAGAGATGTGCGCCATAGCCGAACGCGACGTGGCGATTCGGCTTGCGGTCGCTGCGGAAGCGGTCGGGTTCCTCGAACACCTCCTCGTCGCGATTGCCCGAGGCGTAGCACAGCATCAGCCAATCGCCCTTCGCGATGCTGCGGCCGCCGAGCTCGGTGTCCGCGGTGGCGGTGCGCATGAAATGCTTGACCGGGGTCATCCAGCGGATCGCCTCATCGACGAGGCCCGGGATCAGCTCGGGATTGGCCTTCACCTTGGCAAATTCTGCGGGGTCTTCGGCCAGCGCCCAGATCGCGCCGGCGGTCGAGGATGACGTGGTGTCATGGCCCGCGGTCGCGACGATCATGTAATAGCTGGTCGCGTCGTGCTCCGGCATGTAATCGCCGCCGATCTTCGCGTTGGCTATGACGGTCGCAAGATCATCGCGAGGATGCTGCCTGCGATCCTCGGTGATACCCCGGAAATAGGCGGAGAAATCCGCGACCACCGCCTGCATCATCATCGAGAACGCTTCCGCGCTGAGCGCCTCGCGGCTGCGCGCCACGTCCGGATCCTGCGGGCCGAACAGCTCCTGCGTCAGCTTGAGCATTCGCGGCTCGTCCGCTTCCGGAACGCCGAGGATCTCCATGATGACATGCAGCGGGTAACCGAGCGCGACGTCCTCGACGAAATCGCAGGCGCCACCCCTGTCGAGCATGCGCTCGACGGTCGCGCGCGCGATCTCGCGGACCCGACCCTCGAACTTGCCGAGATTGGCCGGCATGAACCAGCCCTGGGTCAGCGCGCGATATTTCGGATGGTCGGGCGCGTCCATCTGCACCAGCGAGCGCACCAGATTGGGGCCGCCGGTGATCTTGCGGACGCGCGCCTCGACCGCCTGATTGGTCAGAGTGGTCGGCCGGTCGGCATTGTGGAACAGCTCGTTCTGCCGGCTGATCGCCTGGATATGCGCATGCTTCGTCACCACCCAGAACGGATCAAAGCCTTGCGGCCGGGCGACGCCGAGCGGGTTGTTGGCGCGCAGCCAGCGATAGCTGCCATGAATGCGATGATCCGCATAGGCGACCGGATCGACCAGGGTGGCCGCGATGTCGGCGGGGATGTCGAGATTTTCGGTTGCTGTCGCGTCCATGGATCATCCTCCTGCCCGTCATCGGAGAAGCCGATGATCGTCGGAATCTAGGCAGGGGCATGGACCGAGACTTGCGTTGATTGGCTAATGCTCCCGCCATGCGCGCCATTGCGAGGAGCGATGCGGGGCGGCTCGGCTCAATAATGCCCGAACGCCACCGGGCGGAACGCCTGCAGCAATTGCTGGTCGAGCTTGCCGGCCATGTCCTCCATCATGGAGAACGCCTTGGCGTGGGTAAACTGCAGCCGGTAGGCGCGCTTCTCCACCAGAGCGGAATAGACGTCGACGATGGTGGTGACGCGGACGATGTCGCTGATCTCGTTGCCGGTTAGACCATTGGGATAGCCGGTGCCGTCGAGGAATTCGTGATGGTGCAGGATGACGTCGAGCATTTCCGGCGGGAAACCGCCCTGCGCCGACAGCGCCTCGTAACCGCGGCGTGGATGCTCGCGCATCTCGGCCATTTCCTGCATCGTCAGCTCGCCGGGCTTGTCGAGCAGCGTCACGGGAATGAAAGCCTTGCCGACATCGTGCAGCAGGGCGGCGCGGGCGAGCCGGCGCTGGTCGTCCTCGCGCATGCCGAGATGCTGCGCGAACGCCACCGCAAAGCCGGTCACGAACAGGCAATGGCGGTAGGTCTCCTGATGATGGCAGCCGACCGTGGTAAGCCATTCCCGCAGCGAGTTGTGCTTGATCGCTTTCAGGATCTTGTTTTCCGCGGCGACGATGTCCTCGAACTTCAGCGACTCGCCGGTTCGCATGCGCTCGAACATCTTGACCATCACCGCATGCGCGGCCTCGACGCCGCGATTGAGCGCCTTGCCGCGATCGGTCTCGTCAAAACCGCTGTCGTCGGGGAACGCGGCGCGGATACGCTGCAGGATGCCGCGCGCATCGAACGGCCGCGAGATCGTGTCGGTCGCGCCGAGCGCCCAGGCCTGCATCGTCCCGTGGTGGAGCGCATCCGCCAGCACGAACAGCCGCGGCATCTCCCGGTAGGCCTCGGCCTGCAGCTTGGCGCGGACGAGTTGCACGCTTTCGGGGGAACGCAGGTTGATGTCGACCACGATGCCGGAGAGATCGCGGGCCGGCTGCTCGGGAATTTGCGAGGTCGGGACGGTATCGACCTCTCCGACCGATCTCAGGATGCTGGCGAGTTCGTTGCTCTGGTCGCTTCGGTCCGACGCCAGCAGGAGCCGGCGCTTCGAAGTCTTGTTGGCTAAGGCACTCATGAGATCCCCGTCGCGGTAACCACGGACACATGGACGCTACCTGACGATGAGTTCCTGCTCGCTTAAGAGGGATGCTGAACGGCCGTTGAGCGGAATGCTTACAATTTGAGGAACCGCGGAATTGGGCAGCAGAATCATGATCACTCCCGAAAAAAAGTCCGCCGGGGAAGCCCCCGGCGGACCATCATTTTCGGGATGACGAAGGGTGCTTATGCCTTCATCGCCGCCTTCACTGCCTCGGCCGTGATCGGCAGCCCGCGGACACGGGCACCGACCGCGTTGAAGACGGCGTTGCCGATCGCCGGCGCCACCACCGTCACCGCAGGCTCGCCGACGCCGGTCGCCTTCTCGCCATTGGCGATGACGTTGACCGCGACCTCGGGCAGCTGGCTCATCCGAAGCGGCGTGTAGCTGTCGAAGTTGGTCTGCTCGATGCCGCCATCCTTCAACGTCGCCTTCTCGAACAGCGCCAGCGACATGCCCCACAGCGCCGCGCCCTCGACCTGGGCCCGGATGCCGTCGGGATTCACCTGCGTGCCGACGTCGGTGGCCACGGTCAGCTTCTTGACCTTGACCTCGCCACTCGGCGCCACAGCGACATGTGCAACGCAAGCGGTCCAGCTTGCCGTCGCGCGTTCCTGCGACGACACGCAGGCGACGCCCATGCCTTCGCCCTTCGGCAGCTTCAGGGTACCGTAGCCGGCCAACCCCATCGCTGCGAGCAGGGTGTTGCGGAGGCGCTGCGCGCCGCCGTCGTTCTTGCCCTTGCCGTCGAGCAGCTCGACGCGGAACAGGGCGGGGTCCTTGCCGGTCGCATGCGCGATCTCGTCGATCATGCTTTCGATCGCCCAGAAGGTCCAACCCGGTGCCACCGAGCGCAGCTGACCCGACGGGGTGGCGTTGTGCGCCATCTCGTTCTTGATCGCCCGCACGTAGTGGTTGGGCACGGTGTAGAAGAAGTCCGCGCCATTGACCGTGAAGGCGTCGAGCGGCCCTTTCTTGTCGACCGAGGGCGACAGGAAGTCGGGAATTCCCCAGCGCTGAGTCGGCCAGGCCGAGACCACGTCATGGCTCAGCGCGACGAGCTTGCCGTCGCCGTCCATGCCGGCCTTGACCTTTTGGTAGGTGAGCGGACGCGAGAAATCCATCGTCATGTCGTTCTCGCGCGAGTAGATCACCTTGACCGGCTTGCCGACGGACTTGGCCGCCTGCACCGCGGGCACCGTCATGTCGGCGTCGAGACGCCGGCCGAAACCGCCGCCCAGCCACATCTGGTGCATGACGACATACTTCGGATCGATCCCGGCCGCGCCCGCCGCGATCGCCCCGGAGCGCGTCGCGAACTGGTTGCCGGTATGGATATGCAGGATGTCGCCCTTGAACTCGGCCGTCGCGTTCATCGGCTCCATCGGCGCATGGATGTTGATGTTGGTGGTGTACTCCGCCTCCAACACCTTCGCCGCCGTGCCGAAGGCAGCATTCGGATCGCCGTCCTTGACGAAGAACTGTCCGGAATCGCTCAGGCCTTGAAGCCGCTTGGCCTCGGTCAGCAGCGACTCGCTCGACAGCTTCGCATTCGGACCGCCGTCATACTCGATCTTCAGTGCGTCCGCAGCCTTGCGGGCGTTGGCATAGGTGTTCGCCACCGCAACCACCCAGCCGGTCGTGGTGCCGGTCTTGTCGTCCAGCGTCACGGCCTTGATGAAGCCGGGCACCTTCTTGGCGGCGGAATCGTCGACCGATTTCACGGTGGCGCCGTAGCGTACCGGCGGGGTCACGACCTTGCCGTAGACCATGCCCGGCAGCATCACGTCGATGCCGTACTTCGCCGTGCCGTTGGTCTTGGACGGGATATCGAGCTGCGGCACCGAGACGCCGATCATCGTGTACTGCTCGGGCGACTTCAGCTTGATCGCCTTGAGCTCATCCGGGGTGAAGGTCTTGGTCGCCTTGCCGCTCTTGACCACTTCGGCAAACGACATCGATTTCTTCGACTTCGAATGGCTGATCACGGAATTGCCGACCACCAGTTCGCCCGCCGGCACACCCATCGTGGCGGCTGCCGCTTCGGTCAATGCCATGCGGCCGGCGGCACCGGCGCGGCTCATTGCATCGAAGTTCATCATGGTCGACCAGCTGCCGCCGGTGATCTGCGCCCCCAGCACGGGGTCGTTGAACTTCGGATCGTTGGATGCGAGCTGGACCCGCATGTCCTTCCAGCTCGCGCCGAGTTCTTCGGCCACGATCTGCGCCATGGTCGAGGCAACGTGCTGGCCCATGTCGGCCTTGCCGCAGGTCACGGTGACGAGACCGTCGGGGGCGATCGAATACCAGACGCTCGGCTCGAAATGCGCGGGCGCAGCGGCCAGGGCGTGATCGATGCCGGGAACGCCGGCATAGCCGAGCACGAGGCCCGTTGCCGCGGTGCCGACCAGGAAGGAACGACGGCTGAGATCAGTCGTCTCGGGGGTGACGTTCTTCACGTGCTCGTTCATGTGGCCCTCCGCTCGTTGCCGGTGGCCGACGCCGTGCGCATTTCGGTCGCCGCACGCATGATCGCCTTCTGGATCCGCGAATAGGTCATACAACGGCAGAGGTTGCCGTCCATATGCGCGACGACTTCGTCCTTGGTCGGGTTGGAATTCTTCGACAGCAGGGCCGCCGCCTGCATGATCTGGCCGGACTGGCAGTATCCGCACTGCGGGACCTGCTCGGCGATCCAGGCCTTCTGCAAGGGGTGATCGCCCTTGGCGGAAAGTCCTTCGATGGTGGTGATCTTCTTGCCGACGGCGTCGGCGACCGAGGTCTGGCAGGACCGTACTGCTTCGCCATTGAGGTGGACCGTGCAGGCGCCACAGAGCCCCGCGCCGCAACCGAATTTGGTGCCGGTCATCTGCAATTGCTCGCGGATGACCCAAAGCAGCGGCGTATCATTGGCCGCTTCGACGGACATATTCCGCCCGTTGATATTGAGATTTGGCATCTCTCTCCCCTTCCGGTGTATGAAGCCGCTTACGGCGGCATCTCACTGTTGGGTCATGGCTGTCGACCACCGGGTAAGCGACAGTTGCCGAGACAATGATCCGGTTCCGGGACAGAGGCAATTTATTTTGGAAATGTTCGAAGGAAATAAATTGACAACTTGCCGGTTGTGCGTTGCGGCAAATGCATGAAGCTTTTGAAATGCCAGTGTTGATGTCTTATCGATAGCTCCTACCAAGGTCGGTAGCGTCGCCGGACAAGGACATCGACAAGGAAAAGACAAGGAGCCCGCGAATGGCCAAGCTCAACCGCAACGGCGTCGACATCCACTACGAGGTCCACGGCAGCGGCCCGGCGCTGATCCTCACCCACGGCTACTCTTCGACCTCGGCAATGTGGCAAGGCCAGATCGAGGCGCTGTCGAGGCGTCACAAGCTCATCTTGTGGGACATGCGCGGCCACGGCCTGTCGGACTATCCCGACGATCCCGATGCCTACAGCGAGGCCGCGACGGTCGGCGACATTGCCGCCCTGCTCGATGCCGTTGGCGCCGAACAGGCGATCGTCGGCGGCCTGTCACTTGGCGGATATATGTCGCTTGCCTTCCATCGCGCCCACCCGGAACGGGTCCGCGCGCTGTTGATCATCGACACCGGGCCTGGCTTCAAGAAGGACGACGCCCGCGAGGCCTGGAACAAGCGTGCCCGCGACACCGGCGACCGGTTCGATCGCGACGGGCTGGACGTGCTGAAGTCGCTCAGCGCCGAGCGCGCGTCGGTCACGCACCGCAATGCCAGGGGTCTCGCGCTCGCCGCACGCGGCATGCTGGCGCAGCGCGACGCAAGGGTAATCGAATCGCTGCCCGACATCCGGGTGCCGTCGCTGGTCGTGGTCGGCGCCGACGATACCCCCTTCCTGGCCGCCTCCGACTACATGGCGGCGAAGATTCCCGGGGCGCGGAAGGTGGTGATCCCGAATGCCGGCCACGCCGTCAACATCGATCAGCCGCAGGCGTTCATCGCGGCGGTCCTGCCGTTCCTGGACGGTCTTGAATCCGGCGCGCCGGGAAGGGTTGCCTGATGAAGGCGATCGGCATTGCTCTGCTGCTGGCTGCGGGGGTCGTGACCGCGGCAAGCGCCCAAAAACCGGCACCGTTCAGCACTGCGCCCAATTCCTTCACCGCGACGCTGTCGAACAACACGCCGCTGGCGTTCGGCATGGGCGTCGACGAGGCACAGCACGCGCTCGGCACGCCCCTCACCTATGTCGGCGGCCGGCCTGGCGACGAGATTTTCCTGACCTTCCGCGACCTCGGCGGCAGCGGACTGTTCGCGCACCATGACCGGCTCTATCTGCAATTCCGCAAGGGCCGGCTGGCCGGCTGGAAGGGCGACTGGGGCGAGAACTGGATGTGGAAATAGGCAGTTCGCGCGCGTCTCGAAACTGCAACCCCAAACGTGATGAGGATGACCCGTGGGACACGATATCAGGCTCAAGGCTTCGGACGGTTTTGAACTCGGCGCCTATCGCGCAGAACCTGCCGGCGCGCCCAAAGGCGCCGTCGTCGTGATCCAGGAGATTTTCGGCGTCAATCACCACATCCGCTCGGTCTGCGACCGGCTGGCGAGCGAGGGCTATGTCGCCGTCGCACCGTCGATCTTCGACCGCATCACGCCGAACTTCCAGAGCGGCTATTCGCCTGACGAGATCGCCAATGCGCGGAAATTCGTCGCCAACCCGGACTGGGCCGCGATGTTGCGCGACACCCAGGCGGCGATCGACGCGGTGACATCGGCCGGGCCGGTCGGCATCATCGGCTTCTGCCTCGGCGGCAGTGTCGCCTATGCTGCCGCCACCAAGCTCGACGGGCTCACGGCTGCGGTCGGCTATTACGGCGGCGCCATCGCGCGCTTCGCCGACGACAAGCCGCGCGTAGCGACCCAGCTGCATTTCGGCGAGAAGGACGCCGGCATCCCCTTGAGCGATGTCGAAATCATCAAGACGAAGCGGCCCGAGGTCGAGGTCTTCGTCTATCCCGGCGCGCAGCATGGCTTCCACTGCGATGAGCGCGCGAGCTACGACAAGGCCAGCGCCGACATCGCCTGGCCGAGGAGCCTCGCATTCTTCGCGAAGCATCTGACGCGATAGGGCACAAACCCTCTCCGCGCGTCATTCCGGGCGCGAATGAAATGAGCGAAACCGGAATCTCGGGATTTCGATGCCAACGCCTCGCCCCGGAACGACGAAGGACGTTGTCCTTCGTCAGAACCAGCGCTCGCCGACGAACACCGTATCGCCCGGGCTCATCGGCGTGCCCAGCGGCACCACGAAGCGGCCGGCGCCGCCCGCATCCGTATGCGTCAGCGTGACACTGTCGCGCCGGGCGCGCGGCGAGAAGCCGCCGGCGATCGCAATCGCGCTTTCGACGGTCATGTTCGGCACATAGGGATACTGGCCGGGGGCTGCGACTTCACCAAGGATGAAGAACGGGCGGTAGGCCTCGATCTCGACCGCCACCGACGGCTCGCGGATGAAGCCGTTGCGCAGCCGTGCCGTGATCTCGCCGGCGAGCCCGGCGGGCGTGCGGCCGCGGGCCGGGACCGATCCGATCAGCGGCATGGTGATCGAGCCGGCGGCATCGATCGCGTAGGTGTTGGTGAGGCCCTCCTGGCCATAGACCACGACGCGCAGCCGGTCACCGGCGTCGAGATGATAGGCGCTGTCGTAGCCGGCATGCGAAACCGGCGCTGCCGTCCCGGCATACATAACTGTAGCGGCGGCGGGCGTTGCGTAGTAGCCGGGCGGGGAACCTGCAAAGGCCGAGCGCAACGCGCTGATCGCGCCGCCGCCGCTGGCATCGGCCACCGGGGCCGGCGCGTAGGTCTGGCCATAAGCCATGGAATCGAGATCGCCTTGCGGGGCGACGGCGACCGGACCGGTCGTGCTCATGCAGCCGGTGAGCCCGAGCGCAAGCATGACGGCGATGATCGGCAATCGTAACGCGCGCACAACCGGCACGGGAGCCATCCCTCAAAGCGAGACAGCCCTAGTCTTGCACCGGTTATGGTTAACAAATGGTGTTTTGAGATCGCTCGGGCAGCCGGGAACCTCGTCACTGCTAGAGCATGAGCCGGAAAGTGTGTAGCGGTTTCCCCTCGCGACAAACGCGGAACGCGTTTGCGCGGAGATCGTGCTCAAACAAGGAGCTAAGGTGCGACGACGATGCAGCCTCATCGCGCTTTAGGGGCGAAGCGACGAAGCAATCCATTCCATCCCGAAGGAATATGGATTGCTTCGCTGAGCATGTCATCGGCGCTCGTTCGCGCGACCCGTCGGCTCGCAATGACAGTCAGGCGGTGACGCCGACACCGATCGGGCAGGACACGCCGGTGCCGCCGAGCCCGCAATAGCCGGCCGGATTCTTGGCGAGGTACTGCTGGTGATAGTCCTCGGCAAAGTAGAACGCGCCTGATGGTACGATCTCGGTGGTGATCGCGCCGAGGCCCTTCGCAGCGAGTGCCTTCTGATAGCCGGCCTTCGACGCGTCGGCCGCGTTGCGCTGCGCATCGCTGAACGTGTAGATCGCCGAGCGATACTGCGTTCCGATATCGTTGCCCTGGCGCATGCCTTGCGTCGGGTTGTGGTTCTCCCAGAAGGTCTTCAGCAGCTTGTCGTAGGAGATCTTCTTCGGATCGAACACCACCAGCACCACTTCGGTGTGACCGGTGCGTCCCGAGCAGACCTCTTCATATGTCGGGTTCGGCGTGTGGCCGCCGGCGTAGCCGACTGCGGTGGTGTAGATGCCGTCGCCGAGCTCCCAGAATTTGCGCTCCGCGCCCCAGAAGCAGCCGAGCCCGAACACCGCCTGCTCGAGGCCTTGGGGATATGGCGGCTGCAATTTGCTGCCGTTGACGAAATGCGTGGTCGCGGTCGGGATCGGCGTCGCGCGGCCGGGCAGCGCCTCGGCGGCGCTCGGCAACGCGGTGGTCTTGCGCATGAACAACATGGATTACCTCCAGGCGGGACATCGGCCGACGCGGCAACTGCCTGCGGGCCGGCTGTCACCTATATAGGTCTTTACGCGAATGATGGCAGCCCCGTTACGCTGCGGCGCCGGGTCAGTCGCGCGTATAGCCGATCAAGCGCTTGCGGGGCCGGAACAGGATCATCAGCAGGATGCCGGCGATGCCGAGCACAGCGAACACCGGCTGGTCGAGGATGATCCGGATCACGTCGTTCCAGAGCCACGGCGCGTGGCCCTCGACCCAGGTCCGGAATGCCTGCTGGCTGGACTGGTGAATGTCGTTCCAGAACTGGCCGAACCGGGTGAAGCGCAGGGACTGGTCGGCGACGTAGCGGGCGCCGTCATAGACCATGAAGATGAATCCGCCGGCCAGCAGCAGAAGCCCGATCAGACGGAAAAAGCCGCGGATCATGCGTCACCCAAAGTCCCTGTCGCGCCCCGAACTACGTCAGGCCTTACCGGGCGCCCCCGGGAAATTCAACCACTTCAGCACCTTATCCGGGCCCCGCAGGCCCGATTTCGGCCGCTTTTTGGGTCCGGAAAGCGTTGACGCTGCAAGCTGCGCCATCTATAAGACCGGCCAATGGCGGCGGGCGCAATCCTGCCGCCGCTGTTCTTTGGGTCGCTGTTCGTGGACAGGGCCGCCGCATGTGGGGGCTCTCTTTTCGCTCCCTGGCATGGCCGACTCAAGAACACCCTTGAAGACACCCTTGGACAATACACAAGAGTAGAGATTTGAACCGGCCGGTGCGCGCGAGCCCGACCACCGAGCGATCACCGCCGAAGGACAGTTGAGACCATGGCCAATACCACTTCCGCCAAGAAGGCGACCCGCAAGATTGCCCGCCGCACCATCATCAACAAGTCGCGCCGCACGCAGATGCGTGGCGCGGTGCGCACCGTCGAAGAGGCGATCAAGCGCGGCGATCGCGAGGCGGCGCTGACGGCAATGAAGCGCGCCGAACCCGAACTGATGAAGGCAGCGCAGCGCAATATCGTTCACAAGAACAACGCGAGCCGCAAAGTGTCGCGCCTGTCGCATCAGATCGCGAAGCTCGCGAAGTAAGCTGACGGAAGAAAACGATCGTCACGGAGCCCGGCGCGAGCCGGGCTTTTTTTGTTTTTTGCGGTGGATGAGTTTCGTCGTGCGAGACGACGCGCGTTGCCGCGGGAGATGCCACATGTCATGTTTCGTGGTGTCCGTAGTTCTACCGGATACGTTTTGCTTCAGCCGACGGTTGGCGACCGCGCGCTAAGTAACGCAGATGGAATAGCGCGGCGCTCTCGCATCGGGAATCCTGGGCGGGGAGTTACCCTGCAAAAGTAATCGTGAAAAATGACGCTTCGCGAGTTACTTATGCACATAGCGCGGAACAGCGATTGGAAAATCGTCCGCTGCAGAAGCAAATGTAAATTTTCTATGAAAATTTTTTGGTATTGGACCGTGGTTTGTGACACCAGCGAATCTATGCGCGGATTCAAAAACTTGCTTTCGCGGCGTCCGAATTGCAGCAACGCAACAGTCGCGAAGAGTCTCGAACTCCGTCGAATCCACGGATTGTCAGAAAATTAGCTTGGTGTATTTGTTTCTTGTCCGCGACGCCCACGGCTCTCCAGATCAGCGCGGTTTGAGACCCAGGGGCGGACGCGCAAATCGGCGGCGGTGTGCGCGTGGCGACGCTCTCTAAGCGAAGCTGGATCGACAACTCATAGCAATATGAGGACGGTTGGCCTGTGTCTGAATTTCTCCGGCGTTGCGCCCGGTTCTCCGGGAGCCTCGAACAAGAGAGACCAGGAATGATCGTTTCGGTCCGGCAGGGGGGAACGCGAAGCGAGTGGACGGGTTGACGAGAACGCGGCGGCGCAGCGCCGGACATTTTAGTGGTCGGTTGCGGCAACACTGAACTAAGATACTAGCGAGTTGACAACTCGCCGCGATACGTCGCGGCGAGAGGGGGGAAGAATTATGCCTTACGGGATCATCACTGCAATCGACACCAACACGGCCGAACTGCAGATTTCCAGTGGTACCGTAACGAGCCCTTCGGACCTCATCTCCTGCGCGCAGAGACCATCGAGTACGCGCTGACCTCGCGGGACGCTTCTTCTCCAAACGACTGATCTGGCCAACGGCGCGTTGTCGCCGCACGGGAGATCTTTGTCCGGAGCAGGATTGCGCCCGCTTGAGGTCGCCGTCGTGGCAGGAAACATGCGCGGCGGTTTGCACCAACCATCTCTCTCAGTTTTGGAAAAGTACGAAAGCAATGACGAACACGGAACAGGATCGCTGGTCGCGGGTGAAGGGTCGGTTGCGGACAACCGTTGGCGAGGATGTCTATTCGAGCTGGTTTGCGCGGATGGATCTGGAAAGCGTGCACGATGAGAGCGTGCACCTGTCGGTTCCGACCCGGTTCCTGAAGAGCTGGATCCAGGCGCACTACGCCGACCGCGTGCTCACCTGCTGGCAGGCCGAAATGCCCGAAGTGCATCGCATCGACCTTACCGTGCGCTCCGCGATCCGCGCGGCAGCCCCGGTGAAGGAAGCGCCCCCGCCGGTCGAGGTGCGTCGTGTCGAGCGCACCGACGGCCGTCCCGCCCCCGAGCTGCGATCGGTTGCGACCGCGCCGGTGTCCGCAAGTCACGACGCACTCGGCGGCTCGCCGCTCGATCCGCGCCTGACCTTTGCAAGCTTCGTCGTCGGCCGCTCCAACACGCTGGCGCACGCCGCCGCGCGCCAGGTCGCGGAAGGACGCCGCGGCGATCCCGTGATGTTCAACCCGCTTTACATCCATGCCGGTGTCGGCCTCGGCAAGACCCACCTGCTGCAGGCGGTGACCTGGGCCGGCAACTCGGGAAGCGAGCGCAAGGTGCTGTACCTCACCGCCGAGAAGTTCATGTATGGCTTCGTCGCCGCGCTGAAGACGCAGACGGCGCTGGCCTTCAAGGAGGCACTGCGCGGCATCGACGTGCTCGTGATCGACGACCTGCAATTCCTGCAGGGCAAGTCGACCCAGGCCGAGTTCTGCCACACCCTGAATGCGCTGATCGATGCAGGCCGCCAGGTCGTGATCGCGGCCGACCGTCCGCCATCCGACCTGGAGAGCCTCGACGACCGCGTGCGCTCGCGGCTCGCCGGCGGGCTCGTGGTCGAGATGGGCTCGCTCGGCGAGGACCTGCGCCTTGGCATCCTCAAGTCGCGCGTCGCCGCAGCCCGCGTGCATCATGCGAGCTTCGACGTTCCCGAGGAGGTGCTGGACTATCTTGCGCACACCATCACCCATAATGGCCGCGATCTCGAAGGCGCGATCAACCGCCTGCTGGCGCATTCCAAGCTCAACAACCAGCCGGTGACGCTGGAGATGGCCGAGCGGGAGGTGCGCGACCTGATCCGTCCGCAGGAGCCGAAGCGGATCAAGATCGAGGACATCCAGCGCGTGGTCGCCCGGCAGTACAATGTCAGCCGCTCCGACCTGCTGTCGTCGCGTCGCACCGCCAATGTGGTGCGGCCGCGCCAGGTCGCGATGTATCTGGCGAAGACGCTGACCCTGCGCTCGCTCCCCGAGATCGGACGGCGCTTCGGCGGCCGCGACCACACCACGGTGCTGCACGCCGTGCGCAAGATTGAGGCACTGGTCGCCAAGGATACGGCGCTCTCCGAAGAGGTCGAATCGCTCAAGCGCCAGTTGCAGGAATAAGACCGGCTTGCAAGGCTGACAGTGCCCGTCGCCCGCTCCTTTTCGCAAGGGGGCGGGCGAATGCATTTTCGAGCCCAAAACGTGGGGAACGGGCGCCGTTTCCCTTGCGCCCGCCCGCCATCCGCGCCACCTTGCGGTCCCCCCGTGGGTTTGATCAAATCCGACATTGATCCGGCTTTTCGGGTTTCCAACGCCGCGGCGCTGCCGTGAACGGCCGCGCGGCTTTTCCATCTGAGGGATCTGGCGGGTATTGCAATGAAGGTCACCGTCGAGCGCGCGCAACTCCTGAAATCGCTGGGCCACGTCCACCGCGTGGTCGAGCGCCGCAACACCATCCCGATCCTCGGCAACGTGTTGATACGCGCCGAGGGCGCCAAGCTGTCGCTGAAGGCGACCGACCTCGACCTCGAGGTGACGGAAACGCTGGCGGCCGAGACCGGAACCGCCGGCTCGACCACCGTGCCGGCGCACATGTTCTACGACATCGTCCGCAAGCTGCCCGACGGCTCGCAGATCGTGCTGGAAGCCGACGGCGATCGTTCCGTGCTCGCGGTGCGCGCCGGCCGCTCGCGCTTCACCCTGCAGACGCTCCCGGAGAGCGACTTCCCGGATCTCGCCGCCGGCGAGATGACGCATTCGTTCGCGCTGCCGGCCTCCGACATCAAGCGCCTGATCGACCGCACCCAGTTTGCGATCTCGACCGAGGAGACCCGCTACTACCTCAACGGCATCTATCTGCACTCGGCCGGCAGCGCCAAGGCCGCGACGCTTCGCGGCGTCGCCACCGACGGCCACCGCCTGGCGCAGATCGATCTCGTGCTGCCCAAGGGCGCGGCCGGCATGCCCGGCGTGATCGTGCCGCGCAAGACGGTCGGCGAGGTGCAGAGGCTGATCGAGGACGGCGAGGCGGAGATCGCGATCGAGCTGTCGCAGGGCAAGATTCGCTTCTCGCTCGGCAATGTGGTGCTGACCTCGAAACTGATCGACGGCACCTTTCCGGATTATGGGCGCGTCATTCCGCAGAACAACGACAAGGAACTCGTCGTCGACAAGAAGGATTTCGAGGCCGCGGTCGATCGCGTCTCGACCATCTCCAGCGAGCGCGGCCGCGCCGTGAAGCTCGCGCTGTCCGCCGGCAAACTGGTGCTCTCGGTCACCAATCCCGACTCCGGCAGCGCCACCGAGGAGCTCGAGGTCGAATACGCCTCAGACGCCCTCGATATCGGCTTCAACTCGCGCTATCTGCTCGATATTGCCGCCCAGATCGAGGGCGAGGTCGCGGTGCTCAAGCTCGCCGACCCCGGCTCGCCGACACTGGTCCAGGACAAGGACAACAAGGGCGCGCTCTACGTGCTGATGCCGATGCGGGTGTGACGCACTTTCCTTCGCGCGTCCCATCACTAGATTGCGTCGTGGCCAGGCACGAATGCCCGGCAATGACGAGTTGAGATGACCCCGTCCCGTATTCATCGCCTGTCGCTGACGCATTTCCGCAATTACCGGGCGGCGACGCTGTCGGCACAGGGCGACATGGTGGTGCTGGTCGGGCCGAACGGCGCCGGCAAGACCAATTGTTTGGAGGCGATCTCGTTCCTGTCGCCGGGCCGCGGCCTGCGCCGCGCGACACTGGAGGACATTGCCGACAACCAGGGCGACGGCTCCTGGGCGGTGTCGGCCGAGGTCGAGGGCGCACTGGGCCTTGCAACGCTGGGCACCGGCATCGATGCCCCGAGCGGCGAAGCCAATGGCACGAGCCGGCGCTGCCGGATCGACCGCGAGCCGGTCGGCTCGGCGGCGGCGTTCGGCGATCATCTGCGCATCGTCTGGCTGACACCGGCGATGGACGGGCTGTTCATGGGCGCAGCATCCGAACGACGGCGCTTCTTCGACCGCCTGGTGCTGGCGATCGATTCCGACCATTCCAGCCGCGTCTCGGCGCTGGAGCGGTCGCTACGCTCGCGCAACCGGCTGCTCGAGGTCCGCAATTACGACGACCATTGGTGTGACGCGATCGAGCGCGAAACCGCAGAGCTTGCGGTCGCGGTCGCGGCGTCGCGCGGCCAGACGGCCGCGAGGCTCGCCACGATGCTGCGCGAGCGCGGCGCGGCCTCGGCGTTTCCCTCCGCCGAGATCGCACTGGACGGCTGGATGGAGAATGCGCTGCTGCATGAACCCGCCACCGCAGTCGAGGACCGCTACCGCGAGATCCTGCGCGCGAACCGTCCGCGCGACGCCGCGGCCGGACGCACGCTCGACGGTCCGCACCTGACCGACCTGCAGGTGGTCTACGCGCCGAAGAACATGCCGGCGCGCGATGCCTCGACCGGCGAGCAGAAGGCGCTGCTGATCGGACTGGTGCTGGCCCACGCCACGATGGTCGCCGAGATGACCGGCATCGTGCCGCTGCTGCTGCTCGATGAGGTCGTGGCGCATCTCGATCCCAACAGGCGCAAGGCGCTGTTCGCGGAACTCGGCAAGCTCGGCGCGCAGGTCTGGATGACCGGCGCCGATCCTGCTGCGTTCGTCGATCTCGGCCCGAGAGGCGAGATCTTCGACGTCGAGTCCGGCCGGGCGACGCGGCGCGGCTGAGGGCAGGAATCACGCTTGGGCGAAGCGCCGAATTTGCCCGCGAATCGGGCTTTTCGAGAGCCTTGGAATCGGCCTCTGGCGACCTTGAAAGAGCGCCAAAAAATCCTATCTATTCAATACTTTGTGGACTGAGAGATTGCGCTATGCGCAACTCTTCTTTCATGGCACAAATAGCATAATCAGCGCCTCATATTGCGCAGCTGATTCGGGACACTCCTCGAAGGCCTCACATGACAGAACCTGCCCGGCAGACCCCTGCCGAAACCGAGCATCCCATTCCGGCCGAATACGGCGCGGAATCGATCCGGGTGCTGAAGGGCCTCGATGCCGTGCGCAAGCGGCCCGGCATGTATATCGGCGACACCGATGACGGTTCCGGCCTGCATCACATGGTGTATGAGGTCGTTGACAACGCGATCGACGAGGCGCTGGCGGGCTTTGCGAGCCGCGTCCTGGTCACCCTCAACGCCGACAGTTCCGTCACCGTGTACGACGACGGTCGCGGCATCCCGGTCGACATTCACAAGGGCGAAGGCGTCTCGGCGGCCGAGGTCATCATGACCCAGCTCCATGCCGGCGGCAAATTCGACCAGAACTCCTACAAGGTGTCCGGCGGTCTGCACGGCGTCGGCGTTTCCGTCGTCAACGCGCTGTCCAGCAAGCTCGAGCTGCGGATCTGGCGTGACGGCAAGGAGCACTATATCGAGTTCGCGCACGGCGACTCCGTCGCGCCGCTCAGGGTGGTCGGCGAGGCACCCGGCAAGCGCGGCACCGAGGTCACCTTTCACGCCTCGGTCGAGACCTTCAAGAACATCGAGTATGATTTCGCGACGCTCGAGCATCGCCTGCGCGAACTCGCCTTCCTCAATTCCGGCGTCAACATCGTGCTCTCGGACATGCGCCATGCGGTCGAGAAGCGCGAGGAGATGCATTATTCCGGCGGCGTCGAGGAGTTCGTCAAATATCTCGACCGCAACAAGAAGGCGATCGTGCCTGCTCCGATCATGGTGCGTTCGGAGGCCAACGGCATCGGCGTCGAGGCCGCGCTGTGGTGGAACGACAGCTACCATGAGAACGTGCTGTGCTTCACCAACAACATCCCGCAGCGTGACGGCGGCACCCATCTGGCCGGCTTCCGCGGCGCGCTGACACGCCAGGTCAACGGCTATGCCGAGGCCAACGCGAAGAAGGAAAAGATCGCGCTGACCGGCGACGACTGCCGCGAAGGCCTCACCGCGGTGCTGTCGGTGAAGGTGCCGGACCCGAAATTCTCGTCGCAGACCAAGGACAAGCTGGTGTCCTCGGAAGTGCGCCCGGTGGTCGAGAACGTCCTGAACGAGGCTCTCGCGGCCTGGTTCGAGGAGCACCCGAGCGAAGCCAAGGTGATCGTCGGCAAGGTGATCCAGGCCGCCGCGGCGCGAGAAGCCGCGCGCAAGGCCCGCGAGTTGACCCGCAAGAATCCGCTCAGCGTCTCCTCGCTGCCCGGCAAGCTCGCCGACTGCCAGGAGAAGGATCCGGCCAAATCCGAATTGTTCATCGTCGAGGGTGACTCGGCCGGCGGAAGCGCCAAGCAGGGCCGCAACCGCGAATTCCAGGCGGTGCTGCCGCTGCGCGGCAAGATCCTCAATGTCGAGCGCGTGCGTCCCGACAAGATGCTGTCCTCCGAACAGATCGGCACGCTCATCACTGCGCTCGGCACCGGCATCAGCGACGATTTCGCGGTCGACAAGCTGCGTTATCACAAGATCATCGTGATGACCGACGCCGACGTCGACGGTGCCCATATCCGCACGCTGCTCCTGACCTTCTTCTATCGTCAGATGCGCGCAATCATCGATGGCGGCTTTCTCTACATCGCCCAGCCGCCGCTCTACAAGGTTTCGCGCGGCAAGTCCGAGCAGTATCTCAAGGACGAGCGCGCGCTCGAGGATTATCTGATCTCGACCGGGCTCGATGAATGCGTGTTCAAGCCGGCGGCCGGCGACGACCGCTCCGGCCGTGACCTGCTGACGCTGGTGGAAGACGCGCGCATCATCCGCTCCGTGCTGCGCAACCTGCACAGCCGGTATAACCGGAAGGTCATTGAGCAGGCCGCGGTCGCAGGCATGTTCGGCCGCGACATCTACACTGATCCCGCAAACGCCGGCGCGGCGGCGGAGTACATGGCGCACCGGCTCGATGCCCAGGCCGACGAAGTGGAGCGCGGCTGGACCGGAAAGTTTGTCGAAGGCCAGGGCTTCGTGTTCGAGCGCACCGTTCGCGGCGTGAAAGATGTCGCGATCATCGACGACGCCTTCCTCGGCTCGGCCGACGCACGCAAGCTGCACGAGTACCGGCAGAGGCTGCAGGACGTCTACGCGCGACCCGGCAAGCTCCGCCGCAAGGACACGGAAACGGTCATCTATGGCCCGGTCGGCCTGTTCGAAGCCGTGACCGACGCCGCCCGCAAGGGCGTCACCTTGCAGCGCTACAAGGGTCTCGGCGAGATGAACCCCGAGCAACTCTGGGAGACGACGCTGGATACCGAGGCTCGTTCGCTGCTCCAGGTGAAGGTCAAGGAGGTGGACGAGGCCGACGATATCTTCACCAAACTGATGGGCGACGTGGTAGAACCGCGCCGCGACTTCATTCAGGAAAACTCGCTCAGCGCCACCATCGATACCTAAGGGGCTTCTTTCCGCGTGCCGCCTATCCAGTACATCGTCGAAGGCGGCCGCCGGCTCTCCGGCACCATCGAGCCGTCCGGCAACAAGAATTCCGCGCTGCCGATCATCGCCGCGGCGCTTTTGACCGAACACCCGGTCGTGCTGACCAACGTGCCGCGCATCCGCGACACGGAAACGCTGGTCGAGCTGTGCCGCTCGGTCGGCGCCTCGGCCGAATGGACCGGGCGCAACACGCTCCAGATTCACGCCAAGGAAATCCGCGCCGCCGATCTCGATCCCGAGCTGTGCGCGCGGATCCGCGCGTCGATCCTGCTCGCGGGGCCGCTGCTTGCCCGATGCGGCGAGGTGGCGCTGCCGCCGCCCGGCGGCGACGTGATCGGCCGCCGTCGCCTCGACACTCACTTTTTGGCCTTCGAGCAGCTCGGCGCCACCGTCACCGCGACCCACCGCCTCGAATTCCGCGCCTCGCGGCTGAAGGGCGCGGACGTCTTCCTCGACGAGCCCAGCGTCACCGCGACCGAAAATGCCCTGGTGGCCGCCGTGGCCGCGCGCGGCACCACCTACTTGCGCAATGCGGCATCCGAGCCGCATGTGCAGGACCTTGCGAATTTCCTCGTCGCGCTCGGCGCCAAGATCGAAGGCATCGGCACCAACACCATCATCGTGCACGGGCCGGCGACGCTGGGCAGCGCGAGCTACGCGATCCAGCCCGACCACATCGAGGTCGGCTCCTTGATCGGTCTTGCCGCGGTGACGCGATCGCCGCTGCGCATCGCGCGTGCCGGCGTCGAGCATCTGCGCTCGATCCGGATGGGCTTTGAGCGGCTCGGCATCGTCTGCGGCGTCGAGGGCGACGATCTCGTCGTGCCGTCGAACCAGACCATGAAGATCCACGATGATTTCGGCGGCCACGTGCCAAAGCTCGAGGACCAGCCCTGGCCGGCTTTCCCGGCGGACCTGATGTCGATTGCGATCGTTACCGCGACACAGTGCGACGGCGTCATCCTGATGTTCGAGAAGATGTTCGAATCGCGGATGTTCTTCGTCGACAAGCTGATCGCAATGGGCGGACGCATCGTGCTTTGCGACCCGCATCGCGCGATCGTCGCAGGCCCGAGCCGGCTGCGCGGCGCGCCGATGACCTCGCCCGATATCCGCGCCGGCATGGCGATGCTGCTTGCCGCGGTGTGTGCCGAGGGCACCTCCACGATCAACAATGCCGACCAGATCGAGCGCGGCTATGAGCGGATCGAGGAGCGGTTGAACGCGCTCGGCGCCAGGATCAAGCGGATTCCGGCGCGATCCTGACCGATCGCGGCAGCTTGGCCATGCTTTTGGCCTGCTTGCCGTGCTAAGCTTGCGCTTATGGCCTTCATCGAGAAAAGCGAACCGGCCGCGCCGCGCGCGGCCGAAGCCGTCTCTGGCAATCAGCTTGCGGCCGAGCTTGCGGAAACGCTCAAGCTCGCGGTGCCGCTTGCGCTGACCCAGCTCGGCCAGATCGCGATGATGACGACCGACATCGCCTTCATAGGCCGGCTGGGCAGCGATACCGTGGCTGCAGCCGCGCTGGCGCATACGGTGTTCTTCGTCAGCTTCACCTTCGGCATGGGGCTGGTCTCGGCGGTCTCCCCCCTGGCCGCGCAGGCGTTCGGGGCCCGCGACCCCCGCATGATGCGGCGCGCGCTGCGCGTCGGCTTGTGGGCGGCCCTGTTCATGGCGCTGCCGCTGATGGCCCTGCCGTTCCACGGCGAGGCGATCCTGCTCGCGCTCGGCCAGGCGCCGGCGGCCGCCCATCTCGCCCAGCAATATCTGTTCGGTCTGGTCTGGGGCATCCTGCCGGCGCTATGGTTCATTGCGCTGCGCGGCTTCATGAGCGCAGTGAACCGGCCCGAGCCGGTGCTATGGATCACGCTCGCGGCGATCCCGGCCAATGCCCTGCTGGTCTACCTGCTGCTCTATGGAAAATGGGGTGCGCCCGAGTTCGGCCTGTTCGGTGCAGGGCTTGCGACCACCCTCGTCAATCTCGGCACCTTCGTCGCCGGCGTCTGGTTCACCGCGCGGCGCCAGCCGTTCCGGAAATACCACGTGTTCAGCCGCGTCTGGCGGATCGACTGGCCGCTGATGGGCAAGCTCGTGGCAGTGGGCGCACCGATCTCGCTGGCGTTCCTGCTGGAATACGGCATGTTCGGCGCCGCAGGTCTCCTGATGGGCCTGATCAGCACCACTGCGCTCGCCGCACACCAGATCGCGCTGCAGATCGCGGCGATCCTGTTCATGGTGCCGTTCGGCGTCGGCATGGCAGCAACCGTGCGGGTCGGCCACGCGGTTGGACGATGTGATCCGGCCGGGCTGCGCCGCGCGGGCTACGTCGCGGTCGCGCTGAGCGGCGCCTTCATGAGCATCATGACGCTCGCGGTTATCATGGCGCGGTTCGAAATCGCGGCGATATTCCTCGGCGAAGCCACCGACACCACCGCCAGGCTCACCGCGACGCTGCTCCTGATCGGCGCCACCTTCTTCATCGCCGACGGCGTCCAGACCACCACGGCGGGCGCGCTGCGCGGCATGAACGACACTCAGCTGCCGCTGCTGTTCGCCACCATCAGCTACTGGCTGGTCGGGTTCGTGTCGGCCTATGCGCTTGCCTTCCGGGCGGGATACGGCGCCGCGGGTGTCTGGATCGGGCTGTCGCTCGGGACCGCGGTCTATGCCACCCTCCTGATCTTGCGCTTCCGCCTGCTGGCGCGCACACTGCTGCCATGAAAGTCGACGAGGTCACGCCAGACGTTGATTCCGGCGCGCTGCTTGCGGGCGCGCAGTTCATCGACGCGTTCCGGATCGAGACCGCGCAAGCCGGTCTCGACGCACGGCACGCGACGGAGGCGATGATCACGCGGCAGCCGCGCTGGATCGAGTTGCTGATCGCGCTGCGCAACATCCTGGTCGCACCATTCGGCCTGAAAAAGTCGGGTGCCGGGACGGGGCGCGACATGATCGGGATTTTTCCGGTCGTCAGCGAAACGCCGGAGCGGCTGGTCGCGGGCTTCAACGACAAGCATCTCGACTTCCGGCTGGTCGTCGACGTCGCGACGGCGGGACCTCGCCGCAATGTCACGGCCACCACGCTGGTGCTGACCCACAATCGGTTCGGCCGCGCCTATCTTGCCGTCATCCTGCCGTTCCACCGCCTGATCGTGCCGGCGATGCTGCGCAAGGTCGCCGACTAGATCATGACGCTCTCGGTCGATCTCTTCTTCTCGTTCCGCAGCCCTTACAGCTACCTGGCGCTGCCGAGGACGCTGACGATGGTCGCCGACTACGATGTCGCGGTGAACCTGCGGCCGGTCTATCCGCTCGCGGTGCGCGTACCCGGCTTCTTCAAGAAGACCGATCCGCGTTTCGCCCGTTATGTCGTGCTTGATTCCAGCCGCGTCGCGAAGCACGAGAACATCCCGTTCCGCTTTCCGCGCCCGGATCCGATCGTGCAGGACATGGCGACACTCGATGTCGCCGCACACCAGCCCTACATCCACCGCCTGACCCGGCTCGGCGCCGCCGCGCAGCTCGAGGGACGCTCGCTCGACTTCACCCATGCGATCAGCCGCGTGCTGTGGGACGGCACGGTGAAGGGCTGGAACGAGGGCGACCATCTCACCAGAGCAGCCGGCGCCGCGGGCTTCGATCTCGCCGCGATGGATGCGGCCGTCGCTGCCGATCCCGATCGCTTCGAACTGGTGATCAAGGCCAATGAAGACGCCCATGCCGCGTCCGGCCATTGGGGCGTACCGACCTTCGTGTTCGAGAACGAGCCGTTCTTCGGTCAGGACCGTATCGACCTCCTGATCTGGCGTATGGAGGGCAAGGGCCTGACCCGTCGCAAGGTGTAGCCCGGCATCATTTCGAGCTCCCTTTCGGATCGTCCTCGTCCGTGCACCAATTGCCATGGCAGCGCTTGAGGTCGGTCAGGTTCTGGCGCATCTGCTCCAGCGAAAATCCGAGCGCGTAGAAGCGCTCGGCGGCGTCGACCGGCAGGCCGCGGATCAAACCGTCACGACGGATCGCGGCGACCTCGTCGCTGTAGGCGTGCAGCGCCGCATCGACCGGGGCCAGATCCGCTGAGCCGCTGCCGGCGCGCAAGGAGGATGCGACCGACTTCATGTAGGTGACGATCGCCTTGCTGACGTCGGACAGCGGCCCCGCCAGCCGCGCCTGGATGTCGGCGGGCAGCGGCACGACGCAGGCGCGTCCGATCATCACGACGTCATGCCGCAGCCGCTGGATCGTGCGCAGCAGCGGTCCGGTCTCAGGGCCTGACGACAGATGCATGAAACGCTCGCGCTCGGCCTCCGTGCCCGTCGCGTGCAGGTTGGTCACCGCGGTGCCGATGCCGTCCTGGATACGGTGCAGCGCGTCGTTGTCGAGGCCACGCGTCAGGCCGGCCAGCAGCTCGGCGAACGCCGCTGCGAGCAGATCGAGCAATTTCGACGCATTGACCCGGATCTGACTGACCGCGCGAGACGGCAGCACCAGGAACGAGATCACGAGCCCGGTGAGCGCCCCGACGGTGACCTCGAGGACGCGGTCGATCGCGGAGTCCAGCGGATTGGACTGATGCATCGTCGGCAGCAGCAGCACGATCACCGCCGTCACCGTCGCGGAATTGAGGCTCGGATTGAGCGAGGCGATGAAGGCGACCGGCACGATCGCGAGCACCAGCAGCGCGAGCAGGCTGCCCTCGCCGGAATGCGGAATCAGCACCGCGATCGCGCCGCCATAGACGGCGCCGCCGATCGTCCCGAGCATGTAGTCGCGGGTCGCCTTCAGCGAGCGGCCGACGCTCATTTGCGTCACGATCAGCGAGGTCAGCACCGCCCACAGCGGCAGCAGCAGGTGGAACGCGACCGCAATGGCATAGGCGGCCACCCCCGAAGCCGCGATCCGGACCGCCAGCGCCATTTGCGTCTTGCGGCTCCAGAGCTGGCGAAACATGCGTTTTGCGAAGGCCTTCATGCACCCCGATCCGGAATCGACAGAAAAGTCCGTGTTATCTGAACTAGGGCATGGCAGTTGCCCGCGGCGGCAAGTCGGCTTGAAAGGCAACCGCTTGAAAGGCAAGTCAGCCCCGCCTACCCTGCGCCGCAAAATTGAGGAAACACGATGGCCCACGAAACCGCAACGCTCGCCGCCTATGTCGCCGATCTGAAATTTCAGGACATCCCGCCGGAGGTTTTGCAGCGCGCCAAGGTCCTTACGCTGGATTTCCTCGGCAGCACCATCCGCGCCCGCCGCGACGCGGAATCGACCCCCTCGCTGATGAAGATGCTGGAGGCGTTGGCGCTGGACGGCAAGGGCGAAGCCACCGTGTTCGGCGACACCAAGACCTGGACCCCGGCCGTCGCCGCGCTGCTGAACGGCGCGCTCGGCCATTCCCTCGACTTCGACGACACCCACGCCGATTCCTCGCTGCATCCGAGCGCACCGGTGGTCCCCGCCGCGTTCGCGGTCGGCGAGATGGTGGGTGCGTCCGGACGCGACGTGCTGACCGCGATCGTAGCCGGCTATGAAGTGTGCTGCCGGCTCGGCAACGCGCTCGACCCGACCTCGCATTACGCTCGCGGCTTCCACCCGACGGCGACCGCCGGCACCTATGGCGCCGCGGCGGCGGCCGCGAAGCTGTTCGGCCTGTCGAAGGAGCAGATCGCTTCCGCATTCGGCGTCTCCGGCAGCCAGGCCGCCGGCTCGTTGCAATTCCTGGTCAACGGCGCCTGGAACAAGCGCTATCAGGTCGGCGCCGCCGCGATGAACGGCGTGATCGCAGCGACCCTGGCGCGCAATGATTTCGTCGGATCGAGCGAATCGGTCGAGGGCAAGCACGGCCTGTTGGTCGGCTACAGCGACGACGCGCATCCCGACAAGGCGGTGGCCGGCCTCGGCCGCACCTATGAGACCATGAAGATCGGCGTAAAGCCCTATCCGAGCTGCCGCTACACCCATGCGGCGATCGACGCGCTGATCGCGATGCGCCGCGAGCACAATCTGACGCCGGACCAGATCCGGAAGGTCGAGATCGGCCTGCACCGCAACGGCATCACGCTGACCGGCGATGCCGCCACCAAGCGGCATCCAACCTCTGTTGTCGGCGGCCAGTTCTCGATGTTTTTCACCGGTGCAATCGCGCTCGACCAGGGCCGCTTCGGCTGGGACGATTACGATCGTCTCGGCGATGCGGCCATCGACGCGCTCGCCGACAAGTTCGATGTGGTGCAGGACGATCGCCTCGAGATCGGCCGCACCCACCCGTTCGGCGCCCGCGTCTCCATCACAACCGACGACGGCACCCATGAGCGCCTCTACGCCGATCCGTCTGGCGAGCCAACCTCGTTCCCCGACGCGCAGGCGATGCAGCAGAAGTTCCTGACGCTGGCGCGGCCCGTGCTTGACAAGCGTGCCGACCAGCTCGCCGACGCGATCCTGACGCTGGAACGGTTCGATCGCGTGGAGACGGCGACGCAGCTGGGGCGACAGTAGGCGCGGGTATCTCCCTCGCTGTCGTCCCTGGCGAAAGCCAGGAATCTGATTGCAGATTGGATGGTGGCCCCAGCCCGGCAATCCGTTTCCTCGCAACTCGATTTGTCCGAGCTTTGCAGCTCCGCTTCGCACGCAAGGTCCTTTGATCTAGGTCAAATCACCCGCCGCTCGTCATGATCGATCGTAGGAGCTCGTGCTCGGGTGGAGACCACCAATATGCGAATCCTTAGAATCATGTGCTGGGTATGCGCCTTCCTTGGATGGCTGAACGTCAGTTCGCCCTTGCAAGCCCAGACAACCGATCAGCCAGTTCAAACACCCAGCACCGCTCCCTCGCCTGTTCCCGAGCCACCGGCGCTCAAGCCCGCCGAACTCGATGCGCTGGTCGCGCCGGTTGCGTTGTATCCCGACACGCTGTTGTCGAACGTGCTCATGGCATCGACCTATCCGCTCGAAGTGGTGCGCGCGGAACGCTGGATGAATCAGAACAAGGGTCTGAAGGGAGACGCCCTAAAGACGGCTGCGGAGAAGCAGGGCTGGGACGCAAGCGTCAAGGCGTTGGTCGCGACGCCGTCGGTTCTCCAGATGATGAACGAGCATCTCGACTGGACCCAGAAGCTGGGCGAAGCATTTCTGGCTCAGCAGCAGGACGTGATGGATGCTGTGCAGCGGCTCCGCTCGAAAGCCTATGACAGGAAGAAGCTGGTCACCACGAAAGAGCAGAAGGTGACGACAAAGTCGGAGCAGAACCGGCAAGTCATCTACATTGAACCTGCCTCGGAAGACAGCATCTACGTTCCGTATTACGAGCCGAACGTGGTTTATGGCGATTGGCCCTACTCGGACTATCCTGCCTATCCCTACGACTGGGGCTATCCCAGCTACATCGGAGCCGGCGTTATCGCGGCCGGCGTGGCATTCGGCACGGCCTATGCACTGGGGCGATGGGCCACCGGCGGCTACTGGGGTGGCGGCGGTTGGTGGGGCGGCAGTCGGGTCAACTGGGGCGGTGGAGCTATCGACGTCAATCGCGGTGCTCGCGTCGAGCATTGGCAACATGATGCAAGCCATCGACAGGGGGCGCGTTATAACAACGCGAACCTGCAACAGAAGTTTGGCAACGCCAATCGACGGCCAGCTGGAGACCGGCAAGGATTAGGAACCGGCAACAATCGTCCGAACGCGGGCGACCGAGGCCGAGCGACAAACAGGCAGGCCGGTGCTGGCAGAACGGCCGGCAATCGCCAAGCGGGTAACCGCTCGACGGCGGCAAGGAACGCAAGGTCTGGTGGTCGCGCGGCGCACCGTGGAGCGTCCAGAACCGGACATTTCAGGCCATCGGCGGGCCGTGGCGGCGGCGGGGCGCGGTTTGCTGGCGGCGGACATCGGGCTGCGGCGTTCCGTGGCGGCGGCGGCGGCTTCCGTGGCGGCGGTGGCGGTTTCCGCGGCGGCGGTGGCGGTTTCCGTGGTGGTGGTGGTGGTGGTCGTGGCGGTGGTGGACGCCGATCCGACATCCAGCTCAAACACGACGTGGTGTTCCTTGGACGACTCGACAACGGCCTCGGTTACTATCGCTTCTCATACAACGGCAGCGACAAGACTTATGTTGGCGTAATAGCGCAGGAAGTGCAGGCGGTGAGACCCGACGCCGTCACTCGTGCCAGCGACGGTTACCTCCGCGTCTATTACGAGCGGCTCGGCCTGAAGTTCCGCTCGTATGACGATTGGGCCGCTTCGGGAGGTCAGTTGCCGAAGACAATAGGGGCGACGCGCTGACGATGGTGGGCGCGGCCTGCAGGCGCTGCTGCAGTTCGCGTCGCCTTCGGCGTCGACACCGTCAGCGCCAACGGCTCCCCGCGCAAGGGCTTCGGCTTTGCGCGGGATGACGAGGGACAAGATTGAGGTCGTACCGTTCAATTGCCGCCCGCAAGCTTCGTCTTGCCTGACGTCGCGGCCACGACATCGCGCACCAGACCGAACACGCCGTCCGCATCCGGCGGCGAATTGGGCGAGCGGCCGAGACGGGCGATGACGAGCCGCTCCGACGGCACGATGATCACGTATTGGCCGATCGTGCCCTTGGCAAAATAGGCATCGCGCGGCCAGCCATGCGCGATGCGATAGTTGGCGCCAAAGCTGTCACCGAGATTGGTCCAGAAGCCGGCGCCGTAGCCGACCCAGGCATTCGGCGTGGCCGAAGCCGAATAGGCCGCCCAGCCCTCGGGCAGGATGCGCCTGCCGCCGGCCATGCCGTCATTGAGATAGAGCAGGCCGAGGCGCGCCCAGTCGCGCGCGCTCGCCATCATCTGGCTCGATCCTTCCGGCGTTCCTGATGCGTCGAATTGCATCACGACATTGCGCATGCCGAGCGGGCCGAACAGCTCCTGGCGCGCGAAGCGCAGCACATCCGCTGCATGCCCGCCGGCGGCGTTGCGGATCAGATGCGAGAGGACGAGGTAGTTGCCGTCATGATAATTCCAGACCCGGCCGGGCGCGCTTTCCAGCGGAAAGCTCTCGGCGAAGGCGGCCATATCCCGCTCCATGAACTTCATCCGATTGACCGGCTCGAGCGCGGAGGCAAGCGAGGCCTGCAGCGAACTGCCGAGCGCAAGTCCCGCGGTGTGGCGCAGCAGCTGGTCGACCGTGATCGCATGGCGCGGATCGTCCTGACGTTGCCAGGCCGCGATCGGGACCGGCTGGTCGCGTGTCAATTTGCCTTCGCGGACCAGGATTCCGATCAGCGCCGAGATCACCGATTTGGTCGCGGAGAAGCCGAGCAGCGGGGTATCGATGCCGATGCCGTCGGCGTAACGCTCGGCGACGACGCGGCCATCCTTGATCACGACAACAGCGCGGGTGCGGCGGAACGGCGGCTCTGCCGGCTCGGCAAAGGCGCGGTCGAGCGCCATCGCAAGCTGCGGGCTCTGCGGCGCGACGATGGCGGAACCGGCGATCTCGGGCAGCGATGCGGCTTGCGGTTTTTCCGGCGGGAGCGCGGCGTCGGCCAGCGTCTCGCCATGGTCGAGCGTGCAGCCCAACCCCTCGCGATAGACCGCATGGCTGCGGCCGACGCCGAACAGCGTCACTGTGACGTCCTTCCGGGTGCGGTCGACCTGGTAGTCCATCGCCCAGGTGATCAGGCCGGTGCCCGGCATCGCCTCGGTGGTCTCGGAGAAGACCCGCGCCGGCGAAAGACCTGACACGAAGGTCTCCGAGCAGATGACATTTGCGACGAAGCCGGTCGCGACCCTCGGCACGTCCCGGGCCCGGGCGGCGGAGAAGGCGATCCCGCTGAGCGCGGTGGTAGCGACGAGGGTGAGAATGAGCTTTTTGCGGGTCATAGGGTCCTCCGGCAAGGCGCTGCTGATGCGTGGCAGGAGGAAGCCGGATGCGACGCGCGGGTGCTCGCCGGATTTGGAAATCGGGTTGGCTGAAGCTTGAAAAGACCTCGCCGATTCTGAAATTGTGCAGCGATTTTAAGCACTAATGCCGCAGGCTTCTGAGGCGAGCACCCGGTCGGAAGCTACGCTCAGAGTCCCTACAAGTTACGCCGCACTGGCCTTCAGCCGCCGGTACTCCGTCGGCGTCACGCCGGTGGTCGCCTTGAAGGCCCGGTTGAAGGGACCGAGCGACTGGAAGCCGGCGTCCATGGCGATGGTGATGACGGGGACTTCGGCCTGGGTCGGATCGGCGAGCGCGGCCTTGGCCTCCTCGATCCGGTGGTTGTTGAGGAAGACGTTGAAATTGCGGTAGCCGAGCCGCTGGTTGATCAGCCGCCGCAGCCGGTATTCGGGGATCTTCAGCCGCGTCGCCAGCATGCCGATCGTGACGTTGTCCTGGCGGTAGATGCGCTCGTCCGCCATCAACCGCATCAGGGCATCGACCAGCCTCTGGTCCGCTGCCTCCTCGGCCGCGGCCGGCTTTACCAGCACGACGGCTTCGGCCGGCACGGTGAACAGGTCGGCGCCGTCGACGCGCATCATCGCCCAGGCGATCGCGGCTACGATGCCGGCAAGCATCGCGGCGTTGAGCGTATTGGCCCATTCCGCTCTCCCGGCGCTGCCGGCGAACGCGATCTGCAGCAGCGCATTCAACCCGCCATACAGCGCTGACGCCGCGACGATGAAGACGCGGACGCGGCGGCGGCGCTCGACGAGGTCCACGGACCACGAGGTGATGGTCTGCACCACTGCAAGCGCGATGAAGACGAGCACGAGCACGTTGACCATGGTGATCGCGATCCGCGCGTTGCCGCCCGGCGCGATCCACATGCAGTTGACGAAGCTGAAGGCCACGACGGCCGCCCAGGTCAGGAGGTGCCACCGGCGCAAGCGGAAGGCGTCATCGAACAGCGCGCGGGTGAACAGCCAGAATACCACGATGTTGCCGGTCGAGAGCGCGATCAGCGGCGCATGCCAGGCCGCGACCGGCGCCGCGCCGATCGATGCGGTCACCGCATGCGCGGCCGAGCCGAGCGCGAAGCCGGTCGCGAGTCGGCCCGCGAGCACCTTGCGGAAATCCGCGAACATCGAAGCCGCAAGCACCAGCAGCAGCGCCACGGTGGCGGCGCGCAGGCACAGTTCGGTTGCAGCGAGGGTCATCGATGGGTTTGCTTCAAGTGAGAGGCAGCAGCGGCCCGAACATCGGCCGCCACGGCGATTTTTTCAAGAAGCATCGCGCCGCCAGCGGCTGCGCTGCGTCACCCAGATATCAATGGTGTCGCCCTCGAGCGTGCCGGGGCCCTCGTTCTCGGCGCCAAGCCGCCGCGCCACGGCCTGCGAAGCCACGTTGGCCGGATCGATGCAATGGATGATGCGGTCGACCGTGAAGTTTGCGAACACGAAGTCGATCGCGGCGCGCGCGGCCTCCACCGCATAGCCCTTGCCGCGATGCTCCTTGGCGATGCCCCAGCCCACCTCGAATCCAGGCCACTCCGGCGGATAATACGGGCCGACACGACCGATGTAGCGGGATGAGGATTTTTCTTCGACCGCGAACATGCCGAATCCATGCAGCGCCCAGTGGCCGGCGATGACTGCCGCATTGCGCCAGCCCTTCAGCTCCGATGTGACCGGCTGGTGATCCGGCGTGATGAAACGCGCGGTACCGGGATCGGACAGCATAGCGGTGTTGCCGGCGATGTCGGATGCACGCCACGGCCGCAGGATCAGCCGCGCGGTCTCGATCACGGGACCATCGACCTGCAGCAGTCTGGCGCCGGGCTTGATCGGGGAAACCATCGCATCCTCCTGTTTCCGGAATTATGCTGCCGTCATCGGAGCTGCGCCAGAGCCACAAGCATTCGCGCGGCCCGTTTGCTTGGCCGGGACGACGGATAGAGAGTATGATTGCCGCAAACTGCAAAGGAGTATTGCGATGAGCTGGCAGCCCTCGACTGATCCCGAACTCGGCGACCCCAGGACCTGTGACGCGCTGGAGCTGATCATCGTGCCGCGCACCCGCGATCTCGGCGACGGCTTTGCGGTGCGCCGCGCCCTGCCGCATGGCAAGCGGCAGATGGTCGGGCCATTCATCTTCTTCGATCATTTCGGCCCGGTACAATACCTCGCCGGCAAGGGCATGGACGTGCGGCCGCATCCACATATCGGGCTTGCCACCGTCACCTATCTGTTCGACGGCAGCATCATGCATCGCGACAGCGAGGGCAATGTCCAGGAGATCCAGCCCGGCGCGATGAACCTGATGACGGCGGGCCGCGGCATCGCGCATTCCGAGCGCACGCCCGACGTGCAGCGCCGCGACGGCCAGAAGATGCTGGGCCTGCAGAGCTGGATCGCGCTGCCCGCCGGAAAGGAGGAGATCGCGCCCTCATTCCAGCACTATGCGGCCGGTGATCTGCCGATGATCTCGGAGCGTGACTTCACGGCTCGGGTGATCGCCGGCTCCGCGTTCGGCATCACCTCGCCGGTCTCCATGGTCTCGCCCTGGTTCTACACCGAGGTCACGGCGAAGGCCGGCACCTCGGTGCCGCTCGACCCCGATCATGAAGAACGCGCGATCTACCTCGTCGACGGCGAGGTCGAGATCGCCAACGAGCGCTATGAGGGGCCGCGGCTGCTGATCTTCCGGCCCGGCGATCGCATCACCATCAAGACAGTGCGGCCGACGCGGATGATGTTGCTCGGCGGCGATGCACTGGAGGGGCCGCGCCACATCTGGTGGAATTTCGTCTCCTCCTCGAAGGAGCGGATCGAGCAGGCCAAACAGGACTGGAAAACCGGGCGTTTCGCGCCGGTTCCGCAGGAACACGAGTTCATTCCGCTGCCGGAGTGAGCTATCTGCTGTGCTAGTTGTTGAGCATGATCTTGTCGGAAAGCTGCGTCACACTTTTCCGGATCATGCTCCAGTCCCTGGCCGCCCGCGTGACGTCGCGCGGGCGCACCGCTTTCGAAAGACCACGCTCATGACCGCGATGCTCTCAAGCGATTTGCCCCTGCCCCGGATCGGCCGCGGCAAGGTGCGCGATATCTATGCCGTCGGCGAGGATCGCGTGCTGCTGCTCACGACCGACCGCATCTCGGCGTTCGACGTTGTCATGGCGGAGACCATTCCGATGAAGGGCGCGGTGCTGACCCAGATCAGCGCCTGGTGGTTCCGGCAGCTCGAAGGCACCGTGCCGCACCACATGATCAGCGCCGATGCCGACGAGATCATCCGCGAGGTGCCCGCGCTCAGGGATCATCGGGCCGACATCCTGGGACGCGCGATGCTGTGCAGACGCACCACCGTATTCCCGATCGAATGCGTGATCCGCGGCTACATCTCGGGCTCCGCCTGGAAGGAATACGCGGCCGACGGCACGCTCGCCGGCGAGAAGCTGCGCGCTGGGCTGGTCGAAAGCCAGAAGCTCGAGCCCGCGATCTTCAGTCCGGCGACCAAGGCGGAAGCCGGCCACGACGAGAACATCACGGTGTCTCGGGTGCGCGAGATCCTGGGCAGCGAGGTTGCTTCAACGCTCGAGACAATGGCGCGCGATGTCTATGGCTATGGCGAGAAGACCAGCCGCGCGCGCGGCATCATCATCGCCGATACAAAATTCGAGTTCGGCCGAGACAAGGATGGCCGCATCATCCTGATCGACGAGGTGATGACGCCGGATTCGTCCCGTTTCTGGGCGGTCGACGCCTACAAGCCCGGCCAGCCGCAACCGAGCTTCGACAAGCAGCCGCTGCGCGACTATCTCGACGCCGAGCGCCGCGCCGGCCGCTGGAACGGCGATGCCCCCGCGCCGCCGCTGCCGGACAGTGTGGTTGACGCCACCAGCCGGCGCTATCTCGAAGCGTTCCGCCGCGTGACGGGAAGCGAGTTGAAGGTCTAAGCATCGTCATTGCGAGCGAAGCGAAGCAATCCATCACCCCACGCATCCGGATGCATGGATTGCTTCGCTGAGCCTGTCATCGGGCGCGCATCCGTGCGGCCCGTCGGCTCGCGATGACGCAAGGATACAGGTTGCCCAATCGGCGCTCCGGATGCCACTCTCGAAGTGCAACAGGAATTCTCAGGGAGCGCCCCATGACCGAAGCCGACAGCGTGCTCGTCGAGCGCGATGGTCCGATCACCATCATCTCCATCAATCGTCCGCACTGCCGCAACGCCGTCGACGGCGCAACCGCGCGCAAGCTGTATGATGCATTCCTCGCATTCGATGCGGATGACAGCGCTTCGGTCGCCGTGTTCACCGGCACCGGCGGCTATTTCTGCGCAGGCGCGGACCTGAAGGCGGTGGCTTCAGGCGATCCCAACAAGAAGCGCGAGATCGGCGGACACAACACCATCGCGCCGATGGGACCGAGCCGGCTGCGGCTCTCGAAACCCGTGATCGCTGCGATCGAGGGCTTTGCGGTCGCCGGCGGCATGGAGCTCGCATTGTGGGCCGACATGCGCGTCGTCGCCGAGGATGCGACCTTCGGCATCTTCTGTCGCCGCTTCGGCGTGCCGCTGATCGATCTCGGCACCATCCGCCTGCCGCGGCTGATCGGCCATTCGCAGGCGATCGACCTGATCCTCACCGGGCGCCCGGTCGGCGGGCCTGAGGCCCATCGCATCGGGCTTGCGAACCGGCTGGTGCCGAAGGGCGAGACGCGCGCGCATGCGATCGCGCTCGCCAGGGACATCGCGCGGTTCCCGCAAAACTGCATGCGCGCCGATCGGCTCTCCGCACTTCGGCAATGGGACCTCGCAGAAGAAGACGCGATCGAGAACGAGATGCGCGGCGGGCTCGAGGTGATCGCCTCGGGCGAGACGCTCTCCGGCGCGACGCGCTTCGCTTCCGGCGTCGGCCGTCACGGCGCGTTCGGCAGCGAAGGCGGCAACGGGTGACTTCACGGCGCCGGCCTTTGCGTTCCGGTTGCGGACGTGCTGTGCTGGTGGCGCACCCATTCGGAAGGAAGAGATGTCCGCACAATCGCCTGCGACCGAGCTGAAAAGCTTCACCACGTCCGATGTCCGGCTGCAGAACGGCAGCGTGCTGCCGGAGGTCACGATTGCCTATCGCACCGTCGGCACGCTGGCTCCCAGACGCGACAATGTCGTGCTGATCACCCACGGCAACACCAGCGGGCCGCAGATGATCGATCCCGGTGGATCGACCGGTGAGGGCAGCTGGTGCGAGATCGTCGGCCCCGGCAAGGCTGTCGACACCAACAGCTACTTCGCGATCTGCCCCAACATGCTGGGCTCGTCCTACGGCTCGACCAATGCGGCGAGCTTCGATCCGCGAACGGGCCGGCGTTACGGGCCGCGCTTTCCTGACATCACCGTCAGCGACATCGTCGCCACCCAGCGCGCGTTGCTCGATGATCTCGGCGTTGAGAAGCTCGTTGCAATCGTCGGCCCGTCCTATGGCGGATTCCAGGCGCTGCAATGGGCGGTGAACTATCCGGACGCCATGCGTGGCATCGCCGCAATCGTCACCGCACCGCTGGTGCCGCGGGAGCGCGCCGAGGGCAATGTCGCGCGCCTGATGGCAACGCTGTCGCAGGATCCGAACTGGAACGGCGGTGACTATTACGATCACGGCGGCGTGATCGAGAGCATGATCCGGATCCGCACCGCGACGCTGAAGACTTACGGCATCGAAACCCGGCTGCGCGACACGCTGAGCGATCCCGCAGAGATCGAGGCCGCGATCCGCGCCGAGGCGACGGAATGGGCCAGGGGTTTCGACGCCAATTCGCTGCTGACGCTTGCCAGGGCGCTGCGCGGCTTCGACGTTACCGGGCAGTTCGCGCGGATCAAGGCCAAGGTGCTGTATGTGCTGTCGCGGACCGACAAGCTGTTCCCGCCCGAGCTCGCGCCGCAGGTGATGCCGGCGCTTGAGGCCGCCGGTGTCGACGCCGACTATTTCCTGCTCGACAGCGACTACGGTCACTCCGCGTCGGGTCGCGACGCGCACAAATGGGCGCCGCGGCTGCGCACGTTCATGGACAGCCTCGGTTAGAGCCAGGCAATCCGCAACCGCCGGCTACAGCAGCCCGCGGCTCGCGGTTGCCTGCAGCCCGTCCATCAGCGCCTTGTCCTCGTAGCGCGCGAGCGAGAGGCTGCGAGCGAAGGCAGGCACTGGCGCGCCGACGACGGCGCGGGCGCAGAGATCGCCGGCGGCGCAGGCGCCCATGGTGCCGTAACCGGACAGCGCAGTCGCCAGGAACACGCCCGGCGTCCGCGCCGCGCCAAGCAGCGGCCAGTTTTCCTTCGTCATCGGGTAGTAGCCGCCGTAATGCACGCGGTCGCGCGGCAGGGCGCCGAGATATCGCGCGAGCGCGGGTTGCAGCCGGCTCGCCGCGCGCAGCACGACTTCCGGGAAGTAAGGGTTCAGCTCCGGCTCGCGCACCGGCTCGGTCGTCGTCTCGGCGTTGAAGGCCCAGCCGAGCTTGATCCATTCGCCGTGATCGCCGCCGTCAGGACGGCAATGAATGCTGCCGGGCATCGGCGCCAGCAATTGTGCAAACTCGGGAGCCGCCGCCAACGCCTCGCGCTCGTCGTCGGACCAGGCGAGCGTCTGGCCGTCGAGATCGATCGTGAACGGCATGCGGCGGTCGACCGCGCGATTGCGGTCGGCGAAGGCGATCTTCTGCTGCAGCACGTTGACGATCGGCAGCTCTTCGCCGTGCATCGCCGCCACCTGCGCGGCAAAGGGGCCTGCAGCATTGACGATGATGTCGGCCTTGATGGTCTGCCTCGCACCATCGGCGAGCACATCGACATCGAACCGCTCGGCCTTTGCGATGCCGAGAACCCTGGCTTGCTGAAACTGCGCGCCGGAGAGCCGCATCGTCTCGAGCATGTATTGGCCGAGCTGCTGGCCGCTGATGTCGCCGGCCCTGCGGATATGCAGCCCGGTCGCAACCTCCTTGTCGAACGCCGGGTAGTATTTCTGGATCAGGTCGCGGCAGAGCAACACGTCGACGCCATCGGGCGCGGCTTGCCAGTCCGCCGACAGCGGCGGCGCATAGTCGCTCGTGATGCCTTCATGCAGGCGGATCTGCGCCGCGGCCTGGTCGCCATAGCCGGCGAACAATTGCTGCAACAGCTCCTCCGGCCGCTCCTCGCGCGTGGCAAGGAAGTAGCCGCGCCGCGTCATGTGGATGCGATTGTCGCTGCGCCGCGCGATGTCCTCCATCAGGTCGGTGCTGTGGTTGGTGAAGTCGGCCATTGTCGGATGCGGCCACCAGTTGCGGTAGTTCTCGCCCGATTGCGCCGAAGTCAGCGCCATCGGTTGACTCTCGTCGACGATCAGGAGGCGCGAGCGCTTGTGCTGTACGGCGAGATAATAGGCGGTGGCGATGCCGACGATGCCCGCACCGATCACCAGGATGTCGACGTCATTCGCTTTCACACGCACTCTCCCGTGCCCGGTGGACACCTGCGATGGTCAGTCTTGAAACGGCAAAGTCGATCAGCTCTCGGGGCCCGTATCGCGCAGCGCCTGGCGCTGCGCCGATCGCAGCATCTTCTGCGTTTCCTCGATATGGTCGCGCAGCAGGCGGACCGCCTTCTTGGCCTCGCCGTCGCGGCACAGTTCGACCATCCGGTAGTGCTCGCGCTGCGGGCGCTCCTTGCCGGTCGCCTGCGACACCAGCGCCCGCGTGAAGCGGCTGACATGGCCGTAATTCGCCTCGATCATCGCAAGCAGGCGCGGACGATTGCACGGCGCGTAGAGCGTCGAGTGGAATTTCCAGTTGAAGGCGCCCCATTGCGCCGGATCGGGTTCCGCGTCGTAGGCACGGAGGATCTTCGTCGCCGCTTCGAGATCGAGCTCGCCCATCGCAGGGATCGCCAGCCGGAGCGCGTGGCACTCGAGCGCGATGCGGATCTCGAGCAGCTCGATCACCTCGTCGATCGACAGGTCGGAGACGACTGCGCCGCGGTTCGGCAGGAAGGTCACGAAGCCCTCGGCTTCGAGCTGTCGCAGCGCCTCGCGCACCGGGATGCGGCTGGTTCCGAACCGCTCCGCCAGCTCGTCCTGCCGCAACTGCAGTCCCGGCACGAGTTCGCCGGAGCTGATCGCGCGCCGGAGCGCCTCGCGCACGGCGTCCGGGGTCGACCCGTGAACGCCCGCCGCTCGATTGCCTGAAGCGGTTGCAGGTCCCATGCGGCTTCCCTCTCGTGGCGTGACGCGAAATCATAATATCGGGTCATGATTGTATAAAATCAATTCTTCGATTATGCAATATCGCGTATAAAATCTACTGAAATCGTATCCAACCATCGCCAGCTTTCGGGAACCCACGATGAATCCTCTCCTTAAGATAATGATTTCCCTACTCTTTCTTGCGACATGGACGCTCGTGCCCGCGTGCGCCCAGTCGCCTGGTGGCACGCTGGCCAAGATCAGGGACAGCGGCCAGATCACGCTCGGGCACCGCGACGTGTCGGTGCCGTTCTCCTATCTCGACGACAATCAGAAGCCGGTCGGGTTCGCGATGGACCTCTGCGGGGGCATCGTCGAGGCGGTGAAGGCAGAGCTCACGCTGCCGTCGCTCCAGACCAGGCTGCAGCCGATCCAGCTTTCGACCCAGATCCCGTTGATCGAGAACGGGACCATCGACATCGTCTGCGGTCCGGCAACCAACACGCTGGAGCGGCAGAAGGTCGTCGCCTTCAGCGACACCATCTTCGTGTCGAGCATCCGCGCCGTGGTGCGCAAGGATTCGCCGATCAGGACATTCGAGGATCTGGGCGGCCGCGCCGTCTCGCTGACCTCGGGCTCAACCTCGATCGGGCTGCTTGCCGCGCGCGGCCAGGAGAAGAATTTCCAGACCAGGAACATCCTGGCTCCGGATCATGCCGCCTCGTTTCTCGCGCTGACCACGGGACGCAGCGAGGCCTTCATCATGGACGACATTTTGCTCGCCAGTTTGATCGCGGGAAGTGCCAATCCGTCCGACTGGCGCATCATCGACGACAGCCTGCGCACCGAGCCGTACGGGCTGATCATCCGCAAGGGCGATCCGGAGTTCAAGGCCCTGGTTGACAGGACGCTGACCACGATGATGAAGACGGGCGAGTTCGACGCGCTCTACGCGAAATGGTTCATGCGCCCGATTCCGCCCAGGAGCGTGAACCTGAACTTTCCGATGACCGCGCCGCTGAAGGACGCGGTCGCAAGCCCGAACGACAAGGGCGTGTGAAACGGCTGGATATCGTCGATATCAAGGTCGGGCCGCCGCCCGCGCGCCAGCATCATCTCGAACAGCCGGTTCGCCAGTCCGTGGCGACGCCCCCGGACAACGCACGAGCTTGAGACGATGGAGCATATTTTCGAGCCTTTGTGATATTCAATGCCTCATGACGGGATCCTATTGTCACTCCGCAATCGTTCATGACCCCAACCAAGGAGTGCCGTCATGTCCCGTCTCTCAACCCCCAATCTCGAAGCAGATACCGGTCCGTCGGGCCAGGTCTATGCACAGATCAAGAAGGCTGTCGGGGTCGTCCCGAACGCCTACGCGGCGCTCGCTGCCCATGGTCCGGCCGCGCTCAAGGCGATGGTCGCCGCGGACGCGGTGCTCGCCTCCGGCAGCCTGCCGAGGCGCGACCAGGAAATCATCAAGCTCGTCGTCAGCGCAGTCGGCGGCTGTGATTATTGTGTCGCCGCGCACACGCATTTCGCCCAGCGGGCAGGCCTGAAGCCGGACGTACTGAAGCAGATCCGTAACGGCCAGCCGACCGGCGACGCCAGGTACGATGCGCTGGTCCGTTTCGTCCGCAGGCTCGCACGAACCAGCGGCACGGTCAGCGATGAAGAGTTCGCCGCGATCAAGGCCGCGGGCTATACCGACGCGCAACTGGTCGAGATCAGCCTGGCGTTCTCGGTCATCGTGTTCACCAACATCTTCAATCGCATCAACGACACCGACGTCGACTTCCCCGCGGTCGCCTGAGGCGGCCGCGCGAGTCACGCGTTTGAAAGGATCACGACAATGACCACGCTCACGACAGTTCGAAATCCGCTGGTCCGCGCGCTCTACAGGTCCGGCCTGCTTGCCGAAGACCTCGACTACCACATCGTCCGGGCCTCGATGGTGATCATGTTCCTGTTCTTCGGTTACCAGAAATGGTTTCCGTATGAGTTCGAACGACTGGTCCCGTTCATCAGCAACGGGCCGCTGATCTGGTGGCTGTACCCGGTGTTCGGCCACGCCGGTGCCAGCTTTTTCCTGGGCGCTTCGGAATGGACGTTCGGGTCCCTGCTGCTGGCCGGCTTCTGGGACAAGCGGCTCGGCGTTCTCGGCGCGCTCGGCTCGACCGGCACCTTCATCGCAACCGTCACCATCATTCCGTTCATGCCTGACGGCTGGGATGTCGCGGCGGGAGGTTTCCCGGCGATGACGGGTAACGTGCCCTTCCTGATGAAGGATGTCGTGCTGCTCGCCGTCTCGCTCTACCTCCTGAAGCAGGACGCTATGCGCCTGGCGCGAGCGTAACGCGAGCCGACATACTGCCGACCGCCATGCATCGCCGGCGAGCAACCCGCTCGCCGGCGATGGCGCATTGGGATTACTCCTTCAGGTGCCGGCCTTCCTCTTCGCGCTGCAACGTGTTCCTCGACTGGCCTGGTGAACGGACTCGTTCGGCACAACTTGCACATCGTGGTTGGCCCGCCGAGCAACATGCTCTGCCAATCTGCCACTTGTCGGAGTTTCAATCCGTTGTATGTTGGAACATGCGGCACTCGCATGGCTGCTGCCCGAAACGGGCCGGCGTCACCATAAGCAGGGGCGAACCAACGCACCGGTTTTTGGGATCGAAAGCGATATGGCCGGCAGCGGACCGTTTGATACGTTCCCCAAATTGCTTCTGCGAAACTGCGCGCAGTTCGGCACGCGTCCGGCGTTTCGGCACAAGGATCTCGGCATCTGGCAGACCTGGACCTGGGCCCAAGTTGCCGAGATCGTGCGAGCCTATGCCGCAGGCTTGCATCGACTTGGATTGCAGTCAGGCGACACACTCGCCGTAGTCGGCTCCAATCGGCCGAAGCTCTACTGGACCATCATGGCAGCGCAGGCGCTGCACGCGATTCCGGTCCCGGTTTACTCGGACGCGGTTGCCGACGAGTTGGCGTTTGTTCTCGCCCACGCCGAGGTGAAGTTTGTCGCAGCACAAGACCAGGAGCAGGTCGACAAGATCCTGTCTGTGGCCGACCGACTGCCGCAACTCGGCAAGATCGTCTATGACGAGCCGCGTGGACTTGACGGCTACGACCACGGCCGATTGATCGCCATCGGCGATGTCATCGCGGACGGCCGCGCCTCGCTTGCGGCCGACGCGGCGCTTGGTGAACGGATTGATGAATACGTGGAGGCGGGCACCGGTTCGGATGTCGCGATCATCCTCTACACCTCGGGCACGACCGGCGCTCCGAAGGGCGTCATGCTGTCGATGCGAGGCTCCATCGATGCCGCAATCGATACCACGCGGTTCGACAAGCTGACCGACAAGGACGTGGTGCTCGCGTATCTGCCACTGGCTTGGGCGGGCGATCATTATGTCAGCTATGTCCAGGGCCTCGTCGCGGGATTCTGCATGGCCTGCCCCGAGAGCCGCGACACCATCGAGCAGGATCGGCATGAGATCGGACCGACCTACTATTTGGCCCCGCCACGCGGTTTTGAGGTCATGTTGACGCGGCTGATGGTCCGCATGGAGGACGCCGCGCCTATCAAGCGGCGGATGTTCAAATACTTTCTCGATGTTGCGCACCGGCACGGCGAGGCGATCCTGACCGGACATCCCGTGCCGCTGGCGGGCCGGTTGCTGTATGCGCTCGGGCGCTTGCTGATCTATGAGCCTCTCAAGAACGTTCTGGGCCTGTCGCGGGTGCGCGTGGCTTATACCGGAGGCGAGGCCATCGGTCCGGATCTGTTCACATTCTTCCGCTCGATCGGACTGAATCTGAAGCAGCTCTACGGTCAGACCGAAGCGTTCCTTTATGTGACGTGCCAGCCTGATGGCGAGATCTACTCCGACACGGTTGGTCCGGCGGCGCCGAACGTCGACATCCGTATCGCGGAATCAGGCGAAGTGCAGTTTCGCTCGCCCGGCATGTTCGTCGGATATTTCAAGGATCCGGCAAAGACCGCGGAAACCCTGACGTCCGACGGGTACATCAAGACCGGCGATGCCGGCTTTTTCGACGAGAAGACCGGGCATCTCAAGATCATCGATCGTGCGAAGGATGTCGGCCGGCTGGCCGACGGTACGATGTTTGCGCCGAAATATCTCGAGAACAAGCTGAAGTTCTACCCCAATATCAAGGAGGCGATCACGTTCGGCGACTCGAGGGAGTTCGTTTGTGCGATGCTCAACATCGACCCGGTCGCCGTCGCGAACTGGGCGGAACGCAACAACGTCGCCTACGGATCCTATCAGGAACTTGCCGGCCATCCGCTGGTCTACGACATGGTCGCGAAGGACGTTGCCGCGGCGAACCGTTCTCTCGTCAAGGAAAAGGTGCTTGCGGGCGCTCAGATTCGTCGCTTCCTCATTTTGCACAAGGAACTCGACGCGGACGATGGCGAACTGACCCGAACGCAGAAGATACGCCGCCGGTTCATTGCCGAACGCTATGCGCCGCTGCTCACCGCGATCTACAACGGCTCGCATGAGGCCGACATTTCCACCGAAGTCACGTTCGAGGATGGCCGCAAAGGCACGATCGCAGCCCGGCTCGTGATCCACGACATGCAGACGGCGGACTCGGCGGAGTCCCTGGGGAAGGCCGCATGAGGGCGCCGGACACCAGCGAAATCCTGCTTCAGGTCGAGGGCGTTTCACTGGCCTTCGGCGGCGTCAAGGCGCTGCGAGAGGTTTCGTTCAACATCAAGAAGGGCGAAATACGCGCCATCATCGGCCCCAACGGCGCCGGCAAAACCTCGATGCTCAACGTCATCAACGGTTTCTATCATCCCAATCATGGCGCAATCACCTTCAAGGGCCGCACCCGGGCCAGGATGCAGCCCTTCGAGGCCGCCCGCGGCGGCATCGCGCGCACCTTCCAGAATGTCGCGCTGTTCAAGGGAATGAGCGCGCTCGACAACATCATGACCGGCCGCGTCCTGAAGGTCCGCCGGGGCGTGTTGTGGCAGATGCTGCGTTACGGCCCGGCGCTGAAAGAGGAGATCGAGCATCGGCACCGGGTCGAGGAGATTATCGATTTCCTTGAGATCGAGGCGATCCGCAAGGTGCCGGTGGCTCGTTTGCCGTACGGCTTGCAGAAGCGCGTCGAACTCGGCCGCGCCCTCGCGATGGAGCCTGACCTTCTCCTCCTCGACGAGCCGATGGCAGGCATGAATCTCGAAGAGAAGGAGGACATGTCGCGGTTCATCATCGATGTGAACAATCATTACGGTACGACGATCGCGCTGATCGAACACGACATGGCCGTGGTCATGGATCTCTCGGATCGCGTGGCAGTGCTTGATCACGGCGTAAAGATCGCCGACGGCACGCCTGACGAGGTGAAGAGCAACCAGACCGTCATCGACGCCTATCTCGGCGTCGCACACTGAGGAGCTTCCGTGATCGCATTGGGGCAGTTTCTGGAAGTCCTGATCGGCGGATTGATGTCCGGCGTGCTCTACTCGCTGGTCGCGCTCGGCTTCGTACTGATCTTCAAGGCATCCGGCGTCTTCAATTTTGCCCAGGGCGCCATGGTATTGCTTGCAGGGCTGGCGCTGGTTCGCGCCCTCGATCTCCTGGTCGCCCACGGCGTTCCGTTTTGGGCCGCGATCGTCCTCGGCATCGGTTTTGGCGCCGCGATCATGGCGGCAACGGCTTGGCTGATCGAGCGGTTCGTGATCGGACCTCTTGTCAACCAGGACGGCCTCACCCTGTTCATGTCCACAATCGGCGTGACGTTCGTCCTCGAGGGTGCGGCGGAGATGATCTTCGGCTCGGATGTTTATCCGTTGCGACTATTCCCGACAGACGCCTGGTTTGTGTTTGAGGATCTCTTTCCCGGTGGAATTCTGGTCAACAAGCTCGACGTCTGGGGCGCCTTGATCGCAGGCATTCTGGTCGCCGGCCTCGCGATCTTCTTTCAGCGCACCAAGACCGGCCGCGCACTCAGGGCTGTGGCCGATGACCATTTGGCTGCCCACTCGGTCGGGATTCCGATCAGTTGGATCTGGTTCGTGGTCTGGCTTGTCGCCGGTCTCGTCGCACTGGTCGCGGCAACCGTGTGGGGGACCAAACTGGGCGTACAGTTCTCCATCACGTTCCTGGCGTTGAAGGCGCTGCCGGTTCTGATTATCGGCGGCCTCACCTCGATTCCGGGGGCCATCGTCGGCGGGCTCGTGGTAGGGGCGGGCGAGAAGATCGCCGAAGTGTACCTGGGGCCGTCGATTGGCGGCGGTATCGAATATTGGTTCCCCTACGTGCTGGCGTTGGCGGTGCTGCTCGTGCGACCGCAAGGCCTGTTCGGCGAGCGGATCATCGAGCGTATCTGAGGAGTTCGTTGTGCTCTATCGCGAGACTGGCCAGTTCAAGTCGAACTACGCGGAGGACATGGCGATCTTCCCGATCCGCCAGGACGGTATCGCGCTCGGCGTCTTGCTCGCCGTCGCGTTCATCGGCGTGCCGCTGCTCGCCACTCTCCATGTTTGGCCGTTCGGCACCGATTACCTGCTGTGGGCGATTCTGCTGCCATTCCTGATCCTCGCCCTCGCCGCTATCGGCACGAACATTCTCGTCGGCTATTGCGGCCAAATCTCGCTCGGCAGCGGCGCGTTCATGGCGATCGGTGCCTATTCCGCGTACAAGCTGGCGACCGGCGTTCATATCCCACTTGCCTGGCTGGGCATTGCGATCACGATCCCGCCGTTGCCCGTCCTGGCTTCCATTCTGCTCGGAGGGCTCGCGGCTGCGGGCTTCGGAATTGCCTTCGGGATTCCCAGCCTGCGGATCAAGGGCCTCTATCTGGCGGTTGCAACGCTCGCGGCACAGTTCTTCTTCGACTGGGTCTTCCTGCGGGTCCCGTGGTTCACCAATTACGCGCCGTCGGGCTCGGTCAATGCGCCGGAGCTGAATTTCTTCGGCGTGATCGTTCAAACGCCGATCCAGCGCTATCTGCTATGCCTGACATTCGTCACGGTGATCGCGATCATGGCCAAGAACCTTGTGCGCGGCAATCTCGGCAGGCAGTGGATGGCAATCCGCGACATGGACATCGCTGCCGAACTGATCGGCATCCGCCCCCTCTACGCAAAGCTCACCGCTTTCGCGGTTTCTTCCTTTATCGTCGGCGTGGCGGGAGCTCTCTGGGCATTCGTCTACCTGGGCTCTTGGGAGCCGCTCGCGTTCTCGATCGACCGTTCTCTGGACCTTCTGTTCATGGTCATCATCGGCGGGCTTGGATCGATCATGGGTTCGTTCGTCGGGGCGGCCTTTGTCCTCATTGTGCCGGTCATGCTGAACCTGATTCCAGCCGAGCTCGGCGTACCGCTGTCGACGCAAACGATCACTCACCTGCAATTCATCATCTTCGGATCGTTGATCTGCTATCTGCTCATCAAGGAACCCCGTGGGTTCGCCCGGCTGATTTCGATCGGGAAGGAGAAGCTCAGACTGTGGCCGTTTCCGTATTGAGGGAGCGATCGGACCTCGATCGCAACGCGGACGGCGGCCGTCGGAAGGAGGAATGAAGCAAATCCCCCGCACTGAAAAAGAGGGATTCAAGGAGGAGGATATCAGGATGACAAATGTTGCACGCAAGCTACTGATACTGGCGGCGGCCGTCCTGTCGGGCGCCGCGTTCACCACACCTGCCGCAGCCCAAAACGAGCAATTCATCCCCATCCTGTCCTACCGGACAGGTCCGTATGCCGTGAATGGCGCACCATTCGCAAACGGCATGGCCGACTACTACAACCTGGTCAACGAGCGCGACGGCGGCATCAATGGCGTCAAGCTCCTGGTCGAGGAATGCGAGACCGCTTACGCGACCGACAAGGGCGTCGAGTGTTACGAACGTCTCAAGAGCAAGGGACCAACCGGCGCGGCCTTCTTCAATCCGCTGTCGACCGGCATCACCTTCGCTCTCACCGAGAAGACCGCGGCGGACAAAATCCCGATCGTCACGATGGGGTACGGCCGAGCCGATTCCAAGAATGGCGCAGTATTCCCGTACAATTTTCCGCTGCTCGGGACCTACTGGTCGGCGGCCGACATCGCAATCCAGCATGTAGCCAAGGAACTTGGTGGATTCGACAAGCTCAAAGGCAGGAAGATTTCGCTGCTGTATCACGACAGCCCATACGGGAAGGAGCCGATCCCGATGCTGCAGGTGCTGGCGCAGAAATACGGCTTTGAGTTTACGCCGATACCCGTCACGCACCCGGGAGTCGAGCAGAAGTCGCAGTGGCTGGCGATCCGCCAGAACCGGCCGGATTATGTCCTGGTCTGGGGCTGGGGGGTCATGAACAGCACGGCGATCAAGGAAGCCGCCTCGGTTGCCTATCCGCGCGACAAGATGCTCGGTGTCTGGTGGTCAGGCGCTGAGCCGGATGTGACGCCGGCAGGTGATCAGGCTGCTGGCTACAAAGCGCTGATGCTTCAGCACGGCGCCGGCAGGTTTCCCGTGCATGCCGACATAGAGAAGTACGTCTATGCAAAGGGCAAAGGCTTATCGGAACCGGGCAAGATCGGCGAAGTCCTCTACAACCGCGGCATGGTGAATGCCATGCTCGGCGTAGAGGCGATCCGCAAGGCGCAGGAAAAGTTCGGCAAGAAGCCGCTGACGGGCGAGCAGATCCGTTGGGGGCTGGAGAACCTTATCCTCACCGATGCACGTATCAAGGAACTCGGCTTTGAGGGGATGATGAAGCCGGTCAGCATTTCCTGCGCCGACCACGAGGGTGCGCGCTACGGGCGCGTCCAGCAGTGGGATGGCAAGGGTTGGAAAGTGATCTCCGACTGGTACACGGCCGACGAATCGCTCATCGAACCGCTCGTCGCCGACGTGTCTGCCAAATATGCCGCGGAAAAAAAGATCAAGCCGCGCGACTGCGCGAAGGAAACCTGATCCCGTGCGAACGATCCGGGAGGCAGGTTCGCCTGCTCCCGGATCCCGGAAGCTCCAACCGTCTGGAGGGCTGCGCGTGTCAACTCCCAAGACCGCCACGGCGGCGCTGATACTGTCGGTCAACAATGTCGAGGTCGTCTACGATCATGTCATCCTTGTGCTGAAGGGCGTGTCGCTGGATGTACCGAGCGGCGGCATCGTTGCGCTTCTTGGCGCCAATGGTGCCGGCAAGACGACGACCCTGAAGGCGGTTTCCAATCTGCTGCACGCAGAGCGCGGCGAAGTCACCAAAGGCTCGATCCTGTTCGATGGCGTCGAGGTGCAATCCTTGACGCCGAACGAAGTGGTGCGCCGCGGCTGCATTCAGGTGATGGAGGGGCGGCGAGCCTTCGCTCATCTCACGCTCGAAGAGAATCTTTTGACCGGCGCCTTTACGCGCAAGGATGGCAAGTCGGCGATTGCACAGGATCTTGAGCGGGTCTACGCCTATTTTCCGCGGCTCAAGGAGCGGCGCGCCTCAACGGCGGGCTACACGTCGGGCGGCGAACAACAGATGTGTGTCATCGGACGCGCACTGATGGCGCGCCCGAAGATGATCCTGCTCGATGAGCCTTCGATGGGACTCGCGCCGCAGATCGTCGAGGAGATTTTCGAAATCGTGAAGAACCTCAACGCCAGGGAAGGCGTCTCGTTTCTTCTCGCCGAGCAAAACACCAACATGGCGCTCCGATACGCCAGCCACGGCTTCATCCTCGAAAATGGCCGCGTGGTAATGGACGGAGAGGCGCGGGCACTCGCGGCCAACGAGGACGTCAAGGAATTCTACCTTGGCGTCGCGGGTGACAAGCGAAAATCATTTCGCGATGTGAAGCACTACAAGCGGCGCAAGCGTTGGCTTGCTTAGCCGATGAGTGGCGTCACAGGCCGGCTACACGCCGGCCATCATCACGTATTTGATCTCGACATATTCATCCATGCCGTGACGCGAGCCTTCGCGGCCGAGGCCGCTTTCCTTGACGCCACCGAACGGCGCGACCTCGGTCGTGATCAGGCCGGAGTTGACACCGACCATGCCCGACTCCAGGGCTTCGGCAACGCGCCAGACCCGGCCGATGTCACGCGAGTAGAAGTAGGAGGCGAGGCCGAACGGCGAATTGTTGCACATCGCGATCACCTCGGCTTCGTCCTTGAAGCGGAACACGGGCGCGAGCGGACCGAACGTCTCCTCGTGCGCGACCAGCGCGTCCGGCTTCACGTTGGCGAGCACGGTCGGCTCGAAGAACGAGCCGCCGAGCGCGTGGCGCTTGCCCCCGGTAATGATCCTTGCGCCACCCTTCACGGCATCGTCGATGTGCTTTTCGACCTTCAGGACGGCGTCCAGATTGATCAGCGGGCCCTGCACCACGCCCTGCTCCGTGCCGTCGCCAACCTTCATCGCGGCGACCTTCTTCGACAACTTGTCGACGAACTCGTCGTAGATCTTGTCCTGGGCGTAGAGACGGTTGGCGCAGACGCAGGTCTGGCCCATGTTGCGATATTTGGAGACGATCGCGCCCTCGACCGCGGCGTCGATGTCGGCATCGTCGAACACCACGAACGGCGCGTTGCCGCCAAGCTCGAGCCCGAGCTTCTTCACGCCGACCGCCGCCTGCTCGTAGAGGATCTTGCCGACTTCCGTCGAGCCGGTGAAGCCGACGAAGCGCACCGCAGGATGCTCGCACAGCACCTTGCCGATCGCCGACGAATTGCCGGTGAGGATGTTGAACACGCCCTTCGGCACGCCGGCCTTCTCGGCAAGCGCGACCAGAGCGAGCGCGGTGAGCGGGGTTTCATTGGCGGGCTTCAGCACCACGGTGCAGCCCGCGGCCAACGCTGGCGATACCTTGCGGGTGATCATCGAGCACGGGAAGTTCCATGGCGTGATCGCGCCACAGACGCCGATCGGCTGCCGGATCGCGAGCAAGCGCGCATCCGGGCGTTGCGTCGGGATGGTCTCGCCATAAACCCGGCGCGCTTCCTCGGCATAGAATTCGACGTAGGCGCCGCCGATATCGACCTCGCCGAGCGCCTCGGCGAGGGGCTTGCCTTGCTCGGAGGTCAGGATCAGCGCGAGGTCCTCGCGATTGGCGGCGATCAGGTCGAACCATTTGCGCAGGATGTTGGACCGCTGCTTCGCGGTCAGCTTGGCCCAGGCCGGGAACGCGCGCTCGGCGGCTTCGACGGCCTGTGTCGTCTCCGCCGTGCTCATGACCGGGATTTTGGCAAGCTCCACGCCGTTGACCGGATTGGTCACGGGACGCGACGGCGTCCCGACCCAGGCGCCGTCGATATAGCAGCGGTCGCGCAGCAGCGACGGATCCTTCAGCCGGTCGTGGAGAGATATGGCGGATTGCGCAGCACGTGCGGCAACGGGTGGGGTCATGGCGGGACTCCTCTATTTTGGGAGGGGATATTTTTGGCTTGTATAGGCCGAAATGCGCGACAATGCATTGCCCTGGAACGCTACCCTGCTTGCCCGCAAACGCGGCCGTGCGTCGCGCGACGTCGCCTGTCATCGACCTGTCATTTCCGCACATCCAGATGACGAAGCCGGAACGACGTGCGCGGGAAGATCAGGCCGCGCCGTTCATATACGTCTCGCGGCGGCCGATCATGCGATGGGCGGCTGCCTTGGCATCGGCCTTGGTCGAGGTCGCGCAGGTGCGGTATTCGAGGTCCGCCTGTGCTGACGTGTCGCGGCGGCCGAACCAGGATTTCGAGCCGGTCTGCAGCAAGGCGAGCGCCTGCGCGACATTGTCGACCGCCTCGAACGAGTGCAGCGCGCCGGTACCCGCGTAGCGGACTTCATAAATACCCGGGCTGATCGGCGCCTCGATATTCTCGCCGCGGCCCGGTCGCGGATAGCGCTTCCACTCACTCCAGGTCGAAATCATCACGTCCCCGCAATCCCGAAAATAACGAACAGTTTCGTCAAATCATCGACACTTGCCGCACGGTTTGTGCAGCGATCTGAATGCGTTAATGCAAAAATTCACGTACGGAAATCGGCCTCGCCATCACGTTAACGTGGGCGCTCCCTTAGGTCACCAGGATTGAGGCAAAGTCCCCCGCAAAATCCGCGCACGTGGTGAAAATCGGTTGCGCGCAGGCCTTGTGCAAGGCCGCTCTCGCCTTCGACCATCACGAGATCGCGACATCATCACCTTGCACCGTCCTTGCGGGACCCGAAAAGCGGGAGGATGATCCGCGCGCTCCAAAACAATAACCCACCGGAGGAAACCCCCAATGCAGAGCAAGGCTCAGATCGATCAGGTTTTGCGTCAGAAGAGCGAGGCGAAGGAGATTCCCGGCGTTGTCGCAGTCGCGGCAACGGGCAAGGACGTGATCTACCAGGGCGCGTTCGGCAAGCGCGACCTCTCCAAGGACGATGCCATGACCGCGGACAGCGTGTTCTGGATCGCTTCGATGACCAAGGCCGTGACATCGGCGGGCGCTATGCAGTTGGTCGAGCAGGGCAAGCTGTCGCTCGATGAGCCGATCGGCAAGCTGCTTCCCGACCTCGCCGCGCCACAGGTGCTCGAAGGCTTCGACGCCAAGGGCGAGCCGAAGCTGCGCCCGGCGAAGAAGCCGATCACGCTGCGCCTGCTCCTGACCCACACCGCCGGCTTCTGCTACGACGTGTGGAACGGGGAATTCGCGCAATATTTGCAGAAGACCGGAAATCCGAACATCTTCAGCTGCCTGAACGCCGCGCTGAAGGCACCGATCATGTCCGATCCGGGCACGCGCTGGGAATACGGCATCAACATCGATTTCGTCGGCAAGGCCGTGGAAGCTGCCAGCGGCAAGCGGCTCGACGCCTACCTGCGTGACCAGATGTTCGCGCCGCTCGGCATGAGCGACACCGGATTCAAGATCACCGACGACATGCGCAAGCGGCTGGTCGGCGTGCATGCGCGCGGCGAGGATGGGACGCTGGCTCCGATCCCGTTCGAGCTCGAGCAGAATCCGGAATTTCATATGGGCGGCGGCGGCCTCTACGGCACCGCGGGCGATTACATCAAGTTCTGCCAGATGATCCTGAACAAGGGCCGCGGCAACGGCAATCAGGTGCTCAAGCCGGAGACGGTCGCATTGATGAGCCAGAACCACATCGGCGATCTCGCCATGGGCAAGATGAAGACGACCGCGCCCGTGTACACCAACGATGTCGATCTCTATCCCGACATCGTCAAGAAGTGGGGCCTCTCCTTCATGATCAATACCGCCAAGACAGCGGAGGGCCGCAGTGCGGGCAGCCTGGCCTGGGCCGGCCTTGCCAACACCTATTTCTGGATCGACCCGGCGCGCGATGTCGCTGGCGTGATCCTGATGCAGCTGTTGCCGTTCGTCGACAGCAAATGCCTTGAAGCCTTCGCGGGCTTCGAGCGCGGCGTCTATGCCGGCCTCGATGCCGGCAGCGGACAGAGGGCGGCCTGAGCCGCAACCGGGCAAACACGACAGGACCAAGCTCCCTCTCCCCGTTCCTACGGGGAGAGGTGAAGCGAAACCTGCGGTTCAATTAGGTTGAAATCCCTCCCCCTCGGCCGGGGAGGGATTTTTTCGTACCCTTCTTATGTCGGGCCTGTCCCCCGCGCGCCAAGCGACTAAGATCGCGTCCAAAACGACGCGGCACGCGCCCAGGATGGAGGGAACGACCTTGGCAACAAAGGCTGACAGTTACGTTTGCGGCATTTCCGACACGCCGCTGCTCGGGGAAACCATCGGGCGCAGCCTCGACCGCGCGCGCGAGCGCTGGGGCAGCCGCGAGGCTCTGGTCTCCCCCAGCCACGATGTGCGCTGGACCTGGAACGAATTCGCCGAACGTGTCGAGGCGCTGGCGGCGGGCTTCATCGCTCTCGGCCTGGAACGCGGCGAGCGGATCGGCATCTGGTCGCTGAACCGGCCGGAATGGACACTGACGCAATTCGCTGCGGCAAAAGCGGGACTGATCCTCGTCACCATCAACCCGGCCTATCGCCTGAGCGAGCTCGAATTCGCGCTCGGCAAGGTGGGCTGCGCGGCAATCGTGACAGCGACCGCGTTCAAGACTTCGGCCTATATGGAGATGCTGAACACGCTGCTGCCCGAGCTCGCCGGCTCCGCGCCCGGCCGCCTGCAATCGGCGCGGCTGCCGCAATTGCGCGCCGTGATCCAGATCGGTGGCCCGGCCGCGCCGGGCACCATTCCGTTCGAGCAGGTCGCGCAGATGGGCGAACCGCGGCATCGCGAGCAGCTTCTCGCGCTGGCCGAGAGCCTGCAATTCGACGATCCCGTCAACATCCAGTTCACCAGCGGCACCACGGGCTCGCCCAAGGGCGTGACGCTGACCCATCACAACATCCTCAACAACGGCTACTTCACCGGCCTGGCGATGCGGCTGACCGAGCACGATCGCATCTGCATCCCGGTGCCGCTCTATCACTGCTTCGGCATGGTGATGGGCAACCTCGCCTCCGTCACGCTGGGCACCACCATGGTCTATCCGGGCGAGGGCTTCGATCCGCTGGCGACGCTGACGACGGTCGCGCAGGAGAAGTGCACGACGCTCTATGGCGTGCCGACGATGTTCATCGCCGAGCTCGATCATCCGGAGTTCAAGCGCTTCGACCTGTCCTCGCTGCGCACCGGCATCATGGCCGGCGCGCCCTGCCCGATCGAGGTGATGAAGCGCGTCAACACCGAGATGAACATGCGCGAGGTGACGATCGCCTACGGCATGACCGAAACCAGCCCGGTGAGTTTCCAGAGCGCGACCGACGATCCGCTGGAGCGCCGTGTCTCCACCGTCGGGCGCATCCATCCGCATGTCGAGGTCAAGGTGGTCGATCTCGACGGCAAGGTGGTGCCGCGCGGCGGACGCGGCGAGCTCTGCACCCGCGGCTACAGCATCATGCTGGGCTATTGGGACGAGAAGGAGAAAACCGCTGACGTGCTCGACGCCAATGGCTGGATGCATACCGGCGACCTCGCCGTGATCGACGACGAGGGCTATTGCAACATCGTCGGCCGCATCAAGGACATGGTCATCAGGGGCGGCGAGAATCTTTATCCGCGCGAGATCGAGGAATTCCTCTACCGCCATCCGAAGATCCAGGACGTGCAGATCTTCGGCGTCGCCGACGACCGCTATGGCGAGGAGCTGTGCGCATGGGTCAGAGTACGCTCGGGCGAGACGCTCACCGCGGACGAAGTCCGCTCGTTCTGCCAGGGCCAGATCGCCCACAACAAGATCCCGCGCTATGTCGAGTTCGTCGAGGAATTCCCGATGACGGTGACCGGCAAGATCCAGAAGTTCGTGATGCGCGATGCGGTCGAGCAGCGGCTCGGTCTGAAGGCCGCGAAGACGGCATGAGGCGCTTTCTTTCCTCTCGCCCCGCCCTTGCGGGGAGAGGGTTGGGGTGAGGGGCCGCCTCCGCGAATTCTATTCGGATGAGTACGCGAAAACTCCCCCTCACCCGCTAGCGGGGCGAGGTGGGAGACGCCCTAGACCAGCAATCCCTGCTTCGTCGCCAGCTCCTTCAGCGACACCTTCGGCCGTGCGCCGATGTGCTGGATCACTTCGGCCGCGGCGAGTGCGCCGAGGCGGCCGGCATTCTCATAGCCCGCGTTGCGCACGAGGCCGACCAGGAAGCCGGCCGCGAACAGGTCGCCGGCACCGGTGGTGTCGACCAGCCTGTCGATCGGGAAAGCAGGCGCTGACGTGACGCCGTCCTTCGAGACCACGACGCAGCCCTTCTCGCTGCGGGTGACGACGCCGAGCTTCGTGTCCTTGCCGAACTGCTTCAGCGCGGTGTCGAAATCCGAGGTCTGGTACAGCGAGTGCAGCTCGGACTCGTTGGAGAACACCACGTCGACCGTGCCCTTACGCATCAGGTCGAGGAATTCGTCACGGTAGCGATCGACGCAGAACGAATCCGACAGCGTCAGCGCGACCTGGCGGCAGGCGCCATGCGCGACCGTCGCCGCCTTGACGAAGGCGTCCTTGGCGTTCTTCGGATCCCAGAGGTAGCCCTCGAGATAGATGATGCCGGCGGCTTCGATCTGGGCCGGATCGATGTCGTCGGGCGTCAGATCCTGCGCGGCGCCGAGATAGGTGTTCATGGTGCGCTCGCCGTCCGGCGTCACCAGGATGTAGGAGCAGCCGGTGGCGGGTCCGGCAGTCGCCGGTTTGGTGTCGAAGGCCACGCCGACCGCGCGGATGTCATGAACATAGAGGCGGCCGATCTGATCGTCCTTGACCTTGCCGACATAGGCTGCGCGAGCACCCAGGCTGCCGACCCCGACGATGGTGTTCGCGGCCGATCCGCCCGACATCTCGGTCGCCACGCCCATGTCACGATAGATCGCGCCGGCGCGAGCCTCGTCGATCAGCGACATGCTTCCCTTTGTCATGCCATGCCGGGCCAGAAATGCCTCGTCGGTCTGCACCAGCACGTCGAAGATCGCGTTGCCGATCCCGAGAACGTCATATTTTGCGTCAGCCATTGACCTGCCCTTGTTAAGGCCATCCACGAAAGGCTGCGGCCTATCACGTTACACCTAGCGCCAGCAAGGGAAGCGGCTGCTATAGAGACGCGATGATCCGCTCCTTCCTCACGGTTTCCACGGGAACACTGTCTTCGCGGCTGCTCGGCTTCGTGCGCGATTCCGTGATCGCGGCGCTGCTCGGCGCGGGGCCGGTCGCGGATGCATTCCTGGCGGCGTTTCAGCTTATGAACGTGGTGCGGCGGCTGCTCTCCGAGGGCGGGCTGAACGCCGCGCTTGTGCCGGCCTGGCTCAAGGTCCGCGACAGCGACGGCGAGGCAGCAGCACGGGCCTTTGCCGGCCGCGTGCTCGGCACCGTCAGCGCTGCGGTGATCGCGGCGGCGCTGGTGCTCGGCGTGCTGATGCCGTTCGTGATCGCGGCGATCGCGCCCGGCTTCGTCGGCCGCGAGACGCTGCAATTCGCAGTCGACGACGCCCGCCTGATGCTGCCTTATCTCGCCTTCGCCGGCCCCGTCACGGTGATGATGGGGCTGCTCAATGCGCAGGGCCGCTTCGCGCTGACCGCATTCTCGCCACTGCTGTTCAACATCGCGCTGATCGCAGTCATGATCGTGCTGCTGGCGCGGCAGCACGATCCTGCGCAGGCCGCACGGGTGGTGGCGGCGACGATCGGCATTGCCGGTTTCCTGCAACTCTCGATGCTCGTCTTGCGCGGCGGCATGGTGGCCTCGCCGCTGCGCGTCTCGTTCGACGAGGAGATGCGCGGCTTCCTCAGCCGCGCGGTCCCTGGCATGGTCGCCAGCAGCGCGCCGCAATGGCTGATGGTCGCGGGCGCGGTGATCGCATCCGGCGCGCCGTCGGCGGTGTCCTGGCTCTATTTCGCCAACCGCCTGCTGGAACTGCCGCTCGGCATCGTCGGCGTCACGATGGGCACCGTGCTGGTCCCCGAAATGACGCGCGCGGTGCGCGGCGGCGATCGCGTCGCGATCGCACATGCCGAATCCCGCGGGCTGGAGCTCGCGGTCGGGCTGGCGTTTCCGGCAACGCTCGGCCTGATCGTGCTGAGCGAGCCGATCGTGCGCCTGTTGTTCGAGCATGGCGCCTTCACGGCAGAGGATACCGCTGCGACGGCGCGCGTTCTGATCTGGCTGATCCTGGCTTTGCCCGCGCATGTGCTGGTGAAAGCGCTGTCGCCGGCGTTCTTCGCGCGCGAGGACACCATGACGCCGCTGCTGGCTACGCTGAAGGCCGTCGTGGTCGCGATCGCGGGCGCCTTCCTGCTTGGCCGCCTCTTCGGGGCAGACGGGATTGCCGCCGGGATCGCACTCGGCGCCTGGAGCAATGCGCTGTCACTGCTCCGCAACGGCGCGGCGAGCTTCGGCTTCTCGATCGACGCCGACGGCCGACGCCGGCTGCCGCGCATCCTCGCGGCCGCGCTCGCGATGGGCGCCGTGCTGTGGCTCGCGGCCCGCGCCCTGCCGGCCGGCGCGCACGGACTTGTGCAGGCCATTGCGCTGCTGGCGCTGATCGCGGCCGGCATCGCCACTTACGGCCTGTTTTTGCAGCTTTTCGGCGTCACCGGCTGGCGCGCGGCGGTTAACGCGATCCGGCAAAAGCGCGCGGCCTGACTTGCGCGCGCGGGGCTTAAGTGGCAAACGACGCGGCAAAGGCAGGGACTTAGACCATGGCGTTCGTTGAACGGGTTTTCTCAGGCGTCCAGCCGACGGGCAATCTGCACCTCGGCAACTATCTCGGCGCCATCGTCAACTTCGTGAAGATGCAGCAGACCCATAACTGCATCTATTGCGTCGTCGACATGCACGCGATCACCCAGGGCGTCGACGTCTGGGGTGGCCCGGCCGAGCTCGCGCGCAACACCCGCGAGGTGACCGCGGCGTTCATTGCGGCGGGCATCGACCCCAAGAGGCACATCGTCTTCAACCAGAGCCAGGTGACCGGCCATGCCGAGCTGACCTGGATCTTCAACTGCGTCGCGCGGGTCGGCTGGCTCAGCCGCATGACCCAGTTCAAGGAGAAAGCCGGCAAGGACCGCGAGAACGCCTCGGTCGGTCTCTACGACTATCCCGTCCTCATGGCGGCCGACATCCTGCTGTACCGCGCGACCCATGTCCCGGTCGGCGAGGACCAGAAGCAGCATCTCGAACTGTCCCGCGACATCGCGCAGAAGTTCAACAACGACTTCGGCGATTCGATCCGCGGCCTGGGCTTCAATGAGGGGCTGTACTTCCCGCAGCCCGAGCCGCTCATTACGGGACCGGCAACGCGGGTGATGAGCCTGCGCGACGGCACCAAGAAGATGTCGAAGTCGGATCCGTCGGACAATTCGCGCATCAACCTGACCGACGACGCCGACACCATCGCGCAGAAGATCCGCAAGGCGAAGACCGATCCGGAGCCGCTGCCGTCCGAGGAGAAAGGCCTCGAGCCGCGTCCCGAGGCCGACAACCTCGTCGGCATATACGCGGCGCTCGCCGACGTCACCAAGCAGGAGGTGCTGAACCAGTTCGGCGGCGGCCAGTTCTCCAGCTTCAAGAACGCGCTGGTGGAGGTTTGCGTTGCAAAACTGGCGCCGATCGCATCCGAGATGAAGCGGCTGGTGGCCGATCCCGGCCATGTCGATTCCATCCTGATCGACGGCGCCAACCGCGCCCGCGTGATCGCCGACGAAACGATGCGCACCACCAAGGACATCGTCGGCTTCATCCGTCCGCGCTGATCCCGCCAAACAAGAACGGCCACGCTGCCTCTCCCAATCGGAGAGGGAGTGTGGCAGCATGGGCTTTGTCTGAGCATGATCTGTTTCGGAAACCCGCTTCACGCTTTTCGCTGACGCGGCCCTCCGGGTCCGGATAGTGCTCGTGGCCAGCACCGGGACATGCATGACCACCACACGACGAAGCTACGAGACGGGCCACAAGCCGAAATGCCTCGTCATCGTTGACGACACCGCGGAATGGGACCGCGCCGTCTATTACGCCAGCCGTTGGGCGATGCGGGTCGGCGGCGGCGTGGTGATGCTGCGGGTGATCGAGACCGAGGACCAGAACCAGCAATGGCTCGGTGTCGCCGACATCATGCGCGCGGAGGCCGAGGAAGCCGCCAATGAGGCGCTCGACCGTGCGTCCGGACGCGCCAACGGGATCGCCGCGATCACGCCGGAACGGGTGATCCGCGAGGGCGACCCGACCGAGCAGATCCTCGACGTGATCGACAAGGACGTCGATATCGCCCGGCTGGTGCTGGCGGCCAATCCCGGTGCCGAGGGGCCCGGGCCGATCATCACCACCATGGCCAAGACCATGGGCGCGTTCCCGATTCCGGTGACCATCGTGCCGGGGGGCCTGACCGATGCCGAGATCGACGCCCTGTCCTGAGCTAAGCCATTGACGCAGGCCGGGAACCGCAGTTCTGCGTCTTGATCGGTCCATTTCGGGTCGCCATCTGACTCCTTGATTTGACGCGTTTTCTCGCCGCGAGGCGGTACCACTTCGCTCGAAAACGCTATAAAGGAACCCCAACGCGCCGGCCTTGAACCGGCGACGCCGGAGACAGCAAATGTTCATTCAGACCGAAGCCACGCCCAACCCCGCGACCCTGAAGTTCATCCCGGGCCGCATGGTGCTCGACAGCGGCACCATGGAATTCTCAAGCCCGGAATCCGCCGCGCGCTCGCCGCTTGCCGAACGGCTGTTCGCCGTGCAGGGCGTCACCGGCGTGTTCTACGGCGCCGACTTCGTCACCGTGACCAAGGCGGACGGCGACTGGCAGCACCTCAAGCCCGCGATCCTCGGGGCAATCATGGAGCACTACATGTCCGGCGCGCCGCTGCTCGCCGACGGCAGTGCGGCCAGTGACGACGCGAGGGACGAGGAAGGCGAGTTCTTCGATGAAGCGGACGCCGAGACCGTCGAGCAGATCAAGGACCTGATCGAGACCCGCGTGCGTCCCGCGGTCGCCAATGACGGTGGCGACATCACTTTCCGCGGCTTCAAGGACGGCATCGTCTATCTCAACATGAAGGGCTCCTGCGCCGGCTGCCCGTCATCCACGGCGACGCTCCAGCATGGCATCCAGAACCTGCTCCGGCACTTCGTGCCCGATGTGCAGGAAGTCCGGCCGATGTAAGGAAAAGGCGAATGGTGAGTAGCGAATGGCGAATAGCGATCCACGCTGATACTCTGTTCCCTATTCCCTATTCGCTATTCGCCTCATGCTGATCCTCGCCATCGACACCGCTCTCGACGCCTGCTCCGCGGCGGTTCTCGACACATCGACGGGCAAGACCATTGCGCTCGAATCACAGGCGATGCAGCGCGGCCACGCGGAGGCGCTGATGCCGCTGATCGGGCGCGTGATGAAAGACAGCGGTATCGCCTTTGGCGCGCTCGACCGCATTGCCGTCACCACGGGTCCCGGCAGCTTCACCGGCCTGCGCGTCGGCCTCTCGGCGGCGCGCGGCATCGCGCTATCGGCGGAGAAGCCGGTGGTTGGATTGACGACGCTCGCCGCCTATGCCGCGCCCGTCGTCGCCGAAAATGGCGAGCATCCGATCCTCTCCGCCATCGATGCCAGGCATGATCACGTCTATTTCCAGGTCGTCGGTGGGGACGGCAGCCCTCTGATTAAACCGAAGGTGGCGCCGATCGCGGAGGCGCTCGAGGCCGCGCAACACAGCGCGCTGCATCTGGTCGGCAACGCGGCCAAGCTCCTCGCCGGGCGCTGGCCCGCGGACGCAGTGCCGGCGCTCAGCGTCGATGCCCAGCCCGCGCCTGACATCATTTGGGTTGGCTGGGTCGGCGCAGCGGTGGATCCGGAAACCGCGCCGCCGCGTCCTTTCTACCTGCGCGCCCCGGATGCGAAGCCGCCCAAGGATCAGCTCCAGGTCAGCGCACAGCCCGCGGCAACATGATCGGCTGGCTTTCAAGATGGTGGGGCGGCGGCACGCCTGCAGTCGAGCCCGCATCGCTGCGCGACGCAGGCCGGCTCGCGCAACTGCACGGCGCCTCGTTTCACCGCGGCTGGGGAGAAAGCGAGTTCGAGACGATGCTGACCGAGCGCAACACGCTGGTGCATCGCCTCAGGCTCGGGCGCCGGATCATCGGTTTCGCCGTCTCGCGGATGGCAGCCGACGAAGCGGAAATCCTGTCGATTGCGCTCGATTCAACCGAGCGCGGGCGTGGCCTGTCGCGCGATCTGCTGCTGACCCATCTCGGGCACCTGGCCGGCCGCGGCATCCGCACCATCTTCCTCGAGGTGGAGGAGAATAATCAGCCGGCGCGACGCCTCTACGAATGGGCCGGATTCGGTGTGATCGGCCGCCGCGAGCGTTATTACAAGCAGCCCGGCGGGGAACATTTGAACGCGCTTCTGATGCGGCGCGACTTGCCGTAACATCCGCGCGATGGCAGAACAGCCCTGCTCTGCCACCCAAGGCCCAAGAAATATGACCACGGTCAAATCCCCGCCTGCGCAAAGGAACACCGGTATCGAGGCGCGCTGCGCCGCGACCGGCATGCGCATGACCGAGCAGCGCCGCGTCATTGCGCGCGTGCTGGCGGAGGCCATGGATCACCCCGACGTCGAGGAACTGTACCGGCGCTGCGTGGCTGTCGACGACAAGATTTCGATCTCGACGGTGTACCGCACGGTGAAGCTGTTCGAGGACGCCGGCATCATCGAGCGTCACGACTTCCGCGAGGGGCGTGCGCGCTACGAGCAGATGCCCGAGAGCCATCACGACCACCTGATCAATCTGCGCGACGGCAAGGTGATCGAATTCACCTCCGAAGAGATCGAGAAGCTGCAGGCCGAGATCGCGCGCAAGCTCGGCTACAAGCTGGTCGATCACCGCCTCGAGCTTTATTGCGTCCCGCTCGACGAAGAGAGCAAGGCGTAGACTTCCAGCGCCCCGTCATTCCGGGGCGATGCGTCGGCATGGGACCTCAGATGCGCAATTGCGCATCGGGGATTCGGGGTTCGCTTCCTTTGGTCGCGCCCCGGAATGACCGCCTTGATCACTGGATTTTCGCTTCTATAGGCTATATTTGAGCCTTGGCGCCCGGATGGCGCCATTTCCACTCCGTTCCAGGGTTCCATGACGACGCCGCGCAAGCTGCACATCAAGTCCTATGGCTGCCAGATGAACGTCTACGATGCGCAACGCATGGTGGACACGCTGGCCGGCGAGGGCTTTGTCGAGACGGCAAGTGCCGATGATGCGGATCTCGTGATCCTCAACACCTGCCATATCAGGGAGAAGGCGTCGGAAAAGGTCTATTCCGAGCTCGGCCGGCTGCGCGTCGCCAAGGATGAGGCGGCACGCCAGGGCCGCGACATGAAGATCGCGGTCGCCGGCTGCGTGGCGCAGGCGGAAGGTGCTGAGATCATCCATCGCGCACCGACCGTCGACATCGTGGTCGGGCCGCAGAGCTATCACCATCTGCCGCAACTGTTGAAACGGGCCATGGAGAACGGGCGCGCGCTGGAAACCGAATTTCCGGTCGAGGACAAGTTCGGCTTCTTGCCGCAGCCCCGGCCCGACGCGATCCGCTCGCGCGGCATCTCGGCTTTCGTCACGGTGCAGGAAGGTTGCGACAAGTTCTGCACCTTCTGCGTGGTGCCGTATACGCGCGGCGCGGAAGTGTCGCGCCCGGTGGCTGACATCGTCAACGACGTCACGCAGCTCACCGACAACGGCGTGCGCGAGATCACGCTGATCGGACAGAACGTCAACGCCTATCACGGCGAAGGTCCCGACGGCCGCGCCTGGTCGCTCGGCAGATTGTTGCAGCGGCTCGCCGCACTTCCCGGCGTGGCACGGCTGCGCTATTCGACCAGCCACCCGCGCGACGTCGATGACGAGCTGATCGCGGCGCATCGCGATCTGGCCGAATTGATGCCATTCGTGCACCTGCCGGTGCAATCGGGCGCGGACCGCATCCTTGCAGCCATGAACCGCAAACATACCGCCGATGATTACCGGCGTGTCATCGACCGGTTGCGGACCGCACGCCAAGACATTGCTTTTTCATCGGATTTTATCGTCGGCTTCCCCGGGGAGACCAGGGAAGAATTTTCCGCCACCCTCGCGCTTGTCACGCAAATCGGGTACGCTGCGGCGTATTCATTCAAATATTCGCCGCGGCCAGGCACGCCGGCAGCGGAGATGCGGGAGACGGTGTCAGCGGAAGAGATGGACGAGCGCTTGGGGCGGCTTCAGGAATTGATCGACAGCCAGCAGTCGGCCTTCAATCGGGCCGCGATCGGCACAACGGTCGACGTGCTGTTCGAGCGCACCGCGCGCAATCCCGGCCAGATTGTCGGCCGTACCGCCTATCTGCAGCCCGCCCATGTGATGGCCTCGCCCGATATCATCGGCAGGGTTCTCCCGGTCAGGATCGATAGCCTCGAGCGTTACAGCCTGATCGGCGAGATTGCGGCGCAATCGCCCAATTTGCAGACGACCATTGGAGCCTGAAATCCTTGCCCAAAAGCGCATCGGATTCGTCCTCGCTTGCTCCCAGCCGCAAACCTGATCGCGACATGCAGATTCCACCCGAGACCCAGGTCGTCATCGATTTCGACGACAACCGTTCCGCCTCCGCACTGGTCGGCCCTTACGGACAGAACCTGGCCCTGATCGAGCGCCGGCTGGGGGTCGTCGTCGATTCCCGCGGCAACCATGTCACCATCGCCGGCTCGCGCGACGGCTGCGACGCGGCACGGCGAGTGCTCGAGACGCTGTACGCACAGGCCATCGAGGGCCATGATCTCGATCAGGGTGAGGTCGAGGGCGCGATTCGCGCGGTGATCGCGCAGGGATCGCTGTTCGAGTTCGACAACAAGACGGCCAAGCCGACCTTCGAGACGATCAATTTGCGCAAGCGCCCGGTGCGCGCCCGCACCGCGGCGCAGGATTCCTACATCCGCGCGCTGAAGCGGCACGAGCTGGTGTTCGGCATCGGCCCGGCCGGTACCGGAAAGACCTGGCTTGCGGTCGCGCACGCTGCGCAGCTGTTCGAGCGCAAGGAGGTCGACCGCATCATTCTGACGCGTCCTGCGGTCGAGGCCGGCGAGCGGCTCGGCTTCCTGCCCGGCGACCTCAAGGAGAAGGTCGATCCGTATCTGCGCCCGATCTATGACGCGCTGTACGACCTGATGGATGCGCGCGTTGTGGAGCGTGCATTGCAGGGCAACGAGATCGAGATCGCACCGCTGGCGTTCATGCGCGGCCGCACGCTGACCAATGCCGCGATCATCCTCGACGAAGCGCAGAATACCACGTCGATGCAGATGAAGATGTTCCTGACGCGCCTCGGCGAGAACAGCCGGATGATCGTCACCGGCGATCCCTCGCAGATCGACCTCCCGCACGGGCAGACCTCGGGGCTTGCCGAGGCGGTGAAGCTGCTCGACGGCGTCGAGGGCATCGCGCAGGTGCAATTCACCGCCGGCGACGTCATCCGCCATGAACTGGTGGCGCGCATCGTCGCCGCCTATGAGGGATTGCCGCAGCGACCGGCAAACGCCAGACCTTGAAACCATCAGCATCGGCCGCGCACCCGCGCGATGCGGGGGCCGGCCCCAACACAGATTTTGGAACCATCGTGTCCTCCATTCCCGCAACCGAGGTTCTCGTCACGGCCGCATGCTGGCAGACCGAGCCGGATGCCGAGACGGTGATCCATCGCGCCATCGAGGCGGCCGCCGGGATTGCAGACGCCGACGTCGGGGACGCCGAGCTTGCGATCATGCTGACCGATGACGCCGGAATTCGCACCCTCAACAACAACTGGCGCAACATCGACAAGCCGACCAACGTACTGTCGTTTCCGGCGCTGCAGCCGACCGGCGACAGCGGAGACGACGATGCCCCGCGCATGCTCGGCGACATCGCGATAGCTTATGAGACGACGCGGCGGGAAGCCGATGAGGAAGGCAAACCATTCGACCATCATTTGAGCCATCTTGCGGTGCATGGCTTCCTGCACCTGATCGGCTACGACCACGAGAACGATGACGATGCCGAGGACATGGAGGGTCTCGAACGCGAGATTCTCGGGCTTCTCGGCATTCCCGACCCCTATGCGGATCGGAACGACTGACATGCCGGATTCCGAACCGACCCACGACAATCCGCGCAACGTGGGCAACCTGCCCGCCGTGGTGCACGATGGCGAGGTGCAGCGGCCCGCCGCCGAGGGTTGGCTGGTGCGGGCGATCCGCACCCTGTTCGGCTGGAAGGCCGGATCGGTGCGCGACGACTTGCAGGTCGTGCTCGACGCCTCGACGCCCGACGATGTCGGCTTCTCGGCGATCGAACGCACCATGCTGCGCAACATCCTGTCGCTCAACGAGCGGCGGATCGCCGACGTCATGGTGCACCGTGCCGACATCGTCGCGGTCAAGCGCGACATTCCGCTCGGCGAGCTGATGAGCCTGTTCGAGAGCGCGGCACATTCGCGGCTGGTCGTCTACAACGAGACCCTCGACGACCCCGAGGGCATGGTACACATCCGCGACCTGCTCGCCTTCATGACGGCGAAGGCGCGCGTCAGCGACTTGACCAAGACGCGGCGCAAGAAACCGTTCCCGGCCGGCCTCGACCTCCGCTCGGTCGATCTCGCGCTGCCGCTGTCCGAAGCGCACATCATCCGCAAGCTGCTCTATATTCCGCCGTCGATGCGGGCGATCGACCTTCTGGCGCAGATGCAAGCCTCGCGCGTCCATCTCGCGCTCGTAGTGGACGAATATGGCGGCACCGACGGGCTGGTGACGATGGAGGACATCGTCGAGCAGATCGTCGGCGAGATCGACGACGAGCACGATTCCGACGAGCCGCCGGCGATCGTCCGCCAGGCCGACAACTCCTTCATTGCGGATGCGCGCGCCAGCCTCGACGATGTGCGCTCGGTGATCGGCGAGGACTTCGTCACCGGCGAGGCCGGCGAGGAGGTGGAGACGCTGGGCGGCTATCTCGTCTCCTTTGTCGGCCGCCTGCCGGTGCGGGGCGAGGTGATTTCCGGGCCCGGCAATTTCGAGGTCGAGGTGCTCGACGCCGATCCACGGCGGGTGAAGCGGCTGCGCATCACCACCCGCAAGGAGCGGCCCGCCCCGCGCAAGGAGCGCGAGCGCCGGCGCGAGCAGGCACCCGACTCCGGCACGCCGCAAGCCAATGACAACACACCGCCCGCGTCAGGCGACGGAGCGGGCCAGACGTGAGGTTCTCCGACAAACTCCGCGCCGCCGTCCTTGCGATCATCCTGACCTGGGGCTGGAAGCGCGCGGCCCTCGCGATCCTCGCAGGCGCGCTCTCGGCGCTGGCGATGGCGCCGTTCAATGCCTGGCCGGTGCTGTTTCTGACCTTTTCGGTCGCGGTCTGGCTGATCGACGGCGCGGCGGCCGGACGCTGGAACGGCGTGCCGGCGGCGGCGCTGTCCGGCTTCTGGTTCGGCCTCGGCTATTTCGTGCCGGGATTGTACTGGGTCGGCTACGCTTTCTTCGTCGACGCGCAGACCTTCGCCTGGCTGACGCCCTTCGCGGTGCTCGGCCTGCCGAGCTATCTTGCGCTGTTCACCGCCTTCGGTTTCGCGCTGGCGCGGCTGATCTGGCCACGCGACGCCTCACGCGTGCTCGCACTGGCGGCCAGCCTGACGATCGCGGAATGGCTGCGCGGCCATGTCCTGACCGGATTTCCATGGAATGCGTTCGGCTACGCGCTGAGCGAGCCGTTGGCGCTGGCACAAACTGCATCCCTGATCGGGCTATGGGGCATGACGTTTCTGGCCGTTGCGATCTTCGCGAGCCCGGCCGTGCTGATCGACGGCTCCTCGCGCGGTCGCAAGCCCTGGCGCACACCGGTAGCAGCCCTCGCGGTGCTGGCGGCGATGCTGGTGTTCGGGACGATCCGCCTGTCGCGCGAACCGACCAGGATGGTCGCCAATACCAAGCTGCGCATCATGCAGCCCGATCTGCAGCAGGACGCCAAGTTCAACTACTCCGCCAAGGCGGAGGTGATGCAGAGGTACCTTACATTGTCGGACAGGGCGTCCGGCCCGCAATCGACCGGCGTGCGCGATGCGAACATCCTGATCTGGCCGGAATCCGCGTTTCCATTCTTCCTGACGCGGGAAGCGGATGCGATGGCGCAGATCGCCGATCTGCTACCCAAGGGAACCGTACTGATCACCGGCTCGGTGCGGGCGCCCGACCTGCCGCCCGGTGTCCGCATCACACGTGCCTACAATTCGATCTATGTGATCGACCATGACGGCAGCGTGCTCTCGATCTACGACAAGTTGCACCTGGTGCCGTTCGGCGAGTTTCTGCCGTTCCAGGAGTGGATGGAGAAGCTCGGCTTCGTGCAGCTCACCAAGGTGACGGGCGGCTTCATCCCGGGCACGATCCGGCGAACGCTCGACGTCCCGGGTGCGCCGCGCGCATTGCCCCTGATCTGCTACGAGGCGATCTTCCCCGGCAGCATCGTCAGCCGCGACGACCGTCCCGGCTGGATCATCAACGTCACCAATGACGGCTGGTTCGGACTCTCGACCGGCCCCTACCAGCACCTGCAACAGGCCCGGATGCGCTCGATCGAGGAAGGCCTTCCCATGGTGCGCGCCGCCAATACGGGCATATCAGCGGTAATCGATCCCGTCGGGCGGATTGTGGCGCATCTCGGACTCGGCATCGAAGGTGTGCTCGACGCCGGCCTGCCGTCGGCCATCGCGCCGACGATCTATGCGCGCATCGGGAATATTCCGGCCGCTGTGATTGTAATCGTTGCCCTGGCAATCGTGCTGCGGCGACGTTTCCTCAGGCGGAAAGCCTGACGACTGCATATTGACGGTTGTCGTCAGACGCCGGAAAAGGGGTCGAAATTCGCCTCTTCGCGATTCCACCAGTTGACAGATTGACCGTACACTTCGCATTGTACGGTCCCGAGCAAAATCAGAAGTCCAGTCAGCAATTTGCGCAAATTGTCCGCATTTCGTCCCGATCCTCCTCGCAGGATTTGACGGCACCGGCGCCTGAGGCATACTCCGCTTCCAACCCGCGGGCGCGCAAATCCCTAGGAGAGTTGGAGATGTCGACCAAAGCGCCCAACCCTGTTGACAAATATGTCGGCAGCCGCGTCCGCATGCGACGCATCATGCTGGGCATGAGTCAGGAGAAACTGGGCGAGGCGCTCGGCCTGACCTTCCAGCAGGTTCAAAAATACGAAAAGGGCACCAATCGTGTCGGTGCCAGCCGGCTGCAACAAATCTCCGAGATCCTTCAGGTGCCGGTCTCGTTCCTGTTCGACGGCGGCCCGAGCGGGGTCCGGACCGCCGACGGTTTCAGCGAGGGCTCCTCGCCGGCCTATGTCTCCGATTTTCTTGCCACCGCCGAGGGCCTGGCGCTGACCCGCGCCTTCACCCGAATCACCGACGCCAAGCTCCGCCGCAGCATCGTCGAGCTGGTCGAGCAGATCGCCGCGCGCGAGGCAGCGGACCGGCCCTGAGCTCGATCATATCGGTTTGAGGGATCGCCAAATCTGGACTATGTCATCCGGCGCGCCCGAGCATGCTCCGGAAAAATGCAAGCCGGTTTTCCGACGAGATCGTGCTCGAAAGCAAATGCGATCGTGCGCATGCGCGCAATGACAATCACATCCGCGAGGCGTCAGTGGTGGCCATGTCCAGCAATCCGTTTGAAGCAACAGCGATCCTCGACGGCATCCGCCGCTGGGTCGAGATCGAGTCTCCGACGGAGCGGCCCGATCAGGTCAACAAGCTCGCCGATCTCGTCGCTTCCGGCTATCGCGACCTGCCGGCGGATGTCGAGCGTGTTGCAGGACGCGACGGCTGCGGCGATCATCTGGCGGCGCGCTCGTCATGGGGCCAGGACGCGCCGGGCATCCTGGTGCTGAGCCATATCGATACCGTTCACCCGATGGGGTTCATCCAGCGCCTGCCGTTCAAGGTCGAGGGCGACAGCGCGTTCGGCCCCGGCATCTACGACATGAAAGGCGGCGCCTATCTCGCCTATCATGCCTTCCGGCAAATCTGCACCGACGCGGCTCGCGCGCCGCTCGGCATCACGCAGCTCTACGTTTCGGACGAGGAGATTGGCAGTCCGACCTCGCGGGCGCTGATCGAGGCCGAGGGCCGCAAGGCAAAGTATGTGCTGGTCACCGAGCCGGCGCGCGACGGCGGCAGGATCGTCACCGGACGCAAGGGTGTGGCGCGCTTCGACGTGGTCATCAAGGGCGTGCCGGCGCACGCCGGCGCACGCCCGGAGGACGGCCGCAGCGCGATCCACGAGCTCGGCAATGTGATCCAGGCGCTGGCGGCGATGAACGACCTCAAGCGCGGCATCACCGTCAATGTTGGCGTCGTCAAGGGTGGAACCAAGCCGAATGTGATCGCGGAAGAGGCCATCGCGGAAGTCGATCTGCGAGTACCGAGCATCGCCGCCGCCGAGGAGCTGGTGCCGAGAATCCTCGGGCTGACATCACGCACCGAGGGCGTCAGCGTGACGGTGACGGGTGAATTGAACCGTCCGCCCTATGAGAAGAGCAACGCCGGCGCCGCACTCTTCGAGCACGCCAGGGGACTCGCCGCCGAGATCGGCTTCGATCTCGTCGACGTCTTCACCGGCGGCGGCTCCGACGGCAATTTCACCGCGCCACACACCGCGACCCTCGATGGCCTCGGAGTCGACGGCAAGGGCGCGCATACCCATTACGAGCAGCTCTACGTCTCGTCGATCGAGCCGCGGGCGCGGCTGCTGTATCGCCTCTACCAGACCTTGCGATGATCTCAGCACCGCGCGATGCCGGCGATCACGAGGCGCCACCGGATGACGGCGCGGTCGCGCATTCGCGCGGCGCGTTTTTTGGCCGGCGCAAGGGCCACAAACTACGCTCGCACCAGGCCGACCTGGTCGACAATCTCCTGCCGCACCTCGCGGTCGATATCAACGCGCCAGCACCGGACAGGCTCACCGAACTGTTCGATGACGGCATCGAGCATGTCAGGCTCGAGATCGGGTTCGGCGGCGGCGAACATCTGATCGCCGAGGCACAGGCGTTTCCGAACGTCGGCTTCATCGGCTGCGAGCCCTATGTCAACGGCATGGCCAAGATCCTGACCCAGATCGAGGCCCGGAATGTCGGCAATGTCAGGCTGTTCGCGGGCGATGCCGCCGAGTTGCTGGCGTGGGCGCCGGCGCGCTCGCTCGCCCGGATCGACCTGATCCATCCTGACCCCTGGCCGAAGCGGCGGCACTGGAAGCGGCGCTTCGTGCAGGATGCAACGGTCGCGGCGATGGCGCGCATCATCAAATTCGGCGGCGAGTTCCGTTTCGTCAGCGACATCGACGACTACTGCGCCTGGACGCTGGCGCACCTGATGCGTGCACCGGAGTTTGCGTGGCTCGCCGAGCGCGCGATCGACTGGCAGTCGCCGTGGCCGGACTACACCATGACGCGCTACGGCGCGAAGGCCGAGCGCGAGGGACGGAAGGCGGCGTATCTGCGGTTTCGAAGACTCTGACGTCTCGCCATGCCCGGCTAGGACGCCGGCTATTGGTTGGCCAACCGCGCCTTCTTGGCATCGGTTGCTTCCCACACCATGCGCTTGCCGCGCTCGCGGCCCAGGAGCTCGATCGGATCGCGGTTGTCGATGTGGCCGAACTGGCCCTTGTAGACGCTGTAGCCGCACAGCTCCTGCAAACGGCGCGGAAAGCGGCTTGCGACCTCGCGGGGAATGCCGAGCTGCAAATTCTCCTGCTGGCGCATCCAGCCCCAGCAATAGGCGCAGGAGAAGGCAAAGCGCCTGTCAGCGCTGGTGTTGGCGCCGCCGCCGTGCCACAGCGCGCTGTCGAACAGCATCACGCTGCCCACCGGCATGGTCGCGGTGACGGCGTCGTAATCCTTGCCGTAGTCCGGCGACGAATCGAATTTATGGCTGCCCGGGATGATCCGCGTCGCACCATTGTCGTCGCGGAAGTCCGACACCGCCCAGATCGCGTTGATCGTGATCGGAATATGCGGCCGCGGCAGCGGGATCAGCTGGGTGTCCTCGTGGATCGGCTGCGCTTCCTGTCCTGGACCCAGCACCAGCGAACAGAACGACGAGAGCAGGCATTCCCTGTCCAGCACGCGCTCGACCACCGGCAGCACATTCTCGTGCAGCGGCACCTCCCAGAACAGGTCATCATAGGTCAGGAGGTTGTTGATGCGCAGCGTCTTGAACCCCTCGAACGAGGTCCGGGCAAGTCCGAGCTCGTGCTCGCGCTCGATCCGCAGCACCGCCTGCTTCAATCCCTCGACCAGTTCGGGCGAGGCGGCGCGCTCGATCACGCTGTATCCGTCCTCGCGGATCCGTTCGGCGTGCGATTGAATGTCGGCGTCCGTCAGCATGTCGTTCTCCCAAATGGCGCTGTGTCGCGCCTTGCGCGGGAGCATAGTGGGCGATGCGGAGCCTTGAAAAGTCCTTTGATGACGGAGCTCAGTGCGACTTCCAGAAATCCACGACGCGCTGGGCGGTCGACGGCATCAGGCGGGCGAAATTCAGCCGCGCGCCTTCGATGTCGGCGGGTGATACGGTCCGGTTCGGCCCGAGCCGCATCAGGATCAGCGCGCGCACCGTCGGCCATTCCAGGCCGATCGTCTTGGCCGCGAGCAGGATCGGATCATAGCGATCGCCGCTGATCAGGCGGTCGAGGGTCGTGACCTTCACGCCGGTCATCGTGGCGAGCGCCGCGACCGCTTCTTCGTACTTGAACGCCCTGGCGAAGTTGAGCAACGCGCTTTCCGACAATCGACCGGCACGATGCAACGCCATCACGGTGCGTTGTGCCAGCGTAAAATCGCGGCGGCTTTCGGGCTGCTCGGTCGCGCCGGTGATTTCGTGCATCGCCTTGTTGATCGCGACCTGCCGGTCGGGCCTCGCCACGGTGAACAGGCGGCGGCGGACAACATCGATCGATCCCTCGAGCAGGCTCTTGAGATGTTCGGGCGGAAGATCATCGCGCTGGCCGATCCTCAGCGTCAGCACGCCATCCATGTGGGCGCGCTTGACCAACGTCGAAAAGCCGACGTTCGAAAACGCTGCGCCGGCGTTGCTGGCGGCGCGGCGGATCACGTCGCGATCGCCGCGCTCGACCAGGACGTCGGTCAGCGCGGTCGAGAGCCTCGGGCGCTCGGCCATCGCGAGCAGATGGCCCTGTCCCTTGGCCCTGGCGATCTCGACCAGCACCTTGTCGTCGATGACTGGCGACCGGCGCAGCAGCGGGCCCGCGATCGCAATCTCGTCCTCATGCGCGAGCTGGCCGACGAGATGCAGGGGCGCATTGGCAAGCAGCGAGAGCCGTTCGGCCAGATCGATCCGCGCCGCCAGCTCGGCATGCGGAACCAGGCTGGTCAGCACGCCATCGAACAGAGCGACATGGTCGGGACGGAAGTTCGCCGCGCCTTGCAGGAACAGCTCGCTGAGCCGCCGCGCGGCATCGGCACGGCGTTTGGGGTCGCCGCGGCGGACGATCTCGTCGAGTTCCGGGATCAGCGCAAGGGCTGTCGTCATAAGCCTATCCAAACCAGCGGCTTGGGCCGGTTTGGGAGGCAATCTAGGTCCCGTTCGTAAACGGAGGGTTAGACCGGATCGCACCCCGGGTGAGCGGCAAAATCGGGCGCCTCCGTGTCCGAAGGCCTTGCCGGGCCCGGGCAAAAGCGCTATATCAGCGGCAACTTATGGTATCTCATACGATCGCGTATCGAGAGTGGGCCCCCCGGGACCCGCTCTTTTTTGTTACCTGAAGGGACCCGGCGGGACTGGGCCTCGTTTGGGTAGCGTTAGCGGCCCCTTAAGGCCGATCGAGCAACACGACAGACCTCAAGCTGCCTTTGACACTGCATATGACCGATCCGACCGCCACGTCCGTGGACGCCGAACTGCTCAGCGAGCCGCGGCTCGTCATCGAGCCGGGAGTGGCGGCGCGCGTGGCCGCGGTCGCCGCGCCCGTGCTGCAAGGCATGGGCTATCGCCTGGTCCGCATCAAGGTGTCGGGCGACGCCGGCTGCACCGTGCAGATCATGGCGGAGCGGCCCGATGGCTCGATGCAGCTCGAGGATTGCGAGGCGATCTCGCGCGCATTGTCGCCGGTGCTCGACGTCGCCGATCCGATCGAGCGCGCCTACCGGCTCGAGATCTCGTCGCCGGGTATCGACCGTCCGCTTGTGCGGCGTTCCGATTTCGAGCGCTATACCGGGCATCTCGTGAAGATCGAGATGGCGGTGGCGCATCAGGGCCGCAAGCGGTTCCGCGGCCTGCTCGCCGGCGTCGATGGCAATGCAGTGCGCGTCAAGCGCGACGATCCGCGTGCCGATGAGGACGCCGAGCTCCTTCTGGTGATGGAGGACATCTCGGATGCGCGGCTCGTGCTGACCGACGAGCTGATCGAGGAATCGATGCGCCGCGGCAAGGCCGCCGAGCGCGAATTGCGCCGCGAGCTTGGCCTCGCGCGGCCGCAGCCGGCGCATGCGAGGAACAGCGATCCCGCGAAGAGCCAGAAGCCGAAACCGAAGCCCGGCAAGAAGCCGGCCCCGACCAACACCAAGAAACATCGCCTGGCCGCCGGACGCGCGCGCCGCGGCGAGACCGATCCATCCGAAGGAGACTAGCCATGGCCGTCAGCGCCAACAAACTCGAACTGCTGCAGATCGCAGACGCAGTTGCGCGCGAAAAGTCGATCGACCGCTCCATCGTGATCGCGGCGATGGAGGATGCCATCGCCAAGGCGGCGCGCGCCCGCTACGGCAGCGAGACCGACGTTCATGCCGAGATCGACGCCAAGAAGGGCGAGCTTCGCCTGTCGCGTCACATGCTGGTGGTCGACGTGGTCGAGAATTCTTCGAACCAGATTTCTCTGGTCGACGCCCAGCGCATGAACCCCGGCGCCCAGGTCGGCGACACCATCGCCGACACGCTGCCGCCGCTTGAATATGGCCGCATCGCCGCCCAATCCGCCAAGCAGGTGATCGTGCAGAAGGTGCGCGAGGCCGAACGCGACCGGCAGTACCAGGAATTCAAGGACCGCATCGGCGACATCGTCAACGGCGTCGTCAAGCGCGTCGAATATGGCAGCGTGATCGTCGACCTCGGCCGCGGCGAAGCCATCGTGCGCCGCGACGAGATGCTGCCCCGCGAGGTGTTCCGCAACGGCGACCGCGTCCGCGCCTATATCTTCGACGTCCGTCGCGAGACCCGCGGACCGCAGATCTTCCTGTCCCGCACCCATCCGCAGTTCATGGCGAAGCTGTTCGCGCAGGAGGTGCCCGAGATCTATGACGGCATCGTCGAGATCAAGGCGGTGGCCCGCGACCCCGGCTCGCGCGCCAAGATCGGCGTGATCTCGCGCGATTCCTCGGTCGACCCGGTCGGCGCCTGCGTCGGCATGCGCGGCTCGCGCGTGCAGGCCGTGGTGAACGAGCTGCAGGGCGAGAAGATCGACATCATTCCGTGGTCGCCCGACATCGCGACCTTCGTCGTCAACGCGCTGGCGCCGGCCGAAGTCGCCAAGGTCGTGATCGATGAGGATCGCGAGCGGATCGAGGTCGTGGTTCCCGACACCAACAACCAGCTTTCGCTGGCGATCGGCCGCCGCGGCCAGAACGTGCGCCTCGCCTCGCAGCTCACCGGATGGGACATCGACATCCTGACCGAGCAGGAAGAATCCGAGCGCCGCCAGGCCGACTTCGAGAATTCGACCCGCGTGTTCATGGAAGCGCTCAATGTCGACGAGGTGGTCGGCCAGTTGCTGGCGTCCGAAGGCTTCACCTCGGTCGAGGAACTCGCGCTGGTCGACGTCAAGGAACTCGCCGGCATCGAGGGTTTCGACGAGGAGACCGCAACCGAGCTGCAGAACCGGGCCCGCGAATATCTCGAGCAGCTCGAGGCCGAGCTGGAGGCCAAGCGCAAGGAACTCGGCGTCGAGGATGCCATGAAGGACGTGCCCGGCGTGACCTCGAAGATGCTGGTGAAGCTCGGCGAGAACGACGTGAAGACCGTCGAAGACCTCGCCGGCTGCGCCACCGACGATCTGGTCGGCTGGACCGAGCGCAAGGAAGGCGGCGAGCCGACCAAGCATGCCGGATTCCTCGACGGCGTCGAGATCTCGCGCGACGACGCCGAGGCCATGATCATGCAGGCGCGCCTCAAGGCCGGCTGGATCACCGAGGCCGATCTCGCCAGGCCGGCCGCCGAGGCCGACGTGGCCGAAGAACCGGCGGCGTAGCGCGCGTTCCGCAGATGTGGAGACCGGCCTTGCGACAAGAACTCGCACCAAATGAGTAGGGAGATGGCCACCGGATGCTCGCTCAGGCTGACCCCGATCTCGACGATGGGCCGCGGACGCAGAAGTCCGCGACCACGCGGATGTGCGCGGTTAGCCGCGAGGTGCGTCCGATCGACGAGTTGATCCGGTTCGTCGTCGCGCCCACCGGCGAGGTGGTGCCGGATCTCAAGCGCAAGCTGCCCGGCCGGGGATTATGGGTTTCCGCATCGCGGCGCAGCATTGCGGAAGCAGTCCGCCGTCACCAATTTAGCAAGGGATTCAAGCGTGATGTCCGCGTCGCGCCGACCCTTCCCGCCGATACCGAGACCCTTTTGGTGCGCAGCGTCACCGAGGCCTTGGCGATGGCTGCCAAGGCCGGCCAGGTCGTGTCGGGCTTCGGCAAGGTCGAGGACGCGCTCAAGGCGGGCGAAACCGCAGCCCTGATCCACGCTTCCGACGGCGCCGCCGACGGAATCCGCAAATTGGACGCGATCGTCAGGCAAAGGGGCGAAAAACGTGGTGAATCGCCGGTAATCGCCGCCGTCAATGTTTTGACGTCGGCAGAATTGGATTTGGCACTTGGGCGGTCAAATGTGATACATGCTGCGCTGCTCGCGGGCCCGGCGAGCAAGACGTTCCTGTCGCGCTGCCAGTTGCTGGTCCGATACCGGATGGCCGACGACGACAAGACCGCCGAAGCGGCCAGAAATTCCAGAGCCTGATCCGGAGAGGCGGATACCGCCTTTCCAACATGATCATGCTCAACAAAAGACGACGAGTTGAAGGATTTGTGCGGTAAACGCACAGCGAAACGAGATTAGGACTGCTGAATGGTTGATACCAAAACTCCTGGCGACAAGACTCTGAGTGTCCCGACCAAGACCTTGACGCTGAAGCCGCGCGTCGAGACGGGCACCGTGCGCCAGAGCTTCAGCCATGGCCGGACCAAGCAGGTCGTGGTCGAGAAGCGTGGCAAGCGCCGCATCGGCGGCGACGGCCCCGCCGACGCGCATGCGCCGGAACCCGTGGTTGCAAAGCCCGCGGCGCCCGCCCCCAAGCCGCCGCTCGGCCGCCCCGGAGGCGGACCGTCGGGCCAACCCCAGCGCAATTCCGGTTCGGGCGTCGTGCTTCGCACCCTGACCGACGATGAACGTTCGGCCCGCGCCAGCGCGCTCGCCGACGCCAGGCAGCGTGACATCGAGGAGCGCCGGCAGGCCGAAGAGGAAGCCAAGCGCCGTGCCGTCCGCGAGGCCGCCGAGAAGGTCGAGCGTGAGGCCGCCGAAGCCCGCCGCAAGGCGGAAGAAGATCGCCATCGCCACGAAGAGGAAGCCAAGCGCAAGGCGGAGGTCGAGGCCAAGCGTCGCTTTGGCGAAGGCGAGGCCAAGCCGGGAGCCTCTGCTGCGCCGGCCAGCCCCGCAGCCTCGTCGCCGCCTGCGCGGCCCGCGACGTCTGCTCCGGGGCGCCCCGCGACGTCAGCGCCGGCTCGCACGACAACATCCCCCTCTGCGCGCACCCCGGCCTCCGCGCCCGGACGGCCACCGGCGGTTGCGGCCGAAGCGGACGAGGATGAAGGTCCGCGTCTGGTGCGCCGCCCCGGCGGCGCCGTACGTCCCGCGGCTGCGCCCAAGACGACCCACAAGCCCGGTCCGCAGAAAGAGCGCGGCCGCCTGACCGTGACCACCGCGCTCAATGCCGATGACGTGCGCGAGCGTTCGATCGCCTCGTTCCGCCGCCGCACCCAGCGCCTGAAGGGTCATGCCTCAAACGAGCCGAAGGAGAAGCTGACCCGCGAAGTCACGATCCCCGAGGCGATCACGATCCAGGAACTCGCCAACCGCATGTCTGAACGCGCGGTCGACGTCATCCGCATGCTGATGAAGCAGGGCGCGATGCACAAGATCACCGACGTGATCGACGCCGACACCGCGCAGCTGATCGCCGAAGAGCTCGGCCATACCGTGAAGCGCGTCGCCGCCGCCGACGTGGAAGAAGGCCTGTTCGACGTCGTCGACGATTCCACCGATACCGAGCCGCGTTCCCCGGTCGTCACCGTCATGGGGCACGTCGACCACGGCAAGACCTCGCTGCTCGATGCGCTGCGCCACGCCAACGTCGTGTCGGGCGAAGCCGGTGGCATCACCCAGCACATCGGCGCCTATCAGGTGCTCTCGCCCGAGAGCGGCACCAAGATCACCTTCATCGACACGCCCGGCCACGCCGCGTTCACCGCGATGCGCGCCCGCGGCGCCAAGGTCACCGACATCGTCGTGCTGGTGGTCGCGGCCGATGACGGTGTGATGCCGCAGACGATCGAGGCGATCAATCATGCCAAGGCGGCCAAGGTGCCGATGATCGTGGCGATCAACAAGATCGACAAGCCCGATGCGAGGCCGGAGCGCGTGCGCACCGAGCTGCTGCAGCACGAGGTACAGGTCGAATCGCTTGGCGGCGACGTCGTCGATGTCGAAGTCTCTGCCAAGAACAAGACCAATCTCGACAAGCTCCTGGAAATGATCGCGCTGCAGGCCGAAATCCTCGACCTGAAGACCAATTCGGAACGTCCGGCGGAAGGCACCGTAATCGAAGCCAAGCTCGATCGCGGCCGCGGTCCGGTCGCGACCGTGCTGGTACAGCGCGGCACGCTGCGGGTCGGCGACATCATCGTGGCCGGTGCCGAGATGGGCCGTGTCCGCGCGCTGATCTCCGACCAGGGTGAGAATCTCGACGAGGCCGGCCCGTCGGTGCCGGTCGAGGTGCTCGGCTTCAACGGCCCGCCGGAAGCCGGCGATCGCCTCGCCGTGGTCGAGAACGAAGCCCGCGCCCGCCAGGTCACGAGCTACCGCGCGCACCAGAAGCGCGAGAATGCCGCGGCGTCGATCTCCGGCATGCGCGGCTCGCTTGAGCAGATGATGTCCCAGCTCAAGACCGCGGGCCGCAAGGAGTTCCCGCTGATCGTCAAGGCCGACGTGCAGGGCTCGCTGGAAGCGATCCTGGGCTCGCTGGAGAAGCTCGGCACCGACGAGGTCGCCGCCCGCATCCTGCATGCCGGCGTCGGCGGCATCTCGGAGTCCGACGTCACGCTGGCCGAAGGCTTCAACGCCGCGATCATCGGCTTCTCGGTCCGAGCCAACAAGGAAGCTGCCGCCGCGGCCAAGCGCAACGGCATCGAGATCCGCTACTACAACATCATCTACGACCTCGTGGATGACATCAAAAAGGCGATGTCCGGCCTGCTCGCGCCGACCCTGCGCGAAACCATGCTGGGCAACGCGCAGATCCTGGAAGTGTTCAACATTTCCAAGGTCGGCAAGGTCGCGGGTTGCCGCGTCACCGACGGCACCGTGGAGCGCGGCGCCAATGTTCGCCTGATCCGCGACAACGTCGTGGTGCACGAAGGCAAGCTCTCGACGCTGAAGCGCTTCAAGGATGAAGTGAAGGAAGTCGTCGCCGGCCAGGAATGCGGTATGGCGTTCGAAAACTACGGCGACATGCGCGTCGGCGACGTGATCGAGTGTTATCGCATCGAGACGATCCAGCGCTCTCTGTAAGTCCAAGTCTTACGAAGCGCCTGGATTCATTTTGCTGAAAATGCCGTGACGCGGCCGGACTTCAAGTCCGGCCACGTCCGCATTGCCTGATTTGAACCCAAGGACCTCGTTGCCTGCCTCAGCATGCGGGCCTGAAGGTTTTGAAAGAGCACGATGCCGCGTCATCAAAAAAAGAGCTCCGCCGCCGGCGGCTCGCAACGTCAGTTACGCGTCGGCGAAACGGTTCGCCACGCCGTTGCCGATATTTTGTCGCACGGTGACGTCCACGATCCCGATCTCGAAGGCCACATCATCACCGTTCCCGAGGTGCGTATGTCGCCGGACCTGAAGCTCGCCACGATCTACGTGATGCCGCTCGGCGGACGCGACACCGACGTCGTGATCGCCGCACTCGAGCGCAACAAGAAATTCCTCCGCGGCGAGATCGCGCATCGCGTTAACCTGAAGTTTGCACCTGACATTCGCTTCCGCGTCGATGAACGATTCGACGAAGCGGAACGTATCGAGAAATTACTGCGAACACCTGCGGTGCAGAGAGACCTTGCACCCGATTCGGACGACGAATGATGACTGTGACGACGACCAACAGCGGGATCGACGCGAAAGACGGCGACGCGCGCGACGCTGAGCGAAATATTTTTTCCGAACAGCGCGGCGAGAATTCGCGCCGGGTGAACAACGATCCGCGCCAGAAGCAGGGCAAGCCTGGTCAGCAGCCGCGCCGCGACAAGCGCGACGTGCACGGCTGGGTCGTGCTCGACAAGCCGATCGGCATGACCTCGACGCACGCGGTAGCGGTGCTCAAGCGCCTGTTCCAGGCCAAGCGCGCGGGCCATGCCGGCACGCTCGATCCGCTCGCCTCCGGTGGTCTGCCGATCGCGCTCGGCGAGGCGACCAAGACCGTGCCGTTCGTGATGGACGGCCGCAAGCGTTACCGCTTCACGGTGTGCTGGGGCGAGGAGCGCGACACCGACGACACCGAAGGGCGCATGGTCAGGACCAGCGAGAGCCGGCCGACCGCGGACGCGATCCGGGAGTTGCTGCCGCGCTTCACGGGGGTGATCGAGCAGATCCCGCCGCAATATTCGGCGATCAAAGTGCAGGGCGAGCGCGCCTATGACCTGGCACGCGACGGCGAGACCGTGGAACTGAAACCCCGGCCCGTTGAGATTCACGAATTAATCCTTTTGGAACATGGAGATAACGGCCAATCCGTGTTCGAGGCCGAATGCGGCAAGGGAACCTATGTTCGGGCGCTGGCGCGGGACATGGGCCGGATTCTGGGCTGTTTCGGCCATATCTGCGCCCTGCGGCGGACCATTGTCGGCCCGTTTACCGAAGCGGACATGATTCCGCTGGAACAGTTGGAGGCTTTGTGCAATAGAGCCGCGTCTGGCGAGGGCAGCCTCGCCGACGCGCTTTTGCCCGTTGAGACCGCGCTGGACGACATCCCGGCACTGGCCGTCACACGGGCTGATGCGGCAAGGCTCCATAGGGGCCAGGCCGTTTTGTTGCGCGGACGGGATGCGCCCAATACGAGCGGCACAGTCTATGTCACGGTGGCAGGCCGTCTGTTGGCGCTTGCCGAACTTGGCAATGGCGAACTCATCCCCAAGCGCGTGTTCAACCTGAGCGGACTGACTGCCGGTCCGGCTCGCAACCATGGAAGCAACTGACGATGTCGATTACCGCGCAACGCAAAGCGGAAGTCATCAAGACGAATGCCACCAAAGCCGGCGACACCGGCTCGCCCGAGGTCCAGGTCGCGATCCTCTCGGAACGCATCAATAACCTCACCGAGCACTTCAAGTCCCACGTGAAGGATAACCACTCACGCCGCGGCCTGCTGAAGCTCGTGTCGACGCGCCGCTCCCTTCTCGACTACATCAAGAAGAAGGACGAGGCGCGTTACAAGGCACTGCTCGAAAAGCACAACATCCGTCGTTGATATTGAGAAGCACGCGCGCGAGGGTTCGCGCGCGTTTTCGTATGATCATCCGCTGACGCGGGCTTTCGAATTGTCGGAAGACGATCATGCGCAACAGCATGGCATTCGCGCCATGCGCACTAGCGTCCAGCAGCAATCCGGCCGTTGGACGGGGCAAGATGCCCAGATCCGAAAGGATGGACGCCATCCGAATCCCGAAGACCATGGCAGGATCGCCGGATGCTGATCGCACGAGCGCGTCAGTGTCCCGCCGTCTTGCGCATGGTCTTTGAGTTTCAGGGCACCGTACTTTCGTGAAACCATGAAAGAAAACCGAAATGTTCAATACTCATTCCGTCGAGATCGACTGGGGTGGACGTCCCCTCAAGCTTGAAACCGGCAAGATCGCCCGCCAGGCCGACGGCGCCGTGATGGCAACGTATGGCGAGACCGTCGTGCTCGCCACCGTCGTGGCCGCGAAGGCGCCGCGCGAAGGCGTCGACTTCCTGCCGCTCACGGTCGACTACCAGGAGAAAACCTATGCCGCGGGCCGCATTCCCGGCGGCTACTTCAAGCGCGAAGGCCGTCCGACCGAGAAGGAGACGCTGGTCTCCCGGCTGATCGACCGCCCGATCCGTCCGCTGTTCGTCGATGGCTGGCGCAACGAAACACAGGTGATCGTCACCGTTCTCTCGCACGACATGGAGAACGACCCCGATATCGTGGCGCTGGTTGCGGCGTCCGCGGCGCTGACGCTGTCGGGCGCGCCCTTCAAGGGCCCGATCGGCGCAGCGCGCGTCGGCTTCGCCAACGATGAATATGTTCTCAACCCGACGCTGGACGAGATGACCGAGACCCAGCTCGACCTCGTCGTCGCCGGCACCGCCGACGCCGTGCTGATGGTCGAATCCGAAGCCAAGGAGCTCAACGAAGACGTGATGCTCGGCGCCGTGATGTTCGGTCACCGCCACTTCCAGCCCGTCATCAACGCGATCATCGAACTCGCCGAGAAGGCCGCCAAGGAGCCGCGCGAGGTCACCGCGATCGACAATTCGGAGATCGAGAAGGAGATGCTCGGCATCGCCGAGCAGGATCTGCGCAAGGCCTATGCGATCCCGGTCAAGCAGGAACGCTATGCCGCGGTCGGCGCCGTCAAGGAAAGGGTGCTGGCGCACTTCTTTCCGGAAGGGCAGGAGCCGAAATTCGACAAGCTCCGCGTCGCCGACGTATTCAAGGAGCTCGAGGCCAAGATCGTCCGCTGGAACATCCTCGACACCGGCAAGCGCATCGACGGCCGTGACGTCAAGACCGTGCGCAACATCGTCGCCGAGGCCGGCGTGCTGCCGCGCGCCCACGGTTCGGCGCTCTTCACCCGGGGCGAAACCCAGGCGATGGTCGTGACCACGCTCGGCACCGGCGAAGACGAGCAGTACATCGACGCGCTGTCGGGGACGTACAAGGAAACGTTCCTGCTGCACTACAACTTCCCGCCCTACTCGGTCGGTGAAACCGGCCGCCTCGGCGGCACCAAGCGCCGCGAGATCGGCCACGGCAAGCTCGCCTGGCGTGCGATCCACCCGGTGCTGCCGCCGCATCACGAGTTCCCCTACACGGTGCGCGTGGTCTCGGAGGTCACCGAGTCGAACGGCTCGTCGTCGATGGCCTCGGTGTGCGGCGCCTCGCTGTCGCTGATGGACGCCGGCGTGCCGCTGAAGCGGCCGACCGCGGGTATCGCGATGGGGCTGATCCTGGAAGGTCAACGCTTTGCCGTGCTGTCTGACATCCTCGGTGACGAGGATCATCTCGGCGACATGGACTTCAAGGTTGCCGGCACCGACCATGGCATCACCTCGCTCCAGATGGACATCAAGATCGAGGGCATTACCGAGGAAATCATGCGTGTCGCGCTTGGCCAGGCCAAGGAAGGGCGCATCCACATCCTCGGCGAGATGGCCAAGGCCCTGACCGCGGCCCGTGCCGAGCTCGGCGAATATGCGCCGCGCATCGAGACCTTCAAGATCGCTACCGACAAGATCCGCGAAGTGATCGGCACCGGCGGCAAGGTGATCCGCGAGATCGTCGAGAAGACCGGCGCCAAGGTCAACATCGAGGACGACGGCACCGTGAAGGTCGCCTCCAACGACGGCGAGGCGATGAAGGCGGCGATCAAGTGGATCAAGTCGATCGCCTCCGATCCGGAGGTCGGCCAGATCTATGACGGCACCGTCGTCAAGGTGATGGAGTTCGGCGCCTTCGTGAACTTCTTCGGCGCCAAGGACGGTCTCGTCCACATCAGCCAGCTCGCCGCCAACCGCGTGCAGAAGACCTCCGACGTCGTCAAGGAAGGCGACAAGGTCAAGGTCAAGCTGCTCGGTTTCGACGATCGCGGCAAGACCCGGCTCTCGATGAAGGCGGTCGACCAGCAGACCGGCGAAGACCTCGAGGCCAAGCAGAAGACCGACGCGCCGGCCCCGCGCGAGGCCGCCGGCGAGTAAGCCGGGCTGCAATCGAAACGACCAAGGGGCGGACCGCAAGGCCGCCCCTTTTTCGTGAGCTCAGGTGCATGAAGGGAAGCTTCTATGACGCCGCCGACCATCCGCCCCGCCCGGCCGGACGAGTATGACGACATCGCCCGGGCCTGGATGGAGAGCTGGGTCTCGACCGGACTGTCGCCGCGCAGCGATGGCCTGTTAAGCGATCTGCGCGCCCGTCTGCCGCGCGAGATCGCCAACGGCTGGAGCCTGTTCGTCGCCGGCGATGATGGCACGATCGCCGCCATGCTGGCGCTGCACCTGCCGACCGCCCTGCTCGACCAGTTGATGGTCGTGCCGGCCTATCAGGACCGAAGCCTGGGGCGTCACTTGCTCGCCTTCACACGCCAGTGTTTGCCGGACGAGATCTGGCTGAAATGTGTCCGCGAGAACGAAAAGGCGTGGCGCTGGTACGAGCGAGAAGGCTTCGTATTCGAGAAGGAAGAGGTCAATCCGCGGACCGGCTTCATGATGAAGCACTACCGGTGGAAGAAGCGATGAGCACGATCGCCTGCCTTGCGGACATGATCTGCACGTTCTAGAGCATTTTCGGTTCTGATTGAATCAGAACCGAAGCCCTAGATTCTCGTTTTGACGCGTTTTCTTCACGCGAACCGGTATCCACTTCGCTCGAAAACGCTCTAGTCAGGCAGATCTGTTGCATAAACCTTTCGTTGGTTGATCATGATCCGTCGTTTCGCCGTCGCCGCCGTCCTCGTGTCATGCTTTGGCGCGGCGGGATGGGCCCAATCTCTTCCAACATCGCCGACACCACCCGCGCTCGCCAAGCCGCCCGCAAAGAAAGTCGCGCGGAAGGCCAACGCGGCCGCGAAGCCCGCGGTTGCCGCGCAGGCCGGTCCATGCCGGCTCGGCGTGATTCCGGTACTTGGAAATCAATTCGCTGTGCAGAAGTACGGTGTGACCATCATCGGGAATGAATCGACCAACGTTCTGATCGAATGGGGGCTCGACGACCTCGTCGTCGCGCGGGTTCGCGCCGCGACCGGCAATGATCCTGCGGTCCGCAGGATCAACTATCCCAAAGGCGCCTTCGACCTGTTCTATCATCCGAAGCCGCATTTGCTGCCGGATCCAACCACGGGCATCCCTGCGATCGTTCAAAGCTTCACGCAAAATGCGAACTGCGAACGCTACCTTGTCGTGACCAAATTCAGGTTGCACCCGCAGGGCACCAACCTTCAGCTTGATGGCATCGGCACCTACAATCAGGGCCTAGGCTCGATGCTCAGGCACTCGCACGTGTTCGCCAATGTAGAGCTGACGCTGCTCGACGGCAGGAGCTATGCGAGGATGGACCGCACGCTGGCGACCATGGGCAACCGCTTCTCCGAAAGCATGAGACTGACGGAAAATCCGTTCAAGCATCTCGACAATTCGGACTTTCCCGACCCTCCCGAGGCTGCGGCCTCCAGCGCGACGCTGCGCGAGAAGACCCGCGGCCTCGTTGCGGAAGAGATCGACAAGGCGATGCCAGCCTATCTCAAGGACGAATAGATCCGCGCTGATCGGCCCGCCAATCCGCCGATCCTCTCCACTCATCGTACATTGCCAATTCGTGGCAGAAACGCGATGAAGATGGCCGGCTTGTCCACGCCGAGGAAAGGTCCCGCACCATGATCAAGCTGTATTGGTCGCCGCGCTCACGCTCGTTCACCGCCATCTGGCTGCTTGAAGAATCCGGCCTGCCTTACCAGCGGGTGCTGACCGACATCAACACCGGCGCGCAGAAGGCGCCGGACTATTTGAAGATCAATCCGATGGGCAAGGTGCCGGCGCTGGTCGACGGCGACGCAAAGCTCGCCGAAACTGCCGCGATCTGCGCCTATGTCGCCGACCGCTATCCGGAGACCAGGCTCGCGCCGGCCACAGACGATCCGAAGCGCGCGCGCTATCTGCAATGGCTGTTCTTCGGGCCGAGCTGCATCGAGCCGGCACTGATCCAGCTCTTCACCAAGCTCGAGGTGCCCTCGCGCATGGCGGCCTGGGGCAGCGCGACCCAGGTGTTCGACGTGCTTGACGCCGAGCTGCAGAAGGGGCCGTGGCTTCTCGGCGACCATTTTTCCGCCGCCGACATCACGATCGGAGCCGGGCTGAACCAGGCGGTGCGGGTGTTCAAGATGGTGCCGCCGCGGCCGTCATTCGACGCCTATATCGACCGCTGCGTGGCGCGGCCCGCATTCCAGCGGACCGAGAAGATCGCGGCGGGGTAAGATCGTCGTCGGCTCGGTCTAACCCGGCACGACGCGCGGATCGAGATCCTGCGTGTAGTCGACGCCGTCGATGCCAAAGCCGAACAGGCGCAGGAACTCTCGCTTGTACTCTCCGAGATCGGCCAGCTCGCCGAGTGTCTCCGTCGATAGCAGCGGCCATCGACGCGACACCTCGGCCTGAACCTCGGGCGAGAGCTCCCAATCGTCGACCCTGAGCCGCTGCGCGTCATCGAGCGTGGCATCCTTGCCGAGGCGCGTGCGGAACAGGCGATCGATCTGCTCGATACAGCCTTCGTGCAGGCCGAGCTGCTTCATGACCTTGAACAGCACCGTGCCATAGAGCGGCACCACTGGAATGGCCGAGCTCGCCTGGGTCACCACGGCCTTCAGCGCCACCACGCGGGCAGCGTCCTGGCCGAGCCGACCGCGGATCTCTTCCGCCTTGCGGTCGAGATCGACCTTGGCGCGACCGAGCGTGCCGTTCCAGTAGATCGGCCAGGTCAGCTCGCTGCCGATATAGGTGTAATTGAGCGTCCGGAAGCCCGTCGCCAGCACCCCGGCGTCCGCGAGCTGGTCGATCCAGCGCTTCCAGTCGTCGCCGCCCATCACCGCGACCGTGGCCGCGGTTTGCTCCTCATTCGCCGGTTCAAGGGTCGTCTGGAAGACCTCGCCGGTCTCGGTGTCGAGGGTCTTGATCTCGACGGGAGCGCCGAGCGGCTTGATGACCGATCGATAGGTTTTGCCGGTGACCGGATCGGTGCGCACCGGCGCTGCCATGCTGTAGACCAGCAGGTCAAGCTGTCCGAACTTGTCGCGCACGCGCTCGATGAAGGTCGCCTTCATCTCGTCCGAGAAGGCGTCGCCCTCGAGCGTGAGCGGAGATCGTCCGATCTTCTGCGCCTCGATCTCGAATGCGCGGTTGTTGTACCAGCCGGCGCTGGCCGGCCTTTTTTCCGTCGGCTCGCGTTCGAGCGACACGCCGATGGTTTCAGCACCGCCGGCGAAGGTCGCGACGATGCGGCTGGCCAGACCGTACCCCGTCGAGCAGCCCAGCACGGCGACGCGCTTGGGGCAGTCCGGAACCGCGCCCTGGCGAAGCACATAAGCGATCTGTTCGCGAACGTTCCTGGCGCAACCGACAGGGTGTGCAGTCGTGCAGATGAAGCCACGCACGCGCGGTTCGATGATCATGCCACCTCCGTTTCGGATCGTCGCAAAGTCGCCATCAGCAGCCCGCTGGCCTCTCGGCGCAAGCGAAGGGAAGCCAACACGACATCAGGCATCCAGTCGCTTGAACACCAGCGTGGCGTTGGTGCCGCCGAAGCCGAACGAGTTCGACAGCACTGTGCCGAGCCTGGCGTTGTCGATGCGCTTGCGCACGATCGGCATGTCGGCGAACGCGGGATCAAGCTCGGTGATGTGCGCGCTCTCGCAGATGAAACCGTTGTTCAGCATCAGAAGCGAATAGATCGCTTCCTGCACGCCGGTGGCGCCGAGCGAATGGCCGGTCAGCGCCTTGGTGGCGGAGATCGGCGGACACTTGTCGCCGGTGCCGAACACCTTGCGGATCGCCTCGATCTCGGGCGGATCGCCGGCCGGCGTCGAGGTCGCGTGCGGATTGATGTAGTCGACCGGCGTCTTCACCGTCGACATCGCCATGCGCATGCAGCGCTCGGCGCCCTCGCCCGACGGCGCCACCATGTCGTATCCGTCGGAGGTCGCTCCATAACCGACCACTTCGCCATAGATCTTGGCGCCGCGCGCCTTGGCATGCTCGAGCTCTTCGAGCACCACCACGCCCGCACCGCCGGCGATCACAAAACCGTCGCGGCTGATGTCGTAGGGACGGGAGGCAGTGGCCGGCGTGTCGTTGTATTTCGACGACATCGCGCCCATCGCGTCGAACAGCACCGACAGCGTCCAGTCGAGTTCCTCGCAGCCGCCGGCGAAGATCACGTCCTGCTTGCCGATCTGAATCGTCTCATAGGCGTTGCCGATGCAATGGTTCGACGTCGCGCAGGCCGAGGAGATAGAGTAGTTCACGCCCTTGATCTTGAACCAGGTCGCAAGCGTGGCGGACGCCGTCGACGACATGCCCTTGGGTACCGCGAACGGGCCGACGCGCTTCGGGCCCTTGGCCCGCGCGATGTCGGCCGCTTCCACCAGCGTCCGGGTCGACGGGCCGCCGGATCCCATGATGATGCCGGTGCGGACGTTGGAGACGTCGCTTTCCTCGAGGCCGGAGTCGCGGATCGCCTGCTCCATCGCGACGTGATTCCAGGCCGCGCCCTCGGCGAGGAACCGCATGGCGCGGCGATCGATCACCTCGGCGGGATTGAGCGTCGGCGCACCGTGCACCTGCGAGCGAAAGCCGAGCTCTGCGGCCTTCTCCGCGCGCGTGATGCCTGACTTCGCCTCGTAGAGGCTCGCAAGCACTTCCTGGGTGTTGTTACCGATGGACGAGACAATGCCCATCCCCGTGATGACAACCCGCCTCATGTTCGCCTCGCCCTGCCGTTGTCCTGCATGATGATCCTGCTCAAGACGGTGCCGTGCCCTGCTTGAACAACCCTACCTTCAGGTCCTTTGCGCGATAAATAATCTCGTCGTCCATGGAAAGCCACCCGTCGGCAATTCCAAGCACGAGCTTTGACCGCATCACGCGCTTGATATCGACGTTGTACACAACCTTGCGCGCATGCGGCAGCACCTGCCCGGAGAACTTCAGTTCGCCGAGGCCGAGTGCGCGGCCACGACCTTCACCGCCGATCCAGCCGAGATAAAAGCCGACCATTTGCCACATGGCATCGAGGCCGAGACAGCCCGGCATCACCGGATCGTTCTTGAAATGGCAGCCGAAGAACCAGAGATCGGACTTCACGTCGAGCTCGGCGCGCACCAGCCCCTTGCCGAATTCGCCGCCGGTCTCGGAAATCTGGCTGATGCGGTCGAACATCAACATCGGCGGCAGCGGCAACTGGGCATTGCCGGGCCCGAAAAGCTCGCCCCTGCCGCAGGCCAGCAAATCCTCGTATTCGTAACCGCCGCGCCGATCCAGCATCCTCTTCAGCCTCTCAAATATCCCGATGAAGCGCTTTTTGCCTGAGCCGGACCGGTTTTCCCGCGGGAACCGGAGTACCCCGCAAATTGGCGCTACCTGGGTACGCCGCCGGCCTTTTGTCTCTGCCGATAGCGCATATGTGGTCCGCGCGCTCTCTATCATAGGCCCAACAGGGCGGCAAAGCGGCATTCCAGTGATAAATCACGGCTTCTGCATCAGTTTCTGCTTGACCTTGGATTCGTTCTAGTTGCGAAAAACTTGCATCTGATAAGCATCCTTTTTATATTTGCTGGGAATATTGCGCGAGTTAGGTGCATAGAGTGGATATGAGCGACGAGGTACCGGTTTTGAACGATGACGCCGTGCACCCGGCCGCACAGGCTGCCGGGCATCACCCGGCCCTGACCGGCTGTCCCTGGCATGACGTCAACGAGATGCTGCAGGCCGCCGGCCTTCGGCCGACCCGTCAGCGCATGGCGCTGGGCTGGCTGCTGTTCGGCAAGGGTGCCCGGCACCTGACCGCCGAAATGCTGTACGAGGAAGCCACGCTGGCCAAGGTTCCGGTGTCGCTGGCGACCGTCTACAACACCCTCAACCAGCTCACCGATGCCGGCCTGCTCCGCCAGGTCAGCGTCGACGGCACGAAGACCTATTTCGACACCAACGTTTCGGCGCACCACCACTTCTATCTCGAGCACAATCACGAGCTGGTCGACATTCCCGACCCGAACCTGATGCTGACCAAGATGCCCGAGGTGCCCGAGGGCTTCGAGATCGCTCGCGTCGACATGGTCGTGCGGCTGCGCAAGAAGCGGTAGTTGTCGTCCCGGCGCAGGCCGGCCCCCATAACCACCGATGCCGATCGTCGTGCACCGCCGGAACGACGTGTCGCCCCAACTACGCCTGCTGCGGAGTATGGGTCCCGGCCTTCGCCGGGACGGCGATGGACGTCAGTCCACCTTCTCGTCGGCGTAGACGCCCCACAGCCGCTGCTGCTCGATCCAGCCATCAAACCCGGTGCCGGTGACCCGGCACCAGTTGTTGGTGCACTTCTTGACCTGCGCGACCACGCCGGCCTGCAGCCGCGCGGCGATCGCGCTGGTGGCATCGGGGCGATCATAGAGCGAGGCGAGATCGTCCTTGTTCTTCATGGTGACGACGGCGGTGCGGCGGCCGGACAGCAGGGAATGATAGACCCAGCCCTCGGCTCCCTCGGAATCGCGCACCCGGCGCCAGTTCTCGAATTCGGCGGTAATCTCGACCGGCAGGCCGGCGCGCGTGTAGACCCAGGCGACGTCATTGTCCTTGGTCGGGCCGGCGCGAACGTTCACATGATCCGATTTCAGGCTGACATAGCGCGGGATCGGCAATCCGCTGGTGGTGGGGCTCGCATCCTTGGCCGAATGTCCCGGCATGACCGACGCACCCAGCATGCATCCGACCAGCGCCGCCAACGACCCCAAACGCCAGAACGCCACCATCAACTCGTCTCCTGTCGAGATGACCAACCCGCATTCGGCGAGCTGCTACCCAAACTCACGCCCTCGACCCCAGGCCCTATGCCCGCTCCCATCAGCTCCTCCACCGCCGATTCCGAGAGGGTTCTTGGGGGTTCTTGTCTTGGCCCGGCCTTCTGCTAGAGAGGACGGAACGCTTCTAGAACCAGAACGCCCGATGTCGCCGGCGAATGCCGGACAAGTGTCGGGAACCCTAGGAAACGCAAAGGAAACGCCGGGACAGCGCGGCGATCAGCAGTGTCGAACAACCGGGTTAATGAGGTCTGAACGGCGGCCAATTTGGCAAGCCGCAGGCCTCATGAAAGCAGGACATGTCGGTGAAGAAAAAGCCTCTCGTCGTCGTCACCCGCAAGCTGCCGGACTCGATCGAGACCCGGATGCGCGAGCTGTTCGACGCCAGACTGAATCTCGACGACACGCCGATGACGCCGGAGCAGATCGCGGAAGCCGCGCGCAGCGCCGACATTCTGGTGCCGACGGTGACGGATCTGATCCGCGAGGACGTGATCAACCAACCGGACTGCAAGCTGAAGATGATCGCCAATTTCGGCAACGGCGTCGACAATATCGACGTCGCGGCCGCGCATGCGCGCGGCATCACGGTCACCAACACGCCTAAAGTCCTGACCGAAGACACCGCCGACATGACCATGGCGATGATCCTCGCGGTGCCCAGGCGCATGATCGAAGGCGCCTCGATCCTGACCGAGGGCAAGCAGAACTGGGCCGGCTGGTCGCCGACCTGGATGCTCGGCCATCGCATCGGCGGAAAGCGGCTCGGCATCATCGGCATGGGCCGCATCGGCCAGGCGGTGGCGCGGCGCGCCCGCGCCTTCGGCCTGCAGATCCACTATCACAACCGCCGCCCGGTGGCGCCTGTCATCGCCGACGAGCTGGGGGCGACCTATTGGGAAAGCCTCGACCAGATGCTGGCACGGATGGACATCATCTCGGTGAACTGTCCGCACACGCCGGCCACCTTCCATCTGCTGTCAGCGCGGCGGCTCAAGCTGATCCGGAAAGAGGCCTATATCGTCAACACGTCCCGCGGTGAGGTGATCGACGAGGACACCCTGATCAAGCTGATCGAAGCCGGCGAGATCGGTGGTGCGGCTCTCGACGTCTACGAGCACGAGCCCGCGGTGAACCCGAAGCTGGTGCGGCTCGCCAGGGCCGGCAAGGTGGCGTTGTTGCCGCATATGGGCTCGGCGACCATCGAGGGCCGGGTCGAGATGGGCGAGAAGGTGATCATCAACATCAGAACCTTCCTCGACGCCCACAAGCCGCCGGATCGCGTGCTGCCGAGCATGCTGTGACCTCGTAGCCCGGATGGAGCGCAGCGAAATCCGGGGCCGCGCTCGAAATATCGAAAACAACGCCATGCAAAGTAACCGGTGGCAGACATCGTCGCCAGCGGCTGACCCCCATCCCGACCTTCCCACTTTCGGGGGCAGGAGAGGACAGATCGCGGCCGGAAGAAGCCAACGCGTCCCTACGTGCTTTTCTTGCGTGCCTGCTTGCGCCAGTCGGCAACGAACGACACGAACGCAGCGAGCGCCGGCGGTGGCTGGCGGCGGCTCGGATAGTAGAGGAACGGCCCGGGGAACGGCGGGCACCAATCGTCGAGCACGCTGACCAGCGCCCCGGACTTGACGCCGTAGCGCACATAGCCCTCGAACGTCGCCCAGTAGCCGACGCCGTCATGAACTGCGCGCAGTGCCAGGCCGAGATAGGTCGCGATCAGCTTGGCCGGCGGCGAGATCTTCACCATGCGGCCGTTCTTCTCGAACTCCCAATCGAAGATCGCGCCGCTGCCGAAACGGGTGCGGATGCAGGCGTGGTCCAGCAGATCCTTCGGATGCATCGGCCGGCCGTGCCTCGCGACATAGTCGCTCGAAGCCACGACCGCATAGCGCTGCGGAGCGCCCAGCGGCACCGCGATCATATCCTGCGCCAGGTGCTCGCCATAGCGCACGCCGGCATCGAACCCCTGCGCGACGATGTCGACGAACGCGCTCTCCGCGACGATCTCCAGATCGACCTTCGGATGTTTGGCAAGGAACGGCCCGATCATCGGCGCCAGCACCAGATCGATCGCCGGCGGTGGCGCGTTGATTCGCAACCGCCCCGACGGCTCGGCGCGCAGGCCGCGCACCTGGTTGAGCGCATCGCCGACGTCGGCCATCGCTGGGCCGACGCGTGCGAGCAGCAGTTCGCCGGCCTCGGTCAGTGCGACGCTGCGCGTGGTGCGGTTCATCAGGCGGACGCCGAGCCGCTCTTCCATGTCACGCAGACGCTGGCTGAGGCTCGACACCGAGACGCGCTGCTCGAGCGCCGCACGTCGGAAGTTGCGCGTGCGCGCCACCGCCACGAAGGCGTCGAGGTCGCGAAGGTCGAAATCCTGCATTGTTCGGTATATTGAACAAGCCATTCAGCACTGTCCAGCTTATCCACGCAATCGAAAAGCTTCATATCAGCGCCGTCTTTCGGCGGCGGAATCCTGTCGCCGTTTCCTGGAGAAACATCATGGACAAGCGCAAACTAGGTTCCACCGGCCCAGCCGTTTCGGCCATCGGCCTCGGCTGCATGGGCATGTCCGATTTCTACGGCCCCGCCGACCGCAACGAGAGCATCGCCACCATCCATGCCGCACTCGAGGCCGGCATCACGCTGCTCGACACCGGCGACTTCTACGGCATGGGCCACAATGAAATGCTGATTGGCGAGGCGCTCAAGGGCCGGAGCCGCGACAATCTGCAGATCAGCGTCAAGTTCGGCGCGCTGCGTGATCCCAATTACGGCTTCCTCGGCTATGACAGTCGACCCCAGGCGGTGAAGAATTTCGTCGCCTATTCGCTGCGGCGACTCGGCGTCGATCACATCGACATCTACCGTCCGGCCCGGCTCGATCCCGCCGTGCCGATCGAGGAAACGATCGGCGCCATGGCCGACATGATCAAGGCCGGCTGGATCCGGCATATCGGCCTGTCCGAGGTCGGTTCCGACACCATCCGCCGCGCCCACAAAATACATCCGATCACCGACCTGCAGATCGAATATTCGCTGATCTCGCGCGGCATCGAGCATGACATCCTCAAAACCTGCCGCGAGTTCGGCATTGGCATATCAGCCTATGGCGTGCTGGCGCGCGGATTGATCAGCGGCCACTGGTCGAAGGATCACTCGAACGCGAAGGATTTTCGCCTGCTCAGCCCGCGTTTCCAGGCCGGCAATATCGACGCCAATCTGGCGCTGGCAGATCGTCTGCGCGTGATCGCCGAGGAGATCGGCGCATCGCCTGCACAAGTCGCGATCGCCTGGGTCGCAGCGCAGGGCAAGGACATCGTACCGCTGGTCGGCGCAAGGCGGCGCGAGCGCCTGACCGAAGCGCTTGGTGCGCTTGATGTGAAATTGTCCGATGCGCATCTTGCTGCGCTGGCCAAGGCGTTTCCAGCCGGCGCCGCCTCAGGCGGCCGCTATCCGGAGGAGCACCTCAAACATATGGACAGCGAGAAGCCCGCGAAGGCGTCGTAAGATTCAAAAATACCCGCTCAGATCTGTGATGCCGGGAGCGTCACCATTGAGCGGGTTCTGCGGATCGCGCGCGTAGCGCAGGGTCTCAAACCGCATCGCGCGCGCATCCACCATCAAGAGGCGCCCGACCAGGCTCTCGCCGAAACCCACGATCTCGCGGATCGCCTCCAGTGCCATCATCGATCCCATGATGCCGGCGAGCGCGCCCATCACGCCCGCCTCGGCACAGGCCGGCACGGTGCCCGGCGGCGGCGGCTCGGGGAACAGGCAGCGATAGGTCGGGTTGAATTCGCCCTGCGCGTTCTTCTCATGCGCGCGGATCGTGGTCAGCGAGCCGTCGAACTGGCCGAGCGCCGCCGTGATCAGCGGCTTGCCTGCGAGGAAGCAGGCGTCCGAAACCAGATAGCGGGTCTCGAAATTATCTGAACCGTCGAGCACGAGATCGTAGCCCGCGAGCAACTTCATCGCATTGTGCGCGTCGAGCCGGACCGGATGCCCCTCGAACATCACATGCGGATTGAGCGCACGGATCTGCGCGGCGGCACTGTCGACCTTGCGCTTGCCGATGTCCGGCGTCGCATGGATGATCTGGCGCTGCAGGTTGGACAGTGACACGCTATCGTCATCGACCACGCCGAGCCGGCCGATACCTGCGGCCGCCAGATACATCAACACGGGCGCCCCAAGACCGCCGGCGCCGATCACCAGCACCGACGCGTTCTTCAACGCGTTCTGACCGGGACCGCCCACCTCGCGCAGCACGATGTGGCGGGCGTAGCGTTCGAGTTCATCGGCACTCAGCATCATGATGTCCTAAAGCCCGGCTCCGTGAACCCGGGCGCGGTTGTTGCCGACCAAGCAGATGTGCTTAATTGCGTGGACGTCAATGGTTTCAGTCATTCCCGCCGGATTTGTCATGAGATCGCTGCTTTCGGCAATATTGATGGTCGCGGCCGCGGACGCGGTGCATGCCCAGATGACGCCGCCGTCGACCGTCGGCGCCAAGCCGAAGGTCGTGACGACAATACCTGTCCGCCCCGCGCTGCAGAAGCCGGAGGACACCGCCAATGCGATGGCGCAGGCCGAGCGTCTGGCGCTGCAATCGGATCTTGCCTGGGTGGGCGAATATAACGGTGCCATCGCCGGCGATGTCAGCGAGCGCATGGTCAACGCGATCAAGGAATTCCAGAAGAACAAGGGCGGCAAGCCGACCGGCGTGCTGAATCCGCAGGAACGCGGCCTGCTCGCCGACACGGCGCGGCGGCGGCAGGAGAATGTCGGCTGGAGGATCGTCACCGAGCCCGCCACCGGCGCGCGTCTCGGCATTCCCACAAAGCTTGTGCCACAGCTCACGAGCGATGCCTCCGGCGCCAAATGGACCTCACCGACCGGCACGATCCAGGTGCAGCTCGCCCGGCGCAAGGAGGCAAACCCGACCACCGCCAAGCTCGCCGAGCGCGAAAAGAAGGAACCGGCCGGCCGCACCATCGACTACACCGTGGTGAAGCCGGACTTCTTCGTGCTGTCGGGCATGCAGGGACTGAAGAAGTTCTACCTGCGCGGCACCTTCCGGGGCGACGAGGTGCGCGTTCTCACCATCCTCTATGATCAGGCAACCGAAAATACCGTCGAGCCGGTCGTGATCGCGATGTCGAGCGCATTCAACGCGTTTCCATCGGGCGTGCAGGGCGGCCCGCCGCCGCGCAAGACCGTCGACTATGGCACCGGTGTCGTGGTCAGCGATGACGGCGCCATCGTCACTGATCGCCTGGTGACCGATGACTGCATCGCGCTGACGATTCCCGGCTACGGCAATGCCGATCGTGTCGCCGATGACAAGGAGCACGATCTCGCACTGCTGCACATCTATGGCGCGCGCGGATTGAAGCCGCTTTCCGTCGCCGGCAATGCGACCGGGACGGCGTTTGAAATCACGGGCATCTCTGATCCGCAGAACCAGGGCGGCGGTGCGGCGGTGAGCAGCGTGAAGGCCTCAGTGGCGCAACTCGGCGGCGGAGGCGAAATGGCGCTGTCACCGGCGCCGCCGGTCGGCTTCTCCGGCGCGGCAGCGCTCGACAGCGACGGCAAGTTCGCCGGCGTCGCGCTGCTGAAGCCGGTCGTCGTCGCGGGCCCGGCCAGCGCAACACCTCCGGCGCAGGCCGCGCTGGTGCAGCCGGACACCGTGCGCGATTTCCTGAAGGCGCACGGTGTGAACGCATCGGGCGGTTCGGCTGACGCCAAGGCCGCTGTGGTCCGCGTGATCTGCGTCAGGAAGTAAGTCCACCTCGCCCCGCTTGCGGTCCGATGAGGGGGTACAGGTCGTGCAGCGGGCACCGCCTGGCGGATGGAGCCCCTCACCCCACACTCTTCCCGCAAGAGCGGGGCGAGGAAGCCCAACCAACTTTCCTCACCGCAACATGAACCGCACACCAGCCCGCGCATACCCGCCCGCGATGCCGACCGGCGTGCCGTCGGCACGCCAGCAGGCGGCGCCGGTCATGGTGCCGTCGTCGTTGAACACGATGCCGTTCATGCCGCCGGCCACCGTCGACACCACCTGCACCTTGTGCCCCTTCGCGGCGAGCGCGGCGCGAACGGTTTCCGGCACCGCCTGCTCGACCTCGAGCGCATTGCCTTCGGTCCAGACCCGCGGCGCCTCGACTGCCTCCTGCAGGCTCATGCCGTGGTCGATCAGGTTGATCAGCGCCTGCATCGCGCTCGGGAAGATGCGTTTTCCTCCGGGCAGCCCGAGCGCATAAGTGAGCTTGCCGTCGCGCAGCGCCATCAGTGGCGACATCGAGGTGGTGACGCGCTTGCCTGCGGCGAGCGACAGCGCGTGTCCCGGCCGCGGGTCGAACAGGTTCATGTAGTTGTTCGGGATGGTGCCGAGACCGGGGATCAGGATCTTCGCGCCAAACAGATTGTTGATGGTCTGCGTGGTCGCGACCACGTTGCCCATGGCGTCCGCCGCGGTCATGTGCGTGGTGTGCGCGCTTTCGAGCTGCGCGACGCCGGCGCTCCAGGCCTGCGCGGAAGCGGGATCGATCGCGGATCGACGCTCGTCGGCATAGGCCTTCGAGGTCAGCCGCTCCACCGGCACGTTGATGTAGGCGGGATCGCCGCTCGCGGCCTCGCGATCGGCAAAGGCGATCTTCAGCACTTCGGCGAGAAGATGAATGGTCTCGGTCGAGCCGAAGCCGAGGCGCGCGATGTCATAGCCTTCGAGAATGTTGAGCATCTGCGTGATATGCACGCCGGACGCCGCCGGCGGCGGCGGGCCCAGAATCTCCCAGCCGCGATAGTCGGCGCGGATCGGCTGCCGCTCGACGGTCTTGTAGGTGGTGAGGTCCTCGCGCGCGATGAAGCCGCCGTTCGCCTGCATGTAGTCGACGAGGATGTCGCCGAGCGGTCCCCGATACAGCGCGTCCTCGCCATGCTCGGCGATGTACTTCAATGTCTCCGCATATTCCGCCTGCACCACGCGCTCGCCGGGCTTCAGCGGCGTGCCGTTCGGCAGATAGATCGCCGAGATCGGCTTGTCCTTCAGCATCACCTCGGCGCCGTCGGTGATGCATTCGTGCAAATAAGGTGTTGTCGCATAGCCGCGCGCGGCATGCTTGATCGCCGGCTGCATCACGTCGGCAAGACTCATGGTGCCGAAGCGGCGCAGGGTCTCGCACCAGGCCTTCAGCGAGCCTGGCACGGCAACCGCCTTCGGCCCGTTGAGGTTCTCGTTGCCGACCGTATCGAACACGTCATGCGCCGAGCCGGGCTTGGAGGTATAGGTGTCCGGCTGCACTGCCTTCGGCACGGTGCTCTGCCCGTCGATAAAGCGGTGACTGCCGTCGGCGAGGCGGATATGCGCCATACCGCCGCCGATGATGCCGACCATCATCGGCTCGACCAGGGTCAGCGTGAACAGGGTCGCGATCGCTGCATCGATCGCGTTGCCGCCGGCGGCAAGCATCTCGGCGCCTGCGGCAGAAGCCAGCGGATGATTGCTCACCACCATGCCGCGGCTGGACGTCGCCGGCTGTTTCTGGCACTCGAAGTCCGTTGCCGCGCGGTCGCGCCAGTTGCCGCCCATGAGCCGTTCTCCGCTTGTTGTTATTCTTGACACTCTATTTTTGGCATTTGGGGCACCAGAACGTCGAACGGCCATTCTGGGTGAATCGTTTGACAGTGCCGCCGCAGCCCCTGGTTCGGCACGGCTCGCCTTCGCGGTCGTAGACCTGGAACGAATGCTGGAAATAGCCGAGATCGCCATTGGTCAGCCGGTGATCGCTGATCGAGGAGCCGCCGGCCTTGATCGCCTGGTTGAGCACCGAATGGATGGCATCGACCAGGTGCGTGGAATGATTAGTAGGCTCGGCTTTCCCGGTCGCAAGCGTCGCGGCCAATCGCCGCGGCGACAGGTGCGCGCGAAACAGGGCCTCGCAGACATAGATGTTGCCGAGTCCCGCCACCACGCGCTGGTCGAGCAGCGCAGCCTTCAGGCTGGTCTTCTTGTTGTGGCAGGCTCGCGCCAGCATCGCGGCATCGAATTCGTTGCCTAGCGGCTCGGGACCCAGCCCCTTCAGGAGCGGCTCATCCTCGAGCGCGTTGCGCGCGATGATCTTCATGTAGCCGAAGCGGCGCGGATCGTTGAAGACAACCGCAGCTCCCGACGACATGTGGAACACGACATGATCGTGGGCGCGATCCTCGCTCCGCGGATGGTGGAATTGGCCTTGTGTCGCGTCCCCCTCCTCCTTGTGCACGCGGAACGAGCCTGACATCCCCAGATGCATCAGCAGCACGTCGCCCGAGGTGAGGTCCGCCATCAAATATTTGGCGCGACGGCCAAGTCCGGTGACGGTCTGGCCCTCGAGCCGGGCGATGAAGTCTTTTTGAAACGGAAACCGCAAATCCTTGCGGCGGGCTTCGGCCTTGACGATCCTGGAGCCCTCCATGGCCGGCTGCAGGCCGCGGCGGACGGTCTCGACTTCGGGTAATTCCGGCATAGCAGGGCATTCACCTTTTGAAGGTGACGTGATAGCGCCATTGCGGCCGCCGCGCTATGGTCTGGCTGGAGCGTTTCCGAGCGAAGTGGGCACCGGTTCGCGTGAGGAAAACGCGACCAAAAAGGTAAGAGTTCTGAGTGATGGATCGGCCGGAGCAAACCACCCATTTCGGCTTCAGGGACGTGCCCCTGGGCGAGAAGCAGACGCTGGTGAACGAGGTGTTTCACAGCGTGGCGTCGCGCTATGATCTGATGAACGATCTGATGTCGGCAGGCCTGCACCGGGCCTGGAAGGACGTCATGATCACCACGCTCGATCCACCCAAGGGCGACAAGCCGTTCACCCTGCTCGATGTCGCCGGCGGCACCGGCGACATCGCCTTCCGCGCCGCCAAGGCCGGCGGCGCCGGCTTCCGCGCCACCGTCTGCGACATCAATGGCGACATGCTGGCGGTCGGCCGCGAGCGCGCCGCCAAGCAGCACCTCGATGACCGCGTGGCGTTCGTCGAGGGCAACGCCGAGACACTTGCCTTCGCGGATCGCTCGTTCGACGCCTACACGATCGCCTTCGGCATCCGCAACGTGCCGCGGATCGACCTTGCGCTGCGCGAGGCCTATCGCGTGCTGAAGCCGGGCAGCCGCTTCCTGTGCCTGGAATTCTCCACCGTCGACGTGCCAGGCCTCGACCGGCTCTACGACCTGTTCTCGTTCAAGGTGATCCCGCAGCTCGGCCGCGCCGTCACCGGTGATGCCGAGTCCTATCAATACCTCGTCGAGTCGATCCGCAAATTTCCGCGGCCGAACGCGTTCGCCGAGATGATCGGCGCCGCCGGCTTCTCGCGCGTGAAGTGGCAGAGCCTCTCCGGCGGCATCGTGGCGCTGCATTCGGGCTGGCGTTTGTGATCTCGGCACTGTCCCACATCACGCGCCTCGCCCGCGCCGGCCTCGTGTTTGCGCGCGAGGGCGTGTTCGGCGTCGTCGATCCCTCGCTGGTGCCGCCGCCCGGACAGCTTGCGCTGAAGCTGGCGCGGCTGATCGAACGCCCCGGTGCCAAGTCCGGCGCGCGGCTGTCGCGCGCGCTGACGCGGCTCGGACCCGCCTACCTCAAGCTCGGACAGTTCCTCGCGACGCGGCCCGACGTCGTCGGCGTCGTGATGGCGCGCGACCTTGAAAGCCTGCAGGACCGGCTGCCGCCATTCTCGCAGGATGAGGCTGAGACGGTGATCGCGCAATCGCTGGAACGGCCGCTGTCGCAAGCCTTTGCCAGCCTCGGACCCGCGGTGGCCGCAGCCTCGATCGCACAGGTGCATCGCGGCGAGGTCGAGCGCGATGGCATCCGCCGCCAGGTCGCGGTGAAGGTGCTCCGGCCGAATGTCGCCGCGCGCTTTCGCCGTGACCTCAGCGATTTCTTCTTCGTCGCGCGCAACGCGGAGGCTCACTCCGCCGAGGCGCGTCGCCTGAGGCTGATCGAGGTCATCAACACGATGTCGCGCTCGGTCGCGATGGAGATGGACCTGCGGCTCGAGGCGGCCGCGCTGTCGGAGATGGCGGAGAACACGCAGGACGATCCGGATTTCCGCGTGCCGACCGTCGACTGGGACCGCACCACCCACAACGTGCTGACGATGGAGTGGATCGACGGCATCGCGCTCAACGACCACGCGCGGCTGGCGGAGGCCAAGGTCGACCTGCCGGATCTCGGCCGCAAGGTGATCCAGAGCTTTCTGCGCCACGCGCTGCGCGACGGTTTCTTCCACGCCGACATGCATCCCGGCAATCTGTTCCTTGACGAGGCCGGCCGACTGGTCGCCGTCGACTTCGGCATCATGGGCCGGCTCGGATCGAAGGAGCGGCGTTTCCTTGCGGAGATCCTGCTCGGCTTCATCACCCGCGACTATCGCCGCGTCGCCGAGGTGCATTTCGAGGCCGGTTATGTGCCGGGACATCATTCGGTGGAGAATTTCGCGCAGGCGATCCGCGCCATCGGCGAGCCGATCCACAACCGCACCGCCGAAGAGATCTCGATGGCGAAGCTGCTGACGCTGCTGCTCGAGGTCACGGGCCTGTTCGACATGCAGACGCGGCCGGAGCTGATCCTCTTGCAGAAAACCATGGTGGTGGTCGAGGGCGTGGCGCGCGGCTTCGACCCCAAGCTCGACATCTGGAAGATCGCCGACCCCGTGGTGCGCGAATGGATCACGCAGAATCTCGGCCCGGCTGGTCGTATCCAGAGCGCGATGTCGGGCGCCGGCGAGCTCGGCCGCATCCTGTCCGGCCTGCCGGCGATCGCCAGCCGCGCCGTGACGGTGCTCGAGCAGTTGGAGACCATGACCAGCGAGGGTCACATGCTGTCATCGGATACCATTGAGCAAATGGCCCATGCCGAGGCCCGAAAGGCCCGGGTGCAAACCGTCGGCCTTTGGGTCATCGCCATCGCCCTCATTGCAATCTTCTTTGCGATCCGGTCGCAGTGAATTTGATTGCAATGCATGCATGATATGATAGCGTTGCTATCATATCTGAGGGCGCGCCATGGCCAGCCTGACCATCCGAAAGCTCGACGACACGCTGAAGGCCTATCTGCGGCTGCGCTCCGCCAAGAATGGACGCTCGGTCGAGGAGGAGGTCCGGGTCATCTTGCGCGAGCTCGCGGACGGTCGTGCCGAGCCCGCCGAGGCGGTCGCAGCCGTCCCCGCGGCCAGCTCTGCGCCCGTCCCCCGCGCGGCCAGCGCGGCCGGAGAGCCCCGGATCACCCTGATCATCGGCGGTGGAATCGCCGCCTACAAGGCGCTGGATTTGATCCGGCGGCTGAAGGAGCGGCATATCCAGGTCCGCTGCGTGCTGACCAGTGCAGCCCGGCAATTCATCACCCCGCTTGCCGCCAGCGCGCTGTCGCATGAGCGCGTCTACACCGACCTGTTCGATGCCGAGAGCGAGTTCGACGCCGGCCATATCCGCCTTGCCCGCGAGTGCGACCTGATCGTGGTGGCGCCGGCGACTGCCGACCTGATGGCCAAGATGGCGCACGGCCATGCCGACGACCTCGCCAGCGCTGTCCTGCTCGCGGCCAATCGGCCGATCCTGCTGGCGCCGGCGATGAACCCCCTGATGTGGAACAATCCGGCCACACGCCGCAACGTGCTGCAGCTCCGCCGCGACGGCATCCATACCGTCGGCCCCAATGCCGGCGAGATGGCCGAGGCAGGCGAAGCCGGGGTCGGGCGGATGGCCGAGCCGACCGAGATCGCCGCCGCCGCCGACCACATGCTGCGACCGCCGCAACCACGCCCGCTGGCCGGCAAGCGCGTCCTGATCACTGCCGGCCCGACCCATGAGGCGATCGATCCGGTCCGCTACATCGCCAACCGCTCCTCCGGCAAGCAGGGCTTTGCCATTGCCGTCGCGGCGCGAGCGGCCGGCGCCGATGTCGTGCTGGTGTCCGGCCCGGTCGAATTGCACGATCCGGCCGGCATCTCGGTCATGCGCGTTGAATCCGCACGCGACATGCTGCACCGGGTCGAGGCGGCGCTGCCGGTCGACGTCGCGATCTTCGCCGCCGCCGTCGCCGACTGGCGCGTCGTCAGCGAGGGGACGCAGAAGCTGAAGAAGACCTCGGCCGGCATGCCGCCGCTGCAGCTGGTCGAGAACCCCGACATCCTCGCCACGATCTCGAAGCTGAAGGACAAGCGGCCACCGCTGGTGATCGGTTTTGCCGCCGAGACCGAGCATCTGATCGACAATGCCAAGGCGAAATTCGCCCGCAAGGGCTGCGACTGGATCGTCGCCAACGACGTGTCACCGGCATCAGGCGTGATGGGCGGCGACCGCAATACCGTCCATCTGCTGGCGCGTGAGGGCAAGGACGTGACGGTCGACTCCTGGCCGGTCATGACCAAGGAAGAGGTCGCCGCTGCGCTGGTGTCGCGGATCGCAAGAACCGTGGGGACGGCATCGTGAGCGCAGCCATCAAGGTCGAAATCCGCCAGCTTCCGCATGGCGCGGATCTGCCGTTGCCGGCCTACCAGACCGCCGACGCCGCCGGGCTCGATCTCCTGGCTGCGGTGCCGCAGTCCGCGCCCCTGATCCTGTTGCCGGGACGCTACGAGATGGTTCCGACCGGGCTGACCATCGCGCTGCCACCCGGCTTCGAGGCGCAGGTGCGGCCGCGCTCCGGCCTCGCCGCCAAGCACGGCATCACGGTGCTGAACTCGCCCGGCACGATCGACGCCGACTATCGCGGCGAGATCAACGTGCTCTTGATCAATCACGGCCAGGCGGCGTTCTCGATCCGCCGCGGCGAGCGTATCGCGCAGATGGTGATCGCGCCCGTCACCCGGGCGGAGCTGGTTCCCGTCGAGGTGCTGTCCTCGACCGAGCGCGGCAGCGGCGGGTTTGGTTCAACCGGCCGCTAGAGCATGATCCGGACCGGAATGGCCGCGTGCCTGCGCAAAGTGGGCACCGGTTCCTCCGCAAGATCATGTTCCGATGACAAGGCTCTTCCGCGCAAATACGGAGTCATTTCGAGTCAAATGCACACGATGCAGCGTCGCCGCCGCGCATTTTTTCACAGCCGATTCTGCGTTCACGATCTGGACTCTTACTCGCTGACTCCCGTTGGGACTATTCTGCTTTGATTCGAGCACGACGGGGGGTTTTCGTCGCGCTTTCTGGTCCTGCTTTGCTTGGGCATGATCCCGGCGTAAACGCGAAGCGTTTGTCGCCAGGGGGAGATTGTTCTTCCCATTTTCGGATCCTGCCTGGGAGTTGTGCGTTCTGGGGCAACATATGTTGGGCGTAGTCGCGGCGATGCGTCGAACCCTGCTGTCATGCACCTCACTGGCGCGCGACGGCGCGATCGGGCTCGCCATGACGGCATTGCTGCCCGCCCGCGCTGCCATAGCCGCCGAGATGACGCTCACCCAGGCGGTCTCGGATCATTTCGGCCTCAATCATCAGGAGGTCGCGGTTCTCGCGACGTCCTTTGCCCTGGTCGGCTTTTCCGTCGTCTCCGCGATCCTCTTGATGCGCACCCGCGTGCGCGCGACCCGCAACGAGGAGCGGCTGCGCTCCGATATCGCCGATCTGCAGGTGCAGTCCGACCGGCTGCGCGCGCTGCTGTTCGCCGAGCCGCAGGTGCTGATCTCCTGGGCCGCGGGCGACAACCGGCCGCAAATCTCGGGCGACATCTCGCTCGTGATGTCGCAGGAAGGTTCGCCGCAGCGCATCCTCGCCTTCGGAACCTGGCTGCCGCCCGAGCCGGCGCTGCAGATGGATCATGCCGTCGACGCGCTGCGCGAAAAGGGCGAGGCTTTCCTGCTCAACCTCTCGACATCGGCCGGGCGCGCCATCGAGGCGATGGGGCGCGCGATCGGCGGACAGGCCATCGTGCGGATCCGCGAGCTCGGCGGCCTCAGGCGCGAGCTCGCCGAATCGAACCTGCGCTACAAGACGCTGCAGGAAGAGACCGAGCTGCTGCGCGACTTTGCCGCCGCCGCGCCCTGGCCGATCTGGGCCAGGAGCATCGAAGGCAATCTGCGCTACGCCAACGCGGCCTATGTCCGCGCCACCGAGGGCGCCAGCGTCACCGACGCGCTCCAGCGCAATCTCGAACTGCTCGAAAGCGATCAGCGCACCGAGCTGACGCGGGCGCTCAACGACAATGCGAGCTATGCCGCGCGCCTGCCGATCGTCGTCAGCGGCGAGCGGCGGATCTACGACGTGCAGGCGCTCAAGCTGACCGGCGGTAGCGCCGGCATCGCAATCGATGCCAGCGAGGCCGCCGCGCTGCGCGCGGCGCTGACGCGGATGGTCGAGGCGCACCGGCGCACCCTGGACCAGTTGTCCTCGGGCGTGGCCGTGTTCGACGCCGACCGGCGGCTCACCTTCTATAATGAATCCTACCGGCGCCTTTGGGGCCTCGACCAGTCGTTCCTCGACAGCAATCCCGACGACTCCAGCATCCTCGACCGGCTGCGTGCCACCCGCAAGCTGCCGGAGCAGCCGGATTTCCGCGCCTGGAAGGCCAAGCTGCACGAGGCCTATCGCGCGGTCGAGTCCGAGACCTACACCTGGTTCCTGCCCGACGGTCGGGCGGTCAGCGTCGTCACCACGCCGAATCTTGAAGGCGGCGTGACCTATCTGTTCGACAACGTCACCGAGAGCCTCGACCTCGCCCGCCGCTTCGACGGCCTGACGCGGGTGCAGCGCGAGACCCTCGACAACCTTGCCGAGGCGGTCGCGGTGTTCGGCAGCAACGGCCGCGCACGCCTGTTCAATCCGGCCTTCGCCAGGATGTGGAAGCTGTCGCCCGACGCCTTGAACGGCGAGCCGCATATCGAGGCGGTGGAAGCGCTGTGCAAGCCGCTCTACGACGATGCGCAGACCTGGCGGACGCTGCGCGAATCGGTCACCGCGATCGAGAACCGCGCCCAGGTCGCGCTCAAGCTGGAGCGCAAGGACGGCAGCGTGCTGGATTGCATGACCATTCCGCTGCCCGACGGCGCGACGCTGCTCACCTTCCAGGACATCACCGACACCGAGAATGTCGAGCGCGCGCTGCGCGAGCGCAATGAGGCGCTGGAAGCCGCCGACCAGATGAAGGTGGATTTCGTCCACCACGTGTCCTACGAGCTGCGCGCACCGCTCACCACCATCATCGGCTTCGCGCATTTCCTCAGCGATCCCTCGACCGGCCCGCTGACGCCGAAGCAGGCCGAATATCTCGACTACGTCACCAAATCGACCAACGCGCTGCTGGCGTTGACCAACAACATCCTCGATCTCGCCACCATCGACGCCGGCGCGATGAAGCTCGAGCTCGGCCCTGTCAACATTGGCCAGGCGATCGAGGCTGCCGCCGAGGGCATCCAGGACCGGCTGGCGACCGATCGCATCACGCTCAAGGTCGATATCGAGCCCGGCATCGGCGGCTTCATCGGCGACGAACGGCGCGTGGTGCAGGTGCTCTATAACCTGCTCGCCAACGCCGTGGGCTTCTCGCCACACGACGCCACCGTCACGATCAGCGCACGGCGGACCGGCCACAGCGTGGTATTCGCGGTCACCGATTCCGGTCCCGGCATTCCGCCGGAAATGAAGGACAAGGTCTTCAACTGGTTCGAAAGCCACTCCCACGGCTCGCGGCATCGCGGCGCCGGTCTCGGCCTGTCGCTGGTCCGTTCCTTTGTCGAGCTGCATGGCGGCCGGGTGCGCGTCGATTCGGCCGTCGGAAAGGGCACGACGGTGACCTGCGACTTTCCTGTTGACCAAACCGCGCATCGCAACGCTGCGGAATGATTGCGACCTCCACATTCTCGGTCCCTCTCGCGAACGAAGGCGCGACATCGGAGCTGATGGCCGACCTCGCGCTCTTGATCGGCGCCGGCGACGTGATCACGCTGTCGGGCGACCTCGGCGCCGGCAAGACGGCTGCGGCCCGCGCGCTGATCCGCTATCTCGCCGTCGACGATGCGCTGGAAGTGCCGAGCCCGACATTCACGCTGGCGCAGAGCTACGAGCTGCCGCCATTCCCGCTCATTCATGCCGACCTCTACCGTATCAACGATGCGAGTGAGCTCGATGAGATCGGGCTGTCGCCGCTGCCCGACGGCGTCGTCGCACTGATCGAATGGCCGGAGCGCGCACCCGATGCGTTACCCGGCGACCGCATCGACATCGCGCTGAGCCATCGCCCGGCGCTGGGATCGACCGCGCGCGCGGCCGAAATCACCGGCTACGGGAAAGCCGCCGCGAAAGTCACTCGCCTGAAGCTGCTGCGCCAATTCCTCGATGGCGCGGGTTATCTTGACGCCCGGCGCGAGCGGATGCCCGGTGATGCCTCGACGCGATCCTATGCGCGGCTGCACACAAACAATGGCAGCGTCATCCTGATGAACTCGCCGCGGCGACCTGATGGCCCGCCGATCTATGACGGCAAGTCCTACAGTGCGGCGGTGCATCTGGCTGAGGACGTCCGGCCGTTCGTCGCGATCGGCAACGGCCTGCGCAAGCACGGCTTCTCCGCCCCCGCTATCCGGCACACCGATCTCGAATCCGGCTTCCTCATCACCGAGGATCTCGGCGGCGCCGGCGTGGTCGAGGGTGAGCCGCCGCAGCCGATCGTCGAGCGCTATGAGGCCGCGACCGAGATGCTGGCGGCGCTGCATCGCGAGGTGTTGCCGGAAACGCTGCCGCTGACGGCGGAGACAAGCTACGACATGCCGGTGTTCGACGTCGATGCCTGGCTGATCGAGATCGGGCTGATGCTCGAATGGTACATGCCCGATCGCGGCGTGCAGCCGAGCGATGAGCTCCGCGCGGAATTTCTCGGGATGTGGCGCACGCTGCTGCAAAAGCCCGCCGCAGCGCCGCAGACCTGGGTGATCCGCGATTACCACTCGCCAAACCTCATCTGGCTCGCCGAGCGCACCGGAATCCTGCGCGTCGGCATCATCGATTTCCAGGATGCGCTGCTGGGACCTGCGGCCTATGACGTGGTGTCGCTGCTGCAGGATGCCCGGATCGACGTGCCCGAACAGCTCGAACTGTCGCTGCTGACGCGCTACATCAAGGCGCGGCGCACCACCGACCCGAGCTTCGATCCGGCGGCGTTCGCGGAGCTCTACGCGATCATGTCGGCGCAGCGGAATACCCGCCTGCTCGGCACTTTCGCACGGCTGAACCGGCGCGACGGCAAGCCGCAATATCTCAAGCACCAGCCGCGGATCTGGACCTATCTCAACCGGTCGCTTGGGCACCCCGCGCTCGCCATGCTGCGCGACTGGTACGCCGCCAACGTCCCTCCCCCGATACCGTAATTTACCGCTTGTTAGCCAGCCGCTGCCTAAGCTGGCGCTGGTTGTGCTCCATCGGCAGGGGCGGGCCTTGATCTGGAGCTTGACCACCCCATGGGGACGGAACGACGCAGGGGCGATCGCGTCACATTCGAGCGCGGGATCGCGGCTCACATGATGGGCATCGACGGCACCTGGCGGCGTGACTGCATTATGGAGGACGTATCCGAGACGGGTGCCAAGCTCACTGTCGAAGGCTCGGTCGAGGGCCTGCATCTGAAGGAGTTTTTCCTGCTGCTGTCGTCCACAGGACTGGCCTATCGCCGCTGCGAGCTGGCATGGGTCAATGGCGACCAGATCGGCGTCAACTTCCTGAAACAGGGCGACAAGAAGAAGAAACCGGCCAAACGCGGCGCGCAGGCAGCCGACGTTTGAGCCTCCATCGCCTCACCCGTCTTACGGCCGTCATGTCCGATGACTATGCGGTCTGGTTGATGTGCTTGCCGAATCGCCGTGATATGATCGGCGCAGAGCTGTTATGACCGAGAATATCCGCAAGATGCCCGTCACTCCCCACAAAGCCATGGTGCTCGCCGCAGGTCTCGGCGTGCGCATGCGCCCGCTGACGAATACGATGCCGAAGCCGCTGGTGAGCGTGGCCGGCCAGCCGCTGCTCGACCATGTGCTCGACAAGCTTGCCGGCGCCGGGGTCACCGAAGCGGTCGTCAACGTGCACTATTTGCCCGATCAGATCATCGACCACGTCAAGACCCGCAGCCGCCCGCGCGTGATCATTTCCGACGAACGCGACGAGGTGCTGGGCACCGGCGGCGCGGTCGTCAAGGCACTGCCGCTGCTCGGTGATGCACCCTTCTTCCACGTCAATGCCGACACGATGTGGATCGACGGCGTGCGCTCCAATCTGGCGCGGCTCGCCGAAGCCTTTGATCCGGCGCGGATGGACATCCTGCTCCTGATGGCGCCGACCACCTCGAGCATCGGCTATAGCGGCCGCGGCGACTACGCCATGTTGCCCGACGGCGCCCTGCGCGCGCGGCGGGAACATCAGGTGGTGCCGTTCGTCTATGCCGGTGCCGCGATCATGTCGCCGGCGACGTTCGCCGGCGCGCCTGCCGGCCAGTTCTCGCTGACCAAGATGTTCGACCGCGCCAACGAGCAGGAACGCCTGTTCGGCCTGCGCCTCGACGGCGTCTGGATGCATGTCGGAACCCCCGACGCAGTCCAGGCCGCGGAAGAGGCGTTTCTGGAAAGCGTGGCGTAGCGCCTCATAGTCGGTTGTCATCCTCCGCGCATGCGGGGGATCCAATCCAGTACGCCGCGGCCTCTAGGTTCGCGGGTGACGACAGCGGCGATGCGGTGGGGAGTGGGGAAAGCACGCCGCCGCCCATGACCTGACGGTCGTCGCTCCCTATATTGGCGCCTGATCCGAATCAGGCAGCCCATGCGCGTTTTCAGTGTTCCCCTCTCCGCGCCATTCTTGCGCACCGTCGTCGTCGCTTTGGTCGATGGCAGGCTGGTCGAGGGATTCGAAGCGCGCAAGGATCCGGCGAAGCTGGCCAATGCCACGCTCTATCTGCCGACCCGGCGCGCCGGGCGGCTGGCGCGTGAGATATTCCTCGACGTGCTCGACACCGATGCCGCGGTGCTGCCGCGCATCGTCGCGCTTGGCGACATCGATGAGGACGAGCTCGCCTTCGCCGACCGCTCCGACGAATATGGCGGCATCGCGCCGCTCGACATTCCGCCCAGACTGGGCGAGCTGGAGCGCCGCCTGACGCTTGCGCATCTGGTCGCGGCCTGGGCAAAGACTCCGGTGTCATCGCCGCTGGTCGTGGGCGGCCCGGCCTCGACGCTCCAGCTCGCCGGCGATCTCGCCCGGCTGATGGACGACATGGTGACGCGCGGCGTCGACTGGCGCGCGCTCGACCGGCTGGTGCCGGATCAGCTCGACAGATACTGGCAGCACTCGCTCGAATTCCTGCGCATCGCGCGCGACGCCTGGCCGAATTATCTGACCGAGATCGGCCGGATCGAGCCGGCGGCGCGCCGCGATCTCCTGATCGAGGCCGAGGCCGCACGGCTCACCGTCCATCATGCAGGCCCGGTGATCGCGGCCGGTTCGACCGGCTCGATGCCGGCGACGGCAAAATTCCTGCACGCGGTGGCCAGGCTGCGGAACGGCGCGGTGGTGCTGCCGGGGCTCGACACCGATCTGGACGAGGCCTCGTGGGCGACGATCGGCGGCGAGCGCAGTGATGACGGCAGGTTCTCGATACATCCGTCGTCGAACCATCCGCAATTCGCGATGCACGCCCTGCTCGACCGCTTCGGCATCAGGCGGCGCGACGTCGAGAACCTTGCGGCCTCGGCGCCGCTCGGCCGCGAGGTTCTGGTGTCGGAGACAATGCGGCCCTCGACCGCGACCGCAGAGTGGCATGACCGGCTGGAGCGGCCGGAAATCATCGCGCGCATTTCCGCAGGGATGACCAATCTGACCGTGGTCGAAGCGCCCAATCCGGAGATGGAGGCGCTGGCGATCGCGGTCGCGATGCGCGAAGCGCGGCACCTCGGCAAATCGGCGGCGCTGGTGACGCCGGACCGCGCGCTGGCGCGCCGCGTGATGGCCTCGCTGGCGCGCTGGAATCTGCAATTCGACGATTCCGGCGGTGATGCGCTGATGGAGACGCCGGCCGGCGTGTTCGCCCGCCTCGCCGCGGAAGCCGCGGCGCGAGGACTTGAGCCGCCGACATTGCTGGCGCTGCTCAAGCATCCGCTGTTCCGACTCGGTGGCGCGCCGGACGCGCTGAAACGCGCGATCGAGGTGCTGGAGATCGCGCTGCTGCGCGGCACGCGACCGCAGCCTGGCACCAGTGGGCTCGCCCGCGATTTCGAACGCTTCCGCGCCGAGCTTGTGAAGCTCAACTGCGGCGAGACCTCGTCGCTGCACAAGCAGGAGCAGCGCGCCCGGTTGCGCGACAGCGACCTCAACCAGGCTCAAGCCCTGGTTACCAGGCTGCAAGCTGCGCTGGCGCCGCTCGAGGGAATGGCGTCGTCAAAACCTTACGACTTCGCCGAGCTGGCATTGCGCCACCGCGAGGCGCTGGTGGCGCTGTCATCCGACCAGCACGGCGTCGCCATCGTGTTCGAGGAGCGCACGGGCGGCGCGCTGGCGTCGGCTTTCGACGATCTGCTTGCGAAGCCGCAGCCAAGCGGGCTGATGACGCCGCTCGCCGACTATACCGAAGTGTTCCAGACCGCGTTCGCCGACCGCATGGTGCGACGGCCGGAATCGGCCCGCACGCAACTCAACATCTTTGGCCAGCTCGAGGCGCGGCTCACTGAATCCGATCGAGTCATCCTCGGCGGCCTCGTCGAGGGCGTGTGGCCGCCGGCGCCGCGGGTCGATCCCTGGCTGAGCCGGCCGATGCGGCACGAACTCGGCCTCGACCTGCCCGAGCGGCGCATCGGCCTCTCCGCGCATGACTTTGCGCAACTGCTCGGCCATGACGAGGTAATCCTCACCCATGCGGCCAAGGTCGGCGGCGCACCGGCGGTCGCCTCGCGCTTCCTGCACCGGCTGGAAGCGGTTGCGGGCGAAGCGCGCTGGAAGGCGGTGACATCGGCCGGCGAAACATACGTGCAATACGCCGCAGAGCTCGACCGGCCCGATGAAGTCAAGCCGATGCCGCAGCCCGAGCCGCGACCGCCGCGGGAGACGCGACCGCTTAGGATGTCGGTGACCGCGATCGAGGACTGGCTGCGTGACCCCTACACGATTTACGCGCGCCACATCCTGAAGCTCGATCCGCTCGACCCCGTCGATATGCCGCTGTCGGCGGCCGATCGCGGTTCGGCGATCCATGAGGCGCTCGGGGAATTCACGCAGGCCTATGCCGATGCGCTGCCTGCGGACACCATGCGCACCTTGCGCGAAATCGGAGGTAAGCATTTCGCGCCGCTGATGGAGCGCCCGGAGGCGCGCGCGCTATGGTGGCCGCGGTTCCAGCGTATCGCGACGTGGTTCGCGGAATGGGAGCAGGCGCGACGCGGCGACATTGATCGAATAAAGGCCGAGCTTCGCGGCGAGATCGGCATTCCCCTCGACGATGACAGGATCTTCATTCTCTCGGCGCGCGCCGATCGCATCGAGCGGCGGCGAGACGGCAGCTTTGCGATCCTCGACTACAAGACCGGCCAGCCGCCGACCGGAAAGCAGGTGCGCATGGGCCTGTCGCCGCAGCTCACGCTCGAGGCCGCGATCCTGCGCGAGGGCGGCTTTGCCGAAATTCCCGCAGGCTCTTCGGTCGGCGAACTGGTCTATGTCCGGCTGAGCGGCAACAATCCGCCCGGCGAGCAGCGCACGCTGGAGCTGAAGATCCGTCCCAATGACACGCCGCAGCGTCCGGACGAGGCCGCGGATGGCGCGCGGCTCAAGCTGGAAGCGCTGATCCGTGCCTTCGATAGTGAGGAACAGCCTTATACGTCGCTGAATCTTTCAATTTGGTCCAACCGTTACGGCGCCTATGACGATCTTGCGCGCATCAAGGAATGGTCGGCTGCCGGCGGCCTGGGGATCGAGGAATGGTGAAGGCTCCCCGTCCCATTCCGCCGGCGGTGCGCGACGCCCAGGCGCGGGCGTCCGATCCGAAGGCGTCCACCTTCGTGTCGGCCAATGCCGGCTCGGGCAAGACGCATGTTCTGGTCCAGCGCGTGATCCGCCTGCTGCTGTCAGGCGTGCCGCCGGAAAAGATCCTCTGCATCACCTTTACCAAGGCCGCCGCCGCCAACATGGCCGAGCGCGTATTCACGACGCTCGGCCACTGGGTGACGCTCGATGACGATGGGCTCAATGCCGCGATCCGCGAGGCCGGCATTGCGCATCCCTCCGCTTCGCTCCGCCGCGACGCGCGAAAACTGTTCGCCTGCGCGCTGGAGACGCCGGGCGGGCTGAAGGTGCAGACGATCCACGCGCTGTGCACGCGGCTACTGCAGCAATTTCCGTTCGAGGCAAATGTCCCGGCGCGTTTCGCCGTGCTCGACGACCGCGACCAGACCGAGATGATGGAACGGGCCAACCTCGCCGTGTTCCTCGACGCCTCGCGCAATCCGGACAGCCCGATCGGCCGCGCGCTGATGACGGCGATGGCGAGCGCCGCCGATGTCACTTTCAAGGAGGTCGTGCGCGAGGCATGTCTCAGCCGCGACCATTTCATGGCCTGGACCGATGTTGCCGGCAGCGCTGCGACGGCAGTCGCGCAGACGTCGGCTGCACTCGGCGTGTCCGGCGATGACCGCATCGAGGATGTCGAGCGCGAGATCGTCGATGGGCCGAACCTTGCGCGGTCGAGCTGGAAGGACATGGCCTCGACCCTCGATACCAGCAGCAAGGCGGATCAAAAGCAGGCCGATCGGCTGCGGAGCGCACTGACCTTTAGCGGTGCGGCCCAGGTTGACGAATATCTCGGCGTCTTCCTCACGGACGACCGCGCGCCGCGCGCCTCGGTCGTGACCAACAGCTTCATCAAGAAGAATCCAATCGCAGGCCGCCGCTTCGAATCGGAAGTCGACCGGCTGGGCCCCCTGATCGAGCGCCGCCGGGCGATCGTCACGCGCGACCGCACCGAGGCGCTGATCCATATCGCGACTGCCGCCGCGGCGCATTACCGCCGCGAGAAGCTGGAGCGCGGCCTGCTCGACTATGACGATCTGATCGACAAGACACTGGCGATGCTCGACCGAGTCTCATCAGGCTGGGTGCATTACAAGCTCGACCGCGGCGTCGATCACGTCCTGATCGACGAGGCGCAGGATACGAGCCCGCGGCAATGGGACATCGTCGCGCACATCATCTCGGAATTCACCGCCGGCGCCGGAGCGCGCGACGGTCTGGTACGCACCGTGTTCGCGGTCGGTGACGAGAAGCAGTCGATCTTCTCGTTCCAGGGCGCCGCACCGCGCGAATTCGATCTGCGTCGCCGCGAGCTGAGGCGGCGCTTCGAGGATGCCGGACTGAAATTCGATCCGGTATCGTTCACCTATTCGTTCCGATCGGGGCCGGCGATCCTGCACTCGGTCGACCACGTGTTCCGCGAGCAGGAGATCTATTCCAGCATCCATGCGGTCGAGAACGGTTATCCAATCCACAATGCGATGGCCGATGCCGGCCCGAGCCTGATCGAGCTCTGGGATCTCGCCGTGGCCGACGACCGCCAGGACATCGAAGGCTGGCGCGCGCCTTTCGACGGCGTGTCGGTGACGAGCCCGGAGGTGAAGCTCGCCAGGCGCATCCAGACCGAAATCAGGCGCCTCGTCGCGAGCGGTACGATGACCGGCAGCGACGGCGCGCGCCGTCCCCTGCGCTACGGCGACATGCTGATCCTGGTGCGCCGGCGCGGCAATGCGTTCGATGCCGTGATCCAGGCGCTGAAGCATGCCGGCATTCCGGTCGCCGGCGCCGACCGACTGAAGCTGACCGAGCACATCGCGATCATCGATCTGATGAGCCTCGCTGACGCACTGCTGCTGCCGCAGGACGATCTTGCGCTCGCGGTGGCGCTGAAAAGCCCGTTGTTCGGCCTCGATGACGACGATTTGTTCAGGCTGGCGTGGGAGCGCCGCGGATCGCTGCGCGGAGCGCTCGCGGCCCATGCGGCAACCGATGACCGATTTGCCGCAGTGCTGCGGCGTCTCGAGCAATGCGAGCGCCGCTTCGCCACCGAGACGCCGTTCGCGTTCTACGCCTGGCTGCTCGGCGGCGACGGCGGGCGCGCGCGCATCCTGCGGCGGCTCGGGCACGAGGCCAACGACGCGCTCGACGAATTCCTGGAGCTGGCGCTGAGCCATGAGCGCAAGGCCCCGGCCTCACTGCAGGGCTTCGTCGCGTGGCTGCGCGCAGCCGACACCGAGGTGAAGCGGGACATGGAGATTTCGCGCGACGAGGTCCGGGTCATGACCGTGCACGGCGCCAAGGGCCTCGAATCGTCGGTCGTGTTCCTGGTGGACACCACGACCTCGCCCTCGGATACACAGCGGCTGCGGCTGATCCATCTGCCGCAGGGCAATGCCGCGCCCCACGCGCCCGGCGTCGTGGTATGGGCCGGCAAGAAGGCGGAAGATCCGCCCGTCGTCGCCGCCGCACGCAAGGACATGCTCGGCGACACCGAAGACGAATATCGCCGCCTGCTCTATGTCGCAATGACGCGCGCCGCCGACCGATTGGTCGTGGCCGGGTGCATGCCCGGCAACATGAACACGGTGCGCAAATCATCGTGGTACGACCTGATCACGAGGGGCCTTGCCACTTCCGGGCTCAAGCTCGAGGAGCTGGAGACGCCGGCCGGCAAGGTGATGCGCTATACGCGGCCGGACGATGCCGCTGGCACCACCGGGGCCGCCGCTTCGGCGGCGGCTGCACCGATCGCGTTGCCGCAATGGCTGCGCCTACCGGCCGCATCAGAAGCGTCCGCCGCAAGCCTGCTTCGTCCATCCGATCCCGGCGATGATCACGTTCATCATGTGCGGAGCGGCGAGTCGGGGCTGCTGCGCGCTCGCGCCCTGCAACGCGGCACGCTGGTGCATCGCCTGCTGCAATCGCTCCCTGACATCGCGGCCGAGCGGCGCCGCGAGGCCGCGCTGCACTATCTGGCCCGCAATGCCGATGGCTGGACCGAGCAAGAGCGTGCAGCGCTTGCCGGTCAGGTGCTTGACCTGATCGTGGATCCGCGATTCGCAGCAGTGTTCGCACCCGGCAGCCGGGCCGAGGTCTCGATCGTCGGGCGATTGGACCAGCCGGATCAGCCGAAAGCGCTGGTGTCGGGCCAGATCGATCGGCTGGTGGTGACGGCAAGCGAGGTGCTGATCATCGACTTCAAGACCAACCACGCCCCGCCGAAGACCGCCGGTGATGCCCCCAAAGGCTATGTGCGGCAGCTTGCGCTGTACCGGGCGGTGCTGTCGCAGCTTTATCCCCATCTGCCCGTCCGCGCCGCGCTGGTTTGGACCGAACTCCCTGAAATGATGGAGATTTCTGCGCCCGCGCTAGACGCTGGGCTGGCATAAGATCATGTCTTGGCGAGCGAGCTTGACCCGGCAAGGGGGCGTTCATAGGTTTGACCCATGCTCCCGGGCGCGATTCTTCAGGTCGCGCCTTTTGTCTCAACCGAACGAGGTAATCCCATGGCCGTTGGCAAGGTTTCTGACGCCGATTTCGAAGCCGAAGTGCTCAAGGCGACCGGGCCGGTGGTCGTCGATTTCTGGGCCGAGTGGTGCGGACCGTGCCGCATGATCGCGCCTGCCCTCGACGAGATTTCCGGCGCGATGGGCGACAAGGTCAAGATCGTGAAGCTCAACGTCGACGAAAGCCCGAAGACCGCGTCGAAATATGGTGTGATGTCGATCCCGACCCTGATGATCTTCAAGGGCGGCGAGATGGCCTCCCGCCAGGTCGGCGCCGCGCCGAAGGCGAAGCTGCAGCAGTGGATCACCGCTGCGGTCTGATCCACGTCGCATTTGATGATTGCGCATCGGCCGGCGATGAGCCGGCCGTTTTGTATTATCGGATCCAGCCCGTCGCCAACGCTGACGCAAGCTCGGGCTGACCGTTCCGTCGGGCCAGCTCGGCCATCGCATCGTGGTCGTACGGGATATGACGGAACGTCACCTCCCAGTCGCCGTCGATCCGTTCGACGATCGCATAGCGTGCATCGGGCGAGCCCGCCTCGACCACATGCGGATGCGGCTTGCCGGCGCGATACCCGGGCGAGCCGACGCTGCCAGGATTGACGATCAGCCGTCCGTCGCGAAGCCGCACCGCACGGGCGAGATGCGTATGAGCGCAGAGTATCAGTGATTGCGGCACGCCCGCTGCCTTCGCCTCGATCGATTCCAGCGACGACATCAACACCTCGCCGCTCGGCAGCACGGTGTCGAGCCAGTAGGTCTCGTCGTCATCCGGTGTCGCGTGGCAAAGGAAGACCTGGTCGCGATAGATGCAATTTGCCGGCAATGTGCGCAGCCAGTCGAGATGGCGCGGCTCGAGTTGCGTATAGGTCAGCCGCTCCCAGGAGCTCATCTTCTCGTGCGGGCGGTCGATCAGATAGCGGTCGTGGTTGCCGAGCAGATGGACCGCATCGAGCTCCATCAGGATATCGATCGTCGGTCGTGCGTTGAGCGGGCCGCTCACCATGTCGCCAAGGTCGACGATCCCGGAAATTCCCAGCGCGCGAATGTCCGACAGCACGGCCTGGAGTGCGAGGTGATTGCCATGGATGTCGGCGATCGCAGCAAAACGCATGGTGTCTCTTCCTCGCTCTTGTCGCACGTCGGCGACGCGGGGCGTCTCATGCAGGAGGCGTGCCGTTGGCGGCGAGCACCGGGCCGGCGAGATAGAGCGAGCCGGTGATCAGGATGCGCGGCGGCACTTCATAGGCCAGCGTGGCGAGACGTTGCAGGGCGGCATCGACGCCGGTCGCGATCTCGACGCGCATGCCGAGCGCCCGCGCAGCATCCGCCAGCCTCTCCGGCGGCATGCCGTTATCGCGGCCCGGCACCGGGACGGCGATGATGTGGCGCGTCAGCCCGGCAAAATTCGCCAGGAAGGCGCCCGCATCCTTGTTGCCCATCATGCCGGCGATCACGACCAACGGCCGCGACACGCGCTCCTCGAGGTCGCCGAGCGCCGCCGCAGCAACGCGGCCGCCTTCGGCGTTGTGTCCGCCATCGAGCCAGACCTCCGAGCCCTGCGGCCCCTGGCAAACCAGCGCGCCGGATACCAGCCGCTGCATCCGCGCCGGCCACTCGGCATTGACGATGCCGGTCTCAAAGGCCGACATGCCGAGCTTGAACGCATCGATCGCCCGCAAGGCCGCGATCGCGAGCCCCGCATTGTCGAACTGGTGCCGGCCGAACAGCTTTGGCGCTGCGAGATCCATCAGGCCGCGCTCATCCTGGTAGACCAGCCGGCCGCGCTCGATGCTGACGTGCCATTGCTGGCCGGCCGCGTGCAGCGGCGCGCGCATGCGGCTGGCCTGAGCCTCGACCACGGCCATCGCCTCGGGGGCCTGCTCGGCAGAGATCACCGGAACGTTGCGCTTGATGATCGCGGCCTTCTCGCCGGCGATCGCCGTCAGCGTGTCGCCGAGGAATTCCATGTGATCCATGCTGAGTGGCGCGATCACCGAGGCGAGCGGAGCCTCGACCACATTGGTCGAATCCAGCCGGCCACCGAGGCCGACCTCGAGCAGCGTCACGTCGGCCGGATGCTTTGCGAACAGACAGAACGCGACCGCGGTTTCCATCTCGAAGATGGTGACGGGTTGGCCTGCGTTGAGGCGCTCGCAATGCTCCAGGGTCGCGCGCAATTCGTCGTCGCCGACGAGCTTGCCGCCGCCGACCGCGCCCAGCCGGTAGCATTCGTTGATCCGCACCAGATAGGGCGAGGTGAAGACATGGACGCGCAGGCCCGCGGCCTCCAGGATCGCGCGCATATAGGCGATCGTCGAGCCCTTGCCGTTGGTGCCGGCGACGTGGATCACCGGCGGCAGCCTGCGCTCGGGATGATCGAGCCGCGCCATCAGCGCCAGCATGCGATCGAGGCTGAGATCGATGCGCTTGGGATGCAACGCCGACACCCGTGCGATCAGGTCCCCGAGCGAGGGCTGCGATGGGGCGGCGGCGGCGGTCACGCGTGCGGCGCGGCCGGCACCGTCTCCGGGGCCGTGACGATCTGGGCCGGCGTCGTGACGGCAACCACTGGCTGCGGCGCCGTCTCCAGCGCAGGAGATTTCGTGAACAGGCGGCACAGCCGAGCCAGGGTGGCCCGCATGTCGTGACGGTGCACGACCATGTCGACCATACCGTGCTCTTTGAGATATTCGGCACGCTGGAAACCATCAGGCAGCTTCTCGCGGATGGTCTGCTCGATCACCCGCGCACCGGCAAAGCCGATCAGCGCACCGGGCTCGGCGATCTGGACGTCGCCGAGCATCGCATAGGACGCGGTGACGCCGCCGGTGGTCGGATTGGTAAGCACGACGATGTAGGGCTGCCGCGCCTCGCGCAGCATCTGCACGCCGACCGTGGTACGCGGCATCTGCATCAGCGACAGGATGCCTTCCTGCATCCGCGCGCCGCCGCTCGCGGCGAATACGATGAAGGGCGACTTCTTCTCGGCCGCGAGTTCGAGCCCGCGCACGATCGCCTCGCCGGCGGCCATCCCAAGCGAGCCGCCCATGAAATCGAAATCCTGCACCGCGACCACGACGCCGGCGCCTTCGAGCTTGCCGTAACCGACCTTGATCGCGTCGTTCAGACCGGTCTTGGTGCGGGCGTCCTTGATACGGTCGACATATTTGCGCTCGTCGCGGAACTTGAGCGGATCGGCCGTGACCTCGGGCAGCGCGACGTCGAACCAGGTCTCGTTATCGAAGATCGACTTCAGCCGCGCCACGGCGCCCATGCGCATGTGGTAGTTCGAGCCCGGAATCACGAACTGGTTGGCCTCGACGTCCTTGTAGAACACGAGCTGCCCGGAATCCGGGCACTTGATCCAGAGGTTCTCCGGTGTCTCGCGGCGCAGGATATTACGGATCTTGGGCCGGACGACGTTGGTGAGCCAGTTCATGGTGCGCTCCGAGATGCGGACCTTGCCCGCATCGAGTGGATATATGGCGGGCCGGCCGAAACCCGGCAAGCCGTCGTCTGCGGCCTTGTTGCCGCAAATTATGGCTTATTCAGCGGCCTGCCTGGCGCCGCGGACCCCCTGGGCCAGTGCGGAGGCGAGGTCGGCCACCGCGGCCACGGTCTTGGCGGTCGCACGGCCCTCGGCATCGAGGCTGCCCTTCAGGGCATCGACCAGCGCAGTGCCGACCACGGAGCCATTGGCGTTCTCCGCGATCGCCCGCGCCGCTTCGGGGGTGCGGATGCCGAAGCCGACGCAGATCGGCAGATCGGTGTGCCGCTTGATTCGGGCCACCGCCTCGCCAACCACTTTCGAATCGGCCGCCGCACTGCCGGTGATGCCCGTGACCGCGACGTAGTAGACGAAGCCCGAGGTGTTCGCGAGCACGGCCGGCAGACGCTTGTCGTCGGTGGTCGGCGTCGCCAGGCGGATGAAATTCAACCCGGCCTTCATCGCGGGGATGCACAGCTCGGTATCTTCTTCCGGCGGCAGGTCGACGATGATCAGCCCGTCGACGCCAGCGGCCTTTGCATCGGCCAGGAACTTGTCGACGCCATAAATGTAGATCGGGTTGTAGTAACCCATCAGCACCAGCGGCGTGGCGTTGTCTTCCTTGCGGAAGCCGCGGACCATCTCCAGCGTCTTCCGCAGCGTCATGCCGCCTTTGAGAGCGCGCAGGCCCGCGGCCTGGATCGACGGGCCATCGGCCATCGGATCGGTGAAGGGCATGCCGATCTCGATCACGTCGGCGCCCGCCTTCGGCAGCGCCTTGATGATATCGAGCGAGGTCCTGGCGTCCGGATCGCCCGCCATCACGAAGGTGACGAAGGCGGAGCGGCCTTGCTTCTTGAGCTCGGCGAAACGTGCGTCGATACGGGTGGTCACTTCTTTCTGCCCTTCAAGATGTCGCCGACCTGCGGCACGTCCTTGTCACCGCGGCCGGAGAGGTTGACCACCATCAGGTGATCCTTCGGCCGCTGCGGCGCGAGCTCCGACAATTTCGCGATCGCATGCGCCGATTCCAGCGCGGGGATGATGCCTTCGAGGCGCGACAGGAGCTGGAACGCGGCCAACGCCTCCTCGTCGGTCGCCGACAGATATGTCACGCGGCCGGTCTCGTGCAGCCATGCATGCTCAGGGCCGATGCCGGGATAATCCAGGCCCGCCGAAATCGAATGCGCTTCCTCGATCTGACCGTCGTCGTCCATCAGGAGATAGGTGCGATTGCCATGCAGCACGCCGGGGCGGCCGCCGGCGAGCGAGGCGGCATGCAGCTGGGTCAAGCCGTGACCAGCGGCCTCGACGCCAAAGATCTCGACCGAGGGATCGTCGAGGAACGGATGGAACAGGCCCATCGCATTCGAGCCGCCGCCGATGCAGGCGACCAGCGAATCCGGCAGGCGGCCTTCCGCCTGCTGCATCTGCTGGCGCGTCTCGTGCCCGATGATCGACTGGAAGTCACGCACCATCATCGGATAGGGATGCGGCCCCGCGACCGTGCCGATGCAGTAGAACGTGTTGTGCACGTTGGTCACCCAGTCGCGCAGCGCGTCGTTCATCGCGTCCTTCAGCGTGCGCGCACCCGACTGCACCGGAATCACCTTGGCGCCGAGCATCTCCATGCGGATCACGTTCGGCTGCTGGCGCTCGACGTCGACCGCGCCCATGTAGACCACGCATTCCAGCCCGAACCGTGCGCACAGCGTTGCGGTTGCGACGCCATGCTGGCCGGCACCGGTCTCGGCGATGATGCGCTTCTTGCCCATGCGCCGCGCGACCATGATCTGGCCGAGCACGTTGTTGACCTTGTGCGAACCGGTGTGGTTGAGCTCTTCGCGCTTCAGGTAGATCTTCGCGCCGCCGAGATGCTCGGTGAGCCGCTCGGCGAAATAGAGCGGCGAGGGCCGGCCGACATAGTCCTTCAGATAGACGTTCATCTCCGCCTGGAACGACGGGTCGGCCTTGGCCTCGACATAGGCCTTTTCCAGGTCGAGGATCAGCGGCATCAGCGTTTCCGCGACGAATCGTCCGCCGAAAATGCCGAAATGCCCGCGCTCGTCGGGACCGCTGCGGTAGGAGTTGGGCAGGTTTTGATTCATCGAGCCATCAGTTCTTGGGTTGCGCGCGCGGCGCGGATGAAAGCGCGGATCATCTCGGGATCCTTGACGCCGGGCGAGCTTTCGATGCCTGACGACACGTCGACGCCGCCGGCACGGGTGACACGGATCGCCTCGGCGACGTTGTCGGCATGGAGCCCGCCCGAGACCATGTAGGGCAGATCGAGATCAAGATTCTCCAGCACATGCCAGTCGAACGGCGCTCCCAGCCCGCCGGGACGGGTGGCATCCTTCGGGGCGCGGGCATCGAACAGGATGCGGTCGGCGACGCTGGCATAGCCCGGCAAGCCTGCGAGGTCGGACGCGGTCTCGACCGGAAGCGCCTTCATCAGAGGCAGGCCGAATTTCTGCTTGATGTCGCGTAGGCGCGCGACAGTTTCCTTGCCGTGCAGCTGCAACATGTCCGGCCGCAGGGTCTCGATGATGTTTTCGAAGGTGGCGTCGTCGGCATCGACGGTCAGTGCGACCTTGACCGCGCGGCCCTTGGCGCGACTGCCGAGATCGCGCGCGACCCCAAGGCTGATATGGCGCGGCGACGGCGGGAAGAACACGAATCCGACCATGTCGGCACCCCCCTCGAGCGCGACGTCGAGCGTCTCGCGCGTGGATAGGCCGCAGATTTTGACGAGCAGGGACATGGTCTCGGAACAGGTGTCTCTGGAAGCGGGTTTTCGGGCAGCCGGAGCCGGGCTACGCCCGGCCCCGACGGGGCGGGTTCTACAACGTCGCGCCCTGCTTGTCTCGCCCGGCGGACCCGTAAAAGCCGAGTTGGGCCCGGGCCTGGGGCCGCTGCGCCTCGCCCCGGGAAGCCGCTGCGGCGGCCCTGAGATCGGCGATCTCGGCCTGGGCCTGCCGGACGGCCGCCTCGTGCTGCCGGGCCACACGGCGCCAGCGCCCCTGCCGGAACCAGGTCGTGATGCCGCCCGCGATCACGCCCAGCATCGCCGAGGCGATGATGACCACGAACAGCGGCAGGGTGACCGCAATCGCCGGCGTCGCGGAATTCAGCGGATCAAACGACACCGTTACCCAATGACGGTTGGCGACCGCGAAGATGATGAAGATCAGCCCCAGCGGGATGACGACCAGTGCCGTGAAGAACTTTCGCATGACCTTCTCTCAGTGCGATGGAGAAAGCGCGGGCGCGCACCCGCAACACGGCAACGCCTTGACGCTCGTGCGTTACGCGTCGGCTTTCGGCGCGTCGACCTCAGGCGCGTCCGCGTCATCGCGGTTGAGACGCTCGCGCATCTCCTTGCCGGTCTTGAAGAACGGTACGCTCTTCTGATCGACCGGCACGTGCTCGCCGGTGCGCGGATTGCGCCCGGCCCGCGCCGGACGGTGCTTCACCGAGAATGCGCCGAAACCACGCAGCTCAACGCGGTCGCCCCGCGCCAGCGCGGCGACGATCTCATCGAGAATCGCATTCACAATGTTCTCGACATCCCGCTGATAAAGGTGCGGGTTGTGCTCGGCGATACGCTGAACAAGTTCGGATTTAATCATCGAAAGTGGGATCCGGGATCTTGCGGAAGTCCATTTCCGTGAAAATACGTTGCACTGTCAAGACGCTAAATCAATTTATGGCATCGCGAAATTGCGTGACAAATAGCCCAATCAGGGCTGCGGCGATTCCCGCAGAGCGGGAAGTGCCCGAAAATCACGCCCTGACGCCGATCAATTGGTTCCTCCCGGGCTCCACAGGGCCAACATGCCGTCCAGCCCGAACCGGTCGACCGCCTGCACCACCCCGCCCTGCTCGATCCGCCGCGCGACGTCGCCAAATCCCAGGGCATCGAGCGTCATTGAGGCCGCGGTGCGCAGGAATGTCAGGTCGCCAAAGCGTGGATTGAGCTTGTAATCGCGCACCGGCAGGTCGCTTTTGACCTTCTTCTCGGCAACCAGCCAGGCAATCGCGGTCTTTTCGTCGCCAAGCTGGTCAATCAGCTTCAGATCGACCGCCTGCCGGCCGGTAAAGACACGCCCGTCGGCGACTTTTTGCAGCAGCGCGTCATCCATTCCGCGCCGCTCCTTCACCAATCCACGGAACCAGGCATAGGAATCCTTCACCAGCGCATCGATCGCGTCATGGGCTTCCGGGCTGGTCGGCTCGAAGCCGTTCGGCGCCGCCTTGAGCGGCGAAGACTTGATCTCCTCCATCTTCACGCCGACCGTCTTCATCAACTCGGTGAAGTTGGGAAACTGGAACAGCACGCCGATCGAGCCGACCAGCGCGGTCTGCTGGGCGACGATGTGATCGGACGCGATTGCGGTGATATAGCCGCCCGACGCGGCAAGGCCATCGACGACGACGACGAGCGGCTTCTTCGCCTTCAGCCGGACCAGCGAGTCATAGAGTTGCTCGGAGCCCGCGGTGGTGCCGCCGGGCGAATTGATGTGCACGATGACCGCCGCGTATTGCGACTTCTCCAGCCGCTCCAGCGCCTCGACCCGCTCCTGGTCGCTGCGGATCAGTCCGTTGATATTGACGCGGGCGATCGCCGCCTTCGTTGCAAGCGCGCCGCGGCCGCCGGCGGCGAACACGGCGGCGCCGACGATGGCCGCGATCGCAAACACCGCAGCGGTGACGCGCCAGAACGTCAGCTTGCGCCTGATGCGGCGGCGATCGACGATCACGTCTGAATCCAGCGACATCGAACTTCTCCAGGAATCCCGGGTGCGCTTAGCCGTCGCAGCGTCACCATCAGCTTAGTCAAATACATCAATTGCGACGCAATATGAAGAAAACAAGGCTCGCCATATTGGCTACTTGCGTAGCCCGGATGGAGCGAAGCCCAATCCGGGACGGTGTGCTCCGCGGATACAGCCCCGGATTTCGCTGCGCTTCATCCGGGCTACAAGCTCAAACAAAAAGGCCCCGGCTTACGCCGGGGCCTGATTGATCGCGTCGTCCAAGGCGAACGCTTACTTGTCGGTGCCGCGGTTCTTGAGCGCGGTGCCGAGGATGTCGCCGAGCGTCGCACCCGAATCGGAGGAGCCGTACTGCGCGATGGCTTCCTTCTCCTCGGCGACTTCCAGCGCCTTGATCGAGACCTGCACCTTGCGGGCCTTCTTGTCGAACTGGATGACGCGGGCATCGACCTTCTCGCCGACGGCGAAGCGCTCGGCGCGCTGGTCGTTGCGGTCGCGGGCCAGCTCGGACCGCTTGATGAAGGTGGTGAACTCGGTGCCCGAGATCCGGACCTCGATGCCGCTCTCCTTCACCTCGAGCACTTCGCAGGTCACGACCGCGCCCTTCTTGACGTCGCCCGGCTCCGCGAAGGGGTCGCCTTCGAGCTGCTTGACGCCGAGCGAGATGCGCTCCTTCTCGACATCGACGTCGAGCACCACGGCCTTGACCATGTCGCCCTTCTTGAAGTTGTCGATGACCTGCTCGCCCGGAAGCTTCCAGTCGAGGTCGGAGAGGTGGACCATGCCGTCGACGTCGCCCTCGAGGCCCAGGAAAAGTCCGAACTCGGTCTTGTTCTTGACCTCGCCCTCGACCACCGAACCGACCGGGAACTTCTCGACGAAGACTTCCCAGGGATTGCGCATGGTCTGCTTGAGACCGAGCGAGATGCGGCGCTTGACCGAATCCACTTCCAGCACCTGCACTTCGACTTCCTGCGAGGTCGAGACGATCTTGCCGGGGTGCATGTTCTTCTTGGTCCACGACATCTCGGAGACGTGGATCAGGCCTTCGATGCCCGGCTCGAGCTCGACGAACGCGCCGTAGTCGGTGATGTTGGTGACACGGCCGGTGAAGCGGGCGCCCAGCGGGTACTTCGCCTCGATGCCCTGCCACGGATCGTCCAGCAGCTGCTTCATGCCGAGCGAGATGCGATGCGTCTCGTGGTTGATCTTGATGATCTTGACCTTGACGGTCTGGCCGATCGTCAGCACCTCGGTCGGGTGGTTGACGCGCCGCCAAGCGATGTCCGTCACGTGCAGCAGGCCGTCGATGCCGCCGAGGTCAACGAACGCACCGTAATCGGTGATGTTCTTGACCACGCCGTCGATCACCTGACCCTCTTCGAGGTTCTGCACCAGCTCCTGGCGCTGCTCGGCGCGGGTCTCTTCGAGAACCGTGCGGCGCGACACCACGATGTTGCCGCGGCGACGGTCCATCTTGAGGATCTGGAACGGCTGCGAGTTGTTCATCAGCGGCGCAACGTCGCGGATCGGACGGATGTCGACCTGCGAGCGCGGCAGGAAGGCAACCGCGCCGTCGAGATCGACAGTGAAGCCGCCCTTGACCTGGTTGAAGATGACGCCGTTGACCTTTTCGTTGTTCTGGAACGCCTTCTCGAGCTTGCCCCAGCTCTCCTCGCGGCGCGCCTTGTCGCGCGACAGCACGGCTTCGCCGAGCGCATTCTCGATGCGGTCGAGGAACACCTCGACGGTGTCGCCGATCTTCAGATCGCTTTCGCGGCCGGGGCCGGCGAATTCGCGCAGCGCGACGCGGCCCTCGGTCTTCAGGCCGACGTCGATGACGGCCATGTCCTTCTCGATTGCAACCACCTTGCCCTTGATGACCGAGCTTTCCTGCAAATTGCCGCCGGCAAAGGACTCATCAAGCATCGCCGCGAAATCGTCGCGGGTCGGAGTATAGGAAGACGCAGTATTCGAAGCCATTTGTTCTCCAGATGCGGGATCTTGCCGGCCGTTCGGGTTGATGGGCGCACCGCGCGTGGAGTGTCAGGGTTCCGCAAACCCTGACGACCGCTCGTTGCGGGAGGCGCAACAGCGGGCCGGCAGCATGACTGCACGTTCGGTACGTATGATTTTATCCGGGGCCAGAAACGCGAATATCGACTTCAAGGCCTGGGAGCGGGCGTTCCTCCAGAAACGGCTGGGGCTGATACCCGTCGCCGGCCCGCTCGGACACAGCCTCGACATGATCGACGGTGGCCCGGACGCCGCTGATATAGCCCCGAGGCTTCATTTGGGCAAGCCGGAATTGGCTCGTTTACGAGCCCTTAAGGCTGCTCGCGGCCCCGCTGGCGGCGTACATCGGGCATCTCAACGACCTGTTGACCGCGTCCGGTGAATTGGAGGGCCGCCGGCTGGCGATGGAACCTGCCCTTAAGCATGGCTCGACACGATGGCACCACCAAAAACAGGGGGAATGACCAATGAAGAGCTTCTTGGTGCTGGCAGCCGTCGCCGTCGTGACGCTCGGAAATGCCGTCGCCGCGATGCCTAGCGCCGTCTCGACCGATCACCAGTCGTCGGCCCTGCCGGCGCAGCCGCTCCTGACCATCGCGGATCAGGAGCTGCCGTTCGACCGGTACTGGTCGAAGAACTGATCCATCAGGTCCTGAGGCGATCCAGAATGCGATGACCCCGTCATCGCACCCTTTTCTTGTCCGGCTGCGAGCGCATCAGCGCCTGGCGCGCACCGCCTCGACGATAGCGATGGCGGCGCGCACGCCGGCCTCGATGTCGAGATTGGAATTATCCAGCGTGTGGGCGTCGGCTGCCGCGCGCAGCGGCGCGATGGCGCGGTTCTGGTCGCGCTCGTCGCGCTTGATGATGTCGGCCAGCACTGCTTCCTCGTCGGCCTCCTCGCCGCGTGCGCGCGCCTCGAGCGTGCGCCGGTGGGCCCGCACGCGCGGGTCTGCGACCACGAAGATCTTCACGTCGGCATCCGGGCAGATCACCGTGCCGATGTCGCGGCCATCGAGCACCGCGCCGGGCGGATCAGCCGCGAACTGACGCTGGAAATTGACCAGGACCTCGCGGACCCTGGGAAAGGCCGAGACGACGGAGGCACCGTCGCCGACCTTCTGCGTCTTCAGCACCGGATTGCCGAATTTTTCAGGATCGAGCTCGAGCGCCGCCGCCACCGCGAGCGCCTCATTGTGAAGGTCTTCGCCCGCTGCCATCAGCGCCCAGGCGACCGCGCGATAGATCACGCCGGTGTCGAGATGGCGAAAGCCATAATGGTGGGCGAGCCGCTTGCCGAGCGTGCCCTTGCCGGAGGCGGCGGGACCGTCGATGGCAATGATCATGACAGCTCCGCTCCAAGCGAGCGCATCATTGGAATGAAATCCGGGAAACTGGTGGCGATGAAGGCGGTGTCGTCGACCTTGACCGGCTTGTCGGAGGCGCAGCCCATCACCAGCGCCGACATCGCAATGCGGTGATCCATATGGGTCGCGACGAGGCCGCCGCCGGGCACGTGGCCGCGGCCCTCGACGATCAGATCATCGCCCGAGACCTCGACGTTGACGCCATTGACGCGCAACATGTCGGCGGTCGCCTCGAGCCGGTCGGATTCCTTGACGCGCAGCTCCTTGAGTCCGCGCATGATCGTGGTGCCTTCGGCAAAGCTCGCCGCGACCGCCAGCACCAGATATTCGTCGATCATCGAGGGGGCGCGCTCGGGGGGCACCTCGACGCCGCGCAGCTTCGAGTGACGCACACGCAGTTGCGCCATCGGCTCGCCGGCATCACCGCGCGCATCGCTCTCCTCGATCGAGGCGCCCATCTCCCGCAGGGTCGCGAACAGGCCGGTGCGCAGCGGATTGGTCATCACGTCCGACAACACGACGTCGGAACCCTCGACGATCAGCGCCGCCACGATCGGGAACGCGGCCGACGAGGGATCGGCAGGCACCACGACGGCGGCACCATGCAGTTCGGGCTCACCTTGCAGCGAAATCCTGCGGCCGTGGCTGCCTTCCTTCACCGAGGAAACCTCGGCGCCGAAATGCCTGAGCATCAGTTCCGTGTGGTCGCGGCTCGCTTCCTGCTCGATCACGGTCGTGACACCAGGCGCGGAAAGGCCCGCCAGCAGCACCGCGGACTTGATCTGGGCCGAGGCGACCGGGGTCTTGTAGACCAGCGGTACCGGATAGCGTGCGCCGCTCAGCGTCAGCGGCAGCCGGCCACCCTCGCGGATGTCGCGGGTCCGGGCGCCCATCAGTTCCAGGGGATCGAGGATGCGGCGCATCGGCCGCGAGCGCAGCGAGGAATCGCCGTCGAATACCGCCGTGATCGGGCACCCGGCGACGGCGCCCATGACGAGGCGGCAGCCGGTGCCTGAATTGCCGAAATCGAGCGCCGCGGCAGGTTCGGCGAAGCCACCGACGCCGACACCGGACACGCTCCAGGCAAACGGCCCGGTCCGCTCCACCCTGGCGCCGAGAGCGCGCATGGATTTGGCGGTATTGAGCACGTCCTCGCCTTCAAGGAGGCCGGAAATACGGGTTTCGCCCACCGCAAGCGCCCCCAGGATCAGGGCGCGGTGGGAAATCGACTTGTCGCCGGGAACGCGCACCTTGCCGGCCAAAGGGCCGCAGCTGCGGGATTCCAGCGGGGTCTGGGGGTCAGAATGGGCCAAGATTGTGTCCTCTCGCGCCGCGGCAGGTATCACATAGGCAACACCGCGTCACGCGCCCGTCAAATGCGTGCAAACCGCTATTGACAGCAGCCCCTCAACTAGCCAAGTGAAGCACCGTTTTTCAGGAAAATTCTGGGATCACCACGTGGCCAAGTCCGACCTCGGAACCAAGCGTATTTGCCCGACCACGGGCAAGAAGTTCTACGATCTGAACAAGAATCCGGTGATTTCGCCCTACACCGGCGAGGTCGTGCCGATCGCGCCGGTTGCCCCGCCGCGGGGCCGGGGTGCTGCGTCAGCGGCGCAGACAATGGCTGCCGATACGCCGGAGCCGGCGGAAGCCGAAGAGATGGTCTCGCTCGAGGAAGCCGATGCCGAGGAGAACACCGGAAAGGTAAAAGCCCAGGTTCCCGAGTCCGAGGACGATATCGAGGTCGATGAGACCATCGATGACGATGATGATGACGATTCGACCTTCATCGCCGACGAGGAAGAGGGCGATGAGGATGTCACCGACATCATTGGTGACGTCGGAGGCGACGAAGAGACTTGAGATCGTCGCCGATCTGTGGTGAAGGGTGCTGCCTCACGAGTCGCCTGGGACCCGGGGGCCGGGCAGGGTCGTAAGATCGCGCCCAAACTGGAAATACGTTACGGGGCCATAGCTCAGCTGGGAGAGCGCTTGCATGGCATGCAAGAGGTCGGCGGTTCGATCCCGCCTGGCTCCACCACGCTTCGCCCTTCGGGCTACGCGTGGCGCAGCCGCGCGGAGCCTGAGGGGCGAAGCGTGGTGTCCGGCGTAGCCCGAAGGGCGAAGACGGACCGGTTAAATCCGCCACTTTATCTACTTGCTTCAGATCGGTAGGCTTCTTCACTCAACGTGTGGCTGCGCGCCACGTAGGGGCGAAGAGGACGGGTGTGGTACGTCTACATCATCCGCAGCGTCGATTTTCCTGATCAGGATTACATTGGCGCGACCGAAGACCTCAAGCGACGAATTCCCGAGCACAATGCCGGGAAGTCAAAGTTCAAGCCTTGGAAGTTGATTTGGTACTGCGCTTTTCCCGATAAGTACAAAGCACTCGCCTTCGAGAAATATCTCAAAGGCCACTCCGGCCGTGCCTTCGCCAAGAGGCGCCTTTAGCCCGCCCCCTACTCCCCCAGCACCGCATTCAGCCGGTCGCGCAGCGCGACGATCTCGTCCTTCATTGCCAGCAATTCCCCGACCGTGCAGTCCGAGGCGGCAAGGATCGACTGCGGCACGGACCTCGCCTTGTCATGCAGCGCATGGCCCTTTGAGGTCAGCGCGATCAGCACCTGGCGTTCGTCCTCGCTGCTGCGGGTGCGCTTGATCAGGTCCGCGGCCTCGAGACGCTTGAGCAGCGGGGTCAGCGTTCCCGAATCCAGGAACAGGCGGGCGCCGATATCCTTCACCGGCACGCCGTCGCGCTCCCACAGCGTCAGCATTACGAGATACTGGGGATAGGTCAGGCCGAGCCGGTCGAGCAGCGGCTTGTAGACGCGATTGAAGGCGTGTGCGGTCGAATAAACCGCAAAGCAGATCTGGTTATCGAGACGCAGCGCCTGGTCCGCTGCCACAGGTTTCCTGACCATCCCGGGATCCCGTCATGACTTGTCACATTCGCGGTTCATTGTGGTCGGAGCGGGCAGCGAATTCAATTGCTCACAATTAAATGTGAGGCTGCTTAATATGTATTGCGCACAATCTAATTGCGTGCGATACACATCGCGTTGAAACGGAAACCCCAGGGAGATCCCCATGTCTGTGAACGTGCTCTACAAGACCAGCGCCAAGGCAACCGGCGGCCGTGACGGCCATGCGGCGACCCTGGACGGCGCGCTCGACGTCAAGCTCACCACCCCGAAGGAGCTCGGCGGCGGCGGCGGTGCCGGCAACAATCCCGAGCAGCTGTTCGCGGCCGGCTATGCCGCCTGCTTCATCGGCGCCATGAAGTTCGTGGCCTCACAGGGCGGGCCGAAGGTTCCGGCCGACGCTTCGGTGACTTCGACGGTCGGAATCGGCCCGCGCTCGGCTGGCGGCTTCGGCCTCGCCGTGGAGCTCGCCGTCTCCCTGCCCGGCCTTCCCCGCGCGGAAGCCGAGGCGCTGGTCGAGAAGGCCCATCAGGTGTGCCCATATTCGAACGCGACCCGCGGCAATGTCGACGTGAAGCTCAGCGTCGTCTGACCCAAGACCTTACTCCGCCACACGGAATGGCCCGCTCCGGCAGCGGGCCATTTGCGTTCCGGCGGCATGCGGCCGTGCGCACCAGGCCATTGCTGGCGCCTTTGAACCCCGTTAGCTCTGGGACCTGACATACGATCCCATCTGAGCGAAGGTTGCTTTCATGAACACCCCAGCGGCTACGGGCGCGATGACCGGACTGCGCGTGATCGATCTGACGCGCGTGCTCGGCGGTCCCTATTGCACGCAGATTCTCGCCGACCACGGCGCCGACGTGATCAAGGTCGAGCCGCCTGCAGGCGACGAGGTGCGCGACTGGGGTCCTCCGTTCCACGAGGAGGACGCGGCCTATTTCGTCGGCATCAATCGCAACAAGCGTTCGATCGGCCTCGATCTCGCCTCCGAAGGCGGACGCGGCGTGCTGATGAAGATGCTCGAGACCGCCGACGTGCTGATCGAGAATTTCAAGCCGGGCACGCTCGACAAATGGGGCATCGGCAACGACGTGCTGCGGGCGAAATTCCCGCGCCTCGTGCATTGCCGGATCTCCGGTTTCGGCGCCGACGGCCCGCGTGGCGGCAATCCCGGCTACGACGCGATCATCCAGGCGATGACCGGGATGATCGCGGCGACTGGTTCGCCCGAGAGCGGCCCGATGCGCATCGGCGTGCCGCTGGTCGACATCACCACGGGGCTCTATGCGGCGATCGGCATCCTGATGGCGCTGTCGGAGCGGCAGCGCTCGGGGCTCGGCCAGTTCCTCGAGACGACGCTGTACGAGACCGGGCTTGCGATCATGCATCCGCACACCGCGAACTATTTCATGCACGGCAAGCCGCCGTCGCTGACCGGCAACGAGCATCCCAACCTCGTGCCTTACGCTATCTTCCCGACCAGGACCGACAACATCTTCATCGGTGTCGGCAACGACGGCACCTTCCGCAAGCTGGCGAAGGAAATCGGCAAGCCTGAGCTCGGCACCGATCCGCGCTTCGCCCGCAACAAGGACCGCATCGCCAATCGCGACGCGCTGCGCGCCGAGCTTGCCGCCGTGTTCAGCCAGCACGACGCGGAGCCGCTGTGCAACCGGCTGCTCGCTGCGGGCCTGCCCGCGGGCCCGGTGCAGAAGGTCGACCAGGCGCTCAATAATCCGCACACGATCCATCGCGGCGACGTCATCGAGAAGGACTGGTACAAGGGCGTCGCCTCACCGATCAGGCTCGAGCGCACCAGGCCGAACCTGCGGCGCACGCCGCCGAAATTCAGCCAGCACTCCGCCGAGGTGCTGGGCGAGTTCGGCTACTCCCGGGACGAGATCAGCGCCCTGGTCGAAAAGGGCGTGGTCTGCGGCCCCGCGCGCAAGCGCTGACACTTGCAACTACACGTCAGGAATGCGGTCAGCGTCACATCGGCGCTGCACCGCAGCGGCACGGCGACCGTCCTTCGCCTTTTTTACCGCTTCCCCCCGGCCATCCTTCCCCCCTACCATTGGCTGGTTTATACGGTCATTTGTCCGTCATCCGGCGCTGCTAGGCGCAACGACACTTTCACGACGGGTCCCAACGGGAGGGGTTTTGATGGCTTTTCGGCAATTCGGCGCTGCGGCTGCAATCGCGGTCTCACTGGCTTTCGGCGTCTCGCCCGCGCTTGCGGCGACGGAGATCCAGTGGTGGCACGCGATGACCGGCGCCAATAACGACGTCATCGTCAAGCTCGCCAACGACTTCAATGCCTCGCAGTCCGACTACAAGGTGATCCCGACCTACAAGGGCGGCTACGCCGACACCATGAACGCCGGCATCGCCGCGTTCCGCGCCGGCAACGCGCCGCACATCATGCAGGTGTTCGAGGTCGGCACCGCGACCATGATGGCCGCCACCGGCGCCGTCAAACCGGTCTACAAGCTGATGGCCGACGCCGGCGAGAAGTTCGATCCGAAGGCCTATCTGCCCGCGATCACCGGCTATTACTCGACCTCGAAAGGCGAAATGCTGTCATTCCCCTTCAACTCGTCGTCGGCGGTGATGTGGATCAATCTCGACGCGCTCAAGAAGGCCAACATCGCGGAGATCCCGAAGACCTGGCCCGAAGTGTTCGACGATGCCAAGAAGCTGAAGGCAGCCGGCTATGCCACCTGCGGCTTCTCGGGTTCATGGTGGACCTGGCTCAACCTGGAGCAGCTCTCGGCCTGGCACAACGTGCCGCTCGCAAGCAAGGCCAACGGCCTCGATGGCTTCGACACCGTGCTGGAATTCAACGGCCCGCTGCAGGTCAAGCACCTCGAAAACCTGGTCGAGCTGCAAAAGGACAAGACCTACGACTACGCCGGCCGGACCAACACCGGCGAAGGCCGCTTCACGTCAGGCGAATGCCCGATCTACCTGACCTCGTCGTCGTTCTTCGGCAACGTCAAGGCGCAGGCCAAGTTCAACTTCACGGCGGTGCCGATGCCCTATTATCCCGACGTCAAGGATGCGCCGCAGAACTCGATCATCGGTGGCGCCTCGCTCTGGGTCATGGGCGGCAAGACGCCCGAGGAATACAAGGGCGTTGCCAAATTCCTGACCTTCCTGTCGGACACCGACCGTCAGGTCTGGATCCACAAGGCCTCGGGCTATCTGCCGATCACCAAGGCGGCCTATGAGAAGGCCAAGGCCGAGGGTTTCTACAAGGACCAGCCCTATCTCGAGACTCCGCTGCTCGAGTTGACCAACAAGCCGCCGACCGAGAATTCCCGCGGCCTGCGGCTCGGCAACATGGTGCAGCTGCGCGACATGTGGTCGGAGGAAGTCGAGCAGGCTCTGGCCGGCAAGAAGACCGCCAAGCAGGCGCTGGACGCCGCCGTCGAGCGCGGCAACCAGATGCTCCGGCAGTTTGAAAAAACCGCCGTCCACTGAGATGATGCGCTAGACCGATGACCCGGCAGGCCGCATCATGCGGCCTGCCATTTTTCCGGACCTCATGCAAAAGCAGTCGATTTTCCAATCAAAGCTGTTGCCCTATGCGCTGGTTGCCCCGCAGCTCGCAATCGTCCTGATTTTCTTCTACTGGCCCGCGGCGCAGGCCGTGATCCAGTCCTTCCTGCTGCAGGACGCGTTCGGCCTGTCGACCAGCTTCGTCTGGTTCGACAACTACCTCGACCTGTTCAAGGAACCGACCTATTTCGAGGCCATCGTCAGGACCTTCATCTTCTCCTTTGCGATCGCCGTCTCGTCGCTGTCCTTTGCGCTGTTGCTCGCGGTCATGGCCGACAAGCCGCTGCGCGGCGGCACGCTCTACCGCACGCTCTTGATCTGGCCCTATGCGGTGGCTCCGCCGGTCGTCGGCGTGCTCTGGATCTTCATGCTGCATCCCTCGCTTGGCGTGCTCGCGCGTTATCTGCGCGCGATGGGCGTCGACTGGAATCCGCTGCTCAACGGCGACCAGGCCGCGCTCCTGATCATCCTCGCCGCGGCCTGGAAGCAGATCTCCTACAATTTCCTGTTCTTCCTCGCCGGCCTGCAGGCGATCCCGAAGAGCGTGCACGAGGCCGCCGCGATCGACGGTGCCCGCCCGATGCGGCGGTTCTGGACCGTGACCTTCCCGCTGCTGTCGCCGACCATCTTCTTCCTCCTGGTCGTCAACATCGTCTACGCCTTCTTCGACACTTTCGGCATCATCGACACGATGACCCGCGGCGGCCCGGGCAAGGCGACCGAGACGCTGGTCTACAAGGTCTATAGCGACGGCCTGCTCGGCGGCAATCTCGGCGGCTCGGCCGCGCAATCGGTCATCCTGATGGTCATCGTCATCCTGCTGACGGGGATCCAGTTCCGGTTCGTCGAACGCAAGGTGACCTACTGATGGTCGAGGAAGAAGGCTTCCGGCGCTACATCGCCCACATCATCCTCTGGATCGGGATCGCGATTGTCGCCTTCCCGGTCTATCTCGCGATCGTCGCCTCGACCCAGGACAATGCCGCCATCGCCAACGGCCAGATGTCGCTGCTGCCGGGCGGCCATTTCCTCGAGACCTACTACCAGACGCTGTTCGTCGGCACGAGCGGCTCGACTCGCGAGCCCGTGCTCAACATGATGCTCAACTCGCTGATCATGTCGCTCATGATCGCGATCGGAAAGATCGCGATCTCGATCATCTCGGCCTACGCGATCGTCTATTTCCGATTTCCCTTCCGGATGCCGATCTTCTGGATCATCTTCCTGACCCTGATGCTTCCGGTCGAGGTGCGCATCTATCCGACCTACAAGATCGTCGCCGACCTGCACATGCTCGACAGCTATGCGGGTCTGTCGCTGCCGCTGATCGCATCCGCCACCGCGACGCTGCTGTTCCGGCAGTTCTTCATGACGGTGCCGGACGAGCTGCTGGAGGCGTCACGCATCGACGGTGCCGGCCCGTTCCGCTTCTTCTGGGATACGCTGCTGCCGCTGTCGCGCACCAACATGGCGGCGCTGTTCGTGATCCTGTTCATCCTCGGCTGGAATCAGTATCTCTGGCCGCTGTTGATCACCACCCGCGACGACATGCAGACCATCCAGGTCGGCATCCGCAAGATGATCACCACGACCGATGCGCTGACCGAATGGCCCGTGGTGATGGCGACCGCGCTGCTCGCGATGCTGCCGCCGGTGTTCGTCGTCGTCGTGATGCAGAAATTGTTCGTCCGCGGACTGGTGGAGACGGAAAAGTAATCACATGGCCAACGTCACGCTGCGCAGCGTCCGCAAGACCTATCCCGGTGGCTTCGAGGCCATCAAGGGCGTCGACGTCGATGTCGGCGACGGCCAGTTCTGCGTACTGGTCGGCCCGTCCGGCTGCGGCAAGTCCACCCTGCTGCGCATGGTGGCGGGGCTCGAGACCATCACGGGCGGCGAGATCGACATCGGCGGCCGCGTCGTCAACCAGGTCGAGCCCGCCGATCGCGACATCGCGATGGTGTTCCAGAACTACGCGCTCTACCCGCATATGAGCGTCTACAACAACATGGCCTACGGCCTGCGCAACCGCGGCATGGCGGAAGCCGAGATCAGGACCCGCGTCGAGGAGGCCGCGCGCGTCCTCGAGCTTGCACCGATGCTGGAGCGCAAGCCGCGGCAGCTCTCCGGCGGCCAGCGGCAGCGCGTCGCGATGGGCCGCGCGATCGTGCGCCAGCCGAAGGTGTTCCTGTTCGACGAGCCACTGTCGAACCTCGATGCCAAGCTGCGCATCGCGATGCGGGTCGAGATCCGCAAATTGCAGCGCCGCCTCAACACCACGTCGATCTACGTCACCCACGACCAGCTCGAGGCGATGACCCTCGCCGATATCCTGGTCGTGATGAACGGCGGGCAGGTCGAGCAAATCGGCAATCCGCTGGCGATCTACCAGAAACCGGCGACCACCTTCGTCGCCTCCTTCATCGGCGCGCCGCCGATGAATCTGATGCCGTTGCGCTCGGACGAGCTGGCATCGCAGATCGCGGGCACTGACGGCGCCGGCATCGTCGGCATCCGGCCGGAGGATTTTGTCATCTCCGGCGAGACTCCGCCCGGCGGGGTCGCGCTAGGGCTCACGGTCGAGGCGATCGAGCATGTCGGCGCCGAAACCTTCGTCTATGGCAGCCGCCAACGCGACGAAATGGGCGTCGCCGCCAACCCCGGTGAGCTCCCACCGGGCGATGTGATCGTCCGGGTTCCCGGCGTCTCGGGACCGGCCATCGGTGATCGGATCCGGGCTGTCGCCTCCCGCGACAAATTGCACCTGTTCACGGCAGATGGGCGCAAGCGCATCAACTGAGGGGTATCTGCTTCCCGTTTCAGCGGGTCCGGCGATAAAAAGCTGTGGAATCCGAGGCCCCGGCGCGGGGGCAAGCCCGTCACGAAATCACCCGTGAAGACCGGTTATGCGAGAATTAAGCCTGATTCCTGAGATGCTTGAACGCTGTCCAAACCACCCCATATTGGCTTTTGATCGCCGGGCAAGAGGCCCGTTGATTGCATGGGGTGCCGCAAGGGCCCCTCAAAGTCGCTTCGAGAGGACTTTGTAATGTCTCGTGTTCCATCGTTGTCCAGTCCGTTCCTTCTGGGATTCGACGAAATCGAGCGTGCGCTCGATCGCGTCGTGAAGGGCGCCGACGGCTATCCTCCCTACAACATCGAGCGGTGCGACCGCGCCAACGGTGCGCCCGAGCGGCTACGCATCACGCTGGCCGTAGCGGGTTTTACCCGTGACCAACTCGATGTCACCATTGAGGAAAATCAGCTCGTCATCCGTGGCCGCCAGCAGGACGACAAGGCTCGGCAATACATCCATCGCGGCATTGCCGCGCGCCACTTCCAGCGCACCTTCGTGCTGGCGGAGGGGATGCAGGTGCTGGGCGCGGATCTGAAGAACGGGCTTTTGTCGATCGACCTGGCCAGGCCGGAACCTGAACGGGTCATTAAGACAATCGCTATCAATGAGCACGAATAATAGAAACCTGGAGCGGACTCGACCGCTTGTCTAACTGAGGAGTCGAGACCATGAGTGAACTGAGTACCACCACCATCGAGTCAAGCAACGTCACGCCGGAGGCGCTGGCTCATCTGGGCGAAGGCCATATCGCCTATGTGAAGCAGGTCCGTTCCGAGGACGTTCCCGAACTCTTTCCCGAGGCGCCGCAGATCGCGCCGGGCCTGAAGCTGTTCGCACTCCACGCCGCCGACGGCACGCCGATCATGCTGACCGACAGCCGCGAAGCCGCGATCGCGAACGCCTGGAGCAACGAATTGCAGGCCGTCAGCGTCCATTGACGCGCTGACCTGCTCGATATCCGCGAGTTCAAATGCGCGGGCAGGCCTCGATGAACGAGGCGGCCCGCGCATTTTTTATGATCACAGCAGGCGAACAAACGAGTTCGATACCCCTAATGATCGCGACTGGCTATGGCCGGGCCTCCAAACTTGTACGAGGCCTGGAGGAAGCCGCCGTAGCGCTCCGTACTGACCGGCAATCCCTGGCACGGGCAGGGCGTGCTGAAACCATTGGTGTAGGCGCTGGGCGCCCACATCGCCCAATAGCGGGCGCCGGCACCGACGTTGAAGGCGTCCGAGACCGCGTAGGAAAGAACCGCCTCGACCTGCACACCTTGGCCGGCACCGCTCTCCGGCGAGATGGTATTGGCCACGTCGGTTCGCAGCAGGTGATTATCGGTGCCGCGAAATGCCACATAGGGGAGGTAGGCGGCATCCGCGGTGAGTTTCAGTCTATCGGCAAGCGTGACGACGCCGTTGACGCCGATCCTGAGCGAGTACCATTTGTCGTCTTCGGTGATGCCAAGCGTCGAATTGGGAATGGCCGGGACGCAATCTGAAAACGGATTGGCAATCTGGCGACAGCCATAGGCCGATTTGTTCTCTTCGTAGTAGTTGAAACCGACGAAGCCGCCCACATTGGCACTTGGCCCGCGAAACAGCGAATAGCCGACGTCGAACGTGCCGTAGGCGAGATCTCCACTGACAGTCGATTGCGTGTTCGAATAGGGCACCGTCAGATTGAAGATGCCCCAATCCTCATCGTGCATGTTGCCCGAAAGGATCTTGCCGCCGCCAACAAAGCCCTTCACGAAGATATTCGAGGCCGTATCGATGCGGCCGAACAATTCTCCGCTCGCTGCAGTCGTATCGTATGTCAGCCGCGACACCAGCAGCCCCGGCATCGTCTGGGATCGGGTTGTGCTGAGGTCCTTCTGGAAGCGGCCGGAACTGTACCAGACGCGGCCGCCGATTTCGACTTCGGCCTCCGGCACGAAGGGTGCGTCAGCCGTTCCCCTCAGATGATAGTCGGCTTCGGAAGGTTGCCATCGCGCATCGATGTCCTGGCCGAACTTATAGTTCAGGCCGACCTTCACGGTTTGCAGATTTTGACTGACATTGGTCACTGCGCTTGCCGTCGGCACATAGGCGAAGGCTGGCGGCAGCACCTGCAGAAAACTTGTCGGCGTGGCCATGCCGACGTTGTCGAATTTGGCATAATCGTATTCCAGCCGAAACGACCAGGCAGGGGTCAGCGCCCGCTCGACGCCAGCGCCGGCCGTCCAACCCCATCGCACGTCATCGAGACTGCTGACCGCATAGGGCAGCACACCATTGGTGGTGCTGTCGATCCTTTCATCCAGCCATGCCACGCCGCCTTTGACATAAAGCAACGTGCGGCCGGACCTGCCGGTCGCATAACCCAATCGGCCCGTGAAGCTGCCACCGGTGTCCGGCCGAACCCGGCAGTTCGCGGAAATGAAAAATCCCGATGAAGCGAAACAGGTGCCGCTTCCGTTGCCGCCGATGAGATCGGCATCGGCCTCAATGCCGAGAACGAAAGGGCTTGCGGGAACCTGCCAATTGTAACCGATCTGCCCACCGCCGGAGATCGCGGAGGTTCGCACTGTGCCACCGAAGATCGACGAACCCGACGGATCCGAGAACGATGAGTTCCAGGAAGCGGCGCCGACATGACCGCCGACATAGAAGCCGGTCCATGACCAGAGCACTGGCGGCGCGCGATAGATCTCGGGCATGTCGGCGGCGAAGGCGAAGCCAGGAGTGAGCGCCAGGGCGAACGTCGCCGCCGAAATCATTTTCATTGCATACAACCCAAACTTGCTGCCGAACCAGACTGCTAGCAAAATGGGCCGGAATGCTTAAGAAAGGTTGAGCGTTGAGGATTGGCTAACCCTGTTTTTTAAGCCGCCGTTAGGGATAAATTGGCCCTATGCCGTGGCCTGCCCCGACGAGGCAAGGAGCGGCCCCATGCAATGCTGTACCTCGCCCGGAACATTGTAGTCGCGCATGAGCAAGCGGTTGTTGCGCAGGCCGGACGCCTCCCGCTGCACCACGAACATCCAGAGCGCATGACCGGCTTCCCTCACCAGGAGGCGCCTCTTCTGCTGCGTTGATGCCGCAGCGCCTTCTCGCGGATGCACGGCATCGAACTCCCTGAGCTTGGCGAGCGCTGCTTCCAGCGCCCGCCCCATTCGTCCGAGCGCCGAGGCCCGCTCTTCGGCGAGCTCATAGGCAAGAACGTCGACGGGGACGCGATCGAGACGAAAATCGCGGGACATCAGCCATCCAGTGGGTCGCATGCACATCGATGCACCCGGCTGTCTTCCGGCGGCGCCGCGCGGTTGTCAATTTGTTTTAAGGACCTGCTTCGGGCACCATATTGAATGGCGTCTCGGCTGCCCGCCGCACCGAGAAGCCGCCCGTCTGGGCGCCAAGCGCGGCGCCGACATCGCGGGACGCAAGCTGTCTCCATCGCGCCGAAAACGTTTGACCCGCCTTGTTTCTTGAACCGCAACAGAGCGCGCGTCGTCATCCCGCCAATCGCGCACGGATGTCAGGCTTGACGACCTTGCCGACCTTGGATCGCGGAAGATCGTCCCAGATCTCGATCTGCTTCGGGGTCTTGATACTGCCGATCTGCTGCTTGACGAACGCGGCCAGAACAGTCGGATCGATCCGCTGCCCTGCACGCAGCTGCACCACGGCGACGATGCGCTCGCCCCATTTGTCATCGGGCAGTCCGATCACGGCGCAATCCTGCACCGCTTCATGCGTGCGCAGCGCGTTCTCGACCTCGATCGAGTAGACGTTGAAGCCGCCGGTGATGATCATGTCCTTGGCGCGGTCGACGATGTAGAGATAGCCGTCCTCGTCCAGGTAACCGACGTCGCCGGTGTGGTGCCAGCCGTGCGCTGAAGCCTCCAGCGTGGCTTGCGGATTCTTGTAATAGCCCTCCATCACCAGCGAGCCGCGCACCACGATCTCGCCGCGCGCGCCGTTCGGCAGGAGATTGCCGTCACCGTCCATGATTCCGGCCTGGACCAGCGGGCCGATTCGACCGGCGGAGGCGAGGCGCTGCATCGCGATCGTGCCGTCGGCATTGTAGTGCTCATCGGGAGCCATCATCGAGATCATCATCGGCGCCTCGGTCTGGCCGAACAGCTGCGCCATCGGTCCGATCCGGCGCAACGCTTCCGCCAGGCGCGTCGCCGAGATCGGGGCTGCGCCATACCAGAAGCATTGCAGCGAGCCGAGCTCGGCCGTTTCGAGCATCGGATGATCGAGCAGCATGTAGATCACGGTCGGCGGCAGGAAGGTGTGGGTGACGCGATAGCGCGCGATCAGCGCGAGGAACTCGCCGATATCGGGGTGGTGCATGATCACGATGCGGCCGCCGAGCGTCATGATCGGAAAGCAGAGCACACCGGCGGCATGGGTCAGGGGCGCCAGCGCCAGATAGACCGGGCGGCCCTTGAACGGATAGCCCATCAACGTCAGCGCCGTCATCGCCTCGATGTTGCGACCCGAGAGCATGACGCCCTTTGGCTTGCCGGTAGTGCCGCCGGTACCCGGGATCATCGCGAGGTCGTCCACCGTCTGGCGTTGGTAGGGATCATCGGAAAGTCCGGAGAGCCAGCGGTCGAAGGATGGCGCGAACGGCAGCTCGGTATCGATGCAGACGATCGCGCGCAGCTTCGGCAGGTCGCGCCTGACGGAATCGACCATCGGCGCGAAGCTCGAATGAAACAGCAGCAGGCTGCAGTCGAACTGGTCGAGGATGAACTTGTTCTCGGCTGCCTCGTTACGCGGATTGATAGGGCACCACACCGCCGCCGCGCGCGAGATACCGAACACGCAGGCGAAGGCGAGCGGATCATTGCCGGATAGGATCGCGACCTTCTCGCCGGGCGCGATGCCCGATCGGTCGAGCCCGCGCGCGATCCGGTAGCTCAGTCCCTGCACCTCGCGGTAGCTGAGGTCACGGCCGTCCATGGTGAGACAGGGTGCGTCTGCGCCGAGCGAGGCGCCCTTGTCGAGGTAATCGATGAAGCGCATGGTCGATCCCGAGTTAGACTGCGGGTGACGGGGGCTAGCGCGTCACCCGCAGCGAGAGCGTTTTCGAGGGAAGTGGCGACGAAAACGCCTCAAGACGAGAACCTTTGGCCCCGATTTTCATCGAGGCTCGAGCTTAGTCGTGCACGGTCAGGATCGGCTTGCCGACCAGTCCAAAACTGCGCAGCTGGCCAAGCAGCTCGCGATGGCCGAAGGCCTGGCAACCGGAGGCGAAGCCTACGCGCTTCGGCGGCTGTTGCAGCAGCGCCTGCGCCGCATAGGCCTGCAGCATGCCGGTCTGCTTGTAGTTGCTGTTGCCGTAGATGACGCAGTGCGCACGCCCCAGCGGGCCGGACGCATGCACCGAATCCATCGACTTGTTGACGCGCGGGTTCTCGCGCGGCGGCATGGTGTTCATCACGCCGGCAGCGGTCTGCGCCAACGCGGCGTAGCGGTCGTCGGGGTTCATGTCCTTGGTCGCCTCCAGCGCGGCGGCAACGATCTGCGGCACGCCCAGCATCAGCGCGCGGTTGAACACGCCGCCCAGCACCTTCACGTTGGCGACGCGCGGATCGCGCTTGAACCACACTGGATGCGAGGTGCCGCCCCAGGGCAGCGCCAGCGCCAGCTCGTGCTGGCCGGGGATCGCGAGGTTGTAGAGGCCGGCATCGGGCTGATGCTCGACGTATTTGTTCTGCTCCAGGTAGTAGGCCTTGGCCATCGCCGCGTTGACCAGGATGGTCTGCGTCGACGCGATGGTCGGGCTGCCGCCCCAGAACACGGCGATGTCAAGCGTGTCGAGGCCTGGCGTCTCCAGGCAAAGCTGCGCGGCGATCTCGCCGGTGGTGTACATCTGGGCGATACCCGGCGCCAGCAGCAGGCCGGCATTGGCGAACCTCGTGCCCCACTCATGCTGGAGCATGATCAGCCAATCCTGCTCGCCTGTGGTGTCGGTGTAGTGGCATTTGGAAGCGAGGCAGGCCTGCACCACCTCGCCGCCGAACTTGGCGAAGGGGCCCACGGTGTTGAGCACGACCGAGGCGCCCTTGAACAATTCGGTCAGCGCGGCCACGGTGTGCGGTACCGCCACCACCTCGTAGTCGGCGGTCTCGATGCCGGCGACGTTCGACTTCATCGCGGCGTTGAGCTTCTCGGTGCTGCGGCCGGCGGCGATGAAGGGAATGTTGTACTCGCGCAGATATTCGCAGACCAGCCGGCCGGTGTAGCCGGAAGCGCCATAGACGATGACGGGCTTCTTCTCGCTCATTGCGATCCTCCGATATGCTTGTTGTCGGCTTTGCTGCTACATGCCCATGCCGCCATCGACCGGCAGGCCGATGCCGGTGATGAAGCGGGCCTCGTTCGAGCACAGGAACACCGCCGCATCGGCGATGTCGCCGACCTCCGCGAGCTTCCCGAGCGGCGTCTGCTCGATCACCGATCCGACCGCGGCGTTGACGTCGGGCGCGAGCCCTATCTTCACGATGTCATTGGCGAGCTGCATGCCCATGTCGGTCGGGATCAGGCCGGGATAGATGCAGTTGACACGCACGCCGAAGCCGAGCTTGCCGGCTTCCATCGCTGCGACCCGGGTCATGCGGTCGACCGCCGACTTGGTGCCCGAATAGACCGCGATGCTCGGGAAGGCGATCGTTGCCGCCACCGATGCGATGTTGACGATCGCGCCGCCCTTGCCTGCGGGACCGCCGGGGCGCATCGCGCGGAAGGCGTGCTTCATGCCGAGCACCGTGCCGACGATATTGACGTCGCACATCCGCCGCGCATCCTCGGCCCTGATCTCGCTGACCAGCGAGGTGATCTCGATGCCGGCATTGTTGATCAGGATGTCGTAGCCGCCGAGCGTGGCGACGGTGGCCGCGGCGGCGCGCTCCCATTGCGCATCGTCGGTGACGTCGAGTTGGGCGAAGCCGGTCTTGACGCCCTGCTTGGCGATCTCGGTGGCGGTGGCCCGGCCCGTCTCCTCGAGGATGTCGGCAATCATGATCGCGGCGCCGGCGCGCGCCAGGGCCGTTGCAATGGCGGCGCCGATGCCGCGTGCGCCACCGGTGACCAGGGCTTTCCTGCCTTCAAGGGTCTTCCCACTCATGCGTCGTCCTCCCGTTGCTGATGATTGATTGGTGCCGAGGATGGGGGTGTCGGCAGGCGCGGCTGAACCGCCACGGCCGGACCCGGGGCTGCGGCCCTTGGCCGCGCCGCGTTTGCGTTCCTCCTTGAACGGACGTCTTGACGACTGTCCAAATTATTCGCCGACCTTCCGCTGGAAACTTGACACTTGTCAAGCGACAATTTGACAGTTGTCCAGCAAAGTGGTTGTGAGGGGAATGGAGCCGCCGGCGGACGGCACGGTATAAGCCGTCGAATGATCGGGACTGAGGAAAGGCACGAAATGGCGCGACAGATGGCGGGGGCAGCCCAGCGCGTGGCGGAGGCAGCCGAGGCGCTGCGCGACGAGAAGTTCAATGCGCGCCGGATCGAACTCGCGGAGGCCGCGCTGGAGACGCTCGGCGAACTCGGCTTCGCGCGCACCAGCCTGCGCGAGATCGCGCAGAACTCGGCGTTCACGCACGGCGTGTTTCACTACTATTTCAGCGACAAGCTCGACCTGATCTGCTGCTGCGTCCGCCACTACAAGGCGAAATGCGTGACGCGCTATGACGAGGTCGTCGCCTCGGCGCGCACCCGCGATGAATTGACCGAAGGCTTCCTCGCCAAGCTCGCGATGACGCTGCGTGAAGACGCCCGCATGCACCGCCTGTGGTACGACCTGCGCTCGCAGGCGATGTTCGAGCCGGCGTTCCGCAAGGACGTGCTGGAGATCGACAAGAGCCTGGAGGCGATGGTCTGGCGGATCGCCACCCGCTATGCCGAGCTGGCCCGCAAGCGTCTCGCGACTTCGCCGGCCGCGCTTTATGCGCTGTTCGACGGCCTGTTCCAGGGCGCGCTGCTCCGGCATCTCGCCAATGACGAGACCGCGATCCCCGAATTCCTCGACGAAGTCAGGCGCGTGCTGCCGACGATTTGTTGAGCGCGCCGCCCATTTATCGGGCCGATGACGGACGCGGAGGCGAGCGTTACGCCGCGCTCGCAGGCGGCAGCGCGAGCACCGAGTAGATCGCCTGGGCGTCGCGGGAGGCGCGAAGCTTCTTGGCGACGTCCTGGTCGCGCAGAAGGCGGGCGATCCGAGCCAGGGCCTTGAGGTGGTCCGCGCCGGCGCCTTCGGGCGCCAGCAACAGGAAGATCAAATCGACCGGCTGCCCGTCCATGGCATCGAAATCGATCGGGCGCTCGAGGCGGGCGAACAGCCCGAACAGCTTCTCGAGCTTGGGCAGCTTGCCGTGCGGTATGGCGACGCCGTAGCCGACCGCCGTGGTGCCCAGCTTCTCGCGCTGCAGCAGCACCTCGAAGACGGAGCGCTCATTCTGCCCGGTCAGGGCGGAGGCACGGGCCGCGAGTTCCTGCAGCGCCTGCTTCTTGCTGATGACTTTCAAAGCAGGAAGTATCGCCTCGGGTGCGACCAAATCGGTAATCGGCATGGGACGTTCCGAGGTGAATTAGACCGTCAGGTTGCGAAATATGCGTTACAGCGGCGGCGTCAAGAAGGTGAGTTGGGATGCGGGCTTAGCCCGGGTCCTGACTGGCAGGGCTTCTACTCCAACGTATCGGCGGTGCCAACACCTGCAAGCCCTGTTCCACCGCCCCTATACCTTGGGGCGGCGGACCATAAGCAGGGCTGGCTTCCGCCGTCAATGCTCCCGGCCATAGTCGCCTCCATATATCTCAGGGGGTAACGGCCGGGGGGTCGACCCAGCCGACATTGCCGTCCGTACGGCGGTAAATGACGTTCACCCGGCCGCTGCCGCCATGCTGGAACACCAGGCAGGAGGCGCCGGAAAGGTCGAGCTCCATGACGGCCTCGCTGACCGACATCCGCTTCAGGGCGGTGGTTGCCTCCGCAATGATGACGGGGCTGTATTCGGTGACCTCGTCCTCGCTCTCGGGGGCCTCGATGACGTAGCTCGGCGCGTCGAGGCCCGCGCCGTTCAGCTCGGCCAGCGCGGCGGTCGCGGCATAGGTCTTGCGGGCAGAGCGGTCCTTCAGCCGGCTCTTGTAGCGGCGCAGGCGCTTTTCGATCATCAGGAGCGCGGCATCGGCGCTGGCATAGGCGTCGCCGGCGTTGCAGTCGGCTTCAAGCGTGATGCCCGAATCCAGATGCAGCGCGCAATCGGTCCGGAAGCCGAAGCCATCCTTGCTCAGCGTGATGTGACCGGAGTAGTTGCCATCAAAGTACTTTCGCAGGACCTCGTCGGTGCGCTCGCTGACGCGCGCGCGAAGCGCCTCGCCGATGCTGATGCTCTTTCCCGAGATTCGAAGGGTCATTTGATGCCTCGATTGCTGGATGCCTCGATCACTCGCTTGCAGGAGCATGATGATTTCGGAATTTCGGATACCTGCCTTTCTGGATCACGCCTCTCAGAGCGGAGAAGGGGCAAACAAGACTATTCCGATTTGGCGCGAACGCAACGAGCGCATGAACCGGGCGCAGCAGCGGGCGGGATCACTCTCAAGGGGTAACCTAAACGGGCGCCGTATCGCGCGGCCGGTCGGATGAGGAGGCGGGGGCCGAAAGGGCATTGCCGAGCATGCTCTGTTTGTCACGGCGGCGCTGCACCGAGGATGGAATCCGCATCGCCTCGCGGTACTTCGCGACGGTGCGGCGGGCAATATCAATGCCCGATGCGCGCAAACGTTCCACGATCGTGTCGTCGGACAGGATCGCCGACGGCGCCTCGCCGTCGATCAGCTGCTTGATGTGGTGACGCACCGCTTCGGCCGAATGCGCCTCGCCGCCGTCGGCGGACGCGATAGACGCGGTGAAAAAATACTTCAATTCAAAACTGCCGCGATTGGTCGCCATGAATTTGTTGGCGGTGACGCGCGACACAGTCGATTCGTGCATCTGGATCGCGTCCGCGACCGCCTTCAGATTCAGCGGCCGCAGATGGGCGACACCGTGCGTGAAGAACCCGTCCTGCTGGCGGACGATTTCGGTTGCCACCTTCAGGATGGTGCGGGCGCGCTGGTCGAGCGCGCGCACCAGCCAGGTCGCGTTCTGCAGGCAGTCGGTGAAGTATGATTTATCACCATCCTTGCGGATCGTCTTCGACAGCTCGGTGTAATAGGTCTGGTTGACCAGCACGCGCGGCAGAGTGTCGCTGTTGAGCTCGACGTGCCAGCCGCCGTCTGGACCGGGCCGCACATAGACGTCGGGCACCATGGTCTGGGTCCGCGCGGTGCTGAACTTCAGGCCCGGCTTCGGATTGAGCCGCCGGATCTCGGCGATCATGTCGGTGATGTCGTCGTCGTCGACGCCGCACAGCTTGCGCAGCGAAGCGATGTCGCGCTTGGCAAGCAGGTCGAGATGCTCGACCAGCGCCTGCATCGCCGGATCGTAGCGGTTCTGATCGCGCAGCTGGATCGCCAGGCACTCGCTCAGATTTCGCGCACACACGCCCGGCGGATCGAACCTCTGCAGCACGGCGACGACCTCGTCGACCGCAGCCTGCGAAGCGCCCAGCCGTTCGGCGGCCTGGCCGAGATCGGCCGGCAGGTAGCCCGCCTCGTCGACCAGGTCGATCAAATACTGTCCGATCATGCGCTGCGCGGGCGCGGAGAACGCCACCGCGAGCTGCTCGGCGAGGTGGTCGGCCAGGGTCAGTTCGGCTGCGACAAAGGCCTCGAGGTTGTATTCGTCGTCGCTGGAGGCGCCGCCGCCCCACTCGGTGTAGACCGATGGAGGGGCATCCTGCGCGGCCCGCGCTGCGGCTTCCGCCGGTTCTTCCGTGAACACATTGTCGAGGCCGGTATCCAGGGTCTGTTCGATCTCGGCGCGGGTGCCGAGGTCGCGGTTCAGCCACTCCTCCTGGCCGGGCTCGAACTGGCCGGGCTCGAAGCCGTCGCCAGAGGGACCGCCGGCCATCTCGGCGTACTCGCCGGCCTCGTCGCCATAATTGCTGGAACCGTCGGAATCGTCGTAATCGGCCCGTTCCATTGCCGGCTCGCCTGCCACCGGCGGCTCGGGGCCGTCCGCCGCACGTTCGAGCAGCGGGTTCCGTTCCAGCTCCTCCTCGACAAAAGCCGACAGATCCAGGTTGGACAGTTGCAGCAGCTTGATCGCCTGCATCAGCTGCGGCGTCATGACCAGCGACTGCGACTGGCGGAACTCTAGTCTTTGCGTCAGCGCCATGGAGGCAAGATCGATCCAAAAGTTGGCTCGATTCTTGCTTATCCTAGTCCGCGGCCGATGTACACGGCTTGACGGATCAGAAAATACGGCTAGAGGCGGAATTCCTCGCCAAGGTAAAGACGCCGTACATCCGGATCATTGACGATCTCATCCGGGCTGCCCTCCGTCAAGATTTCCCCAGCGTAGACGATATAGGCGCGGTCGGTGAGGCCGAGCGTTTCGCGGACATTGTGGTCGGTGATCAGCACGCCGATGCCGCGATTGGTGAGATGGCGCACCAGGTCCTGAATGTCGCCGACCGCGATCGGGTCGATGCCGGCGAACGGCTCGTCGAGCAGCATGTAGTTCGGACGCGTCGCCAGCGCGCGCGCGATCTCGACGCGGCGGCGCTCGCCGCCGGACAGCGCGATCGAGGGGCTCTTGCGCAGGCGTGTGATGTTGAACTCGTCAAGCAGCGAATCCAGCTCCTGCTCGCGCTTCTTCCTCGAAGGCTCGACCACCTCGAGCACCGCGCGGATGTTCTGCTCGACCGTCAGGCCGCGAAAAATCGACGCTTCCTGCGGCAGATAGCCGATGCCGAGCCGGGCGCGCTGATACATCGGCAGCTTGGTGACGTCGTGGCCGTCGAGCTCGATCGCGCCGCGATCGGCCTTGATCAGGCCGGTGATCATGTAGAACACGGTGGTCTTGCCGGCGCCGTTCGGACCGAGCAGGCCGACCGCTTCGCCGCGGCGCACATAGATGCTGACGCCGCGCACCACCTGGCGGCTGCCGAAGCTCTTTTCCACGCTATGCACAGCGAGGTAGCCCGGCCGCTTGATCAGGCGCGGCGCGGTGGCGCCGTTACCCTGGGAGCGCTCCTGGGCACGGTCTTTGGCACGCGGCCGCTCTGTGCGTGGCGGCTCGCCTGACGGCTGCGGCCGCAGTTCCACGGGCGCCGGGGCGGCGCGCGACATCGGCGGCGCATCCCGCACCGGACTCGTCAGCATGTCGCCGAACGAATCGCCGAGCGCCGTGATGTCCTCCTGCGAACGCGCAAATCCGCGCTTCGCCGGACGCCGCCGGAACATGCCAAGTAAATCCACCATCCCCGCTTCGCTTCAGCCTTTCCCGGCGATCCCGCGACCGTGTCCGCAGACCATCTGATTCGCACGCGACCCCGTGAGCATGATCCGGAAAAGTGGATACCGGCTTTCCCCCGCAGCGAACGCCGAAAGCGGCGGCGCGGAGACCATGCTCGAACATGACGGCAAAGCGCGGGGACCGCGCTTTGGATGATTGGATGCCCCTGAGCCAGCTAACGCCACGAACCTTCCGGCGCTCCTGCTGGCCAGCTTCGGCAGTAAATACAGCCTTGGCGCACGGGCTTCAACCTCGCGCCCTCAAAATATTAACTAACGCATTGAACTTACTTATCTTACTTCGGCTTGGCCGAGTTCAACGGGGGAGTTGGGGGGCTCGCGCCGGCTGGCGCCGTGCCACAACTCTGCCCCTGAACGACGAGCGCCTGCACCCTGCCGCTGTCGGATTCCACCCGCGAGACACCGGTGGTCATGTCCACCAGCAGACGGTCGCCGCGCACCACGTTCTGGCACTGGGTCAGCACCACGCCGCCGAGCATGGTGATCAGATTGGCCTTGGTGTCGAAAATCGCGGTCTCGCCGGTGACGACCTGATCCTTCTGGGTGACGACGACATTGCTCCTCGCCTCCATCCGCTTGATCTGGGAACTGCCGGGGCCCGGGGCAGCCGGCTGGGCCGTCCCCGACTGGGTTGGCGGCTGGGTTGGCATCGCCGCCTTGCCCTTCCCGGCGTCACCCTTCCCGGCGTCTCCAGGCGATGACGGCTGAGCAGTCTTGTCCTTGTCCTCATAGAACACGACCAGCGTTTTCGAGGTCATGGTCGTGTCGCCCTGCGTCACCTTTACGTTGCCGGAAAACGTCGCTTCCTTCTTCTTGTCCCGCACTTCGAGCACGGCCGCTTCGATCTTGACCGGCTCGCCGCGATTCTGCGCGAAGCCCTGCATCGCATTGGGCACGGAGGCACTGCCCTGCGCGCGAACCTGCTCGCACGCAATCAGGAGAAGGATGCAGACAACGATCGGACGCAGAAACGGCATCTTGGCGAAAATCACCTCGGCTTGGTCAACATGCGCTGGCAGCAGAGCAACCGATCCACCTTTCGACCTCCCTGCCGGAATACCGGTCGGCCCGGCCTTACTTGGGCTTACCCGGAAGGGCAGGAATCGCCGGAGCCGCGCCAGGCGCAGCCGACCCGCCGCAACCCGGCTTCGGGGCCTCTCCGTTCTTCTGGATGAACAGCCCCTGCACCTTGCCGCTATTGGATTCCACGCGCGAGACGCCGGTTGTCATGTCGACCAGCAGGCGGTCGCCGCGCAGCACGTTCTGGCACTGGGTCAACACCACGCCGCCGACCATCGTGATCAGGTTGCTCTTGGTGTCGAAGATCGCGGACTCGCCGGTGACGACCTGATCCTTCTGGGTGACGACGACGTTGCCCTTGGCCTCCAGCCGCTTGATCGACGAGGCGCCACCGGGACCGGGGGCGGCCGCCTGCATCGGGGCGCCTTTCGCGGCCTTGGGATTGGCTGACGGCGCCGGCGCCTGCGTCGATTTATCCTCGTAGAACACGACCAGCACTTTCGAGGTCATCGTGGTGTCGCCCTGCACCACCTTCACGTTGCCGGAAAAGGTCGCTTCCTTCTTCTTGTCGCGCATCTCGAGCGAGGCGGCCTCGATCTGGATCGGCTGATCGCGGTTCTGCGAAAAGCCCTGCATGGCGTTGGGAACGCCGGTCATCGAACCTTGCGCCGACGCCGGGCTCGCGGTGACGAGCGCGAGCAGCAAGCCCGCGATGGGCAGCACGCGCAGAGGAAGTCTCATCATCGAGGTCATTTCGAGCTGGCGGATTTGCGCGATTTCGTCGGGCGCGGCGGCGGCGGCGCCGGCTCAGGTGCGGCGGGCGCAGGATTGTTGTCGCCGATCTTGTCCAGGTTCATCACCACATTGCCCTCGAAACGGATCACCTCGCCGCCATTGTAGAGGCGGAGCTTGTCCGAGGTCAGCGTGCCGTCGAGCAGCTTGACGTCGACATGCTCGTCCGTCGTCACCGTGTTCTTGTTCATGTCGACGAAGGCCTGCTTCAGCTTCGCTTCATAGCCCGTCGACGTTTGCAGGAAGATATCCTCGCGCAGATCGAGCAGCTGCTTCTTCTGGTCAAAGAAGCCGGTGCGCCCGTCCATCGTCACGATCGACCCGTCCTGCTGCGCCACCTTGGCGCGGATCGTCTTCAACTCGAGATGGTCGGGATCGGTGACGTCCTGGATCGCGGCCTTGGCCCACATCTCGTAGGGCCGCCCATCGTTGGAGAACCCGGCAAGATGCGGCGACTCCATCGTGATCTTGGTGCCGGAGACCACCATGTTATCCATATCGACGGGCAGGTTAGGCATCAGCACGCGAAACGGATTGACGACCGAGATGAACACGACCGCCGCCAGCGAGAAGACGACCGCCGCCGGCACCGCGATGCGCAGGAACCGCACCATGCGGCTGTGCCGCGCGGCCGCGGCAAAGCGCGCCTCGAGGCCGGCGACATCAAAGGCTGGGTTCTGAACCGAATTCACACGTGCTCCAGAGGCGCAAAATGCCTCGTCCATTCTACCCTCAGCTGCCGAAATATGCAGCCAGGGTTGCGTGTCGCGCCCCGGCGGCGACCTCGCGTGAACAGTTTGGCCGAAACGGGGCGGAAGTGGCCTCCTGGCGCCTTTTCCGTTCCGATGGGATCGGAACGAGGCTCCAGATGGCTGTTTTGACGCGATTTCCTGACCCGAACCGGCGACCGCTTCGCTCGAAGACGCTCTGCTGGCGAAATCGCCGCCATTCATGAATGGGCGAAGATGTCCTCGGCTTCCCAGCCGTCGAGATCGAGCCGGGCCCGGGCCGGCAGGAATTCGAAGCAGGCCCTGGCGAGGTCGGTCCGGCCCTCGCGCGCCAGCATGGCGTCGAGCTTGTCGCGCAGCGCGTGCAGATGCAGCACGTCGGAGGCGGCGTAGGCGAGTTGCGCCTCGCTGAGGGTGGCCGCGCCCCAGTCGCTCGACTGCTGCTGCTTCGACAGGTCGATGCCCAGCACCTCGCGCACCAGGTCCTTCAGGCCGTGGCGGTCGGTGTAGGTGCGGGTCAGGCGCGAGGCGATCTTGGTGCAATAGACCGGCTGCGGCATCACGCCGAAGCTGTTGTAGAGCACCGCGACGTCGAAGCGCGCGAAGTGGAAGATCTTGGTGATGGCGGGGTCGCCGAGCAGCGCCTTCAGGTTCGGCGAATCGGTGTGACCCTTCGGGATCTGGATCACGTCGGCGGTGCCGTCGCCGTTCGACATCTGCACCACGCAGAGGCGGTCGCGATGCGGATGCAGCCCCATGGTCTCGGTGTCGATCGCAACCGACGAGGTGTAGCGGGACAGGTCGGGCAGATCGCCGCGATGCAAGCGGATGGTCATGAAAACAGGGCCTCAGGTCCAATTGTCGATTCGGGCGCGACACTACCCTCCAAATGGCAGCGATGCGAGCAGGGAGGCCATCCAGACGGCCATGACCCGGAATCTTCCCGTCTCCAGCGCGGCCGATTCCGGCATTTTACTGGCATCTCATGCGTCCCGGCAGGTGTTTTTTGCCTCGCCACGCCGATGAAATTGCCCCGCGCGCACCCTATCTGATGCCGGCCATCGCCCGCTCGTCTCCCGACCCCAAAAACAGTCCCAAGAAGAATCCCATGTCCGACCAGACCCTGGCAGCGCCGCTCGACGACCCGCAGGAACGCCAGAGCGGCTTTTCACGCTACCAGTCTCTCCTGATCGCGCTGCTCGCATTCACGCAGTTCACGATCATCCTCGACTTCATCATCATGTCGCCGCTCGGCGCCATCCTGATGCCCTCGCTCAACATCACCGCAGGGCAGTTCGGCGTCGCGGTGTCGGCCTATGCCTTCAGCGCGGGCATCTCGGGCGTCCTCGCCGCCGGCTTTGCCGATCGTTTCGACCGCAAGCGCCTGCTGCTGTTCTTCTATGCCGGCTTCACGCTCGGCACCCTGCTCTGCGCGCTGGCGCCGAGCTACCACGTGCTGCTGCTCGGCCGGATCGTGACCGGATTGTTCGGCGGCGTGATCGGCTCGGTCGTGCTCGCCATCGTCACCGATCTGTTCGCGCTGCATCTGCGCGGCCGCGTGATGGGCTTCGTGCAGACCGCATTCGCGGCGAGCCAGGTGCTCGGCATTCCGGCCGGCCTGTTCCTCGCCAATCACTGGAACTGGCATGTTGCGTTCGCCGCCATCGTCGGCCTGTCGATCGTGGCGATGATCACCATCGCGTTGCTGATGCAGCCGGTCGACGCGCATCTCAAGCTGAAGCAGGACACCAACCCGTTCCACCATCTGGTCGCAACCATCGCGCAGCCGCGCTACACGCTGGCCTTCGCGGTGACGACACTGCTGGCGACCGGCGGCTTCATGCTGATGCCGTTCGGCAGCGCCTTCACCGTGCACAATCTCGGCATCGACATCGTGCATCTGCCGACGATCTATCTGGTTTCGGGCCTGTTCAGCATCGTGATGGGTCCGCTGGTCGGTCGCGCCAGCGATGCGTTCGGCAAATATCCGACCTTCGTGTTCGGCAGCGTAGTCTCCGTGATCATGGTGTCGATCTACACTCATCTCGGCCAGGTCTCGCTATTGACCGCGATAACAGTCAACGTGCTGATGTTCGTCGGCATCTTCTCGCGCATGATCCCCTCGCAGGCGCTGATGTCGGCGATCCCCGACCCCAGCCAGCGCGGCTCGTTCAGCGCGATCAGCGCCTCCGTGCAGCAGCTCTCCGGCGGGCTCGGCTCGGTGGTGGCGGCTGCGATCATCGCGGAGAACCCGGACGGCACGCTGCTGCATTTCGAGCGGATCGGATATGTCGTCGTGACGACGTCGCTCATCTCCGTCGTCGCGATGTATTTCGTGCAGCGCATGGTGGCGAAGCGGGCCGGCAAGCGGATGGTGTGAGGTGAGGATGTTCGGGTCTCGCGCATCGAACACAACACGGTTGTTCCGCGCTATCTTGCTGGCGGATTGAGCGACGGGTGATCACATGGTCCAGCCCTGCATCATCGAGATTGCGATCGAGCCGAAGTGGAAGGCCGACCAGGAAAGGTTGGGCGAGGCGCTTGCCAAGCTCGCCGCGGAGGATTCGTCGTTCCGCGTGGCAATCGATCGCGAGTCCGGCCTGACCATCCTCAAGGGCATCAGCGAACTGCATCTCGACGGCAAGATCGACCTTCTGAAGCACGTCTACAAGATCGATGCCCGTATCGGCGCGCCGCAGGTCGCGTTCCGCGAGCGTGTCACCAAGCGCGTCGAGCACAGCTTGACCCATAAGAAACAGACCCGTGGCACTGGTCAGTTCGCGTCGGTCACCCTAATCGTGGAACCGAACGAGCCTGACGGGGGGTACGCTTTCGAGTCCAGGATCGCGAACGACGCAGTGCCCGAGCGATACATCCCCGGCGTCAAACAGGGTCTGGAGAACGTGTTACCCTCCGGCGTGGTGGCCGGCTTCCCGGTGGTCGATGTCAAGGTGGCGCTGATCGACGGCAAGTTCCACGACGTCGATTCGTCGGTGTCGGCCTTCGAAATCGCCGCTCGCGCCTGCTTCCGCGAGGCGCTGCAGATGGGTAAGTCCGTGTTGGTCGAAGTGGTGACACCGGATGGCTATGTCGCGCCGATCAAACGCGACCTGAACCGGCGCCGTGCGAGGCTCCAGGGGCATAGTGTTCGCGGCGATGGTGTCGCCCTCAATGCGATGGTGCCGCTCATGAACATGTTCGGCTACGCGAGCGACCTGCGCTCCATGAGCCAGGGCCGCGCGACCTTCACCATGCAGCCCGATCACTATGCCGAGGCGCCGCCGATGCCACCGCACGATGATGACCCGCGGTTTCCGCCTGCGCTGGGAATGCGCGCGTAGGACGGATTTCCTGCCCCCGCGGGTTACGGCTTCGCCGCACCCGCCCTGCGGATCATCAGCGATTTCAATCGCTTAAAAAGGGAGTGGTGCCCAGGAAAGGACTCGAACCTTCACGGCCGTTAAGCCACTGGCACCTGAAGCCAGCGCGTCTACCAATTCCGCCACCTGGGCACGTGGGGCGGCTTAGTAAGGATCGGTGACGCGCTTGTCAAATTCGCGATTGGAAAATCAAATACGCTGTACAGGGTGAGGCCGATGGCGTATCGCCAGACGGCTAACTCCCCTCAATCGCTCTCGAATCCGGCAGGAATGGACCTCATGGCATCGAACCTGGACACAACGGTCACGGTCTTCGGCGGATCGGGTTTCCTGGGGCGGAACGTGGTCCGGGCGCTCTGCAAGCGCGATTACCGCGTCCGCGTCGCGGTGCGGCGGCCCGAACTGGCCGGCCATCTGCAGCCGCTCGGTAGGGTCGGGCAGATCCACGCGGTGCAGGCCAATCTGCGCTATCCGGCATCGGTCGAGGCGGCGATGCGTGATTCGCACATCGCCATCAACCTGGTGGGCATCCTGGCCGAAGGCGGCGGGCAGACCTTCGACGCGGTGCAGGCGAAGGGCGCCGGGACCATCGCCGGGGCCGCTTCTGCCGCGGGCGCCCGCATGATCCATGTCTCGGCTGTCGGCGCCGACGACAATTCGGCCTCCGGCTATTACCGCTCCAAGGCGGCCGGCGAGGCCGCGGTGAAGGCGGCGGCACCCTCCGCCACCATCTTGCGGCCGTCGCTGTTGTTCGGGCCCGAGGATCAGTTCACCAACCGCTTTGCCGCGCTGGCGCGGCTGTCGCCGGCGCTGCCGCTGGTCGGCGGCGGCGCGAACAAGGTGCAGCCGGCCTATGTCGGCGACGTCGCGCAGGCCGTAGCCGACATCGTCGACGGCAAGGGCAAGGACGGCGGCACCTACGAGCTCGGCGGGCCCGAGGTGCTGACCATGCGCGAGGTGATGCAGATCATCCTCGGGATCACCGAGCGCGAGCGCATGCTGGTGCCGCTGCCGTTCGGCATCGCCAGGCTGATGTCGCTGGTCCTGCAGCTCGCTCCGGGCGCGCTGAAGCTGACGCCGGACCAGGTGGCGATGCTGCGCACGGACAATGTGGTGTCCGACGCAGCCAAGAGCGCCGGGCTCACCTTCGCCGGCCTCGGCATCACGCCCGACTCGATCGAGGGTGTCGCCACGCAATATCTCTGGCGCTTCCGCGCGACCGGGCAGTTTCAGAAGAAGAGCGCGTAGGGCAAGCCGCGAAGGGACTCTGCTCCCTCGCCCGGCTCCTGCGGGGAGAGGTGAAGGGCCTACCGTCCCATCGCCAGCGCGATCAGGCCGAGGGTGCCGACGATCACGCGCCACCAGGCGAAGAAGGTGAAGCCGCGACGGGTGACGAAGTTGAGGAATGCCCGCACCACGATCAGCGCGGTGATGAACGAGACCACGAAGCCGACCGCGATGACGGAAAGCCCATCGGTCGAGAAGTCGCCGCGGTTCTTGTAGAAATCATAGGCAAACGCGCCGACCATGGTCGGGATCGCGAGGAAGAACGAGAACTCGGCGGCCGAGCGCTTGTCGGCACCGAGCACCATGGCGGCCACGATGCTGGCGCCGGAACGCGACACGCCGGGGATCATCGCCAGACACTGCGCGACGCCGATCCAGAAGTACATCAGGAGCGGAAAGCGCGTCGCGTCATCCTCGTAGACCTTGAGATCGAGCTGATCGACCCACAGCAGCACCGCGCCGCCGACGATCAGCGAGAAGCAGACCACCCACGGATTGAACAGGAATTCCTTGATGTATTTGCCGGCGATCAGGCCGATCACGACGGCCGGCAGGAACGCCACCAGCACGCCGATGACGAAGCGACGGTCGTCGGGGTTGCTGAACATGCCGAGCGCGATCCGCCAGAGTTTGGCGAAATAGAGCACGAGAATGGCGAGAATCGCGCCGAGCTGAATCAGGATCGCGAAGCTCTTCCAGAATTCGCCTTCGCCCAGATTGAAGAAGCGTTCCGCAAGCAGCAGGTGGCCCGTCGAAGAGACCGGCAGGAACTCCGTGACGCCCTCGACAATGCCGAGAATCACCGCCCGCAGCATATCCGTCATCATGTTGTGGCCTGCCCTTGTCTGGAAGAACCGCGCTCTTCTGGCCTATTCACCCCTATGCTGCAATCGCAAAAAAACGGCAAACAGTTGTTGCCTGCGGAATTTGCTGCGCTATAGCGTTTTTGTGACCCTCCTCCGCCGCGGGGGCGGCTACCGGTTCGCGTGACGACGCGGCATAGAGACGATCGGGACTGGTTCAGCCAATTCCCTCAGGTTCAAGTCACACAGGTTGATGGTTTCTTAATCGCCGCGACACTACCAAGGACTGCATGTACACGCTGTATCACCATCCGTTCTGTCCGCATTCGCGCTTCATCCGCCTGGTGCTCGGCGAGTATGGGCTCGATCTTCGGCTCGTGGAGGAGCGGGTCTGGGAACGGCGCGAGGCATTCCTTGCACTCAATCCGGCGGCGAGCACGCCGGTCCTGATCGCCGAGGGCTTTCCGCCGATTCCGGGCGGCGCCATCATCGCCGAATATGTCGACGAGGCACATGGCCTCTCTGCCGGCGATCGTCGGCTGTTGCCGACCTCGATGGCCGAGCGCGTCGAGGTGCGCCGGCTGATGGCGTGGTTCAACGAAAAATTCTTCGAGGAGGCCTCCAACCCGCTGGTGACCGAGCGCATCTACAAGCGCTTCATGAGCGAGGACAATGGCGGCGGTCCGCCAGCGGCCGACGTGATGCGCGCCGCCAAGGTCAATGTGCGCTATCATCTCAGCTATATCGGCTGGCTGGCGAAGACGCGGAACTATCTCGCCGGCGACCGCCTGACCTACGCGGATCTCGCCGCCGCGGCGCATCTCTCGGCGATCGACTACCTGGGCGACGTGCCATGGAGCGAGGACGACGCGGCAAAGGCGTGGTACGCGCGGGTGAAATCCCGCCCGTCGTTCCGCCCGCTGCTCAGCGAATGGCTGGCGGGGGTGCCGGCGTCGCGGACCTACGTGGACCTCGACTTCTGAACCGGGCGATCGCGAGCGCACCCGCTGATCTCAAGGCAGCGCTGACGCGCGAGGCACGCGCGCTCGGCTTCGATGCCATCGGCGTCACCAATCCCGACGCGATCGCGCAGGCGGGGCAACACTTTCTCGAATTCATCGGCAGCGGCGGCCATGGCGAGATGGACTGGCTTGCGGCCAGTCCCGAGCGACGCACCGATCCGCGGACGCTGTGGGACGGCGTGCGCTCGATCATCATGCTCGGCGTCAACTACGGGCCCGACAGCGATCCGCTGGAGATTCTGGCGCAGCGCTCGCGCGGCGCGATCTCGGCGTATGCATTGGGAGACGACTATCACGACGTGATCAAGAAGCGGCTGAAGATCCTGGCGCGCTGGCTCGCATCGGTCACCGGCGACGAGGTCAAGGTATTCATCGACACCGCCGCGGTGATGGAGAAGCCGCTTGCGCAGGCTGCCGGCATCGGCTGGCAGGGCAAGCACACCAACCTCGTGTCGCGCGAATTCGGCTCGTGGCTGTTTCTGGGAGCGATCTATTCCGCGTCGGACCTGCCGCGTGATATCGGCGACAGCGATCATTGCGGCAGCTGCCGCGCCTGCCAGGACATCTGCCCGACCGCGGCGTTTCCCGCGCCCTACAAGCTCGATGCGCGGCGCTGCATCTCGTATCTGACGATCGAGAACAAGGGGCCGATCCCGCTCGAATTTCGCAGGGGCATCGGCAACCGCATCTACGGCTGCGACGATTGCCTCGCGGTGTGCCCATGGAACAAGTTCGCGATGGCAGGACGCGAGGCCAAGCTCGCCGCGCGTACCGAGCTGCGCTCGCCCGCGCTCAGGGATCTCGCGCGGCTCGATGACGCGGCCTTCCGCGCGCTGTTCACGAAATCACCGGTCAAGCGCATCGGCCGCAACCGCTTCATTCGCAATGTGCTGATCGCGATCGGCAATTCCGGCGATCCTGATCTCGCCGGCGAGGCACGGCGATTGCTCGAGGACGCAAGTCCGCTGGTGCGCGGCGCCGCGGTGTGGGCCCTGGCGCAGCTGATGGAGCGCGAGGCGTTTGCCGCGTTGGCCGCAAAGGCCGATGCCGAACCCGACGTCGCCGTGCGCCAGGAATGGCTGTTGGCAGCCACCTCTTGATTTCATCGCGCCGTTCCCGTCATGGTCGTCAGCCATGACAAACCAGCCCTTCTTCACCAGGCACGGCAACGGCTTCATGCCGACGCCGGTCGCGAACGGACCGTGGAGTCCGCAATCCCTGCACGGCCGCGTCGTGGTCGGCCTGCTCGCCTTCGTCATCGAGGAGCGCCACGGCGCCGATGATTTCGTGCCGGCGCGGCTCACGGTGGACATGTTCCGGCTGCCCAACATCACGACGCCGATCGAGGTGACGACAAAGCTCGTGCGCGAGGGGCTGCGCATCAGGGTGATCGAGGCCGAATTCCTGTCCGGCGGCACCAGAATGGCGCGCGCCTCGTGCCAATTATTGCGCAAGACGGAAAACGCACCCGGCAATGTCTGGTCGCCGCCGAACTGGGACGTGCCGCGGCCATCCGACATCCCGAAGCCGACCGATCCCAGGCTCGGCATGCACGGCAAATGGGAAACGCGGCCGATCACGGGCCATATGGGCTCGCTCGGCGCGCGCCGGCTCTGGATGAGCGAGGTGCGCGAGCTCGTCGCCGGCGTGAAGGTGACCCCGTTCGTGCATGTCGCGACCGGCGCGGATTTCGCCAGCCCGTTCGCCAATGCCGGCGACCACGGGCTCGGCTACATCAACAGCGACGTCACCATCTACCTGCATCGCTTGCCGGTCACCAACTGGATCGGCTTCGAGGTCGTGAACCATCACGCCACCGACGGCATCGCGATCGGCGAGTGCTGGCTCTATGACGAGAAGGGACCGATCGGCACGTCGACGGTCGCAGCACTCGCGCAGCGCAAGCCGATGACCAGCCCGCCACCGCCGTAATCGCTCCGCCGTCATTGCGAGCGGTGGTGGCGTCTATTCCACCAGATGCCGCGCCATCTCCGGCCGCGCCCTCAACTCTGCGCCCTGCTTGCCGACAATCTTCGCGATGCGCTCCGGCGCAAAATTCAGATCGACGAACGCCGGCGCGGTGTTGGCGACCTCGTGATATCCCGTGATCCTGCCGTCGCGCAGCCGCATGATCGCGACGCCCTCGAACATCGCGCGGGCCCCCTTGGCTTCCGGCAGGGTCGAGCGGTAGCTGAACGTGTAGCGCGCATACAGCGTCGCGCCGTCAGAGACGGGATCGTGCATGTCCCAGCGGAAATCGGTCGCGGTGCGATAGAACCAGTCGTCGACCATCTCCGCGATCTTCTCGCGGCCCTTGAACGCGCCGTAGAACACGTCGTGATAGACGCCGTCTTCCGTGAACAGCTCAGCGAAGGCCTTGCCGTCGCGCCGCTCGACCGCGTCACAGAACGCACGCAGCATTCTCGTCGTGTCCATTTGCGCTTCTCCCTCGGGCATGATCCGGAAAAGTGGGGACCGGTTTTCCGAAACGGATCATGCTCAAACAAAATTGGAAGGAGCTTAACCGATCTCCGCCACCGCGGCGATGATCCGCGCGATGTCCTGCGGCCGCGAGAGGCGGTGGTCGCCGTCCTGTATCATGGTCAGCACGACGTCCTCGGCCGGCAGCCGGTGCACCAGCGCGAAGGCGTGCTTCCACGGCACGTCGGGATCCTGCGCGCCCTGCAGGATGCGCACGGGGCAGCCGACGTCGATCTGGCTGCCGAGCAGAAGGTGATTGCGGCCCTCCGCGATCAGGTTACGGGTGATCGGATAGGGCGAGCCGTCGCCATATTCGGATGGCCTGAGCCACATGCCCCTGCTCTCGATCTCGGTGCGGATCTCGGGCGAAAAGCCCTTCCACATCAGCTCTTCGGTGAAATCGGGCGCCGGCGCGATCAGCACGAGGCCAGCGAGCGAGGCCGAAGCATTGCCGCGTCGCGCGATCTCGCGCGCGAGCAGGAGCGCCATCCAGCCGCCCATCGAGGAACCGATCACGACCTGCCGCCCTCGGCAGAATTGCGAGAACACCGCGACGCTCTCCTCGAGCCAGCGGCCGATCGTGCCGTCGGCGAACTCGCCGCCGGATTCGCCATGGCCGGAATAGTCGAACCGGACCGAGCCGCGGCCCTGCGCGGCCGCCCAGTCGTCCAGCGCAATCGCCTTGGTGCCCTTCATGTCGGACTTGAAGCCGCCGAGCCAGAAAAGCCCGGGAGAGCCGCCGTTCCGGGCACGCACCGCGATCCGGCGCCTCGCATCGCCCTCGCCGACCTCGATGAAGTCGGGTTCCTGATCGGATGCGGCAATCTGGCTCATGGTTTGGTCACTCGCATGTCGGAGATCCGGTTTTCGATGAGCCAAAGGCCGTGGTCAACGGCAACAGTGTCCCGCCTTGCGGGAAACGCGCGACAGCTATATCTGCCGGGCGTGGCCAAAATGCCTCGCATTTGACGGTTTTGCCGCGTAGATCGCGAGTTCGCTTGCCCGTGGCAGCGTCTTGCTTCAGACTATCCGCCTTCCCTTTCACAACTTTGGAGAGTTACCCATTCGCCGTCCCAATAGAGCCCCGCCCACAGTCGCCAAGGATGGGCCGCGCACCAATGACGAGATTCGCAACGCACAGATCCAGCTGATCGATCAGGATGGTGTCAACAAGGGCACCGTCGAAACCATGGTGGCCATCAAGATGGCCATGGAAGCCGGCATGGACCTCGTCGAGATTTCGCCGAATACCAGTCCTCCCGTCTGCAAGATCATGGACTACGGGAAGTACAAGTATTCAGCGCAGAAGAAGGCCGCCGAAGCCCGCAAGAAGCAGAAGGTCGTCGAGATCAAGGAGATCAAGCTCCGCCCGATGATCGACGATCACGACTATGACGTGAAGATGCGCGCGATGCAGCGCTTCTTCGAGGAAGGCGACAAGGTCAAGATCACCTTGCGCTACCGCGGTCGTGAGATGGCGCACCAGGAGATCGGCACCAAGCTGCTCGACAAGGTCAAGGCCGACGTCGCCGAGTTCGCCAAGGTCGAGCAGGACGCCAAGTTCGAGGGCCGCCAGGTCGTGATGGTGCTGGCGCCGCGCTAGTTCGAATTAGTTCGATTGCCTTAGAGCAGGCGGCCCGTCGGATCGGCGGGCCGTTTCGCTTTCGTAGCCCGGATGGAGCGCAGCGAAACCCCGGATAGGACCATCGCGGATGCAGCCCGCGGATCGCGCTGCGCTCCATCCCGGCTACGGTTCCGGGGGTCGGCTCCCCCCGCTTCAAACGTTGCAAAACGGCCAATCCTCTGTCATAAGCCCGGCTTCGCCGCCCGGCTGATCAAGGGCTGCCGTGGCGACGTTTGTGCGGGTTCTTTCAATTCGGGAAAAACCCCAGCACTTTCAACGCTCTAACGAGCATTTTAGCCGACCGAACGCCTCTTTGGGCGATATTCGTGTTGTGCGACAGGAGAGCCAAATGCCCAAGTTGAAGACCAAATCGGGCGCTAAAAAGCGCTTCAAGGTGACTGCCACCGGCAAGGTCATGCACGCCCAGCGCGGCAAGCGCCACGGCATGATCAAGCGGACGAAGAAGCAGATCCGTCAGCTGCGCGGCACCCGCGTGCTGTTCAAGACCGACGGCGACAACGTCAAGAAGTACTTCTTGCCGAACGCCTGATCGCTCATCCGCTTGAACCCCGCCGCGCGCGCGCGGCGACCGTCACCTCATTAAGATCCAAGGATTTCCGTCATGTCTCGCGTCAAACGCGGTGTGACCGCTCACGCCAAGCACAAGAAAGTCTACAAGGCCGCCAAGGGCTATTACGGCCGCCGCAAGAACACGATCCGCACCGCCAAGCAGGCCGTCGAAAAGGCCGGCCAGTACGCCTTCCGCGACCGCAAGCGCAAGAAGCGCACTTTCCGCGCGCTCTGGATCCAGCGCATCAATGCCGCGGTTCGTCCGTTCGGCATGACCTACAGCGTCTTCATCAACGGCCTGTCGAAGTCGGGCATCACCGTCGACCGCAAGGTGCTGTCGGATCTCGCCATCACCGAGCCGGCGGCGTTCCAGGCGATCGCCGAGAAGGCCAAGGCGGCGCTGGCGGCCTGAGCTGCGCGCGATCAGCGGGCCTTCGGGCCCGCTTTCAGCGCCTTCCGGGAATAGCGTTGCGACACTTCCGCCCGGCAAAAGGCGGTGAACGAGCGGTACATGGTGCCGCTCTCGTTGCGGTATTTGGCGTCACAGCGGTCGAGCTCGCGGCCATAGGTCTTCTTCTGCGCGCTCTTCAGGCCGGGCAGGAAGTCCGCCTCGCATTTCTTCTCGACGGCGTCGCCAAGCAGGACGTCGCCGCTCGCGCCGTACTCGCAATCCCTGAACACCTTCATCGCGGCCTCGCAGCCGGGCTCGGCCTTGATGGCGTCGATGATCTCGTCCTGCGTCATGGACTTGTCGTGGCAAACCGCTGCACGCGCGGGAGCAGCGGCAACCGACAGGATGACGGCGAGCGCGGCCAGGCAGGATCGCAACAACATCGCGTGGGTCTCCTTGACTTCCATTGGTCCCGCGCCCGTCTGACAGGGTTCAAGCCGGCCGCCCGGCCGCCCGAAATAACCGGCTTTTTGCTTGACGTTGCGGCCTTCGGGCGGCGACAACCCTGCGGCCTTTTAAAGCAAGGAATGACCGTGTCTGACCTCGCAACACTCGAAAAATCCATCCTCGACCAGATCGCCGCCGCCGGCGACGAGCCCGCCCTCGAGGCGGTGCGCGTCGCTTCGCTCGGCAAGAAGGGCTCGATCTCGGCCCTGCTCGCCACCCTCGGCAAGATGTCGCCGGAGGAGCGCAAGACCGAAGGCGCGAAGATCAACCTCGCCAAGGATGCCGTGACGCAGGCGCTGTCCGGGCGGCGCGACGTGCTGAAACAGGCCGCCCTCGATGCGCGGCTCGCCTCCGAGACCATCGACGTCACGCTGCCGCTGCGCGAGAGCCCGGCCGAGGCCGGCCGCATCCATCCGCTGAGCCAGGTCTGGGACGAACTCACGACGATCTTCGCCGACATGGGATTTGCGGTCGCCGAGGGTCCCGATATCGAGACCGACGACTACAACTTCACCAAGCTGAACTTCCCCGAGGGCCATCCCGCGCGGGAGATGCACGACACCTTCTTCTTCAATCCGAAAGAAGACGGCTCGCGCATGCTGCTGCGGACCCACACCTCGCCGGTGCAGGTGCGCACCATGCTGACCCAGAAGCCGCCGATCCGCGTCATCTGCCCCGGCCGCACCTACCGCATCGATTCGGACGCGACCCACACGCCGCAATTCCACCAGGTCGAGGGCCTCGTCATCGACAAGCACTCGCATCTCGGCCACCTGAAATGGATCCTGCACGAGTTCTGCAAGGCGTTCTTCGAGGTCGACCACATCAACATGCGGTTCCGGCCGTCGTTCTTCCCGTTCACCGAGCCGTCGCTCGAGGTCGACATCCAGTGCCGCCGCGACAAGGGCGAGATCCGCTTCGGCGAGGGCGAGGACTGGCTGGAGATTCTCGGCTGCGGCATGGTCCACCCGAACGTGCTGCGCGCCTGCGGCATCGATCCCGACGTCTACCAGGGCTTTGCCTGGGGCATGGGCATCGACCGCATCGCGATGCTGAAATACGGCATCGCCGACCTGCGTCAGCTGTTCGAAAGCGACGTGCGCTGGCTCAACCATTACGGCTTCAAGCCGCTCGAGATCCCGACGATTGCGGGAGGGTTGAGCTCGTGAGCTCCGTGCTTGGAAGCACGTTCACGGGAACGCTCTCCGTCCCCTCCCCCCTTGCGGGGGAGGGAGCCCGACCGCCGGCGCAAGTGGCGCAATGACCACCAACAAGAACCGAGGCATACGGCCGTGAAGTTCACCCTCTCCTGGCTGAAGGAACATCTCGAGACCGACGAGTCGCTCGACAAGCTCGCCGACAGGCTCACCATGATCGGGCTCGAGGTCGAGAGCATCGAGGACAAGGCGAAGCAGCTTGCGCCGTTTACGATCGCGCGGGTGATCTCGGCCGAGCAGCATCCGAATGCGGATCGGTTGCGCGTCTGCATGGTCGACACCGGCGACGGCGGGGCGCCGGTGCAGGTGGTGTGCGGGGCGCCGAATGCGCGGACCGGGCTGATCAGCGTGTTCTCTCCGCCCGGCACCTACATCCCGGGCAAGGACATCACGCTCGGCGTCGGCACCATCCGGGGCGTCGAGAGCCGCGGCATGCTGTGCTCGGCGGCCGAGTTGCAGATCTCCGAGGATCACGACGGCATCATGGAGCTGCCGGCCGATGCGCCGATCGGCAAGGGCTATGCCGAATGGGCTGCGCTCGGCGATCCCGTGATCGAGATCAACCTGACGCCGAACCGGCAGGATTGCACCGGCGTGCACGGCATCGCGCGCGATCTCTCCGCCGCCGACATGGGCAAATTCAGGGATCCCGCGATCAAGCCGATCAAGGGTGAATTCCCCTGCCCGGTGCAGGTGACGGTGGAAGACGCGACGCTCTGCCCGGGCTTCGCGCTGCGCCTGGTGCGCGGGGTGAAGAACGGTCCTTCGCCGGAATGGTTGCAGAAGCGGCTGACCTCGATCGGCCTGCGGCCGATCAACGCGCTGGTCGACATCACCAACTTCATGACCTACGACCGCGCCCGCCCGCTGCACGTGTTCGACGCCAGGAAGGTGACGGGCAATCTCACCGTCCGCCGCGCGAAAGATGGCGAGAGCCTGCTTGCGCTCGACGGCCGCACCTACACGCTCGACGGCAGTGTCTGCGTGATCGCGGACGAGCACGGCGTCGAATCGCTCGCCGGCATCATGGGCGGCGAGGCCTCGGGCTGCGATGAGAATACCACCGACGTGCTGATCGAATCGGCGCTGTGGAACGAGATCAACATTGCCCAGAGCGGCCGCAAGCTCGGCATCAATTCGGACGCGCGCTACCGCTTCGAGCGCGGCGTCGATCCGGCCTTCATGGTGCCCGGGCTCGAGCTCGCGACCAGGATGGTGCTCGATCTCTGCGGCGGCGTGCCGTCCGAGAACGTCGTTGTCGGCAAGCGCTTCGGCGAAGACCGCGTGATCGATTTCCCGCTCGCGGAAGTCAAGCGGCTCGCCGGCATCGAGGTGCCGCTGGTCGAAGCCAGGCTGATCCTGACCCGGCTGGGCTTCATGCTGGCCGGCAACGGCCCGGTGGTGAAAATCGCGATCCCGTCCTGGCGCACCGATGTGGAGGGCAAGGCCGACATCGTCGAGGAGATCGTGCGCATCGTCGGCGTCGACAAGGTGCCGATGACGCCGTTCGAGCGCGGTGAGGAGCCGCGCAAGCCGGTGCTGACGCCGATGCAGCAGCGCACGCGCCGCACCAAGCGCGCGCTGGCCGCGCGCGGCATGGTGGAAGCCGTGACCTATTCGTTCATCACGAGGTCCGCGGCCGAACTGTTCGGCGGCGGGCAGGCGGAGCTGGTGCTCGCCAACCCGATCGCAGCCGACCTCTCCGACATGCGGCCGAGCCTGTTGCCTGGCCTCGTCGCCGCCGCACAGGCCAACATCAACCGCGGCTATCCCGATGTCGCGCTGTTCGAGGTCGGCCAGGTGTTCCGCGGCGACAGGCCGCAGGATCAGCTGGTGTCCGCCGCGGGCGTTCGCCATGGCTATGCCTCGTCGAAGGGAGCAGGCCGTCACTGGACCGGCTCGGCGAGCGCGGATGCGTTCGACGCCAAGGCCGACGCCTTCGCCGTGCTGGCCGCCGCCGGCGCGCCGATGCAGGCGTTGCAGATCGTCTCCGGCGGTCCCGCCTGGCTGCATCCGGGCCGTTCCGGCACCATACAGATCGGCCCGCAGAACGTGCTGGGCAGCTTCGGCGAGTTGCATCCGCGTGCGCTCGAAAAGCTCGGCGCCGATGGCCCGATGATCGCCTTCGAAGTCATCCTGGAGCGCATCCCGGAAGGCAAGCAGCGGGCGACCCGCGCCAGGCCGCTGATCGATCTCTCCGCGTTCCAGCCGGTGTCGCGCGACTTCGCCTTCATCGTCGACCGCGGCGTCAAGGCGGGCGATATCGTGCGCGCCGCACAGAGTGTCGACAGGAAGCTGATCGCGGCTGTGACGGTGTTCGACCTCTACGAGGGCAAGGGCATCGATCCCGGCAAGAAGTCGATCGCGATCGCGGTGACGATCCAGCCTCGCGAGAAGACGATGACCGATCAGGAGATCGACGCGATCGCGGACAAGATCGTCGCCGAGGTGACGAAGAAGACCGGCGGCACGTTGCGGGGGTGATGTCGCAGGGCACGCTGCCGGTCTCCCTCTCCCGCAAGCGGGGGAGGGAATGGGCGGACCGGGCGCTCCGCGCGCGATGGATCACCCACCTGCGGGCTTTCGCATGACCTCCCTCAGCCTCATCCCGTCAGGCGTCTCAACCAACGTCGCGCTCGCGATCTGCGCGATCGCCTTCGTCTCCGGCACCGCGCGCGGCTTTTCCGGCTTCGGCTCGGCGCTGATCTTCATGCCGCTGGCGAGCAGCGTTGCGGCCCCGCGGCTGGTCGCTGCGTTGCTGCTGGTGATCGATTTCGTCGCCGCGACGCCGCTGCTGCCGAACGCCTGGACACATGCCGATCGCAAGGCAACCGCCGTCATGGTCGCCGGTGCCCTGGTCGGCGTTCCCATCGGCACCTATTTCCTCACCGTGCTCGATCCCGTCACGACGCGCTGGATCATCTCCTGCTTCGTCGCTGCACTCCTCGTGCTGTTGCTGTCGGGCTGGCGTTACCACGGCAACGAGCATGCTGCGCTGTCGGTCAGTGTCGGCGGTCTGTCCGGCTTCTGCAGCGGGCTGGCGCAGACCGGAGGCCCGCCGATCGTCGCCTACTGGCTGGGGCGCCCGATCGCGTCCGTGGTCTCGCGCGCCAACATCGTGCTGTTCTTCGGCGCCTCCGATTTCTTCTCGCTGGTCAGCTACTGGTTCACCGGGCTGATCACGATCGAGTCGATCAGGTTCGCGCTGGTCATCGGTCCGGTCTATGGCATCGGCGTCTGGTTCGGCGCATCGCTGTTCGGCAAGGCGAGCGAGAGCGTGTTCCGCGCGATCTGCTATGCCCTGATCGCGGCTGCCGTCGTCGTCGGCCTGCCCGCGCTTGATGGCGTTCTGCGCGGCGGTTAGGGTCATCACAATCCAAGAAGCCGCAGGGGATGGATTCATGATCGACCGCCGCAACGCCCTGAAACTCGCCCTTGGAAGCGCCGCAACATTCGCCGCTCCCGCGATACTCGCGCAGACCCCGAAGCCGCGCACCCGCATCGTGTTCCTCGGCACCAAGGGCGGTCCGCGCGTCAGCATCGGCGCGTCGAACCCCGCCAACCTCGTGGTCGTCAACGACACGCCGATCGTGATCGATTGCGGCATGGGCGTCAGCCGCCAACTGGTCAAAGCCGGCGTGCCGATTCCTTCGGTCAAGTACATCTTCATCAGCCACCACCATTCCGATCACAATCTCGAATATGGCAATCTGTTCTACAACGCCTGGGCGGCCGGCCTGTCGACGCCGATCCACTCCTTCGGCCCCAAGGGCATCGAGGCGATGACCAGGGACTACTGGGAGCTGAACAAGTTCGACGTCGAGACAAGGATCGAGGACGAGGGCCGGCCCGACCCGAGAAAACTCCTGATCGCGAAGGACATCACCGAGGACGGCGTGGTGCTGAAGACGCCCGACGTCACCGTCACGGCGTTCCGCACGCCGCATCCGCCGATCGTAGATAACTTTGCCTACAAATTCGAAGCGCCTGATGGCGTGATCGTGTTCTCCAGCGACACCGCCTACAACCCGAAGCTCGCCGAGTTCGCGCACGGTGCCGATGTGCTGGTGCACGAATGCTTGTATCTCCCCGCCGTCGATCGCCTCGTGGCCAAGACGAAGAACGGCGCGACGTTGAGGAAGCATCTGCTCGCCAGTCACACCTCCACCGAAGACGTCGGCCGCATCGCGGCCGCCGCAGGCGTCAAGACGCTGGTGCTGAGTCACTTCGTCCCCGGTGACGATCCCGCTGTCACCGACGATGACTGGACGCGGGACGTGAAGACGCATTTTTCGGGCCGGATCGTGGTCGCAAAGGATCTGATGGAGCTGCAGCTGCCGGTGTAAGGCGGGCTGATTCTCTCATTTCGCGCAGTCCGCAGGGTGAGAGCCCTTGTTGGGTCCTTCTTCAGGCTTTCCTCCTGCGGGGAGGGAACCCGCCGGTGCCTTCCTCACGCGCCAATCATTGATTTGCCCGACGGCGCAAGCCCCCACCACAAAAATAATTCGGTTTATCGTAATGCCAAATCAGTGTATAGATTTTCCGTCTCATCCGATCGAGGGGCGCTCGCGATCGTCACGAACGTTGCGGTGGGATGCGGTGGACGCCGCATGCGTGACTGACGAGAGCGCATGAGCGGACGGCGAAATCGTGCAGGCCTGACGCCCTGGTGGCAGGTGTCTCATCGGAGGAGGCCAACGCCCCTTCCGTATGACGGTGACAAAAGAGCCCAGTCTCGCCGGGGAGAGCACGTATAAGCCGTAACCCATCGCGCAGGGAAAGCCGGG
>NZ_JAFCKQ010000010.1 GCF_018130215.1 Bradyrhizobium jicamae
TGCGCTCTCGTCAGTCACGCATGCGGCGTCCACCGCATCCCACCACAACGTTCGTGACGATCGCGAGCGCCCCTCGAGCGGGTGAGACGGGAAATTCTATACACTGATTTGCCGTTACGATAAACCGAAATATTTTTGCGGCGAGACATTGACAGGTTTTTACTGATTTGCCCGTCGTCGGACATTCCTGCATGGCTCACTGTCGTCATCCAGGGATCCGCACCGTGGTTAACCGATCCTGAACGCTCCCGCATAAATTGCGTCCGGTTTGGGTCCGCTTTCTCAATTTGATGCCCCTATAAGAAACGAAAAAGCGCGGGGGCGCGGGGAATTGGGAACAGGGTCATGAGCGGGCTTTTGCCAAGGCCGAAGGCGGTGCCGACCAAGCGGCTGCTGGCGCTCGGTATCGGCCTCGTTCTTTGCTTTGCGGCGATCTGCGTATCCATCCTCTGGGAGATGGCGCAGAAGGACTATCAGCATGCGAAGGAAGCCGCGACGAACCTCATCGCCTCCCTCGCCAGCGAGGTCGACCGCAACATCGAGCTCTATGACCTCTCGCTGCAGGCGGTCGCCGACGGCGTCAAGCTGCCTGACATCAACAAGATCAGCCCGGAGCTGCGCCAGGTCGTGCTGTTCGACCGCGCCGCCAGCGCCAAGGACCTCGGTTCAATCCTCGTCCTGAATGCGGCGGGCGACGTCACGCTGGATTCCAGGACGCTGACGCCGCGGCGCGCGAATTTCGCCACGTATGATTTCTTCCGGGTTCATCAGGCGCATGCGGACGCAGGCCTGTTCATCAGCGCCCCCTGGGTGACAACGGAAGGCGAATATCTGATCAGCCTGAGCCGCCGCATCAGCAATGACGACGGATCGTTTGCCGGGGTGGTCGCGGGCAGCATGCGGCTCAGCTATTTCCACAACCTGTTCCGCAAGCTGAATTTCGGCCCCGACGACAGCATGGTGCTGTTCGATACCGACGGCACGATGCTGATGCGCTCGCCGTTCGACATCAACAAGATCGGGCAGAGCATCAGGGAAGCCCAGGTCTTCAAGCAGTTCCCGGCCCGGACATCCGGCTTCTACACGACGAAATCGATCGTCGATCACGTCAGCCGCCTGTACGTCTTTCAACAGGTCGGACACCATCCCCTGCTGATTGCGGAGGGCCTTTCGCTCGACGGCATCTATGCGGACTGGTGGCAACAGTTCTGGCTGATCGGCGCCGTGGTGGCCGCGCTCGGTGTCTTCTCGATCGTGCTGATGTTCTATCTGCTCGGGGCGGTGAAGCGGCGGGCCGACGCAGAAACCCAGCTGGCGCGCCTCGCCAGCACCGACGCCCTGACCGGCCTCGCCAATCGCCGCCGTCTCGACGAGACCCTGGCCGTCGAATGGCGCCGCGGCCTGCGCGCCCGATCGCCGGTTTCGCTGCTGATGATCGACGTCGATCACTTCAAGGCCTTCAACGACACTTATGGGCATCAGGCCGGCGACGCTGTGCTCGCGACAGTGGCCCGCTGCATCGCTGCAAGCACCAAGCGCGTATCCGACCTCGGCGCGCGCTACGGCGGCGAGGAGTTTTCCGTGCTGCTGCCCGGCATCGGCAAGGCCGGCGCGCAGGAGATGGCGGATCAGATTCGCAACCAACTGGCGGCTTTCCGAACCGGCCAGCACGAATTGCCGACCGTCAGCATCGGCCTCGCCTGCATCACCCCCGGCGCGGAGCACACCTCGCACGACCTGGTGCAGGCCGCGGATCTTGCGCTCTACGAGGCCAAGCGCGCCGGGCGCGACCGCATCATGGTCAGTCCGATCGGGCGCGAGCGCCCGACCCCACGGCGTGCCGCGTAACCGCCTACTCCACCAGCAGCACGTCGACCGCGACGTTGAGCTTCTGCTTGCGGGCGCCGACGATGACGCCGTCGACCGGCGAGACGTCGGCGAAGTCGCGCCCGATCGCGAGGATGATGTGGTCGTTTGCGACCACGAGATCGTTGGTCGGGTCGAACCCGACCCAGCCGAGCGCTGTGCCGCACCAGACCGAGACCCATGCGTGCGTCGCGTCCGCCCCCTGCAATCGCGGCTGGCCCGGCGGCGGGATCGTACGCAGATAGCCGCTGACATAGGCGGCCGGCAGACCGAGCCCGCGCAACCCCGCGATCATCACATGGGCGAAATCCTGGCAGACGCCGTGGCGCTTCTCGAATACCTCCTTGAGCGGGGTCGAGATCACGGTCGCCTTCGGGTCGTATTTGAACCCGGTGCGAATGCGGCGCATCAGGTCGGCCGCGCCTGACACGATTCCGTCTCCGGGCGGGAAGCTCGCGGCGGCATATTCCGTCACGGTTCGCAGCACCGGCACCAGCGCGCTGGCAAAGACGTAACCCACGGGAGAGTCCGCGCCAAGACTCGACGCTTCGAACGCGCCATCCCGCACCGCCTCCCAAGGCGGGCTCGCTGCATCGCGCGGCAGCGCCTGCCGATCGACCGAGACGCGCGAACGCGAATCGATGCGCAGGTTGCGATGCGCCGTCTCGATCAGCACGCTTTCCGTCAGCGTACCGAAGAAATCCCGCCGGGCCGTCCGTTCCGAGGGTTTCGGCCGGATATCGACGCTATGGGACATCAGCTTCTGGCCGGCGCCGCTCATCGGCTCCAGCCGCAGCGAGCATCGTGCAAAGCTGACCTGGGTCTCGTAGCTGTAGGTCGTGACGTGACGGATGTCGTAGATCACGCCAGCCCCGTGAGCTTCTCCGGCCGGCTGGCGTTCGGCCCATGCGGGAAGTAGTGCAACCCGATGGCGTCGGCGAGGCTGAGCAGGTCCTGCTCCAGCGCGAACAGCGTCTTGACGTCGAGTGAAGCGGCTTCCGCCGTCGTGAGCATCGCCTCGATCGCGACCGCCAGCCGCTGCGGCCGCTCGATCAGGCCGTGCTCCTTGAGGCTCGGCAGCGCCGCGATATGCTCGTTCAAGCCCGCGACCTGGAACGCGACCGAGCGCGGATTGTAGGGATCGAGCACCGCAAGATCGCGCACCGGCGCCAGCAGCGGCTGCACCAGATAGCGCGAGCGATAGGTGATCTGGCAGTCGACCAGCGTCAGCAGCACGTCGAGGTCTTCGTCGCCGGCTTCGTCATAGGCGAACTGGCGCGCAAAGCGCGTGGTGTTGACGGCCCGTTCGGCGCGCCGCCCCATGTCCAGGAAGCGCCAGCCCGCGGCACGGTTCATGTTCTCCTGCGCAAGCCCGGCAAAACTCGCCAGTTCCTGCAGGGTCAGCTCGGCGGCGCTGACCACGCCGTCGTCGTCATGGACCTCGATGGCGAGGCGGTCGGCCATCTCGGTGATGACCTGCCAGGCATCCGGCGACAAGCGCTCGCGCAGGCCGGTCGCGGTGCGCTGGGCCGAGCGCACCAGCGACAGCGCCGAACCGAATTTCTCCTCGTTCTGCAGCGCCTCCAGCGCGACCTTCGCCGGATTGGTGCGCGCGGTCTGCGAGGTCGCGCCCCATGCGACCAGCATGCGCTGGATGCGCTCGGCCGAGTGCAGCGTCGGTGCCGCTCCGGTGGAATTGCCGCGTGCGGGGTCGCGCAGCGGCGTGCACAGTGCGCGGATCAGCCGCATGGTCGCCTCGGCGCGCTCGAGATAGCGGCCGAGCCAGAACAGATTGTCGGCGGCGCGGCTCGGCAACACGCCGGCGATGCGGCGGATACGCACGGTGTCGACCGCGGGCAGCAGCGTCGAGGTCGCGACCGCCTTGTCGGAGACCACCCAGACGTCGGCGGACACCGCGCCGTCGCCCATCGACACCGCGCGGGCATCCGCGCGTTCGGCGATCCGGCAGAAGCCGCCGGGCAGCACGGTCCAGCCGTTCGGCGTCGCCGCGGCGAACACCCGCAGCACGAAGGGGCGCGGCGCGAGACGGCCGTTCTCCCACACCGGCGTGGTGGAGAGACGCACCAGCTCCTGGCCGACATAGTCGACGCCGCGACTGGCGATCGCATCCTTCAGCCGGCCGCGCTCGTCCGCCGACAACTGACCGGGGAGCACGGGGCCGTTGCCCGGAAAACCAGGAACACCGCGGCCATAGGCGCCCTCGATCGCAAACTCGTCGAGCCGTGACAGCACCTGCTCGCGCGCCGATTTCTGGCCACACCACCAGGTCGCGATGTGCGGCATCATCAGATCTTCGCTGAGCAGGCGGCGGCAGAGATTGGGCAGGAAGCCGAGCAGCCCGCGAGCCTCCAGCACGCCCGAGCCCGGCATGTTGGCGACCACGACGCCGCCCTTGCGCAGCACCTCGACGAGGCCGGGCACGCCGAGATAGGAGGACGCATCGAGCTCGAGCGGATCCAGCATGTTGGAATCGACCCGGCGCAGCAGCACGTCGAGCCGTTTCAGTCCGGCGACCGTGCGGATGTGAACGCGGTCGCCGGAGACGGCGAGATCATCGCCCTCGACCAGCAGGAAACCAAGATAGCGCGCCAGCGTCGCGTGCTCGAAATAGGTCTCGTTGAACGAACCCGGCGTGAGCAGTCCGATTCGCGGCTCGTCGCGCTCGGCGCTGGCACGCAGCGAATCGCGAAACGATTCGAAGAACGGCGCGACGCGCTCGACATTCATCGACTTGTACAGATTGGAGAAGGCGCGCGAGAGGACCAGGCGGTTTTCGAGCGCGTAGCCCGCGCCTGACGGCGCCTGGGTGCGGTCACCGAGCACCCACCAGCGGCCGTCCGGCCCGCGGCCGATGTCCGCGGCATAGAGGTGCAGATAGCGGCCGCCCGGCGGCTTGATGCCGCTGATCGCGCGCAGGTACTCGCCGCTGCCGGCGATCGCGGCTGCAGGAATGGCGCCGGTGGCGACGAGGCGCCCCTCGCCATAGAGGTCGGCCAGCACCATTTCCAGGAGCTGCGCGCGCTGCGCAATCCCGGCCGCGAGCTGCCGCCAGTCGGCGGCATCGATGATCAGCGGCAGATGGCTGAGCGGCCAGATCCGGTCGGACGTGTCGCCGGGCGCGCGGTAGGTGACGCCGGCCTCGCGCAGATGCCGGTCGGCGGAAGCGAATCTCCGCTCGATATCGGCCGGCGACAATGCCGCGAAGGCGTCGAAGAATCGGGTCCAGACCGGACGCGGTGCGCCGCCCTCGGCGATATATTCGTCGGGAATGCCGGGAAGGCGGGCATAGTCGCGCATCCATTGCGCCATCCGGCGCTGGCCGGGGCGGGCCCTGCTCTCCTGATTGCTGCCTTGACTGTCTTTCTGGCCGACCGGTTCGGACATTCCGTTTCCCTGACACCCATTAGTGCAGGAGCGGCGTCCGCAAGTCGAGGGTCAAGGGGAACTCAATTGTGCGTTCCTCCGGCGGCGTCTCGATCCTGCCGGGGGTGTGGCCGTGGTCCTGGAAGCGCGCCAGGCGCCGCGCCTCGGCCTCGTAGGAATTGACCGGCTTGGTCTCGTAATTGCGACCGCCGGGATGGGCGACATGATAGACGCAGCCGCCGAGCGAGCGGCCGTTCCAGGTATCGATCAGATCAAACGTCAGCGGCGCGTGCACCGGGATGGTCGGGTGCAGGCCCGAGGCGGGCTGCCAGGCCTTGAACCGGACGCCCGCGACGGCCTCACCGGCGCGGCCGGTCTCGGTCATCGGCATCCGGCGGCCGTTGCAGGTGACGACGTGGCGTCCCTCGACGAAGCCGGTCGCCTTGACCTGCAGCCGCTCGACCGAAGAGTCGACATAGCGCACGGTGCCGCCCGAGGTGCCCTCCTCGCCCAGCACGTGCCAGGGCTCCAGCGCCTGGCGCAGCTCAAGACCGACGCCGCCATGATGGACCCGGCCGAAGGCGGGGAAGCGGAATTCGAGCTGGGCCTGGTACCATTCCGGCTCGACATCGTAGCCGGCCTGCCTGAGCTCGGCGAGCACGCCCAGGAAATCCTCCCAGAGGAAATGCGGCAGCATGAAGCGGTCATGCAGCGCGGTGCCCCAGCGCACGAATTTGCCCTGCAGCGGCTCGCGCCACAGCCTGGCGATCAGCGCGCGGATCAGAAGCTGCTGCGCCAGCGACATCCGCGGATCGGGCGGCATTTCGAGCGCGCGGAATTCGACGAGGCCGAGCCGGCCGGTCGGACCATCAGGCGAATAGAGCTTGTCGATGCAGATCTCGGCGCGATGGGTGTTGCCGGTGATGTCGACCAGGATGTGACGGAACAGGCGGTCGACCAGCCACAGCGGCGCGTCCATGCCCGGCGGCGGCACATGCGACAGCGCGATCTCCAACTCGTAGAGCCCGTCGTGCCGCGCCTCGTCGATCCGCGGCGCCTGGCTGGTCGGACCGATGAACATGCCGGAGAACAAATAGGACAGCGACGGATGCCGCTGCCAGTACAGGACAAGGCTCTTGAGCAGGTCGGGACGGCGCAGGAACGGCGAATCCTGCGGCGCGGAGCCGCCGACCACGATGTGATTGCCGCCGCCGGTACCGGTGTGGCGGCCGTCGATCAGAAAGCGGTTGGCGCCCAAGCGTGTCTTCGCCGCGTCCTCGTAAAGGCCGAAGGTGATGTCGACGGCCTCGCGCCAGCTCTGCGCCGGCTGCACGTTGATCTCGATCACGCCGGGATCGGGCGTCACCTTGATGACCTCGATGCGCGGATCGAACGGCGGCGCGTAGCCCTCGACATGCACCGGCAACTGGAGCTCCCCGGCGGTCGCCTCGATCGCGGCAACCAGGTCGAGATAGTCGTCGACCTTCTCGACCGGCGGCATGAAGGCGCACAGCACGCCGTCGCGCAGCTCGATCGACATGGCGGTGCGGACCGGCAGCGGCTCGGGTATCGCCTTGAGCGCGTGCATCAGCTCCGCGTCGAGATCGGCAAATCCCTCGCGCGGCGCCATCGGGTCCTGCTCGACCGTGTAGGGATAGTCTTCCGGCGGGACGTATTCGAGCGAGGCGATCGGAAGCCGAAGACCAAGCGGAGAATCGCCGGGTGCCAGGAACAGATGGCTGCGACGGATCTTCCAGCGCTCGCTGCGCCAGCGCGCCGGCACGCGGTCGCCCAGCGGCGTCCAGCGCTGGATCGGCAGCACATAGCCCTTCGGCGTCGTCAGCCCCTCATCGAACACCCGCGCGAGCCGCGCCCGCTCTTCCGGATCGGTCAATTTGGAGTTTGCCGGGCTGACATTGGCCGGCAGCCCCGCTTCACGCTGGATCCAGAACGCCGGATCCTCATAGGCCGATATCACGTGGTCGGCGCGGAGACCGAGCCTGCTCGCGGTTGCATCGGCGAAGCGCCGTGCGTCGGCGATGTCCGCCTTGCGCGGGTTCTCGATCGACGCGATCAGGCCGGCGTTCTTCCAGATCGGCTGGCCGTCCTTGCGCCAGTACAGGCCGAACGCCCAGCGCGGCAGGCTTTCACCCGGATACCATTTGCCCTGCCCGTAATGCAGCAGGCCGCCAGGCGCAAAGCGCGTGCGCAGCTTGCGGATCAGATCGTCGGCCAGCGCGCGCTTGGTCGGCCCGACCGCCGCGACGTTCCATTCCGGCGATTCCAGATCATCGACCGAGACGAAGGTCGGCTCGCCGCCCATGGTGAGCCGCACGTCACTCTTGTGCAGATCGGCGTCGACCTGCTCGCCGAGCCGGTCAAGCCTCGCCCACGATTCATCCGAGAAGGGCCGCGTGATCCGCGGCGCTTCGCGGATGCGCCTGACGTTCATCTCGAATGCGAAATCGACATTGGCGAAGCCCGCCGTGCCGGAGACCGGCGCGGCCGAGCGATAATGCGGCGTCGCGCAGACCGGAATATGCCCCTCGCCGGTCAGCATGCCCGAGGTGACATCGAAGCCGATCCATCCGGCGCCCGGCAGATAGACCTCGGCCCAGGCGTGCAGATCGGTGAAATCGGCCTCGACCTCGCGCGGCCCTTCCACCGGGTCGATATCCGGCCGGAGCTGGATCAGGTAGCCGGAGACGAAGCGCGCGGCGAGCCCGAGGTGACGCAGCGCCTGGATCAAAAGCCAGGCCGAGTCGCGGCACGAGCCGGAGCCTGCAGCCAGCGTCTCCTCCGGCGTCTGGATGCCCGGCTCCATCCGGACGATGTAGCGGATCCTCTTCTGCAGCTCGGCGTTCAGCCCGACCAGGAAGTTGACGGTCGAATCAGCCGCGCGCGGAATGTCCTTCAGATAGGCCGACAGCAGCGGGCCGGGCTCCGTGGTCTCCAGATAGGGCGCGAGCTCGGCCTTGAGATCACCGGCATAGTCGAACGGAAAGCTGTTGGCATAGGGCTCGACGAAGAAGTCGAACGGATTGACCACGGTCATCTGCGCCGTGAAGTCGACCTCGATCTTGAACTCGGTTGCCTGCTCGGGAAAGACGTAGCGCGCCAGCCAGTTGCCTTGCGGGTCCTGTTGCCAGTTCACGAAATGGTTGGATGGCGTCACCTTGAGCGAATAGCTCAGGATCGACGTGCGCGTGTGCGGCGCCGGACGGAGCCGGATGGTCTGGGGCCCGAGATCGATCGGCCGGTCGTATTTGTAGTGCGTGACGTGATGCAGTGCGATGAAGATCGACACGAGCGAGGGACTCCAGCAGCTTTTTTGAGCAGAACACTGCTGCCGGTCGACATCAAGCACTAACAACGGGCACGCCGTGCCCACGGCATGAGCGAATAGCGAATGGCGATTGGCGAATGGACCTGCCTGTTCGCCACTCCCTGTTCGCCATTCGCCTGGCTTACATCGTCGCCCCTAGCACCCACGGCGCGAACTCGGCGCCGCCGAAGTCGAAGCTCTCGCTCTTGGTTGGCTGGCCCGAGGCCGTTTTGAGGATGAGGTCGAAGATGCGCTGGCCGCATTGCTGCACGCTTTCCTCGCCGTCGAGGATGGTGCCGCAATTGACGTCCATGTCGTCTTCCATGCGCTTGTACATCGGCGTGTTGGTCGCGAGCTTGATCGAGGGCGCGGGCTTGCAGCCGAACACGCTGCCGCGGCCGGTGGTGAAGCAGACGAGATTGGCGCCGCCGGCCACCTGCCCGGTCGCCGCGACCGGGTCGTAGCCGGGCGTGTCCATGAAGACAAAGCCCTTCTTGGTCACCGGCTCGGCATAGTGCAGCACGTCGACGAGATTGGTGCTGCCGGCCTTCGCCATCGCACCCAGGGACTTCTCGAGAATCGTGGTGAGGCCGCCGGCCTTGTTGCCGGGACTCGGATTGGCGTTCATCTCGGCGCGCTCACGCTGGGTGTATTCTTCCCACCAGCGCATCAGGCCGACCAGCTTCTCGCCGACCTCCCGGCTGACCGCGCGGCGGGTCAGCAGATGCTCGGCGCCATAGGTTTCAGGCGTCTCCGAGAGAATGACCGTGCCGCCGTGCCGCACCAGAAGATCGCTCGCGGCGCCGAGCGCAGGATTGGCCGACACGCCGGAATAGCCGTCGGAGCCGCCACATTGCAACGCCACCGTCAATTCGCTTGCGGGCACGGGCTCGCGCTTGACCTTGTTGGCATCAGCCAGCGCCTCCTTGACGAAGGCAACGCCCGCCTCGACGGTCTTGCGGGTGCCGCCGACCTCCTGGATGTCCATCGCTCGCAGGCGACCGGCAAGCTTCTGCTCCTGCATCAACCCGCCGATCTGGTTCACTTCGCAACCGAGGCCGAGCACGATCACGTTGGAGAAATTGACATGCCGCGCATAGCCGCCGAGCGTGCGGCGGAGCAGCGCCAAGGGCTCGTCCTGGGTCATGCCGCAGCCGGTCTTGTGGGTCAGCGCGACCACGCCGTCGACATTGGGGAAATCGGCCAGCGGATTCTCGCCGGTGAATGGATTCTTCCTGAAGACATCGGCGACGAGGCCTGCGACATGGGCACTGCAATTCACCGAGGTGAGGATGCCGATATAGTTGCGGGTCGCGACACGGCCATCGGGACGGCGGATGCCGTCGAAGGTCGCCGGCAGGTCGAAGTTCGGCACCGGCTTGACGTCGACGCCATAGGCATAGTCCTTGGCGAAATCGCCCATGCCGCAATTCTGGGTGTGCACGTGCTGGCCCGGCGAAATCGGCGCGGTCGCAAAGCCGATGATCTGGCCGTAGCGCTTGATCGGCTCGCCCGTCGCGATCGGCTTGATCGCGACCTTGTGGCCGGCCGGAATGCGGTCGACCGTGGTGACACCGTCTGACACCTCGAGCCCCGGCGGCAGGCTCGCGCGCGCGATCAACACGCTGTCGTCGGGATGCAGGCGGATCACTGGTGCCGGGGCCATGGGAGTTCTCCTTGTAGTTGGCGAATAGCGAATGGCGGGTAGCGAATAGCGCTACCGCAAAATCCCATTCGCCATTCGCTACTCGCTTTTCGCGTGCTTACGCCTTGCCGCCGGACTTTTCGCGGGTCTGGTTGACCTGCATCTTCGCGTAAGTCTGCATCAGGCCGACCTCGTTCGACAGCGTCACGAGCTTGAAGCCCATGTTGATGGCGCGCACCGCGCCCTCGGCACCCGAGCAGTGGATGCCAGCGTTGAGGCCGCGCTTGCCGCATTCCTTGACGATCTTCTCATAGATCTTGAGGATTTCCGGCTCGTCGCGATCGAGCTTCGGCACGAGGCCGTAGGAGAAGCCGAGATCGGACGGACCGACATAGACGCCGTCGATGCCCTCGACGTCGAGGATCGCTTCCATGTTCTCGATCGCGGTCTTCGTCTCCATCATCGGCAGCAGCACGATCTCGTCGTTGGCGGTCTTCTGATAGCTGCCGGCCGAACCGTACATGCCGGAGCGGATCGGGCCGTTGGAGCGCACGCCCTTCGGCGGATATTTGGCGTAGGAGACCAGGTTCCTTGCTTCCTGCGGCGTGTTGACCATCGGGCAGATCACGCCATAGGCGCCGCCGTCGAGCACCTTGCCGATGATGCCGGGCTCATTCCAGGGCACGCGGACCATCGGGGTCACCGGATGGCCGTGCATCGACTGGAAGCATTGCACCATCGACAGATAGTCCTGCACGCCGTGCTGCATGTCGACGGTGACGCTGTCGAAGCCGCATTGCGCGATCACTTCGGCGGAAAAGCCGGAGGGGATCGCGAGCCACGCGTTCACCACCGCCTTGCCCGACGCCCAGACTTGCTTGACCTTGTTTGCCATTGATCGCGTTTCCCTTTGCGGTTTATTGGGGGACGAGCCTTAGCTGGTCGCCCGCTGGATGCTCACTTCGCCGACGCCGACTTCGCGCGCGGTGTTCACTATCGCCGCCCAGGTGTCGTCAGGCAAGGGGATGCCGTTCCTGGTGCGCTCGGCGCGGGTCGTGCGTTCGGGATCGCCCGGAATCAGCACGGATTCCGTACCTGCGATCGGTTTGGTCGCGCGGATGAAATCACTGTAGCGGGTGATTTCCGCATCGAAGAAATCGCTGGTGTCGATCACCTTCGGGTCGATGTAGAACGCCATCATGCCGTTGGCGAAACGCCGATCCGACGACGTCGCGCCGGTCCCGGTCAGAGCGCCGCCGAGCAACTCGCAGATGAACGCGAGACCGGAACCCTTGTGATCGCCAAAGGCGCGGATCGCGCCGGTCCCCTTGGTGTGGTCACGCGGCCCGTCCGGCGTGTACGGACCGTACAGCACGTGCGGATCCTGGCTCAGGGTTCCATCGGCATCGACCAGGGCGCCGGCCGGCAGCTTCTTGCCGCCACGGCTTGCGACGAGGCATTTGCCTTCAGCCACGACGGAGGTGGCGAAATCGAGCACGATCGGTTCCCGGCCCTGCCGCGGAATGCCGACGCAATACGGCGCGGTCGACAGGCGCTTCTCGACGCCGCCATAAGGCGCGACCAACAGCGACCCTGCCGCGGTCACGAAATGAATCGAGACGAGACCTTCGGCGGCGGCCATTTCGGCCCAGTCGCCGACGCGTCCGAGATGGCCGGAGTTGCGCAGCGCAACCGCTGACAGCCCCGCCTTCTTGCACTTCTCGATGCCGATCCTGACCGCGACCGGTGTGACGGTCTGGCCATAGCCGAACTTGCCGTCGACCACCGCGAGCGACGGCGTGTCGACCACGACCTCCGGGGTCTGGTTGGGCACGATCGAGCCCATCTTCTTCCACCTGACATAAACGGGCACACGGATCACACCGTGGCTGTCGTGCCCGGTGAGGTTCGCGGTCGTCAGGTACGTCGCGATGCGCCTTGCCTCTTCGGGCGAGGACTCCGAATGGGAGAAGACTTCGGACACGAAGTTGATGAGATTATCGACCTTGATGGTGACCATGAACGACTGGCTCGCTGGATTTATGCTCGCGGCATTTCAAGCATTCGTCTTGGCGTGACCGCCAGGACAGGCCGCGGCGATCGCTTCGTTGCCCCACAATTCGTCGGGCTTGCCGCCCAGCATTTGACCCAGCTAACCATGATTGTACATTGCACGCAATAGCCAAACGGTGCCATAAGCGGTGCGTAAATGCCCGCCGCGGACGACCTCCGCGCGATCACGTGATAGTGTCGCCGTCGGACAGCCATCCATGTCGATGCCAAGAGCCAAATCGCAAACCAGACGGAAACAGCCGGCCTATGCGCTGATCAAGGATGCCCTGGCAAAGCGTATCCGGACCGGCGACGTTCCATCGGGAACAGTGCTCTCCGAATCGTCGATTGCGAATCTGTTCGGCTCCAGCCGCTCGCCGGTTCGGCAGGCCTTCGATCAGCTGGAGCTCATCGGCCTGGTACGCCGGTTCGACGGCCGCGGCGTCGTCGCCGGCAAGCGCCAGGTCAAGCCTCGGCGCATCCCGATCACACCGCAAATGCTGGGACTGACCGACGGACCGGTCGAGGCTGTCAGAAGCGATACCTGGGACGCCCTTTATTACAGGCTCGAACGCGACATCATTTACCGGTCGCTGTTCGGACGCTTCCGCGTCAGCGAGCTCGCGCTGGCGCGGCATTTCCGGGTCGGACGCACGGTTGCGCGCAACCTGCTGCTACGTGCGCAGGCGATCGGAATCCTGGAGAAGGGCGCCAAGGCGCACTGGTATGTGGTGCCGCTCGACCAGGAACGCGTCCGCAACATCTTCGAGGTGCGGGCAACCCTCGAGCCGCTGCTGCTGAAATCCGCCGCCGCGAGGATCCCGGCGCCGTTGCTGGACGAGATGGCGGAGCGGCTGCGCGAGGCGATCCACTTTCGCAACCGCATCGGCGTCGGTGAGCTCGACGAGATCGAGGGGGATCTCCATATCCGGTGCCTGGGTTACGGCGTCAACCGCGAGATGTTCGAAGCCCTCAAGCGCACCCACTGCGCCTTCGTGATCGGCAAGCACATCCAGGTGGCGCTGACCGCGCCGCAGATCGATTCCTTCATGGACGAGCATCTCCTGATCATGGACGCGCTGCGCGCGCGCGACGGCGACGCGGCGGCCGCGACACTGCGCCGCCATATCGAATGGTCCCATTCGAAAGTTGCCGGCTGGATCGCCGAATTCCGCGCCATCAATGTGATCTCGCATGTTCCTTACATGGTGTAGCCGCCGCACCGCATCGTGCAAGTTCTCGACTACTCGTCGGCCTCGACCTCGCCGTCACCGGCAGACGTCATTCCGGCCAGGCTGATCTCCAGCGCGCCGAGCATCTCCTGCAGCTCCGCAAGCTTGCGGGCGCCATACTGCCTGGTGATCGCGGCATAGATCGCCTCAGAGGTCGGCGCCACCGCCTCGATCAGCTTCAGCCCCCTCGCCGAGATCGAGACGACCGCGCGCCGCAGGTCGGTCTGCGCCACCTTGCGCTCGACCAGCTGGCGCGCTTCGAGATCGCGCAGGATGCGGGACAGGCTCGGGCCGAGCAGGAACGCGACATGCGCAAGCTCGGTGACCTCGATCTCGTCGACGGAGGTCAGCGCACGCAGGATCCGCCATTGCTGCTCGGTCAGCCCGTGGTTGCGCAGCGACGGGCGGAACTGCCGCATCACGGCCTCGCGTGCGCGCAGCAGCGACATCGGCAGCGAGCGCGAGAACTCGCGCATCGGCGCGCGGCGCAACGATCCGGCCTCAGCCTGCGCTGCCCGCAATTCGGTCGGCGTCTTCTTTCGCGCCATGGTCAATCCGCAACCGCAAATTTTTGCGCTGCAACATGGCGCAAATCAGTTTGCGGAAATTCACTTAACATGTTAATCATCTCCCGACATCCACATTCTGTGTAGCACGATGAGCCTTTCCCAGGACGATATCCGCGCAGCCGCCCGGCGGCTCGACCAGGCGGAAAAGACCCGCAAGCAGATCCGCCAGCTCTCGCTGGAATATCTAGGCATTACGCTCGAAGACGCCTACGCGATTCAGAAGGCCTGGGTCGAGATGAAGGTGGCGGAGGGCCGCGTCGTCAAGGGCCACAAGATCGGCCTGACCTCGAAGGCGATGCAGAGCGCACTCAATATCGACGAGCCTGATTCCGGCATCCTGCTCGATGACATGTTCTTTGCCGATGGCGGCCTGGTGCCGAGCGACCGCTTCATCGCCACCCGCGTCGAGGCCGAGCTTGCCTTTGTGATGAAGCACCGCCTGTCGGGCCCGGATTGCACGCTGTTCGACGTGCTCAACGCCACCGATTTCGTGGTGCCTGCGCTCGAGATTCTCGATACGCGGGTCGAGCGGGTCGATCCCGCGACCAGGGCGACGCGCAAGATCTTCGACACCATCGCCGACAACGCCGCCAATGCCGGCATCGTGCTCGGCGGCCGGCCGATCCGCCCGTTGGACGCCGACCTGCGCTGGATCGGCGCGCTCTGCTTCCGCAACGGCCAGCTCGAGGAAACAGGCCTTGCCGCCGGCGTGCTCAACCATCCGGCCACCGCGGTGGCCTGGCTCGCCAACAAGATCGCGCCGAACGGGCTGGCGCTCGAGGCCGGCCAGGTGGTGCTGGCGGGCTCCTTCATCCGCCCGATCGAAACCCGCAAAGGCGACACGATTCAGGCGGACTATGGACCTTACGGGTCCGTGAGCTGCTACTTCGCCTGAGGCCATAAGCAGGAGACCGGCATGCCGCATTTCACGATCGAATATTCCGCAAATCTCGACGGCCTCGTCGACATGGCCAGGACCGTCGAGGTGGTGCGCAAGGCCGCGGTCGAGACCGGCATCTTTCCGCTCGGCGGCATCCGCGTCCGCGCCATCAGATGCGAGCACTACGCGATCGCCGACGGCCGCAGGGATTACGGTTTCCTCGACATGGTGCTGCGGCTCGGCGAAGGCCGCGACCTTGCCACACGCAAGACGGCCGGCGAGCAGATCTTCAAGGCGCTGTCAGCCCATCTCGATCCGGTCTTTGCCGGCAGCAAATTCGCTTTGTCGTTCGACATGCAGATCAACGACAAGGCGACGAGCTGGAAGCGCAACAACATCCACGACGCACTGAAAGTGGAGGCGGTCAATGGATAAAGCCACCCCGAAATCATCGGCCGACGTGTTCCAGGCCAACCGCGACCGCGCTGGTCCCCTGCTCGCGAAACTGAAGGGGGAAGGCATCGGCCACATGATCGACGGCAAGATCGTGCCGTCGGTCTCGGGCCAGACCTTCGAGACCAAATCGCCCGTTGACGGCACCGTGCTCGCGACAGTCGCGCGCGGCAATGCCGAGGATATCGACCGCGCCGCGACCGCTGCGTCGCGCGCCTTCAAGGCCTGGCGCGACATGCCGGCGACGACCCGCCGCAAGCTGCTCAATCGCGTCGCCGATGCGATCGAGGATCATGCCGACGACATCGCCGTGCTCGAATGCATCGACACCGGCCAGGCGCATCGCTTCATGGCCAAGGCCGCGATCCGCGCCGCGGAGAATTTCCGTTTCTTTGCCGATAAATGCGCGGAGGCGCGCGACGGCCTGAACACGCCGAGCGAAGAGCACTGGAACATCTCGACCCGCGTGCCGATCGGCCCGGTCGGCGTGATCACGCCGTGGAACACGCCGTTCATGCTCTCGACCTGGAAGATCGCGCCCGCGCTCGCGGCCGGCTGCACCGTCGTGCACAAGCCCGCGGAATGGTCGCCGGTCACCGCCGACCTGCTGGTCAAGCTGGCGAAACAGGCCGGCATTCCTGACGGCGTGTTCAATACCGTGCACGGCTTCGGCGAGGACGCCGGCAAGGCGCTGACCGAGCATCCGGCCATCAAGGCGATCGGCTTCGTCGGCGAGAGCTCTACCGGTTCTGCGATCATGGCGCAGGGGGCACCGACCCTGAAGCGGGTGCATTTCGAGCTCGGCGGCAAGAACCCGGTGATCGTGTTCGACGACGCCGATCTCGACCGCGCGCTCGATGCCGTCGTGTTCATGATCTACTCGCTCAACGGCGAGCGCTGCACCTCGTCCAGCCGCCTCCTGGTCCAGCAGAGCATCGCCGACAAGTTCATCGAAAAGCTCACTGCGCGAGTGAACGCCCTCAAGGTCGGCCATCCCCTCGATCCCTCAACCGAGATCGGCCCGCTGATCCACGAGCGTCACCTCGCCAAGGTCTGCAGCTATTTCGACGTCGCCATTAAGGACGGCGCCACCATCGCGGCCGGCGGCAAGCCGCATGACGGCCCGGGCGGCGGCCACTATGTGCAGCCGACGCTGGTCACCGGCGCGAACGCCAAAATGCGCGTCGCGCAGGAGGAGGTGTTCGGCCCGTTCCTGACGGTTATTCCGTTCCGCGACGAGGCTGACGCGATCGAGATCGCCAATGGCGTGCAGTATGGCCTGACCGGTTATGTCTGGACCGGCGACATGGGCCGCGCACTGCGCGTCGCCGATGCGCTGGAAGCCGGCATGATCTGGCTCAACTCGGAAAACGTCCGCCACTTGCCGACCCCGTTCGGCGGCATGAAGGCGTCGGGCATCGGCCGCGACGGCGGCGACTACTCGTTCGACTTCTACATGGAAACCAAGCACGTCTCGCTCGCGCGCGGGACGCACAAGATCCAGAAACTGGGAATGTAACGCCCGTCGTTCCGGGGCGCGCAGCGAACTACGGTGCGCAATTGCGCACCCGAGAACCTCAAGATTCCGGGTTCGATGCTTTGCATCGCCCCGGAATGACACCACAATCAGGGAAACGTCCATGCCCGTTCCGACCCACGTCTTCAATCCGCCCTTCAACATCATCCGTTGCAGCCACGCCGTGCTCGACGTCACTGATCTCGACGCCAGCGCTGCGTTCTACGAGAAGACGATCGGCCTCCACATCGAGGACCGCGACGACAAGGCGGCGTACCTGCGCGCCAGCGAGGAGCATCAGCATCACTCGGTGGTGCTGCGCAAGGCGCCCAAGGCCGCCTGCAACCGGCTCGGCTTCAAGGTCGGCAATGACGGCGACCTCGACAAGGCGGCCGCGTTCTTCTCCGAGCAAGGCATCAGCCATGCCTTCGTCGACCAGCCGTTCCAGGGCCGCACCTTGCAGTTCACCGATCCGTTCGGCTTCCAGATCGAGCTTTACGCCACGATGGAGAAACGCCCGCATCTGCTGCGGCGTTACGATCTCTACAAGGGCTGCCATCCGCAGCGGCTCGACCATTTCAATGTGTTTGCCGCCGAGGTGCAGGACACGGTCGACTTCTACGCCCGGCTCGGCTTCCGCCTCACCGAATATGCCGAGGAGGACGGCGCCAACGGCCGGATCGCCGCCGCCTGGATGCACCGCAAGGGCAATGTCCACGACTTCGCCATCACCAACGGCCGTGGCCCGCGCCTGCACCACATCGCCTATTGGGTACCGACCGCGATGAATATCGTGCATCTCTGCGACGTGATGGCCTCGAGCGGCTTTCTCAAGAACATCGAGCGCGGACCCGGCCGGCACGGCATCTCGAACGCGTTCTTTCTCTACGTCCGCGATCCCGACGGCCATCGCATCGAGCTCTACACCAGCGACTACTTTACGGGAGACCACGATCACGAGCCGCTGCGCTGGTCGCTGCGCGATCCGCGCCGCCAAACCTTGTGGGGGGCGCCGGCGCCGCGCTCCTGGTTCGAGGAGGGCTCGCCCTTCGCTGGCCAGGCCGTGCGTGAGCCGCGCTTCGTCGCCGACGTGCTGGTTGCGGATTGAGGATTTGCAAATGGCCTCCCCTCGCCTCGCAACCTATTCCGTTAGCGGCGCCGTCAAATACGGCGCCGTCACCGACAATGGCGTCATCGATCTCTCCGCGCGTTTCGCGAAGGACTACCCGACCTTGCGCGAAGCCATCGCCGCCGGCGCACTGACCAAGCTGGTGGAGGACGCCGCAAAGCGTTCGCCGGACCACGCGCTCGATGCGATCAGTTGGCAGCCGCCGATCCCGGCAGCGGAAAAGATCATCTGCATCGGCGTCAACTATCCGGACCGCAACGCCGAATACAAGGACGGTTCGGACGCACCGAAATATCCGAGCATGTTCCTGCGCGTGCCACGCTCCTTCGTCGGCCACAACACGCCCGTGGTGCGCCCGCGCGCCTCGCCCCAGCTCGACTACGAGGGCGAGCTGGTGCTCGTAATCGGCAAGGCCGGGCGGCATATTCCGGAAGGTGCGGCGCTCGATCACATCGCCGCGATCACGCTGTGCAACGAGGGCACCATCCGCGACTGGGTGCGGCACGCCAAGTTCAACGTCACCCAGGGCAAGAATTTCGACTCCACCGGCAGCCTCGGCCCGTGGATCGTGCCCTACACCAGTGAAGCGCAGATCGCCGATATCAGGCTGACCACGCGCGTCAACGGTGAGGTCAGGCAGGATGACCGCACCTCGCGCTTGATCTTCGGCTTCCGCTACCTCATCAATTACATCTCGACCTTCACGACACTGGTTCCCGGCGACATCATCGTCACGGGCACGCCGACCGGCGCGGGGGCGCGGTTCGATCCGCCGCGCTACCTGAAGCCCGGTGACGTCGTCGAGGTCGAGGCCGAAGGCGTCGGAATCCTGCGTAACGGCGTCGTCGACGAAGCCAACTGACATCTCAAGCAAGCGGACAGTGCCATGACCTCTACCTCCGGCGGCGAAGCGATCGTCAACGGCCTCGTCGCACACGGCGTCGACACGGTGTTCGGCCTGCCCGGCGCGCAGATCTATGGCCTGTTCGATGCGTTCCACCAGGCGCAGCTCAAGGTGATCGGCGCCCGGCACGAGCAGGCCTGCGGATACATGGCGTTCGGTTATGCCAGGTCCAGCGGCCGGCCCGGCGTGTTCAGCGTGGTGCCCGGCCCCGGCGTGCTCAATGCGTCAGCGGCGCTGCTCACCGCGTTCGGCTGCAACGAGCCGGTGCTCTGCTTGACCGGACAGGTGCCGACCCAGTTTCTGGGCAAGGGCCGCGGCCATCTGCACGAGATGCCCGATCAACTCGCGACATTGCGCACCTTCGTGAAATGGGCCGAGCGGATCGAATATCCCGATAACGCGCCCGCGATGGTCTCGCGCGCATTCCAGGAGATGCTGTCGGGCCGGCGCGGCCCGGCTTCGCTGGAAATGCCGTGGGATGTGTTCACCCAGCGTGCCCGGGTTGCGTCCGCGAAGCCGTTCGATCCGCTGCCGGCGCCACAACCTGATCCTGATCGCATCAAGGCCGCGGCCGATCTGATCGCGGGCAGCAAGACGCCGATGATTTTCGTCGGCAGCGGCGCGATCGATGCGCGCGACGAGATTCTCGAGCTCGCCGAGATGATCGACGCGCCCGTCGTGGCCTTCCGCAGCGGCCGCGGCATCGTCTCCAACGCGCACGAGCTCGGACTCACCATGGCGGCGGCCTACAAGCTGTGGCCGAAGACCGACCTGATGATCGGCATCGGCACGAGGCTGGAGCTGCCGACGATGTCGCGCTGGCCCTATCAGCCGGCTGGCCTCAGGAGCGTCCGCATCGACATCGATCCGGTCGAAATGCGCCGCGTCCCGGCAGATGCCGCCGTGATCGCCGATGCGAAAGGCGGCACGTCCGATCTGGTCGCGGCCGTGCGCAAGGCCGGCTATCGCAAGACCTCGGGCCGCCGCGCCGCGATCCGCGAGGCGAGCGCTGCCGCCGAGCACGAGATCCAGCGCATCCAGCCGCAGATGGCCTACCTGAAGATCCTGCGCGAAGTGCTTCCTGCGAACGCCATCGTCACCGACGAGTTGTCGCAGGTCGGCTTCGCCTCCTGGTACGGCTTTCCGATCTACGAACCGCGCACCTTCGTCACCTCGGGCTATCAGGGCACGCTCGGCTCCGGCTTCCCGACCGCGCTCGGCGCCAAGGTCGCCAACCCGAACAAGCCTGTCGTTGCCATCACCGGCGATGGCGGCTTCATGTTCGGCGTGCAGGAGCTTGCCACCGCCGTGCAGTTCAGGATCGGCGTGGTGACGCTGGTGTTCAACAACAACGCCTATGGCAATGTCCGCCGCGATCAGCAGGAGCGCTTCGACGGCCGCGTCGTTGCCTCCGACCTCGTCAACCCGGATTTCGTCAAGCTCGCGGAGTCCTTCGGTGCTGGCGCCGCGCGCGTCACCTCGCCCGACCACTTCCGCCCGGCACTGGAAAAGGCACTCGCCGATGGCGGGCCGTATGTAATCTCGGTGGAAGTGCCGACCGGTTCCGAGATCAGCCCCTGGGCGTTCATCCACCCGGCGAAGAACAACTAGAGCATGATCCGGAAGAGTGTGTAGCGGTTTTCCGAAAAGATCATGCTCAGACAAATAGCTAAAGCGCGATGACGCGCTTTAGGATATCTGCGCGCTGCGTTGCTGCCGCGACGCGGCGATGACGAGCAGCCCGGCGCCTGCGACGAACCAGCAGGCGACCGGCGCCCAGCGCAGCAGCGGGGCGTAGTCCGGCAGCTTCTGCAGGCCGCCTGCGACCGCCGCCATCCGCGCACAGGTGGCGAGCGCCAGCGCGGAGAATACCAGGCCGGTAATTCTGCCTTCAGCGCCGGTCTGCCCGATCGCGAGCGCCGCCGACACCGCGCTCATCAGCATGCAGCCCCAGGCGGCCCCTGCCATGAACTGCGCCGCGATCAGGATATTGAGGCTTCCGGCAACTTCTGCGACGACGATGGCAAGCGCGCCGAGCAGGCCAGCGAGGCCCATCACGATCACGCCGCCCTGATGCTTGACGACCGCACTGGCCGGAAACATCGCGATGCTGAAGCCGATCCAGAACACCGGCATCAGCCACTGCAGATCGTCGGGTTTGGCGAAGCGCAGGAAGAACGGCCCGCTGTTGATGCTGAAATGCAGCTGATAGCCGAGCGACAGGATCACCATCACCACGATGAGGAACATCGACGCCGCTCCGATCGGCGCTGCCGGCCTGGCCGTCTGCGCAGGTTGAACCTCCCGCGCCATGCGGCGTTCGATCCCGGAGAACGCCAGCGCGGTCAGCAGCAGCACGGCGCCAGACAGCACGAACGGCAGCCGCGCGTCCTGATCGCGCAGCATGACCCCGAGATAGGGCGACAACGCGCCGGCGAGACCGTAACCCAGCATCGCGAGCGCCGCGAGGAACGGGATCGACGGCTGCGCGCGATATTTGCCGAGCAGCGTCAACGGTGGCGCGCGCAACGCCGATGACGTGACCGCCCAGACCACGATCAGGGCGATCAACCAGACGCGTGCGCCCGGCCCCGTCCCTGCCACGTAAGGCAGCGCGATGAAGGCGGCGCAGGAGATCGCGGCGAGGCACCCGACGAAGATGCCGAGCCGGCCGACCACGATCGAGATCCGGTCCGCGGCCAATCCCATCGCGGTGTCGGTGATGGTGAAGATGCCCTGATCCATCATCAGGATCAGGATGACCGTCGCCGGCGCGATGCCAACTTCGGCGCACAGCTTCGGCAAGTAGATCAGATAGGTGGTCCAGCCCAGCGTGAATACGAGCTGCAGTACGGCGAGATAGACGCCGGTACGCCGGGCTGCCTGGTCGGCCTTCGCGGTCATGCTGCGAGCTTAGACCATCCGCCTGCCTCGCGGGAGGGGACGTCCGCCTCAGCGCACCTTGCGGAAGGTCAGGTTGATGCGCTGGCGCCCGAGCACGCCATGCTCGCCGTCGGCGAGCGGCGCGACGCCGTGATAGACCAGGCGTGATGCCCCGCCCCATACCACGACGTCGCCGTGTTCAAGGCGATAACGGCGCGGCGTGTCGCTGCGCTTCAGGCCGCCGAACAGGAAGGTCGCCGGCAGCCCCAGCGACACCGACACGATCGGTGCTCCGAAATCGAGCTCGTCCTTGTCCTGGTGCAGCGACAATTTTGCGCCGGGGACGTAGCGGTTGATCAGGCAGGCCTCGGGAGCAAAGCCGCTGAAGCCGGCCTCGCCTGCGGCATCAGACGCCAGCCTGCACAGCACCGGCGGCATTGGCGGCCACGGCGCGCCACTCTCGGGATCGATGCCGTCATAGCGATAGCCGGTGGGGTCGGACACCCAGCCGAGGCGGCCGCAATTGGTCATCGCGACCGACATCCGGTGGCCTCCCGGCGTGATCAGATGCCGGAATGGCGACTGCTTCACGATGGCGCGAAGGGCCGGAATCAGTTCGGCCTCGAATGGCCTGGCGAAACCGCGCAGGATCACCGCCCCCTCCGCCATGGTCTGGCGCGGGGGTCGTGCATCGCCAACGGTCTCGAACAGATCAGCGGTCACGCCTGACTGCACTCACTTCGCGTCGTGGAAGATCACACCCACGGTGTGACGATGGCCGGATCTGATGCGGCTGACACCGTGGCGGAGATTGACGCGGTAGGACCCGCGCGTCCCCTACACCGGACGATGGTGCACGGCGAACGCCACTGCATCGCCTTTCGCCAACGGAACCACTTCGGGCCGCGACTGCATCCGTGGCCGCTGCTCGGTCAGCACGAACTCACCGCCGGTGAAATCGCGTCCCGGCTGCGACAGCAGGATCGCGACCTGGATCGGGAACACATGCTCGCCATAGAGATCCTGATGCAGGCAATTGTAGTCGCCTTCGCCATATTGCAGCAGCAGTGGCGTCGGCCGGATCTGCCCGGCCTCATGGCAGCGCTTCAGGAACGCCGCATGCGACGCGGGGTAATTGATATCGATACCCATCGTCTGGTTCCAGCGATTGGCCGTGGCCATCAGCTGCGCATAAAGCGCCAGCCGCAGTTCGGCGATCAGGTCCGGCAGCGGATAGTTGAAATATTTGTACTCGCCGCGGCCGAAGCCATGACGGCCCATCACGACCTTGCTGCGGAACCGGCTGTCATCCGGATAGAGCGCTGCGAGACGATCGCATTCCTGAGGCGTCAGCAGCCCCTTCAGGACCGCACAGCCCTGTACGTCGAGATCGGCAGTGACGTGACCCCAGTCGAGCGCGTCGACGCGGTCCGGAATGTCGGATGGTGCCGCCGGGGCGGCAATTTTGGCTGTGGCTTTCATGAACGGAGTTTTGCTCACGATTGCCGCCGGCGCCACCCGATTTCCGGGTAGGAAACGGCTCGGAACAGAGCCAATTGCCAGTTCGTAGCCCGGATGCAGCGCAGCGTAATCGGGGGCCGGTCTCTCGCGGATACACCGTCCCGGATTTCGCTCCGCTCCATCCGGGCTACAGATCGTCCCGTGTGGGTCGCTGCGTGCGATCAACCCCTGACCGGCAGCGTGACCACGTCATAACCATGCTGAATCTTGCGCTTGAGCACCGGATCCTCCAGCTCGAACTCGAACCGGCTCGCCGGGCGGATACCGCCTTTGGCTGCGAACGTGCCGCCGAACATGGCGCAGCCGTCAGGCAATCCGCCCGCGCCGAAACCGCGCGCGATCAGGTCCTTGACCGGCAGCATGTGGTCGAGGGTGCCTTCCTGGTAGAGCACGCGTTCCCCGCCGATCGTGGCCCAGGAGCGCAGGATCAATCGGTCCCAGTGTCCGATCACGTCTTCGAGCTCCCAGAGTTCGGAGGCGACAGGCTTGTCGCACATCTGCTTCGACACCGTGACGCTGTAGCCCTCGACCTTGCGGTCGGTGTGATCGGAGCCGCAGCCGACGAAGATGCGGCCCTGCCAGCCGATCAGCACGAACTCGACCTCGCCGCTGGAGTCCTCGCCGCAGACCTCGATGGTGTCGGCAAGGGTCAACCGCCGCGCCGAGCAGCGGTAGTAGATCGGCGTCGTCGCGGGCCGCGCGATGCCGATCGCCTCGAGCTCGGCGATGTGCTTGTCGCGCGCCACCGGATCGCGGCCGGTCCAGCCGGCGATCACGGCCTGCCTGATCTCGAACGTGAGCGGCGTCGCGGCGCCCCTGTCGTCGATGTTGAAGGTGAGATCAAACACGGATCACGGTCTCCATTCCGGCCGCAAGCTCGAAGATACGGCGATCCGAACCGCCTGACGCCGCGAGCATCAGGCCGACCGGCGCCTCACCCTCGCGATGCGCCGGCAGCGAGATCGCGCAGCCGTCGAGCACATTGATCAGCGTGCAATTGCGCAGCGCGCGCAGGTTCTGGGTGGCAAAGGCCTTGTCGTCGGCAAGGTCGGCAATGGTCGGCGGCAGGTTCGCCGTGGTCGGCAGCACCATGGCGTCGTAGGGCGCGATGCGCTTGTTGGTCCGCTCGATGAAGGAGCGGCGCGCGTTCAGGAGATCGATATAGTCGGCAGCCGGAAAACCCTCGCCGCGGAGGATTCGCGACGACACGCGGGGATCGTACATGTCGCCCTTGCTGGCGATCAGATAGCGGTGCCAGGCATAGCTTTCCGCCGCGGCAAACCCGCCTTTGGCGTTCATCACGCCGACGTCGAGCAGCTCCGGCACCTCGATGCGCTCGATCATGGCGCCGGCGCGCGACAGCGCGGCCAGCGCACGCTCGAAGGTCTTTGCCACGGCGTCGTCGAGATCGTCGAGCACAACCGTTGTCGGCACCGCAAGCCGCATGCCCTTCACCGGGCGCGGCGCCAGCGGCTTGACCGGCTCGTCGGCGAGCACGGCGTCGAACACCGCGCAGCAGGCCACTGAATTCGCCAACGGCCCGTAGCTGTCGAGCGAGAACGACAGCGGCACGCCGCCATCGAGCGGAATCCGCCGCTGCGTCGGCTTGTAGCCGACGATGCCGTTGAAGGCCGCGGGAATCCGGCAGGAGCCGCCGGTGTCGGTGCCGAGCGCGCCAAAGGCCATGCCGTCGGCGACCGAGACCGCCGCGCCCGACGACGAGCCGCCGGGCACATGGCCGACGCTCCGGTTCCAGGCGCCCTTCGGCGTACCGTAATGCGGATTGATGCCGATGCCGGAATAGGCGAACTCGGTCATGTTGGTGCGCCCGATCACGATGAAGCCGGCGCGCCGCAGCCGTGCGACCACCGGCGCATCGGCCTCGGCCGGCGCGGAGTCATCGAGTGCGCGCGAGCCGGCGCGGCTCACCTGCCCCCTGATGTCGAACAGGTCCTTGATCGAGACCGGAATGCCCGCAAAGGGCGACGGCGCCGCTTTCGCCTTGCGCAGCCGGTCCATGGCGTCGGCCGCGTCGAGGGCGGCGTCCCTGTCGACATGGATAAAGGTGCGCTGGCCCTCGCCGGCGGGATCGGCGATTTTGGCGATACATCGCTCGACGAGCTTGCGGGAGGACGTCGCACCGCTGGCGAGATCGGCTGCGAGGGAGGCGAGTGTCGGATTGTTGGGCATGGTCTTCACTTCGTGGCTGGCACCTGATTGTCGCGCGAACCGGCGCCGATTTCCAGATCGCCGGCGCGCGATCCGATCACTTCAATCCGAAATAGGCGCGGTGCAACTCCTCGTTGCCGCTCATTTCGGCAACCGTGCCCGAGAAGCGGATCCGGCCGCCCTCCAGCACGAATACCCGGGTCGCGACCTCGAGGAAGCTGATATTCTGTTCAGCGATCAGGAGCGCCAATCCTCGGCCCTGCAGGCTGGTGAGAGCGCGGATCACCTCCTTGACGAACAGCGGCGACAGGCCAGCCGACGGCTCGTCCATCACCAGCAGCTTCGGATCGGCCGACAGCGCCTTGGCGATGCCGAGCATCTTGCGCTGGCCGCCGGAGAGACTGGAGGCCGGATCACGCCGCTTGTCACGAAGCACCGGAAACAATCCATAGAGTTCATCGACCCGTGCCCCCGGATCGGCGTGGCCGAGCGCCTGCGCGCCGACGCGGATGTTTTCCTCGATCGACAGGTCGGGGAACACGGCGAGCTCCGACATATAGGTCATGCCGCGTTTCATGCGGTCCGACGAGCGCATCCTTGTGACGTCTTCGCCGCCGAGCCTGATATGGCCATTGCGCGCCTCGATCAGGCCGACCAGCGACTTCAGGAAGGTGGTCTTGCCCGCGCCGTTGGCGCCGAGCAGCAGCACAGTCTCGCCAGCGCGGACGTCGAGATCGACGCCCCACAGCACCTGCATGGTGCCGTAGCCGGCATCGACGCGTTCGGCTTCCAGAAGGGCCGTTGCATCAGGCGGCATGCTCGCCTCCCAGAAACACCTCGATCACCTGCGGCTCGCGCACCGCGGTTGCCAGCGTGCCTTCGAAGATCTCCTTGCCTGCATTGAGCACGATGACGCGGTCGGTGATCTGCTCGATGAAGCCCATCAGATGCTCGACCACGATGATCGCCATGCCGGTCGCGGCCAGCGCCTTGATGCGCCCGGCGATCCAGTCGAGCTCCGCCGGATTGAGGCCGGCCGCGAGTTCGTCGAGCAGCAGGAGCCGCGGACGCGTCGCAAGCGCGCGCGTCAGATCCAGCATCTTCTGCTGTGCGCTGTTGAGATCGGCTGCGGGGCGGTCCGCGACCTCCTTCAACCGGTACTCGTCGAGCAGCTCCGCCATCGACGGCGGCGTCGCCGCCGCATGGCCGGCGGCGTGCCCATAGGCCAGCGCGACCTGGATGTTCTCGCGCACCGTCAGCGACAGGAACGGCTTCGGCACCTGGAAGGTGCGGTTGATGCCGCGGTGGACCAGTCTGTGCGAGGCGATGCCGCCGGCTTGCGCGCCGTCGAACGCGACCTCGCCGTCATCGGGCGCATAAAGGCCCGAGATCACATTGATCGCCGTGGTCTTGCCGGAGCCGTTGGGCCCGACGAGGCCGAGAATTTCGCCCGGCACGACATGGAAGCTCAGGCCGTCGAGCGCATAGAAGCCGCCGAAGCGCTTGACCAGCCTGGAAACCGTGAGGATGGGCTTCGTCTCAGGGGACATTCCAGCCCCTCCGCGTTGCCAGCGACACCAGCCCTGCCGGAAGGAACAGCACCAGTCCCATGATCAGGAGGCCGTAGATCAGCTGGAAATATTGCGGTGTCGTGAAGCCGATCAGATTGTAGATGCCGTAGAGGATGAGCACGCCGACGATCGGCCCGATGATGGTGGCGACGCCACCGAACAGCGCAAACACGATCGCGAAGATGCTGAAGTCGCTGGAGAACACGTTGTCGGGATAGAACACCGAGACGTACCAGGCATAGATGCCGCCGGCGAGTCCGGCGACCAGCGCCGACGCCAGCCAGGCGATCACGCGCATCTTGACGACGTTGACGCCGGCCATCGAGGCCGAGACCGCGTCCTCGCGCACCGCCTGCAAGGCGAGGCCGAAGGCCGAGTTCTTCAGATAGACGACACCGCCCAGCGTCAGCGCCAGCACGGCGATGGCCGCGTAGTAGGCATCGGTCGGATTGAAGGTGCCGGTCAGCGACACGCCATACGGCCCCTTGGTGATGTTCTCCAGCGCCGGATTGGCAACGAAGTGCAACACCGCGAGCGAGGCAGCGAGGTTGGCGATCGCGAAATAGGCGCCCGACAATCGCAGCAACGGCGTCAGCAGGAGGCCGAGCGCGACTGCCACCACGCCACCGACCAGCACGGCAAGCGGCGCCGGCGTCTGCAGATGCATCACCATGATGGCAAAGCCGTAGGCACCGGCGCCGAAGAAGCCGACATAGCCGAACGGCAGATAGCCGGTGAAGCCATAGATGATGTTCACGCCCTGGGCGAGGATCAGGAAGATCACGAAATTGAACAGCAGCAGATGGTTCTGATAGACGCCGGGCAGCACGGCGAACACCACGACCAGCGGCGCCAGGATGAACAGCAGGTGCTTCGACGTATCAGGCAACGCGCACCCGCCTTCCGAGCAGGCCGCTCGGGCGCAACAACAGGATCAGGATCAGGAGCACATAGGGCAAGAGGTCAGCCCAGGAGCTGAGATAGGTCTGCACCAGCATGTAGAACACGCCGTAGACGACGCCGCCGAGTGCGGTGCCGAGGGGATTGCCGAGCGAGCCCAGCACCACGATGGCAAACGACGTCACCGTCGCGTCCGCACCGAAGGCCGGCGTCACCGAGCCGAACATGAAGGGCGCGAACACGCCGGCGACCGCCGCGAGCCCGAGCCCGATGCCGAACGCCGCCGCCGACACGCGGTCGACGTCGATGCCGGTCGCGAGCGCCTCGTCGCGCCGCGACATCACCGCGCGGGTCAAGGTGCCGAGCCGGGTGCGATAGAGGTAGAGGTAGACAAGCCCGATCGCGATCAGGCTGGTGACCGCCGCGATTACCCATGGCGCGGGAAATCCCTGGCCGAGGATCTGGATCGGCCCTGCTCCGCCGGCCTTGCCGCCGAACCACTTGACCTTGATGGTCGTAAAGACGGTGCCGAGCAGCCGGCTCTGGATCGACCGCTCGCTGGTGCCGGCGAAGATCGTGGTGACGGCTTCGATCACCTGCGACAGGCCAAAGAACAGGATGATCGACAGCATTTCGGGATTGGCCGAGCCCTGCAGCCGCGGCACCAGCACCCAGTACAGCAAGAGGCCGGCGAGCACGAAGACCACGAAGGCCAGCGGCACCGCGAACAGGGGATCGATGCCGAAGACGCCGACCACGCCGACCGCTATGAAGGCGCCGAGCATCAGCATGTCGCCATGCGCAAGGTTGACGATGCGCATGACGCCGAACACGAGATTGAGACCGATGCCGACAAGGCTGAAATACAGCCCGAACAGCACGCCGGCAACGAGCGCGTAGGTCATGCTAGCGCCCGCCGCCGAGGATCAGATGTGCCGTCCCTGACGACATCACGGTGCCGGATAGACCGGCTTGCCGGTCGCGGTCTCGTGCGGATAGATCGAGGTGAACTTGATGTGATCGTTCTCGTCCACCGAAAGCTGTCCGAGCGGCGTCAACTCGCCGATCTGCCCGCCCGTCTCGTCGAGCGCAAAGGTACCGTCCAGCGTCTTGAGCTGACCGTTGAGCGAGAACACCGCGCGGCGCAGCTCCATCTGGTCGAGGCTGGTCGCCACCGACAGCGTCTTCTCGATGACGAGCGCCGTGGTGTAGCCCGCCACCGCGTTGAAGCCGAACTCCATCTTGCCGTCGTTGTACTTCTTCTCCCAGGTGGCGCGGAAATCCTTCATGTTCATTCCGAAATTGACGGAATAATCCAGCTCGGAGGGCGGCACATAGGTCCAGACGTGATCGAGTCCCTTGGCGCCTACGTTCTTCTCCAGGAGCTCGGTCTCGATACCGGCATAGATCGCGAACAGCATCTTGAACTTGATGCCGACGTCCTGGACGTTGCGCAGGAACGCGATGTCGTTCGGCGCGTAGCCGAAAGTGATCACCGCGTCGGGGCTGGAATTGTTGATGTTGTTGATGATGACGTTGTAGTTCGTGGTCTCGGTCGGGACGCCCTGATCGTAGACGATCTCGATCGGCGCACCGGAATCCTTGACGAACTTGCGGAAGGCATTGGCCTGCGTTCCCGTGAACTCGTTGGTCGAGTAGAGGATCGCAACCTTCTTGATGCCGAGGCCGGGGCCATCATGGCTGATGAAATCCGCCAGCGGCTTCGGCCAGACCGTCGATACCGGGTCTGCCATCAGCGCGATATACGGATTGTCCTTGGAGAAGAAGCTCGCGCCGGTGCCGGTCTGGTCGAACAGGAACATCTTGTGGTCGCGCGCGATCGCAACTGCGGGTGCGGTCAGCACCGATCCGGAATCGGCGACCAGCAGGTCGACCTTGTCCTGGGTGATGAGCTGGTTGTAGAGCGTCGAGGCGGTCGCGGTGTTGCTCTGGTCGTCATAGGAGACGAGCTTGATCGGGATCTTCTTGTCGAACGCCTTCACATAGACGCCGCCCTCGGCGTTCTTCTGTTCGACCCACAATTTCAGCGAGCTGTAGACCGGCATCGAGATCGAGGCGAAGCGTCCCGACGACGCGTAGAGCGTGCCGATCTTGATCTCCGAAGGTGCATCCGCGGCCATGGCCTGTGTGGCGAACGCGAGGCCGGCGGCGAGTGCCGCGCCCGTCATCCTCAGCATGTTTTTTCCTCCCGGCTGTTTGGTTTCGGGGGTCGTTCTACGCGCCGTGCCGCAGCGACACAAGCGCGGCCGCCTCATCAATTGTGCGAGGGACGGAATATGCGGCATGCGCAGGACACAGGCGGCTGCGCAGCATGCGGATAGACCGTTGACGGCCATCGGTCCGATGGCGCATCAAGACCCTAAAGAAATCGGGAGGAAGATAAGAGATGGCCGAGCCCGCGCGCGCGAAACCAAAACCGACCCCGGAAACCCAGCACTTCTGGGACGGCACCAAGGCCGGCGAATTGCGCCTGCAGCGCTGCGATGCCTGCGCCAATGTCTATTTTCCGCCGCGCCCGTTCTGCCCGTCCTGCGCCTCGCGCAAGGTCTCCGTATTCAAGGCGAGCGGCAAGGGCAAGCTCTACAGCTACGTCATCAACCATCGTCCCGCCGCGCCCGGCTTCACCCCGCCCTACGCGATCGCCGTCGTCGAGCTCGACGAGGGCCCGCGCATGATGAGCAACATCATCGATTGTCCGCAGACACCGGAGGCGCTCGAGCTAGACATGCCGCTCGAGGTCGCCTTCCAGGCGCTCGACGACAGGATCACCCTCCCCGTATTCCGTCCGGCGAAGGGGTAACGCGATGCGCAGGAACCAGGTTGCCGTCGTCGGTGCGGCCGAAACCACCGAGCTCGGCGTCATCCCGAACATGTCGCAGATCCAGCTGCATGCGGATGCGGCGCTGAATGCGATTGCGGATGCCGGCCTCAAGCTGTCGGATATCGACGGCTTCGCCACCGCGGTCGAGACGCCGCAGCAGGTCGCGCACTATCTCGGCATCACGCCGACCTGGGTCGACGGCACTTCGGTCGGCGGCTGCTCCTTCATGCTGCATGTCCGCCACGCCGCGGCCGCGATCGAGGCCGGCCTCTGCAAGACCGTGCTGATCACCCATGCCGAGAGCGGCAAGTCGATGATCGGCAAGCAGCCGCGCTTCACGGCGCCGGACAGCCTCAACGGCCAGTTCGAGGCACCGTTCGGCGTCTATGGCCCGCCGAGCATGTTCCCGATCCCCGTGCTGCGCTTCATGAAGACGCACGGCATCACCCATGAGCAGCTCGCGATGGTCGCGGTCGTGCAGCGCGAATGGGCGGCCCGGAATCCGCGCGCGACCATGAAGGACCCGATCACGGTCGCCGACGTACTGAATTCGCGGATGATCGCCTATCCGTTCCGGCTGCTGCAGTGCTGCCTCGTCACCGACGGCGGAGGTGCGCTGATCCTGACCTCTGCCGACCGCGCCAGGGATTTCCCGCGGAAGCCGGTCTACATTCTCGGCACCGGCGAGAGCGTGGAAACGCCGATGGTCAGCCAGATGAAGACGTTCGACTCATCGCGCGCCTTCGGGGTCGCCGGACCGCTTGCCTTCAAGGAAGCCGGGATCACGCACAAGGACGTCGATCATTTGATGATCTATGACGCCTTCGCGCATCTGCCGCTCTACGGCCTCGGCGACCTCGGCTTCATGCCGTACGAGGAGACCGGCAAGTTCATCGCCGACGGTCACACCCGCCCCGGCGGCAAGCTGCCGCTCAACACCAATGGCGGTGGCCTCAGCTACATGCACTCGGGCATGTACGGCATGTACGCCCTGCAGGAGAGCGTGCGGCAGATGCGCGGCATCGCGCCGGCGCAGGTGCCGAATGCGAAGATCTCGGTCTGTCACGGCGTCGGCGGCATGTTCGCGGCCTCGGGCACGATCATCTTTACGAACGAGAAGTAAGCGAGCCGCTCGCCTCTCCCTCTCCCCGTTCTGACAGGGAGAGGGTTGGGGTGAGGGGCTGCTTCCACACAGTCGGACTCGCGGAGAATCCCCCTCACCCGGATCGCATCTCGCGATGCGATCCGACCTCTCCCCGCAAGCGGGGCGAGGTAAGCAACGACACCAGGAGCACCCACATGGCAAAATCACTGCAGGACAAGGTCATCATCGTCACCGGGGCGGGCCGAGGCATCGGCCGCGAGATCGCGCTGCTCTGCGCCGCGGAGGGCGCCAAGGTCGTGGTCAACGATCCCGGCGGCGCGGCGGATGGCGCCGGCTCGAGCGCCACGCCAGCCGAAGAGGTGGTCGAGGAGATCAAGAAGCGCGGCGGCACCGCGGTCGCCAATTTCGAGTCGGTGGCGGAAGCGATTCCCGCCAGCAAGATCGTGAAGACCGCGACCGACCATTTCGGCCGGCTCGACGGCGTCGTCAACAATGCCGGCATCCTGCGCGACATGATCTTCCACAAGATGAGCGTGGAGGCGTTCGAGGCCGTCATCAAGGTGCACCTGATGGGCTCGTTCTACGTCTCGCACGCGGCGGCACGCCTGTTCCGCGAACAGGAGAGCGGCTCCTTCGTGCACTTCACCTCGACCTCCGGCCTGATCGGCAATTACGGCCAGGCCAACTACGCCGCCGCCAAGCTCGGCATCGTCGGCCTCTCGAAGTCGATCGCGCTCGACATGGGCCGCTTCAACGTGCGTTCGAACTGCGTCTCGCCGTTCGCCTGGACCCGCATGATCGGCACCATCCCGACCGAGACCGAGGCCGAGAAGGCGCGCGTCGCGAAGATCCAGCAGATGGGTCCCGAGAAGATCGCACCGGTCTGCGCCCACCTGCTCTCGGACGCCGCCAAGGATGTCACCGGACAGATCTTCGGTGTGCGCATGAACGAGATCTTCCTGTTCGGCCAGCATCGCCCGGTCCGCTCGGTTCACCGCAGCGAAGGCTGGACTCCGCAGACCATTGCCGAACACGGCATGCCAGCCCTGAAGGGATCGTTCTCCAAGCTCGACCGTTCGGCCGATGTCTTCACCTGGGATCCGATCTGAGGGTTTATGACGTGCGGGCATAGGTGTCGTCCCGGCGAAAGCCGGGACGATATTTCACCAGCTACCCGCTATTCCTCAGCCCGGCCGAAATGCCGTTGATGGTGATCTGGATGCCGCGCAGCACCTGCTCGTCGGGGTTCTGTGCGCGATGCTCCTTCAACAGCTCCACCTGCACATGGTTGAGCGGATCGAGATAGGGGAAGCGGTTGCGGATGCCGCGCTCCAGCAGCGGGTTGCCTTGCAGCAATCGCTCGGTGCCCATGATGTCGAGCAGCGTCTCGATCGAGAGATGCCATTCCCGGCGGATCCGGCCGAAGATCTTCTCGCGCAATTCGACATCGGGCACGAGCTCGGCATAGCGCGAGGCGATCGCAATCGAGCTCTTCGCCAGCACCATGTCCATGTTCGACAGCAGCGTGCGGAAGAACGGCCACTCGCGATAGAGTTCCTGAAGGAACGGCATGCCCTGATCCGGGTGCTCCGCGATCCAGGTTTCGACCGCCGCGCCGAAACCGTACCAGCCCGGCAACATCAGCCGGCACTGCGCCCAGGAGAACACCCAGGGGATGGCCCGCAGGTCCTCGATCTCGCGGGTCTTCTTGCGCGATGCCGGACGGCTGCCGATGTTCAGCGTCGCGATCTCGTTGATGACGGTCGAGCCCCAGAAATAGTCGGCGAAGCCCGGGGTCTCGTAGACGAGGCCGCGATAGGCCCTGAAGGCGAGGGCCGAAATCTCCTCCATCGCCTTCAGGTACTCGGCGCGCGGCGCGCTCTGCCGCGGCTGCAGCAGGCTGGTTTCCAGCGTCGCGGCAGCGAGGATCTCCAGGTTGCTGCGGCCGACCTCGGCGTTGGAATATTTCGAGGAGATGATCTCGCCCTGCTCGGTGATGCGGATCTGGCCGTTCACGGCGCCACCGGGCTGGGCGATGATCGCGTCATAGCTCGGACCGCCGCCGCGGCCGACCGAGCCGCCGCGGCCGTGGAACAGGCGCAGGCGCACGTGATGGCGTTCGAACACCTCGACCAGGCCGATCTCGGCCTTGTAGAGTTCCCAGCCCGAGGTGACGAAGCCGCCATCCTTGTTGCTGTCGGAATAGCCGAGCATGACCTCCTGCACGCTGCCGCGGCTGTCGACCAGCCTGCGGTAGTCGTGGATCGCCAGCAGGCGGTCCATGATGCGGCTGGAGTCCTGCAGATCCTCGATCGTCTCGAACAGCGGCACGATGTTGATGGCGCTGCGGCCGGACGGATTGACGAGGCCGACCTCCTTCAGCAGAACAGCCACCTCCAGCATGTCCGACATGCCCTTGCACATCGAGATGATGCACTGGGAAATCACGTCTGGACCGAATTTGGCATGCGCCTCCGCGGCGGCGCGGAACACGCCAAGCTCGCCCTGCGTTTCCTCGCTGTACTTGACGAAAGGCGAGGTCAGCGGCCGCGCGCTGCGCAGCTCGTTGAGCAGCAGGCTGACGCGAGCATCCTCGCCGAGCGCCAGGTAGGACATGCCGGGATTGGCGGCGTCGAACAGCTCGGCAATGGTGCGCTCATGCACTGCGGAATTCTGGCGGATGTCGAGCCGGGCGAGATGGAAGCCGAAGCAATCCACCGCGCGGCGCAACTGCCGCAGCCGGCCGCGCGCAATCACGCCGGAGTTGTTCGCGATCAGCGAGCGGTCGAGCACGTCGAGGTCACCCTGGAATTCCCTGACGCTCGCATAGGGGTCGGCCTTGCCGACCGGCGGCCGCGTGGTCTCGACCTCGAGCTTGGCGGCGGTTGCCGCGAGCCGCGCATAGATGCCCGACACCGCAAGCCGATAAGGCTCGCCGCTCCGGTGCGGCGAGGTGTCGGGCGAGCGCTCGGCCAGCGTCCGCAGCTCGTCCGAGACGTCGGCGAGATGCGCCGCAAGCGACAGCTCGGCGCCGAGCGCGTGCAGCTCCTCGAGATAGAAACTGAGCACCCGGCTCGATTGCAGCCGCAGCGTGCCGCGCATCACGTCCGCGGTGACGAACGGGTTGCCATCGCGGTCGCCGCCGATCCAGCTTCCCATGGTCAGGAAGGAGGCGACATCGCCCTGCTCGCCGCCCTCCTTGTTCAGGCGGTCCTCAAGCGCGCAGTGCAGCCGCGGAACCTCCTGCAGGAAGGTGTAGTCGTAGAATGAGAGCCCGTTGGCGACCTCGTCGAGCACGGTGAGCTTGGTCCGGCGCAACAGATTGGTCTGCCACAGCGTCACCACCGCGCGACGGAGTTGCTCGTCGGTGGCTTCGCTCTCCTCGGGCGTCATCTGCACCCGCTCGCGGCGGTCGAGCAGGCCGGCGATCTCCATCTCGCGGTCCATGGTGCTCTTGCGGCGGACCTCGGTCGGGTGAGCGGTCAGCACCGGGCTGACCAGCGCACCCTTGAAGAAGCCGCGCAGGTCGGCCGGGGCGATGCCGGCCTGCCGCGCGTGGGTCAGCGTCTGCTCCAGCACGCTGGCGCGGGGCGCCCCGCCGGGACCGCGGCTGCGCATCTGGCGGATGTTGTTCTGGTCCTCGGCGATGTTGGCGAGGTGGGAGAAATAGCTGAAGGCGCGGACGATCCGCACCGTTTCGGCGATCGACATGCCATCGAGGATGGCCTCGAGCTCCCGCCGCGCCAGCTTGTCCTCGTCGCGATGGAACCGGACCGAGGTCTGGCGGATGCGCTCGACCAGGTCGAACGCGTCGGCGCCCTCCTGGTCGCGCACGGTGTCGCCAAGGATGCGCCCCAGCAGGCGGATATCGTTGCGGAGCCGCGCGTCCTCCTCCTGCGCCTGCATCTCCGCGGCGCGCTTGTCACGGATCTCGGCCTCGGAAGGCATCGTTTGGGAAGGCAAAGTCTGGGAGGACATGGCTGGCTACTCCAGAAGCTGCCCGGCACTCCCGTGAGTGTGCAATTTTTTTGCCGCAACGCAAGATGAACTTCGTGGCGGTGCACACACCGCCTCCGCAACGCGTCGACCGGCCACGCGAACCGGTACCCACTTTGCCCGAAAAGGCTTCAGATCCTCCGTCCGGCCCGCTCCCAATAGGGGTCCCGCAGCCGGCGCTTGAAGATCTTGCCGGAATCCTCGCGCGGCAGGCTGGTCTGGATCTCGATATGCCTGGGCACCTTGTAGTCGGCCAGCGAGGCCTTGAGCTGGGACCGGATCCAGGCCATGTCGAGCGCAACGCCCGGCTGCGGCTCGATGACTGCCATCAGCGCCTCGCCGAACTCCGCGTCCGGGATGCCGAACACCGCACAATCGTGCACGCCGGGGACGGCATGCAGCACCGCCTCGATCTCGGCCGGATAGATGTTGACGCCGCCCGAGATCACCATGTCGCGCTTGCGATCGCAGATGAAGACGTAGCCGTCCCCGTCGATATAGCCGACGTCCCCCGATGTGATGAACCCCTCGCGATCGATCTCGGCGCGCTTCTCCGGCTTGTTGTGATAGGTGAAATCCGGATTGCCCGCGATCCGCGAATAGATTTCGCCGATCTCTCCCTGCGCCACCTCCCTGCCGTCGTCGCCGATGAAACGAAGCTCGGCGCCGGGCGAGATCTTGCCGACCGTACCGGGCTTCTTCAGCGCATCCTCGGAGTTGGCGAAGGTCACCGCCCCCGATTCCGTCGAGCCGTAGAATTCATAGATCACCGGCCCCCACCACTCGATCATCGCGCGCTTGACGTCCGCCGGACAGGGCGCCGCGGCATGGATGATGTGACGCAGCGACGACATGTCGTATTTGCTGCGCACGTCCTCCGGCAACTTCATCAGGCGGATGAACATGGTCGGCACCATGAAGATGGTGTCGATCTTCTCGCGCTCGATCAACGCCAGGAATTCCTCCGCGTCGAACCGCGGCATCAGCACCAGCACGCCGCCGAGCCGCCCCGAGCGCAGCCCGAACGAATTCGGCGCCGAATGATAGAGCGGCCCGGGCAGGATCGCGCGCGCCCCCGGCTTCAGGCCGTAGATCATCGCGCGCATCGCTTCCGCATTCGCGGTCTGCACCGGCGTCGGCGCGAAACGTCGCACGCCCTTGGGATGGCCGGTGGTGCCCGAGGTATAGATCATGTTCTGCGGCTGCGGTACCGCAGGTCCGTCGTAGCGCGCCTGCCGTGCGAGCCAGGTTTCGAAATCGCTCGCGAAATCTGGTGTCGCGAGATGATCGGGATCGATCTTGTAATTCGCGAGGACCTCCGGCGGCGTCGGCACGCTGAGCACGGTGACACCAGGCGGGATCGCGCCGCGCAGGGGATGCAGCATGTCGGCATGGGCGATCAGGACGCGGGTGCCGGAATCGGTCAGGACGTAGTTGATCTCTTCCGGCTTGAAGTGCCAGTTGATCGGCACGCCATAGGCGCCGAGCCGCATCGCAGCGTAGGCCGCCTCGATGAAGGCGATGTCGTTGCGCATCAGCATGCAGACGCTGTCGCCCGCTTTGACGCCGAGCTGGTGCAGGCCGCTCGCGATGCGGTCGACACGCGCACCGACCGAATCGTGATCCCGTTTTCGGTCACCGCTGATGATGCCGCGGAACAGTTGGGACGTTTGCATTGTCACTATCCGATCTTTTGTCGGGTTCAAGTCGTCATTCCGGGATGGTCCGAAGGACCAGACCCGGAATCTCGAGATTCCGCGTTCGCGCCTCGCGCGCTCCGGAACGACAGGATGGCACTACCCCGCATCCGCAAACCTGGGCGCGCGCTTCTCGAGATTGGCGCGCACGGCCTCGGTCTGGTTCGGACTGCCGAGCAGCTTCTGCTGCTCGATCGATTCCGCCAGCAGCGCGGCGGCGGGGTCGACCGAGAGGTTGTTCAGCATCCGCTTGGCGGCGCGGATCGCATCCGGGCTCTTGCCTGATATCTCGCGCGCAAGCTCGAGCGCGGCGGCACGCGGATCGTCGCAGAGGCGGGTGGCGAGGCCGTAGGCCTGCGCCTCCTGCGCCGAGAAGATGCGGCCGGTGTAGGTCAGCTCGCGCAGGATGTCGTCGCGCACCAGGCTGGCGAGGATCGGCGTGCCCGCCATGTCGGGCACCAGGCCCCATTTGATCTCCATGATCGACATCCGCGCGTCCGGCGAGAGCAGGCGGATATCGGCGCCGAGCGCGAGCTGAAAGCCGCCGCCGAAGGCGACGCCATGGATCGCGGCGATGACGGGAACCGGAAGCTGGCGCCAGCCCCACACCGCCTGCTGCGGAAAATTGGCCTTGCCATGGGTGCGGATCGAGAGATCGCGCTTCTCGCCGCCCGGCACCCCGTTACCGCCCTTCTCCTTCATCGCGGCGAAGCGGCCCATATCGAGACCGGCGCAGAACGCCCGGCCCTCGCCCGACAACACCACCACCCGGAGGCCTTTTTCCTTGGAAAGACGGTCGGTTGCGGCCACCAGCGCATCGAACATCGCGGCATCGAGCGCGTTCATCTTGTCCGCCCGCACCAGGCGTACGTCGGCGATACCGTCCGAAATCGATATCGAAACGCGATCTTCCATTGCAGTCTCCTCCGCTTTGTCCTGTGTTGTCGCTTTACAGAAAGACCGTTGTCCGCTTTTAGTCAATCGACCAATTAACTGACAACCCCGAGGGTGGAAACGATGTTCAACGATCAGCTTCTCGCCGGGCGACGCATCCTCGTAACCGGAGGCGGCACCGGTCTTGGCAAGTCAATGGCCTCGCGTTTCCTGCAACTCGGGGCCGAGGTCCATATCTGCGGGCGGCGCAAGAGCGTCTGCGACGAGACCGCCACCGAACTGATGGCCGAGTATGGCGGCCGCGTCGTCAGCCATGGCGTCGACATCCGCAACGCACTCGCGGTCGACGAGATGATCGAGTCGATCTGGACCACCAGCGGCCCCCTCACGGACCTGATCAACAACGCTGCCGGCAATTTCATCTCGCGCTCCGAGGAATTGTCGCCGCGCGGCTTCGATGCGGTCGCCAACATCGTGATGCACGGCACCTTCTACGTCACGCACGCGGTCGGGCGGCGCTGGATCGCGGGCGGCCATCGCGGCAACGTGGTGTCGATCACGGTGACCTGGGTGCGCAACGGCTCGCCCTACGTGGTGCCGTCGGCGATGAGCAAGTCGGCGATCCACGCCATGACGATGTCGCTCGCAATCGAATGGGGCCGGCACGGCATCCGCCTGAACACCATCGCGCCGGGCGAGATCCCGACCGAGGGCATGAGCAAGCGCATCAAGCCCGGCGACGAGGCCGGCGCGCGCACCAAGGCGATGAATCCGATGGGCCGCGTGGGCACCATGGAGGAATTGCAGAACCTCGTGGTGTTCCTGATCTCCGGCGGCTGCGACTGGATCAACGGCGAGACCATCGCCATGGACGGTGCGCAGGCGCTGGCAATGGGCGGCAACTTCTACCAGTTGCGCGACTGGAGCGACGACGACTGGACCAAGGCCCGCGATTCGATCAAGGCGCAGAACGAGAAGGACCGCGCCGCGCGGGGGTGAGCATCGCAGGCCACCCCCATTCGTGGCAATGGGTCCCGGCCTTCGCCGGGACGACGCGGTTGAAACATCGCGGCTCACTCCGCCGTATTGTCTTTGCCGCGAGATGCCGCCACACTCCGCGCAACCAGAACAAGACGCCACGGGGGAAACATGTCCGCTGCACAGCAACTGGCAAATCTTGCCGATATGGTACGCGACCGTGCCAGGAACCTCGGCAATGCGCTCGCCTTCGAGTTCGAGGGCCGGCAAACCACGTTCGCCGAGTTCGACATCAAGACCAACCGCGTCGCCAACGCGTTGATCGCGATGGGCGTCAAAAAAGGCGAGCGGATCGCCTATCTCGGCAAGAACAGCGACTTCTATTTCGAGCTGTTGATGGGCGCGATGAAGGCCGGCGTGGTGATGGCGCCGGTGAACTGGCGGCTCGCGGGGCCCGAGGTCGCGTTCATCGTCGACGACTGCAAGGCACCGGTGCTGTTCACGGGCCCCGAATTCATCACGCAGGTCCGCAACATCAGGGACAGGATCCCAGGCGTCCGCACCATCATCACGACCGAGGGCGGCGCGCCGGAATGGCCGGACTATCTCGCCTGGCGCGATGCGCAGAGCGGCGACGATCCGAAGGTGACGATCGGGCCGAAGGACATCGCGATCCAGCTCTACACCTCCGGCACGACCGGCAAGCCGAAGGGCGCGATGCTGTCGCATGCCAACTTCCTCAACCTGGTGCAGACCGGCAACGAGGCCGAGAAGCCCGAGTGGAACAGGTGGACCACCGATGATGTCTCGCTGGTCGCAATGCCGATCTTCCACATCGGGGGCTCGGGCTGGGGCGTGATGGGCCTCTATCACGGCGCCCGCGGCGTTGTTGCGCGCGAGTTCGATCCGACCAAGGTGCTCGATTTCTTCGAGCAGTCCGGAATTACAAAACTGTTCATGGTGCCGGCCGCGATGCAGTTCGTGGTGCGGCAGCCGCGTGCGCGGCAGGTCGATTTCTCCCGCTTGAAGTACATGCTGTACGGCGCCTCGCCGATCCCGGCGGCACTGCTGAAGGAGTGCATCGAGGTCTTCAAATGCGGCTTCGTGCAGATGTACGGCATGACCGAAACAACGGGCACCATCGTCGCGCTTCCGCCGGAAGACCATATCGAGGGGCTCGACCGCATGCGCTCGGCCGGCAAGGCGCTGCCCGGCATCGAGCTTGCGATCCTCGACGCCGACGGCAAGCCGCTGCCGCCCGGCGAGGTCGGCGAGATCGCCACCCGCTCCGGCTCCAACATGGCAGGCTACTGGAATCTGCCCGAGGCGACCGCGCGCACCATCGACAGCAACGGCTGGCTGCGCACGGGAGATGCCGGCTACATGGACAAGGACGGCTACCTCTACATCCACGACCGCATCAAGGACATGATCATTTCCGGCGGCGAGAACATCTACCCCGCGGAGGTCGAGAGCGCGATCTGCGATCATCCTGACGTGGCGGAAGCCGCCGTGATCGGCATTCCCGACGACAAGTGGGGCGAGGCGGTGAAAGCGGTGGTGGTGATGAAGCCGGGCAAGACGGCAAGCGCGACCGACATCATCAACTTCGCCCGCGAACGGATCGCGGGCTACAAGACGCCGAAATCGGTCGACTTCATCCCGGCGCTGCCGCGCAACCCGTCGGGCAAGATCCTGCGGCGGGATCTGCGTGATCCGTACTGGGTGGGGAAGGACCGGCAGGTGAATTAATCCTCTCCGACATTGCGAGCGAAGCGAAGCAATCCATCGTTTCCGCGCGGAAGCATGGACCGCTTCGTCGCTTCGCTCCTCGCAATGACCCCAGTGTCGATCGCAATCACGACCTCTTCGTCCTCTCCCGCAACGCCCGCCGCCGCTCCTTTGCTTCGTCCGACCAGACCTCGTCGATCCTGTAATACTCGGCGAACACCTTTGCGCCCGGCGGAAACGTGACCCAGGGCTGCCTGGTCGAGGTGAAGATGTGGACGTCGGGCGGACATTGCCTCGGATCGTCCATGGTGCCGACGCGCACGAAGCGCACCGCCGGTCCCGCGCCGGGATAGTTGCTCCAAACCGCGATCTTGCAGATCGGGCAGCGCGCGATCTTCTGGCCCTTGCCGCTTGCCGACGGCGTGTCGATGATCTCGGGCTCGGCCGCGATATGCTCGACCCGCTCGGCTTCATACATCGCATTGAGCGCGTGCACGGTGCCGGTCTCGCGCTGGCACCAGGTGCAGTGGCAGGCATGGACGATCATCGGCTTGCTCGTCAGGCGGTAGCGGACGTGACGGCAAGTACACCCACCCTCCATGAACATGACGGGATCTCCGCGTGCGTTCGTCTCTCAGTGCTTCCCGGCTCCCATGTAGCCGAACAGGAAACCCGCCACCTTGCGCTTCTGGATCTCCTCGCTGCCCTCGGTGATACGGTAGCGGCGGTGGTGGCGATAGATGTGCTCGAACGGCTTGTGGCGCGAATAGCCCATGCCGCCATGCACCTGCATCGCGCGGTCGGCAGCCTCGCAGCACAGACGGTTAGCCCAGAAGTTGCACATCGAGACCCGGTCCGACAGCGTATGCTCGACCTGCGCCTGGGTGAGCTGGTCCATCTCCCACGCCGTCTTGCGGATCAACAGACGCAGCATCTCGGCTTGCGTCGCAAGCTCCACCAGCGGCCACTGGATCGCCTGGTTCTCGGCCAGCGCCTTGCCGAACGGCTTTCGCTCGCGCGCGTATTTCACGCTCTCGTTGATGCAGTAGACCGCGGCACCGAGCGAGCTCGCGGCCTGGCGGATGCGGTTCTCATGCACGAAGCATTGCGCGAGCGACAGGCCACGCCCGACCTCGCCGAACTGCGCATCCTCGGGCACGAACACGTCGGTGAAGCTGACGCGCGGGTGATCGGTCGGCATGTTGAAGGTCCACATATACTGCTCGACCTTCACGCCGGGCGACTTTGCCGGCACCAGGAAGCAGGTGATGCCGCGCGCGTCGCCGTCATTGCCCGAGGTCCGCGCGAACAGCGCGCAATGCGTGGCGACATGCATGCCGGTCGTCCACATCTTCTCGCCGTTGATGATCCAGCCCTTGACGTTGTCGCGGGTCGCAGGAACCGCCTTCGTCTCCATATGCGTGGCGTCGGAGCCATGCTCGGGCTCGGTGAGGCCGAACGTGATGCGGTACTTGCCGGTGATGGAGCCGTCGATCATCGCCTTCTGCTCCTCGTTGCCGTAGCGATCGAGCATGGTCACGATGGGCAGATTGCCGACGATCGAATGCTCGTTCTGCAGATCGTTGTGCAGGCCGAGCCCCTTGGAGGCGAAGTGCTCGCGGATCACGGCCATCCAGAGATTGGAGCCGTCCCTGCCGCCGTAACGCTTCGGGATCGCGAAGCGCAAATGACCGGCGGCATCGGCAAGGTTCTTTGCCTTGCGCAGCAGCGCCTCCCATTCGTGGCGCGGCAGGCCGCCGTTCTCGAAATCGGTGCGCGCCCATTCGCGGCGATGGTCGAAGAAGCGGATGTTGTCGTCAGCCTCTTCGAGCGGCTTGATCTCGCGTTCGATGAAGCGGTCGAGTTCGCCAAGATAGGCGACAAGGTCAGCCGGCAGATTGAAATCCAAGGCAGTCTCTCCCGGAAAGTTCGTTGATTCTGGTTTTGTGTCTAGGCGCTATCGCACCTCGCAGTTCGGATCGATTAAGGTGAGAAGCACGCGGCCAAGTCAAGCAGGCCGATGAGGCTTGCGCGCGGTCGCTTTGCGTAATTGGATGGCACCAGGCGGCGCGCACGCGCTAGGATGCCAGCCATATTCTTCGCCACAGAAAATCGACGGGAGCCGACATGGAACTGAAATTCTCCAAGGTGACACGCAAGGGTCCCATCACCATCGTGACGCTGTCGCGACCCGAGGTTTACAACGCGCTGCATATCGATGCGCATTTCGAGCTCAACAAGGTGTTCGACGACTTCTCGACCGATCCCGAGCAGTGGGTCGCGATCGTCACCGGCGCCGGCGACAAGGCGTTCTGCGCCGGCAACGACCTGAAGTGGCAGGCCGCGGGCGGCAAGCGCGGCTGGGACAAGGGCGGCTTCGCCGGCCTCACCACCCGATTCGACTGCGACAAGCCGATCATCGCCGCCGTCAACGGCGTCGCGATGGGCGGCGGCTTCGAGATCGCGCTGGCTTGCGATCTCATCATCGCCTCCGAGAACGCGACCTTCGCCCTGCCCGAGCCGCGCGTCGGCCTCGCGGCGCTCGCCGGCGGCCTGCACCGCCTGCCACGGCAGATCGGGCTGAAGCGCGCGATGGGCATGATCCTCACCGCGCGTCATGTCAGCGCCAGAGAGGGCCATGAGCTCGGCTTCGTCAACGAGGTGGTGCCGCAGGGCGAGGCGCTTGCCGCAGCCGAACGCTGGGCCGAGACCATCGCCAAGAACTCGCCGATGTCGATCCGCGCCTCGAAACAGGCGATCCAGAAGGGCCTCGAAGTCTCGCTGGAGCAGGCGCTGGCCGAGCAGCGGGATTATCCGGCGGTCAAGGCGATGGTCGCCTCGCAGGATTACATCGAGGGGCCGAAGGCGTTCTCGGAGAAGCGGGCGCCGAAGTGGCTGGGGCGCTAGGCGCACTCTCCGCGTCATTGCGAGCGAAGCGAAGTAATCCATCGCTTTCGGAAGCATGGATCGCTTCGTCGCTTCGCTCCCCGCAGTGACGAGGTTGCCTGTTACTTGTTTCCGAGCTCCCTCTTGTACGACGCATAGTTCGGCTGATCGACGGCGAGCTTGTCCATCGTCGTTTGCCACAGATGTTCCCGCAGGCCCGCGGTGTGCAGATCCACCTCGCCGCTTGCGATCTTTTCCGACAGCGCGCGGTTGAGTTCCGTCAGCGAGCCGTCGCTGCCGAGCAACTGCTTCAGCCGTGCGACCTCGGCCGCATCGCTGCTCTCGGCGAGCGCAAGCTGTCGGGTCACCAGATCGAGCGCGTTGATGCCGACGCGGAGCTTGAAGGCATTGTGGCCCTTGATCGCCGGCGTGATCTCGCTGCGCAGGAAATCGGCGACGGCCTTGATCAGTTCGGTGAGGGTCGGTTCGTCCTGCATCTCACGTGCCTCGCGGGGCTAGCAGTCTGAGCAAGTCAATCTCGGTCTCCGATGAGCGCCGGCCGATCATCGCACGCTCCATGGAATGATCCGGGCCGGTGCGGAAGCGCTGCATCATGCCGCAGCACATCACGCCCCATCGTAAGGTGCCCATCACCTCCCAGAACATCACGCGGTCCGGATCGGCCTTGCGCCCGGCTTCGTCGTAGCCCGCAAACAGGTCTTCGCGCGTGCCGAAGCCGCCGACCGGCTTGTCTATCTCGCCGAAGCGCCAGGAGTTGACGCAGATCCACCCGAGGTCCTCCATCGGATCGCCGAAATGCGCGAGCTCCCAGTCGAGCACCGCGCGCACGCCGTCGGGACCGATGATCAAATTGCCGTGCCGGAAATCGCCATGTACCAGCGTCACCTCGGACGACGGACCGGGATCGTGGTCGCGCAACCAGCGCAGCGCCAGCTCGAACACCGGCCGCGGCCAGTTGAAGCTGCGGTATTCGCGCTCGAGATCCTCGATCTCCCTTGTCGCGGTCATGCTGCGCAGCTGCGGCAGCTTTGCCCGCGGCAGGCCGTGGATGCCCGCGATCACCCGCCCGAGCTGGCGGGCCAGGATCGGGCGCGCGATCGCAAATTCCTCGTCGCGCAAAATCTTGCGCGCAATGGTCTCGCCCGCGATGCGCGCCATGATGAAGCCCCGGCCGAGGCCGTCCTCCGGTTTCAGGACATGCATCACCTTCGGCGACGGCAGCCCGGCATCATGCGCAAGCTGCATCAGCACCGCTTCCGCGTCGAGGCCGGCGGCACGGCCGGGCGCCGCGCCATAGCCGGGCGGCGCACGGCGCAGGATCGCGCCGATATTGCCGCCCGGATGCGCGATGTCGAACGTCCAGGTCTCCTGGCTGGCGCCACCGGAGAGCCTAGCCGCGCCGGTGACGCCGGTCGCGCCGGGAAGGAAGGAGGCGACGCAGCGCCCGAGGTCGACCTCGATCATTTGCCCTTGAACTTCGCCGGACGCTTCTCGAGGAATGCGGTGACACCTTCCTTGAAGTCTTCGGCACTGCCGGCGATCCGCTGCGATTCGAATTCCAGGTTGAGCTGGTCCTCGAACGAATTCTCCGGGCTGTCCCAATAGAGCTTTCGGATCAGCGACAGGGCCACCGTCGGACCGTTGGCGAGTTCATGCGCCAGCTTCATCGCCTCCTCCATCAGCACGCCGTCGTCGTAGACGCGGTTGACGAGGCCCCATTCCAGCGCCTTCTCGGCCGGCAGCCGCTCGCCGAGCAGCGACAGCTCGACCGAGCGCGCTCTTCCGATCAGCCGCGGCAGCAGCCAGGTCGAGCCGCAATCCGGCACCAGGCCGATGCGGCGGAACGCCTGCAGGAAATAGGACGAGCGCGCGCACAGGATCAGGTCGCCCATCAGCGCGAAGCTCATGCCTGCGCCGGCGGCAGGGCCGTTCACCGCGGTGACAATTGGACAATGCAGCTTACGCAAACGGCGCAGGAACGGGTGGAACGCGGTCTCGAGCGCCGCACCCGCATTGCTCCTGCCCGGCTTCGCTTGCGTATTGCGGCCCTGCAGATTGGCACCGGTGCAGAAGGCCCGGCCCGCGCCGGTGATGACCAGGCAGCGCACCTCGTCGCGCTTGTCGTCGATCGCATCGAGCGCCTCTGCGAGGCCGCCGAGCATGTCGATCGAGACCGCGTTCATGACCTCCTGATGGTCGAGCCTGAGGATCGCGACCGATCCGTCGAAGTCGAGCGTGACGTGTTTGAACTGCATTTGTTTCCTCTATCCGTTGTGCCGCGCGGCTGACGCGGCAGGCCGAAAACGACGCCTCGACCCATATTTGATTTTTGCGCCGGGCTTGTCCATGGTTGGTCGCAAGCCAATCCCTGAACGCGTGATTAGCGCGCACCCAACCAAATGGAAACCCCAATGAGTGGCATCTTCGACCTCACCGGCCGCGTCGCCGTCATCACCGGCGGCAATGGCGGCATCGGCCTCGGCATCGCGCAAGCGCTGAATTCCGCCGGATGCAATGTCTCGATCTGGGGCCGCAACGCGGAGAAGAATGCGAGCGCGGCCGCGTCGATGGCGAGCGGTCCCGGCAAGGTCGCGACGCAGATCTGCGACGTCAGCGATCCCGCCTCGGTCAAGACCGCGATGCGGGCGACGCTCGATACGTTCGGCCGCGTCGACGGATGCTTCGCCAATGCCGGCATCGGCGGCGGCGGGCGGCGCGCCTTCATCGACCGCACCGAGGAGGAATGGCGCAGGATGTTCGCGACCAATCTCGACGGCGTCTTTCACGTCTTCCAGGCCGCCGCGCGCCACATGACCGAGCGCGCCGAGACCGGCGACAAGTTCGGCCGGCTGGTTGCGACCTCGAGCCTCGCCTCGCTGTTCGGCACCGCGCGCAATGAGCACTACGCCGGCACCAAGGCGGCGCTGAATGCGCTGTGCCGCGCGCTGGGTGTCGAGCTCGCCCGCTACGGCGTCACCGCGAACGCGATCCTGCCCGGCTGGATCAAGAGCGACATGACCGCCGGCATCATGGCCAACGACAAGTTCGTCGCCAACGTGATGCCGCGCATCCCGGCGCGACGCTTCGGCGAGCCGAGCGATTTCGGGGGCATCGCGGTTTACATCATGAGCAAGGCGTCGTCGTATCATACGGCTGATTGCTTCGTGATCGACGGCGGGTATACGGCGTTCTAGGGCACGCTGTGGCCGGCTCACCACCGCCGCCTCGCACGACTGCGAATGCGTGGCCGCTTCCGTCGCAGCGAGACTGCTGCTAGCGTTTGCGCACAAGCAACAAGGCAAACCGGAGGACTTTGGGATGTTTTCGCACGTGATGATCGGCACCAACGATCTGGACAAGGCCAAGGCGTTCTATGACGCGCTGCTGGCGACCGTCGATGTCCGGCCGGCCAGGGTCGACGGTCACCGCATTTTCTACGTCACCAAGACGGGTGTTTTCTCGGTCTCGAAGCCGATCAACGGCGAACCGGCGACGCATGCCAATGGCGGCACGATCGGCTTTGCCTGCAATTCGCCTGAGCAGGTCGACGCCTGGCACGCGGCCGGCGTCGCCGCCGGCGGCAAGCCATGCGAGAATCCGCCCGGCGTCCGCGAGGGCGCTGCCGGCAAGGCCTATCTCGCCTATCTTCGCGATCCCGACGGTAACAAGATCTGCGCAATGCATCGCATGCGCTGAGCCCGTCCGCGCCATTTCGCATCGCGAGCGGCGGCGCTTCAAACAATGTTTGAAGCGCCCTCGTCAAATTCCGCGATGCGGCAGAGACGATCTGAAAATCGGTGCTCGCGCTTCGCGCCGCCCGCGTCTATTGTCCGCGGCGAAACGCGCCTTCGCCGATGGGAGAAACGACAATGAAGCATGCCTATGTGCCGCGCACCACGAACTATACGCTCAACCCGGGCGATGAGCTCAATGACCTGCGCATGTCGGACAAGGTCCGGCCACTCTACGACCATGTGAAGCAGTTCATCCGCGACACGGTCGACCCGATGTCGGTCGAGTTCTATCGCGCCGGTGAGAAGAAGACCGACCGCTGGAGCTTCACGCCAGAGCAGCTCGCGATATTGCAGAAGGCCAAGGACAAGGCCAAGGAAGTGGGCCTCTGGAACTTCTTCCTGCCCGACGCAGAGACCGGCGAAGGCCTCAACAACCTCGACTACGCCTATATCGCCGCCGAGCTCGGCAAGAGCCCGCTGGCCTCGGAGACGATGAACTGCTCGGCGCCCGACACCGGCAACATGGAGGTGCTGGAGCGTGTCGGCACCAAGGAGCAGAAGGAGAAGTGGCTCAAACCGCTTTTGAACGGCGAGATCCGCTCGGCCTATGCGATGACCGAGCCGAACGTCGCCTCCTCCGATGCCAAGAACATCTCGACCACGGCCAAGCTGGTCGGCGACGAGTGGGTGATCAACGGCGAGAAGTATTACATCTCCGGTGCAGGCGATCCGCGCTGCAAGATCATGATCGTGATGGTGAAGACCAACCCCGACGCTGCGCCGAGCAAGCAGCAGTCGCAGATCCTGGTGCCGATCGACACCCCCGGCGTCGAAATCCTCGGCCCGATGCACGTGTTCGGCCACGACCACGCGCCGCGCGGCCACATGCATCTGCGCTTCAACAACTGCCGCGTGCCGAAGGAGAACATGCTGCTGGGCGAAGGCCGCGGCTTCGAGATCTCGCAGGTCCGCCTCGGCCCCGGCCGCATTCATCACTGCATGCGCACCATCGGCAAGGCCGAGAAGGCGCTCGACATGATGGTGCAGCGCGGCCTCACCCGCGAGGCTTTTGGCAAGAAGATCGCCCATCTCGGCGGCAACACCCAGATCATCGCGCAGGCGCGCTGCGAGATCGAGGCGATGCGGCTGATGGTGTTGAAGGCGGCCAAGGCGATGGACGTGCTCGGCAACAAGGAAGCCCGCGTCTGGGTGTCGATGGTCAAGGCCATGGTCCCCGAGCGGGCCTGCAAGGTGATCGACCAGGCGATCCAGATGCACGGCGCCACCGGCATCTCGCAATGGTCCCCGCTTGGCGAAATGTACCAGGACGTCCGCCATCTCCGCTTCGCCGACGGTCCCGACGAGGTGCACTGGATGGTGGTCGGCCGGCATGAACTGAGCATGCCGTAAGCCTTTCTTGCCCTTCTCCCCGCATGCGGGGAGAAGGTCGGGATGAGGGGGAGTCTCCGCAAGTCCGCCTCTTGCCGCACTCGCGGAGACTCCCCTCACCCGGATCGCACCTTACGATGCGGTCCGGCCTCTCTCCCGCAGGCGGGGCGAGGCGAGCAAGGAAGAGGACTGCGTCATGGAATACGCCGCAAGCGACCTCACCCAGCGCGAGCGCTACAAGGTGCTCACATCGTTCGTACTGCCGCGGCCGATCGCCTGGGTGACGAGCGTGAGCGCGGACGGCGTGGTCAATGCCGCGCCGTTCTCGTTCTTCAACGTGTTCTGCGAGGATCCGCCGCTCTGCATGGTCGCGGTCAACCGGCGGCCCGACGGGCGGGAGAAGGATACGCTTGCCAACATCCAGCGTGCGGGCGAGTTCGTGGTCCATCTCACCGACGAGCCGCTTGCGCGCGCGATGCACGAGACCAGCGGCGACTTTCCGCCCGAGATCGGCGAGCCCGCCCATCTCGGGCTGACGCTCGCGCCATCAAGCAAGGTCGCGGTGCCCCGGCTTGCCGACGCGCCCTTCGCGATGGAATGCAGAACCTGGAAGCTGATCGACGTCAACGGCGACCGCCAGCTCATCATGGGCGAAGGCATCCATTTCCATATCCGCGACGAATTGTGGGACCGTGAAGCGATGCGCGTGCACATGGACCGCTATCACCCGATCGGCCGCATGTTCGCCGACCGCTATTGCCGCACCGACGACCGCGTGGTGTTTCCGCCGGCCGAGGGCGCGAAGAAATAACCGGGGACGACAGCATGAGCGACGGATTCCGCGACAACGAGGCTCAAAGCCGGTTCGAGCTTGAGGTCGACGGCGCGATTGCCTTCGTCGTCTATCGCAAGACGCAGGACACGATCACGCTAGTGCACACCGAGGTGCCGCCGGAGCTCGGCGGCCGCGGCATCGGCTCGAAGCTCGCGCGTGCCACGCTCGATGCCGTCCGCGCGCAGCGCCGCAAGCTGATCGTCAAATGCGAATTCATCCAGGGCTTCATGAAGAAGAACCCTGAGGACAATGACCTGCTCGCGTAACGGCGACACGGTGCCGACGATCTTTCGCAACACGCTGAAGGTCTTATGCGCTATACCGGGGCGGGCTCGCCGATCTTGTCCTGCGTCCTGGTCTCGAAATCGCCGGCGTCATGGCGCTCGTGGAGCTGGCTCGACGGCTCACCCCAGGTACGGTTGACCATGCGGCCACGCTTCACGGCCGGCCGTGCCGCGATCGCGTTGGTCCAGCGCTGCACGTTCTTGTAGTCCTGCACCGAGAGGAATTCGCCGGCGCCATAGAGCAGGCCTTTTGCCAGCCCGCCGTACCAGGGCCACACCGCCATGTCGGCAATCGTGTAGACCGGGCCTGCGAGATACTCGTTGTCTGCGAGGCGGCGGTCGAGCACGTCGAGTTGTCGCTTCACCTCCATCGCGAAGCGGTCGATGGCGTATTCGATCTTGGTCGGCGCATAGGCGTAGAAATGCCCGAAACCGCCGCCGAGATAGGGCGCGGCGCCCATCTGCCAGAACAGCCAGGAGAAGGTCTCCGCGCGCGTCCTGACGTCGGTCGGCAGGAAGGCTCCGAATTTCTCGGCAAGATAGACCAGGATCGAGCCGGATTCGAACACCCTGACCGGCTCCGGCGCGCTGCGGTCCATCAGCGCCGGGATCTTCGAGTTCGGATTGACGTCGACGAAGCCGCTGCCGAACTGGTTGCCGTCGATCTTGATCAGCCAGGCATCGTACTCCGCGCCCTCGTGGCCGGCCGCCAGCAGTTCCTCCAGCAACACCGTGACCTTCACGCCGTTCGGCGTCGCCAGGGAATAAAGTTGCAGCGGATGACGTCCGACCGGCAATTCCTTCTCATGGGTGGGCCCGGCGATCGGCCGGTTGATGCTGGCGAAGCGCCCGCCGCTCTCCTTGTTCCAGGTCCAGACTTTCGGCGGCTCGTAGGCGGGAATTTCGGTCACTGAGATGCTCCTGGTTGCGATCCGCAGCAGGCAAAGGCGCAATTGCGCCGTGCCCACCACCGGCATACCCGAACTAGATGGTGGGCACGCTTCGCTTTGCCCACCCTCCAGAGCTCACTTTGTCATTCCCGGGCGCCCGAAGGGCGAACCCGAAATCTCGAGATTCCGGGTTCGATTCTCCGCATCGCCCCGGAATGACGGCTGGGTTGTTCAGGACGCCGCCACCTTGCGTGGGGCCTCCGCGGCCGTCATCGCAAAGCCCTCATAACCCCGGGCGGCGACGTCGTTGCAGATCTGCCGGTACGGGCCGACGCCGCCGATATAGGGCATGAAGATGCGGGGCTTGCCGGGAATGTTCGCGCCCATGTACCAGGAATCGGCCTGCGGATAGAGCGTCGCAGAGGCGACCTCGTTGACATGGGCGACCCATTTGCTCTCGGCGTCCTCCTCCGCCTCGATGGTCGCAACAGCATTGTCGCGCATGTAGACGAGGCAATCGCTGATCCAGTCGACATGCTGCTCGATCGACACGATCATGTTCGACAGCACCGAGGGGCTGCCAGGGCCGGTGATCACGAACAGGTTGGGAAAGCCCGCGCTCATCAGGCCGAGATACGTGCGCGGCCCCTCCGCCCATTTCTGGTTCAGCGTCTGGCCGTCGCGGCCGCGAATGTCGATCTTCGCGACCGAGCCGGTCATCGCATCGAATCCGGTTGCCAGCACCAGCGCGTCGAGCTCGTGTTCATTGCCGCCCGAGCGCACCGCGGTTGCGGTGACCTCCTCGATCGGATCGGCCTTGATGTCGACCAGCGTGACGTTCGGCCGGTTGAAGGTCGCGAAATAGTCCGTGTCGATGCAGATCCGCTTGGTGCCGATCGGATAGCTTCCCGGCGTCAGCAGCTTCGCCGTCGCGGGATCCCTGACGATCTCGACGATCTTGTCGCGCACGAAATCGGCGGCGGTGTCGTTGGCCGCCTGGTCCAGCGCCAGATTGTTGTAGACCGACATGAAGGTGAGGCCGCCGTGCTGCCAGCGCGCCTCGTATTTGGCGCGGCGCTCGTTGTCGCCGTCATCGAGCGCGCCGCGATCGGGCAATTCGGTGTAGATGCCGTTCTTGGCCTCTTCGCGGGCGAACCGCCTGATCTCGGGATAGTTGGCACGAAACCAGCTGCGCTCCTCGTCCGTCAGTTTGGCATTGCGCGCGGGGATCGAGAACTGCGCCGTGCGCTGGAACACAGTGACATGCTTCGCCTGTTCGACAATGACCGGGACCGACTGGATGCCCGACGAGCCGGTGCCGATCACGCCGACGCGAAGCCCGGTGAAATCGACCGGATGATGCGGCCAGTGGCCGGTGTGATAGACCGGCCCCTTGAAACGATCGAGGCCCCTGATGTCGGGCTTGCGCGCATTCGACAGGCAACCGGTGGCGAGCACGACGAAGCGCGCGGTCACGGCCTTCCCATCAGACGTCGCGACCTGCCAGAGATTGCGGCGCTCGTCGAATGCGGCGCGTTCGACCCTGGTGTCGAACTGGATGTCACGTCTGAGGCCGAAGCGATCGGCGACATGGTTGGCATATTGCAGGATCTCAGGTTGCGGCGCGTAGCGCTCGCTCCAGTTCCACTCGTGCTGCAACTCCTCCGAGAACGAGTAGGAGTACTGCATGCTCTCGACGTCGCAGCGCGCGCCGGGATAACGATTCCAGTACCAGGTGCCGCCGACGCCGCTGCCCTGCTCATAGACGCGCGCCGAAAGACCGAGGCCGCGCAGACGGTGCAGCATGTACATGCCGGCGAAGCCGGCGCCGACCACGACGACATCAAAGTGCGCGGCGTCGGCGCTTTCGGCTGACGATTGGGCGGACATTCAGCAAAACTCCCTGATGGATTCTTCTCTGTTGAAAGCAGCATTCTCTCTGAGGCGCGAAAGCGCAAGGGACAATGCATCTCGCATCACGATGCTTATTTTGTGGTGCGGAATGCGTGGCGCATCGCTTGGCGCCTGCAGCGTCTGCACGCAAGATGACGGCCGCTGAAGCCGCTTGGCTTCGCCCGATATCAGGGCTAGCGTCGATGCCATCAGAGCAAGACAAGCAGCCGCGAAGGCTGCCGCCGGGAGAGAACGGGTCCATGAAATCACCGATCTGCGACATGCTGGGGATCGAATTCCCCCTGCTCGCCTTCAGCCATTGCCGCGACGTGGTAGCGGCAGTCAGCCGCGCCGGCGGTTTCGGCGTGTTCGGCGCGACCGCGCACACGCCGGAGACGCTGGAGCAGGAGTTGAAATGGATCGACGCGCATGTCGACGGCAAGCCCTATGGCATAGACGTACTGATCCCCGAGAACATCTCCACCGCGGGCGAGAAGAACGTCACCTGGAAGAGCCTCGAAGCGCGCGTCTCGCAACAGCACCGCGACTTCACCCGCAATCTCCTGAAGAAATACGACATCGAGCTGACGACGCGGAACGTCGCCGACAATCAGCCGCAGCCATTCGATGCCGAGACCGCGCTCCAGCTGCTCGACGTCTCATTCCGCCATCCGATCCGGCTGATCGCGAATGCGCTCGGCGTGCCGCCGAAGGCGATGATCGATCGCGGCAAGAAGCACGGCGTGCCGGTCGCAGCGCTGGTCGGGGCCAAGGAGCACGCGCTGCGCCAGGTTGCGGCCGGCGTCGACATCCTGGTCGTGCAGGGCACCGAGGCGGGCGGTCATTGCGGCGAGGTCTCGACCATGGTGTTGGTGCCCGAGGTGATCAAGGCGATCAAGCCGATACGGGATGTGCCGGTGCTTGCCGCCGGCGGGATCATGACCGGGCGGCAGATGGCGGCGTGCATGGCGATGGGCGCGGCCGGCGCCTGGACCGGCTCGGTGTGGCTCGCGACCGTGGAATCGGAGACGTCGGAGGTCTTCCGCGAGAAGATGATCGCGGCCTCCTCACGCGACGCGGTGCGCTCCAGGGGGCGCACCGGCAAGCCGGCACGGCAGCTCCGCTCGGTCTGGACCGATGCCTGGGATCGCTCGCCCGAGAGCCCGGGCGCGCTGCCGATGCCGTTGCAAAGCATCATCAGCCGCGATGCCTTCAATTCGATCGACCGCGCCGCGGCAGCCGGCAACGACAAGGCGCGCGACCTCGTCAGCTACTTCGTCGGCCAGGGCGTCGGCTTGATCGACAGCGTGAAATCCGCCGGCGCCGTGGTGCAGGAGTTCAAGGAGGATTTCATCGAGGCCATCGAGCACATGAACGCGCTGGTCGCGGAGTGACGGTCCTTCTCCCCGTCATTGCCAGCGAAGCGACGCAATCCTTCTATCTCCGAACCGAGATATGGATTGCTTCGTCGCTTCGCTCCTCGCAATGACGGTCATCAAATCCAGAAAGCGAACCAACAAGAATGTCGAACAGCATCCCCGAAGACCGCATTCCCGTCATTGTCGGCGTCGGCGAGATCGTCGATCGTCCGAAGGACATCACCGCCGGCCTCGAGCCGCTCGCACTGCTGGAACAGGCGCTGCAGCGCGCCGAGGCCGACAGCGGCGCAAGGCTGCTCGGCGAGATCCAGTCGCTCGACATCGTCAACTTCCTGAGCTGGCGCTACCGCGATCCGGAGAAGCAGCTGGCGCAGCGCCTCGGCATTCAGCCTGCGCATCTCCATTACGGCCCGGTCGGTGGCGAGAGCCCGATCCGCTATCTGCACGAGGCGGCGCAGCGCATCGCGCGCGGCGAATGCAGCGTCGCCGCGGTCTGCGGTGCCGAGGCGCAGTCGACCGCGACGAAGGCTCAGCGCGCCGGGATCGAGCTGCCCTGGACGCCGTTTGCCCATGATGTCGAGGAGCCGAAGCGTGGCGCCGCGTTCCAGAAGCCGATGGCGGTGACGCTCGGCGTCTTCCGGCCGATCACGGTCTATCCTCTTTATGAGTCGGCGACCTCGGCGCATTGGGGCCAGACGCCGCGCGAGGCGCTAAGGGAATCCGGCGAGCTGTGGTCGACCTATGCCCACGTTGCCGCCGACAATCCGAACTCGTGGCTCAAGAAGAAGTTCAGCGCCGACGAGATCACGACCGCGACGCCCGACAACCGGATGATCGCCTGGCCCTACACGAAACTGATGGTTGCGAACCCGACCGTGAACATGGGCGGCGCGCTGATCCTGACCAGCCTTGCCAAGGCGCGCGCCGCCGGCGTGCCGGAAGACAGGTTGATCTATCCTCTCGGCGGCGCCTCCGCGGAAGAGCCGCGCGATTACCTCACCCGCGACCAGTTCGTCGAGAGCCATTCGCAGACCGCGGTGCTCAAAGCCGTGATGGACCTCGTGCAGGGCGATGGGAGGAAGTTCGACGCCATCGAGCTCTACAGCTGCTTCCCCTGCGTGCCCAAGATGGCGCGCCGCACGCTGGGCCTGGGTGCCGACGTGCGACCCACCGTGACCGGCGGGCTGACGTTCTTCGGTGCGCCGCTTAACACCTACATGACGCATGCGGCCTGCGCGATGGTGCGCAACCTGCGCAGCCGGGGCAAGCTCGGCCTGCTCTACGGCCAGGGCGGCTTCGTCACCAAGCATCATGGCCTGGTGCTGTCGCGCGAGGCGCCGAAGGCCGCGCTGAAGCAGGCGACCTCCGTGCAGGCGGAGGCCGAGCGCAATCGGCGCGCAGTGCCCGAGTTTGCCACAGAGGCGCGCGGCAAGGGCAAGGTCGAGGCCTTCACCGTGATCTATCGCGGCAATGGCGAGGTCGAGCACGGCGTCACCATGCTGCGCACCGAGGATGGCAAACGAACGCTCGGCCGCATCCCTGCGAGCGATACGGCGACGCTGGCCTATCTGCAGAGCATGGACCGCACCCCGGTCGGCTCGACGGGCGACATCGTCACCGCCGGTGACGGCATGCTGGAGTGGCGGGTGGCTTAGGAGTTCTCACCCGCTCTTGCGGGGAGAGGGGCTCTCCCCCTCACCCGGATCGCATCTGACGATGCGAGCTGGAGGAAAGAGCCCTACCCCTTTACATCCTGCTTCTCGGACGCCGTCGGCTTGCCCTTGGCGGTGGCGCCGACCACGCGGACATGGTCGCCGTCGGCGAGGCCGTCCGGCGGGGCGGTGATGACGCGGTCGTCGGGGGCGAGACCCGACGCCAGCTCGATCTCCTTGCCGAGATCGCGCCCGATCGTCACCGTCTTGAACACCACCTTGTCGTCCGGGTTCACGGTTGCGACCCGCAATCCGCTGCTGTTGAAGATCAGCGCGCTGGCGGGAACGCTGAGCGGAGTCGAGTCGCGCTGCAGATTGAGCTTCACGCTGGCATAGCCGCCCGGCATCAGCTCACCGGAGGAATTGTCCAGTCCGAGCTGCATCCGCGTGGTTCCGGATGCGACGTCGACGGCCTGCGACGAGGCCTCGACCGTCGCCGGGAACGTCCGGTTCGGATATTCCGGCATCGTGAGCGTGGCCTTGGCGCCGATCCTGATCGCCGGCACGTAGGTCTGCGGCACGTTAACGTAGACGCGCAGCTTGCGGGTATCGGAGATCGTGAACATCGCTGGACCCGTGCCGCCACCGGCATTGATCAGCGCGCCGACGTCGGTGTCGCGCGAGGTGACCACGCCGTCGAACGGCACCGTGATCTTCTTGTAGCCGGCGAGCGCTTCCAGCCTCTCTACATTGGCCTGGCCGGCCTTGACCGCACCATTCTTGTTGGAGAGGTCGGCGGTGCGCTCGTCGATCTCCTGCGCGGAAACGAAGTTCGACGCCACCAGCGTCTTGCGCCTGTTCAGCGTGGCCTCCGAGAGTTTTGCGCTGGCTTCCGCACTGGCAAGGTCGGCGCGAGCCTGCAGCAATTGCTGGTCGAGGTCAGGGGCCTCGATCTCGGCGATGACCTGACCGGCCTTGACCCGCGCGCCGATGTCTGCGCTCCAGCTCTTAAGGTATCCGGACACCCGCGCGAAGATCGGCGCCCTGTAATAGGCTTCCAACCGGCCCGGCAGGTCCAGGGTCGGGCTCAGCGCCTTGGCGTTGGGCAATGCCACCGCGACGGTCGGAATGGCCTGGTCCTCGGTCCATTCCTTCAGTTGCGTACCCTGCTCCTCGCGGGCGCGGATTCCGGTGCCGACAATCAGGCCTGCGGCGATCAGTGCCACCACGCCGAAGATGCCCAGTTTCCGGTGCGACACCGGTGGGCGCGGTTCAGTGGGCGGCATGCTGGATCTCCGATGAGGCGGCGGCTTTGGCGCCTTGTTTCTTGTGTACCATACTAAATACCACGGGAACAAACATCAGGGTCGCGAAGGTGGCGAAGATCAGACCGCCGATCACGGCCCGCCCCAGCGGTGCGTTCTGCTCGCCGCCCTCGCCCAGTCCCAGCGCCATCGGCGCCATGCCGATGATCATGGCAAGCGCCGTCATCAGGACCGGGCGGAAGCGGACGAAGCCTGCCTCCAGCGCCGCCGCCACCGGATCGCCCAGTTCCTCATAGCGCTCGCGGGCGAAGCTGATGACGAGCACGCTGTTGGCGGTGGCCACGCCCATGCACATGATGGCCCCGGTCAGTGCCGGGACCGACAGCGTCGTCTGGGTCGTGAACAGCATCCAGACGATGCCGGCGAGCGCTGCGGGCAGCGCCGTTATGATCACGAACGGGTCCGACCAGGACTGGAAGTTGACCACGATCAGGAAGTAGATCAGCACCACGGCGCCGAGCAGGCCGAACAGCAGGCCGGTGAAGGCCGAGTTCATGGTCTGCACCTGGCCGAGCAGCACCACGGAGGAGCCTTTCGGCACCTCCTTGGCGGTCTCCGCGATCAACGCGCGCACCTCGGTCGCGACCGCGCCGAGGTCGCGGCCCTGGGTCGTCGCATAGATCTGCACCAGCGACTGGATGTCGTACTGCGACACCACGGCGCTCGAGGTCGCCCGCTTGATGTCGGCGATGCCGCCGAGGATCGGCGCCTGGGTGTTGCCGGTCGCCGTGATCGGCAGCGTCTGCAGCGCGCTCAGGGAGTCGATCTGGTATTGCGGCGTCTGCATCACGATCGAATAGGACACGCCGTTATCGGGGTTGAGGTAGTAGGTCGGCGCGACCTGCGACGAGCCGGCGAGATTGACCACGAGCGCATTGGTGACGTCGCGCTCGGTCAGCCCGACATATTGCGCACGGGTGCGGTCGACATCGATGTTGAAGGTCGGGCTGTTGGGCGATTGCTGGATGCGCGCATCCGCGATGCCGGGGATGCGCTTGATCCTGCTGAGCAGCTTGCTGGCGTAGGCGAAGTTGGCCTCGAGATTGGCGCCGCGGATCTGCAAATCGATCGGCGCCGGCGCGCCGAAGTTCAGGATCTGGCTGACGATGTCGGCCGGCAGGAATGCGAAGCTGACGCCGGGGAACAGGCGCGGCAACTGCTCCCGCAGCGTGCGGACGTGCTCGGCGGTCGGCTTGTGGCCTTCCTTCAGCTTGATCTGGATGTCGCCATCCTGCGGGCCGATCACGCCGGTGTTGTTGTAGGTCATGTTGATGCCCGAGATCGGCATGCCGATGTTGTCGGTCATGGTCTCGATCTCGCCCGGCACCAGCTTGCGGATCGCCTTCTGGACATCGGCGAGTTGGTTGGCAGCCTCCTCGACGCGGGTGCCGACCTGGGTGCGGACATGCATCAGGATGTTGCCGGCGTCGACCGCGGGGAAGAAGTTGCGCCCGAGGAACGGCACCAGCAGGAACGAGGCAACAACGACGGCCAGGAAGCAGGTCACGAAAATGGCGCGGTGGCCGAGCGCCAGCGCGAGCAGGCCGCGATAGCCGCCGCGGATACGCTCGAACCGCGTCTCGAAGCCGCGCTGGAACCAGACCAGAGGATTGCGTGACCTGGGCGGCTCACCCTCGTGATGAACATGCGACTGCAACAGATAGTTCGCCATCGTCGGCACCAGCGTGCGCGACAGGATGAACGACCAGATCATCGCGAACATCACCGCTTCCGCCATCGGCACGAACAGGAAGCGTGCGACGCCGGTCAGGAAGAACATCGGCACGAACACGATGCAGATGCAGAGCAACGAGACGAAGGCCGGCGTCACGATCTGGTTGGCACCGTCGAGGATCGACTGCTCGACCGGCTTGCCCTGCTCGAGGTGGTAATTGATGTTCTCGATCGTCACCGTGGCGTCATCGACCAGGATGCCGACGGCGAGCGCGAGCCCGCCGAGCGTCATGATGTTCAGCGTCTCGCCGATCGCCGACAGCATGATGATGGCGCCCAGCACCGACAGCGGGATCGACACCGCGATGATGATGGTCGAGCGCCAGCTGCCGAGGAACAGCAGAATCATGACGCTGGTGAGCAACGCGGCGATCACGCCCTCGAATGCGACGCCCTGGATCGCGCCACGAACGAATACCGACTGGTCGCCGATGAAGCCGATCTTGAGCGCGTCCGGCATCTGGTCCTTGACGTCGATGACCTTCTGCTTGATGCCGGAGATGATGTCGAGCGTCGAGGTGGCACCCGCCTTCAGCACCATCATCAGCACCGAGCGGTTGCCGTCGACATGGACGATGTTGGTCTGCGGCGGATTGCCGTCGCGCACGCTGGCGACGTCGCGCACATAGACCATCGCGCCGTTGACTGTCTTGATCGGCAGGTCGCCGAGCTCCTCGATCCTGAGCGGCGAGTTGTTGAGGTTGACGGTGTACTCGAAGCCGCCGATCTTCTGGGTGCCGACCGGCGTGATCAGGTTCTGCGCGGCGAGCGCGTTGGCGACGTCCTGGCCCGACAGGCCGCGCGCCTGCAGCGCGGTCGAATTGAGGTCGATCTGGATCTGGCGCTGCTTGCCGCCGAACGGATAGGGAATCGCAGCACCTGGCACGGTGACCAGCGGCGTGCGCAGCTGGTTGATGCCGATATCGGCGAGGTTCTGTTCGGTCAGGCCGTCGCCCGATAGCGCGACCTGGATGATCGGAACCGTCGAGGCGCTATAGTTCAGGATCAGCGGCGGCGTCGCGCCCGGCGGCATCTGCTTGAGCAGGGTCTGCGAGATCGCGGTGACCTGCGCATTGGCGGTGCGGATGTCGACATTGGGCTGGAAGAAGATCTTGATGATGCCGACGCCGTTATAGGAATTGGCGGCGATATGCTCGATGTCGTTGACCGTCGTGGTCAGCGCGCGCTGGAACGGCGTGGTGATACGCCCGGACATCTGGTCGGGCGGCAGCCCGGTGTACTGCCAGACCACGCCGATCACGGGAATGCGAATGTCCGGAAAGATGTCGGTCGGCGTGCGCAGCGCCGCCAGCGGTCCGATGATCAGCAGCAGGAGCGCGAGCACGACGAAGGTATATGGCCGGCTCAGCGCGATACGGACCAGTGCAATCATAAAGGAAGCATTCCCGAAAAAAGCCCGCTTCAGGCGAAGGAATCGGCGTTACCAAAGGTCGTTCCGCTCAGGTGCCGATTTACCCGAAGCACGGCGAAAGGCCAACCCGCGCAGCCACGGAGGCCTTCACTTCATTGGCATAGCTCGGTGAGGCCGCGGATCCGTGCGGCCCAACCGTCATGGCATTGCCGGCGGGTCGGTCAATGGGGCGCCTGAAACCAAACGTCCCGGCTCCGAAAATCGTCAGACCGGGAGAACGATTTCTCCTCGCACGCGAGCGGCGCATCGCAGGTCTGCGAAAATGCAAAGCGAACGCCGCAGCCAGCCGAAAGTGGCGCGAGCCGCGTGATCAGCGCATCAGGTTGAGCGCATCAGAGAAAAATTGCGGCCCGCCGAAATTGCCTGACTTCAAGGCGAGCAGCATCTCGCCGTTCTTGATTCCGACGGCGCGCAAAACCGGAACGCCGGCCGCGATTTCCGCGCCGACCAGGAATCCCGGAATCCGCAGGCGATCGACCACAGCGCCGGAGGTCTCGCCGCCGGCGACCACCAGCCTGCGCACGCCCGACTGCACGAGACCTTCCGCGATATCGGCCATCGCCTGCTCGATGGCATGTCCGGCCGCATCGCGGCCATGCCGGGACTGCAGGGCTGCGACTTCGTCCGGGGTCGAACTGCTCGCGATCAGCACCGGCCCATCGCCGACGCGATCCTTTGCCCAGGCGAGCGCGCGCTGTGCCTCGTCCTGGCCGGCGATCGCACGCTCGGGATCGAGATGCAGCACCGGCATCACAGCCTCGGCGCTGGCGATCTGCTGCAGCGTAGCCTGCGAGCAGCTACCGGCGAGGCAGGCGGCCGGACCGCCGATCGCGGCGTCGGTCCTTGCGCCGAGCACCTCCCGCTTGACCCTGCCGGAAGCGACCAGCGCCCGCGCCAGTCCAAGGCCGATACCGGAGGCGCCGACCGAGAGGCGATGGTCCAGCGCCACCTGCCCGATGATTTCGAGATCGCGGTCGAACACCGCGTCGATGACTGCAGCGCCGATGCCCTTGGCGGAAAGCTCGGCCAGCCTGGCCCGGACGGCACCCGCGCCGCGGGTCAGCGACGCCAGATCGACCAATCCGACCTTGGTCCCGCTCTGGCGCGCCAGCACCCGGACCAGGTTGGAATCGTGCATCGGATTGAGCGGATGATCCTTCAGCGGGCTTTCGTTGAGCGGCACGGAGCCGACGAACAGATTGCCCTGGTAGACAGTGCGTCCGGTCTCCGGGAAGGCCGGCGTCACCAGCACGATCGCGTCACCACTATCGGCGCGTAGCGCATCCATCACGGGACCGATATTGCCTGCATCGGTGGAATCGAAGGTCGAGCAGATCTTGAACAGGATGTGCGCGGCGCCCCGGCTGCGTAGCCATTTTTCCGCAGCGCGCGAGCGCGTCACCGCGAGCCTGGCCTCGATCGAGCGGCTCTTCAGCGACACCACGACGGCGTCGACCTCGGGCAGCGCCAGATCGTCGGGCGGCACGCCGATGGTCTGCACGGTGCGCAGGCCGGCGCGGGTGAGTGTGTTGGCGAGATCGGAGGCGCCGGTATAGTCGTCGGCGATGCAGCCAAGCGACAGTTTCGCTGCTGGAGTCACGACTTCGCTCCCGCATAGGGCCTGAACCAGGCGAGGCCGTCCGTGGTGTTGCCGCGCGGATTGTATTCGCAGCCGACGAAGCCGTCATAGCCCAGCCGGTCGAGCTCTTCGAACAGGAACGGATAGTTCAGCTCTTCGCCGTCGGGCTCGTTGCGCGAGGGGATCGAGGCGATCTGGATGTGTCCGATGATCGGCATCATCTCGCGCAACCGCATCGTCACGTCGCCATGGATGATCTGGCAGTGATAGATGTCGAATTGCAGCTTGAGGTTCGGGATTCTGAGCTCGTTGATCAGGTCGCGGGCGAACAGGAAGTCGTTGAGGAAGTAGCCGGGCACGTTGCGCGGATTGATCGGCTCGATCACGACGTCGAGGCCATGAGGTGCAAGGAATTCCGCGGCATGGGCGACGGATTTGCGGAAGGCCGCGACCGCCTTGGGGTCATTGAGGTCGGCAATGCCGGCCATCAGATGCAGCCGCTTGACGCCGGTCGCCTGTGCATAGGGCAGCGCGGTTGTCAGGCTCTGCTGCAATGCGGCAAAGTGATCCGGACGCGCCGCAAAGCCCCGCTCGCCGGCCTTCCAGTCGCCCGGCGGCAGGTTGAACAGCGCCTGCGTCAGGCCGTTGCCATGCAGCCGCTTGCCGATCTCGTCGGCAGGATACTCGTAAGGAAACAGGAATTCGACCGCGGCAAAACCCGCCTTCGCTGCGGCCTCGAAGCGGTCGAGGAACGGGACCTCGTTGAACATCATGGAAAGATTGGCGGCAAAGCGGGGCATCGTTCGGTCCTCTTACTTGTTCTCGCCGGGCAATTTCGTGCCGGTGACCTGCGCGTACATCCGCGCCACCGAGGCGTCGTCGTCGCGGCCCATGCCGGCGGCCGACGTCATCAGGAACATCTGCAGTGCCGCGGCCGAGACCGGCACCGGGAAGCGCGCGGTGCGCGCCATGTCCTGGATGATGCCGAGATCCTTGACGAAGATCTCGACCGCGCTGCGCGGCGCGTAGTCGCCGTCGAGCACATGCGGCATGCGGTTCTCGAACATCCAGGAATTGCCGGCGGAGGCCGTGATCACCTCGTAGACTTTCCGGATGTCGAGGCCCTGCTTCGCCGCGAAGGCGATCGCCTCCGAGGCGGCCGCGATATGCACGCCGGCAAGCAGCTGGTTGATCATCTTGAACGCCGCGCCCTGCCCCGCCGCATCGCCGAGTTCGTAGAGCTTTGCGGCCATCGCATCCAGCGCCGGCCGCGCCTTCGCGAACGCCGCCGCGCTGCCGGAGGCCAGGATCGTAAGCTCGCCCTGCGCGGCGCGTTGCGCGCCGCCGGAGATCGGGGCGTCGAGATAGTGCCGGCCGGTCGCCTCGAGCTGCCTTGCCAGTCGCCGCGCGATATCCGGGTCCATGGTCGCGGAGGAGATGAAGACGGCGTCATTGGCGAGCGTCTCGGCAACGCCGCCCGCGCCGAACAGGATGGCTTCGGTCTGGGCAGCGTTGACGACGACGCTGACGACGATATCAGCGTCCTTGGCCGCCTCGGCCGGCGTCCTTGCGCCCTTGCCGCCGTCGGCGACAAATCGCGCGACCGCATCGCCCGAGACGTCGCAGCCGGTGACCTCGAAGCCGGCGCGCTTCAGCGACGTCGCCATGCCGTATCCCATCGAGCCCAGCCCGATGACGGCGACGCGCGGTTTGGCGGAACTGGACATGCGGCGATCCCTCAAAGGTGTTGTCGGCTTTGAAGCCTGCCTATCACGGCTTGGCCGCGCTGCCAAAGCATGAGACAAGGCAAGGAACGGGAGGCTTGCGGACCGCACCATGAGCGAAACAAGGCTTCGTGAGGACATCTGCCGGTTCGGCCGCTCGCTGTTCGAGCGCGGGCTGACGCCGGGCTCCTCGGGCAATATCAGCGTCCGGCTCGATGACGGCGGCTGGCTGGTGACGCCGACCAACGCCTCGCTCGGCTTCCTCGATCCTGCAAAAATGTCGCGGCTCGACGCCGCGGGTCGGCTCGTCTCCGGCGACGCGCCGACCAAGGAAGTGCCGCTGCACACCGCGCTCTACCAGACGCGCTCCGCCGCCCGCGCCGTGGTGCACCTGCATTCGACGCATTCCGTCGCGCTCTCGATGCTGCCCGAGATCGATCCGCGCGCCGCGCTGCCTCCGATGACCGCCTATTACGTGATGAAATGCGCACCTACCGCGCTGGTGCCCTATTATCGCCCCGGCGATCCCGCGGTCACCGAGGCGATCAAGGGGCTGGCAGGCAAATATTCATCCGTGCTGCTGGCCAATCACGGACCCGTCGTGTCGGGTGACACGCTGGAGGCCGCAGTGTTCGCGACCGAGGAGTTGGAGGAGACCGCCAAGCTCTATCTGCTGCTGCGCGGGCTGAACCCGCGCCATCTGTCGCCGGAGCAGGTGGCGGATCTGGTCAAGACGTTCGGGCTCGCACTGCCCGACCACCCCCACTAGATTTCGCGGAGGATTGAAATGCGGAGGGCTTCCATGCTGAGGTTCGCGTTCGGAATTCTGTTGGTCGGCAGCCTGGCAGGATCGGCCGCACAGGCCGAGACCGTCAAGAACATGCTGGCTGCACAGCTTCGAACCCAGGGCTACACCTGTGACAAGGCACTCGGGGCCAGGCAGGACGCAAGGCTCTCGAAGCCGGACGACGAGGCGTGGATCCTCAGGTGCAGCAACGCAACCTACCGCATCAGACGCGCACCGGACATGGCGGCCAAGGTCGTGGTGATCCGACAGCGCCATCCCGCTCACGGCCAGCAGTAACTCGCAGCCCGCGTCGCGAACGCGATGCATCGTGAAACTCTCGAACGCTTGTTCTTACGCCGTTCGAGAGCGCGAGGTCTGACGTGAGACGACCGGTCGCTTACATCGCGGGAGCCTGGGCGGCTTTCTCGATCACATCAGCGACCACTTTCGGCTGCGACACGTAGATCGCGTGGCTTCCGCTTTGTTCGGTGACCGATGCGCCGGCCCGCTTCGCCATGGCCCGCTGGGCGTCCGGCGGGATCATCTTGTCGGCGGTCGCGACGAGATACCAGCTCGGCTTGGTCTTCGATGCCGGCTCCGTCGCCGCGCCGTTGAGGGCTGCAACGCCCCACCTGTGAGTTGGGCATGAATGAGGCGAGCTGTCGGCATTCAACGCGCGGCCCGCTGGGGGCAAGCGGACGTCCACCGGTCCCCAATCCAGGCGCTCGCTACTCCGATGTCGAGATGCGGACGGCGCCTTCCGGCGGTACCTGAGACGCGACGGGGCCGTTTCTGCCCTCAGTTGGGCCTGCTGCGCAGGGTGCTCCTTGTATGCGCTCAATTTCTTTGGACTCCGCCCGATCGATTTCGAGGCGAGCCATCCGGAGTATCAAGGTTGCGGTCGTCAGGCCGAGACGTTCGGCCTCTTGGGCCGCAGTCTCGACCTTCTGCGCCAAACCGTCACGCTTACCCGGGTATGCCATTCCTGCCCTCACTACCGCCTGTTCATCGTTCTCGATCGAAGGCGTCCCGTTTTGAGCGTGCTTTTCATTTGCGCTTCAAAGTCCCAGATACGCCTTCCTCACGTCCGGATTGCTGCTGATCTCGGCCGCCGTGCCCTGCATCAGGACGCGGCCGGTCTGCAGGATGTAGGCACGGTCGGCGATCTCCAGGCACTCGGCCATGCGCTGCTCGACGATCAGCACCGTCATGCCGGCGTCCCGGATGCGCTTCACGGCCTGGAAGATCTCGTCGACCAGCTTGGGCATGATGCCCTGCGACGGCTCGTCGAGCATCAGGAGCCGTGGCCGCGTCATCAGGGCGCGGCCGATCGCGAGCATCTGCTGCTCGCCGCCGGACAGCGTCTCGGCACGCTGCTCCAGCCGCTCGGACAGCCGCGGGAACAGTTCGAACACGAGGCCGAGCGGCGCATCGCGGTCGTCCTGGCTGCGGTAGAGATAGCTGCCTAGGCGGAGATTATCGTGCACCGACAGCCGCGGAAACAGCCGGCGATTCTCCGGCACGAAGGCGATGCCGCCTGATGTGATGACATGCTGCGGCTTGCCGTCGATACGGACGCCGTCGAAGGTGACGCTCCCCGCGCGCGGCCGCTCCGCACCGGCGATCGATTTCAGCAGCGTCGACTTGCCCGCGCCGTTGGCGCCGGCGACGCAGACGATCTCACCCTTGGCGACGTCGATCGACACCGAGGAGATCGCGACCAGGCCCTGATAGGCGGTGGTGACTTCACGCACCGACAGCATGACGATCCCCGAGATAGGCAGAGATGACCTCTGGATTGCGAACCACTTCCGTGGGCTTGCCTTCGACCAGCACCTTGCCGAGATTGAGCACGATGGCGCGGTCGACCAGCGGCATCACGATCTCCATGACGTGCTCGACCATCAGCACCGTGACGCCGGCAGCGCGCACCTTGCGCACCAGCTCGACGCCGGTCTGCGCCTCGACCGGCGTCAGGCCGGTGAGGACCTCGTCCAGCAGCAGCAGCTTCGGCTCGGTCGCGAGCGCACGGGCGACTTCGAGCCGACGCTTCTCCGACGGCACCAGATCGCTGGCGAGCACGTTGGCGCGCGCGGCAAGGCCACAGAACTCAAGCACCTCATAGGCCTTCTTCCGCGCAAGGCGCATCACGGTGTTGCGGATCAGCGCGCCGACGATGACGTTGTCGATCACGGTCATGGTCTCGAAGCTCTTGACCACCTGGAAAGTGCGCCCGACGCCGCGCTGGCAGCGCTCGGCCGCCGGCAGGTTGGTGACGTCCTCGCCGTCGAAGATGATCGAGCCTTGAGTGGGCGGCAGCACGCCCGCGATCAGGTTGAACAGCGTCGACTTGCCGGCGCCGTTGGGGCCGATCAGGCCGACGATCTCGCCGCGGCCGACCGAGATCGAGACATCGCTGTTGGCGACGAGACCGCCGAAACGCTGCCAGACGCCACGTGTTTCCAGCAGCGGGGTTTCCGGAAGCGCCGTCATCGCGCCGCCTCCTTGCGCCAAGGGAACAGGCTGAACACGCTCACCAGCCCCTTCGGCAGCGCCAGCGAGATTGCGACGATCAGCGTGCCGTAGACGATCAGGTCGACGCCGCGCCCCGAACCGCCGACGAAGGACCGCGTCAACTCGGTGAGCGGGATCAGGATCACCGCCCCCAGGACCGGTCCCCACAGCGTGCCGATGCCGCCCAGCACCGCCGGCAGCGCCATCAACAGCGAGAACTGGAAGCCCATCACGCTTTCCGGGTCGATATAGGAGACGAACTGGGCATAGAAGCTGCCGCCGACCGCAACCAGGAAAGCGGAGACGGCGGCCGCGCCCATCTTGGAATTGAACACGACGACGCCAAGGCTTTCGGCGGCGTCCGGATTATCCTTCACCGCGCGCCACCAATAGCCCCACTTGGAATCTTCCAGCCACCAGGTGACGAACCAGGCGATGCAGGCCAGCGCCAGCGCGAAATAGAAGTAAGGCAGTTTCGAGCGCGCGAACTGGAATTTCAGCCAGCTGTCGCCGCGCACGGGAATGTCGATGCCGAGCGCAGCCCCCGCCCAATCCCAGTTCTGGAATAGCAGCAGCGCGATCTCTGCGATCACGATGGTCGCGATCACGAAGTAGTGCCCGCGCAGGCGGAAGCAGGGATAGCCGAGCGCCATCGCGATCAAAGCCGAGATCGCGCCGCCTGCCAGCATGCCGAACCACGGCAGCACACCGAACTTGGTGAACAGGAGTGCGGTGGTGTAGGCCCCGAGCCCGAAATAAAGCGCATGTCCGAGCGAGATCTGCCCGCAATAACCGGACAGGATGTTCCAACTCTGCGACAGCGCCGCATACATCAGGGTCAGCACCATGATGTTCTGGACATAGACGTCCTTGACGAACAGCGGTACCAGGGCTGCGATCACCGCGAGGCAGAAAGCCATGATCAGGTCACGCCTGCGGCGTTGGGCGAAGTTCGCGTCCATCACATCGATCCGAACAGGCCGCGCGGGCGGATAAAGACGACCAGGAGATAGACGGCATAGATACCGACCGACTTCAGCGACGGCGGCAGAATCAACGCGGTGGAGGCTTCCACCAGGCCGACGATGATGCCGCCGGCAAAAGCGCCGAACACGCTGCCGAAGCCGCCGAGCGCCACCGTAACGTAGGCGATCAGCGCAAAGGACGCGCCGACGTCGGGATAGATGTAGAAGAAGATCGCCATGATCGCGCCGGCAAGGCCCACCAGCGCAGCGCCAAGGCCCCAGCCCAGCGCGAACACCCGGTTCTTGTCGATGCCGACGAGCGCCACGGCGCCGGCATCCTCGCGCGTCGCTTCCAGCGCGCGGCCGAAATCGGTGCGGTTGATGAAGAAGTAGAGCGCGACAAAGGCCGCGATCGAGACCATCGCGCCAATGAGTTGCGGCTCCGGCAGGAAGATGCCGGCAACCGACACCGTCTTGCCGCCGAGCCAGGAATGCGTGACGCTGCGGTAGTCGGGCGTGAAGAAGAATTGCGCCAGACCGCGCATCACGATGGCAAGGCCGAAGGTCGAGAAAATCTGCACCATGCCGGCATTGGCCTTGGCGCGCACCGCAAAGCGGACCACCAATAAATAGACCACCGCGCCGAACACGAACAGCGCAGCCGCGACCAACGGCGCGGCCAGCAGGGGATCGATCGCGAAGAAGGCGAACAGGAAGAAGGTCGCGTACATCGCGATCATCAGGAATTCGCCGTGGGCGAAATTCACGACGTCCATCAATCCGAAGATCAATGCGAGGCCGGCGGCGATCAGCCCGTAGAGCAGCCCCATCAGAAGGCCGCTCGCCAGACTCTGGATAATGGTCTCGGCTGTCACCGCCGTATGTCCCCCCTCTTGGCGAGCGACCGATCAGCTGTTCATCGGCCAGATCGCCTCGGAAACGGCGGCCTGTTCCGGGAAGATCGTCACGAAGTTCTTCGCGGCATATTGCAGCAGCACCGGATCGGCGAAGTTGTTCTGCCCCATCTCGTCGAACTTGACGCGCCGCCACGGCATGATGGTGACGTCGCCCGGCATGTCGGTCGCGACCAGCGCCTCGCGAATCTTGTCGCCGTCGGTTGATTTGGCGCGGTTGATGGCGTCGGCCATCACGATCAGGCCCATGAACTGGCGCGACGAGTAGTCGTTGAAGTCCTTGCCGGACTTGGCACGGTACATCTCGTTGATGAGACCGACCATCGGCCGTTTCTGCGCCAGATCGAGCGAGAAGCTGCCGCGCGAGATCACGCCCTCGAGCTTGTCGCCGACCGCGTCGTACGTCGCCTTTTCCGAGAAGCCGGCATCCTGCGCCACGATGTTCTTCGGCTTGTAGCCGAGCTCTGCCATGGTCTTGACAAGCAGGATCGCGTCGGTGGTGTAGCTCGACGGCATCAGCACGTCGGCATTGGCGGCCTTGATCTGCTGCACCTCGGCGGTCAGCGACGGCGAGTTGGCGCGATACTTGATGTCGGTTACCACCTTGTAGCCGCGCTCGGAGGCAAGCTTAAGCTGCGCGTTTGCCGAATCGGTGCCGAAGATGGTGTCCTCGTGGAACAGGGCCAGCGTCTCGATCTTCTGCCCCTTCTTCTTCATCGCGTCGAAGAAGTCGAACATCGCGGTCGAGAACATCTCGTCATGCGGTGCTGCACGGAAATAGAACTTCAGGCCGCGGCGATGCAGGCTCGGCGAGGAGTTGTCGGCCGAGATGAACGGGATCTGATAGCGCTCGCAGATCTGGCTGACGGTGACGGCGACCGCGCTCTGATAGGTGCCGATCACGGCACACACCTTCTCCTGGGTGATCAGGCGCTCGGCCTCGGCGCGCCCCTTCTGCGGGTCGGCCTGGTGGTCGGCGAACACGAGGCGGACCTTGGCGCCACCGAGACCCGGCAGGCCCTCGCCCTTCGCCAGTGGCAGTGCGAAGTCGTAGTTCTTGTTGATGATGTCGGCCGCGGTCTCGAACGCGCGCTGCGCGTCGACGCCGATCTGTGCGCTGGAGCCCGACAGCGGATAGATCACGCCGATCGCCACCTCATTGGTCTGCGCACGTGCGGTCATCGGACCGAATGCCGCGGCAGCGGTGGCACCAAGCAATACGTTGCGGCGAGAGATCGTCATTCCAGGTTCCCCTATCGTCGGATTGTTTTCATCGATGCGGCGCTTGTAGCGCGCAGTAAAGCCTCAATGAATTGCACGAATTGCCTATTCAGAGCACAGCGAGCTGCCGGTTTCTGAGATCGGTGACGAGCATCAGGCCCGGCGCGTGCGTGATCGCGAACGGCAGTTTTGCGTTGGCGATGACGGCTTGCGGTGTGACGCCGCAGGCCCAGAACACCGGGATCTCGTCGTCGGCGACCGGCACGGGATCGCCGTAGTCGGGCTTTGCGACATCCTTGATGCCGATCGAATGCGGATGGCCGAGATGAACCGGCGCGCCGTGCACCGATGGAAAGCGCGAAGTGATCTGCACCGCGCGAATCGCATCGGCCGGCTTGAATGGACGCATCGACACCACCATCGGTCCCTCGAACGGACCCGACGGGCTGCACGCGATGTTGGTGCGGTACATCGGCACTCGCACATTGTGTTCGATGTGACGGATCGGCAGCCCTTCGTCGAGCAGCGCTTCCTCGAATGAAAACGAGCAGCCGAGCACGAAGGTGACGAGGTCGTCGCGCCAATGGTTCATGATGTCGGTCGGCTCATCCGTCACCTCGCCGTCGCGCCAGACCCGATAGCGCGGCACGTCGGTGCGGATGTCGAGATCGAGACCGAGCGCCGGGATCCTGGGATCGCCGACATCTGACATGCCGATGATCGGGCACGGCTTCGGGTTGAGCTGACAGAAGCGGTGGAAGGCGCCGGCGAGCTTCTCCGGCAGGATCGCGAGGTTGCCCTGGACGAAGCCGTTGGCGACGCCCGCCGTGGAGGACGCCATTCCGTTGCGGCAGGCCCGCCGCGCCTCGACGCTCGGAAGCACCGCTTCTCCCTCGGTTCGCTGCACTGCCGCAAAAACAGTCATGGGAGCCTCCTGCCCATAATCTCGACAGGGACAAGCCAACACCAAGCGTGATATAATGTCTAATCGTCCTTTCTAATCAAAATCGATAAATACATTTTATCGATGGGAACACGCTTTCCATGACGGACTTCCGCTCGATCGAGACCTTCCTGTGGGTCGTCAAGCTCGGCAGCTTCCGCGGCGCTGCCCATCGGCTCAACACCACCCAGCCGGCGATCTCCCAGCGCATTGCCCAGCTCGAGCGCGAGATGGGTGTCAAGCTGCTCAACCGCGACCATCGCGTGGCCTCGCCGACGCCCAGCGGCCGACAGATGATGGTCTATGCCGAGAAGCTGATCGGGCTGCGTTCCGAGATGATGGCCGAGGTCGGTGACCGCTCGGCGATGCGTGGCGCGCTGCGGCTCGGCGTCGCCGAGACCATCGTGCACACCTGGCTGCCGCGGCTGGTCAAGAGCGTCAACGAGATCTACCCGAACCTGTCGCTGGAGATCGAGGTCGACATCACGCCCAATCTCTCCGCGCGGCTGCTCGCGCAGGAGATCGAGCTCGCCTTCGTGCTCGGACCGCTGTCAGGCTCCGGCGTACGCAACCGCGTGCTCTGCGACTACCCGATCGGCTTTCTGGCCAGCCCCGCGCTCGGCCTCGGCAATGGCCCCGTGGCGCGGCAGGATCTCGCGCGGTTTCCGATCATCACCTTTCCACGCAAGACCCAGCCCTACGAGACCGTCCGCGCGCTGTTCAACCGGCCGGACCTGCCGCCCATCCGCCTGCACGCCAGCGCCTCGCTCGGCACCGTCGTCCACATGGCCAATGAGGGGCTGGGCATCGCGGTGATCCCGTCCGCGATCGTGGAGAACGAACTCGCTGACGGGCGGCTGCAACTGCTCGACACCGACTTCAAACTGCCGCCCCTCACCTTCGGCGCGAGCTGGCTCGCATCTCCCGACGCCGTCGCGATCGAGCGTGTTGCACATCTCGCCGGGCAAATCGCGCAGCAGAGCATCGCGGTTGACGCCACGGCGGCGACACGTCAAGAAAAACCGGTCGCATGAAGGGAAGAGCCGCATGAGCCGAGCCGTAACCAATCTGCAGATCGATTCCGCCCGCCTGTGGGACACCATTCACGAAACCGCGAAATTCGGTGCGACGCCCAAGGGCGGTGTGCGACGGCTGACGCTGAGCACCGAGGACAAGCAGGTGCGCGACTGGTTCCGCAGGGCCTGCGAGGAGGCCGGCCTCGACGTTCACGTCGACGCGCTGGGTTCGATGTTCGGGTTGAGGAAAGGACGGGATATGTCGAAAGCGCCGATCGGCGTCGGCTCGCATCTCGACACCCAGCCGACCGGCGGCAAGTATGACGGCATCCTCGGCACGCTGGCCGGGCTCGAGCTGGTCCGCACGCTCAACGGCGCCGGCATCGAGACCGAGCTGCCGATCTGCATCTGCAACTGGACCAACGAGGAAGGCTCGCGCTTCGCGCCGGCGATGATGGCCTCCGCGGCCTATGTCGGCGACTTCACCACCGACGACATTCTGTCGCGCAGGGACGCCGAGGGCGTGACGGTGGCGCAGGCGCTCGACGGCATCGGCTATCGCGGCGATGCGCCGGTCGGCAGGCAGAAATTCTCCGGCTTCGTCGAGCTGCATATCGAGCAGGGACCGATCCTTGAAGCGGAGGGCAAGACCATCGGCGTGGTCGATTCCGGCCAGGGCGTGCTGTGGTACGACGGCAGGATCACCGGTTTCGAGAGCCACGCCGGATCGACGCCGATGCCGCTGCGGCGCGACGCGTTGGCGACGCTGTCGGAGATCGTGCTGGCGATGGAAAGCATCGCGAAGAAGCACGGACCGAAGGCGGTCGGCACGATCGGCGAGGCCGTGATCGCAAAGCCCTCGCGCAACGTCATCCCCGGCGAGATCGCCTTCACGGTGGACTGCCGCAGCGCCGACGCCGCGATCATGGACGCGCTCGACCGCGACCTCCGCGCAGCGGTTGCCGAAATCGCGGCGCGCCGCAAGGTCGAGGTCCAGCTCGATCTCGTCTGGCGCAAGGCGCCGACGCATTTCGATCCCAAGCTGGTCGATGCGGTGGAGAACGCCGCCACGCAGCTCGGCTACTCGCACCGCCGCATCACCTCCGGGGCCGGCCACGACGCCTGCAACCTCAACACCGTGATGCCGGCGGCGATGGTGTTCGTGCCCTGCAAGGACGGCGTCAGCCACAACGAGTTGGAGGACGCCACGCAAGCCGATTGCGCCGCCGGCGCCAACGTGCTGCTGCACACGGTGCTGGCGCTCGCCGGCGTCGCGTCCTGATCATTCCTGCTTCAGCGGAGGTTTTCGTGCGCGCAGTGTTTGTCGACGCCAACGAATCGCTTGCTGTCATCGCCGAGCGGCTGGAGAAACCAGGCGATCCCGCGATGCGGATCAACCGCAATCCCGACATCGCTCCCGAGGACTACCCGACCGTCCTCGACGGCGCCGAGATCGCGGTGGTCGATCACACCGCATTGCCGACCGAGGTCGCGAAGCGATGTGCCGGCCTCAAGCACGTCGTGTTCCTCGGCACCGGCGCGCGCAGCTACATGAACCCGGAAGAACTCGCCGGGCTCGGCATCTCCGTGCATCTGATCAAGGGCTATGGCGACACCGCGGTGGCGGAATCCGCCATCGCGCTGATGTGGGCCTCTGCGCGCGTGATTGCGCAGATGGACCGCGAGATGCGCGCCGGCAACTGGCTGCGCGAGGACGGCATGCAGCTCACCGGCAAGACGCTGGGGCTGGTCGGGTTCGGCGGCATTGCCGCCGAGGTCGCCCGCATCGCGCTCGGCAGCGGCATGAAGGTGATCGCCTGGAACCGGTCGCCGAAGAGTTCTGCTGGCGTCGAGTTTGTCGACCTGGACACGGCGCTTTCGAAGAGCGACGTGGTCTCGATCCATTTGCTGCTGAACGACGAGACCCGCGGCATGATCACACGCGAGAAGATCGCGAAGATGAAAAGCGGCGTGATCCTCGTCAACACCGCGCGTGCCGCTATCATAGACGAAGAGGCGATGATCGACGCGCTGAAATCCGGCCACATCCGCCATGCCGGCCTCGACGTGTTCAACGTCGAGCCGCTGCCGCAGGATCATCCGCTGACAGAGATCCCGAACGTGACGCTGTCGGCGCATTCCGCCTTCCGCACGCCGGAAGCGAGCGAAAATTTGATCCATGCCGCATGGGAGCATTGCCGGCGGATAGTAAGAGGATAAACGGCATCGTCCTGGACAAGCGAGCACAACGAGCGTCGATCCAGGACCCATTGCCGTCGCAGCATGTTTTGGGCAGGCCGTGGCCCAAGCGCGTCGCCACAGCCAAATCCCGGCGTAATGGGTCCTGGCCTTCGCCAGGACGACACCTTGGTTGACCGCGTGACCTAATCCACCATCTCCGCCACCGCCTTGCCGCACGCCGTCGTGTCGGCATTGCCGCCGAGATCGCGCGTGCGCAGCGTGCGTTCGGCAAGTGTGCGCTCGATCGCGCCGACGATGGCATCCGCGACCTGCTTCTCGCCGAGATGCTCCAGCATCATCGCGCCTGACCAGATCATGCCGATCGGATTGGCGATGCCCTGGCCCGCGATGTCGGGCGCCGAGCCGTGCACCGGCTCGAACACCGAGGGGAAATCCCCCTCCGGATTGATGTTGCCCGACGGAGCGATGCCGATCGTGCCGGTGCAGGCAGGGCCAAGGTCGGAGAGGATGTCCCCGAACAAATTGGAGCCGACTACGACATCGAACCAGTCCGGATGCAGCACGAAGTTCGCGGTCAGGATATCGATGTGGTACTTGTCCCACTTCACTTTCGGATATTTCCGGGCCATGGCCTCCACACGCTCGTCCCAATAGGGCATGGTGATGGAGATGCCGTTCGACTTGGTTGCCGAGGTCAGGTGCTTTTTCGGTCGCGACTGGGCGAGCTCGAACGCGAATTTCAGGATGCGATCGACACCGGTCCGCGTCATCACCGTCTGCTGCGTCACGAATTCGCGGTCGGTGTCCGGGAACATGCGGCCGCCGACTGATGAATATTCGCCTTCGGTGTTCTCGCGCACCACCCAGAAATCGATATCGCCGGGCTTGCGGTTCGCCAGCGGTGACGGCACGCCAGGCATCAGCCGCACCGGGCGCAGGTTGACGTACTGGTCGAATTCGCGGCGGAACTTGATCAGCGAGCCCCACAGGGAGATGTGATCCGGGATCTTGGCGGGCCAACCGACTGCGCCGAAATAGATCGCATCGTGCTTGCCGATCTTGTCCTTCCAGTCGGCCGGCATCATCTCGCCGTGCTTCTCGTAGTAGTCGTAGGAGGCGAAGTCGAAATGGTCGAACTGCACCGCGACGCCGTGCTTCTTCGCCGCCGCCTCGATGACGCGCAGGCCCTCCGGCATCACTTCCTTGCCGATGCCGTCGCCGGGAATGACCGCGATCCGATACTGCTTCTTTGCGCTGCTCATCGAGAACACCCTTGTGATTTGCCCGGCCGACGATGCCGCCTATTCTGATCGCCCTGCAATGGACCAAACTTCGCACGAGCGCAACGCTGCAGTGCAGTGTTGACCGCAGCGCGACCCTGCTCCAACAAATTCGCCGACATCCGTTCCTTTTTCACAAGCGAGACATCCCATGGATCTGCATCTGCGCGGCAAGCGTGTCCTGATCACCGGCGCCTCCAAGGGCATTGGCGCGGCTGCCGCCGAAGCCTTTGCCGAGGAGGGCGCCCACCTGCTGCTGGCCGCCCGCAACGGCGAGCAGCTCAAGGCGGTCGCCGACCGGCTGCGCGCCGCCCACCAGATCGATGCCGCGACGAGCGTGGTCGATTTGCGCAAGCCGGACGACCTCGCGCGGCTCGCCAACGAGGCCACCGACATCGACATCCTCGTCAACAATGCCGGAGATATCCCGGGCGGCTCGATCGACAAGATCGACGAGGCGACCTGGCGCCACGCCTGGGAGCTGAAGGTGTTCGGCTACATCAACCTGACGCGCCATGTCTACGCCCGGATGAAGACGCGTGGGGGGGGCGTGATCGTCAACGACATCGGCGCGGGCGGCGAGAAATACGACGCCAACTACATCTGCGGCAGCGCCGGCAACGCCGCCTTGATGGCCTTCACCCGCTCGCTCGGCGGCAGGAGTCTCGCCGACAATATCCGTGTCGTCGGCATCAATCCCGGCCCTGTCGGCACCGATCGCCACGTCACGCTGCTAAAGACCCGTGCCAAACACCAGTTCGGCGACGAGAGCCGCTACACGGAGTTCCAGAAAGGCCTGCCGCGCGGCCGTCCCGCGCATGCACGCGAGATCGGTGACCTGATGGCGTTTTTGGCGTCCGATCGCGCGGGTTATACGTCGGGCGTGATCTACACGGTGGACGGCGGGCTGACCTCGGGGTGGGGATAGGCGCCCCTCCCCGTCATTGCGAGCGAAGCGAAACAATCAATTCACCACTTGCCGAGGCGTGGATTGCTTCGTCGCTTCAGCGCAAAATTGCTTTGCAATTTTGTCGCGAGCTCCTCGCAATGACGGGGAAAAGGCGATTTCCGCTTCCCTACAAATTGCTTTGCTGCAACAACAACTGAAGATGCGGAACGAACGGAGACAAGCGCATGGCAGATCAGGGTTTGGTACGTGAAACGGCCTGCGCCGTCGTCGGCAAGTTGAAGTCCGGCGACGTCACGCCGCTCGACCTTCTCGACGTGCTCGAGCAGCGCATCGCCGAGGTGGATGGCAAGGTCAATGCGCTGCCGACATTGTGCTTCGATCGCGCCCGCAGCCACGCTAAGGTCTTGATGCAGAAGCCTGCGGCCGAGCGGGGCCTGCTCGCGGGCCTTCCCGTTCCGATCAAGGACCTCACCAACGTCCGGGGCGTGCTGACCACGCAGGGCTCGCCGATCTTCAAGGACAACATCCCGGCGAAGTCCGACATCCTGGTCGAACGCCTCGAGGAAAATGGCGGGGTGGTCTACGCCAAGTCGAACACACCGGAATTCGGCGCCGGCGCCAACACGTTCAACGAGGTATTCGGTCCGACGCGCAATCCGTGGGACACTTCACGCTCGGCGGCCGGCTCGTCGGGCGGCGCCGCCGCGGCGCTGGCCAGCGGCACGGCGTGGCTTGCACACGGCTCGGACATGGGCGGCAGCTTGCGCAATCCCGCGAGCTTCTGCGGGGTCGTGGGCCTGCGGCCGAGCATCGGCCGCGTCGCGCATACGCCGAAATTCGGCGTCAACCGAACGCTCGGCGTGCAGGGACCGATGGCTCGCAATGTCGAGGACCTCGCGCTGCTGCTCGATGCCATGAGCGGCGAGCACGCCGCCGACCCGCTGTCGCTGCCGGTGCTGCCGACCTCGTTCCTGTCGGCGGCGCGTTCGGGCAGGAGACCGAAGCGGATCGCCTACTCGCCCGACCTCGGCATCACGCCAGTCGATCCCGAGGTCAAGGCCATCACCCGCAAGGCGGCGGAGCGCTTTGCCGAGCTAGGCGCGATCGTCGAGGAGGCCCATCCCGACCTGCGCGAGGCCCATGAATGCTTCCATGTGCTGCGCGCGTTCGATTTCGCGATCAGCAAGGCAGAGCTGCTGCGCACCAAGCGCGACATGCTCAAGCCGGAGGTGATCTGGAACATCGAGGAGGGCCTCAAGCTCACGGTCGAAAAGCTCGAGCGTGCCGAGGCGCAGCGCGTGGCGATGACCGCGCGCACGCTCGATTTCTTCGACACGTACGATCTCTTGCTGGCGCCGACGACCATCGTCGCGCCGTTCCCGGTCGAGAACCGCTACGTCGCCGAGTGCGGCGGCAAGAAATTCGACAACTATGTCGAGTGGCTCGGCATCGTCTATGCGATCACGCTGGCGTGCTGCCCGGCGCTCTCGCTGCCCTGCGGCTTCACCGCAACGGGACTTCCAGTCGGTTTGCAAATGGTGGCAAAACCGCGCGCCGAAGCCCAACTCCTGGCCGGCGCGAAAGTGCTGGAGGATATTCTGGGCGTTCGCGATACCACGCCGATAGATCCGCGGCTGCCGAAGTAGGGCTTAGGCCTTCTCCCCGGTCGCCTTCAACGCGATGGTGAGCGCCAGCTTGGTCTGCTCGACGATCTCGTCCATGAGTTCCTCGCGGCTGATATGGGCGGCCTCGCCGGTGAGCAGCCCCTGCTCCGCGAGCATCACGATGCCGTGCAGCCCGGCCCAGATCTTCAGCGCCTGCCGCTCGCGCAGCAGGCCGACCGCCGGCGCCTCGAACGACTCGATCAGCAGGGCGAGCGTTTCCATCGCGGCGGTGTGCAGTTCGCTGCCCTTTGGCGCACAGGCCATGGTGCGCGAGGCGAACATCAACCGGTAGATGCCGTGGCGCTCCAGTCCGAAGGCGAGCGCGGCCTGCGCGAAGCGCGACAGCTTCGACTGCATGCCAGGCCTGTCGATGGCCTCGCGCATGATCACGTTGAATTGCCGGAACGCTTCGGCGGTAACCGCCTCCAGCAGCGCGTCGCGGTCGGCAAAATGCCGGTACGGCGCCGGCTGCGAGACGCCGAGCTTCTTGGCCAGCGCCTTGATGCTGATCGCTTCCGGCCCGCCCAGTTCGACCTCCTGCAAGGCAGCCTGGATCAGGGCGTCACGCAGATCGCCATGGTGGTAGGTCTTGAACGGCTTGCGAACGATTTGTCCCATCGCTGACGACATCACTGAATTTTCGCTTGACGCGCAAGCGCAACGATAATGTAATATACTATAACTTGGCGATCGGGTTAAGAGGCCGGACGCCCAAGCAAGCTAGAACTTGCGTATAGACCACGAGGAACCCAGCGCGCCCCGTTGCGCGCGAGAGCCGAGGGAGAGGGTTTGCATGTCCAAGCTCAAGATCCGCGTCGACCAGGACAAGTGCCAGGGTCACGCCCGCTGCAAATCACTCGCCCCGGAGCTGTTCGAGCTCGACGACTACGGCAATGCGCATGAGATCGGCGACGGGACCGTCCCTGATGGCCTCGAGGACAAGGCGTGGCTCGCACAGACCAACTGTCCGGAAATCGCAATCGAAGTCACCGAGGAATAGCCGCTACCGGGAGGCCCTGCGGCTTTCCCATTTGGCTGACCAGTGTTTGAACGAACGAGAAGGAAACGAGCTGATGTCCGATTCCCCGTCCGCAAGCTTTCTGCCCGAACACCCCCCGGTCACCGACTGGGTCAACGATTTCGACCATACCGATCCGACCTGGACGGAAAATCCGTTCCCGATCTGGGAGGAGCTGCGCGCGGCCTCGCCCGTGGTGCATACCGAGCGCTTTCTCGGCTGCTACATGCCGACCACCTACCAGGCGGTGAAGGAAATTGCCTACGACACCGAGCATTTCTCCTCGCGTCGCGTCATCGTGCGCGACGTACGTCCCGACATCACCGCAAGGGCGCCGCCGATCACCTCCGATCCGCCGGAGCACAAACCCGCCAAGCAGCTGTTGCTGCCGCCGTTCACGCCCGACGCGATGAAGAAGCTTGAGCCGCGGGTGCGCGCGATCTGCAACGAGCTGATCGATAAATTCATCGCCGACGGCCAATGCGACGCTGCCGCCCGCTACACCAAGCACATCCCGGTGCGCGCCATCGCCCACATGCTCGGGATTCCCGAGAAGGACGGCGACCTCTTCATCAAGTGGATCCACCAGATCCTCGAGCTCGGCATCAAGGACGACAACGAGCTTATGAGCGGCGTACGGGAGATGACCGGCTATTTCGTGTCCCATCTCGAGCAGCGCAAGCACCAGCCGGGTGACGATTTGATCTCGCAACTGATGTTGGCGAAGGGGCCCGACGGCCAGCCGCTTTCCGACGAACACGTGCTGGGCTCGCTGCGGCTGCTGCTGATTGCCGGCATCGATACCACCTGGAGCGCGATCGGGTCCTCGCTCTGGCACCTCGCCCGGACGCCGGCGGACCGCGAGCGCCTGATCGCGGAGCCCGCATTGATCCCGACCGCGATCGAGGAATTCCTGCGCGCCTATTCGCCGGTGACGATGGCGCGCGAGGTGATGAAGGAGACCACCATCTCCGGCTGCCCGGTCAAGTCGGGCAACATGGTGCTGCTGTCGTTCCCGGCCGCCAACCGCGATCCCGCCATGTTCCCCGACGCCGACAAGGTGGTGATCGACCGCAAGGAGAATCGCCACGCCGCCTTCGGCCTCGGCATCCATCGCTGCGTCGGTTCCAACCTGGCGCGGATGGAGATGACGGTCGCCGTCGAGGAGTGGCTGAAGCGGATTCCGGACTTCCGCCTCGACCCGACCGGCAAGGTCACCTGGTCGGAAGGTACGGTCCGCGGCCCGCGTCAACTGCCGGTGCTGTTCGGCAGGACCGCCTGAGGCATGGGGAAGCAGTTACATCGCGTCCCCCAAATGAGGTAGCTTGCCCCCGGAATCGAACAAACGGATCCGGGGGAGGTTACCGACATGACCGATCAAACCGCTCAGCCCGTGAGCGACCGTCTCGACATCCACGACGTCGAGCGGCGGGTGAAGGCGATCTTCATCGGCTCCGTCGGCAATCTCGTCGAATGGTATGATTTCTACGCCTATACGGCGTTCGCGCTGTATTTCGCGCCGGCTTTCTTCCCCAACAGCGACCCGGTGGTGCAGCAGTTCAACGCCGCCGTGCTGTTCGCCGCGACCTTCCTGATGCGTCCGCTCGGCGGCTGGCTGTTCGGCTTCATCGCCGACCGCTACGGCCGCCGGCTGTCGCTGACCCTGTCGGTGGTCTGCATGTGCTTCGGCTCGCTGATCATTGCGGTGACGCCGACCTACGCCACGATCGGCTTCGCCGCGCCGGCGATCCTGGCCCTGGCGCGTGTCATCGAGGGGCTCAGCCTCGGCGGCGAATATGGCGCCAGCGCCACCTATCTCAGCGAGGTCGCCGATGCAAAACACCGCGGCTTCTATTCGAGCTTCCAGTATGTCACGCTGATCGGTGGCCAGCTCACCGCGATCATCGTGCTGCTGTTGCTGCAAAAGGTGTTCCTGACCCCGGACGAGCTGAAGGCCTGGGGCTGGCGGATTCCGTTCGTGATCGGCGCCGCCCTCGCCATCATCGCAGCGGTGATGCGCCGCGGCCTGCACGAGACCGAGGCCTTCGTCGAGGCCAAGAAGGTCTCGAAGCCGACCGGGTCGATCGTCGGCCTCTTGAACTATCCGCGCGAGTTGCTGCTCGTGGTCGGCCTCACCGCGGGAGGCACCGCGGCGTTCTACACCTTCACCACCTACATGCAGACCTTCGTCAAGCTCTCGGTCGGGCTGACCGAGGACCAGACCACCTTCGTGATCTTCGGCTCGCTGATCTTCGCCACCATCCTGCAGCCGCTCTACGGTGCGATCTCCGATAGAATCGGCCGCAAGCCGCTGCTGATCTTCTTCGGCATCGCCGGCACGATTGCTACGATTCCGATCCTGACCGCGCTGAAGGACACCAAATCACCCTTCACCGCCTTCCTTTTGATCTGCGCCGCCTGGATCTTCGTCGCCGGCTACACCTCGATCAACGCCATCGTGAAGGCCGAGCTGTTCCCGACCAATGTCCGCGCGCTCGGCGTCGGGCTGCCCTACGCCATCACCGTTTCGATCTTCGGCGGCACCGCACCGGCCGTCGCACTCTATTTCAAGAGCAGCGGGCACGAAGACTGGTTCTACTACTATCTCAGCGGCATGATCTTCCTGTCGCTGCTGATCTACTCGACCATGCGCGACACCAAGCACGACTCCGCAATGCATCGCCACGAGTGACGGTCGAAGCCCGATGACCGACGAATCCCAGCCCCCGACCGACAACAAACTGACCCGCAGCAAGCAGCGCTGGGCGCGCGAGGGCAAATTCCTCACCGGCAAGGTGGTGCGACCCGAGGCGCAGCGCCTGCCCCCGGGCCAGCACCTGACGCGGGACTGGCCGGTGCTCGACCTCGGGCAATCGCCCAATATCTCGCGCGAGCGCTGGCGGCTCGACGTCTACGGCGCGGTCGACCAGCCGATCTTCTGGACTTTCGAGCAGTTCCTGGCGCAGCCGCAGACGCAGTTCGTCTCCGACATCCATTGCGTCACGACGTGGTCGCGCTACGACAATCAATGGAACGGGCTCGCCACGCGCGACCTGCTCGCCGCCTGCCGGCCGCGCGAGGACGCGCGCTTCGTCGTGCTGCATTCCCATGACGGCTACACGACAAACCTGTCGCTCGAGGATTTCGCCGCCGAGGACGCCCTGCTGGCCCATAGCTGGTCCGGGCAGCCGCTGGAGCAGGAGCATGGCGGCCCGGTCCGGCTCGTGGTGCCGCATCTCTATTTCTGGAAGAGCGCCAAATGGCTGCAGCGGATCGAATTCCTTAATCAGGATGCGCCGGGCTTCTGGGAGGTGCGCGGCTATCACAACCGCGGTGATCCCTGGGCTGAACAGCGTTATTCTGGCGACTGATCACCAACCATGATGGAGCCCGCCGTGCCGCACGAACGCTTTGAATTCACGGGTGAAGGCGGCCATCAGCTTGCCGCAGCGCTCGATACGCCCGACGGCCCGGTCAAGGCCTTTGCGCTGTTCGCCCATTGCTTCACCTGCGGCAAGGACGTGCTGGCCGCAAAACGCATCGCGGTCGCGCTTGCGGGCAAGGGCATCGCAACGCTGCGCTTCGACTTCACCGGCCTCGGTTCCAGCGAGGGCGATTTCGCCAACTCGACCTTCTCGTCGAACGTCGCCGATCTCGTCCGCGCCGCCGATCATCTGCGCGAGACGCGCAAGGCACCGGCAATCCTGATCGGGCACAGCCTGGGCGGCGCCGCGATCCTCGCGGCTGCCGGGCGGATTCCCGAGGCGAAAGCCGTCGTCACCATCGCTGCCCCCTCCGATCCCGCCCATGTTACGCATTTCTTCAAGGACCGGGTCGAGGACATCCGCACGCAGGGCGAAGGAGTGGTCTCGCTCGCCGGCCGCCCGTTCCGCATCAAGCGCGAATTCCTCGACGACGTCGCCGAGCAGAACCTGATGGCGCAGGTGAAGGCGCTGCACAAGGCGCTCCTCGTCATGCACTCGCCGACCGACGACACCGTCGGCATCGACAATGCGACGAACATCTTCGTCGCGGCAAGGCATCCCAAGAGCTTCGTGTCGCTCAATGGCGCAGATCATCTCTTGAGCGGGAAACAGGATGCCGCCTATGTCGCCGACGTGATCGGTGCCTGGGCCGAACGCTATGTCGATCTCGCCGCCCCTTCCACTGAAGCGGCCAGCGGGCCGCGCAACGTCGTGGTGCAGGAGACCCGCGCCGGCAAGTTCCAGCAGATCGTCACCACCGGCCCGCACCGCATGCTGGCCGACGAGCCGGTCGCCGTCGGTGGCGACGACACCGGACCCGGGCCCTACGATTTCCTGCTCACAGGTCTCGGCGCCTGTACCTCGATGACCATGCGCATGTATGCCGACCGCAAGCAGCTGCCGGTCGATCGCATCACCGTGACGCTCCAGCACAGCAAGATCCATGCGAAAGACTGCGCGGAGTGCGAGACGCGCGACGGCATGCTCGACCAGATCGACCGCGTCATCCGGATCGAAGGCGCGCTCGACGCCGATCAGCGCCAGCGGCTGATGGAGATTGCCGACAAGTGTCCGGTGCATCGCACGCTGACCTCGGAGGTACGGATCGTCACCAAGGCCGCGGAGTAGCGACTAGGCTCTGGCCGCACGCTTGCCGGCCAGCACGTTCGCCATGATCCGGACCGCCGCGCTGATCTCGCTTTCGCGCCACGCCGCGAAGCCGAGCAGCAGGCCGCTGTCGCGCGGCCGCTCAAGCGCAAGGCTCGACAGCGCGCGCAGCTCGACGCCGGCCGCAACCAGGCGCTCGGCGATGCTCCGGTCGTTGGCGCCACGGCTGAATCTCGCGATCAATTGCATGCCGCCGGGCGGGACCTCGGCCGCGAGGACCTCGCCGAGCTGCCGCTGCAGGCTACCTGCCAGATGATCGCGGCGTGAGCGGTAGATGCGCCGCATTCGCCTGATATGCGCGAGGAAATGCCCGCCGGAGATAAAATCGGCCAACGCCTCCTGGACATGGACGGATGCGATCAGCCCGAGATGCCGCTGCGCAATTTCCATCGTCTTCGAAAGCTGCGGCGGCACGACGAGATAGCCGATGCGGATATCTGAAGTCATCGCCTTGGCAAAGGTGCCGACATAAAGCGCGCGCCCCTCGCGATCGAGGCCCTGCAGCGCCGGCATCGGCCGGCTGTCATAGTGGAATTCGCCGTCATAGTCGTCCTCGACGATCCAGGTCCTGCCGGGTTCGGCGACGGCCAGCAATTCGGTGCGACGCGCCACCGGCATCACCCGGCCGGTTGGATGCTGGTGCGAGGGCGTCGTGAAGATCAGCTTCGGCACCCGCGCGCGCGCGTCATTCCCCATCGGTCCAGCCGGATGCCGCGGACGTCGGCGCCTGCGGCACGAAACGCCGCGGCCGCGCCGGGATATCCGGGATCCTCGGTCCACACGGTATCGCCAGGCACGATCGTCGTTGCCGCGACCAATGTGAGCGCGGCCTGCGCCGTCGGCAGGATCAGGATCTGGTCCGCCTCGGCGCGCACGCCCCTGTTGACCTCGAGGTAGTCGCGCAACGCTTCCCGCAGGCCTTGCCGGTTGATCAGCGTCTGGTCGTTGAAGCGGCGGCGCAGCGCGCTGCGCCGCAGGCAACGCGCCCAGATCTCGTGTGGAAACTCGCGCGCATCCGCCAGCCCCGGACGCAGTGGCCGGAAATCCGCCTGATACGACAGCGGCCAGTCCACATCCTTGAGCTGCAGCGCCCAGGGCGACAATAGCGGCTTGCGCGAGGCCTCGCGCTTCGGCATGGGCTCGGCCCTCGCGAAGCGCTCCTCGATGTCATCAGTCACCACCGGCCGCCGCCGCGGGGCGACATGCAGATAGCCTTCCGCCGCCAGCTGCTCAAAGGCATGGGTGACGGTGTTGCGCGACACGGCGAGCCCGGCCGCGAGCTGACGGCTCGATGGCAGAACGGTGCCGCTGCGGAGGCGCCCGCCGGAGATCAGGTCGCGGAGCTGATGGGTCAGTTGCGCAACCAGCCCCGCGTCATCCGTCCGCTCCAGCGCGATCAGTTCGGTAAGGATCAATCTGGTACCATGAATCTTCTCAATGTGGCTCTTTCATGAGAGCCAGTGCGATCCTATTCACGGCTGATGCCGCTTGCAAGGATGCCGCCGTGAACCAATCGCTCTCGCCCGCCAAGGCCGCCGCGCTGTTCATCGTCGTAGTGCTGGCCTGGGGCATCAACTGGACGGTGACGAAATCGCTGGTCCAGGCGGTGCCACCGCTGTGGACCGCGGCGATCCGGAGCTGGATTGCCTTGAGCGCCCTGCTGGTGATCCTGCGCGCGAGCGGCAACCTGATCATTCCCGAGATCGCCGATGTCCCGGTCGTCCTGAGCGTGGCGCTGCTGCACATGACCTTCTTCTCGACGCTGGTTGCCACCGGCCTGCGCTATCTGCCGGCGAGCAAGGGCGTTGTGCTCGGCTACACCACGCCGCTCTGGGTCGCGCTCGCCGCTGCCGCTGCAAGAACCGAACGGCTCGGCAAGCTCAAGCTCGCCGGTGTCGCGACAGGGCTGCTCGGGCTGTGCGTGATCCTCAATCCTGCCTCGTTGAACTGGACCAACGCCAACGTCCTGATCGGCGCAGGCATGATCATCCTCGCCGCGATCTGCTGGGCCGCGAACATCATCTACATCCGCTCGCACCGCTGGATCGCGACGCCGCTGCAACTTCTGCTATGGCAAGTTCTGGTCGCGACGCTGGTGCTGACATCGACGGCACTGGTCACGGAAGGCGTGCCCGATGTGACATGGTCGCCCCACCTCGTGCTGCTGTTCCTCTACTCCGGCTTCATCGGCACGGCGCTGGCCTATTGGGCGATGTCTGTCGTCAACAGGAGCCTGCCGGCGTTGACGACGTCGCTCGGCACCACGGCGACGCCGATCGTCGGCATCGTGACGGCGGCGCTGCTCCTGGGCGAACCGATCGACCCGTCGCTGGCCCTTGCCGCAACCCTGATCGTCGGCGGAATAGCGCTGAGCACGCTCGCGGATGCGCCTTCCGGGGCCTGACCTTCAGGCCGGTGCGAGTGGCCTGACCCGCAGAGCGCCGCGCAGGCCTGCGCCGGTACCGAGCAGGATGCCGGCGACAGCGACGAGGGACGACAGCGACAGCGTCGACAATCCGGTCAGGCCCTGGCCGACCGAGCATCCGAACGCCATCACGCCGCCTGCCCCCATCAATGCGGCGCCGCTCGCCGAGCGCAGCATGTGGCGCGGCGACTGATAGCCCTCGAGCTGGAAGCGCCCGGTGACGATCGCCGTGATCAGGCTGCCCGCGAACACGCCGAACACCGTGACGATGCCGAAATTGAGCGTCGAGCCGGTCGACAGCATGACATATTGCAATGCATCCGCGATCGGGGCGACGAAGGTGAGCGATGTCACCGGCGTTGGATTGAAATCATCGGCGCCGAGGTAGCCGGTCGCGTACCACCCCGCAGCGATCAGCACGCCGACGATCAGGCCGGCCACGATCTGACCGAAGGATTTGCGAAACGGCGCATGCGCGAGGGCGAAGACGATCAACGCCGCCGCGAACGCCGAAGCCGCAGCCATCCGCGCCGGGACGGTACCAAGCCCGGCGCTTGCCAGCAGCGCCGGCACCGAGTTGATCGCGGTCGTAACCTGCGAAATCTGCACCATCGCGATCCGCGCCGGTGCGATAAGGCCCTTGAGCGTCATCTCGGCAAAGATGCCGAGCACGATCACGACCACAAAGGAGCGGAGATTGCCGCGCCCGAGCAGAACCAGCGCCCGCGAGCCGCAGCCATTCGACAGCACCATGCCGTAGCCGAACATCAGCCCGCCGAGGAACATCACCGGCGCCGAGAACGACTGCTGCAGGTAGATCGACTTGCCGAGATCGACGAGGCCCGCGGCCGCGAGCAGCTGCGTGGCCGCGATCGCAACGCCCATCGCGAGCGCAAAGGTGCGGACCAGCCTGCTGTCACCAACCGCCCACCAGCCGCGCAGGCCGCTCATCATGCAGAAGCCGCTGAGCAGGCCGACCGAGCCGTAGATCAGGCCGATGATCAGCGCGGAGAGGATGACTATCGTGGCGGAGTCCATGTGAGGTCCTCAAGCGTTCTCGTCATTGCGCGCGAACCGAGCAATCCATATCGCAATGGATTGCTTCGTCGCTTCGTTCTCGCAATTTCGGTGAATCATGGTCGCAGAATCACGCGATCGCGCGACGAGCCGGCGACCGCGACGAACGCGTCCCTCGCCCGCTCCAGCGGAAAGACCGCGCCCGGCCTGATCGGAAACGGCTTCAGATGCCCGCCGGCGAATCCAGGCGCGAGGTCGCGCAGCACCGCGCCGGTCGCGATTGACGACAGTCCGAGCGTATCGATGCCGACATAGGTGTGCTGGCCCCGGTAGAATTCGAGGATGTCGAACTGCACGATGCGATCGACTGCGGCGATCAGGATCTGACGGCCACGCAGCGCCAGCGACTTGTGCGCGGCCTGGAAATAGGGATCGCCGACCGTGTTGAAGACGATGTCGGCGCCCTTGCCGCCGGTCAGCTCGCGCACCTGCGCGGCGACGTCGGTTGTGGACGAATCGATCACCTCGACCGGCGTATTGCCGTGCCCCTCATAGGGCTCGCTCTTGCGCACCACACCCATCACGCGTGCGCCGTGCCAGCCCGCGATCTGCACCGCGGCCTGGCCGACCTTGCCGTTGACGCCCATCACCAGCACCGTTTCGCCTGCCTTTGGCAGGCCGGCGCGGCGAAGGCCTTCCATCGCGGTGACGAAGGGCACGCCAATCCCCGCCGCCTCCTCCCAGGAAATGCCCGACGGCTTCTCCACCGCCGCATCGGCCTCGACAACGAGATGCGTCGCATGGGTGCCGTCGCGGCGGATACCGAGATCGCCGGACGAACCGAACACTTCGCGTCCGATCCAGCCCGCGGGGCCGTCGATCACGACGCCCGCATAGTCGCGGCCCGGGGTGCGCGGGAACACGGCGTAGGGCATCAGCCCGGTCGCGGCCTTGATGTCCGACGGGTTGACCGCCGCGGCCTTCACCTCGATCAGGAGATCGTTTGTCCCGCACGACAGTGCATGCGTCTCGACGACCGGCGCGACCGCGGCAATTGTCTCGGCCTTTGCCAGCAAGCGCACGCGCCGCGCCGCGACAGGATGACGATCTGTTGGCGGAGCCGGCGGCATGAGCATTCCCGTCTTGGTCGTTTTGGCGCGACGCAATGCCCGCGCGGTTCGTTGCCGCCAGGCGGCCTCGTGTCATGACTAATCGACTGACGGGTCAATTCAAGGGGCTTGTTGCTGACCGCGGCCGATGCAGCCGACGTGCCGGCGACAGGTCAGAGTTTCGGTGGCGGAGCCACGCCCAGGATCGCCTCGATCGACAGTCCGAGCCCGAGCAACTTGCCATCGCCCCCCACGGGGCCATCGATCTCGAGCCCCACCGGCAGTCCATCCGGCGTCATGCCGGCGTAGAGCGACAGGCCGGGAAGGCCGGCATTGCTGCCCGGATCGGTGTTGCGGATCATGGTGCCGAAGGTCGGGACCGGCGCGCCACCGTTGACCGACATCTCGCCGGAACCGCTTGTCTCGTCGATGACTGGCGCCGGAGCAATGCAGGTCGGAAACAGGATGGCATCGAGCTTGTTGTCGCGGAAATACGCCGCGTAGATCGCCTGCAGGGCCGGCCGCTGCACCGCCATCACGTCGTCATAGGCGGCGCCGAAGGCATCCGCGGTGATGGCGCCGAACGCGCCGACGACATCGGGGCTTGCTACGCCGGCTGCGATGTCGGCCAAGGTGATGCCCTCGATCCCGGAGGCGGCGAGCCAGGCCGGGATATCCGCGATCGGCTCATGCAGCGCCACGACGAACGACACCTTCTCGTTCTGGGCAAACAGATCGGGCATGTCGACATCGACCAGAACCGCGCCGGCCTCCACGAGCCGGGCGCAGGCCGCGCGGGCGACCGTCTCGACATCGCGATCCAATCCGCTCCAGAAGCAGGCGGGAACGCCGAGGCGCACGCCACGCAGCGGGATGGCCATGGCGAGCGGCGTGCCCGCGATCACGGAATCGAGCAGTGCGACATCAGCAACCGTGCGACCCATCGGCCCGACGGTGTCGCGGGTATGGCTGATCGGAACCACATGGTTGTCGTCGTGATAGCGCCGATCTGCGCCGCCATTGCCGACCGATGGCCGCAAGCCGACAGTGCCGGTCAGTGCCGCGGGCACCCGGGTCGAGCCGCCGGTGTCGGATCCGAGGCCGCAGGTGACGATGCGCGCAGCGATTGCCGCCGACGTTCCGCCCGACGACCCGCCCGGAATCCGGGTCGTGTCGTGTGGATTCCTCACAGGACCGGCAAACGGCGCAAGATTGGTGCTGGTGATGCCGAAGGCAAGCTCGTGCAGATTGGTCTTGCCGATGACAACGGCACCGGCATCGAGCAGCTTTTGCAGCGATGGCGCATTCCGCGTCGCGCGGGCGTGTTGCAGCGCGGGCGTACCGGCGGAGGTCGGCATATCCGATGTGTTGATGTTGTCCTTGATGACAACCGGAAGGCCGGCAAGTGCACCGGTTCGCGCACCGGCATCGACCTGGCGCGCCGCGGCTAGCGCGCCGTCCCGGTTCAGGACGATGAAGGCGTTGAGATGCTTGAGTCGTTCGGCGCGGTCGAGCGCGGCCTCGACGACGCTGACCGCCGTCACCTTCCTGTCGCGGATCGCAGCCACGATCTCCGCGGCGGTCGCTTCATTGCTGGCTGTCATCGAACCCTTCGCTCTCCCGGATTGCGGGCGAGAGGCTATTCTTTCGGCCGCTTGTCGTAAACACGTTTCGCCTTGCCGAGCGAACGCTCCAGCGTCTCGGGGGCGACGACGCGGACGCGGGTCGAGATGCCGATCGTGTTCTTGATGAAGGTCGACACCTTCTCGGCGTGTGCGACGAGCCCGTTGCCGTCCCAGCTCTCGGGACGGGATTCGGCGAGCACCGTCATCTCGTCCATGCGACCCTCGCGGGTCAGCTCGATGATGAAATGGCCACCGCACCAGTCGGTCGCGAGCAGCGCCTCCTCGATCTGGGTGGGGAAGACGTTGACGCCGCGCAGGATGATCATGTCGTCGGAACGGCCGGTGACCTTCTCCATCCGCCGCATGCTCGGCCGCGCGGTGCCCGGCAGCAGGCGCGTCAAATCGCGGGTACGGTAGCGGATGATCGGGAAAGCCTCCTTGGTCAGCGAGGTGAACACCAACTCGCCCTTTTCGCCGTCGGCCAGCACGTTGCCGGTCACGGGATCGATCACCTCGGGATAGAAGTGATCCTCCCAGATGTGCAGGCCGTCCTTGGTCTCCACGCATTCCTGCGCGACGCCGGGGCCGATCACCTCCGAGAGCCCGTAGATGTCGGTGGCGTCCATGTCGAAGGCCTGCTCGATCTCGACCCGCATCGCGTTGGTCCAGGGCTCGGCGCCGAAAATGCCGAATCTCAGCGATGATTTGCGCGGATCGAGCCCGCGCTTCCTGAACTCGTCGAGGATCGCCAGCATATAGCTCGGCGTCACCGTGATGATGTCGGGCTTGAAATCGTTGATCAGCTGTACCTGCCGCTCGGTCATGCCGCCCGAGATCGGCACCACGGTACAGCCGAGCCGTTCGGCGCCGTAATGCGCGCCGAGGCCGCCTGTGAACAGGCCGTAGCCATAGGCGTTGTGCATCAGCATGCCGGTGCGGCCGCCGGCAGCGCGGATCGAGCGCGCCATCACGTCCGACCAGACCTCGATATCACCCCTGGTGTAGCCGACCACGATCGGCTTGCCTGTCGTCCCCGAGGAAGCATGGACGCGGACCAGCTTCTCGCGGGGGACCGCGAACATGTTGAAGGGGTAGTTGTCGCGCAGGTCCGTCTTCACGGTGAACGGAAACTTCGAAAGATCGGAGAGCTGCCGGAAGTCCGAAGGGTGCACGCCGGCCGCGTCGAAGGCCTTCTTGTAGTGCGCGACATTGTCGTAGGCGTGCTGGAGCGACCAGGCGAGCCTTTTGGTCTGCAGCGTCATCATCTCGTCGCGCGAGGCGCGCTCGGCGTCGTCGAGCTCGGCGCGGTAACTACTGTCCTTGACGTTGAGCTTGGGCGAAGCCATCGCACGTTTCCTCTGAGATAATTTATTTGTTTTCGGTTCCGGCCACCGGAAGCCAGGTGCCCGGTATCACCCGTGAATGGCCGCGGAATTCGGCGATCACGGCACTCCCTGCCATGACGCGCACGTCGTAGATGCCCGAGCGGCCGCTGCGCGAGATTTCCCGCGCCGTCGCAACCAGACGGTCGCCGAGCTTGCCCGGCCGGACAAAGGTGATGTTGCCCTGCGCCGCCACGGCACGCTCATTGTGGCTGTTGCAGGCGAAGGCAAAGGCGGAATCGGCGAGCGTGAAGATATAGCCGCCGTGGGCAATGCGCTGGCCATTGACCATGCGCGGCTGCACCGTCATTGCCATCACGGCCAGTCCCGGCTTGATCTCGACAAGCTCCATGCCGAGGCCCTTGCTGGCGTCGTCCTCCTTCCACATCGCATCCGCGCAGGCGCGGGCCATATCGTCGGGCGATAGCGTGGCCTTGACGTTCACGTCAAACTCCCTGTCAACGGGCCCGTTGTGAAGGGCCTCTTCCAAAATCAGTGTCGGGCGCGACGTATGAGGCGTCAACGCTACTTTCCGTCATTCCGGTGCGATGCGCAGCATCGAACCGGAATGACGAACTAGACATGGTCGTAATCGACCACGACCTTCTCCGAGCAAGGCTTGGCCTGGCAGGTCAGGATGAAGCCCGCCTTCAGCTCCCACGGCTCCAGCGAGTAATTCAATTCCATCGCGGCATCGCCCTCGACCAGCTTGGCGCGGCAGGTCGAGCACATGCCGCCCTTGCAGGCGAACGGCAGGTCCATGCCGGCGCGTAGCGCGGCGTCGAGGATCGATTCACCGTCGGCCACCGGTACATCGCGGCGCTTGCCGTCAATGACGAGCGACGCGACCGCCTTCGGCGGCGCGCCGGCTGGCACGACCGTCTTCGGCCGCGGCTTGCCGCCGAACTCCGAGACGAAACGTTCGACATGGATCCGCTCGTCGGCGATACCGATCTCGCGGCAGGTCGCCTCGACGATCTCGCTCATCCCGGTCGGACCGCAGATGAAGACGTGATCGACGCTTGCGGCCGGCACCAGCGAGCGCAGCAGCACCCTCACCTTGTCTCCGTCGAGCCGCCCGTGCAGGATCGGGATGTCCTGCTCCTCGCCCGAGATGACGTGGAACACCGACAGCCGCTGCATGAAGCGGTCCTTCAGCTCCTCCAGCGCCTCGCGGAACAGCATGCCCTCGGCCGAGCGGTTGCCGTAGAACAGGAAGAAGCGGCTATGAGGCTCCCGCGCCAGCACGCCCTTGACGATCGAGAGGATCGGCGTGATGCCGCTGCCGGCGGCAAAGCCGACATAGAGGCGCGCCTGGTCGGGGGCGTGCGTGACGCCGAAGCGCCCGGTCGGCGTCATCACATCAAGCTCATCGCCGGCCTTCAGGTCATCCGCGGCCCAGTTCGAGAACGCGCCGCCATCGACCTTCTTCACGGCGATGCGCAGCTCACCATCGTCGGGCCCGGAACAGATCGAATAGGAGCGGCGGATCTCCTCGCCGTCCATCGTGGTGCGCAGCGTCAGGTACTGGCCGGGGACGAAGCTGTAATCGTTTCGCAGATCCGCGGGGATCGCGAAGGTCATGGACACGGCATCCGGCGCCTCGCGGCGCAGATCGTTGACGGCCAGACGGTGAAAGCGTGGAGTCGACATGGTCAATGACACTTGAAATAGTCGAAGGGTTCACGGCAGCTCCTGCAACGCCACAGCGCCTTGCAGGAGGTCGAGCCGAATTCGGACAGCAGTTCGGTCGCTATGGAGCCGCATTGCGGGCATGCCACCTGCTGCTCGCCGAACAGCGCGCGGCGCGAGGAGCCCGGCAGCGGCGGCGCGATGCCGTATTCCTTCAGCTTGCGGCGGCCGTCCTCGCTCATCCAGTCGGTGGTCCAGGCCGGCGACAGCACGGTGCGCACTCTTGGCCGGAAAATACCTTCACGTTCCAGCGCGAGCTCGATCTCCAGCGCGATCATGTTCATCGCTGGACAGCCGGAATAGGTCGGCGTGATCGCGACCTCGACATGGCCGTCGCTGACCACGACGTCGCGCAGCACGCCGAGATCGGCGATCGTCAGCACCGGAATCTCGGGATCGACCACCTGCGCGGCCGCGCTCCAGGCGCGCTGGCGCAGGTCGGCATCGCTGATCGCAACCGTCACCATGTCGTCCCCGGAAAGGTCCGCTGCAAGGATTGCAGCTCGCTGAGGAGATGGCCGAGATGTTCGCTGTGGCTGCCGCTGCGTCCGCCCTGCTGCATCCAGTTGTTGGATGGCGGCCGCAGCGTCGCTTCGCTGATCACGCCGGTCACCGTCTTGAGCCAGCGCGACTTCAGCGCCGCGGGGTCGATCGCAATGCCGGCATCGATCAGGCCGCGCTCGCTGTCGTCGACCGCAAACATCTCGCCGGTATAGGCCCAGAGATCGTCGATCGCATCCTGCACGCGGCGATGGCTCTCCTCGGTGCCGTCGCCGAGCCGGACGATCCACTCCGAGGAATGCCTCAGGTGATAGGCACTCTCCTTCTCCGACTTCGCCGCAATCGCGGCCAGCGTCGGATCGGAGGAAGCCATCATCGCGCGCCAGTAGAGATCGGCGAACGCCGCATAAAAGAACTGCCGCGCCATGGTACGGGCGAAGTCGCCATTCGGCTGCTCCAGCAGCAGCAGATTGCGATACTGGCGGACATCGCGCAGATAGGCGAACTTGTCCTCGTCATTACCGGCGCCTTCGACCTTGGCGGCATAGGTGTAAAGCTCGCGCGCCTGGCCGAGCAGGTCGAGGCCCATATTGGCAAGCGCCATGTCCTCTTCCAGCGCGGGCGCATGGCCGCACCATTCGGAGAGCCGGTGACCCAGGATCAGCGCATCGTCGGCGCGGCGCAGCGCGTAGAGCACCAGCGGGGTTTCGGAGACCTTGATGTTCGCGACGGCCATTGGTCAAACTCGCTGATTTCTCGTCATTGCGAGGAACGGAGCGACGAAGCAAGCCACGTTTGCTTTGCTGCCCGATGGATTGATTCGCTTCGTCGCAACGACAAAGCGAAGGCGCCAATTCACATATGCCCGACTTCGTCGGGCACGTCGTAGAAGGTCGGGTGGCGGTAGATCTTCGATTCCGCCGGCTCGAACATCATGCCCTTCTCGGACGGATCGGACGCCGTGATCGCGTTCGACGGCACCACCCAGATCGAGAGGCCCTCGCCACGGCGGGTGTAGACGTCGCGCGCAGCTTGCAGCGCCAGCGTGGCGTCGGCCGCGTGCAGCGACCCGACATGCTTGTGCGCGAGCCCGTTTCGGCTGCGGATGAAGACTTCCCAAAGCGGCGTGTTCGGCGTGGCCATCCCGGTCCTCCCTTATTCCGCGGCTTGCGCGAGCCGGCGGCCCTTGCGCTTTTCGGCATGGGCAGCCGCAGCCTCGCGCACCCACGCGCCCTCCTCATGCGCCTTGCGGCGCGCCGCAAGCCGGTCGCGGTTGCAGGGGCCGTTGCCGGCAAGGACCTGCTTGAACTCTTCCCAGTCGATCGGGCTGTATTCCCAATTGCCGTTCTCGTTCTGCTTCATGCCGGGATCGGGAATGGTCAGGCCAAGGAACTGCGCCTGCGGCACGGTGGCGTCGACGAATTTCTGGCGCAGCTCGTCGTTTGAGAAACGCTTGATCTTCCACTTCGTGGAGGTGTCGCTGTGCTGGCTGGCCTGGTCCGGTGGTCCGAACATCATCAGCACCGGCCACCACCAGCGATCGAGCGCATTCTGCGCCATCGCCTTCTGCTCCTCGGTACCGCGGCACAGCGTCAGCACGATCTCGAAACCCTGGCGCTGGTGGAACGATTCCTCCTTGCAGACGCGGATCATCGCGCGCGCATAGGGGCCGTAGGAACAACGGCAGAGCGGAATCTGGTTCATGATCGCCGCGCCGTCGACCAGCCAGCCGATGGTGCCGATGTCGGCCCAGGTCAGCGTCGGATAGTTGAAGATCGAGGAATATTTCGCCTTGCCGGCGAGCATGGCATCGACGAGCTCCTCGCGCGAGGTGCCGAGCGTCTCGGCGGCGGCGTAGAGATAGAGCCCGTGGCCGCATTCGTCCTGCACCTTGGCAAGCAGCGCGGCCTTGCGGCGCAGCGACGGGGCGCGGGTGATCCAGTTGCCCTCGGGCAGCATGCCGACGATTTCGGAATGGGCGTGCTGGGAGATCTGCCGGGTCAGCGTCTTGCGGTAGGCCGCGGGCATCCAGTCATTCGGCTCGATGCGCTCGTCCTCATCGATGCGGGCCTGGAACTGCGCCGCACGGGCGGCATCCTCGACCGCGCGATCGTCGCCGTCGGATGTGTTGAGCGCCTGCGTGTACATGGCCGACCTCCCGGATGTTGTTGACGTCAACATATAACATAAAAATCATAATGCAAGAAGTTTTTGTAACATATTTCATATCCCCTCGAAACGACGCCCGAGGGCGCCGTTCGGCTTCGGCAGCGGCCCGTCCTCGTTGGTTGCGTGGTCGTCAAGCCATTGTTCCGACGGTGAAAGCAGCCCGCGATAGATCTCTCCGCAGAGCTTTCGCGCCGCCCTGCCCGGCCAGTCGCCGGGCAACAACGGCGCCGGCAGCAGCGGGTCGCGCAGCACAACGCGCCGGTAATGGTGGATCAAGAGGATTCGCGCCGTGAAGGCGTCGACGTCGCTGAGCGTCTCGCCCCGGCCGATCCAGTTTCGAAGCGGCTCGAACGTCCTGATGAATTTCAGATAGGCATCGGCGGTGCGATCGAGCGGCCAGCTCTCGCTGAGCAACCGCCGGCCGCTGTCGTCCTCGGCCGACACCTCGAGCCGGATGGCGCGCGCCGCTTCATCGGGGATCGGCGCGCCCGATGGTGCAACCCACACCCCTGGCAACGGGCTGCCGAAGCCGGCATTCTTCAGCGCGTCGCGCGCGGCGTCGCGATCCTCGGCATTGCCGATCAGCAGCAACTCGAAGCGGCCGGTCCAGTCCGACGGCGGCGGATCGTAGATATGCTTCGTGGCGGTATCGAACGTCTGCCGGCCCTTCTTGATCAGCCGATAGAAGCTGTTGCGGCCGACCCTGCTCCGCTCGAGCCAGCCGTCGGCGGCGAGCCGCGACATCGCGGTGCGCACCACGTTGCCGTCGGTGTCGAGCGATTGGAAGAATTCCAGCAGCGTGCCGAGCCACACCGAGCCGCCGCGCGGCACGATGGCGTCGCCGAACACGGTGATGATGATCGAGCCGGTACGCGACGGCTCGCGCTTCAGCTGGTCGACGATGCGGGCAAGCGGCTGCGGCATGCCCTAGGGCATACCGCGTTTTACCGATTCACGACAATGCGCGTGCGCGACGTTACCGGTTGGGATCCGGATAGACGACGCTGCGCCAGCCGCTGCGGTCGAACGGGGCCCATTCGCCTTCCTTCTGCGCGAGGCGATCGGCGACGGCGTAGACGACGGCGGGGTGATGACCCATGCCGCAATGGCTGCTTTCGACCTCGATGCTTTCGGACATCGACGAGGTCTGCTCGCGGCAGCCCTGCCAGGCGCAGACACCGTCGGTGCGGCTGAAGACGGCGGTGGTCGGCACCGGCGGCGCACCGGCGAGCGAGCCGCCGAAGCGGGCATCCTCCTCCTCGGCGCGCCGGCCGCTGGCCATCTCATAGACGCGCCAGGCGTTGGTCGCCTTCGGGCCGGATGCAAACGGGCTGCCGAGCGTGATCACCTGGCGCACGCGTTCCGGCATCATCTTGGCGAGCTGGCGAGCATAAAGGCCGCCGAGGCTCCAGCCGACCAGCGAGACCTTTCGGCCCTGCTTGTCATTGATTTCCTGTAGCAGATCGACCATCGCGTGCTGCACGCCCGGCCGCAGGCCGAGATTGCGGCCCTGGCGCCAGCCGCTGACGGCGTAGCCCTTGCTGGCGAGGAAGCTGCGCAGCGGCCGTGTCGATGTATCCGACGCGATCAGCCCGGGCAGCACCAGCACCGGATGCCCGTCCCCGCGCGGTGCGAGGCTGAGCAATGGCAATGCACCGAGGAAGGCACCGAGTTCGTGGATGGCACGGCCTTCCAGAAACATCAGCGTCCTGGACGGCGGGCGTAGCGTCTGCGCAGCAACGGACATTCGAGCTCCTGTTCTGATCGGCCCCTGACGTGTCGGCAGCCGTCGCCCGGATCAAAGGGTTTGAGTCAGTGGCATTGACGCAAACCCTGCGGAATCGTTCCGCAACGCAACAATCTGTCGTGAAAAGCTAGGGAACCGATCACTTTCTTGCAAGCGGTCGAGATCACACTTGCTCACGCTTGCCACAACTAAAAGCGCCGGCGTGCCAAATCGGTCACAGCAGCCGCAGCACATATTCCAGCGTGTAAAGCGCCAGACCAGCAAGCCCGCCGATCAGCGAGCCGTTGAAGCGGATATATTGCAGGTCCTTGCCGACATTGACCTCGATCAGCGCGATGAGCTGCTCCATGTCCCAGCTCTTCATCTGGTCGGCGATGAAGGTGGAAACCCCGCTCTTCTGCTCGGCGACGACCGTGCGCAGGATCGCAACGAGGCCCTGGTTGATCTCGCCACGCAGCTCCACGTCACCGGCCAGCGCGTCGCCGGCATCGACGAACATGCGCGCGAGCTGATGCTGCAGCACCTGCGACTCGCCGGAGGCGCTGCGCTGGATGAAGTCCTTTACATTCGCCCAGACCGTGCGCCCGAGATTGGCGAGCTCCGGTCGCGCCATCAGGTCGCGCTTGAGGCCATCGATCCGGTCGGCGAATGCCTTGTCGCTGCCGAGCCGGTCGACGAAGGACAGCAGCATGCGGTCGAATTCGCCGCGGAACGGATGCTGGGGATCGTTGCGCACCTCCTCGAAGAACTTGGTGGCCGAGGCGATGATCCGGTTCACCACGAACTTGTCGGCGCGATAGAGCTTGAGCAGCGTGGGCATCTCGCCGCGAACCTTGTCGCGGATCACGGCCATGGTTTCCTTCTGCGTCAGCGTCTGATGCAGCGCGCGCAGGATGTCGTCGAGCAGGCCCTCGTGCTTGCCTTCCTGCACGAAGCCGCGCAGCGCGCCCGCTGCGAGCGGAGCGAGATCAACCGACAGGATCTGCGTGGTGACGCGCCGGGTGATGAACTGCATCAGGCCCGAATTCTCCGTCGCCGCAAACGCCTCGGGCAGCATCCGCAACACGAAGCGCGCCAGATCCTCAGATCGCTTGCGGTCGCGCAGCCAGTCGGCGATGAAGGTACCGAAATCGATCTCGCGCAGTTTGGCGTCGACCGGCTCGGCTTCAAGGAAATTGCTCTCGATGAACTCGCCGAGTTTCTCGGCGATGCGCGCCTGGTTGCTCTGAATGATCGCGGTGTGCGGGATCGGCAATCCCAGCGGCCGCTTGAACAGCGCGACGACGGCGTACCAGTCGGCGAGCCCGCCGATCGTCGCGGCCTCGGCAAAGGCAGCGACGAAGCCGAAGGCCGGATGCATCGGCAACAGCGCCTTTGACGTGACGAAGATGATGAAGGTCGCCGCCAGCACGCCGGTCGCCAGCCACTTCACGCGCCGCAATTCGGCCGCGCGTTCGACGTCGATGGGCGTTGCGATCAGGGTGGCGGGAAGGGTCATGACTGCTCGACGTTGTTGCGTCGGCTCCAATGCTAACCGTCATTGCGAGCGAAACGAAGCAATCCATGCAACAACGCGAGGACAGATGGACTGCATCGTCGCCTGCGCTCCTCGCAATGACGAGAAGGCGGCAGCGATGATCTAGGACCTGCCTTCACAAAAAGAAGGCCCGCCTAAGCGGGCCTTCGAATTGGACAGTTGGCCGGATCAGCGCGATCAGGCGGTCTTGCCGTAGACCTTGGCGAAGTTCTCCTGCGCGGTCTTCGCGCCGTCGGAGACGAGCTTGCCGAGATACTCGGTGGTGGCCTTCGCCCGCGAGACGAACAGTTCGCCACGCGCACGGACCATCTCCGACTGGATCTGGGCGGCTTCGCTGAACGACTTGGCGGAAGCGAGCTTCTCGATGCCGTTGAAGAACGCTTCGGCGTCCTGGTAGATCGCCTGCTGAACGTTGCGGCTGACCTTGGCGGCCTCGGTCACCGAACCGGCAACGGCGGATTCGATCACGGCGGTCACCTTCTCGGAGCCGGCATAGGCGTCGGCAGCGCGGGTCTTGGCGGTCTCGGCCTGCTTCTTCACGAACTCACGGGCGGCTTCCGGAACTTCCAGGTTCTGGAGCTTGGTGAACGCCTCGGTGACGGGCGCGAAGGCTTCCTTGACGCTGTTCAGCACGGAATTGGTTTCGGTGGTCATTGGGGTCTCTCCATCCTCAGGTTTGAGCTATGGGCTCACCCCGTCCGGATTGGCCCGGGGCAGGTGTGTTATGTCATGGTTGATGGTGCGTCGCAACATCTATGGTGCAGCGCGAAATCACGAATCCGTGAAATGCATAAGAATTCGGCAAACTGCCTGCGGAACCGGCTCACGCCGGTATCAAATTACTGCTCCACCGCTCCCGGCAGTCCGTAGGCCTCCATCTGCGCCCGAACCTGCGCGACATTGTGCCCAAGCACGACAATGTCGTGCGTCTTGCCCTCGACATCGCGGACGTGGTCTCGCAACAGGGCTTCCGCCTTGAAGCCGAGGCTTTCGAACAGTGCGATCGCCGCGCGCTGGTCGACCGTCATCTGCACCGAGAATTTCTCGAGCCCGGCCCCCAGCGCAATCGCGAAGGTCTCCTGCGACAGCGCCCGGCCGACGCCCTGCCCGCGGACATCGAGCGACACCACCATGCGGATCTCGGCGACATGCGGCGACCAGGAATGCGGATCGCGCACCAGCGTGCCGCAACCGACCACCTTGCCGTCCTTGATCGCCAGCAGGCTTGTAATGTCGCCGCGCTCGATTTCGTTGATCCAGGCCGACAACACCTTCGGTTTAGAGATATTGCGCGGCAGGAACAAGAGATCATGCGTCGGCAGCGCCTGCGCGAAGGCCAGCACCGCGGCCTCGTCGGCCCGCGTCATCAGGCGAAATTCGATGTCGCCCGCCTCGGTCTTGACGTGGCGCGGATAGGAACGTTGTTCGGTCATGTCGATCTCTTGCCCAACCAGGAGTCCAGTTTCGGCCACAGCCGCTTGATTGCGTTGGCGCCGGCGACGAGCGAGACGTGACCGCCTTTCAGCATCACCTCCTCCTTGTCCTCGGAGCCGATCTTGGTGATCAGGTGTTTCGCTGCGTCATACGGCACGATGTGGTCGTGCTCGGCGACCGCATGCAGGATCGGCACCTTGATGTCGGCAAGCTTGGCCTGGCGGCCGCCGACCGTCATGGTGTCGTTGTAGAGCTTGTTGTCCCACATCAGGTCCTTGGTGATGGCGCGAAAATACTCGCCCGCCAGCGGCAGCGTGTCGGTCGCCCAGCGGTCGAACATCCGGTAGGACTTGACGAACTCGTCGTTCCAGATGTTCTCCCAGAGCTGCACCTGACCTGCCATGCGCGAAGCCGGCCGCAACATCTCGAACGATTGCAGGATAAGCTCGGGCGGCATGTTGCCTGTGCTGTCGATCAGGCCGTCGACGTCGAAATAGCGGCGGTCGGCGAAGTTCGCGAACAGCTTCATCTCGCGGAAGTCGATCGGCGTGGTGAAGCAGATCAGGTTCTTCATCGGCCCGTCCTTGAAGATCGAGCCGTAGAGCAGCGACAGCACGCCGCCGAAGCAATAGCCGATCACGGAAACGTCGGTCTCGCCGGAATCCTGCTGCACGCGGCGGACGCAGTCCGGAATGAAGTCGAGGACGTAGTCCTCCATGCGCAGCGACTTCTCCTCCGGCTTCGGCGCGGTCCAGTCCAGCATGTAGACGTCGTAGCCGCGCTTGAGCAGGAATTCGATGAAGCTCTGGCCCGGCACCAGGTCGAGGATGTAGCCGCGATTTGTCGTCGCCATCACGATCAGCACCGGCACGCGGTAGACCTCGCTCGCCTGCGGCCGGTAGTGATAGAGATGCATGGTGCCGCGCGAATGCAATTCGTCCTTCGGCGTCGAGCCGAGCGACGGACCCGAGGACGAGAAATACTCGACGCCCTTGATGCTGCGCTGAATCGCGCGCTGCACCTCAGACTGCACCCGCTCCGAGATCGCGGCGAAATCCAATCCGGTGGGAGCATTCATTTGCGCTCTCCCTCTGGCGGTGGTTGTTTGGTACGCGGCGGGCGCGGCTTCGCAGCATAGCCGCCCTCCGGCGCCAGTGAATTGTGGTGCACCTGCTGCAGCAGCGCCTTGATCTCGCTGAGCTGGCCTTCGATCGACTGCAGCCGCTCCGCCATGCCGACGAACTGGGCGCGGCTCGGCATGTTCATCGCCAGCAGGTATTTCTCCATCAGCTCGCCGAGCTGCTTTTGCGCACCCGCAGCGGCGCCGCCGGCCTGATTCATCATCTTGGAGAATTCAGGCGAGGTCATCGCCTGGTTGGCGAAGGAGTTGAATCCCTTCTCCATCTCGCCAATCATGGTCTGCCAGATCACGGCAGGGTCGTTCCCCTTCTCGGCCATTCGGCGTCCCTCCAGACCAATTCCGAGCGCTTGCCGCGCTTCCGCTTGTTTGTGCCATACGACACCGTTGCGGCAGATCGGTCAACAGCGTGGCGTGACCGGCGGCATCGAAAGCCTTCTGCGCTGCGTCAAACCGTGCCATACCAGTCCTGACCGTGATACCAGCAGGGGATGCCCGTGACCTCGCTTGCCCATCAACCGCCGCAGATCATCCACGCCAATGGCATCGACATCTGCTACGAGATCTTCGGCGACGCGAATGCCGAGCCATTGCTGCTGATCATGGGCCTCGGCGCCCAGATGATCCATTGGGACGATGAATTCTGTCGGCAGCTCGCCGCACGCGGCTTCCGCGTCATCCGCTTCGACAACCGCGATATCGGCAAGTCCTCGCATTTGAGTGGCGGCAAGCGCCTCACCGCGCTCGAGTTGCTCAAGCTGCGCTTCCTGAAGATCCCGGTCGCCGCGACCTACAAATTGATCGACATGGCCAGGGACACGATCGCCCTGATGGATGGGCTCGGCATCAGGAAGGCCCACATCGTCGGCGCCTCGATGGGCGGCATGATCGCGCAGGAGATCGCGATCACGTTTCCGGAGCGCGTGCGCTCGCTGACCTCGATCATGTCGACGACCGGCAATCCCAAGATACCGGGCCCGACCCGCGAGGCGGGTGCGGTGCTGATGGCGCCGCCGCCGGCGACCAAAGAGGAATATTTCGTGCGCTTCGCGCAGACCTGGAAGGTGCTGCGCAACGGTTCGTTCCCGCAGGACGAAGCGCTCGACCCCGAGCGCGCGCGGCGCACCTATGAACGCGGTCTCAATCCGGCCGGAGTTGGTCGCCAGCTCCGGGCCATCCTGGCCTCCGGCAACCGCAAGGAGCGCCTGCGCAGCGTCAAGGCACCGACGCTTGTCATCCACGGCACGGTCGATCCGCTGGTGCATCCCGAAGGCGGCAGGGACACCGCGGCCTCGATCCCGGGCGCGAAGCTCGTGATGATCGAGCGCATGGGCCATGCGCTGCCGATCCCGATGTGGCCCGAGATCATCGGCGCGATCGACGAACACGCGCATCGGGCGGCGGCGAAAGCAGCGTAGGCTCCTTGATCGCGATCCAGATCACGTGACGCGCGCCACCACCCCTGCCCGTGGCGCGGACAGCAACCTCATTCACGACGAAGCCGGCGCGCCGAAGCCTGATCGAAAATTTCGCGCTTGGCCCGGACGACCAGACCGCGAGCACGCCGCCACGCCGCATCGCGGCGTAGGCGATCCTCAGCCCGGCGGCGGCGTACAACGCGTCATTGGCCCTGCGGGTGAGACCCTCCGGACCGTTGTCGACGTCGAGCAGGATCGCATCGAAGGTCTGCGGATGTCGTTCGATCTCCTGCGCGACGTCCACCTCCCGAATGCTCACGCGCGGGTCGTTCAGGCAGTCGCCGAAGATTTCCGCCATCGGGCCTCGCGCCCAGCTGACGACCGCCGGCACCAGTTCGGCCACCACGATCTGCGCGCCGCTTCCGAACGCAGCGAGCGCCGCACGGAGGGTAAAGCCCATACCGAGGCCGCCGATGAGCACGCGCGGCCTTGCGACCTTTTCGACGCGCTCTGCGGCAAGCGTGGCGAGTGCAGCTTCCGAGCCCGACAGACGGCTGTTCATCAACTCGTTGGTGCCGAGCTTGATGGAGAATTCGCGCCCCCGCCGCATCAGGCGCAACTCGTCCCCGGTGCCGGGAATGCGCGCCGCGTCGATCTTTTCCCACGGAATCATGCGATGGCATCTAGCATGGCCGACCAGCGAAGGCCCGCCGAACCAGGTCTCCTTGCGGTAACTTTGTGACGTCCGGGTACGCTCTTTCGGGCAGCGGCCGCGGTGCCTATACAGGCAGAGTCGCAACGCGCGACCGGTCACCAGGAGTCTCGAATGAGCTTCAAGTTCCAGCCACTGGCGGCCGTCGCTGCCGCCCTTCTCCTTGCGCTCGCCTCGTACGCGGCCTTGGCAGCCAACAGTGAAACCCGGCAGGAAGCCAACCGCCAGGCCGTGCTCGCCTTCTATGAGAAGGGGCTGAACCAGAAGGATGCCGACGCGGCGCTCGCCTATGTCGGCAACCGCTATGTCCAGCACAATCCCGGCGCCCCCGACGGGCCGGAAGGCTTCCGCAAGTTCATCGCCTTCCTGCGCGACAAGTTCCCGAACTCGCACAGCGAGATCAAGCGCTCCTTCGTCGACGGCGACTACGTCATCCTCCACGTCCACGCCGTGCGCGAGCCCGGCACTCGCGGCAATGCGATCGTCGACATCTTCAAGCTGGAAGACGGCAAGATCGTCGAGCATTGGGACGTGGTGCAGCCGATCCCGGAGAACGCGGCGAACAGCAACACGATGTTCTGACACGCTCCAACGGCTCGGCCGAACCTACCGGCTGCGCGCGAGCCAGCGCTGCGTCGGAAACAGTTGCACGTGCCGGCGGCGCGCCACCTCGCCCCACACGCCCTTGGGCATGAAGAGCATGATCAGGATGGCGAGCGAGCCCAGCACCACCAGATAAAGGCTGCCATACTGGGCGAGATAGGTGACCAGGCCCCATAGCAGCAGCACGCCGACCATCGGGCCTTCAATGGTGCGCACGCCGCCGATCACCACGATGAAGATGACGTATGCCGTCCAGTCGGTGACGCTGAAGGCCGCGTCCGGCGAGATCCGCGCCTTCTGCAGATAGACCATGGCGCCGACCATGCCGGTGGCGAATGCGACCGCAATCCACAACGCGTGGCGAATCCGCGCGGTGCGCACCCCGACGCTGCGCGCCGCTGCCGCATTGTCCCGGCTTGCCGCGAGCGCAAGGCCCATGCGCGATCGCATGAATGCATAGATGCCGAGCGTCACCAGGACGGCGAGCGCAAGTGCAAGCCAGTAGACCAGCACGTCCCGCGCCGCGGCCGGGCGCAGCCCCAGCAGTGCCTGGACCGTCTTCAGCCCGACCATCTGCGACAATTCGCCTGGCGAGATCGACATCCCGGTGCCGCCGCCGAGCGACTTGAACTGCGCGCAGATCAGCCGCAGCGCTTCCGCCGCAACCCAGCTGCCGATCGCAAAGTAAGGCCCTTCCAGTCGGAACAGCAACGGCCCAAGCACCGCGGCGATCAGCGCCGCAAACAGCCCTGCCAGCGGGATCGCCACGACCGGATCGAGCCCCAGCATCACGATGCCGGCAAACAGTGCATAGGCGCCGAGGCCGACAAAGGCCTGCTGCCCGACCGACACCAGCCCACCCCACCCGGCCAGCGCGTTCCAGAGCTGCGCCAGCGTCAGCATCGTCAATACGAAGATCAGATCCTGGATCAGGTTGCGCGATGCGATCGCCGGCAGCGCGGCAAGCGCCAGCACCACGACAACGCCGATGACCGCCGCGATCCGCGACAGCCGCGTGCCGACCCGCATTTGCCACACCGGGACTTCCAACGACCGATCCTCGCGGCTTGCCGGGATCGGGATGCTTTCGACGCTCATGTCCGCCTCGCAGGGAACAGCCCGCGCGGCCGTACCATCAGGACCGCGAGGAAGGTGAGATGGCCGGCGAGGATCTGCCACTCGGGATTGAGGCGGCCGCCGATCGCCTGCGCCAGCCCGAGCACGATGCCGCCGGCCAGCGTGCCCCACAGGCTGCCGAGGCCGCCGATAATCACGGCCTCGAACGCGTAGAGAAGCCGCGCCGGTCCGATCGACGGATCGAAGCTGGCGCGGATGCCGAATACGATCGCCGCGATGACAGACACCGCGAGCGAAAGCCCCACGGCAACCGCGTAGACGTTGCGCTCGTTGATGCCCATCAGTTGCGCGATCGCGGGGCTGTCGGCGGTGGCACGGAACGCGCGACCGAGCGAGGTGCGATAGAAGATGAGTTGCAGCAGCGTGACGGCGGCAACCGCCGTCACCAGCGCCGCGAGCGGCGCGAGCCCCACGCTCAAGCCCGGCGCCAGGGTCACCGACGAGGATTCGAAGGCGCCGGCCTGAAGGCGGCGGCTGTCAGCGCCATAGCCGAGCAGCAACCCGTTCTGGATCACGATCGACAGGCCGAACGTGACGAGCAGCGGCGGCAGGATGTCGTCGCCGAGCACCCGTTCCAGCACCAGCCGCTGCAGCACGAAGCCGAGCACGAACATCGTCGCGACGACCAGCAGGGTCGCGACCGCGAGCGGCACGCCAAGCACGGTTGTCGCGCTGAACACCAGGTACGCCGCGAGCAGGATCAGATCGCCATGGGCCAGATTGACCAGGCGCATGATGCCGAAGATCAGCGACAGGCCGAGCGCGAACAGCGCGTAGACGCCGCCCAGCAGCACGCCTTCGATGATGGTGTCGAACCCGCTCATGGCGCCCTCACGTTCCGAAATAAGCAGCGCGGATCGTCTCCTGATCCACGTCATTGGGCCGTCCGCTCAACGTCACCCGGCCCTCCTGCAGGCAATAGAAGCGATCGGCGGCCCGCAGGGCGCGCGCGATGTCCTGCTCGACCAGCACGACGGCCGTGCCGCCGGCACGGATCTGCGGCAGCATGCGATAGATGTCCTCGACCACGATCGGCGCGAGGCCGAGGCTGATCTCGTCGCACAAGAGCACCGACGGATTGGACATCAGCGCACGGCCGATCGCCACCATCTGTTGCTGACCTCCCGACAGCGCCGTGACGGCGCCGCGCCGCCGCTCCTTCAGCACCGGGAACATGCGGTAGACCGCGGCCAGATCCCACGGTGTGGTGCGTTCGCCGCCATAGGCACCGATCAGAAGGTTCTCCTCGACGCTGAGCGATGGAAACAGCTGCCGTCCTTCCGGGACCAGCGCGAGGCCAAGCCGCACGATGCTGGCAGCCGGCGCGTCGCCGATCGGACGCCCGCTGAAGCGGATGGAATCGGGGCGATTGCGCACCAGCCCGGCCAGCGATTTGAGCATTGTCGACTTGCCGGCACCGTTGGCGCCGATCACGGCGACCGCCTCGCCCTCACGCAGTTCGAAATCGATCCCGAACAGCGCCTGGAAATCGCCATAGAATGCGTCGAGCGCGGTCACGTCGAGGAGCGCGGTCATGCCGGCACGCCCATGTAGATGGTCTCGACCTCACGCGAGCGCATCACCTCTCCAGGCACGCCCTGGGCCACGACCTTGCCGAAGTTCAGCACCACGAGCCGTTGCACCACGGCGAGCAGTGCATGCACCACGTGCTCTATCCAGATGATGCCGACGCCTTCGGCATGGATGGTGCGGATTGTCTCGACCAGTTCGTGGCATTCGGCTTCGGTGAGCCCGCCCGCGATCTCGTCGAGCAACAGCGTGCGGGGCCTCGTCGCCAGCGCCCGCGCCAGTTCGAGCCGCTTGCGGTCGAGCAGTGGAAGGCTGCCGGCCAGCCGGTTCGCCTTGGCCTCGAGGCCGGTCAGGTCGAGCATGCGCCCGCAATGCTGGATCGCATCCGCCTCCGACAGCCCACCGCCGAAAAGGGCTGCCACCGCGAGATTCTCGAACACCGACAGATGATCGAAAGGTTGCGGGATCTGGAACGAGCGGCCGATGCCGGCGCGGCAGCGCGCCTCGGGCGACAGGTTGGTGATGTCGACACCGTCGAGGACGATGCGGCCGGAGTTCGGCCGCAGCAGCCCGGTGATCAGGTTGAACAGCGTCGATTTGCCGGCGCCGTTCGGCCCGATCACCCCGAGCGCCTCGCCCGACGCGAGTGTGAGATCGATCGCGTCGGCGACGACGATGGCGCCAAACGTCTTGGAGATTGCGCGAAGTTCGAGCATGTTCGCCCACCGCATGGTTTCGTCCGGGAGGAGATGCGCGGCAATGACGCGCATCTCGGGAAGCGCGGCCGGCCGTCGCTAGCTCAGGGCCTGCATGTCGCCGCCGAGCGGAATCTGCGGCGCGAGCTTGTTGTCCGTAATCACCATGTCGTATTTGTCGCCGTTGAGCCGCCACTGGCCGCCGACCAGCGGCGTCTTGGCGACGTTCTTCGCCGCAAAGGGTGGCACCGCGCTGGAGCCGAACGCGACCTGGCCGACGATGGTGTCGAGCTTGGTGGCACCGATCGCCTTTGCCAGCGCCGATCCGTCGGTCGGATCGCCGGAGCGCTTGACGGCGTCGATTGCGACCTCGAACAGCGAATGGACGAAGCCGATCGGCTGGGTCCATTGCTTGCCGGAGGCCTGCTCATACCCTCGCGCGAGTTCGGCCGCGCTGACGCCGCTCAGACTCGACTTGTAGGGATGTGTCGGCGTCCACCACACCTCTGTGGAGATGTTGTTGCCACCCTTGCCGAGTGCCTGCACCGAGGCCGGAAACAGCAGCGCCTTGGCGACCGAGACGACCTTCGGCTTCAACCCCTTCTGCCGCGACTGGTTCCAGAACGTGGTGAAGTCGGGCGGAATGATCACGCCGGTGATGACCTCCGCATCGGCGCCGCGGAAGGCGGCGATCTGAGAGCTGAAATCGTCGGTGAGGTTCTGGAAGCGGCCGGGATCGGTGAGCTTGAATCCCTGCTTGGCCAGCACCGGCGGGAAACCGATCGTGGTATCGCCCCAGGCATTGCCGTCGGCGTCGTTCGGGAACAGCGCGCCGACCGACTTGTTGGTCGCGACCTGGCTCCACATGCTGGTGAAGACGCCGATGACATCCTCGAGGCCCCAGAAATAGTGGAAGGTGTATTCGAAGGGCTTCCAGCTCTTGGGATCGCCGGGATTGGCCTGCCGGCCGATGAAGTTGGTCTGCCAGGGTGCAACGGTGGAGATGCACGGCACCTGCTCGAGCTCACATTGCGTCGCCACCGGATTGTTGGTTTCGGGCGTGGCGCCGACCACGATCAGCCCGACATTGTCGCGGGTGATCAACTCCTTGGCGACCTCGGCAGCGCGGTTCGGATTCGACTGGCTATCCTTGGCGATCACCTCGACCGGATAGGTCTGCGATCCGACCTTGACGCCGTCCTTGATGTACTTGCGGAACTCGCCGAGCACGAAATCATCGGCTTCGGCGAAGGCGGCGAGCGGGCCGCTCTTCGGCGAGACATAGCCGATCCTGATCGGCTTGTTGCCGGCGCGCACGACCGGCGCAAACAACGTCGTCGTGCCTGCGGCGGCCAGGCCACCGGCGATACCCTGCAACACGCGGCGGCGGTCGAAAGACGTAGCGTTCAATAGGTCCTTGGCGTTCAACAGGTCCTTGCTCATTTTCCCTCCTCGCTCACGCGCCGGTTTTCACGCGGCTGCCGTTCATTTCGTTCTGAAGACGGTCGGTTGGCGCCGCGCTACGCGGCGGCGACCGACTGCGCTTGCGCCTCCGCGCCGCGGCCGAGGATCCGGCCGAACACCTCGGTCAGGAGGTCGGCGGCATTCGCCACGGCGTTTTTTGCGCGCCATGCGACATACATGTCCGGGCGAACCAGCACGCAGCCGTCTTCGTCCACTTCGCTCTGGCGGTACCAATCGGCGTAGATGTCGAGCGCGTCGCAGCCTTGCGGGCCGATCGTCACCACGTCCACCGGCAGGCCATAGGCCTTCTCGACCGCGGCAGCAGCGGTCCTCCAGCCATCACCGCCGATGCCGGTGAGCAGCGTGAAACGTCCCTTGCCGGCGAGATCGAGGGTCGACTTGCGCTGGCCTTGATGCTCGACCCAGACATGCGGCAGATGCGCGCCGGGCCAGGTGGTCGCCTGATAATAGAGCTCATGATCGCGGGTGAACGCCGGCATCGGCGTCCCGTCGGACACCACGGCCGTCGACCCGTAACGCTGATTCATCTCGACGCCGTGGCAGTTGAACTCGTAGCTCTTGTTGGCGATCGCGTCATAGAGTTTCTTGCGCCGCGCCTTGCCTTCTGTCGTCGACGCCTTGCGCGCTGCAATCGCCTTGCGGGCCTCGACTGGATCGGTCGATGCCAGCAGCCCGACCGCCTCGAAGATCGGCGGGAAATCGCCGATGCTCTTGTTGGCGCGGGTCACGATCTGCTCGCCGACCGGCTGGCGCTCGGCCGAATAGCTCTCGAGCAGCGACGGTGCAGCGTGGCCTTCGAGCACCAGCTTGAGCTTCCAGCAGAGATTGTAGGCGTCCTGGATCGACGTGTTGGAGCCGAGGCCGTTGGTCGGCGGATGGCGGTGCACGGCATCGCCGGCGCAGAACACCCGGCCCGACGAATAGCGCCCCGCATACATCTCGTTCACGGTCCAGGTCGAGGTCGAGGTGACCTTGACGTCGAGGGTCTCGTCACCGACGAGATTGCGCACGATCGAGATGGCTTCGTCGTTGCTGAGCTTACGCTCGCCGTGCTCGATGTCGTAGCCCCAGATGATCAGCCATTCGTTCCACGGCCGCACCATCCGGATCAGGCCGGCACCGATGCCGCCGATCTGCGCGCCCGGCTGCAGCACCCAGTAGAGCACGCTCGGCCGGTGCGCGACGTATTTGCTGAGGTCCGCCTGCACGATGATGTTCATGCTGCCGGCACGACCCATCTGGCCTTCCATCGGAAGGCCGATCACCTCGGCCACCCGGCTGCGGCCGCCATCCGCGCCGATCAGATATTTGGCGCGGATCTGGTAGCTCTCGCCCGACAGCCTGTCCTTCACCGTCGCGGTCACGCCGTCGGCGTCCTGCACCAGATCGAGGAACTCGGTGTTGAATCGCAGCGCGGTGCCACGCTGGCCCGCGGCCTCGATCAGGATCGGCTCGAGGTAATTCTGCGGCAGATCGCAGATGCGGGTGGGGCTCGCAAGATCATAGTCCGCCTTGCGCGACGGATGATTGCCCCACGAATAGAGTCGGCCGAACTCCTCGCCGGCGAGGCTTTCGCAGAACACGTTGTTGGCCATCAGATGCTGCGGCACGGCCTGCGCGACCGCTTTCTCCTCGAGGCCGAGATCGCGCAACACCTCCATCGCGCGCTGGTTGGTGATGTGGGCGCGCGGCGTATCGGCCAGCCAGCCGTATCTGGTGATCAGGATGTGCTTGACGCCGTACATTCCGAGCAGCGCCGCCGACGTTGCGCCGGCCGGGCCGCTGCCGACGACAAGAACGTCGGTCTCGATGAGTTTGCTCGTCATGATCCTCTCCCTGGTCGTCTTGTCGATTGTGGTCGTCATTCCACGCACGAGGCGCGCGGGTTCATTCCGCGGCCGACATCATCGGCTGCGGCACAAGGCCTGTGCCGGGCTTCATCTGGAACTCGTAGGACATCAGGTGCCATGGGCCGGCGACCTGCTCGCCGTTCGGCAGGGCCGGGTCGCTGCGCGGCTCGACGCGCGCGACGAGTTCATCCTTGACGCCGAACACGACGTCGCTCCGCAAGTACGCGTCGCCATCGAGGAACACGTGGGTGATCAGCGGCTCGTAACCCCTGGCCTTGACCAGGAAATGGACGTGCGCGGGGCGCATCGGGTGACGCTTCGTGGCGGTTATCAGATCGCCGACGGGACCATCGGTCGGGATCGGATAGCTGCACGGCAGGATGGTGCGGAACGAGAAGCGGCCGTCGCAATCGGTGACGAAGCGGGCGCGCAGCGATGGACCATGGGTCGCGTAATCGGACTTTTGCGAATCGTAGAAGCCGTCCTCATCCGCGTGCCAGACGTCGATCTCGGCGCCCGCGAGCGGATTGCCGGCCAGATCGGTGACGCGGCTCCGCACGAACATCGGCTCGCCGTCGATGCCTTCGGAGATGTCGGCACCGTGCGGCGTCTCGCGATGCTCGCCGACATAGAACGGTCCGAGCACCGTCGTCTCGGTCGCGCCCTCGCGCTCGCGGTGATTGACCGCGTCGACCAGCATGGAGACGCCGAGCACGTCGGAAAGCAGGATGAACTCCTGGCGCAGCGGCGTGCAGGTCTGCCCGGTGCGGGTCAGCAACTCGATCGCCTGATTCCATTCCTCGAAGGTCAACCCGGTGCGGCGCACCAGATCGTGCAGCGACTTGACGGTCTCCTCGATCAGGAACTTGAGCCGTGCATCGGGCGTGCTGGCGAAGCTGCGGAGCACCTCGTCGGTGAGGTCATGCTCGCTGAAATTGGCCATCGGCATTTCTCCCAGGCCGGCGAACCGGCGATCTTGGTCTGTTGGGAGAAGGCTAGCTTCGGGAGGCCGTGGCGAGCCTGCACGAAACCGGAGAAAATCTGCACAAAACCGGAAAAATCATCGACCCCGGGGGGATGCGGCGGAGATGCTCACGCATCCGGTCGATTGTCCCTCGCTAATGGCTGCGACGGTAACGCCCGGGCGTCACACCGGTGAAGCGGCGGAACATGCGGGTGAGGTGCTCCTGGTGGGAAAAGCCGCAGGCGAGCGCGATGTCGGCGAGGCTCTGCGTCTCGTCGCCGAGCAACGTCCTGGCGCGCTCGATCCGGAGGTTGAGCACGTATTGATACGGCGAAACGCCGCTGGTCGCCTTGAATAGCCGCACGAAATACTCGGTGCTGCGGCCGCAGAGCTCAGCCAGCTGGTCAAGCCGGATATCGGTATCGAGATGAGCTTCGACGAAGTCGCGGATGCGCTGCATCTGCCGGGCGCTGAGCCGGTTCGGGTGCTTGCCGGCTTCCGGGGACGGCTTGTGGAAATTGATGGCGATGAAGCGGTTGGCGATGGCCTGCGCGATCGGATCGACGAACAGCGACGAAGCCGGCAGGCCGCCGGTGATGGTGTCGCCGATCGCCGCGGCAAGATGCTCGAGCACCGCATCCTGATCGCCGAGCATCGGCGCGAGCCCACCGATCAGGCTGGACGCGCCCTCGCGCTCCACGAACAGGTCGGACCGCAGATAGATATGCGTGGATTCGAGCGGCTCTCGCAGCACCACGTTGCAGGCTTGTCCCGCCGGCAGGAAGAACACGCCGCCGCGCGGGATGTGCCGGGTGACCGACTTGCCGTCGACCACGTAGGTGATGTCGACCGGGCCGCCGCGATGCAGCACCATCAGATTGTCGGAGAGTGCATGGAAATGCCCGTCAAAGGGCCGCTCGCGCTGCACCGAGGCGAATGCCGTCGACCAGCCGAGCCCCTCGCTCGAGCCACGGAAATCGGCCTGGAAGCGGTCCAGGATCCCGTGCGTCTCCCGGACCCCAAAAGTCGAATTCACCTGCATCCGACAGACCAAGGATTCGAGGGGGTTGATACCTTTCGAGTGAAACCCAACGGCTACCGATTTTCAATACGACCGATCCGCAGCAGGCCGGCTGATCCCGACAGCCATGCTGCAACGCAACAACAATCCGGAGCCCCGCCGCACCGACCGGCAAGACGGTCCGCCTAGCCGCCCGCCCAGACGTCGAGCACGTAACGGTTCGTCGCGCCCATCTCCTCGATCCAGCGCGCCGCGGCGGTCTCATCCGCGCCGGTCCGTTCGCGATGGATCGACGTCAACGTCGCCTTGACGTCCGGCTCCATCTTGCCGCCGTCACCGCAGACATAAATGATCGCGCCCTGCTGGATCAGGTCCCAGACCCGATCCTTCTCGGCAGCGAGGAGATGCTGCACATAGGTCTTCGGCCCGTCGGCGCGCGAGAACGCGGTGTGGAGATCCGCGAGACCATCAGCCGCGAACGCCTTCAGTTCGTCGGCGTAGATGAAATCCTGCTCGGGGTGGCGGCAGCCGAAGAACAGCATTGCCGGTCCGAGCACCGCGCCGTTCGCCTTTCGGGCGGCGCGCTCCTCGAGGAAGCCGCGGAACGGTGCGAGCCCCGTGCCCGGCCCGATCATGATGATCGGCACCGCATTGTCATCCGGCAGGCGGAAGCCCGCCTTGGTCTCTTTCACAGTGGCGTGGATTGTATCGCCGGCGCGGCGGCGCGCCAGATAGTTCGAGCAGACGCCCTTGTAGATGCCGCGGCCCGAGCTTGCCGGCGCCTCGACCACGCCGACCGTGACGCTGCAGCGCTTTGCTTCGTTCGCCGGTGACGACGAGATCGAGTAGTAGCGCGCCGCCAGCAGCGAGAGCATTTCGAGGTAGAGGTGGAACGGCAGCTCGCAGGCGGGATGTTCCTCCAGCAGGTCGAATACCGATTTGCGCCTGCCCAGTACCTCGCTGCGGTATCGCTCCGTGGCAGCCACGTCGTCGCCGACATAGGCCATCAGCTTCGGCTTGGTCACCGGGCAGCGGGTCTGCTCGGCCATGATCTGGATCTGCTTGCGGGTCGCGACCTGCTGCAGCTCGACGAATTCGGTGAGCAGTCGTCCGACCGACACCGCATTGCCGACCGGCAGTTGCGCGCGACGGCCCTCGGAGACCTGAAGCTTGATCTGGTCGGCCGGCAGGAAACCGAACCGCCGTGCGACGGAATCGACCAAGGTCGGGTCGTTGCGCGGCACCACACTGAGATGGTCGCCGACGCGATAGGACAGCCCCGCCGGCAGCTCGACCTCGATGTGGCGGGTCGACCTGTCGGACGGGTTGGCGCCCGCCTTGTTCTGCAGCTCGTTGTTGACCAGCACCTTCATCGGCACCGCGCCGCCCTGGGCGACGATGGTGTTGACTGCGCCCTGCGCCACCGGCTCGATCGCGTAGAGCGGCTCGTCTTCGGCGGTACGGGTGAAATTCCAGTCGATGCCGAACTCCTTGGTCGCGACCTTGGCGGCCTCCGGGAACCATTTCTGGAACTGGCCGTCGAGATCGCTGCGCGCATCGCCCTCACCGCGCGGGTAGACGGCGCGCGCGCCATGCGCGGCGAGTTGCTCGTCGATGAAGCGCGGCACCGACTGGTAGGTCGCCGCCCAATCGCTGTTGCCGCAGCCGAACACGGCGTAGCGCACTTTTGCGAAGGCATCCTTCGGCAGATCGCCGCCGAGCCATTTGACGAACTGCGTGGCGTTGTCGGGCGCCGCGCCGTTGTACGAGGCGCAGATGATCAGCACGCCGCCCTCCTCCGGCAGCTTGCCGACGTAATCATCGAGCGGCCCAAGGTGGGTGGCAAAGCCGTTGATCTCCGACAGGTCGGCCATCCGGGTCGCCAGTTCCTCGGCCGAGCCGAGGTTGGAGCCGTACAGCACCAGCATCGGCGTGTTGTGGCCCGGGCGCGTGGCCGGCGCGCGCGGCGCCTTGGGCGCGGCAGCAGCCATGCCAGCGCCGCCGGCGAATGCGCCGCGATCCTTGTCATCACGTGGCCGCACCTTGATCTTGAAGCCGTCGGGCTTGACCGTCAGCGTCTCCTTCAGATGCATCTGGTAGCGGTGCACGTCGATCAGCCTGAAGCGCTGCAGGATCATGCCGATCGCGAGCGCCGCCTCGTGCATCGCAAAGCCGCGACCGATGCAGGCGCGCTGGCCGTTGCCGAACGGCTTCCAGGCATTGACCGGGCGGCCGGCTTCGGCCTCGCGGCTGAAATTCTCGGGATCGAACTTGTCGGGATTGGGACCCCAGACGCTCGGGTCGCGGTGCAGCGCCATCACCAGGACGGTGACGAAGGTGTTCTTCCTCAGCTTGTACTTGCCGCCGATAGTCTCGTCATTGAGCGGCGCGATACCATAGGCCGGCGCCGGCGGCCACAGCCGCAGCGCCTCCTTCAGGCATTGCGTGACATAGGTGAGCTGCGTGACCTGCTGATAGGTCGGCTTGGCGTCGATGTCGGGACCGAGGACCCGGTCGACCTCCTCATAGGCCTTCTTCAGGATCTCGGGATGCTTCAGCAGCGCGTAGATCGTGCACGACAACAGGCCCGAGGTGGTCTCGTGGCCCGCGATCAGGAATGTGTTGATCTGGTAGCGGATGTTGACGTCGTCGAGCTGCTCGCCGGTGGCGCGGTCGACGCCGGTCATCATCGCCGCCAGCATGTCCTTCTTGTCGTCGGTCCCGGCCGTATTGCCACGCCGCTCCGCGATGATCTCGTCGACCATCTTGTTCATGAAGGCGACGTCTTCGGTCAGCGTCTTGCGCCGCTTCTGCATCCACAGGCCTTCGAGCGGCAGGCCGCGGGTCATCATGATGGTTTCGAGCGAGCGCACCAGCGACTCCACGAAGGGATGGTAGTCGCGGCGATAGAAGGAGTTGAAGCGGTAGTCGAAGCCGCACAGCCCGATGGTGTCGAGGGTGAGCGCCGTCATGTCGTGGACGACATCGATCTCCTCGTCGGCATTCAGCCGCTCCCATTTCTTGACCAGCTGCTCGGCGATGTCGACCATGCTCGGATGGTAGGACTGCATGGCGCGGTTGCCGAACGGCTGCATCAGGATGTTGTGCGCCTTGCTCCAGTTCGGCTCCGTGGTGTCTGCCGTGAACAGGCCGTCGCCGCCGACCGCGCGCACCCGGCGCAACGAGCCGCGCACCGCCTTGTCGAACCGTTTCTCGTCGGAGAGTTCGTCGACGAGGTCGTGGCCGGACACGATCACGAGCGGCGCGCCCATCATGTCGAGCCAGAAGATCGGCCCGAGCTCCTTGGAGAGCTTGACAAGGTGCTGCACCGGAGCGGTGGAATCCAGCGACAGCATGTTGCCGACCACCGGCTTCGTCGGCGGTTGCGGGATCGGACTCAGTCTGTTGCCGGACGCCATTGCGAGATTGCCCCCTGAAGCCTCGATCCCCTCTCGTCATTCCGGGATGGTCCGAAGGACCAGACCCGGAATCTCGAGATTCCGGGTTCGATGCTGCGCACCGCCCCGGAATGACGACTTCGTCGTCAACCAAACCGCTTTCTACGCCACTCGATCAGCTTGGCGCTGACTTCGTCGGGCTTTTCCTGCTGCGTCCAATGGCCGCTGTCGCGCACCAGGTATTTCTCGAGGTCCGGCACCAGCCGCTCCATCCCGTCGGCGGCAGACGGCGGCAGCACCGCGTCATTCTCGGCCATGATCATCAGCGCCGGCACCCGCACGTGATGATCGAGGCCCGCCGAGCGTTCCCAGTTGCGGGTGAAATTGCGATACCAGTTGATGCCGCCGGTGAAGCCGGTCTTGGTGAAGGTGTCGACAAACACCTTCTTCTCCTCCGCCGACAGGATCGGAATGCGCGGATCGTGCTTGGCGTCGTAGTTCGCGATCATCTGCGGGAACGCCAGATTGAGCCGCGCCGAGGCGCCGACGCCGGCGATCGGCTGTTCCTCCGGCGCACCCGGAGGACGCGCCACCGGCTTGCGCATGAAGGCATCGAAGGTCTGCTCGACCCGGCTGCCGAAGATCTTGTCGGGCTCGCGCGACGGATCCTGGAACTGGACGATGTACATGTGGTCGCCGAAGCGCTGCCGGAACAGCGCGATCGGGTCCATCGGCGCGCGGTCCCAGTGCGGCGTGTTGACGCCGACGACGCCGGCGACGCGCGCGGCGTGCCGGAGCGGCATCTGCCAGACCACGAAGCCGCCCCAGTCGTGACCGACGAAGATCGCCTTGTCGATCTTCAGATGGTCGAGCAGGCCGATGAGGTCGCCGGTCAGGTGCTCCATGTCATAGGCCTCGACCGGCTCCGGCCGGTCGGTCGCGCCATAACCGCGCTGGTCCGGCGCGATCACGCGGATGCCGGCATCGCCCAGTGCCTTGATCTGGTGGCGCCAGGAGAAGGCCAGTTCCGGCCAGCCATGGCACAGCACCACGGGCGGGGTGTCGGTCCTGGGGCCGGCTTCGTAGAAGCCCATACGGATGCCGTTCGTCTCGGCGAACTGCAGCGGCGGCATGTCAATCATTGCAGAGAACCCTGTTCAGCCGAATCCTATTCAGCCGCGCCCTTGATGTCGGCAGGCGGAGGCGCGAACGCCGCCTCGAGCGCATCGAATTCGAGCGGCAGCATGTCGCACAAAACCTGCACATGGGGAATGATGTTGGCGCCCACGATGAAGCCGAAATCGAGCTGGTCGCGATAGCTCTGCACGGTGATGTTCAGCGCAATCCCGTGGGTCGAGATCGAGACCGGGAAGATGTGCAGCAGCTCCGCGCCAGCGGCATAGAGCGTCTGCCGCGGGCCCGGCACGTTCGACACCGTGATGTTGGTGCCCGGCGGCAACACGTTGGACAGGTCGGACCGGCTGTACAGCAAGGCCAGGATCTGCACCAGGATCGGCGCCCCCAGCAGCGAGATATTGGAGACCTGCGGCATCAGGGCGCGCAGCGGATGCGACATCTCCTTGGACTTGGTCGACTGCGCGATGATGGTCTCGAGCCGCTTCCTCGGGTCTTCGACGTCGGTCGCGATCGAGCAGATCATGCCGAACACCTGGTTGTTCGACTCGGCATTGCCCTCCTCGCGCAGCGAGATCGGCACGCCGGCCGTGAGCGACTTGTTCGGCAGCGCGCCCTGGCTGATCAGATAGCGTCGCACCACGCCCGAGGCGAGTGCCAGCACCACGTCGTTGAGCTTGCCGCCGGACGCCTTGGCCAGCGCCTTGGCGCGCGACAGCGAGATCGAGGTGCCGGCGAAGCTGCGCTCCGACGAGATCGCCTTGTTGAGGATGGTCGGCGGCGAGGCCATCGACTGCAGGCTTTCGCGCGACTTCGGATCGGCGACCTTGGCGACGACATCGGAAAGGCTCTTCAGGACGGTCGGCATGCTGCTGGCGAACTTGACCGCGCTCTCGATCTGGAACATGGCATTGTCGAACAGGATCGAGCCGAGGTCGCTCTTGCCCGAGCGCGGCAGCTCGAGGCTCTTCGGCGCGGCGGCCGCATCGAACGGCTGGGTCCAGAGCTGTTGATAGGCGTCGATCAGATTTGCGGCGATGTCGCGCGGTTCCGGCGCCACCTTCTTCGCGGTCGGCGGATCGACCTCGCGCGGCACCGGCGTCAGGTCGTAGATCATGCTGGTCAGCGCGGCTCCCGCGCCGCCGTCGATGCAGGCATGGTGCATCTTGGAATAGAGCCCGACCTCATTGTCCTTCATGCCCTCGAACACGTAGAACTCCCAGAGCGGGCGGGCGCGGTTGAGCAGCTTGGCATGCATCCAGCCGACGATGCGCTCCAGTGTCGCGCGATCGCGCGGCTGGGGCAGACTGGCGCGGAAGATGTGGCGATCGATATCGAACTGGTCGTCCTCGACCCAGGACGGATGGTCGATGTCGAGCGGCGCCTTTTGCAGGCGCGCTTTCAGGATCGGCGCGATGTGCAGCCGCGAGGCGATCATCGCCTTGAACTCTTCGAAGAAGTCGCCCTTGTAGCCCTCGGGCAGGCGGAAGATCGCCATGCTGCCGACATGCATCGGCATTTCCGGCGTTTCCAGATAGAGAAACGATGCGTCCAGCGAGGACAGCTTCCTGGCGTCACTCATGATTTCCTCCCGAGAACCAACTCATGCGGGCGCCTTGGCGGCGCCTCTCGTCATTCAGTCAGGATAGTGCATGGTCAGCCCGCCCGTAGGCAATGGCAAAGGGGCCTGACCGATCAAAATGCCGGAACTCGCCCTCAGGCTGCGCCAGGCGGTCGGCGATCGCCCACAGGGCCGCCGGGTTGACGCCGAGCCCGACATGACTGGCGAAATGCACCTCGATATTCTCCGCCGTCGCCGACGGACGCAATTGGGTGGTGTGCCAGTTCACGATGCCGTCGGTGCGGGAATAGATCGAGGTCGCAGGCACCGGCATGTCGCCGGCGATCGCGGCGCGGATGTCCGGGATGTCGCCCACCGCTTCGCCGGAGAGAAGCTCATAGAGCCGGGTTGCGTTGGTGGCACGGATGTCGTCAGCGAACGGGCTTCCCAGCGTGACCACCGAACGCACAAGGTCGGGCATCTGCACCGCGAGATCGCGGGCATAGACGCCGCCCAGGCTCCAGCCAACGATCGAGACCTTGCGTCCCGCTGCTTCATGGACCCGTTTCAAAAGATCGCGCAACGCAGCGCGCCTCGAGACGACGCCGCCGAAGTTGCGGCCCATGTTCCAGGCATAGGCATCGTAACCGAGCTCCTTCAGATAGCGCCGCAGCGGCGCCATCGACAGGTCGCTGGCCAGGAAACCCGGCAGCGCCAGCACCGGATGGCCGTCGCCCTTCGGCGCCTGCATCAGGAGCGGCGACAGCAACAGCGTCGAATTGAATTCGAGCACGCTGCGCGCCTCGGCCAGCATCAGAAGCAGGCTCGGCGGCCGCAGCCGCCGTTCGGTCACGTCAGTGCTCCTGTCCGCGACCGCCACTATTTCTTGTCCTTCTTGACCATGCCACCGAGGCCGGCCATCGCCACGAACATGTCCTGGAAGCGCTCGGCGAGCTTCGGATCGAAGGTGAACCAGCTCTGCATCAGGGCTTCAGGCGAAACCTTGTCGATGTTCGAGACCATCTGCTGCTGCAGCCTGTCCATCACGGCGGTCTGCATCGGCGCGACGTCGGGTAATCCGAAGAACTGCCGCGCTTCGAGGGGCGTGCAATCTACCTCGACGTTGACCTTCATGTCCGTCTCCTCAAATGCGCCTGACCCGGGCCAGTATCACCGCGACAGGGTGAGTCATGCAAGCGACCGCCACCTGCCCTCGGCCCCAGCCAGCCTCAATCATCCGTTATGGTCAACCAAAACCGCTCCGCGGCAAAGGGTCGGTTACCGGCAAATGGGGCGTCGGCCGTCGATCGGTCCCGGGCGCGGGCACCCCTGACTGACCCGAGTGTCCGGGGCGCCAGATTGTAGCGGAAGTCGAATCGCGGCACTGCGAAAGTCGAATGTCACGCGCTCGCACCTCCCGACTATCCTGACGTTCGGGTCATGGCGCCGCGCCTCGCACAAACCGGTTAACCCATTGGGAAATCGCGCTTGCGCGGGAAGCAAACTCTGGCAACATGGACGCTAAAACCAGCCGGATAGACACAAGCGGCGGCCAAGAGCAGGGATCGGTTTCATATGTCGGTACGTTGGAGTTTGTTTGCCGCGGCAGCAGTCGCGCTGGTCGCATGTGGTCTGCCGGCATCGGCCCAGACGCTGCGTTACGCCAACCAGGGCGAGCTCAAGTCACTCGATCCCTATACGCTGAAGGAAACCACCACGATCGCGCATCACGCCCACGTCTATGAAGGCCTGACCGCGCGCGACAAGGATCTCAAGATCATCCCGGCCCTGGCGGAAAGCTGGGAGACACTGAGCCCGACCAAATGGCGTTTCCATCTTCGGAAGGGCGTGAAATTCCACAATGGCGATCCCTTCACCGCCGACGACGTGCTGTTCTCGGCCGATCGCGTCCGCGCCAAGGGATCCAACTTCCTCAGCAACGTCCCGGCCGATGCCAAGTTCGCCAAGGTCGACGATTACACCGTCGATGTGACGCTGGACTCGCCCAATCCCATCCTGATCTCGCAATGGGATAGCTGGTTCATCATGGACAAGAAATGGTGCGAGGAGAACAACTCCGTCGCACCGACGCCGGCTTCCGCGACCACGCCGAGCTATGCCGCGCTGCACGAGAACGGCACCGGTCCGTTTACGATCGAGAGCCATCAGCCTGGCGTGAAGACCGTGTTCAAGGTCTTCCCGGACTACTGGCGCAAGCCCGAGCATAATCTCAAGGAGATCATCTTCACGCCGATCGGCTCCGACGCGACGCGGGTCGCCGCGCTGCTCTCCGGCGAGGTCGACGTGATCGAGCCGGTGCCGCTCCAGGACATCCAGCGTGTCAATGCCAGCGGAATTGCCAAGGTCATGACCGCGCCGGAAATCCGCACCATCTTCGTCGGCATGGATGAATCGCGCGACGAGCTGCTGTATTCGAGCGTCAAGGGCAAGAACCCCTTCAAGGACATCCGCGTCCGCGAAGCCTTCTACAAGGCGATCGACGTCGATCTGATCAAGACCCGCGTCATGCGCGGCATGTCGACGCCTTCGGCGCTGATGATCGCGCCTGAGCTCTACCCGCTGTCGAAGGACTTCGTCCGGCCGAAGGCCGATCCGGATGCCGCCAAGAAGCTGTTGACCGAGGCCGGTTATCCGAACGGCTTCGAGGTCACGATGGATTGCCCGAACGATCGCTACGTCAATGACGCGGCGATCTGCCAGGCGGTGGTCGGCATGCTGGCCCGCATCGGCGTCAAGGTGAATCTGCTGGCGCAGCCGAAGGCGCAGTATTTCGCCAAGGTCCTGAAGCCGGGCGGCTACCAGACCTCGCTCTTCTTGCTCGGTTGGACGCCTGCGACCTCGGATTCCCACAATGTGCTGCACGACATCCTCGGCTGCCGCGACGATCCGAAGGATTCGACCCGTGGCGAGGCCAATCTCGGCGGCTATTGCAACAAGGAAGTCGATGCGCTCACCGACAAGATCCTGGTCGAGCCCGACACCGCCAAGCGCGACCAGCTGATCAAGCAGGCCTACGAAATCACCATCAAGGACTACGCCTACATCCCGCTGCACCAGCAGCCGCTGGCGTGGGGTGTGTCGAACAAGGTCAAGCTGACCCAGCGTGCAGACAACCAGGTTCTGCTCTACTGGGCGACCAAACAGGGTGAATAGGTGGTGCCTGCGAATTGAGTCCCGGAAGCCGTGCTTCCGGGACTTCGTGTTTTCCGGTCGCGCAACGCCGCGCGCCGAAGCCGGGGCGTTCTCGAGCGAAGCGGATACCGGTTCGCGTGAAGAAAACGTCAAGGCTCCAGAAGACAGTGAAAGGTAGAGATGCTCGCTTTCACTCTGCGTCGCGCAGTCCAGGCCATCGGCGTCATGCTCGCCGTCGGCGTCATTGCGTTCGCGATGTTCCGCTTCGCCGGCGACCCGGTGAACCAGATGGTCTCGATCGACACCTCGGCTGCCGAACGCGCCTCGATCCGGCAATCGCTCGGCCTCGACGATCCCGTGCTGGTGCAGTTCGGCCGCTACTTCATCAATGCGCTGCAATTCAAGTTCGGCGTGTCCTATCAATTCCGCCTGCCGGTCTCCTCGCTGCTGGCGGAGCGCATGCCGGCGACGCTGGAGCTCGCCATTTGCGCGACGCTGTTCGCGATGGTCTGCGGCATCCTGATGGGGGTCTATTCCGCGCTCAGGCGCGACACCGTCCTCGCCAGATTATTCCAGGCCGTTTCGCTGATCGGCATTTCGCTGCCGACCTTCCTGATCGGCATCCTGCTGATCTACCTGTTCGCGGTGACGCTGGGCTGGCTGCCCTCCTTCGGCCGCGGCGAGGTGGTGAAGCTCGGCTGGTGGTCGACCGGCCTGCTCACGATTTCGGGCCTGAAGGCGCTGATCATGCCGTCGATCACACTCGGCCTGTTCCAGATGACGCTGATCATGCGGCTGGTGCGCGCCGAGATGCTGGAGGTGCTGCGCACCGACTACATCCGCTTCGCGCGTGCCCGCGGGCTGACCACGCGCGCGATCCATTTCGGCCATGCCCTGAAGAACACGCTGGTTCCGGTGATCACGGTCGCCGGCCTGCAGTTTGGCTCGGTTATTGCATTTTCGATCATCACCGAAACCGTGTTCCAGTGGCCAGGAATGGGGCTTCTGTTCGTGCAGGCCGTGCAAAACGTCGATATCCCGATCATGGCCGCATATCTTCTGATGGTCTCGCTGATCTTCGTCACCATCAATCTGGTGGTCGACGTCCTCTATACGGTGGTCGATCCGCGCCTGCGCGCGACCGTCGGCCGCGCGAGCTAGGGGGAAGACATGTCCGAGGCGGTCGTTCCCCATCCCGGCGAAGACGGCGCACAGCCGTCACGCGCCAATGCCGGCTGGTTCCGGCGCGCGCTCGACAGCGACATCTTCCATTCATTCCGCCGCTCCAAGCTGACCATGCTGGCGGCTCTCATCACGCTGCTGTTCTTCCTGATCGCGATCTTCGCCTCCTGGCTCGCGGTGCAGAACCCGTTCGACCCGTCGCAGCTGCAATTGCTGAATTCGCGGATCCCGCCGCTGTGGACCGCCGACGGCCAGAGCCCGTTCCTGCTTGGCACCGACGAGCAGGGCCGCGACGTGCTCTCGGGCATTCTCTATGGATTGCGGATCTCGCTCGCCGTCGGTGTGCTTGGTGTCGTGTTCTCCGGCCTGCTCGGCATCGGGCTCGGGCTGGTCGCCGGGTATTTTGGCGGTCCGGTCGACAGCGTGATCATGCGCATCGCCGACGTGCAGCTCACCTTCCCGGCGATCCTGATCGCGCTTCTGGTCAACGGCGTCGCCAAGTCACTGCTCGGCAACCGGCTCGACGAGTGGAGCATGCTCGGCGTGCTCGTGCTCGCGATCGGCCTGAGCTTCTGGGTGCAATATGCCCGCACCGTGCGCGGCTCGGTCATGGTCGAGAAGAGCAAGGACTATGTGGCCGCCGCGCAGCTGATCGGCCTGCCCGCGCCGAAGATCATGCTGCGGCACGTCCTGCCCAACACCACCGGTCCGATCCTGGTCATCGCCACCATCAACCTTGCGCTCGCGATCATCACCGAGGCCACGCTGTCGTTCCTCGGTTCCGGCATGCCCGACACCATGCCCTCGCTCGGCACCCTGATCCGGATCGGCAACAACTATCTGTTCGCCGGCGAATGGTGGATCGTCGCCTTCCCGGGTGTGGCGCTGGCGGGGCTGATCCTGTCCATCAACCTGCTCGGCGACTGGCTGCGCGACGCACTCAACCCAAAGCTCCGATGACCCAGCCTGTTCTCTCCGTGCGTGACCTCGAGGTGGAGTTCGTCACCCGCCGCGCCACCTTGCGCGCCATCAACGGCGTGTCCTTCGACATCGCCAAGGGCGAGGTGCTCGGCGTGGTCGGCGAATCCGGTGCCGGCAAATCGGTGACGGGGCTCGCCGTGATCGGGCTGATCGACCCGCCCGGCCGCATCTCCGGCGGCGAGATCCAGTTGTCCGGCACGCGGATCGACCATCTGCCTCCGGAACAGATCCGCCGCATCAGGGGCAAACGGATCGGCATGATCTTCCAGGATCCCCTGACCAGCCTCAATCCGCTCTACCGGATCGGCGACCAGATCGTCGAGACCATCCGCACCCACACCAGTCTCAGCGAAAGCGCGGCGCGAAGACGCGCCATCGACCTGCTCGCGGAGGTGGGCATCCCCGCGCCGGAGAAACGCATCGACGGCTACCCGCACGAATTCTCCGGCGGCATGCGCCAGCGCGTCGTGATCGCGCTCGCGATCTGCGCCGAACCGGAGCTGATCATCGCCGACGAGCCGACCACCGCGCTCGACGTCTCGGTGCAGGCGCAGATCATCGCGCTGATCAAGCGGCTCGGCCGCGACCATGGCACCGCGGTGATGCTGGTGACCCACGACATGGGCGTGATCGCCGAGACCTGCGACCGCGTTGCCGTGATGTATTCGGGCCGCATCGCCGAAATCGGGCCGGTGCAGGAGGTGGTGCGCAACCCGCTGCATCCCTACGCCAAGGGCCTGATGGGCGCGATCCCGACGCTGGCGGGAGACGACAAGCGACTCGTGCAAATCCCCGGAGCGATGCCACGGCTGTCGGCGATCCCGCCGGGCTGCCCGTTCAATCCGCGCTGCGCGTTAGCCTTCGACCGCTGCCGCGTCGAGCGGCCGGAGCCGATCCGGCAGGGTACGCAGTCCGTCGCCTGCCACCTGTTCGAGCCGGCGAAGGAGACTGCGGCATGAGCACGACGCTGGTCGAGGTGAAGAACCTGCGTCGCGTCTTCGACGTCTCGAAGCCGTGGCTCAATCGCGTGCTCGAAGGCGGTGATCTTGAATTCCTCAAGGCCGTCGACGGCGTCAGCTTCGACATCAAGCGCGGCGAGACGCTGGCGCTGGTCGGCGAATCCGGATCGGGCAAGACCACGGTGGCGCGGATGGTGGTCGGGCTGCTGCCGCCGACATCGGGCGAAGTCGTGATCGACGGTGTCTCGATGACCGACCGACGGCAGTCGCAGGCGCGCCGCCGCCTGCGCCGCCGCATCCAGATGATCTTCCAGGATCCCTATGCGAGCCTCAATCCGCGCTTCCGGGTCGACGCCATCGTCGCCGAGCCGATCCGCGCCTTCGACCTGATCAAGGGCGAGCGCGACATCAAGGCCCGCGTCGGCGAACTGCTCTCGCTGGTCGGCCTGCACCCCGACGACGGCCTGAAATTCCCGCATGAATTTTCCGGCGGCCAGCGCCAGCGCATCGCGATCGCTCGCGCGCTTGCCTCGGAGGCCGAGTTCATCGTCTGCGACGAGCCGACCTCGGCGCTCGACGTCTCCGTGCAGGCCCAGATCCTCAATCTGATGCGTGACCTGCAGGACAAGTTCGGCCTCACCTATCTTTTCATCAGCCACAACCTCGCCGTCGTGCGCCACATGGCGAGCCGGATCGGCGTGATGTATCTTGGTCGCATCGTCGAGATCGCCGAAGGCCGCAGGCTGTTCGGCGACCCCAGGATGCCCTACACCAAGATGCTGCTAGGCGCGGTTCCCGACCTTGCGATGTCCGGCCGCCAGCGCATTCCGGTCAAGGGCGAGATTCCGAATCCGATCAATCCGCCGTCCGGCTGTTCCTTCAACCCGCGCTGCCCTCTGGCTTTCGATCTGTGTCGGAAGAAAGCGCCTGATCTGATCGATGGCGTCGCCTGCCATGCGGTGAACGATCCGGCCGTGTCAGCTGTCCCGGCCTGATCACGCGGATGGGAGGTGCCATGTGCACCAGACTGTTGGCATCCCAGTCAGCCTGTGATCAAGTGCGCGCAAGAAGCCCGAGAATGGTCAACCGTCATGAGCAATATCAATCCCGATCCGTTCACCACCAGGCCTGAGATCGAAGGCACGTTCGGCGTCGTCACCTCGACGCACTGGATCGCGACCGCAGTCGGCATGGGCATACTGGAAAAAGGCGGCAACGCCTTCGATGCCGGCGTCGCGGCAGCCTTCACGCTGCAGGTGGTCGAGCCGCATCTGAACGGCCCGGGCGGCGATGTCCCCGTGATCGTGCACGATGTAAGCCGCGCAAGGACCGAGGTGATATGCGGCCAGGGTCCGGCGCCGGCGAAGGCGACAATCGCGCATTATCGCAGCGAGGGCCTCGAGATGGTGCCCGGCACCGGCCTGCTCGCGGCCTGCGTGCCCGGCACGTTCGAAACCTGGATGCTGCTGCTCCGCGACTACGGCACCATGAGGCTGCGCGATGTGCTGGAGCCCGCGATCGGTTACGCGCGCGACGGCTATCCGCTGGTCGAGCGCGCCTCCGCCACCATCAAGACGGTCGAGAAGTTGTTCCGGAAATACTGGACCACGTCGGCCGACGTCTACCTGCCGAACGGCGAAGTGCCGCAGCCCGGCACCATCTTCACCAACAGGACGCTTGCCGAGACCTACTCCCGTATCCTTGCCGAAGCCGAGAGCGCAGGTTCCGACCGCGTCGCGCAGATCGAGCGCGCCCGCCGCTCATGGTCCAAGGGCTTTGTCGCGGAGGCGATCGACAGATTCTGCCGCACCCAGGAAGTGATGGATGTTTCCGGCTCGCCGCATCGCGGCGTGCTCTCCGCCGACGACATGGCGCACTGGCAGCCAACCACCGAGGCGCCGCTGACCTATGACTACGGCCGCTACACCGTGCAGAAGGCCGGCGTCTGGAGCCAGGGCCCGGTGGCCTTGCAGCAGCTCGCACTGCTCAAGGGATTTGAGCTCGACGGACTCGATCCCGCCGGCCCCGACTTCATCCATCTCCAGGTCGAATGCGCCAAGCTCGCCTATGCCGACCGCGAGACCTTCTACGGCGATCCCAAGTTCAACGACATCCCGATCGGGACGCTGCTGTCGGATGCCTATAACGACGAGCGCCGCAAGCTGATCTCGAAGGACAAGGCCTCGCTGGATTTCCGTCCCGGCTCGGTCGAAGGGTTCGGCGCGGTCGTGAAACTGCGGCGCGCCGAAGGGCATCGCGAGGCCGTAGGCGCCATGGGCGCGGGCGAGCCGACGGTCGGACGGTTCGGCGAGGTGCGCGGCGACACCGTGCATTTCGACATCATCGACAAGGCCGGCAACATGATATCGGCGACGCCGTCCGGCGGCTGGCTGCAATCCTCGCCCGTGATCCCCGAGCTCGGCTTCTGCCTCGGCAGCCGCGCCCAGATGTTCTGGCTCGAGGAGAACCATCCCGCCGCGCTGGCGCCGGGCAAGCGGCCGCGCACGACGCTGTCACCGACCATGGCGCTCCGCGACGGCGAGCCCTATCTCGCCTGGGGATCGCCCGGAGGCGACCAGCAGGACCAGTGGATCACGCAGTTCTTCCTGCGCCACGTCCACGCCAGGATGAATCTGCAGGAGGCGATCGACGCGCCGGCCTGGCACTCAGAGCATTTCCCGATCTCGTTCTGGCCGCGCACCGCGCGTCCCGGCGTGCTGGTGCTGGAAAATCGCGTGCCGAAGTCGACCATCGACGAATTGAAGCGCCGCGGCCATGTGGTGGAGATTGGGCCCGACTGGTCGGAAGGCCGCCTCACCGCGGCCTCCAAGGTCGGTCCCCGCCGCCGCGCCGCCGCCAACCCGCGCGGCATGCAGGGCTACGCCGCGGGCCGCTAGAACGAAGGCATCGAGATGACCTGGTCGATCATCGCGCGTGATAGCGTTACCGGCCAGTTCGGCATCGCCGTGGCCACGCGTTTTTTCGCGGTCGGCGCGCGGGTGCCCTATATCGCCGCCGGCGTCGGCGCGATCGCGACGCAGGCGATGGTCAATCCCTATTACGGCATCGACGGAATTGTGCTGCTGCGCGGCGGCAAGAGCGCGCATGACGTCATCGCGACGCTGCTCGCCGCCGATCCCGGCCGCGACAGCCGGCAGGTGCATGCGATGGATGCCGAGGGACGTATCGCCGCGCATTCGGGCAAGGACTGCATCGACTGGTTCGGCCACATCTCCGGCGATGGCTTTTCGATTGCCGGCAACATGCTTGCCGGTTCCGCGGTGCTCGATGAGACCGCGCGCACCTATGCCGAGGGCGAGGCACTCCCTTTTGCGCAGCGTCTGATCCGGGCGATGTTCGCCGGCGAGGCCGCCGGCGGCGACAAGCGCGGCAAGCAGTCGGCAGCGCTGCTGATCCATGGGACGGAGGAATGGTCGGCGCTCGACCTGCGGGTCGACGACCACGCCGATCCGCTACGCGAGCTGGAGCGGCTGGAGGCCGTCAGCCGCGAGCGCTGGGTGCATTTCCGAGACTTCCTGCCGACCCGCGGCAATCCGGCCGGGATCACCGACCGCGCCACGATCGACGCCGCCATCGACGCTGCAAATGCGGGCGAGCGATGACCGCGAGCCAGCTGATCGAGATCGAGGGCCTGCGCGTCACCTTCCGGGGAGACGACGGCCGCACCACCCGTGCCGTCGATCAGGTCGATCTCAGCGTCGCCAATGGCGCGACGCTCGGGCTCGTCGGCGAATCCGGCTGCGGCAAGAGCGTGACGTCGCTGGCGATCATGGGACTGCTGCCGAAGCAATCCGCTACCGTCTCCGGCGCGATCCGCTTCGATGGCTTCGACCTGCTCGACGTGCCAGACCAGACGTTGCGCAACCTGCGCGGCAACCGGCTGGCGATGATCTTCCAGGAGCCGATGACCTCGCTGAACCCGAGCTTCACGATCGGTGACCAGATCATCGAGACCATCTTGCGTCACCGCGGCGGCTCGCGGCGCCAGGCGCGCGAGCGCGCCATCGAACTGTTGCGGCGGGTCCACATCCCCTCGCCCGACAAGCGCATCGACGAATTCCCGCACAAACTCTCGGGCGGCATGCGCCAGCGCGTGATGATCGCGATGGCGCTGGCCTGCGATCCGCAGCTGCTGATCGCAGACGAGCCGACCACCGCGCTCGACGTCACCTTGCAGGCTCAGATCCTCGACCTGATGCGCGAGTTGAAGGCCGCGAGCGGTGCCGCCATCATCCTGATCACGCACGATCTCGGCGTCGTCGCCGAGGTCTGCGACGAGGTTGCGGTGATGTATGCCGGCGAGATCGTGGAGCGCGCCCCGGTCGACGAGCTGTTTTCCAATCCGCAGCACCCCTACACGGTCGGGCTGCTCGGCTCGATCCCGCGGCTCGACCGCCGCATCTCGCACCTTGCCACCATCGAAGGCATGGTGCCGAACATGACGACCCCGCCGGCCGGCTGCCGCTTCGCCGCCCGCTGCCCCTTCGTCGAAGAGGTCTGCATCAAGTCCCCGCCGCCGCTCGTACAGCTGAGTGCGTCCCACGCGTCGCGCTGCATCAGGGCGCCGCTGGAGCAACTGGTGTCATGACCGCACTGCTCGAGGTCGACGGCCTGGTGAAGCATTTCGTCGCCCGGCGCTCGGTGTTCGGCCGGCCGACCGCCTATGTGAAGGCGGTCGATGGCGTCAGCTTCGCGGTCGAGGCCGGCAAGACGCTCGCGCTGGTCGGCGAATCCGGCTGCGGCAAATCAACCGTCAGCCGGCTGGTGCTGCGGCTGATCGAGCCCGACGCAGGCCACGTCCGTTTCGAAGGCCGCGATCTCGGGACGCTCAATGCCGGGCGGTTGCGCGCCTTCCGCCGCGACGCGCAGCTGATCTTCCAGGATCCGTACGCCTCGCTCAATCCGCGGATGACGGTCGCCCAGATCCTGACCGAGCCGCTGGCGCTGCATGATCTCGTGCCATCCACCCGCCGCCGCGAAAGGGTCGAGGAACTCCTGCGCCTCGTCGGCCTCGAGCCGCGTTTCGCGCGCCGCTATCCGCACGAATTCTCCGGCGGCCAGCGCCAGCGCATCGCGATCGCCCGCGCGCTCGCGGTCGAACCGAAGCTGATCATCTGCGACGAGCCGGTCTCCGCGCTCGACGTGTCGATCCGCTCGCAGATCCTCAATCTCCTGCGCGACCTGCAGGACCGGCTCAAGCTCGCCTACATCTTCGTCTCGCATGACCTCGCGGTGGTCAAGCATATCGCCGACCGCGTCGCCGTGATGAATCTCGGCACCATCGTCGAGACCGCGGACGCGGAAGCGCTGTTCGCCGCACCGCGCCATCCCTACAGCCGCGCGCTGCTGTCGGCGATCCCGCTGCCGAAGCCGCGCGCCAGACGCAGCCGCATCGTGCTGGAGGGCGAGCTGCCGAGCGCGCTCGATCCACCCGCGGGCTGCCGCTTCCACACCCGCTGCCCGTTCGTGATCGCGCGCTGCCGCAGCGAGATGCCGCAATTGCTGGCCGACGGCAGCGGCCACGCCACTGCCTGCCACCGCACCGCGGAGCTGCCGCCGTCCGAGAGCATCGTCCCCTCCGATGGCGGCTTCTCGCCGGCGCTGGAGAAACTGGTCGCGGCGTTCGGTGGCGTAGCGGATGGAGCCCGGCGATCCGGGGTTGATCAGGTTGGGACTGCGCCACCGGCATGAAGATGGGAGTTGTGTGATGCGGATCGTTCTGATGGCGGCGACTGCCGCGGCCCTGCTGCTGTCGCTGGCAGCAAACGTCCAGGCCGAGACCAGCTTGAGGATCGGGCTTGCCGAGGATCCCGATATCCTCGACCCGACCATGGCGCGCACCTATGTCGGCCGCATCGTATTCGCTGCACTCTGCGACAAGCTGTTCGACATCGACGAGAAGCTCAACATCGTGCCGCAGCTCGCGCTGTCGCATGAGACCTCGGCCGACGGCAAGGAGGTCACGATCAGGCTGCGTCCCGGCGTCAAGTTCCAGGACGGCGAGCCGCTCGATGCGGAGGCGGCAAAGTTCTCGCTGGAGCGACACCTGACCTTCCCCGGCTCGTTCCGCAAACCGGAGCTTGCCAGCGTCGACCATATCGACGTCGTCGATCCCCTGACCATCAAGCTGGTGCTCAAGGCGCCGTTCTCGCCCCTGATCGCGCAGCTCACCGACCGCGCCGGCATGATGGTGTCGCCGAAAGCCGCCAAGGCCGAAGGCGACAAGTTCGGCCTGCACCCGGTTTGCGCCGGCCCATACAAATTCGTCGAGCGCGTTCAGCAGGACCGCATCGTGCTGGAGAAGTTCGCCGACTACTGGAACAAGGACAACGTCTTCATCGACCGCATCGTCTATCTTCCGATCGTGGACCCCACCGTGCGGCTCGCCAATCTGAAATCCGGCGGGCTCGACCTGATCGAGCGCGTGCTGGCGACCGACCTGAAGGACGTGCGGGCGGATTCGCGGCTGAAAGTGTCGAGCGCGATCGAGCTCGGCTATCAGGGCGTCACGCTCAACATCGGCAAAGACAAGGCCAAGGGCCCGCTCAGCCAGTCCGCCAAGGTCCGCCAGGCGCTGGAGTTGTCGATCGATCGCGAGGCCATGAACCAGGTCGTGTTCAACGGCGAGTTCAAGCCCGGCAACCAGTGGGTCAGCCCGGAGCATCCCTATTACCAGGCGGACTTCCCGATCCGGCCGCGCAATGTCGAGCGGGCAAAGGCGCTGTTGAAGGAGGCCGGGGTCACGCCGCCGGTCAGCGTCGACTTCATGGTGCCGAAGGGACCGGAGACCGAGGGTACCGCGCAGGTGATGCAGGCGATGGCGGCGGAGGCCGGCTTCGACCTGAAGATCAGGGTCACCGAGTTCGCGACCTCGCTGAAGCAGGCCGAAGCCGGTGAGTACCAGGCCTACATGCTGGCCTGGAGCGGGCGTATTGATCCTGACGGCAATTCATACGTCTTCCTGCACAGCAACGCGCCGCAGAACTACAGCGCCTGGAACAACGCCGAGGCCGACAAGGCGCTCGACGACGCCCGGCTCACCACGGACATGACGCAGCGCAAGGCGATCTACGCCAAACTGACAAAACTGGAGCAGGAGGACGAGCCCATCCTCTACCTCTATCATCGTCGCATCATCATCGCGCAGACCACCAAGCTCGAAGGCTACAAGCAGATGCCCGACGGCCTCGTGCGCGTGGTCGGACTGAAGCTGAAGTGACCGGTCAAGCGTCAGGGGCACGCGCATCGCCATGCTGAACTTCCTCGCCAAGCGGCTGGTTCAGATCGTCCCGACGCTGTTCTTCGTCTCGATCCTGATCTTCTCGCTGCAACATCTGCTGCCGGGCGATCCCGCGCTGGTCATGGCCGGCGAGGAGCGCGACCCGGCCGTGATCGCGCAGATCCGCGCGCAGTACCATCTCGATCAGCCGTTTCCTGTGCAATATGTCTACTGGATCAAGGGTGTCCTGTCGGGCGACTTCGGCGAGTCCTTGCGCAACAAGATGCCGGTGCTGAGCCTGATCGCGCAGAAGCTGCCGGTGACGATGCAGCTTGCCGGCATGGCGATCGTGATCGCGTTCCTGATCGGCATTCCCGCCGGCATCGTCTCGGCGGTGAAGAAGGGCACCGCCTGGGACTACGGTGCCAACCTGTTCGCGCTGTGGGGCATCTCGACGCCGAATTTCTGGCTCGGCATCATGCTGATCTTCCTGTTCTCCATCGAACTGGGTTGGCTGCCGGCCTCCGGCTACGTGCCGCTGAGCGAGGACTGGCGCGCCAGCCTCGCCGCAACCATTATGCCGGCCTTCGTGCTCGGCAACGCGATCGCGGCGATCCTGATGCGGCACACCAGAAGCGCGATGTTGCAGGTGCTGGAAAGCGACTATGTCCGCACCGCGCGCGCCAAGGGCCTTTCCGAGCGCGCCGTCATCCTCAAGCACGCGATGCGCAATGCGCTGACGCCGATCATCACGCTCGGTGCGCTCGAGCTCGGCACGCTGCTGTCGGGCGCTGTTCTGACCGAGCAGATCTTCTCGATCCCGGGCTTCGGCAAGCTGATCGTCGACGCCGTGTTCAACCGCGACTACGCCGTGGTGCAGGGCGTGGTGCTGGTCACGGCGACGATCTACATCACGCTCAATCTGATCGCCGACATCGCCTACATCCTGGTCAACCCGCGGCTGAGAGGCTGACGGGATGACCGACACCCTGCTTGGCACAGTCACGCTCGCCGTCTCCGATGAACTGGAGAGCCCAGGACGGCGCGCCTGGCGGCGCCTGATGAAGCGCAGGGGCGCGGTTCTGGGCCTCATCGTGATCGCGATCTTCATCCTGATGGCCGTGTTTGCACCACTGATCGTGCCCTACGACCCGATCGCGACCGGCTGGTCGCTGGTGCGCAAGGCACCCTCGGTGCAGCACTGGTTCGGCACCGACGAGCTCGGCCGCGACGTGCTCGCCCGCGTGGTGTACGGCGCCCGCGCCTCGCTGCTCGCCGGCATCACCTCGGTCGGTATCGCGCTTCTGATCGGCGTGCCGCTCGGGCTGGTTGCCGGCTATCGCGGCGGCTTCATCGACGCGCTGATCAGCCGCATCACCGACGCGATGCTGGCCTGCCCGTTCCTCATCCTGGCGATCGCGCTCGCTGCCTTCCTCGGTCCGAGCCTCGGCAATGCGATGATCGCGATCGGCATTTCGGCCACGCCGATCTTCATCCGCCTGACCCGCGGCCAGGTGATGAGCGTCAAGGTCGAGGATTATGTCGAGGCCGCCCGCGCCATGGGCAATCCGCGCTGGCGCATCGCGCTCGTCCACATCCTGCCCAACATCCTGCCGGCGCTGCTGGTGCAGGCGACGCTGTCGATCGCGGCTGCGATCATCGCCGAAGCCGCGCTTTCCTTCCTCGGCCTCGGCCAGCAGCCGCCGGCGCCCTCCTGGGGCAGCATGCTGAACGCCGCGCAGCGCTTTCTCACCAGCGCGCCATGGATGGCGATCTGGCCGGGCCTTGCGATCTTCCTGGTCGTGCTCAGCTTCAACCTGGTCGGCGACGGCCTGCGCGACGCGCTGGATCCGAAGGCGCGGTAGGCACCCCTCGCCGCAAGCGCGTCTCGGTCATCCCAACGACAAAGGCGAAAGCCTTCGCGCAAGGATGACGGGGCTACGGCAATCGTCGCTACCTCGAAAATCCTGTAGCCCGGATGGCGCGCAGCGCAATCCGGGGAAGCCGGATTGGCGGACAGATCGGCCCCGGATTTTCGCTTCGCTGCATCCGGGCTACGCATTCCTTCACATACTCTCAGGTCGATGGGCCGGGAAAAGCGTCACTAAATCACCACCTCCCGCAACACCCTCCGGCAATCCATCTCATACTCGAGATCAACCACCGGCGGACGGCAAAAGTGCCAGGTCAGGCCGGAGCGCGTGGCGCCGTGGCGGACCAGTTCGTCCACCATGACGGGATGGATGTCGTGCACGGTGTAGGCCTGCACGGACGTGGTCTCGGCCCAGGTGAAGCCGAACTCCGCCAGGCGGCGCGCCATCTCGCTCACCGTGAAGCGAACCTTTTCGCGCCACGCATCGGGGTTGAGTTCGCGATAGCGCACGATGCGCTCCGGATAGCTGCCGGCGCCGCCGCGCGCCTCGGCTCCACCAGCGATCACGAAGGAGGGCGATGTGCGCGCTGCGGGCCGCGTGAAGGAGAAGGCGTAGAAAGACGGCTCCGACGGCGGGTCGATCTCGGGACAGACATTGCTGCGCGCCACCGGATTGATGGTACCGTCGAACAGGCCCCATTCGGCGAGCGTCTTGACATAGTGCAGGTTGAAGGCGCGGAAACCGTCTTCCGTGAACGCGGCCGGCGAGCGCAGCTCGCAGGCACAGAACGCCGTCAGGGGCCGCCCTGCCCCCTGGATGTGGGCTGCGATCCGCGCAAAGCCCTCGGCGAGCGGCACCAGGCGATCGAACCGCACCCGTTCGATCTCGTAGCCCGTGCTCGCCTGCGCGCCGCTCGAATACTGGAACACGGCGGGAATGAAGCGGTAATTGCCTGATGCGAATTCGCTGACCATGTCTGTTCCTCCAGATCTTGTCGGGCCACCTCTCCCGCAAGCGGGAGAGGGAGCGCGGCGTCTTCGTGCTCAGCACCGGCGTCGGCGATTGATCCTACGCGACAAAGAAAAGGCGGCAATGGCTTTCGCCAGTGCCGCCCTTTCCCGTGAGCATGAGCCTTGAGGGCTCACGTTGGTTTCAGCGCACCATGCCCCTGACCACCGCGGAGATCGAAATCGGCGATCTGCTTGGCGCGGTCGGAGCCGGCCGCGGCCTGGTGATCGGTCGCGATCACCGTGTAGACCGCCGGCAGCACGAACAGCGTGAACAGCGTGCCGATGGTCATGCCGGCGACGACGACGAGGCCGATCGAGAAGCGGCTGGCGGCGCCGGCGCCGGTGGCGGTCAACAGCGGCAGCAGGCCGGTAACCATCGCCGCCGTCGTCATCAGGATCGGACGGAGCCGGATCCGGGCCGCCATCTCGATCGCGGAGCGGCGATCGAGCCCCTCGTTGAGCTGCAGCTCGTTGGCGAACTCCACCATCAGGATGCCGTGCTTGGTGATCAGGCCGACCAGCGTGAGCAGGCCCACCTGGGTGTAGATGTTCATGGTCGCGACGCCGAAGAACAGCGGGACCAGGGCGCCGACGATCGCCATCGGCACGGAGATCATGATCACCAGCGGGTCGCGCAGGCTCTCGAACTGCGCCGCCAGCACCAGGAAGATGATGATGATGGCGAACACGAAGGTGACCAGGAGCTGATTGCCCTCGTGGACGTATTGCCGGGAGTCAGCCAGGAAGTCATGGCTGAAGCCGGACGGCAGCTTGCTGGCTTCGCCCTGCAGGAAGTCCACGGCCTGGCCCATCGAGACGCCCGGCATCGGCACGGCCTGGAAGGTCGCCGAGTTGAGCTGGTTGTAGTGGGTCAGCGCGTTCGGATCGACGCCGGTCTCGACCGCGACCACGGTCGACAGCCGCACCAGTTGCCCGGTCGCGCTCGGCACATAGTAGTTGTCGAACGCTTCAGGTGCGAGCCGGTTGGCGCGCGGCACCTGCGGGATCACCTGGTAGGAGCGCCCTTCGAGGTTGAAGCGGTTGACATAGTTGCCGCCGAGCAGCGTCGCCAGTGCATTGCCGATCGACTGCATGGTGATGCCGAGGTCGCTCGCCTTGGTCCGATCGACCTTCACCCGCACCACGGGCTGGTTGAAGTCGAGGTCGCTGTCCGTGACGATGAACAGACCGCTCTTGCGCGCGGCGGCCTTCAGCTTGTTCATCTGGTCGAACACCTGCTCGAAGCCGGCCGTCGAGCTGATGACCATCTGGACCGGCAGACCGCCGGGACCGCCGGGCAACGGCGGCAGGCTGAACGCGAATGCGCTGACACCCTCGATCTTGGACAGCTCGCCCTGGACCAAAGGCTGCAACTGCTGCGCGGTGCGCTTGCGCTCATCCCACGGCTTCAGCAGCATGCCGGCGAAGCCACCCTGCGGACCGGTAATGCCGTTCAGCACGAACCGCAGATCAGTCTCGGGAAACTTCGCGAACTCCTTGTCCATCTTGTCGCCGTAGAAGTCGATGTAGTCGATGTTGGCGTATTTCGGCGCCTTGGTGATCGCGAACACGATGCCCTGGTCTTCCTGGGGCGCCAGCTCCTTCGAGGTGTGCATGTAGAGGAAGCCGACGAGGCCAAGGATGGTCAGGGCGAACAGGCCGGTGATCGGGCGGTAGTCGAGCGAGCGGTCGAGCTGGCGGCCATAGGCGCGGGTCAGCGCGCCGAACACGCGGTTGACGAGCTTGGCGAAACGGCCCTCCTCGGAGTTCTTCAGGAACACCGAGCACATCATCGGCGACAGCGTCAGCGCGATCACGCCCGACACGATCACCGAGCCGGCCAGGGTAAAGGCGAATTCGCGGAACAGCGCGCCGGTCACGCCGCCGAGGAAGCCGATCGGCGCGTACACCGACGCAAGCGTGATGGTCATGGCGACAACCGGGCCCACGATCTCGCGCGCGCCTTTCAGCGACGCCTGCACCGGTGGCATGCCTTCCTCGAGATGCCGATGGATGTTCTCCACCACCACGATGGCGTCGTCGACCACGAGGCCGATCGCCAGCACCATCGCGAGCAGCGTGAGCAGGTTGAAGCTGAAGCCCGCCGCCAGCATCAGGATGCAGACGCCGATCAGCGACAGCGGAATGGTGACGACCGGGATGATCACCGAGCGGACCGACGCCAGGAACAGGAAGATCACGATGACGACGATCAGCACCGCTTCACCAAGCGTTTTCTCCACCTCGTCGATCGAGGACTGGATGAACTTGGTGGAGTCGTAGGCCACCTTCATCTTCATCGACGGCGGCAGGTTGCGCTCGAGGTCGGGGAACAGCGCGCGCACGCCCTTCACCAGACTGAGCGGGTTGCCCTGCGGCGTCGCCTTGATGCCGATGAAGATCGCATGCTCGCCGTTGAAGGCGACGCTGGAGTCCGTGCTCTGCGCCGCCAGCTCCACCGTCGCGATGTCCTCGATGCGCACGAAGCCGCCGTTCTTCGACTTCACGATCATCCGCTTGAACTGATCGATGTTCTGAAGGTCGGTGTTGGCCGAGACGTTGGAGACGATGAAGAAGCCCTTGGTCTGGCCGGCGGCGGCCTGGAAGTTGTTGGCCGCGATCGCCGCGGAGACGTCGTTCGGCGACACGCCGCGCCCGGCCATGCGGGTCGGGTCGAGCCAGACCCGCATCGCAAACGTCTGGCCGCCGAGGATGTCGGCGGATGCGACGCCATCGACCGTCGAGAGCACCGGCTGCACGACGCGCGTCAGGTAGTCGGAGATCGCCGAGCCGGTCAGCTCCTCGCTGGAGAAGCCGAGATACATCACCGCGATGGTGTCGCCGGTCGCCTTGCTCACGACCGGGTCGAAGGCTTCCTTCGGGATCAGGTATTTGACCGAGTTGACCTTGGCGAGAACCTCGGTCAGCGCCTGGTTCGGATCATGGTTGAGCTTGACGAAGACCTGGATCGTCGAGGTGCCGAGCACCGAGTTCGACGTCATGTAGTCGACACCCTCCGCCGAGGCGACTGCCTGCTCGATCGGCGTCGTGATGAAGCCGTTGATGAGCTCGGGTGACGCACCGGGATACGACGTCGTGATCGTCACCACGGTGTTCGACAGGTTCGGATATTGCCGGATCGGCAGCACCATCGCCGCGCGCAGGCCGATCAGGAGGATCAGCAGGCTGACGACGATCGACAGCACCGGGCGCTTGATGAAGATATCAGTGAAGGCCATCGCCAACTCGATTCGTGTTGTCTGCCGTGTTCAGGCAATTCGTGGCGGAGGGCCACCGGCCCTCCGAATTCGGATGTCCGGGATCAGTACCGCGGCGGCTCCGCCGGAATCGGCGGTGCCGGATCGGTCGAGATCGCGACCGGCATGCCCGATTGCAGCTTGATCTGGCCGACGGCGACGACCTTGTCGCCGGGCTTCAGGCCTTTCAGGATCTCGGCGCGACCTTCGACGCGGTTGCCGGTCTTCACGAAGGTGCGCACCGCGCTCAGGCTGGTCTTGCCGTCGTCGCCCTTCTTCTCGGTGATCAGGAACACCGAGTCGCCGTACAGCGTATAGTCGACCGCCGTTTCCGGAACGGTGACGACAGGCGGCTTCTCCGGCAGCACGATCGTGGTGGTGGCGAACATGCCGGGCTTGAGGATATTGTCCGGATTCTGGATCGTCGCCTGGACGCGGATGTTTCGGGTATCGGTCGAAATCTGCGGCTCGATGGTCGTGATCTTGCCCTCGAAGGTCCTGCCCGGATAGGCGTCGACGGCCACACGCACGGTCTGGCCGACCTTGATCTGCGAGCTCTGCTTCTCGGTGACGGTCAGGTTGGCGTACAGCACCGACAGGTCGGTGAGCGACACGATCTGTGTCCCTGCGGTCAGGTACTGGCCGACTTCAACCTGGCGAACGCCGAGGTCACCATCGAACGGAGCACGCACGAGCTTCTGCGAGATGAGCGCCTCGGTCTTGGCGATGCCCGCCTTGGCCTGGTCGAAGGTCGCCTGCGCCTGGTCGACGGTGGACTGTGGTCCGAACTGGCGCGCCGCGAGTTGCTTGGCGCGGTCGAGCTGGAGCTCGGCCACGACCGCCTGCGCCTTGAAGTTGGCGAGATCACCCTGGTCGGGGGTATCGAACAGCTGCACCAGCGGTGTCCCCGCCTTCACATGGCTGCCCGCCTTGAACAGGATGTCGGTGATGCGTCCCGACACGTCCGACGTGACGTTGACCTGATGCACCGCGACGAGATCGCCGACCGCGGTCAACAGGTTCGGAATCACCTCGGACTTCGCCTCGGCGACGGTGACGTTCGCCGGCGGCGGTTTGTTGTTGGCGAAGAACTGCGCGATCATGTGGCTGCGGAAGGCATTGAAGCCAACGAGGCCGCCGACCAGCAATGCCAGCAGCAGACCCACGATGATGGTCCAGCGCACCATGCGCACCGGGCGCTTGGCCTGCTTTTCCTTGATCGGTTGCCCCGAGATGTGGCTTTCGGTCTGTATGTTCATGTCATGCACTTTCTGCTGTTACCGACGGTCCCTCGGTCGGCGACGGCTGGCGCCCCAAATGGGTAGCGATTGCGGCTTCGGTAAGTCCGATGCCGCGGAGGATGAACTGGCAGAGCTGCCGCTCCGCCGCAACGGCATCGCCATAGGCGAGACAAGGTGTCACGGGCAGCTGCGTCAGTGCCGCCATCAGCACCGCGTGATGCGCGAACCAGAACAGATTGAGCGGATCATCACCGACCCGCGTGGCCTCGCCTGCTGCTATCGCGCGCTCGATCGAGGCGGCGAAGGTCGGTCCGATCAGCTTGCCGACCTTGTCGTAGAGCAGCCGCGCGAACTCGCCATCGTCGAGGTGGCTCGTCACCATCAGCCGCATGCGCTGCGTCTCTTCCTGGTCCGGCGCGCTGCGCAGCTGCATGAAGTGGCCGACCATACCCTCGATCAGCTCGACCAGCGTCGCGGTCGACGGCTCCTGGCCCAAGAGGTGCGCAAGATCGGGATCCGCCTCGCACTCCTCGGCCAGGATCTCGGCATAGAGCGCTGCCTTGGACGGGAAGTGCTTGAACAGCAGCCCCTCCGAAATGGCAGCCGCAGCCGCCACGCTCTTGGTCGTGGTGCCGGCAAAGCCGTTGCGGGCGAAACACCGCTTGGCGGCGCTCAGGATCAACTGACGCCGCAAGTCACTCGTCATGCGTAAGGTCGACATTTGGGAGCGTGAGTAATCACTCACCTAACCGAATGTCAAGGTTCTATTGCACCGCGAAGGTCGCTTTATATCGGGGTGTGTCCGATCGACCCGCGGATACGGTTGACGATGTAGGTGCCGTCGCGGCTCGACAGCACGCGCTCCAGATTGGCGGCGTCGATCTTCGCGCTGGCGAACCGCGGTCCTGCGGTAACATCCTGTAAAGACGAGGCAAAAGCCTCAACCTCGGCCATGGTGCTGACCGCCTTGCTGTCCGTGATTCCGCAGGCCTTGGCAACCCCGACGAGATCGGCGGAAGCGGCAGTGTGGCTGACCTGACCGCCTGTCTCGCCGTAGGCCTCATTGTCCAGCACGATGATCGAGAGGTTCTTGGGCTGTTGCAGGCCAACGGTGGCGAGGCTGCCGATGCCCATCAGCATCTCGCCATCCCCTGTGATCACGATCACCGGCAGGGTCGGCTGCGCCAGGGCCAGCCCGAGCCCGATCATGACGGCCCCGCCCATGCCGCCCCAGAGATAGAAGTTGCGATCGTGGTCGCCGGCGGCGGCGATGTCATAGGTCGAGGCACCGAGGCCGCCGACGGCGAACGCACCCTTCCGGTCCTTCAGAAGTTCCGCGACGACGGCGCGACGGTCGAGAAGGTTGGCTTTGCTCATTTGGTGAAGACCTTTGCCCCGATCAGGCGCTGCGACAGCAGGACGGCGGTCGGGGTGCACGCGTTATAGGCTTGCGCGGCGCCGGCCTCGACGACCTCGCGAACCTCGTCCGGATGCGAGGCGCGCAGCACCTTGATTCCCGACAGTTCGAACACCGCCTGGGTGTTCGAGCCCATCGGCACCTGCCAGGGATTGAACTCGCCCCACTCGCCGCGCATCGTCACCAGGGTGAAGAACGGAAGGCGGAAGATCTGCACCAGCGAGAACATGTTGATGCAGTTGCCGACCCCGCTCGACTGCATCAGGAGCACGCCGCGCTGGCCGCCGGCCCAGGCGCCCGCGAGCAGTGCCACGCCCTCCTCCTCCGTCGTCAGCGCGACGCCGCGCATCGAGGGCGAGCCGAGCACGCGCTGGATCAGCTGCGAATGTCCGGCATCCGGCACATAGGGCACCTGCCGCACCTCGAAGCGCTGCAATATCGAAAAAATCTCCTCGGGCCAGGCGGCCGCGGTGTCGGCACGGGCGTGCATCGGCGTTTCCAGTCACTGATTTGTTGGTCGGGACTGTAGAGGCGCCCGTGCTTTTCATCAAAGCGCAAAACCGCATATGGCTCTGCGATTTCCTCTCATCGCGCCCGCACGCAAATTCGGTTGCGCGGCGCCCGGCTCCGGCCTAGGATAGTTGCAACTGAAACTAATTGGGGATGGAACTCCGGCATGAGCGGGCACGCGCGAGAGCTGGCTGACAGTTTCGACCTGGAGCATTTGTCGGCGGATTTCTACGCCAATCCCTATCCGACCTATCGCGCGCTGCGCGAGACCGCGCCCGTCAAGCGGCTGCCGAACGGCTGCTATTTCCTGACCCGTTACGACGACCTCGTCACCGCCTACAAGAACACCAAGGCGTTCTCGTCGGACAAGAAGAAGGAGTTCCTGCCGAAATACGGCAACTCCCTGCTCTACGAGCACCACACCACGAGCCTCGTCTTCAACGATCCGCCGGCCCATACGAGGGTGCGGCGGCTGATCATGGGTGCGCTCTCGCCGCGCGCGATCGCCAGCATGGAGGGCGATCTGACCGCACTGGTCGACAGCCTGCTCGACCGCATCGCCGGCAAGGAGCGTTTCGAGCTGATCGGCGATTTCGCGTCCGCGATCCCCGTGGAGGTGATCGGCAACCTGCTCGACGTGCCGCACGAGGAGCGCGAGCCGCTGCGCGATTGGTCGCTGGCGATTCTGGGCGCGCTCGAACCGGTGATCAGCGCCGCGGCCTTCGACCGCGGCAACACTGCCGTGAAGGATTTTCTAGCCTATCTCGAAACCCTGGTCGCGCGGCGCCGCGCCAGGCCCGGCAATCCCGAGCGCGACGTGCTGACCCGGCTGATCCAGGGGGAGGACAATGGCGAGCGGCTGACCGCCAAGGAGCTGCTGCACAACTGCATCTTCCTGCTCAATGCCGGCCACGAGACCACGACCAACCTGATCGGCAACGGGCTCGTCGCGCTGACCGAGTTTCCCGCGCAAAAGCAGCGGCTGATCGCGCAGCCCGACCTGATCAAGAGCGCGGTCGAGGAGATGCTGCGCTATGAGAGCTCGAACCAGCTCGGCAATCGCATGGTCGTCGAGGAGATCGAGCTCGGCGGCGTCAAAATGCCACCCGGCACGCTGGTGACGCTGTGCATCGGCGCCGCCAACCGCGATCCGGCGCAGTTCCCCGAGCCTGAAAGCTTCGATGTCGCACGCACGCCGAACCGGCATCTCGCCTTCGGTACCGGCGCGCATCAATGCGCCGGGATGGCGCTGGCGCGGCTCGAGGGCGCGATCGCGATCTCGCGGTTCCTCGCACGCTTCCCAAGTTACGGGCTCGACGGCGCGCCGTTGCGCGGCGGCCGCGTCCGCTTCCGCGGCTTCCTCAGCGTGCCCTGCCGACCCAACGCATAGCCGCCCGGCTCGCCGATCTGGCCGTCCGCCACTTCCCTGTGGACGGGCCGATGCCCAAATCAGACTCAGGTGCAAGTTGATGTAGTGTTGCATGCGCTGCAGCAGGAGTGACGCGGGATGACGAGCCCATCGGTCACTGATTTCCTCGCGACTGAAGCACGTTTTGGCACCCGTAATTACGAGCCGATCGGGGTCGTGCTGTCCCGCGGCGAAGGCATCTGGGTCTGGGACACCGACGGCAACCGGTATCTTGACTGCCTGTCGGCCTATTCGGCGGTGAGCCAGGGCCACTGCCACCCCAAGATCCTGGCGGCGATGGTGGAGCAGGCGCACCGGCTGACGCTGACCTCGCGCGCCTTCCACAACGACCAGCTCGCTAACTTCTACCGTGAACTCGCCGAGCTCACCGGCTCGCACAAGGTGCTGCCGATGAACAGCGGCGCCGAGGCCGTGGAGAGCGCGATCAAGTCCGTGCGCAAATGGGCCTATGAAGTGAAGGGCGTGCCGGATGGCCAGGCCGAGATCATCGTCTGCGCCAACAATTTCCACGGCCGCACGCTCGGCATCGTCGGCTTCTCGACCGATCCGGGCTCGCGCGACCATTTCGGACCGTTCGCGCCGGGTTTCAAGATCATTCCGTTCGGCGACGCCGCCGCGCTCGAGCAGGCGATCACGCCGAACACCGCTGCATTCCTGGTCGAGCCGATCCAGGGCGAGGCCGGCGTCATCATTCCGCCGCCGGGCTATTTCACGCGCGTCCGCGAGATCTGCACCGCGCACAATGTGATGCTGGTGCTCGACGAGATCCAGACCGGGCTCGGTCGCACCGGCAAGCTGCTCGCCGAGCAGCATGAAGGCATCGAGGCCGACGTGACACTGCTCGGCAAGGCGCTGTCAGGCGGCTTCTATCCGGTGTCGGCGGTGCTCTCCAACAACGACGTGCTCGGCACGTTGCGGCCCGGACAGCACGGCTCGACCTTCGGCGGCAATCCGCTCGCCTGCGCGGTGGCGCGGGCGGCGCTGCGCGTGCTGGTCGAGGAAGGGATGATCGAGAACGCCGCGCAGCAGGGCGCGCGCTTTCTCGCCGGCCTCAGCGATATCCGCGCCAACGTCATCCGCGAGGTGCGCGGCCGCGGCCTGATGCTGGCGGTGGAGCTCCATCCGGAGGCCGGCCCTGCCCGCCGCTACTGCGAGGCGCTGCAGGCGCGCGGCATCCTCGCCAAGGACACCCACGAGCACACCATCCGCATCGCCCCGCCGCTGGTGATCAGGACCGACGAGGTCGACTGGGCGCTGGAGCGGATCGCCGCCGTGCTGACACAGGAGATCCCGTGAGGGGAAGCGGATGAGCCGGCCGTCTTGCCTTTGCGGCCGTCGCGCATCAATGTTCGATGTCGGCGACGCAGGGCAGGACACATGATTCGATGAAGCTCGATCAATTGCGCGAGCGCTGGGGCGATTCGCTGCTCACGGTGCTCACCGCCCTGATCATGGTCATGATGTTCGTGGTGGCGCCGCTACAGGCACTCGGCCTGTTCGAATTCCAGGTGTTCGAGCTGCTCCTCGCCATCTTCCTGGCCGGCGGCGTATTCCTGATGTCGGGCAGCGCGCTCGCCGTGGTCGCGTTGCTGGTCGCGCTGGTCATGATCGTGACCGGCGGGATCTTGCGGCTGCGCTCGCCCTCGATCCTCGACCTCAATCTGTTCGCCGGCTCCTGGCTGATCGTCGGCATCACCATGGCAGTGACGGTGGCGCGCGCGACGTTTGCCCCGGGGCTCGTCAATTATCACCGCGTGATCGGCGCCATCCTGCTCTACCTCACCGTCGCGGTGATCTTCGCGGCGCTCTACACCTTTATCGGCACACTGGTGCCGACGGCCTTTTCCGGCATGAAGGTCGAGGACAGCCCGACACTGGCAAGCCAGCTGATCTATTTCTCCTTCGCCACCATGACGACGACGGGCTATGGCGATCTCGCGCCGCTGCATCCGATCGCGCGCAGCCTGTGCAATGTCGAGGCGATCTTCGGCCAGCTCTATCCCGCAACGCTGCTGGCGCGCCTGGTGACGCTGGAGATCGCGCACCGCGACCAGGATTCGTGACCGCGGCTAGACCGCCGTCCTGTGCCGCTCGATGCAGGTCTGCAAAACCTCATCCATCGGCCGGCCCCACCAGTCGTTGGAAAAGATCTCGATCTCCGAATAGCCGGCAAAGCCCTGCGCCTCGACGGCCGATCGAAACGATCTGATGTCGATCACGCCATCGCCCATCATGCCGCGGTCGTTGAGGATATCCTTGGTCGGCACCAGCCAGTCGCAGACGTGGAACGCGAGCAGGCGATCCTTGCCGGCGCGCGCGATCTGGCCCATCAGCTCCGGATCCCACCAGATGTGATAGACGTCGAGCGCGACGCCGATCGCGCCGGTCCTCGCAGGATCGAGCGCATCGCAGATGTCGAGCGCCTGCCTCGTGGTGTTGACGCAGGCGCGATCGGCGGCATAGGCCGGATGCAGCGGTTCGATCGCCAGCGGCAGCTTGGCCCGCCTGGCATAATCGAGCATCTCGGCGACGCCGTCATGCACCTGGGTCCGCGCCGCAGCGATGTCCTTCGTGACAGTGCTGCCCGGCCGCGAATATTGCGGCAGCCCGCCGACCACCAGCACGATGCAGGGCGCGCCGAGCGCCTGGGCCTCGTCGACGGCGCGGCGGTTGTCGTCGCGCGCCTCGATCCGGTGCGCAGCGTCTGCCGTGAACATGCCACCGCGGCAATAGCCTGATAACTCAAGCCCGGCGTCCTTCACCGCACGCACGACGCGCTCGAGGCCGACGGCAGCGACCTGGTCGCGCCAGGGATCGATGGCGCGGATGCCGTGGCGCGCGCAGGCCTCGACGATGGCCGTGAGATCGCCCTGCTTGCGGACGGTTGCCGTGTTCAGCGACAGCCAGCGATGATCTCTGGAGAAGTCGCGCATCAGGCGTCGATGCCCCGCGTGGCAAGGATCGCCGCCATCCTGCGCGTCGCAAGCTCCGGATCGGCAAGCAACCCTGCCTTGTCGGCGAGCCGGAACAGCTCGGCGAGATGCAAGGTCGAGCGCGCGCTCTCCTGTCCGCCGACCATCGTGAAGTGATCCTGGTGACCGTTGAGATAGGCCATGAACACGATGCCGGTCTTGTAGAAGCGCGTCGGCGCCTTGAAGATGTGACGCGACAGCGGCACCGTCGGGCCGAGCACGTCGTGGAAGCCGGCCGCGTCGCCGGCAGCCAACCGCGACAGCGCGTAGGACGCCGCGGGTGCGATCGCATCGAAGATGCCGAGCAGCGCGTGGGAATAGCCGTTGCCGTCGCCGGCGATCAGTTCGGCATAGTTGAAGTCGTCGCCGGTATACATCTTCACCCTGGCATCGAGCCGCCGCCGCATGTCGATCTCGCGCTGCTTGTCGAGCAGCGAGACCTTGACGCCATCGACCTTGGCCGCATTGGCGTTGATGATCGCAACCGCCGTGTCCATCGCCTTGTCGAGATCGGCCGTGCCCCAATACCCCGCCAGCGCCGGATCGAACATGTCGCCGAGCCAGTGTATGATCACGGGCTCGCGCACCTGCGACAGCACGCGGTCATACACCCTCGCATAGTCTTCAGGACTCCTGCCGAGCTTTGCCAGCGCACGCGAGGCCATCAGGATGATGCGTCCGCCGGCCTTCTCGACCGCGGCGATCTGTGCCTCATAGGCCCGGATCACGTCGTCGATCGACCCGGCATCCTCCGCTGCGAGATGATCCGTGCCGGCGCCTGAAAACACCAGCGCATTGGCCCGCGCCTTAGCCGCTCCCACCGACCGCCGGATCAATTCGAGCGAGGTCGCCCAGTCCAGGCCCATGCCACGCTGCGCGGTGTCCATCGCCTCCGCAACGCCGAGGCCGAGATCCCAGATATGCTCGCGGAACGCGATGGTCCGGTCCCAGTCGATCGCGGCCGTCAGCCACGGATCGACGTCGGCGCGCGGATCGGCCACGACATGCGCCGCCGAGAAGGCGACGCGATTCAGCGTGCCCTCGAGCTTCGCCGGAAAGGTGCGCGACGCCGCGAGACGGTAGGTCTCGAGGCCGCCGCCTGCGGTCGGCAGCTTCAGGGACAGCGATGATATCGGCAGGACCGGCTTGTTCATCGAAAGTCCTCCTCAGACCACGATCGGCGCGACGTCGATCCAGCGTCGCTCCTTCCAGCTCTTCAGCGCGCATTCGGCGAGCTGCACGCCCTTGGCGCCTTCCAGCAGCGTGTATTTGTAGGGCGCATCCTCGCAGACATGACGGATGAACATCTCCCACTGCTCCTTGAAGCCGTTGTCGTAGACGACGTTGTCCGGCAGCTTCTGCCAGTCGGCGTAGAAGTCATGCAGCCGCTTCTCGTCCGGGTTCCACACCGGCCGAGGCGTCGCCTGGCGCGCCTGGATCATGCAGTCGGTGAGGCCCGCGACCGCCGAGCCGTGGGTGCCGTCGACCTGGAAGGTGACGAGGTCGTCGCGATAGACCCGCGTCACCCAGCTCATGTTGATATGCGCGATCACGCCGCCCTTCAGCTTGAAGGTAGCGTATGCGGAATCATCCGCGGTTGCCTGGTACTTGCTGCCTTTCTCATCATGGCGCTCCGGGATGTCGGTGTTGCCGATGCAGACGACGCTTTCGACCTCGCCGAACAGATTGTCGAGCACGTAGCGCCAGTGGCAGACCATGTCGAGGATGATGCCACCGCCGTCCTCGGCGCGATAGTTCCATGACGGCCGCTGCGCCTCCTGCCAACCGCCCTCGAACACCCAGTAGCCGAACTCGCCGCGCACCGAGAGCATGCGGCCGAAGAAGCCGGAATCGCGCAGGAAGGCGAGCTTCTTCAGGCCGGGCAGGAACAGCTTGTCCTGCACGGTGCCGTGCTTGAGACCCCTGGCGTTGGCGAGCTTCACCACCGCGACGGCCTCTTCCAGCGAGGTCGCGATCGGTTTCTCGCAGTAGACGTGCTTGCCGGCGTTGATCGCTTTCGTCAGCAGCGAAGGCCGCGCCTGCGTGGTCGCGGCATCGAAGAACACGGTGTCGCCCTTGTCCGCCAGCGCGCGGTCGAGATCGGTGCTGTGGCGCTCGATGTTGAAGCGCTTTGCCAGCGCCGAGACCTTCTCGGCGTCGCGCCCAACCAGGATCGGATCGGGCATGATGCGGTCGCCGTTCGCAAGCTGCACGCCGCCCTGCTCGCGGATCGCGACGATCGAGCGGATCAGATGCTGGTTGAGCCCCATCCGGCCGGTGACGCCGTTCATGATCAGGCCGAGGCGCTTGGTCGTCATGGTGCTTGCTCCCTTGAAACGCGTTGTCTTGGCCGCTGCAGCGGCTGCATGGTGGACCAGTCCGGATGAACGGCACTGGCAAATCCCGGTACGGCCAGCGATCCCGTCGACAGATCGCCGTCATGGATCGCGAGGCGGATCTTGCCGCCGTCGCGGATGTAGAGGTCAGGATGCGCAGCGAGGAAGGCTTCGGCCTCCGGCGCCGGCGTCTCGGCAAAACCCTCGACATAGTGGTGCCCGTTGCGCTCGGCATGGGAGATGCCGATCAGCGCGCCGAGCGCGAGGTCCTGCTGCACGGCAAGTCCGGCCTGGCAGGTCAGGTCCTCGCCGCTGACGAAGGTGCGGCCGCCTTCCGCGCTCCACGCCTCGGCGCGCGTCGCGTTGATGATCGACTTGTAGAGCCCCTTGCAGGATTTCGAGGAGATGCCGCGATAGCCGAGCGCCCGCGCCGCCGGAAATGCGTCATAGCTATCGTCGGCCTCATCGATGATGAAATTGCCCGCGGCGAGCCGGCCGAGCGGCGAGGCCCTGGTGACATCGCGCGGCATCGGCTGCTCGATATAGAGCAGGTTCGCGGCGACCGGCGCGAGCATCGCGTCATGCTCGAGCCGGTCGATCAGCGCGTTCAGGGCGACGAGGTCGGCATATTGCTCGTTGGCATCGAGCGTGACCTTGAAGGGGTAAGGCAGCGTCGCGAGTTCCTTGCCGGTCCGTGCCAGACGCGCCGCGTCGTGTGCGGGATCGCCGTTCAGCTTGAGCTTGAAATAGCGCGCGCCGCAATTCGCCCTGGGGTCGGCGACCCCGTCCTCGCCTTCGATCCTGTCGTCCATGCCGACGGTGTGCCTGATCGCGACGCGATTGAGCCGCCGACGGCTGGCCAGGAAGCGCGCGATCGCGGCGTCTTCGAGATCAGGCGTCAGCCGCGCGTCGATGCCGGCGATGTTCGCCGCCATGCCCTCGAAAACGTCAACCCTGGCCGCGCGCAACAGCGCATCCAGGATCGCCTTGTCGATTTCGGCCGGACCGAGCGTGGCGGCGAGCGGCGGAATGTCCTCTTTCGCGCAGGCCGTCACCTGCGTTGCAATGCATCGGGCATGCAGGCCGAACGCGCTGTCGAAGCCGCGATCAGCCAGATAGACCTCGCGCGCGATCATGAGCGAGCGGCGAAGATCGCCGATCGTGTCGTCAGGCGTCAGATGTGGCCGCTTGTCGAACCATTTCGGTGCCAGCATCTCGGCGCTTGCCCCGACCGCCCGGCCCCTGCCCTCCAACTCGATCTCGACCCGCACGAACGCCTGCGAAGCCGCGGTGATCGTGACCGCGCCAAAGCGGAACGCCCGCGCAAAGACCAGCGGACGTTCGAACAAGGCGATCTCTCTGACAGCGAGGCGAAGCGGCATCACAGCATATCGTGGAGCGGAATGGATCGAGGCACGCTGGTCGTTTCTCCCTCGCCCCGCTCTTGCGGGGAGAGGACCGGGGTGAGGGGCTCTCTCCGCGGGCGACCCGGGTGGACGGACCGGTACCCCCTCACCCGGCGCTGCGCGCCGACCCCTCCCCGCAAGCGGGGCGAAGTAACCGAAAGGCGCGTCGCGATGCCCATCCTAGTCCAGCGTCCCCTGCGTGAAGAAGTGTTTCCGGATCTGCTGCACCAGCGCGGTGAAGACCGGGTCGGACATCGATTCCAGCGAGCGCGGGCGCGGCAGAGGCACGTCGTAGATCGCAGCGATTGCGCCGGGCCGCTCGGTCATGACAAGCACGCGATCGGCGAGGAACACGGCCTCCGGGATCGAGTGCGTGATCAGCAGCACCGTCTTGCCGGTCTCGCGCTGGATCCGCATCAGTTCGACATTCATCCGCTCGCGGGTCATGGCATCGAGCGCGCCGAACGGCTCGTCCATCAGCATGATCCTGGGATCATGCACCAGCGCCCGGCAGATCGAGGCTCGCTGCTGCATGCCGCCGGACAGTTGCCAGGGCAGTTTCCGCTCGAAGCCCTCGAGCCCGACCAGCTTCAGCAGGTCCCTGGCGCGGGTGAGATATTTCTCCCGCGGCAATCCCTTCATGTCGATCGGCAGCATCACGTTGGAGAGGATGTTGCGCCAGGGCAAGAGCAGCGCGTTCTGGAACACGATACCGACATTGCCGTGCGGCCTGGTCACGACCTCGCCGTCGACCAGCACCTCGCCTGAGGTCGGCGGCAACAGCCCCGAGATCATCTTCAGCAGCGTGGACTTGCCGCAGCCGCTTGGCCCGACCACAACGAAGAACTCGCCGTCATTGATGGTGAAGTCGAGCGGCCGCAGCGACGGCACATCACCGTCGCGCGTCCGGTAGGTCTTCGACACGCCCGACAGCGTGATGCCGGCCGGAGCGCCTTCCGCGCGGTCCGACACCAGGCGCAGATGGGCGGCGGGTTGCCCGGCGGCACTGATTTGCGTTGCTGGCTTCATGCAGCCTGGCCCGGTCCAGTACGGTTCACGAGTCGCCCTTCGGCAGATAGTCGTTGGTATAGAACGCCTTCGGATTGTCCTTGGCCTTGGCATCGAGGCCGCCATATTCGACCATCAGGTTGACGGAGTCGGTCATGTTCTGGTCGGTGACCTGGAACGGCCGCTTGTTCTTCGTCTCCGGCGTGCGGTAGAGCGGGATCGTCAGTTCAAAGCCCTGCGTCAGCGTGTCGATCTTGCCGCCCTTCGGATTGGCGTCGAGGATCGACTGCGCCGCGGCCTTGGGATCCTTCTCGGCGGCTTCCACCGCCTTCGTGGTCGCCGACATGAAGCGGCGGACCAGATCGGCATGCGCCTTCACGTAGTCGGTATTCGCGATGATGCCCGACGACACCATGTTGATGCCGTAGTCGGCGAACTTGATCGGATAGACGTCCTTGCCGGTCGCGTCCTTGATCTTCATCGACTGGTCCATGACGTAGCCGAGCAGGAGGTCCGCCTGACCATTGATCACGGCGTTGAGCTTGGTCTGGCCGTCGCCGGCGACGGTATGGAAGTCGCTTTCCTTCAGGCCGGTCTTCTTCAGGAACAGCGGCCAGATCTGCGTCATGGAATCGGCGGGCGTGATCGCGACCGTCTTGCCCTTGATGTCCTCTGGCTTCCTGATGTTCTTGTCGGCGAACGCCATCGCGGACATCGGGCTGGTCTGCAGCAGCACGCCGGTGGCGATGACAGGGGCGCCCTTCACTGCAGCGCGCATCATCGTCGGGACATCGACATAGCCGAAATCGGCGGTCTTGGCGGCGACGGCCTGCGTGGTCGCGGCCGAGCCGCGGCCTTCCTGGATCTCGAGATCGATGCCCTCGGCGGCATAAATGCCCTTGGCCTTGCCGTAATAGAACGGCGCATGCTCGCCATAGACATACCAGTTCAGCATCAGCACGACCTTGTCGGCCGCGGCGGCTGGCGCCGCCGCCGTTGCCGCCCAGGCCAGCGTCGCAAGAACAGCAGTGATCAATCGCATCAGATAATCCTCCCGTTATTGTTCTTCGTCATTGCGAGGAACTCGCGACAAAATTGCTTAGCGATTTCGCGCTGAAGCGACCAAGCAATCCATTCGTCCGCTTCGCCTCGCTCGCAATGACGCTGTTTCTATGCATGAACCCTACGAAGCGAAGATGATGTCGTCGCGCTGGCTGACGTGCCATGGAATCACCAGCCGCTCGATGCGATCGACGATCCAGAACAGGATCACGCCGAGCAGCGCCAGGATCACCAGCGCCGCGAACATCGTCGGCAGGTCGAAGGTGCCGATCGAGCGCTGCATCACATAGCCGATGCCGGAATTGGAGCCGACGAACTCGCCGACGACGGCGCCGACCACAGCCAAGGTCACCGAGACCTTCAGGCCGGAGAAGATCGCCGGCATCGCATGCGGCAGATTGACGGCACAGAACACCCGGAAGCGACTGCCCTGCATCGCGCGCGCCAGATCGACCATGTCGGGGTCGACGGACTTGAAGCCCTGCACGGCCGAGACCACGACGGGGAAGAAGCCGAGCAGGAACGCCGAAATCACCTTGGGGATGATGCCGAAGCCGAACCACACCACGAACAGCGGCGCGATCGCGATCTTCGGCACCGATTGCGAGAACACCAGCAGCGGATAGACGTAGCTTTCCACCGTCTTCGAGCCCGCGATCAGCATCGCGACCGGAATGCCGAACAATGCCGAGAGCAGGAAGCCGCAGATCGTCGCGTAGGTGGTCGGCCAGGACTGCTGCAACAGTTCGGGCCAGTCGCTCCAGAGCACCGCAACCACGTCACCGGGCGAAGGTATCTGGTAAGCCGGAATACGGAACAGGCGGATCGACAGGTCCCATGCGACCACGATGACGACCAGGAACAGGAACGGCCGCACCCATGCGGCGTTCAGCACCCTCGACACACCGGAAGGGCTCTTCGCCTCCGCCACGTCACTCTCCCATGCATTCTCTATTGTCCGAGAAATTAACCCGTTGGATAAATACTGTCCAGCCCCTCGCGCCGCGCAAAATCGCGCCGGAATCTGCGACTTTCGTCAGGTGAGGATTTTACCGTTGGATGTCGGTAGCCCGGATGCAGCGAAGCGAAATCCGGGGAAACGCTATCCGCGGACGGAGTTGCCCCGGATTGCGCTTCGCTCCATCCGGGCTACGAACTCGTCGTACCGACCTCTAATTCGCCTGCTGCTCCGCCGACAGCAGCGCGGACATCCTGCCCTTGCCGAACACGTCAGTGGAATTCCCGGTCAGCGCCGCAAGCACCAGCGCGGTCATGTGCGCGAGGCGTTCATCGCGGGCGTCCTTCCTGAGCAGGTCGCGGCCGAAGATCACGCTCAGCGTGGCGCTGTTGGAGAGGTAGAAAAACGCCAGCCCGGCAATCGAGATGTAGAGTTGCACCGGATCGACGGCGGCACGGAAGTCGCCGCTCTCGACCCCGCGGGTCACCACCGCGCGGATCATCTCGACAAACGGCGAATGCATCGACTTGACCTTGGTCGAGCGCTTCAAGTGCTTTGCCTTGGCGAGATTCTCGGTGTTCAAAAGCGCCAGGAATTCGGGGTTGCGCAGGAAATAGTTCCAGGTGAAGTCAATCAGCCGCGCGATCGCCTCCGGCGGATCGAGATGCTCGAGGTCGAGCGTGCGCTCCTCGGCGCGAATCTTCTCATAGGCGCCTTCCAGCACCTCGAGATACAGATCCTCCTTGTTGCCGACGTGGTAGTACAGCATGCGCTTGTTGGCATCGGCATTGGCCGCGATGCGGTCGACGCGCGCGCCGGCGAGGCCATGGGCGGCAAATTCCTGCTTCGCCGCCTCGAGGATGCGCAACCGCATGCCTTCGGGGTCGCGCTGCCATTTCAATATTCGCTTCGCCTTGGCCAAATCGATTGCTCGGTGATGCCGGTGCATGAAGCTAGCACGACATGCGACGTTTGAGAATGAATGTTGTCGCGATAATCCGCCCAGTCATTTCCCGGGGCGACGCGATGGCATTCGCCGCCAAGCTTGATTTGCCCGTCGGCGCGGGCCTCCCGCCTCAAGCACAGCCGCCTCTAAAATATGCGCACGTGATGACACCGAACAAGTGGTTCGGCCAAGGCCGGTACGACGCGTGGAGGGTGCTACTCCCCCTTCCCCTGCGACGGCTGCACCAGCAGCGTCGGCACGCCGCTGGTGCCGCTGCGCACCGTCATCACGCGGGTGCCGGGCTTGCGGCCGGTGCGCACCTCGGAGACGTCGACGCCGGCCGCAACCAGCCGCGCATGGGTGGCGTCGATGTCGGCGACGCGCCAGCAGATGCCGCGCAGGCGGTCCGGCGCCTCGGCGTTGCTGCTGCTCTTTTCCTTGCCCGGCCTGTGCGTGACCTCGACGATCAGATCGCCGCAGCGGAAGAACATCAGCCGGCCCCAGTCGGGGTGCGAGCGATCGAGCGCCATGTCGAGCCCGAGCCGCGCACCGTAAAGTGCGGCGGCACGCTCCGGATCGGCGGTCGCGACCACGACATGGTCCATCGCCGTGATCGAGCCCGGCGACATGCGCACCGACAATGGCCGCTCCTTCTCCCGCTCCAGGAAGAACATGCGAATGCCCCGCGTCGCCTCGGTCGCGGCCCGCGTGCGCTTCCACGACAGCGTGGCGCCGCTGGCCTCGTCGCGGCTCTCGACCTCGGCGACCGGCTCGGGCTTCAAGGTCAGCCGGTCGAGCCGGCGGTGCAGCTTGCCAATGTCGTTGCTGCGGAAGCAGAGGCTCGCCAGCCCCTCGCCCTGGGTGACCAGCGCGTTGCGGACGCGCTGCGCGGCCTCGTCCTCGCCACGCGGCGCCATCAGTTCGAGCGTCGTGTTGTCGAGCGTGAACAGCACCCGGTCGGCGCCATCGCCACTGTTGCGCCAGGCCGGTCGCCGCGCAAACAGCGTTTCATACGCGGCCGCGGCAGCAGTGATGTCGGAGGTCAGCACGACGACGTGATCGAGACCGGTAATCATGGCTGGCGCCTCCCCGAAACTGCCGTCATTGTGCGCTCCCTTGAGGTACGACCAGGAACCACCGACAGCGGCCCGCCATTGTGCGGCATGCCAGAGCGGCCATTGGTCACCTCATCTCTAGCCGCAAACAAGGCAGGGTTGCGAATAATTTCAGCTGCTGCGGCCGGCCGGCGCTGCAAGACGTGTTTTCAAGCGAAGCGGAGACCGGCTTGCGCAAAGAAAAAGCGTCAAAACAGGAATCCAGAGCCCGTTCCGATTCCATCGGAAGGGAAATGGCTCTAGAGTCCGTGCTGCCGGCCGGGACCACCCCTAGCCACAACGGAAAGCGAATGCAGGCTCTTTTTATCGGACAGACCTATATCGATGTCACCTTCATCACCGATCACATGCCCGTTGGCGACGAAAAACACGTCGCCGACGCCTATGCCGTGTCGTTCGGCGGCAACGCCGTGACCGCGGCATTTTGCTGCGCCAAGCTCGGCATCGAGCCGGACCTGATCGCGACCATGGCCAATGACTGGCTGGGACGAATGTTCTGGGACATGGCCGACAGGTACGGCATCTCGTTCCACCCCCGCAAGGTGAACTCCTCGTCGCTGTCCTTCATCATGCCCAATGACGGCAAGCGCGCGATCGTCCGCTGCCGCGACGACCAGCACATCCATCCCTTTCCGCTGCTGAACATCAAGGGCTGCCGCGCGCTGCACATCGACGGCCATCAGCCGGACGCCGCGATCCACTACGCAAAGCTCTGTCGCGAGGACGGCATCCTGACCTCGCTCGACGGCGGCGGCCTGCGCACCAACACCCATGAGCTGCTTGAGTTCATCGATGTCGCGATCGTCGCCGAACGCCTGTGCGAGCAGATGGACAAGACGCCGGAGCACATGCTCGACTATCTGAAGAGCCGCGGCTGCCGGGTCGGCGGCGTCACCATGGGCGAACGCGGCCTGCTCTGGTACGACGAGGCGGGCGTGGTCGGCATCCTGCCGGCGCTGCCGATCCAGCGCAAGCGGGTGATCGACACCAACGGTGCCGGCGACGTATTCCACGGCGCCTACATCTATTCCTACCTGGCAGATCCGAGCAAAGCCTGGCATGAGCATTTCGAGTTCGCCCGCGCGGCATCGACCTACAAGATCCAGAAGCTCGGCAACGAAGCCGGCCTGCCGACGCTCGCCGACATCGAGGCGGTCAAGCACGAGTTTCGTGCCGCGGTCTGACTGAATTGAATGAGGCCGGGCATGGGACGCGTCTTCGTCGCGGGTAGCATCAACATGGACGTGGTGGCGACCGCCGAGCGCCACCCGCGGATCGGCGAGACCGTGGCCGGCGATTCCGTGCTCTATTTTCCGGGCGGCAAGGGTGCCAACCAGGCGGTGGCCTCGGCCAAGCAGGGCGTGCCGACCACGCTGGTCGGACGGCTCGGGACCGACGCCTTCGGACGGGAGCTGCGGAGCTTCCTCGCCGCGCAGGGCGTCGAGCTCGCCTTCGTCAAGGACACGACCGGCACGCATTCCGGCACCGCCATCATCACCATCGCAAATGCCGACAACACGATCGTGGTGGTGCCCGGTGCCAATGCGCGGGTCGACGCCGACGATGTGGCCGCTCCCACGCTCGCGACCGGCGACGTCGCGGTCAGCCAGTTCGAGATTCCGCTGCCGACGATTTCAGCCTTCTTCAAGCGCGCCCGCGCCGCCGGTGCCACGACCATCCTCAACCCGGCGCCCGCAAAGAAGGTCGATGCGGCGCTGCTAGACCTCGTCGACATCCTGATCCTCAACGAGACCGAGCTCGGCTTCCTCACGGGGACGGAGCTCAAGGACAGCGATGCGCCTGCACGCTTTGCCGAGGCCGCGGGATCGCTGGCGCAAGGGAAGATCGAAGGGAAGATCGTCTGCGTCACCCTCGGCAAACGCGGCGTGCTGGCGCTGGTGGACGGCGAGCAGATGCTGGTGCCCGGCCGCGCGGTGAAGGCCGTCGACACCACGGGCGCGGGCGATTGCTTCGTCGGCGCGCTGGCCTCGCAGCTCGCCGGCGGCAAGACGCTGCGCGACGCCCTCGTCTATGCCAACATCGCCGCCTCAATCTGCGTGCAGCGGATGGGCGCCGCGCCGTCGATGCCGACGGCGGAAGAGGTGAAGGCGATCGTCACCTGACCCGGCTATCTCAGCGCGCTCTTCAGATCGAAACCGGGATCCGCCGCCTGCTCCGGCGTGATCGAGCCGCCGGCGCCGAGCAGCCGGCGCCCGAACATGTGATCGCCGGCGCGGTTGACCGACTCGATGCCGAGCAGCCTGTCGCCCTTGTAGCAGAACGCCGAGAACGCCCCCTGCGCACGGTCGCCGCGTACCACGACGCGATCATAGCCGGTGGTGAGGCCGGCCATCTGCAGCTTGTCGGGCCCCTGGTCGCTCCAGAACCACGGCAGCCCGTCATAGACCTCGGTCTTGCCGGTCAGGCGCGCCGCGACGCAGCGCGCATGGTCGGTGGCGTTCTGCACCGACTCCAGTCGCAGCGAACCTCCGGAACGCCTGCTTGCATAGAGCGCGCAATCGCCGATCGCGGAGATATCGGGATCGGCAGTCGAAAGGTGCTCATCGACGATGATGCCGGAGGCCACCGGCAATCCCGCCTCCGCCGCGAGCTCGACATTCGGGAGCACGCCGACGCCGACCACGACGAGATCCGTGGGGATATGCGTGCCGTTGCTGAGGCTGACGCCGGTCACCTTGGCGTCGTCGGCCTCGATGCCGGTGACCTGGACGCCAAGATGAATGCGGATTCCGGCCGCGGTGTGCCGGGACTGCGAGAACTCGGAGATCTCGGCGGTTACGGCGCGTGCCATGACGCGCGAAGCGAGTTCGACGACGTCGACTTCGAGGCCCTTGCCGCGCGCGGTGGCGGCGAATTCGAGCCCGATGAAACCCGCGCCGATCACGACGACGCGCATGCCGGGCTTGACGACCTCGCGCAGCGCCTCGCTCTCGTCGAGCGTGCGCAGGTATCGCACCGCATCCAGCTTCGCATTGGGAATATCGAGCAACCGGTTCCGCGCACCGGTCGCAAACACCAGATGGCCGTAGTCCAGCGACGTGCCGGAGGCGAGCGCGACCTTCCGGGCATTGCGATCGACCGTATGGGCGCGATCGGTGATCAGCTCGATCCTGTTGTCGTGGTAGAATTTCTCAGGCCTGAACATCAGGCTGTCAGGCCCGCCGGTTCCCTTGAGGTAAGCTTTCGACAGGGGCGGCCGCTGATACGGCAGATGGCCCTCGTCATTGAGCAGCACGATGCGTTCGGCGAAGCCGCCCTGGCGCAGCGACGCGGCGAGCTGGAAGCCGGCGTGTCCCGCGCCGACGATGATGACCCCGTTTGCCGTCATTGGTTCGACCCGGATACGAGCGAGCAGGCGTGACCCATGCCGTTTTCCCCACCATTGATGTTAGCTTGCTTGCCCCGTCTCCACAGCGCTCGTGTCTGCGTACCGAAGGCGCTGGCCATTTGGCCTCATGGCTGGCGCCGACGCAAGGGGGTCCCGGCCAAATCGGGCGCGCAGGTGCCCGCTCCTTGAGGCCGTGGCCGGATTGCCACCGCCTCCGCCCGGGCATTAAATGGCCGCAAGCAACCAGCCCAAGGTCCTCAATATGCCAGAACCCGCCACCACTCCCGCCGCCGACCCGGCCCTGCTCCGGATCGACGGACCCGTCGCGACCATCACGCTGAACCGGCCGGCCGCGTTCAATGCCATCGACATGTCGATTGCCAGGAAGCTGAAGCAACTCGGCGCCGAGGTCGAAGCCAACAAGGACGTCCGTGTCCTCGTCATCGAAGGCGAAGGCCGCGCCTTCTGCGCCGGCGGCGATCTGCAGACCATCGGTGCCGCAGCGGAAGCCAACACTATCGCGCCCGTCGTCGGCGAGATGCTCGGGAACTATCATGCCTTCATCACCGCGCTGCGGCGGATGCCGAAGCTGGTGCTGGCCAGCGTGCACGGTTCGGCGGCCGGCGCCGGTCTCTCGCTCGCCTTCGTCGCCGATCTCTGCATTGCCGCCGAGGACGCACGCTTCACGCCGGCCTATGCCAAGATCGGCGTCTCGCCCGATGGCGGCGGCACCGTGGGGCTTGCCGCCAGCGTCGGCCCGCGCCGTGCGCTGCAGATCTTCCTCGCCGAGGACAGTTTTACCGCGCAGCAGGCCCAGCAATGGGGCCTCGTCGCCAGGATCGTGCCGGCGGCCGAGCTGAAGGCGGCAACGCGCGAATTCGCGCTGCGGCTGGCGCAGAACGCGCCCGCCGGGCTCGCGGCTACCAAGGCGCTGATCCATCAGGCACCGACCACGCCGATCGAGGCGCAGCTCGACGCCGAGCGCGACGCCATCATCGGCTGCATGAACACCGAGGAGTTCCGTGTCGCGGTGAAGAAGTTCACCAGCAAGTCGAAGTAAGCAAACCCAGATGGCCTTGCCGTCCCGTTCCTTTCTGTGTCTCCGCCACGGCGCCACCGACTGGAACCGGCAAGGCCGCTTTCAGGGCCGCACCGACAATCTCCTGAACACCGACGGCATCGCGCAGGCCCGTGCCGCAGCATCGCGGCTTGCGGGCGTTCCGGTCGGCGTCATCGTCGCCAGCCCGTTGCGTCGTGCCGTGCAGACAGCCGAAATCGTCGGCGCAGCCCTGTCGCTGCCGGTCGCGATCGATGCCGGCATCATCGAGTGCGATTTCGGCAGCCTCGAGGGCCAGTCGATCCGCGATACCATGCGCAAGCACGCCCTCACCGCACTCGAGCAACTGGTCTCGATCCTGCCCGCGGATGGCGAGCCCTGGGCCGCGGTGTCGGCGCGCGCGCTGGGATGCATCGCGACGTTGCAGAACCGCCATCAAGGCGCCGAGATCCTGTTCGTCTGCCACGATGCCGTGATGCAGGCGATCGCCCAGGTCCTGTGCGGCAGCTTTTTCGAGAATCGCTACGGCACGCCGTTCCGCTTCGCGCGCGAGGGAGATGGCTGGACGGTGCACGAGATCGGTCAATTCGGACAGATGTAGCCCTTGCCGCCCGGCGCCTTGAAGCAGCCGACCGATTCCGGGATCACCTGCTTGGGCAGCCACAGCACGACCTTCGGGAAGTAGATCGTGAAGCAGATGGTGACCAGGAACACGACATAGATCGGCAGCGCCGCGCGCAGCGCTTTCGCAAAGCTGATGCCGACGAATTTCGAAGCCATCAGCAGCACCAGACCGTAGGGCGGCGTGATCAGGCCGAAAGCGAGCGTCGCGATCAGCACCACGCCCATATGCACGCCGTTGATGTCACCGGCCTGGGTCAGCGCATTCACCAGCGGCATGAAGATGATGATGGTCGGCACCGGTTCTATGAAGTCGCCGACCACGGTGAACAGCAGCACCATCAACAGCATGATGAGATGCGGATCGCTGCCGGCGATCGAGGTGATCCAGTCGGCGATATAGATCGCGCCGCGCAGGTAGGCCAGCATCCAGCCGAACGCGTTCGCTGCCCCGATCGTGATCAGCGGCAGCGAGAAGATCAGGCCGGCAAGGCAGAAATCGTAAGGGATCTTCTTGAGGTGCCCGCGGTTCAGCGCCGGGATCACGACGATGGTGATATAGGCAACCGCGACCACGCCGGCCTCGGTCGGCGTGAACCAGCCGGTCAGGATACCGCCGAGCAGGATCACCGGAATCATCAGCGGCAGCGCCGCGTCGCCGGCGGCAAACACCACCTGGCGGAGCGGCGCGCGCGGCTTGCGCAGGCCGGAAGGGCCGAAGAAATAGCAGTAGATCATCAGACCGAAACCGATCATCAGCCCCGGCACCACGCCGGCCATGAACAGCCCCGCGATCGAGACGTTGCCGACCGCGCCATAGACCACCGCCGTGATGCTCGGCGGCACCAGCGCCGCGATGGTGGATGCGGAGGCGATGATCGCGGCGATGAAGGCGGGCTCATAGCCCTCGCGCTTCATCGGCCCGCCGAGCGCCCGGCTCATCACCGCAACGTCTGCGGTGGTCGAGCCCGACATTTCCGAGAAGAACATGCTGAAGACGACAACGACCTGCGACAGCCCGCCCCTGATATGGCCGACCAGCGAAACCGACAGATTGGCAATACGCACCACGACATTCGCCGAGCTCATGAGCTCGCCGACCAGGAGAAAGAACGGGATCGCCAGCAACGCCTCGGAATCGACGCCGTCAAAAATCTTCTGGACGATCGCGGCCAGCGACACGTCGGACAGCACCGCGCCCACGAACACGCCGGCCATCAACGAGAACGGCACGGGCACGCCGAGATAGCCGAAGAACAGGAAGCAGGACGACATCAGCACAAGGACGACCGGAGCGCTCACCGCTGCGCTCCCGGCGTCGCGCTTGTGTTGATCGGGGGGATCGCGAGGTCGTCGTCCGGAGGCTCGGGATGGTCAAAGCCGTTGCGGATCCCGTTGACGAGTTGCTCGACCGTGAACAGGCCGATCAGGATGCCGCACAGCGGGATCACGGCGTACAGCGACGCGATCGGCGTGCCCGAGGGCAGCCGGAAGCTGCCGAAGCCGCGGAGGTAGTTCAGATAGCCATACCAGATGAGGCAGAAGGCCACGCCGAGCACGACAAGCCGGGTGACGATCTCGACAATCAGCCGCGGCGTGCCGTGCATCGCCTCCGAAACCGCGGTGAGGTAGAGATGATCGTTGCGCCGCGTTGCGACCGCCGCACCGATGAAGATCGCATAGATGAACAGCGTCGAGGTCACTTCCTGCAGCCACAGCCAGGGATGGCCGATGGTGCGGGTGACGATGTCGGCGGTGACGGAGAGCGAGAAGCCGAAACACAGCAGGCCGCACAGCATCATCAGGATGAGCTCGAGCCTGTCCAGCGCCGGCCATTTCAGATGCCGCTGCCGTTGCAGCACCAGCTTGTCGGAGATGGCCATGGCGCGAGCTCTCCGGCGTACCGCGCTCTAGTTGATCGCGCGGATCAGGTTCTTGATCTTCTCCGCGTGCGGGCCGAGTTCCTTGGCGAGCTTGTCGAGATAGGGATCGGCGATTGCGGTAAAGCTCTTCTTGTCCACGTCCTCGACCACCTTGACACCGTACGATTTCAGCTTGGTCAGCGCGGTCCGCTCCAGGTCGAACGCCTTCGCCGGCTCCTTGGCGCTGACCTCGTTGGCGGCCGCCTGCACCCACTGCTTCTGCTCGGCGGACAGGCTTTGCCAGAGCTTGTCGGAGACAAACAGCAGCGCGTTGTTGGCCTCGTGCTCGGTAATCGACAGCACCGGTGCGACCTCATAGTGCTTGTTGACGAGGTAGACATTGATGCTGTTCTCGGCCGCATCGACCACGCCGGTCTGCAGCGAAGTGTAGACGCTGCCGAACGGCATGTGAACCGTCTGCGCACCATAGGCCGGGAACATGGTGTCCTCGGTGGCAGTCGCCTGCACCCGGACCTTCATACCCTTGAGGTCGCCGACGTTGTGGATTTCCTTCTTGCTGTAGATGTGCCGCACGCCTTGCGAGCCCGTGCCGATCACATGCAAGCCTTGAGCCGTCTCATCGATCATGGTCCTGATCGCGTCGAACACCTGCGGGTCGGCAAGTCCCTTGATCACATGGGCTTCGTTGCGGAACAGGAAGTGCAGCGACATCACGCCGGCCTGCGGCGAAATCGTCGCGGTGTTGGCCGAGGAGATGATCGAGAAATCAATATCACCGGATTTGACCAGTTGCAGCACCTGCGGCTCCTGGCCGAGCTGCGCGCCGGGATATTGATCGACGATCATGGTGCCCTTGCTCAACTCCTTGAGCTTCTCGGCGAACAGATCTCCCGCGATCGAATAGCCGGTGTTGCGCGGCTGGTCGTAGGCAAAGCGGAAATGCTTGACCTCCTGCGCATTTGCGCCGGCAGCCAGCAGCAACGCTGCGGCGGCCACGGCAATCCCGACGATCTTGGCTGGATAGCCCATCGCGACGCTCCCCCTGTTCTTGATTGGCTTGGATCATCCCACCAGTCGCGCGGGATTGTCAATAAAACAGAAGACTCTAACGGCCTGGGCTTTCGAGCAGGCGCTGCCCAACAGGAATTATCGATAATTCGAGATCGGCTACTTGCCCTTGGCGCGCATGAAGTCGAAATCGCAGCCCTCGTCGGCCTGCAGGATGGTCTCGTTGAAGAGGTGCGCATAGCCGCGCCTGGCCCGTTCCGGTTTCGCGGACGGCGCGAGCGCAGCGCGGCGCTTCTGCAACTCGGCCTCGTCGACCAGCAGATCGATGCTGCGCTTCGCGACATCGAGCCGGATCATGTCGCCGTTCCGCACCAGCGCGAGCGGACCGCCGACGGCGGCCTCCGGCGTGATGTGCAGCACGATGGTGCCGAACGCAGTGCCGCTCATCCGCGCATCCGAGATGCGGACCATGTCCTTGACCCCGGTGCGCCCAAGCTTCTTAGGGATCGGCAGATAGCCGGCCTCGGGCATGCCGGGCGCGCCCTTGGGGCCGGCATTGCGCAGCACGAGGACGTCGTCCGCCGTCACATCAAGCGCGGGATCGTCGACTCGCAGCGTCATGTCCTCGACGGATTCGAACACCACGGCGCGGCCGGTGTGCTGCAACAGCTTGGGGCTCGCAGCCGACTGCTTGATGACCGCACCGCGCGGCGCGAGATTGCCATGCAGGATGGCCATTGCGCCCTCGGCCTTGATCGGATTGGTCTTCGAGCGAATCGCGTCCTGTCCGGGCACCTCTTCGGCGCCGGCAACCACCTCGCGCAGCGTCTGGCCGGTGATGGTCCTGGCGTCGAGATCGATGAGATCTCCGAGCTGCGCCATCAGTTTCGGCACGCCACCGGCGTGGTGGAAGTGCTCCATGTAGTGCTCGCCGGACGGCTTCAGGTCGACCAGCACCGGCACCTCGCGGCCAAGCTTGTCGAACGCCTCGAGGTCGATCTTGTGCGGGCTGCGATTGGCGATCGCGGTCAGGTGAATGAGGCCATTGGTCGAGCCGCCGATCGCCTGCATCACGATCTGGGCGTTGCGGAACGAGGACGGGGTCAGGATCTCACTCGGCTTCGGACCCTTGGACTTCGCCATCTCGGCCGCGACACGGCCGCTCGCCTCTGCCAGGCGGAAGCGCTCGGCGTGCGGCGCCGGGATCGTCGCGCTCATCGGCAGCGACAGGCCGAGCGCCTCGGTGACGCAGGCCATGGTCGAGGCCGTGCCCATCACCATGCAGGTGCCGACCGACGGCGCGAGACGGCCGTTGACCGCTTCGATCTCGGTGTCGTCGATCTCGCCGGCGCGATACTTGCCCCACAGCCTGCGGCAATCGGTGCAGGCGCCGAGCACCTCACCCTTGTGATGACCGACCACCATCGGCCCGACCGGAATCACGACCGTCGGCAGGTCGGCGCTGATCGCAGCCATGATCTGCGCCGGCAGCGTCTTGTCGCAGCCGCCGATCACGATGACGGAATCCATCGGCTGCGCGCGGATCATCTCTTCGGTGTCCATCGCCATCAGATTGCGCAGATACATCGAGGTCGGATGCGCGAAGCTTTCGGCGATCGAGATGGTCGGGAACACAAACGGCATCGCGCCCGACAGCATCACGCCGCGTTTCACCGCCTCGATGATCTGCGGAACGTTGCCGTGGCACGGATTGTAGTCGCTGTAGGTGTTGGTGATGCCGACGATGGGACGATTGAGCGCATCGTCCGAATAGCCCATCGCCTTGATGAAGGCCTTGCGCAGGAACAGCGAGAAGCCAGCGTCGCCGTAGCTCGTCAGTCCCTTGCGAAGTCCGTCAGCCATTTTCTTGCTTCCTGCGGTTGTTTGTCCGCACTAAAGGAGCGAGTTGAATTATTGTCAATACGAGATGATCTTGCCCCGGGAACCGGCCCGCCATGCGATGAACCAGCCCCATTATTGACAATGACCTTGGCGTCGTGTTGTCGTCCAACACCATGAAAGCGCAGGCCGCATCCGCCGACATCCCAGCCCCTTCGCGCGAGGAGGAACAGGCGGAGGTGATCCGCCGGCTGGAGGAGGACATCATCTTCGGCCGCTTCGCGCCGGGCTTGCGGCTGGTCGAGGATACGCTGATGCAGCGCTACGGCGCGAGCCGGCATTTCGTGCGCCAGGCGCTGTTCCAGCTCGAGCGCCAGGGCATCGTGCTGCGGGAGAAGAATGTCGGCGCCACCGTGCGGTTCTATTCCGCCGAAGAAGTGCGGCAAATCTACGAGGTGCGCGAGATGCTGACGCGCCAGGCTGCGCTGATGATCGCGCTGCCCGCACCGGCAAGCCTGATCGACGAGCTGAGCGAGTTGCAACGACAATACCGTGGCAGGGCCGACGCGCGGGACATGCGCGGCATTCATGAGACCAACGACGCGTTCCATCTGGCGTTGTTCTCGGCCTGCGGCAATCCCTATCTCGTCCGCTCGCTGCAGGACTACATGAACCTGACCCTGCCGATGCGGGCGAAGAACCTCGCCGACAGCGAGGGCCTGGCACTGTCGCGCCGCCAGCACGAGTTGATGATCGAGCTATTGAAGGGACGTGACAGCTGGGCGCTGGCGCAGCTCTGCGTCGACCATATGCTGTACAGCAAGGCGGATTATCTCGACCGCATTGCCGCGGAAAAGCCCTCGCAGTGATCCGCCGTCTGCTGATCATCTCGCTATCCCTGCTCGCGGCTGACGCGGCTGCGGTCAGGGCCGATGATGCGCGAGCCGCGCAGCTGACCTACGATCCCTGGACGAAACTGTGTTTTCCCCGCACCGACGGCAATTCGGACTGCTTCATCTCGGCCGCGGCGCGGGGCGCGTGTCATCGGTCCGGCGGCGGCGTCTCGGTCTGGATCCGCGACGAGAGGCAGCTTCATCTCGTCACCAATTTCGCGACAAGGCGTCCGCTCGACGGCGGGATCAGCGTGCGGATCGATCAAGACGCCCCGATCGAGATCGCGCATGCCGATTGCTTCGGGCTCGGTTGCCGGGGCACGCTGCCGATCGATGAAGCGTTCATCGAGCGGCTGAAGCAGTCGCGAACGATTGCGATCGAGGCCACCGACACGGTCCATCAAAAACTCAGCCTCTCCTTCCCGCTCGCCGGTTTTGCGACTGCCTATGATGGGCCGCCGGGCAGCCCGCCCAGGGCCCGCGAAGACATCGCGGGCGAAAAACCGGCCGAGCAGCAGGCGAAGGCACCTGAATGTCGGGACTAGTGCTACCCAGGTTTCCAGACCCTGCTCGCATCGCCGTCGAACTCCATGCCGCAGAACGCGCCGCCCTGGTAGAAGTCGCCGACCGTATCAGGCGGCAGCTTGGCCTGCTCGGCCATCGCGTGCTCGCGGAAATCCTCGGCGCGCCCGGTCGGACGATAGCCGAGATCGAAGGCGCGGTGATTGTCCCACCACGAACGCTCGTTCCACGACGCGCCGTAGACAATCTCGAAATGGATGTCGGGATGCTCGAGCCCGATGCGGCAGAGCTGGACCAGATCCTCCGGCTTCAGCCAGATCGAGAGCCGCCGATGGTCGAGCGGCACCTCGCCGAAATTGCCGATCCGGATGCAGGTGACCTTGAGCCCGTGCTTGTCGGCATAGAGCGCGCCAACCGCTTCACCGAACACCTTGCTGACGCCGTAGCGGCTGTCCGGCCGCGCCGTGACGTCGGTACCGATGCGGTGATGGCGCGGGTAGAAGCCGACGGCATGGTTGGACGAGGCGAAGATCACGCGCTTGACGCCCTGCTTCCGCGCCGCCTCGAACAGGTTGTAGCCGCCGATGATGTTGGACTGCAGGATGGAATCCCAGGGCCCTTCGACCGAGTAGCCGCCGAAATGCAGGATGCCGTCGACGCCTTCGCATATCGCCTCGACCTGCGCGATGTCAGCGAGATCGGCCGCCTTGAACGTCTCGTGCTTGCCGAGGTCGGCCGGCGGCCTGAGGTCGCTCAACACCAGGTCCGGATAGATCGGCCGCAGCAGCTTTCGCAAGCTCGTGCCAATTCCACCCGACGCGCCGGTCATCAATATGCGTGCCATCTCGTTCCTCGCTTTTCTTCCTGGCCGCAACCGAATTGCGGTTGCAGGCCGACAATGATAGCAAACCAACCGTTCAGGGAAACACCAGCGAAACGCAACAACGAGAACAGCAAATGTCCGATGCCCATTCGGCCGGCTGGCGTCCGGCGACCTATTATCCCGATCCCGCGATCCATGCGCTCGACCCGCGCTTCGAGAAATACTGGCTGAAGCTTTCGGCGGTCGAACGTCTCGCCACCGGCCTGCGCTGGGCCGAAGGGCCGGTGTGGTTCGGCGACGGGCGCTTTCTCCTGTGCAGCGACATTCCGAACCAGCGCATTCTCAAGTGGGAAGAAGAGACCGGTGCGGTCAGCATCTTCCGCAAGCCGTCGAACTTCGCCAATGGCAACACCCGCGACCGCCAGGGCCGCCTCGTCACCTGCGAGCACGGCGGCCGCCGCGTGGTGCGCACCGAATATGACGGATCGATTACGGTGCTGATCGACTCCTTCGGCGGCAAGCGGCTGAACTCGCCGAACGACGTCGTGGTGAAATCCGACGGCGCGATCTGGTTCACCGATCCGACCTTCGGCCTGCTCGGCAATTACGAGGGCTACAAGGCCGAGCCGGAGATCGATGCCAATGTCTATCGGATCGACGGCGCGACCGGCAAGGCCACCATCGTCGCCGAGGGCGTGCTGGGGCCGAACGGGCTGTGCTTCTCGCCGGACGAGAAGATCCTTTACATCGTGGAATCCCGCGGCGTGCCGAACCGCAAGATCCTGGCCTATGACGTGTCGCCGAACGGCACGACGATCTCCAACAAGCGCGTCTTCATCGATGCCGGCCCGGGCACACCCGACGGCATGCGCTGCGACGTCGACGGCAATCTGTGGTGCGGCTGGGGCATGGGCGACCCCGAACTCGACGGCGTCGTCGTGTTCGCGCCCGACGGCGTCATGATCGGGCGGATCGCGCTGCCCGAGCGCTGCGCCAACCTCTGCTTCGGAGGAGTCAAGCGCAACCGCCTGTTCATGGCGGCGAGCCAGTCGATCTACGCGCTGTATGTGAATACGCAGGGCGCGCTCGGCGGTTAGCCCCGCCTGGCGCCGTCGCACCGGGTCATTCCTTCTTCTCCAGTGCGGCGGTCTGCTTGGCAAGGCTGTCGTTGAACTGCTTTTCCAGCGTCGCGGCATAGGTGTTGAACTCGCCGGGATTGACGAACGGATTGGGCGCGCCGTCGGCGATCTTCGCGCGCTTGCCCGCCATGTCGTACATCTCCGGATGCGGCGCGAGCAGCACGTCGACCTTCATGTCCCTGGCCCGGGCAAAGGTCTTGCGGTAGTCGTCGACGATGCCGGGATAGGTCGGATGGCCGACCAGCCGGTTCAGCGCCACCGTGCCGCTGCAGAAGATCAGCACCGAGCGCGTGGCATCCCCGTCCTTCACCGAGAAGGACCAGCTGGTACAGCCCGGCGAATGGCCCGGCGTCTCATACGCCGTCAATGTGACGTTTCCCACCGTGACGGTATCGCCCTCGTGCACCGTGCGATCGACCTTCACCGGCGGGAAGTTCAGCGCGGCTTCCTCCTGCGCGCCCGGATAGTAGCCGCCTTCCAGCAGGGGCTTGTCGCGCTCGCCGGCGACGACCTGTGCACCGCTTGCCTGCTTGATTTCAGCAAGGCCCCCGGTGTGATCGATATGGGCATGCGTGTTGAGGAGATATTTGATGTCGGTGACCTTGAAGCCGAGCTTTTCGATGCTCGCCTCGATCTGCGAGGTCGCCTCCGGCATCGCGGTATCCACCAGGATATGCCCCTGCGGCGAGGTGATCAGGTAGGACGCGAGTCCCGCGGTGCCGACATAATAGACGTTGTCGATGATCCGGAACGGCTCGGTCGGCTTGTCCCACGCCGCCCGCAGCGTCGCGAGCATGTCCTTGATGGTCTGGGCGTGCGCCGCGCCGGTCAGCGGCAGCAGCGCGACCAACGCAATGATCAGCTTCTTCACGTTCCGTCCCCTTGTTCTTTTATTGTTGTTCAATGAAGAATGCCGGCTGCTTTCGGAGCCGGCATTCTCACGTCACGAACGGCGCAGCCGCCGCATCGAGTTGCCTTTACGCCGCGTTGTAGCCCGCGACGGCCTTGGCCTCGAGATACTCTTCCAGACCGTAGCGGCCCCACTCGCGGCCGTTGCCCGACTGCTTGTAACCCCCGAACGGCGCGGAGCGCTCGTTCGGCACGCCCTGCAGGTTGACGTTGCCGGCGCGGATCTGGCGGCCGACGCGGCGCGCGGTTTCCACGGTGTCGGCCGAGACGTAGCCAGCGAGGCCATAGGGCGTGTCGTTGGCGATCTTGACGGCCTCAGCCTCGTCCTTGGCGCCGAGGATGGTGAGCACCGGCCCGAAGATTTCCTCGCGGGCGATCGTCATGTCGTTGGTGACGTCAGCGAAGATGGTCGGGCGGACATAGAAGCCCTTGTTGACGCCCTCGGGCAGACCCGGGCCGCCGGCGACGAGCGTTGCGCCCTCGTCGATGCCCTTCTGGATCAGCGTCTGGATCTTGTCCCACTGGCCGCGATTGACCACCGGACCGATCGTGGTGTCGGCAGCGCGCGGATCGCCCGCCTTGGTCTTTTCGGCGACGCCCTTCGCGATCGCGGCCACTTCCTTCATCTTGGAGAGCGGCACGATCATGCGCGACGGTGCGTTGCAGGACTGGCCCGAGTTGTTGAACATGTGCATCACGCCGCCGGCCACCGCCTTGGCGAGGTCGGCGCCTTCGAGGATCACGTTCGGCGACTTGCCGCCAAGCTCCTGGCTGACGCGCTTCACGGTCGGCGCCGCGCGCTTGGCGACGTCGACGCCGGCGCGGGTCGAACCGGTGAAGGAGATCATGTCGATGTCCGGGTGCTCGCTCATCGCGGCACCAACCTCCGGGCCGAGGCCGTTGACGAGGTTGAACACGCCCTTCGGCACGCCGGCTTCATGGAGGATTTCTGCGAAGATCAGCGCCGAGGTCGGGGTGAACTCGGAGGGCTTCAGGATCATGGTGCAGCCGGCGGCGAGCGCGGGCGCGACCTTGCAGGCGATCTGGTTCAGCGGCCAGTTCCAGGGCGTGATCATGCCGATGACGCCGACCGGCTCGCGCACCACCACGGCGGTGCCCATGGCCTCCTCGAACTCGTACTTCTTGAGCACTTCGAGGGTGTTCATGAGGTGGCCGAGGCCGGCGCCGGCCTGCAGCTTCTCGGCCATCGGCAGCGGAGCGCCCATCTCGTCGGAGACGGCGGCGCCGATCTCCTTCATGCGGCCCTTGTAGACTTCGATGACCTTGGTGAGCAGCGCGACGCGCTCGTCGCGGGTGGTCTTGGAATAGGTCTCGAACGCGCGCTTGGCGGCCGCGACCGCCTTGTTGAGATCGGCCTTGGAGCCGAGCGCGACTTCATACATCGCTTCTTCAGTCGCCGGATTGACGACCGGGGTGGACTTCTTGACGGCGGGATCGACCCAGGCGCCATCGATGTAGAATTGCATGCGATTGACCATCGGAAACCTCTTGTACGGGGCGTATGGAAAGGGGAACGGAAGCGTTCGGCAAGCATCCTTGCACGAAAGCCCCGGGAATTGAACCCGCCATCTGCGGGACGCGGCTCGTGCGCGCCCTCCGGATATAGGCCCTCGGCGGCGCAAGTGGCAAGGCTCGCCGCCCCCTCCTCCATACGGCGTCACACCGCCATCTTGCGATGCCGCACCGGCGCGCCAACCGAAAGCCCTTCCGCAGCGTCGATGATCGCGTTGGCATCGATGCCGTAATGGCGGTAGAGGTCGCCGATCGTCCCGGTCTGGCCGAAATGCTCGATCCCCAGCGCCTCGACCCGGTGGCCGCGCACGCCGCCGAGCCAACCGAGCGACGCCGGATGGCCGTCGATCACGGTCACAATGCCGCAGTCGCGGCCGAGCGGCGCAAGCAACTGCTCGATATGACTCAAATGCTGCACTCCGCGGCGATCCCGGCGCAAATTCCGCGCGGCGGACCATCCGGCGTAAAGCCGGTCGGCGGAGGTTACCGCCAGTAAACCGACGTCACGATGGCTTTCGCCGATCAGGCCGACCGCCTCGATCGCCTCCGGCGCGACGGTGCCGGTGTAGGCGATGACGATGTCGCAGTTCGGTCCGGGCTTGCGCAGCCAATAGGCGCCATCGGTGATGTCGCGCGCGAGCTCCGGTGTCATGATCCGCTGCGGCTGCTCGAGCGTGCGCGTCGAGAGCCGCAAATACACGGAGCCGCCCTCGGCGCCCTCGCGCTGCATGTGCTGGAATCCGAAAGCCATGATCACGGCAAGTTCATCGACGAAGGCCGGCTCGAACGATGCGAGCCCGTCCTGGCCGATGCCGATCAGCGGCGTCTTGATCGACTGGTGCGCGCCGCCCTCCGGCGCCAGCGACACGCCTGCCGGCGTCGCCGCCACCATGAAGCGGGCATCCTGGTAGCAGGCATAGTTGAGCGCATCGAGGCCGCGCTCGATGAAGGGATCGTAGAGCGTGCCGACCGGCAGCAGCCGCGCGCCATTGATCTCATGCGACAGGCCGAGCGCCGAAAGCATGATGAACAGGTTCATCTCGGCGATGCCGAGCTCGATGTGCTGGCCCTTGGGCGAATACTCCCAGGTGTAGGCAGACGGGATCTTCTCCTGCCGGAACAGGTCGTGGTTCTCAAGCTTCGCGAACAGGCCGCGGCGATTGACCCAGCCGCCGAGATTGGTCGACACGGTCACGTCGGGCGATGCGGTGACGATGCGCGAGGCCAGCGCGCTGTCGCCTCGCGCGAGCTCGTGGAGGATCAGGCCGAACCCCTGCTGCGTCGACATCTGCGCCGAGGCCTTGAAGGCGAGCCGCTCCGGCACCTCGATCTCCGGCGCAGAGAGGCGGCGGCGTCCCTCGCGATTGAACGGCGCGCCCGCAAGAAACGCTTCGAGCTTCGCGGGATCCTGCGACAGGCCCTCGAACCGATCCCATTCATGACCCGCGCGGATGTTCTGCGCGGTGCGCCACTTCTCCATCTGCGCCACGGTCATCAGGCCCGCATGGTTGTCCTTGTGACCCTGCATCGGCAGCCCGACGCCCTTGATGGTGTAGGCGATGAAGCAGACCGGGCGGTCGTGATCAACAGCTTCGAAGGCCTCGATCATGCTCGCCATGTCATGGCCGCCGAGGTTCGACATCAGCGCCAGCAATTCATCGTCGCTGCGGCGATCGATCAGGGCCGTGACCTGCCCCTGGTCGCCGATGTCGTCCTGCAGATGCTTGCGAAAGGCAGCGCCGCCCTGGAAGCAGAGCGCCGCGTACATCTGGTTCGGGCAATTGTCGATCCAGCGCCTGAGCGCCTCGCCGCCCGGCTCGGCAAAGGCCGCCTGCATCAGCTTGCCGTATTTCACGATCACCACGTCCCAGCCGAAATTGCGGAACATGGTCTCGAACTTGGCCCACAGCCCCTCGCGCACAACGGCGTCGAGCGACTGCCTGTTGTAGTCGACCACCCACCAGGTGTTGCGCAGGCCGTGCTTCCAGCCCTCCAGCAGCGCCTCGAAGATGTTGCCCTCATCCATCTCGGCATCGCCGACCAGCGCGATCATGCGGCCCTCGGGCCGCTCCTTCATCCAGCCATGCGCCTTGACGTAATCCTGCACCAGCGAGGCGAACAGCGTCTGGGCGACGCCGAGGCCGACCGATCCGGTAGAGAAATCGACGTCGTCGGTGTCCTTGGTGCGGGACGGATAGGACTGCGCGCCCTTGTAACCGCGGAAATTCTCCAGCTTGTCGCGGGTCTGGTGTCCGAACAGGTACTGGATCGCATGGAACACCGGGCTGGCGTGCGGCTTCACCGCGACTCGGTCCTGCGGCCGCAGCACCGAGAAATAGAGCGCCGACATGATGTTGGCGAGCGAGGCGGAAGATGCCTGGTGGCCGCCGACCTTCAGCCCGTCGCTGTTCGGCCTGACATGGTTGGCATGATGGATGGTCCACGACGACAGCCACAGCACCTTGCGGGCCAGGGCGGACAGCATGTCGAGGCGTTCAGGCGTGATTCCCATGGCAATGCTCCCAGACAGTATGATCGATGTTACTGCCGGCGCGTCCCGCAAAAATCTCAAATTCTCGCGACAGCACAGGAAAGATTGGGATAAATTACCACGATACGGCCTCAACCGATGAGTTCATCCCAATGCCCGCCCTCGACGCCATCGACCGCAAGATCCTGGGTCTCCTCCAGACCGACAGTCGCATGACCATGCAGGAGCTCGCCGACAAGGTCGGGCTGTCGGTGTCGCCCTGCCATCGCCGGGTCAAACTGCTGGAAGAGCGCGGCGTGATCTCCCGCTATATCGCAACCGTCGACCAGAAATCGCTCGGGCTGCATGTCTCCGTCTTCATCTCGATCAAGCTCGCGCGGCAGAAGGAGGAAGACCTCAACCGCTTCGCCCGCGCGATCTCCAAATGGGACGAGGTGCTCGAATGCTATCTGATGACCGGAAACCGCGACTATCTGCTGCGCGTCGTCGCGGCCGACCTCTCCTCCTATGAGGCGTTCCTGAAGAACAAGCTGACGAGGCTCGACGGGATTGCCTCGATCGAGTCGAGCTTTGCATTGAGCCAGGTGAAGTATTCGACTGCGTTGCCGGTGTAAGCGCTTCTCGCTAACGCCACTCTCTCGCTGTCCTCCCGGCGAAGGCCGGGACCCATGATTTGGTGCTGAACTGGATCGTGACCCAGCATCACGCAACGACCGGCATGTGGGGTAATGGGTCGTGGCCCCCCGTGCGCAATTGCGCACCAGGCCAGGACGACATCGAGTGCGTTGCGCCGCCTGTGAGTCACACATCCGCGTTCTCGCGACATGAATTGCCCGAGCTTTGTATCTCGTTTCGCACTCTCCTTGATCGGAGGGCGCAGGGAAAGCCGGGTGCCGATCGCACCCATGGGCCCCGTGCAAGGTAGAAAGCACGGGGGTAGGACCACAGGTGTAACCGGAACAACCCGGCTTTCCCTGCGCGATGGGTTACGGCTTATACGTGCTCGCCCCGGTGAGACTGGGCTCTTTTGTCACCGCTTTCGCAAAGATGCTTGCGCACGCTTCACGAGAGGACACCTGCCACCAGGGCGTCAGGCCTGCAC
>NZ_JAFCKQ010000100.1 GCF_018130215.1 Bradyrhizobium jicamae
TGTGGTCCTACCCCCGTGCTTGCTACATTGCACGGGGCCCATGGGTGCGATCGGCACCCGGCTTTCCCTGCGCCCTCCGATCAAGAGAGGGCGAAACGAGGGATAAGACTCGGACAAATCATGTCGCGAGAATGCGCATGCATGACTCACAAGCCGCGCAACACTTTCGGCGTCGTTGTGTGCGGTCGAGCCTTCGCCAGCCACCACATCGCGCATGTCGCATGTCCGCGCATCGTCAGTTCGAGCTCGATGCGGTGCGGACCACGCGCTTGACCTTGTCGGCGGTGTAGCTCTGCCCGCCGATCGAGAGCAGCGGGGGCGACGCCGTCAGGTCGACGGAGTCGACCATGCCCTGGACTTCGGTGGAGATCGAGATGGTGTTGCCGTTCGAATCCTTGCCGGTGGCGGTCAGCGTGTAGCTGCCGGGCGGCCATTGGGTGCCGTCATTGCCCTTGCCGTCCCAGACGAAGCTGGAATTGCCCTGGGTCAGGTTGAAGTTGCCGGAATAGGCGGTGGTGCCGTTCGCGCTTGCGATCGTGATGGTGGCATTGGTGCCCGCAGGCGCGGTCAGGTTCCAGGTCGCCGAGTTGTCGAGCGTTGCCTTGCTGCCGTCGACCGCGACGGTATTGCCGACATACATCAGCGCCTGCGTCGACTGCGCGCTCTTCTCGATATCGACCAGCGACTTCAGCTGGTCGTTTGCCTTGAGCTGCTGCTCGACGCCGGCAAATTGCACCAGCTGCTGGGTGAACTGGTTGGTGTCGAGCGGATCGAGCGGGTTCTGGTTCTGGAGCTGCGTCGTCAGCAGCGTCAGGAAGGTCTGGAAGTTGTCGGCGATACCCTGCGTTGCCGTCGATGCGGAGCTGTTGCCGGAGGTCGATCCGGAATTGGTGCCTGGTGCGGAGACCACCGGTGTCGGCATGGTTGCATCGACTGTCATCGTGAACTCCTTACACGCTGATGTCGACGCCGCCGAGGGCGCCGGCCGCGCGGCCGTAGGAGCGGCCGATTGCCGCGGCGGAAACGGGCTCTTCCTCGCTGACGATCAGTTGGTGGGCGTTCGAATTCGACTGGCCGTTGCTGTTCTGACCCGACTGCGACTGGTCGCGCAGGCTGAACTGCAATCCGCTGTTGCCGGTCGAGAGGCCGGCATTGTCGAGCGCGCGCTGCAACTGATTGGCATCCTGGCGCAGCATCGACAGCGTCTCGGGCCGTTCGACGGTGAGGTGCGACGTCACGTTGCCGTTGCGATCGACGTCGATCCGGACGTCGATGCGGCCGAGCTCGGCGGGATCGAGCCGGATATCGAAACGGCTCCTGCCGCTCTTGGCGGTGGCCGCGATCTGCACCGCGAGGCCGCTGAGCGGAACGGCGGCGCCTTGGGATGCGACGGTCGCAGTCAATTGTGCGTCCGCCGCCGGCGTCGTGGGCGTGGCGGGCAGCTGCGGCTGGATCGCATTCGCGGCCTGCGCGCTGGCGTCGGGCATGCCCAGCGCAGCGGTGTGGCCGCTGGTCGCAGGTGCCGCCACCGCAGTGCCGGCGTCAGCGTCGGCCTTCGCGCTGTCGGCGTCGCCGCCGTCATCGCCCCTGGCCTTGGCGTCGACTGGGGCCGCCTGAGCGACGGCGGAAACCACAGTCGTGGGTGTCGCCCCGGTGCTGGAGGCCGTGCTGCCAGCTTGAGCAGTCGGCGCCGCGGCCGTCGCGTCCTTCGCGGTCAATTGAGTGGTGGGTTGAGCGGTGGGCCGGGCGGTCGTCCTGGCGGCTGGTGTGCCCGCTGCGACAACCGTGGCCGCAAGCGCAGTGCCGGTGGTTGCGTCGCCGGTTGCAGTCGCTGTGCCCTGCGCGGTCGCGGCATCCGCAGCAGTCGTGACCTGCGCGCCGGTCTTCGCGCCGGCGGCCTTGGCGATGTCGGCTCCGTTTGCGGTGGCGGCGGCAGTGACGGCGGCCGCGGCGTCGGCCCCGACAGGCTTTCCGGTGGCCGCAATGGCCGAGCTTGCGGCAATCGCCGCCGCGGCGATCGCGAGCGGCGCCGCGGGTTTGTCGGATGTCGCAGCCGTGGTCGGTGCCGTATTGTCCGGCGCGGTGGTGGCGGTAATCACGGTGGCGACGACCGCCGTCGCAGTCGTCGCGTCCTGCTGCGTCACGTCGGTCTGGCCGGTCGCCTGCGCACTGCCGCCGGATTGACTGTCGCTGCTCGGCTTGGAGTCGTCGGAACTCGAGGTCGACTTCGACTTGTCCTTGCGCGGCGTCGTACTGTTGCGGGCGCTCGTGCCGGTGCTCGTGTTGTCGGCGTTGCCGGTCTTCTGCGACGATGTGTCCGTCGTCGAGGAGGAATCGTCGGACCGGCGGGCGGGCGGCGGCGCGGATTGGGTGGTGGACGGGTCGGGCAGGCGGTTGTCATTGCCGGCCGCATCGTTGCCGTCGACCATGGTAGCGAAGCTGTTGCCCTCCGACTGCACGGTCTGCTCCTGCCGCGCCGACCGCTGGGCCGCCCGCTGAAACGACAGGCTCGCCAATGTTTCCGATGTGACGCTGACCACAGCCACCCTCGCAATGAGACTTCCGGCCAGATGTCAGCAAGGACCGGGCCAGTCCCGGTGTTGAAAAATGTATAATTATTTCAATCGCTTATTTGCACGACGTGGTGAGCGGAACCGGTTCCCGGCGGTCTGTTTTTTGCCCGGCGGCAAGATTTGCCTCCTGCGCGCGGTCCCCCCGCGGTTTCGCGTGATTGCCTCCCCGGAATACGGCCTATATTAAAGTGCAGTCTCCAGCGCGTTCCGATCCGACCGACCCGGCCTTTGAACGCGTTCCAGGACTTTCTGAATACAGAGTTTTTTGAAATCCCGTCGCGGGGCCCCGAAAGCTCGCCGCGACAATGATCGATGACCCCTTGAAGATGCTCAACAACCTCGATCTCGAAGGCCGCCCTGAGGATACACGGATCGTCGTCGCGATGTCCGGCGGCGTCGATTCCTCGGTGACGGCTGCGCTGTTGAAGTCGCAGGGCTACGACGTGGTCGGGATCACGCTGCAGCTCTACGACCACGGTGCCGCGACCCATCGCAAGGGCGCCTGCTGCGCCGGACGCGACATCCATGATGCGCGCAATGTCGCGGAGAGGATCGGCATTCCGCATTACGTGCTCGATTATGAAAGCCGCTTCCGGGAGCAGGTGATCGACAATTTCGCCGACAGCTATGCGCTCGGCGAAACGCCGGTGCCGTGCATCGAGTGCAACCGCACCGTCAAGTTTCGCGATCTGCTCGCGACCGCGCGTGAGCTCGGCGCACAGGCGCTCGCCACCGGTCACTACGTCGCCTCGCGCCGCCTCGCCGACGGATCACGCTCGCTGATCTGCGCGGCCGATGCCGATCGCGACCAGAGCTACTTCCTGTTCGCGACCACGCGCGAGCAGCTCGACTTCCTGCGCTTCCCTCTCGGCGACATGACCAAGCCGCAGACCCGCGAGCTGGCGCGGCGCTTCGGCCTCGAGGTCGCCGACAAGCAGGACAGCCAGGACATCTGCTTCGTGCCGACCGGCCGCTACACCGACATCATCGGCCGCCTGAAGCCGAATGCGATCGCGCCCGGCGACATCGTCGATCTCAACGGCAATGTCATCGGCCAGCACCAGGGCATCGTTCATTTCACCGTCGGCCAGCGCAAGGGGCTCGGCATCGCCTCAGGCAGCCCGCTTTATGTGGTCAGGCTCGATGCGGCGAGCCGCCGTGTCGTGGTCGGGCCGCGCGAGGCGCTGCGCATGGACCGCATCGCGCTGCGCGACGTCAACTGGATCGGCGACGGCCGGCTTGATCGTGTGATCGGCGAGGGCATCGAGATCCATGTCCGCGTGCGTTCGACCCGTGCGCCGCAGCCGGCATGGCTGCGCGCTGCCAGTGGTGGCTATGAGGTCGAGCTCGTCGCCGGCGAGGAGGGCGTATCGCCTGGCCAGGCCTGCGTGTTCTACGACGCGCCTTCAGGGCAGGCGCGCGTGCTGGGCGGTGGCTTCATCAAGAGCGCAAGCGCGAGCCGGGTGGTGATATCGGCGGCGCGCGATGCAATGGCGACGCTCGCAGAATAGAGGAAGAGGCTTCGGGGCAGGGGAATGGCTGGGGACATCGACCGCGAGGGGGTCGAAAAGGCGTATGGCCGCTGGGCGCCGATCTACGATCTGGTGTTCGGCAAGGTGTTCGATCAGGGTCGCCAGTCGACGATCGCGGAGGCCGACCGGATCGGAGGCCGCGTGCTCGATGTCGGCGTCGGCACCGGGCTGTCGCTGTCGGATTATTCGCGCACGACGCGGCTGTGCGGCGTCGACATTTCCGAGCCGATGCTGCGGCGGGCACAGCAGCGCGTGCGCGCGCTGGGCCTGAGCAATGTCGAGGCGCTGGCGGTGATGGACGCCAAGAACCTCGCATTCCCGGACGCGTTCTTCGATGCGGTGGTCGCGCAATATGTCATCACCGCGGTGCCGGATCCCGAGGCGACGCTTGACGATTTCGTTCGCGTGCTGAAGCCCGGCGGCGAGCTGATCCTGGTCAATCACATCGGTGCCGAAGGCGGGCCGCGCCGTGTCTTCGAGCTTGCCTTCGCGCCGCTGGCGCGACGGCTCGGCTGGCGCCCGGAATTCCCATGGGCGCGGCTGACCGACTGGGCGACGAAACATGGCGGCGTCAGCCTCGCCGAACGCCGCCCGATGCCGCCGATGGGGCATTTCTCGCTGATCCGCTTCCGCAAATCGTGAGGCCGCAGCAATTTTTGCAGGGAACATCGGCGTGTCGGCGTGGTTTTCCTGGCATGAGGATCAATCGAACGCTTGCCCTGTCCTGTGCGCTGATGGCGTTGCCCGCGGTTGCCGCCGCGCAGGCGCCGCCGGCGCCCGCGACGCCGCCGGCGCAGACCGCGCCGCCACAGCCTCAACGCGCCGCCAATTGTGCGCCGATGGAGCAGTCCACGCATCCTGGCACGGCGGCTCCGGAGGGAACCACGATCGGCCAGAGCAGGGCGCCCTTGGGCGACAAGCTCGCCCGATCCGACGGGGTGCTGTGCCCGCCCGCCGGGGTCGATCCGGAGATGCGGGCGCCGACGCCCGAGGGCGGCAACACGCCCGTCATCCCGCCACCCGGCAGTCCTGGCGGCGATCCCTCGATCCGGCCGAAATAACCCCTGTCTCCAATATGTTGCTGATCGAGCCGGGTTTGCTTGACAGGCGCGCGCCCCACTCTTTATATGCCGCGCGTTCGCGCCCGCAGCCTCGATGCCGCCGGCAGCGACGCCGTGGCGGGGTAGCTCAGCTGGTTAGAGCACGGGAATCATAATCCTGGGGTCGGGGGTTCGAGTCCCTCCCCCGCTACCAATGTTCCCCTGTCCAGCCCGGACACATAGGTAACGGAACGTACCTAAGACATGGGTGACAACCTCGTGCCGAACGGATTGTCGAG
>NZ_JAFCKQ010000101.1 GCF_018130215.1 Bradyrhizobium jicamae
CCCCGTTTCATCATCTATCGGGGGACAGCCACCATCATGACCACTTGCTCGGAGCAGGGCCCATTACGGCATCTAGTGCAGCGATTGCGAAAGCTTTGCGCTTCGCAGTGTTCTTATCGTTGTGCATTCCATTTCCTAAAATCATTCGCGCAAGGCGCATACATGGATTGCACCGCAATCCTCGCCGAGGTCCAGGCAAACAATGAAAAGGTCAAGCAACTCGCTGCTGACAAGGGCCTTACGACGGCACAGAACGTGGCAGCCGGCGTGGCGGGGTTCGTCATTCCCGTCTAGTGGTTCGGCATGGACTTCCAAGGTACGGCCGACACAGAGATCGCCGCGCTACAGAGCCGCCAACAGTATCTCGCTATGCTGGCCGATCAGAAGCGTTGCGGGGCCGAGCCGGAGCCACCGCCGGCTAGTTCATCGAAGACCCGCGTGAAGCCAAAGCCTAGGGCGTCCGCGCAAGCTACAGCCGCTCCAAGTTCGCAGCAGCCCGCTCCGCAACCGCCTGAAGAACCGGCCAAACAATAGGCGGTCCGGGCGTCTTCCCGACTACCCTGCCCCGTGATCCGCAATGTCGAGGCGAAAGCGTTGCAGCGGCCATTGCCGGATGATGCGTTGAACATCGTCATGAGAGCGCCGGACAAGGAATATCGAATCGCCGTATGAAGAAGTTGACCGAGGCCCGCTGGTATTTTGTCACCGTGCGCCCTTCAGCGTGCAGGACGTCGTGCAGGTGGTGACGCTGCCGTGGTCACATTTGATGCAGGCGTTGACGCACTGGTCCATGACCTTGGGATTGTACTGGCTGGCAAGCTGATACCAACCTTTCAGTGAGTTGCCCGTGCAGTTTGTACAGGGGCGCTTTCAGACGCCTTCAGGCTGCGATAACCTGATCTCCCAAATGGAGCGGTCAGAGGTCATGGACGACGATTTCAGGAAGCGGCATGCCAGGCTGGTGCGGGATCTCGCCGACAAGGCTGCCGATCCATTCATCAAACGACGCCTCCAGGATCTAGCCTCAAGGTACGAGATCAACAAGCGCACCACTCCCCTGACGCCGCTGGATCTTGAGATCGCCAATCCCGCCCGTAGGCCAGACGGTGCTTCTGAGCGATAAAGGCGTGCGCCGGCTGGTCGAGTTCAGATGAGTTGGCCGACAGGATCGAAAGTCCTCTCCGCGCGTTGACTATTGAGCTCCAAGTGCGGAGGTCAACAATGATCATAGACCGAGAGCGGCCAACGACAGCTGCGGAACGCGAAGCCCACAAGGTATTCAAAGCCGTCAGAGCGAAGGAAGCTATGACCGATTACGCCAAAGCGCAAAAAGCGTTTCACGATAATCGGGAGCGCCTAAAGGCAGAACGGCTGGCGCCGGACGCTGAAGCGACCAACCGCGCAAAAGCAGGTTGAGCGTCCATCAGGATGATCACGGGGGACCAGGTTTAGCCTCCGGTGGAGGGCAAAAATGGCCCCACACTTCCGCCGCGTTGAAACTCCCGAAGATCTAGAAGTTTGGCTGGCGAGCAGCGGCGGCTATTCGTTTGTAATTTACCACGAGGCGCGGAGCGGACCTGGCTTCCATGGACAGCCCGGCTTCGCTGCGTCATGGCGATCCCTCCGTGCAACAACCCTGCCATCAAGGTTGGCGGATCGCCATTCAAGACGTTCGCGGAAGCCGAAAGGTCCTGCGATGCCCGGATAATCCAAGGCCGGCTTCCAGACCGGGAGGTCTCGGGCTCCGCCGTGCGCTGATCTGAGCCGCCAGCAGGCTGACCCGGCCGCTATCCATTAGATTCGGCGTCCGGCACCTGGCCGAACGGCCAAGGATGCGCGCAAGGAAGCCGACGCCATAGCCTGCCAGGCATGGAACGCCGCGCATGCTCGCCTTCCAGGGACCGGCCCCAGCCATCCCCTGCCCTGGGTGACGCGCTGAACGCCGGATATCGCTACCTCGAGGTCAAGTACCTCGGATGTGAGACCGATCAGACCGTCGCACTCGACATCGTCCGCCGGCCGAAGTGGACACCGGTTCACGAACTGGAGCGGTACATGCGATGCAAGGACTGCTGGCGGCGGAGTGGGCATCCGTTCAAGCGGAGCCCTCTGGTTGCGCTGCGGACCAACAAGATCTCGGCGATGAACCCGCCCTCGGTATGGTGGCCGAGAGAACGGTGATGCCAGTTCGGGCTCGCGCCCTTGGGCAGATTCCCGCCATGCAGCGCGACCGGCGGCGGAATGGGTACAGCTGATCAACCGGCTTTGCGCTTCTTGGCCGGAGCCTTCTTCGCGGCCTTCGAGGGCTTGTGTTTGGCCTTGGCTGGCGTTCTTGACCCGCCCTCGATGATCTTCTTGAGTAAGCGCTTAGCGGGAACCCTTGCTTCGGGATCTGGATAGCTATGCGAAGAAGCCTCCGGCTTGGACGGAGGTTTGGGATGGGATTGGACAGCAAAAAGGACGTCCATTTAGACGGCTCATCGGCGGGGTCTGTGAGCCGGCTGGAAGTTCTTGAAGGACCGTCGGGGCGCCGCGTGCGTTCGGAAGCCGAGAGAGCTCGGATCGTCGCCGAGAGTCTGTTACCTGGTGCTCAGGTGTCCGAGGTGGCGCGCAAGCACGGAGCGACACGCTGGCAGATCTACGATTGGCGACGGCGGTTTCGACAGCGAGGCATGTTGCCGCCGTGAGAGGCGTCCCCGCCGACATTCGCGCCGCTGGTCGTGGAAGGTGCGTTGGAGGGGCATCAGGCTCCGGCGATCAAGCTTGAGATCGCGATTGGTGACGTCGTGCTGCGGACGGATACGGCCATTGATGGTGAGCAGCTGTCCCGGGTGATCCGTGCGGTGCGAGCGTCACGATGATCGCGGCCAGTGCTGATCTGAAGATTTACGTTGCAACGCGGCCGATCGACTTCCGCTGTGGCCACGATCGGCTTGCGGCAAAGGTGCAGGAGATGCTCCGTCTTGATCCGTTCAGCGGCGCAGCCTTCGTGTTCCGATCGAAACGAGCGGACCGGATCAAGATTTTGGTCTGGGATCGAACAGGCCTGGTGTTGGTGCACAAGCGTCTCGAAGGTTGCAAGTTCGTTTGGCCAACGATCGCGGACGGCGTGATGCGAATGTCGCCGGCGATGTTCGCGGCCTTGTTCGAAGGACTGGATTGGAGGCTGGTCCGCCCGGAAGAAGCACCGCGCCCGCAAGTGGCGGGATAACTGCGGCAGAATGACTCGGCAGCTATTTTAATCGTGGCACGCGCGGTGGCGATATGCTCGAAATAGCGCATGAGCATCGCTGCGCTGCGCGACGAAAACGAACGCCTGAAGGCGCTTTTGGCGCAAACGCAGGCGACCTTGAGCGAGCATCAGGGGGCGCTGGCGGCGTCGGAGGAGGCCCGGCGTCGGCTTGAGGTCATTCTCGGCGAACTGCGGCGCGACAAGTTCGGCTCGAAATCCGAGAAGCTACGACCAGATCAGTACCATTTGCCGCTCGAGGACGTGGAGATCGCCCAAGGCATTTTGGACGCGGCGCAGGAAAGAGCCGAGAAGGTCATCCAGGGACGATCGCGGAGCGATCCGGATCAAGGCTCTCATCGCAATCGTGGCTGCTTGCCTGCTCATTTGCCGCGAGTGGAACGGGTCATCGAGCCTGCAAGCACGCTCTGCCCATGCGGTTGTGGTGCCATGACGAAGATCGGCGAGGACGTCAGCAAGCGCCTCGACGTGATCCCAGCGCAATGGCGCGTGCTGGTCACGCGCCGCCCGAAATACATCTGTCGCCGGTGCTCGGGCCCTGTTGTGCAGGCGCACGCACCGGAGCACGTCGTGCCCAGCGGGCTGCCGACCGAAGCGGCTATCGCGCACGTGATCGTCTCCAAGTTCGGCGACCACACGCCGTTTTATCGTCAGGCCGAGATCTATGCGCGCCAGGGCATCCGGCTTGATCGGGCGACACTGGGCAACTGGTCCGGTCGCGCCTGCTTCCATCTTCAGCCCATAGCGGACCACATGCGCCACCACCTGGCCATGGCGGATCGGCTGTTCATGGATGAGATCAGGGCGCCGGTACTCGATCCGGGGCGCGGCCAGACGAAGAAGGGCTACTTCTGGGCGATCGCCTCAGACGACCACGGCCATAGCGGCACAAGTCCGCCGATCGTGCTGTTCCGATATGCCCCCGGTCGCAGCGATGCCTTTGCTGAGCAGTTCCTCGATGGTTTTGGCGGACGCTACCTGCAATGCGACGCCTATGACGGGTATGACCGGCTGACCGAAGTCGCTCGGCCGCAAGGGCCTTGGACGCTCGTGCATTGCTGGAGCCATTTGCGCCGGCGCTTCGTCAAATTGGTACGCAACAGCAAGTCGCCGATCGCGGAGACCGCCGTTCGGCACATCGCACAGCTTTACGCCATCGAAGCCATGGTGCGCGGCTCATCGCCGGACATCCGGTTGGCCGCGCGCAAGGAGCACTCGCTGCCGATGATCGTGGCGTTGAAGTCGTGGTTCGAGAAGCAGCTGTCGATGATCTCCAGCGGCTCGACGCTCGCCGAGGACATCCGCTATGCGCTCAATCATTGGCAGGGACTGACCCGCTTCCTCGAAGACGGGCGTCTCCGAGCTCAACACCAATCCGGTCGAGAACGCCATCCGGCCAGTCTGCTTGACCAGGAAAAACGCTCTCTTCGCCGGCCATGAAATCGGGGCAGAAAACTGGGCCCTGCTCGCCTCGATCGTCGCCACCTGCAAACTCAACGACATCAACCCGGTGGCCTACATCGCCGAAACGCTCCAGGCGATCATCGACGGCCATCCCCATAGCAGGATCGAA
>NZ_JAFCKQ010000102.1 GCF_018130215.1 Bradyrhizobium jicamae
CTTCACCCAACCGATCATAGAGCTCACTGTGCCCGCGCGCGTGCGTCTATCAGGCGGTCCTCGTCGTATGCGTACGGTTCGACCATCGTCGCGGGCGCAACTACTACAGGGCGCGGGGAAACCAGAAAGTTCGAGAATACTGGCACATGCGTGCCGCATGCCGGAACGGACCAACCCATCGTGGGCTCAATCGCAATGAGCAACGACCTAGTGCAACTTCGTCTCCCGCTCCAACACCTTCGCCAACTGGGCATTAGTAGCTAAAGCAAGCCCCTTGATCGCTACGGTGGATGTCTGCTCAGTGTCAATCGCTACAGCATGGTCCGGTCTCGTAAGGTCCGATCTACATCTTACACCAGACGGGTCAACGGTCGCGTGTGTTGGTCGCGGTGGCCTAGAAGCCGACATGGCATAGAATCTTCTTACAATCTATATTCGTCCCGCAATGGCTCACACCCCAATTCGCGAAGGACGTTCAGGCCCGATAAGCCCATCGGATCGTATCGCCAGTATCGACGCACTTCGTGGTGTCGCGTTGTTCGGCGTCCTCGCGATCAATCTGGTGACAGCCTTCCGGATCTCGATTTTCGAGCAATTCCTACCTACTGGACCCGCACCTCCTCTGGACCGAGCCGTCGAGACCGCTTTGACGCTGGCCGTCGACCTGAAAGCATTTGCTCTCTTTTCCCTTTTGTTCGGCACAGGGCTAGCTATTCAATTCGAGCATCTTTCGGCGAACCCGCGCCGCGCGTTTCTTTTGTTGCGCCGGCTGGTCGTCCTGCTCGCATTTGGATTGATCCACCTGTGCCTTATCTGGAATGGCGACATTCTCACGGAATATGCAGTCGCGGGTCTGATCGTCTTACCGCTTCTGTTCGGTCCGCGCTCGCTCCTCGCGGCAGGCGCAGCGGCGTTCCTCGGACTGTATCTCGCAATGCAGGAATGGCCGCCGCCCGGACTGTTTCCGACCCTTGCTTCTCTCCAACGCGACATCCAGGAGGCCCATCTGATCTATCCAAAGGGCAGCTTCGTGGAGGTGTTGGCGTTCCGGGTTCGTGAAATCCCTCTGATCATTCCCCTACACGTCTATATGTTTCCGCGCACCATCGGACTGTTCCTGTTTGGTGCCTTCGTCTGGCGCAGCGGCGTCCTGCGAAAGCCGCATCAGATGCTGCTGTTCTCAACGGCAGCCGGCTGCATCGGTGTCGGCGCTGCTCTCGTCGTTGCAGGTTCAACCGACTCTATTCCACAGACGGTGATCGGCAAACTCGCAACTCCCGCCAGCACATTCGTACTGGCGATCGGCTATGGCGCGATCATCCTTGCGATCGCCAACACGGTAAGCGGGAAGGCGCTGCTGGGATGGGCCGCGCCGCTGGGCCGCATGGCGTTCACGAACTACCTTGCGCAATCGCTGATCTTCGGATGGGTTTTCTACGGATACGGCCTTGGTCTGTTCGGCTCCATCGGCGCGGCGAAAGCACTCGTGATCGGCCTCGCTGTCTACATCGCCCAGGTCTTCTTCAGCGCGTGGTGGCTGAGCAGCTATCGATACGGCCCGGTCGAATGGCTGTGGCGGACGCTGATGTACGGCACGATGCAGCCGATGTCGCTGGCGCCGAGCCGCTCAATTTGACGAATAGCCCTCGTCCGCCTTCGGTCATGTGCGCCCTCTCGAGCGCTTGTTGACTACTTCCGTTCAGCTTCCACAAGGCGACATGCCAAAGAGCCGCCCGGGTTGCGCCCGAACTCGCATCATCGTTCTCCCGGCCACTACACCGAGGGCGGGTTCATCGCCGAGATCTTGTTCGCCCGTAGCGCACCAGATGACTCCGCTTGAACGAATGTCCGCTCCGTCGCGAACAATCCTTGCAGCGCATGTACCGATCGAGTTCGTGAACCGGCGTCCAATTCGGGGCGCCGGACGATGTCGAGCGCGACGGTCTGGTGGGTCTCACAGCCGGAGGGCACTTGACCGGTTCGCTGCGGTTTCCGGATTGGCGTCGAACTCGGCCTCCACACGAAGTCGTTGTGGCTATCGCAACCCAACCGTAGACACCAGCCGTAGCTTTACAAGCAAGCTCGCCAAACCGCAGCAAAATCAATACCGTGCAGAGGAGGGGATGTGATCCTCCAGTCAAAACCATCCTCCGAACCTAGGGTCCCAAGCTACGGTTTGCGCTTGATTGTGAGGAACGACGGCGAACGAAGAAATACAGTCTGCCGGCGAAGGCACTGATTTTACTGGGGATTCCGAACAGCGGAGAACACTATACTGGCGGAAGGGGTGGGATTCGAACCCACGGTACCCTTGCAGGCACGCCGGTTTTCAAGACCGGTGCCTTAAACCACTCGGCCACCCTTCCGTCTTTGAAATTGTTGGGCTTTTAGGTTGCCTCGACGGTACGAAACTAGAACTCTGCTACCATCTTGCTACCCAACGTCTTTCTGACGGTTGTTTATGGCGGCGCGCAGCACCCCGTCAACTGCGGCGGCGGCTTCTTCCTGCAGCGGAGAGCGGCCCGCTCGGGGTTACCGCTCGGATTGCGCCTAGTCCCAAAGGATCTCGAGCGGGTTCTATTCGGGGAGCGTCGGCTGACGGAGAGTCCCGGCGGACTCACGCCACGAAGGTTGTGCCGGCCGGGCATTCTCTGCTCGCCAGCGCAGTAGGAATGTCAACGTAGCAATAGCCAGGAGCAGCCACGTCGCGGTCGCGATTACTCGTCCGACCATGAGATTCTTCCGTATAGAGCGGTTATCCCGTTAGGCGAGGGCATCGCATGTGGCGACGCTCTCTGATCGCGCGGTGACTGATGAGCGGCCTTAATTGCGCGACTGTGTACAACTCTATTCCGTCAGAGCGTCACTGCAATTGGTGTCGCAGATTAAGGATGCCGCTTCAGGTTAACCTAGGGCGACGACCGCAATGAAGGTCACGACGAGGACCAGCGGCGATGGGCCTTGCGATGCACGTCTGGCTTGCCGAGGCATCCCATTTCGTAGCCCCCTCCTTGGACGAGTGACCAAGGATGTCGAAAGCCGGCGGCTGGTTGCCGAGCAGATAGTTGTTGTGCGCCCGGTTTTTCACCTTGATCCAGTCCTTCGATGGGCCTCTGCGGTATGGCCGATCGGACCGCTTTGACACCATCCCTTCGAGCACCATGTCGCAGGCCGCCCGAAACAGGTCGGGACCGATCGCCCGGTCTCGAACGGGTTGACGAATATGCCCTCCGGCCGTCGGTGCAGCAGCCGCTCAAGGTTCGTCTTGCGCATCGACAGCGGCAGGCCTCGCAGATCCTCACCGCCCAGCGCCAGCACGTCGAAGGCGCAGAGCTGCACCTCGGCATCGTGCTTGCCGTCGTGCAACGCGTTGAAATCGGAGATCCCGTCGACGCCGGCCGGGATCGTCTTGCGTCGGTAGGCAGAAATCGAATTTGAGCATGAGCGAATTCTATGCGCGGTCAGCCGTGCGAGTCTCTTTTCCTAGTGACCCTTGTTCGGTCCCCATTCGTCGACGGGGCGTTTCGGATCACGCATCAAACGCACGGCCGTATCACAGTCACCAAACGGTCGGCAGGAGTGTACGATCTCGGCCGTGTCTCTGCAGTCGGGACACCAGTCGGGGCTTCGCTGGCGGGGGCCTGCTGCAATCGTACTTGGACGTTGAATATGACTGTCCGGATCGTGCTCGACCTGCCGCTTTAACAGCATGAATGCCCGCTCACGATCGGCTTCATTGTTTGAAATCAGCAGAGGGTAAAGCGCCACGTATGTCTCTTGCGGGACGAAGATCTTGCCGAGCGGTGGTATGTCGAGAATGATAGGACCGGTAACAGCGGCCAGCGGAGGAATTCCGATATTCCGACCGCGCAGATTCACGAAGTGCTCCGGCACCCGGCGGACGGCACCGGCATCTGTCGGGCTACGGTGGACTAGGCCCGGGTGAGGTGCAGCTCGCATGGGAGCAGAATACCGAATCGTTGGAGCCCGCATCGCAGGTGCTCTTGATGCTGCGCCCGATCTAATGGAACTTCCCGAGTGGCCTAGCCCACCACCTCCGCCTCGGGCCAGCGATTGGGACGATACCAGCACGCATGCGCCAACGACCGCGATCAGAGCTTGCTGTTTCATCATCGCCGGCCTCATTTCTCCGGGGTTGGAGCCCGCCGATAAGCGCCGGAATCTACTCTCCAGTATCCAAGAGGCCAGCGGATATAGCGCGGTACCCAATTTGAGACATCAGGCGAAGAGGTTCTTTCCAGCCTGCGCTAACCTTTCGGGGGCAGGCTCCAATCCGCCTCGGCGGTCGATAAGCCGGCTGCGAACAAGGTGAGTGGTGCTGCGACGGCGCCGATGTCAATCACCTGACGGATCCCCAATGGACGATCAAAGATGGC
>NZ_JAFCKQ010000103.1 GCF_018130215.1 Bradyrhizobium jicamae
GGACTCCCGATCAATCGTCTCGACGAACTGTTGCCGTGGGCTTGGAACGCTCAGCATCCTGTCAAGACCTGAGCTCATGTGCAAGATCCGGACGCATACGTCGTCTGGGGCGTTCGTCGTGCCTCCCCACTGCGCTCGCCTATCCGCCCATCCTTCTCCAGGCCGCGCTAATGCATGCCAGCATGCGCATTCGCTCATCGCGAGCCTCCCGCATCATATCTCAGGACGAACAACCCTGTTGTCTCCGGCGCAATGGCCGAAATGTCGTGGACGGAGACGGCCGCTGGAGCTCGGTTCGTTGGGCGCCCAAGCTGCAGGCGGGCCGCGGTCGTCGAACTTTCAGTACGCACAACGAAGAGCGCTCCCCCCGATGGCCGCAGACTCGCGACTGCACAGGAACCGCAAATGTCGCCACCGATGATCGGCGCAAGCTTCTGCAGATAGATCTGGGTTTCAGCGGGCAATGGACGACCGGCGAGATGCTCTTCGTAGCGAGCAGGTCCTGCGTTGTAGGCCGCTAGGAAGCCCGGTGAACCGTACCGGTCGTGCAACTCGCGAAGGTACGCCGTCCCCGCAAGAATGTTGTCATGGGGATCGTAGGCATCGTCGCCGAGGTCGTACCGCAGACGTAGCGCTGCCCACGTCTCTGGCATTATCTGCATCAGCCCCATGGCACCTTTCGGTGACCTGGCACGCACGTCCTGGGCGCTTTCGACGTCCAGGACTGCGCGTACCCAACGCTTCGGCACGCCGAAACGGCGCGAGGCCTGCTCGATAAACTCCGCAAACGGATCGTCAACGCGATGACCCGCTGAAGGCTTCGCGGGTCGCGTCTCGGCGACAGCAGCGTTACTCACGGTCAGCGCAATGAACAACGGCACGACAGCGCGCAGGCTCCTCTCGAACAAACGCAAGCGTGCCGTCGTGCTCGCGCCCGTCCAGGGTAAGGCCGCTTCGCGCCGGCCGTTCGGCCGCCCTGGACCGCCGCTGCGCGCAACGGCCGGACAATCGTTGGTCGGGACGGAGGAATGGTGCAGCACTTGGCCGAACAGAGGAATGGCTGTTCGGAATCTCAATACCGGCAGCATCAATCCTCCCAGTTCCACACCGGCCGCGCGCGGCCAATGACAGCCGATGCTGGCAAGGGCCCGAAATAGCGGCCATCCAGCGAGTTGGTGGACTGCCAGTTCATGACGAAGAGTTCGCCGTCACCCACTACGCGGCAGCCCTGCCATTTCGGGAGGGGACGGCCACGGCCGTCGCGATCCCGGGCTTCACCCATTTCGATGGCGTCAACCGAAATGGTGAGCCCGCTTCGGCAAACGGTCTGCCCAGGAAGCGCCAGCACGCGCTTGAGCATAGGCAATCCGGCTGGCAGATAGCCGTTCAGGTCGAGGAAGGTCGCGAGGGGCTCCGGTGGCTGTACGGCGAGGAGTTCCGTAACGAATAGTCTGTCCGCCGGCTGCACACGGTAGAGCCCGATCGGTACGCTCTCCGATGCATTCCAGATGTAGGCCGGCGAAATCCCCAAAACGATTGGTGCGGCAAGTGCGACGGCACCGCAGAGCATCGTGGTTAACGTCTTGAGCTGCGGTGTCATCGCATGACCCTCTGCCGGTGAAGCCATGCCTGGTGTCGCGCTTTTGTGTAGGGGCGCGGTTTTTCGTTGACGGACAGACGGTTATGAATGTGATGCCAATGATCAGGGGCGACATCAGCGGGATCAATGCCGAGCGCTTCGATGGCGTCGACCATCTGCAGCACCTGTTCGACCTTCGGCCAACCTGACAGGCGCAGCAGAAGCTCACCGCCGGGTGTCACATAAGGAACGGTCGAGCAGCGCTGTCCCCGCGCCACCGCCCGGAGGATGTCGATCCGCGAAATTATTGTCCCAAAGTCGTTGGAGGTCCAACGAACGAAAGCAAAGATGCTGCCCGGCGCAAATGACAGGACACGCCGGTGGCGATCAAGCTTCCGTTCCTCAACAACGCGACCAAACCGAATGCGGTTTTCAATACGCTTCTCGAGCCACAGAACTTCCACTTCCGTGAGATCGCTCATGGCGCGGCTCCCTGACGCTGGAGTTGGCAGCCGTGAGCTTGAGGCTCCGTGGAGAGTGTGTGTGGCCTGCAAAGGCAGGCTGGACTGACGGACCGCCGTTGCCGGGCGCCGCCAACGCGGCTTTCGGCCTGGTCCGTTAGAAGAAATCCGAAGGATTTCTGGTTAGTAAAGTTAGAGCGGCTAGAAAGCGCGAATAAACAAGCTCTTAGGTGCGATTCCGGTCCCCGATAGCACGAGGATCGGGTCCCCGATAGCACGAGGGTTGCGGTCCCCGATAGCACGAGTTGATTCACAGATTGTCCTCCGAATTTGGAATGAGGCCGCGCCGGCGCAGGCGTGCTGTAAAGGGATCAACCGGCGTGGGCGCAAAGTTCAGCCGCTCGGTTCCGTTCGGATCTTTCGTCAGCACGAGCTGATAGCCGGGCAATGTCTGGCGCTGGACGATCTGGCGTATGTCGTACGCAAAGTGCTTGAGCGGCGAGAGGATGCCGGACTTGGCATGGAGGTGCACAAGATCAAAGCTCCAGCCGCCGCCCTGCCGACCGCCGTGCTTGCGCACAAGGCGATAAAGCCAGCGCTCGAGCCCGCCCGTCAGCTCGAAATAGGCGCGGTCAATCGTCAGCACGAGCGCATCATCGATGACGCCGGCGTAGAACCAATCCGGCAGGATCAGCTCGAGCCCGAATGGGCGGCCATTTGCATCGGCCGTCTCCTTCCACTCGTTGATCCAGGAGAAGCGATGCCGTCGTCGCTCTGCCGGCTGTCGGATCGAGGTCAGCACGGTCGTCGACTGCAGTCTGTCGAGACCAGCCTTCAGCCGGTCGTAGTCGCGCGCGCTGGTGCCGCGGCCGACGAACGTCAGAATTTCGTAAGGCGTTGCGGCCATCAAGCGCGACGTCTTCAGGCCGGCGTCTCGTGCTTCGACAATCTGAGAAGCGGCCCAGATCAGGACATCTGCATCCCAGATGGTCGCCAAGCCGTGCTCTGGCACGGCTTCAACACGAATTGCAATTGCACCCGCGCGAAAATCGATGGGCACAATGCGTTTTGTTTTGGCGAGCGAAAAGAACGGGTAAGCCATCAGATCCTGCGCGTCGCGAGGGGCGAGATCGCCGGGCAGCGCCCGAAAGAGCTCAAGCTGGTCGCGCTCGGAATGGTGTTTGCGCCGCATGGTCACTCTCGCGCGGGCGATCAACGACGTTCCTGGCCCGCATAGGGGCGGAGCACCGGGTGCTTCTTGGCCGGCAGCACGGTCCCCTTCCCGGGATCGGACGTCGACGTCTTGGCGCCGAGGTCGGCCCACGCTTTCAGGTCATCGATGGCGTAAACGACTCGTCCGCCGATCTTCCGATAGGTCGGTCCGGTACCGTACGTGCGGTGCTTCTCCAGGGTGCGACCAGACAAGCCAAGATAACGCGCGGCCTCCGGTGTACGCAGGAAGCGCGGGGGTAGACCGGCCATCGGATCGGACATTGGTGAACTCCAAGAGGACAGCGCACCACACAGGGCGGCACCGGCGTGTGCGCGGTCATCATGGAGAAGCAAGTTCCCGGAGGGGGATGCCGAATATCGAGGGGACCGTTTTCGGCACCCCCTGGGACGGCGCTAGTCGTCCCTGCGCTCGGGCCGCAGTAGCTTGCGATAGCCTCCGCGCACCAGCGATATTCCGCTTTGCACCAGGCGGATCGTTCGATTGCGCAGGTCGTGGGTCTTCCAGGCGCGATCGGGGATGCGTTTCTTGCCGAACAGCGCTTCGGCGACAGTGCGATAGCTACCGCCGGCGCCGTGAGCATCGAGCGCACGGATCGCAGCACTCAGGCGTTCGCGCCGCTGTTTAGATAGTTGGTGAAAGGCAGGACCGGGCGCGCGTCCATTCATCGCGCGCCACAGCCGTCGAGCTGCAGAGATGCGCGCTTCTAAATCGCCGTCAAACGGCAATTCGGCTGCGTATGACGTGCCAAGCACGGGCGGGTCCTTGGACCAGACACGGTGGTCCACCGCCCCGATGCGCAGCACGGCATGCCAGCCGTCGGCGGCGCGACGTATCTGGCCAGCTGCAAGGTCAAGGAGCGGCTGAGACGCCAAACTGCCATCGGCGGCCGAGGCAACTTTCACTGGAACGACCGCCGCTAGAATCTCGGGCGCCCAAAAAATCGTCCGCTCGTCGAAGGACCTCTGCGGGTCATGAGCGAAAGCAGATGCCCCATCTCCTCCTGAAATCCGCAGTCACTTCGCCGTCAGGGC
>NZ_JAFCKQ010000104.1 GCF_018130215.1 Bradyrhizobium jicamae
CATCCCACCGCAACGTTCGTGACGATCGCGAGCGCCCCTCGAGCGGGTGAGACGGGAAATCTATACACTGATTTGCCGTTACGATAAACCGAAATATTTTTGCACGCGGGGCTTGCACCGTCGGGCAAATCAGTGCTTGGCGCGTGCCAACAAAGCTCCAGCCTCCGCCTGGCCGCCACCGGCAGCGCGGAAGCAGCCATTGCGCGAGATGTGCTCCCTTCCACAGGATATGATATGTCGAAGCGTTGATACGTGGAATGTCAGCCAGGTCATACATGCCGGCCCTTTGACTCCCTATGGTGGAGCAGGCCCACGCAGCCGCAACCGAAAGGGGTGCGCCATGGCTTATCATCGAATTGCTCATCATCGAATTTCGACGGGTTTCGCTGCTGCAGCGCTGCTGGCGTTGCCGTACCAGGGTTTGCGGGCGGAGACCGCGCCCATCACAGAGGAGGTCGATTTCGCGATCTCCTGCGCGCCGACGTCACAACAGGCATTCAGGCACGCGACCTGGACGCTGCATTCGTTCTGGTACCCCGAGAGTTCACCGCGATCGCGGCCGCCGATCCCGGCTGTGCGATGGCGTATTGGGGCATCGCGATGAGTCACTGGTACCCGCTCTGGTACCCCCCGTCGCCTGCCGCGCTCAAAGCCGGTTCCGAGGCTGTCGCCAGTGCGATGGCGGCCCCAACCCAGACGCCGCGCGAGGCGGATTACATCGCAGCGATCGCCGCCTTTTATCGCGACAGTGACAAGCTCAACCATCAGACTCGTGCGATCGCCTACGAAAAGGCGATGCAGCAGGTGCATGAACGCTACACTGATGACCGCGAGGCCGCGGTGTTCTATGCGCTCGCGCTGAACGCCAGCGCGCTCAAGACCGACAAGACCTTTGCCAACCAGACAAAGGCGGCCGAGATCCTCAACAAGATCTGGAAGGAGGAACCGAACCACCCTGGCGTCGTGCACTATCTGATCCACAGCGACGACTCGCCGCAACTCGCCGCAGCCGGGCTGGACGCCGCGATCTGCTATGCCAAGGTCGCCCCCGACGTGCCACACGCGCTGCACATGCCGTCGCACATCTTCACCCGCCTTGGCATGTGGCAGCAATCGATCGATTCGAACCGCGCCGCGCACACCGCCGCCCTCAATTACGTGCATCAAAGCCATGGGCCCGGAAGCTTTGATCAGGAAACCCTCCACACGATGGACTATCTCGAATACGCCTATCTGCAGATCGCGGAGGATGGCCTGGCCAAAGAGGTGGTCGACGAACTTGCCGGCTTCCGCCAGAGTGAGGGCGCGAACCTGGCCGGGGCTTACGCCATCGCCGCGATCCCGGTTCGTTATGCGCTCGAGCGCCACGACTGGCCGGCCGCCGCCGCGTTGAGCGAGCCGGCGATCGGCTTCCCGCTTGAGCGCTTTCCCTGGGCAGAAGCGATGATTGCCTATGGCCGTGCGCTGGGTGACGCGAAGACTGGAAACATTGCCGGCGCCCAGACGGAGATCGACCGCCTCCAATCGCTTGAAGACAAGCTGAAGGGCAACGACGCCTATTGGGCCAACCAGGTCGAGGTCCAGCGCCTGGCGGCCGCCGGCATCCTAGCCCGCGCCCGCGGCGACGACAAAAGCGCCGTCTCGCTGTTGCGGGCCGCGGTCGATCTGGACGCCACGATGGACAAGCACCCGGCCACCCCGTCCTCGGTCCTGCCGGCGCGCGAACTGTTGGGGGATCTGTTGCTCGATCTCAACCAGCCGGCGGCAGCCCTGATGGAGTACCGTGCGATGTTGAGCACCGATCCCAACCGCTTCCGCAGCCTTCTCGGCGAGGCCCGAGCCGCGAAACAGATGGGTGACGCCGTGACCGCTCGCGACGCCTACCAGAAGCTGGTAGCGCTCAGCAAACCCGACGGTGCGATGCGCCCCGAACTGGCCGAGGCGACGTCCTATCTGACGAACTGACTGTCACCCCGGCGGCCGCAGGACACCGGGCGGCCACTTCGGAGGGCGTGCGTCCAAGTCGTCGGCGCTATCGCACCCGTCGACATCAGACACCGCCGCAATACCGCGGCGGCCAGGCGCTATACTGAAGGGCTCATCGATCCGCAGGACTTAAAGGATTTGATCAGGTGCCCGTTCCAGCACTCCTGGTGCTCCTGGGCGTAGACAACCAGGCCCATGAAAATCAGGGCCGCCAGGACACACCCTGCTACGACGTTCTGCACCATGGCTGTCACTCCACGGAGTTAGCGCACTGTCCGGCGGCGGCTGAAGACATCCCCGTCTCCGCTGCGTCACCCGATTGCCCCGTGATCCAGTCCCCGGATCCATCTGGCCCAGGGAACTGGGATCGTGGGCACCTGGACGAGCCGACCGAGCGCGGTTGACGGGCGGCCGGTGCCAGATTGTCCTGACGCGCGAATTTTGGCAACTTATTCCGACGGGGTACGTCGATTGCTGCCTTTGGGCAGCGAGCGGTTCTCTGGCAATATCCCCGTTTCAAACGGCGTGGGAATCCAGACGCTTCTGTTTTTCATCAAAGTCGATTTCACGTTCATCATTTGGGTGAAAATTATGATCGGCGTATTCGGCATCGCAAGCGTGGCTGCGGGCTCCGCGCTCGCCTGGTCTGCAAACTGGGACCGATCGAAAGCTGAAATCCTGGAGGCGTGCGCGGGGACACTCCTGATTGTCAGTCTCGCAAGCGTCGGCGCAGCGCTGCCCGATGGGATCTCCGAACTGGTCCCGATTCTCGCCCGGTGCGGATGCGAGGGGGTCCATCACTGAAGATGCCCGAGTTCGTCGGCTGGCGCGGCGAATTCGGTGCCGCGTCCGACGAATGGCTACCGCCTGTTCGCGGCGGAGCTTACTTGGCGAGCGCGGCGCGCGCAGTCTTGATGTAGTCCATGCACTCGGACCAATCCTCCTCGATCACCTCGGTCTCGGCATCGCCGAGCGCCTTGCGCAGCGTGGCGAGCACAGGCGCCGGATGTTTCTTCTTGAGTTCCGCCTTGATCATCGCAACGCCCTTCTGGCAATCGGACTTGTTGTCCGCCCTGGCCACGGTCGGGCTGATCATCACGACGATTGCTGCGGTTAACAGCACTGAACGTAGCATGCATTGTCCTCCAAGGCTGCTCGGTCGATGGGCCGGGACCGAGAGAACGGGAAAATGATAACAGGGTGGTGACCCGCTGCATAATTGCACGAACAATCTTGGGGCAGACCGCCGGGGATAGGAGACCACTGCCTGCCCGCAACCCTCGCATTTCTGCTTCGCGTTCAGCAGAGACTAAGCGAACGGGCGGCGGAAACTCATCCGCGAGGCCGCTCCATGCCCGCACACTTGATTGCCGCGAGCAGATTTTCGGTGTCCGAGGAAAGAAAATCGATCAGGCGCCTCGCGGCATCGGGCGTTTGGGAGTCGCTGACGACAGCGGCTGTGAAGGTCTGGACAAGCTGGAGGTCCGGAGGCAGCAGACCAGCCAGCTCGATCCCGGCCTCTTGAGCCAGTTCGCTGGTCGGCGCAATCGCAAGGTTTGCCTCACCCGCTCTCAACGCTTCGGCCGCCTCGGTTCCGCGCGCCTCGAGGGTGAGCTTGACCGTGTCGGGCAGATTGAGCCTCGGGAAAACCTTGTCGCGGACGTATTGTCCGCTCGTGCTGCTCGGCGCCACCACCAGGCCAGCATCAATCAAGGCCTTCCTGATCGCGACGACGGTGCCGATGTCAGGCTTTGCAGAGCCGGACCGAACGGCGGCGGCCAAGGGAGCTGTCGCCAGTCCGATTTCAGATCCCGGACGAATCCGCCCGTCTTCGTTCAGCTTTTGCAGGCCCTCCCGCGAAAGTATGACCACGTCCGCCTTGGTGCCGTTCGCAAGCTGGTGCCTGATCGTTTTTGGACCGGTGCCCTCCGAGGCTCCGGATCCGGTTTCCACCTTGATCCCAGTACTTCGCTCGAATTCAGGCAGGACTTCCCGGTACACTGCAGCGAAACCACCCGATATGATGACCTTGATCGTTTTGGAAGTGTCGATCATTGCGCCTCCGCTTTCATATCCGAGCCACCTCGACCCAGGCGCGGCTACGTTCCCGCCAATAGCCGTTGAATGTTGGCACGATGGCGAACGATCACCTAATACCTCTGCACGGTGAATTTGACGGGTTGAGCGCTGGATCAGAGTAGGTCCGGCAGTTGGTTGGGATCAGCGAGCAGTTCGATGCTGCGGGGTGTCCTCGGCTGCCTTTGGATGAATCCTGCCCGTTCGAGCGTCAGCACCATCTGA
>NZ_JAFCKQ010000105.1 GCF_018130215.1 Bradyrhizobium jicamae
GGAAGGAACACGGCGCGCGATCTCGAGCCGCAGATCGGCCAGATCGATGAACGCGTCAGCCTGGCGCCGCAGATCGTCGGAGGTTGTCGTCGGTCGGCTTGCGACCGTTGATACCACCGTGACGCGTACGCCGCGACGTTGCACCGCCTCGACCAGCCGGCGGAACCCGCCGTCGCCGGAGAACAGCACCATCTGGTCGAGATGGGCGGCAAGTTCCATGGCGTTGACCACGAGATCAATCTCCATGCCGCTCTTGGGCTTGCGGCCGCCGGCACCGAATGCTGGTCCCCGGTTGACCCTCTTCACCACGCTGTAGCCGTTGTACTCGAGCCAATCGATCAACGGACGGATCGAGGAGTATTCCTGCTCGTCGGGCGCAGCGTAGTAGAACGCGCGCACCAGCGCGCCCTGGCCCTTGAATCGTTCAAGCAGGCGGCCGTAGTCGATCTCGAAACCGAGCGCTCTGGCGCTCGCGTGCAGGTTAAGCCCGTCAACAAATATTGCGATTCTGTCGCTCAACGCTATTGCCCACGATAGACTGCAAAAATGACATTGACGAACGGGACGGTCACCAGACTGGCCGTCCACGACTTTGGCGGTCCAACGACGCTGCAATTTCAATTTGCTTTGGCCACTGTGGCCGTGGAACAAATGGGATCGGCTTCAAGAAAACAGGAAGCTCGACTCATCCCACAGGTATGACGCTAGCATGAACAGACAAACCGACCAATTGCGTCATTAAATATTATTGGTGCTCGAGCGTTAGTTTTACACCGGTCGGAGCCAAGTCCTGTCGTGGGAACTGGACGATTGCCGCCGCTTGCGCAGGTAGCGCGGCATAATCATCGGCGTCGTCGCGATGGCACCACGGAATACCAGTGCCTGGTGTTGGATACGCGCGAACGCGGCGCCAGGAGTTCCGTTATCCTGGTCAAGCCTACCTTGCTGCCTTCGAATCTCACTCTTTCCCGGAACTTCTAAGCGGCCAGCGAAGTGGAGTCGCCCCGCGGGAACAAGATAAAATCCTGGCTGGAGAGGACTCAAGCGGCGAGCGCCCCGCCAAGGGCGCTCACACGAAAGGGGTGGATCTCAACACGGACGAGAAAGAATCAGGCCCACGTCTTGCCGCCCACCGGTCCAGCGACCGCTCAGCCGGGCCAAGGGCGCTCGGCGCCATCCCTGACCAACACGATGCACCAGCGGCTATGCTCAGCTTCTCGTTCTAATGGACACTTCAAAGCCCTTGGCCTCGATAGCTCGCACCAATTCTTCCAGGCTCAGCTCAATTCCGACCGACCTGCCGCTGCCGCGAACTTCGACATCACGAGTGTCGCCATTCTGAACTTCGCCATTCGATTGCTTGCCTGTCTGAAGATACGAGCGACTCACACCCAAGACATCGGCGATCACGCCGACGGTACCGCTTCTTGGCACCGTGCCCTTGTTTTCCCAATGCCAAATAGCAGCAGGGCTGACCTTGATGAGCTTCGCGAACTCCGCAACATTCATCGAGCGCTGCTCCCGGAGGAGCTTCAATCGTCCGGAAAATTCCGGGTCGTGTTTTGATTTAGCTTTAGCCACAGTCCACTTCCTATCGTATCAGCTAACTTTTTGTCCCCGATGAGAATCAACGCCGACATTGAAGCAGCAACGAGGCGAGGCTCCAATATGTGCCGTGAGAACCAGCGTAATCTGCGAGCAGCAAGTCCCATTTTCATGCAACAAGATCAAACTCATAATCCCAGACCAGGATTGATGATCGGTGAGCAAAACCGGCCAGCTTGATCTCGAGCGCTCCGGTAGTTTTATCAAAATTCAGCAACCAAAAATAGTTGATTTTTTAATCGACAAAATTTTTTGTGGACCTCTGAGTCTCGGATTTGGAGGTCCCTTCGCGGTGGAGGGTTCCTCCTGCGCGGTGACAATGCATTCTGCGGACCCCGTCCGACGACAAGCCGGACCTCGTCCATCAACGGCGACATCCAACGCAATGCACGGTTCCGACTGTTCGCTGAACTTGCGCAAGATGAGCGCCCGGTCCCAGGCTCTGCTCGACGTTCGCTTAGGACACCAAAACCGCCCATCCCGGTCAACGCACGGCGAACCCTCATGGTCATCGGCCGGGCCCTTCGGCGCGGCGCAGGATCCGTGCGCGAAGGTCCGAATGGCCTTAGATTTTGCGACACGGGGCCTTCCGGCTTCGGCCGCCTTGCCCGGCCCCGTTTGCAAATCCCGTTTATGTAGAGTACTTTACAATCGTTTTTTTATTATATTGGTCGCTATGAAATTGAGATTTGCAGCGCATGGCCGATACGATTGCCGGTAGTTTCAGCATTGGCGAGTTTGTTTCGTTCACGTATTTCGAAGAAGGCGACCCGCCGAACGCGGCAGTGTTCGTTTTCAAGGACATTGCCGGCAAAACGCTGGTACTCACCACCGCGCTGACCGTAGCCTCGGAGATGCGCGCCCTTCTCGGCAAAGCATTCTCGCAGATGGAGGATGCCGATCATGCGATCGCGACGCAGACATCATCGGAGCGAATAGAATACTACAGTGCTGCGCCGTCGCCGGATAACCCCGATGAGGTTGTCATCGTCATCGAGGGCGAACGGTCGGATCCAATCCACGGCCGGATGAAGAAAGCGGACGCCCGATCCTTGGCGACTCTTTTGTCATCTGCCGCCGATCGTGGACAGAAGCCGAACTAGTCGCCTGACTATCGCGTCGGGACGACTGCTCGCAGCGTTGCATGTTCAAGGCACGCCCCGACGATGAGCCTGCGCGACTAGTTCGGCTTCAGTGCCGGTTCCGTCGCTGTCGTCAACAGATCAGCAAGCGGCCCGGCATCAGCCTGTTCCATTTGCGTGAAGGCCTCGTTCAGCAGCGTCCGCATCTCAGCCGCAATCTTCAACGTGGTGCTCAGCATCAACATCTTGCCAGTATTGTCCTTGAATACGAATATCGCCGAGTTCGCGGGATCCTCGTTTTCGAAGTAAGTAAACGACGTGAATGCATCAACGCTGCTATGGTTAAAGACTTGATTGGTCATAAAGGCGGTCCAGTGTGTTTGAAACTACGTTTGTACGATTTGAATTATGATTTCCCGTGATCCCGGCCCAAGACATTATTATTATCATCCGACCAAACACCTGCAATCCGCGGGTTGACCGTAGTAGTACGGTCGGGAGCATGCGATGAACACGGGCAAGGCCGGCTGCCCAGTTCGACCGGCCCCCGCGGCAAGCGCGATGACGGAAACCCTGGTCGCCGGCCTGCCAGCCGTCCCGCAATCCGGTCCATGCCATGGGGCCACGGATCGTGGCACGGAGGATCACCTCAGGATGTTCGCGAACGAGGAAGCAACCGAAATTCGGCTGCAGAAAGCGATCCTGAAGCGTGACCTTCGCGTACGAGATTCCCGAGTGAACTGTTATCGACCGGTGATGGCCACTGGCCTGATCGCGGCATTTCCGTCAACGAGCGCGAACAGACCCGGCTTCCGGAAGCCTTGAGTTCACGCTCCTGCTACGGGAGAACTTTGTTGCCCGAGGACATCGCTATGGGCTAGTGCGCGTGACTACGTCCGGTCGCCCCTAACAGCCGACGCCAAAGTGAGCGGAGGCTTTGACGCGAAGGGCCTGGCGCCGGCATTGGACCTTCTACGATCGTTGGAGTGGGAAAGCTTAAATCGATGGGGTGTACGAGCCTCGGCGCGTCAGGTGTAGCCATCG
>NZ_JAFCKQ010000106.1 GCF_018130215.1 Bradyrhizobium jicamae
AGACAGGACGCCCCGTCGCGCTATCGTCTTGGCTGTATCGCCAGCCCCAGCGCCCTACCGCGCGAGCGGTTTAGTCCATTGACCCAGAGCGGAACAGATCCAAGTGCCTCGGCGTTGACTGACAGTATGCTCGCAGGCGTCCAGAGTGCTGATGACTACCTTTATTTCAATCGCCGAGAACATTTGGATTCTCAATGGAAACAACGTCAATTTTCACGGGTTTGCTTATCCGACCCGCAGCGTGTTTGTCCGCTTGCAGAATGGTGGTCTTTGGGTCTGGTCGCCCGTAGAACTCAGCGATGGGCTCCGAAGCGAAGTCCAGACGATCGGCCGACCAGCGCACCTGGTCAGCCCCAACAAGCTCCATCATCTCTTTCTCGGCGAGTGGCATGCGGCCTTTCCTGACGCAAAGCTTTGGGGGCCTGCATCCACGATACGAAAGTACGGTGACCTGCCGTTTCAATCGCCGCTCGTGGATGAGCCTCCGGCCGCGTGGGCTGGGCAAATCGATCAGTGCTGGGTCCGCGGGTCCCTTGCGATGGACGAAATCGTATTTTTCCATCTGCTGTCGCGCACAGTGATTTTGGCGGACCTTTCTCAGAACTTCTCGCCAAAGTGGCTCAGTGAGAACTGGGCGCCTTGGCAGCGATCGGTCGCGCGCATTTCGAAGATCACCGAAGCGAAGAGTTTCGCTCCACTTGATTGGCGGCTGTCTTTCATCCACCATCGAAAGCTACGCGTAGCTAGGGAAAAGATTCTTGGCTGGGATCCTTGGAAGGTCATCATGGCCCACGGGGAATGGCAACCTCAGCATGGCGGAGAGTTTCTCGCTCGCGCTTTCGAATGGATCAGTTGAGGGCGTAGACATTCAATGCGAGAGTCTGCTTATGGCCCAAAGCCGACATGCCGTGGTCGCCCGGCGATGTCCGGTTTTAGGGGTAGAGCCGACATGGCGGATTTATGAGTACGGCCCTAGCTAGATCGTGTGCTCATGAAATGAAAGCGCGGGCGTCGGCTTTTGCATTTTGCCCCGTCGAGCCCCCGGTCGGCGCTACGGGAAACCAATTGAACCATTCGAGACGAGGTTTATGATCTGCCCATCGTCAGCGGAGGCTCTACTCGTAGACACCGGTGGCTGAGAGACCCATTGCGCTTCCGCTCGCACAAGATGGGAGCAGTTCATGCGTCGAACCGATCTATTGAAGGATATCCGTGATTTTCGCGTTCGGGCCGTCGAATTGCGAGAATGCAGAACACTCGCGGAAGACGCCCTGAAGCTATCCTACAGGATCCTCGAGCTTGAAGTACCGCACACGTTCCTGGGCCGCTCAAGTTTCGTCCCCCCCCCCCGGGAGGAGCGGCGATAACCCCATCTCAGCTGGCGCGAGATACTGATGGACGATGGCCTGCTAAAGCGCGCCGACCGCATCCTCACGGAAAGCCGTGCAACGAGAGCCGATGTCCGCGAATGTCGACTGAGGGCGCGGCTGGAGGTAGCCAGGATTAGAGTCGAAGTTCTGATCGCACGCGCCGAGCGCGTCAGGTCTCGTCGTCTTTGCTCGGAAATGGCCGATATGGCGGAAGTGGCAGTTCCGCAAGGTCCTGCGGGTAGATGATGAGCCAGCCGTTCGCCTCGAAGAGGGCTCTGAGTTCCCTTCGGCGGGCGGTGCAGCGGGTGCGGTCCTGCCATTCCTCGTTGGCATCGACCAGCCGTTTTGCCGCCAAGATGGCTGCCTCCGCACGCGCGAACAGTGTTTCCGCGTCCTCTGCCATGCCCTCACCGCCCTAACTCTGTAAGTATGTGATCGCGGTGCGCGATGTGTTGGGCTTGCATGTTGCGAAAGGTTTCCAGGACGGCGCGGGCCAATGATGAGTCCTGCCCGCGGTGATCAAGGTCTATGACGCGCGCTTCTTGATCGGATATTTGCTCCGCCCCGCGCGCAATGTGCCGCTCCGCAATCGCCAAATGGCGCAGTTGCATGGACCGATCCACTGCTGCCTCTCCGGACGCAGGCGGGAGCGCAATCGGTCTCTCAGCCACCGACGCCCACGGGCAATGCCTCGGCCGGTGATGGGGTACAACGTACCAGGCCCGGATTGGTTCACGCGGCTCGTGGCCGGGAGCTTCTGGCACAACCGTTTTTATTCCATCGGTACGCAATAATTTTCTGATGGCCAGATCATTGCCCGGTGCCGCATCGGCGGCATAACTTGCGGGGAAAACACAGGGAGCTAAGAAACATAATGAACCGAATTTTGACTGGGTTCGCGCTGGGCGTCGGCCTGTTTGCCGGTCTCGCGACATCACAAGCGGCAGAGGTAACGTTGGCCCGCCTCGATTGCGGCACACCACAGGCACCAACTGTCGTCAATGAGCGCTTCTCGGATACTTATGCCTTCCCGGGCCTGAAGGTGCAGTTCGTTTTCAGCTGCTATGTCATCAAGCACGGCGACGATTATATGTTGTGGGATACCGGTCATTCCATGACAGCGCCCAACGTTGCGCCAAAGGTCAGCGTGGTCGACCAGCTGGACAAGATCGACGTCAAGCCCGATCAGATCAAATATGTCGGCATCAGCCACTACCATGCCGACCATACGGGCCAGGTCGATTCCTTTCCGAAAGCAACCCTGCTGATCGGCGCCAGGGAATGGGACGCGATCACGAGCCCCAAACCCGCGCAAGGCGTGAACTTCAAGCCGTTCGAGGGTTGGATCAGGGGAGAGAACAAGGTCGAGCCGCAAGCCATCGACAAGGATGTGTTCGGCGACGGTTCGGTGATCATGTTGCGGACGCCAGGGCACACGCCGGGCCATTCCAGCCTGCTGGTAAAGCTCGCGCAGATGGGCCCTGTCATCATCACCGGCGATGCGGTCCACTTCCGCGAAAACTACGACACGGTCGGCGTGCCCAGCTTCAACTTCGATCGCGCGCAGACGGTCGCGTCGATCGAGCGGCTGAGAAAAATTGCCGCGAATTTGAAGGCGACCGTCATCATTCAGCATGACGGGCGCGACGTGGAAAAATTGCCGGTGTTTCCGGAGTTCGCGAAGTAGTGATTGCTCTCGAGGCTTCGCCGGGCGGATAGCGGCTTCTATCGCACGCACGGCGGGGCCAAGCACTGATTTGCCCGACGGCGCAAGCCCCTCGTGTAAAAATATTTCGGTTTATCGTAACAGCAAATCAGTGTATAGATCGAGACATCTCACCCGCTCGAGGGGCGCTTCGCGATCGTCACGAACGTTGTGGTGGGATGCGGTGGACGTTGCATGCGTGACTGACGAGAGCGCATGTAGCGGACGGCGAAATCGTGCAGGCCTGACGCCCTAGTGGCAGGTGTCTCCCGCGAGATGCGAAAGCATCTTCGCGAGACGGTGACAAAA
>NZ_JAFCKQ010000107.1 GCF_018130215.1 Bradyrhizobium jicamae
ACTTGAACGGCATCCCCGATCACCTTGGCGACCGTCCCCTCGTGGGCGAACACCACATCGGTCATGCCGCCAACATACTCGTTGAGGAGTTCGCTCAGCACGTCCGGCTGCGCGGCTTCGACCAGTGAAGTGAATCCGGTGATATCCGTGAAAATGACCGCCACATCACGCCAATGTACTTCCATCCCGTCGCTTTCCGCATTTGCCGAAGCAAGCCGGCTCGCGATCTGAGGCGAAAAGTAACGCGACAGCGATGCATGGGCGCGCTCGGCTTCTGCCTGACGGCGACGCGCCTCGCGCAGACGCTCGATGTGGCGAATCGTCTTGTCAATGGTGATCCCGAGATCGGCGAAATTGATTGGCTTGGTCAGGAAGTCGAAGGCCCCGCGATTCATCGCGGTGCGGATGTTGTTCATGTCACCATAGGCTGAGACGATGATGGTCGACCTTGATGCATCCGCTTCCTGGAGTTTCTCGAGTAGCGACAGCCCATCCATTCGGGGCATATTGATATCGGCGACGACCAAGTCAATTTGTGGATGTGCCTCGATTAACTGAAGCGCTTCGATACCGTCGTGAGCAAACATGAAAGCGACGGCGCGTTCGCGGATACGCTTGTGAAACTTCTGCAGGACAAGCTCATGAAGATCCGGCTCGTCGTCGACTACAAGAATGGTCACGGTCATGGCGCTTGCCCGAGCCTCATATCGAGTTCCCGACGCAGCAGCGCGAAGTCGATCGGCTTGATCATCAGGCCGACCGCACTAATGTCGAACACCTCCCTGCGCGTCTCTGCGTCGCCGTCGGCCGTGATCATAATCACGTCAACGCATGGCCGCTCCCTCCGAACCTGCGACAGTATTCCGAGGCCGCGCACGCCATGCATGTTGATCAACGAGGAGGCGTCACTCTCCGAGCTACTCTTGGTCGCTACGGGTGCCGAACGCGCATACTCTGTTTGGAACCGTCCGACATCACGCCACATCTGCCGGCGAAACAGATCTTCGACATCGAGCTCGCCATCGATAACCACAACTTTCAATTCGTCCCTCCCGCCACTGCCTGTGCAGCGAGCTTGCGCGGCAACTCAATGGTGAACTCGGTGAAAGCATCAACTTGTGTATCGACGGTGACCTTACCGCCATGCTGTCTCACGATGATGTCGTAACTGATCGAAAGCCCCAGGCCGGTGCCCTCTCCTGCCGGCTTGGTGGTGAAGAACGGGTTGAAAATCTTGTCTCTGACATTTGATGGGATACCCGTTCCGTTGTCGCGAATGCGGATTTCCACGTGGTCGCCGAGATTCCTGGTGCTTACCGCCAGAAGCGGCTCAGCATTTCGGTCGTCTGCCTCCTTCCGCTTGGTCGCCGCATAGAATCCATTCGAGATCAGGTTCAAGAAGACCCGCGTGATTTCCTGCGGATAGAGATCGATCATTCCTGCAGCCGGATCGAAATCGCGCTCGAGGGCAATATTGAAACCTGGCCTTTCGGCCCGCGCGCCGTGATATGCCAGGTTCAAGCTTTGTTCGACGATCGCGTTGATGTCTGCAGGGCGATGCTCGCCGCTACCCTCCCTCGAATGCAGCAGCATATTGTTGACAATGGAATCGGCGCGCTTGCCATGCTGGACGACCTTCTCAAGATTACCCTTGAGCATCCGCGTGAGTTCGTCGATTTCGTCACGGACCTTATCGTCGACCGCCGCTGATTTAAGCGCGTCGTTCAACTCATCAATCAAATCGGCCGATAGCTCTGAAAAATTATTGACGAAATTCAACGGGTTCTTGATCTCGTGCGCGATGCCGGCGGTGAGCTGACCGAGAGAGGCGAGCTTTTCAGTTTGTATAAGGCGATCCTGAGCGGTGCGGAGATCGTCGAGCGATTGCGACAGCTCCTTGGTACGCCTTCGCAGTTCGTCGAGCAGTCGGGTATTTTCAATCGCAATCACCGCCTGATTGGCAAAGTTAACAACAAGCTCGATTTGCTTCTCGGTGAATGCCAGAACCTTTTTCCGATAGATTGTGATCGTTCCGATCAGTTCGTTCTCTTTCAACATCGGAACGGCCACAATCGTGCGTGCACCAGCGACATCGACGATCGCTACAGAAGTGGGATCTTTGGCAAGATAGGCCGGGCTCTCTTGTGCATCGAGAATTTGCACGACTTGGTGGGTGGTGGTGACCAAAGCAAGACTACTTTCCGGATGGGGGAGTATCGGACCGCTTTGTCTAGACGATGCGAACTCAGCTGGAACGTTGTAAACAGCGGTCGTCTTAAAGGCGTCGCCGTCCCACAGATTCATCGTGCCGAAATCCGCGCCACAGACGCGCGTCGCATTTTCCATCATCTTGTGGAAGACTAGGTTCAACTCACCCGGTGAGGAACTGATGACCTGAAGTACTTCTGAAGTTGCGGTCTGCTGCTGCAATGTTTCGGTGAGCTCGGCCGTGCGGCTTTCGATCTTCTTTTCGAGGTCCGCATAGGAATCCTGTAGTCGCGTCCCCATATCATTGAACTGGTTAGCAAGACCTTCGAGCTCATCGCCGGTTTTGATGGAAATGTGCTGGGAAAAGTCGCCGCCGCCGATGCGCTCAGCGCCGGCACGCAATTCTTGGATCGGGCCGACCATGCGCCTTGCCAGAAACATCCCGGCAAGCACCGCGAAGATCGAGGCCGCCACTAGCACGAGCGCAAGGCGTTGCAGCGCGGTATAAAGCGGAGCATAGGCCTCATCGATCGGCAGCTCGACGAACATGGTCCAGCGCATAGGCGGGATTGGGGCGGTCGCCGTCAATACTTCCTGCCCCTGGATATTTTTCGCGCCAACGACGTCGTCAATCAGGCCGCCATTCGCCTGTGCGGCCTGCACCTGCGCAAGCTTGGACATATCCGTGTTGCGCAGCACCAGACTGTTATCGGGATGCGCTATCAGCCGTCCTTGGGCGCCAACGACATAGGCGCTCCCGTGCTCGCCAACCTTGATCTGTGAGACCACATCCCAGATCAGCTTGAGATTGACCTCCGCGATCGTGACGCCGGCATCCTTCCGCGTGCCGCCGACTGCAAGCGTCATATAGGGTTCGGATCCGCGACGAAAATAAACCGGACCATAGTAGACCTTGTGCGCGACGGTCTCGGAGAACTTTGGATCATTGGAGAGGTCGATACCACTGTCGAGCACATTCATCGCGAGGCGCGACACCCGTAGTCGTTCCTTGCCGCTAGAATCGACCAGCGCGAGCTCGGTGATGGCGGGCACTTGGCGCAGCAGCCGGAGCGCGTCGAAGTGGCGCTGCTCAACCGAGCTGGCTGACCAGGGTAACTGCGTGGTCCA
>NZ_JAFCKQ010000108.1 GCF_018130215.1 Bradyrhizobium jicamae
GGCATCAGTTCGAGCACGCGATCGACATCGAGGACGACCATGAGCTGGCCGTCGAGGCGGTGGACGCCGCCGGCGAGCTTGGCCATTCGGGGATCGAGGTTGACGGGGTTTTCCTCGCGACCGGCGTCGGGCAGGCGCAGCACCTCGCCGATCTGGTCGATCAGGAGGCCGTAGGATTCGCCGCGCAGGTCGACGCCGACCGCCATCGGCGGCTTGCCGTCATCGGCCTTCGGCAGCCCGAGCCTGGCGCGCATGTCGACCACGGTGACGATGCGGCCGCGCAGATTGAGCACGCCTGCGATCTCGCTGGAGGCCAGCGGCACCCGCGTCAGCCGCTCCGGCATGAACACGTCCTGCACCCGCGAGATCGGCAGGCCGAACAGCTGCCCGCCGATCACGGCCGTGACGTATTCGGCCATGGTGCCTTCGCCGGTCTCGGTCTTGCTGGTTGTCATCGCGTCTGTTCCTCAAGCCGCACGCCGCATCTCGGCGGTCTGTTCCTTCAGCGCCGCGATCAGCCCGGGCCGGTCGAACTTGGCGACATAGTCGTGGAAGCCGGCCTGCCGGCCGCGCTCGATCGCCGCCGGCGACACCATCGCCGACAGCGCGATGATCGGCAGCCCGACCAGATTGTTGTCGGAGCGGATGCTCTCGGCGAACTCGAAGCCGTTCATCTCGGGCATCTCGATGTCGGTCAGCACCACGTCGAAGCTCTGCCCCGAGCGCAGCGCGGCAAGCCCTTCCTGGGCGTTCGGCGCGGTCCGCACCCGGTAGCCGGCGGCCTTCAGCACCGGCGCCAGCATGTTGCGGAAGAAGGCACTGTCATCCACCAGCAGCACCGACTGGGCCGAGGCCGAGGGGCGCATCTCCTTGCGCGAGAACCAGTCGGCGAACGCCATCGGCAGGAAGTGACCGACGTCGATCACCTCGGTGGCCTGGCCCTTGATCACGGCCGAGCCCAGAATGCCGGCCTCCGAGCCCGCGACCTCGATGTTGAGCCGCTCCTCGACGATGTCGATGATCTCGTCGACCACGAGCCCCATCGAGCGGCCGTCGTCGGCGAACACCAGGATCGGCTGCGCCCCCTGGGTCTGCACCGTAACGCCAGCCATCTGCACCAGCGGCATCAGCTGCTCGCGGTACTGCACCATGTAGCGGCCGTTGGAGAGCTCGATCTTGTCGGTGGCGATCTCCTCCAGCCGGGTGACGAGGCCGAGCGGCACCGCCTTGGGCTGCGAGGAGCCTGCGCGGAACACCAGCAGCGAGGTCAGCTGCTCGCCGCTCGTCGCCTGCGCCGCCGCATTGTCCTCGGCCATGGCGTGGGCCGCCGAGCCGGAGGCGCCGAGCGCCTTGGCGATGCCGTTGGGATCGATGATCATGATCACGGCGCCATCGCCCAGGATGGTGTTGCCCGAGAACATGTCGATGTGGCGCAGCTTGGTCGACATCGGCTTGACCACGATCTCCTCGGTGTGGAACACGCCGTCGACCACGATGCCGAAGGTCTGGCTGCCCACTTGCGTCACCACGATGAAGCCGTTCTCGGCATCGGTGGAGGCGCCGTCGTCGATCTTCAGGAGCTTCTTCAGATGGATCAGCGGCAGCAGCTTGTTGCGCAGCCGCAGCACCGCGGTGTCCTTGATCCGCTCGATGCGGTGCTCGGAGTTGGCGCGGGCCCGCACCAGCTCCACGACGGACAGTTGCGGGATGGCAAAGCGGTCGCCGCCGGCTTCCACGATCAGCGCCGAGACGATCGCCAGCGTCAGCGGGATCTTGATGGTGACGGAAGCCCCCTCGCCGGCGACGCTCTTGATGTCGATGGTGCCGCCGATCTGGTCGATATTGGTGCGCACCACGTCCATGCCGACGCCGCGGCCGGACACCGAGGTGACCTGCGCTGCGGTCGAGAAGCCCGGCGCGAAGATGAACTTGTGGATCTGGGCTTCGGTCATCTTCTCGAGCTCGGCCTCGGTGACGAGACCGTTCTGGAGCGCTTTCGCCTTGATCCGCTCGGTGTTGAGCCCGCGGCCATTGTCGGCGATGCAGATGATGATGTGGCCGCCCTCGTGATAGGCGGACAGCCGGATGGTGCCCTGCTCGCCCTTGCCGCAGGCCAGCCGCTCGGCCGGCGTCTCCAGGCCGTGATCGGCGGAGTTGCGCACCATGTGCGTCAGCGGATCCTTGATCAGGTCGAGCACCTGGCGGTCGAGCTCGGTGTCGGCGCCGTGCATCTCCAGCTCGATCTGCTTGCCGAGTTCGCCGGAGAGGTCGCGGACGATGCGGGGCAGCTTCTGCCAGGCGTTGCCGATCGGCTGCATGCGCGTCTTCATGACGCCCTCCTGCAGCTCGGCGGTGACATTCGACAACCGCTGCAGCGGCACCTTGAACTCGGTGTCCTCGTTGCGGCGGGAGATCTCCAAGAGCTGGTTGCGGGTCAGCACCAGCTCGGAGACCATGGTCATGAGGTGCTCGAGGGTGTCGACATTGACCCGGATCGACTGGTTGGCGATCTTGTCGCCTTCCTGGAGATCGGCATCGGCGGAGGCGGCCTTGCGGGCCGGCCTCTTCGCGGCCCCGGCCGGCTCGGCTGCGGCAGCAGGCTTTGCCGCAGGCGCGGGCGCAGGTGCAGCCACCTCGGTCACGGTCTCGCGGAAGGCGCGTTCGAGCTCGTCGAGCGAGACCTCGCCCGGGCGCAGCGGGCGCTCCAGGGTCTGCGCCACCAGCGTGCCCTCGGTCACCGCCGGCTGCACCGGAGGCGCTTCAACGACCGGCGCTTCAACGACCGGCATCGAGGCTGCTTCGGCCGCCGCGCTCTCGCCCGCACCCGGCATCGACTGCGCCGAGCCCGACATCGCAGCCATGCCGCGCTCGACCATGTCTTCCAGCTGGTCGATCAGGTCGCGGTCATTGCCTTCGGGCTCGGCCTCGGTGGCTTCGAGCCCCGCGAGGATCTCCTTGATGCGGTCGATCGAGGACAGGATCAGCGTCACAGCTTCCGCCTTGACCGGCATGCCGTCGCGGAACTTGCCCATCAAGGTCTCGCCGGCATGGGCCAGCGCTTCGAGCCGCGGCAACCCGAGGAAGCCGCAGGTGCCCTTGATGGTGTGGACCAGGCGGAAGATGTTATCGAGGATCTTCGCGTTGTTGGGATCCTGTTCGAACCGCACCAGCTGATTGTCGACCGTGTCGAGGCTCTCGCTGGTTTCGGTCAGGAATTCCCGCA
>NZ_JAFCKQ010000109.1 GCF_018130215.1 Bradyrhizobium jicamae
CCGCCGCTCATGAGGTGCATGAGTTCTGTGCGCTCGCTTTGGCTCAATTCGACCCGATAGCGTACATTCATCCGTGCCTCCTCGTGTTGAGGCACGGATCACCAGCAGCAGGCGAGTAGAAATAGCATAGGTCGGAGCAGCCCTCCCCTTGGATGAGTCACTTGTCCAGGAGGGGGCTACGAAACGGACGCCCGTAGGCGTCCGCAGGATGCTGGCCCCTCGCGATCTGTTGCTGGTCGTGTGACTTCGGCAGCTAACGGGGCAAACCGGACATTGTGAGCCCACGCCGGGCGAAAGCGTGGGGTTACGGAGCCAAACTCCGTTCATCGATCATTGCTACGCGAGCACTCTTCCTGATGCCGTGGGCACGGTTATCGACAACGTACCGCTTGAAGTCCAAATGTCCTTGCAGCCCTGATGCCTCTCGCCGATCCCGCGGACGTGGTCGTCTCTGGCGCTGTTGGCGGCTTCGTCGTAGAATTGGCGTCCGCAGAGGGAATAGCGCGCCATGGCCAAATCGCAAGATTGACGAGGCGACATTCGTCTCTCTAGGGTTTCGAGGGTTTCCTGGTCTACAGACACAGAGAAAGCATAGTCCGATGAAAGATGACCGCAAAGTCAAGGTCGTCTGACTGCTCACCCTGACGGCCCTCCTGTTGGTACTGAGCGTTGTCGAGAGCGCCGCTACCGAGCCAGTGAGGGGTCCCCCGACTGAGGAAAAAGAGGCAAACCCGCAGGTCAATGCCTCAAGCTCCAAAATGATCTCAGGCATTCTCGGCGAGATAGACGACCGCTGGAACGAAATCTTCACGGCGAGCGGGCGGACCTATACGGGTCCGAAGATGGTGCTGTTCCGCAACGACACCAATGGTGGTCGCTGCGGAATGGTGCAGTCGGCGACCGGGCCGTTCTATTGCCAAGTGGACCAGACGATTTTTCTCGACACCGGTTTCTTCCGCGAAGTCGAGACGCGGCTTAACGCATGCTCGGGCAGCAACTGCAGAGTCACGGCGGCATACATTATAGCCCGTGAAGTCGGTCACCACATCCAAAACCTGCTCGGTATCCTGCCGCGGGTGGCGCAGTTGCAGCAGCGGATCGGCAGCAAAGCCGGAGCCAATGCGCTGCAGGCGCGGGTGGAATTGCAGGCGGATTGTTTGGCAGGTGTCTGGGGTAACCGCGAGGAGAAGAAGCGGCCCGGCTTCTTCGAGGCAGGAGATATCGAAGCAGTCCTGACAATGCTATCCGCCCTTGCCGACGACACGCTGCAGCGCCAGGCCACGGGTGGCGTCGTGCCCGATTCTTTCACCCACGGCACCTCGGCGCAGCGCAAGCGGTGGTTCATGACTGGCTATCAGCAGGGCACCGTGCCGGCCTGCAATACGTTCGGCAACGGGTCGCTGTAGCCATTCACTGTCATTCCGGAGCGAGATCGTACAGGCGGGCACATTCCCTATTACTGTTTTCGCTCACGCTGCACGACCATTGGCGTCTCGAGGCTCTTGATTGAGGGTCTTTGGAAAGCAGGGTCACCCGAATGAACCCAGTGTATCCGCTCGTTACCTAAGGCGAACATGCGACTCGTTGCACCTACGGCATTGACTGAGCCGGGCGCCCGCTATTCCTTCGGCGAAACGATCATGTTGATTTCTGCGGTTCGGGAAGGGTCGATCGCGCGCATAATTTTCCCTGCAACAAAGCCGCCTCCTTCATTTCCGGCGAAGCCTAAGGTAGCTCCGCCAGCGATGGCAGCAATCCCCACGACCGCGAGCCCGGTCCATCCTACAGGATTCGATAGAAGAAGTGTGGCGACGCCGGCTCCGGCCAATCCCCCCAAGTATCCACCCAAGAAAGAACCGGCCGTTCCCCCAATATCCCTACCAGCAGCGTTCAATCCTATGATGTCAGATGATTGTGGGTTCGCCCGCTGCTCGGTCTGAACCGCCCCTCCGGGCGCTAAATGATCGTATATCGTTTTTGCTCCCATAGCTACTTGGAGAGAGATGCCGAGATATTTCGCTCCGTTCTTGGTGATCCTTGCCGCCTCGTCTGCCCTAGCAATAGTCTCCCTAATCTGCTTGACCTCAACAGACGCTCCTGACGTTCTGAAGGCGCGCTTTACCGCGTTATTTGAAATGCCCAGAGCGTCCTGTGCACTCACCGCGTTTGCTTTCATGACTTCGAATCCCTTTGGAAGGATACGCATCGAGTTCTGGAGTCGTTGAAAGATCTGTGCCTTCTGGGCATCAAACGCAGAGAATTTCGGTGCGTTGTATGGCACGCCGGAGGATCTCGAAGCGCTGTTTAATAGCAGGGTATTGAGCTGCCGCAGGTCGTCCGTGATTTGCGATACTACCGTCTCGACTAGTGTTGAGCGTCCCTCAGAAAAATTCTTCAGCACATCGATGCCGATGTCCTCCTTCTGTGCATACAGATACTTCTCGAAATTGTTGTTGAATTGCTGGGCTGCTGGGGCCCAATGCGCATGGCGAGATGAGTGACTCAGGACCAGTGATGATTCTTGTATAGTCGGAATTGAGTGTTCCGGGATTCCATGAGAACTCGGCACGCAAAGCAGGTCACCTGGATACATAAACTCTTTACCCGTTAGATTATTGATCTTTTTCAGTAAATCGACGGAATCTTTCGTCGGCTGCCGATATACGGTCGCAATTGCGTCCTGCGCCCTGATCGGAGCATCGATCTGTTGAAAGTAGATCGTGGCCATGGAATCGTCCCGCTCAGGTCACTCAAAACATTGACGAAATGAAACACTAGGCCTGTTACCGCTCATTGTTCAAGTGTTCGCGCAACACGGTATCTCACTCCGTCGCGCACGCGCCTAGCAGGCTGTTGAAGAACTCAGCTGCGTTCGCAAACGAAGCCTGAATCGTCGCCATACGAGCCTGCCCGCGGTGCCGATCATGGCCCATCCGCGACCACAGGACGGATCATTCTCGTCATGCCCTTCCCATGAGAATTCGGCGCAGGCCGATCCGTCGCGGGTGCCGAAGCGCACATCCAGGAAGCCCTTGAGAGCCCCAAAGGCTATTTCACCATCGGACTTGCCCCGGAAGGTGAGATGCGCC
>NZ_JAFCKQ010000011.1 GCF_018130215.1 Bradyrhizobium jicamae
CCTTAAAGCTAGACTAAAGGTCACACGCTTCGCGAATTACCACCCGTCACGCAAGACGGCCCTCGTCGGAGGCGTACGTCGAACCGATCCATCGACACTTAATTCGAGCATAAGTCTGACGCAGTTGCTGCTCCGCAGCAAAGCAATCCGGCCAGCTATTCGAATGTCACGTGGGGTTAAGGCCGCCTCAGTTGGCGGCCTTAAGGTCACGACCGTGCAGCAGCCTTGACGTATCTCTTGATTATCGAAGCGTCGGAGGCCGCAATTGCTGGCGGCTCTCCGTCCCGCGCCATCGGCGCGATCATCAGGGTATGCCAGGCCCTTAAGACCACCTTCGGCGACATGCGCTGGGCGTCCGCGGCGTGCTGATCTACTGTTCAGACTACCAACGCAGCCACTCGATCGAGCTCATGGCTGACCGCTGGGGCGATGATCTGCGGCCTTCAGACATCGAGCCGCGCCTGGTTTGCACTGCCTGCGGCAAGCGCGGCGCCGACGTCCGCCCGAACTTTAACTGGCATGTAAAGGGGCCGGTCGGCGGCATGGGGTATCGATGAGTCTGTGGCAATCCGCCGGCGCCGCTCATCGTCTGCTGGATGAAAACTCCGTTGGGCAATTTGGGCAAGATAAGTCAGATTTCTGCTGCACCCTCCAAACCAGAAAGGCAGCGAGCACCAACGCCGTGACGACCAGCTTGGCCAAAGTGTCGTTACTCAGCAAATGTGCCTACCCACCGTTCCTGGCGTTTACCCTCTCGCCTCACATGGCCATGACGTAGACCGCAAAGGCGACGACGATTACCACCCAGGCCAGAGAAAGACGGAAAACAATCTGATCGCGATTCATATGGAGGAACATAGATCGCCCGACTGACGCCAACCTTACAGCCCTTCGGCTGGCACGGCCGCTGCGCTTGTGTTTCCTGGCGGGGATTTGGCAGCCCAGCCCGAGACAGGGCGCCGCCGGACAGCACATTTCGAGCCCGGCGGCGAAGCTTTTTGGGACTAGCGGGACAGTTGCCAGTCCGCCAACTATATTGCGCTTGGACTTACCCCCGCCCTGACGGAAGCCCGGCTCATGACGAAGAAGCTCGCATTGCTGATTGTCGCTGCCATTGGCTTTTCTGCACCTTCCCTTGCCCAGGTGAAGGTCATCACTGGCGACATCGAACACGTCTACGGACCGAAGGGGGAAATCCTCGACAGTCCGGAGCTCATTGCGAAGAACCAGCGCGCAAAACGCCAGACACGCAGTGAGGAGACGGCCGCTCAACAAAGGCTGTCCGTCCAGCAAAGCGGCCCAAGTCGGGTGCCAAACAGTTGGTGGAGCAACGATGCCGCACGGCGCGCGCCACCGACGAGCTGGTGGAATAAAAATGGCTATCAACCACCCAAGAGTGTGTGGAGCAATCAGTGAACTGCTCGGCCAGGTTTAAAGCGGCTCATGACCTCGCTCGCCGGGCCCGTTGCTGATCCCACTGACGCGAGCGTTTGGGTCCGCGGTCGCCTGATTGGAGGAACAAGTCAGGTCAACCTGGGTTATAGGTCCGGCTTGGAATTCGTACTCTTCTGGGATCAATCAAATGGCTCGGCTGCTGGCGGTTTTCGCTTTTTGGGCTTTCTGCACGCTTCCAGACGTAGCATCCGCGTATCAGCCGAAGCCACAGCATAGTCTGGCGTCCGATTTCAGCTCTCGTCAGCGCTGCGTGTGCAGCACATCATGGCACGGGCCAGTCCGTATCGCCCGATATAGGCATTCCCGACTAAGAGCAGTATATTTGATCGGCTATGATGCGCTGCCGTACCGTTACGGCTCGACATACGTTTTCGAACCGCCCTATCGCTACTACAGGTGATAGGCTGAGCTGTCGACCAAACGCCAGTTGGCGTCGTGAGGATCCTAAAAATCGAGCTTGTCCTGAACCGCGTCGACTCCAGCCTTGGCGCATGCCTCGTCTTTATCGCCGCCCGGCGCGCCCGCGACGCCAACAGCGCCAAGGAGCGAGCCTCCCGCTTCGATCACGACCCCCCCAGCAAGCGGCGTCACACCTGGCAAGCCCACTAAGCCTGCGCCGATCCTGCCGTCCTTAATTGCCTTGGCGAAGTCGCTGGTATTGCGCGTGAAAGTTATACTGGTCCAGGCTTTGCCTTTCGCTATGTCCAGCGCGCCCACTGGGGTGTAACGGTCACGCAGTTCGACTAGAGGGGCTCCGAACCGGTCGCTCACCACAACCGCAATTTGATAGCCGTCCTTTCGACATTGCTGCAGGGCAGACTGCGCTAGATCGAAAGCGACATCGGGAGCCAGCGATTTATAAGTGACGATACCTTCAGCGGCACGCGCCGGCGCAAGCACGATACAGCATGTCACCGCAATCAGAGACGCTTGTTTCACTTGAGCTCCTTGCGTTTGCCCAAAGCAGGCCGACAATATCATAGTTCCCAGCCGCTGAGCGGTCGGCGGCTGATCGATTCCACTCTCGAGCAATCGTTTCGTTTGCCGTATTCCGATTTGTGTTCTGCCACCCGCGCTGACTCCGCGCGTTCATCCCCGCATGGGCACAAAATCGCGCGAGCACCTATTCGGCGCCATCGTCCGGCACCTCGCCGAACAGGCCGGGGAGGCCCGCAAGGGAGCCGGTGCATAGCCTGCCAGACATGGAACGCCCGCATGCTGGCCTTCGAGGGACCCGCCCAGCCATCCCCTGCCCTAGGTGACGCCCTGAACGCCGGATATAAGCCGCCTGCGTGGCGCACGGAGTTTGGGCTTCTTGACTAAGACTCAGCGGACGGACGTCGGCTAACGTCTCATACGCGAACGCTGCAGACGTCTGCACCGCGATGAACCCAGCAGATATTCCAACTGAGAGTGTCTGAGCCGTTAGTAGTCAATCGCTGAGCTTTCGATCGCGAAATCCTCTTGCAGTCATCGGAGTCTCCCGACGGCGAAGCGAGACTACCTAGTCAGTCCCATGGCGAGGCCTAAGCGGCCTCGAAGGAGCGGTCTCGTGAGACGATCAAACCTTGATTTGCATCAATGCAGACGACAATCCTCCGCGGCTGCATGGTAACGATCTTCTCGGCTTACTCGGGCTATTGGCCCGGTGCGGCCACACTCGATACTCGTCCTCGGCTGGATGTCCCAATTCTTGGAGAAGACGATGAAGCGTGCTGTGCTGACGACGATCATTTCCATATTGGGCCTATTCGCAGCATGCGCCGAGGTCTGGGCCGCCCAATGCTCTTTGTACTATATCTCGGAAATCAACCTTGTATCGACGGCCGACACCGAGGCCGGACATGTGCAGACCTACGTCGGGTTCGGACTGTCGAAAGAAGAGGCCGAGAAGAACGCCTTGGGATGGTGTTCACGTATCAGATTTGACCTTGAGACTTGCCTGAACTCGGATCGTATTACGAGTCCCAACGCCGCTTCCAATGGAAGCGATAGTTCACTTCATTCGAAGTACATGAAGGCCGTGAAGCGCGTTACCAACTGCGACTAGATCGACGCACCCTGGGTCGGGCTGGTGGCAAATCAATCCCGCTTACGGCTTGCCGAGAGCAGCCGTCTCCTTTCTGATGAGTCGGTCGGGCGCCTCCTGGCCGGCGCTCGAAGAGCAATCCCTCAGCTTCACTAGCGCGCCGGATAACGTCTGGCCCAATTGTCCAATCGCTTGGTCGGTGAGGATCGATTTCGCGTTTCCAAGCCGATCGACGCTGACATTCAAGTCGGTCAACGCGTCCCTCAGTTGCACCATCTCGTGTTGAAGCGCCGGACGTTCTCCCGCCTTGATCTCCCGAAGGGTATTGCCAAGCGTGCGGACTTCCGTCGTCAGGTTTTGCAGATTCGCCAGCACGTCTTTCGCTGGCAGGTCGACCTTCGACAGTACCGCTTCGGTCATCGTTGCGGCGACGTTCTCGGCAAAATGGTTGATGCGCGCAATCGCGACTAGCGCAACAATCGCGGCGACAATCACGAGGATTGCCGTCCCATTGATCAGTGCCAGCAGCAACTGTGCAGGAAGCCTCCACAACCGCGAGGAAATCCCATTGGCATCGGACTCGAGCATGGTTGCCTCCGGTCGTTGTCGACAGCCGCTGCTAGCAGGCGGCAAGCCATCCTAGCGCTGCCTCTTAGCCGCGGGTCGCTCGGCTGCCGTGGCCCCACGATTGCAACTAACTGGAGCCGGTGGTCGCAGCGCCGGCTCCTGCACCGCAAGGAAAAAGCAAGGTTGCAGGACCGCACTGTTGCCAGGAGATGTAGCCCGACATCGCGCCCGGCGTTGATCTACGTCAACATCACGTATTCTTCGCCACTCACGATGGGGGCCGGTTCGCGCACGAACAGGAGGATCACCATGCATCCGATGAAGGGTCTCTCGATCAGCTCAGTGACAGTTGCGGGGATTGCAGCCAGCGTCCTGCTTGGGCTTGCAGGTGCGACTCTCAGTCCGGCACCGGCCCAGGCCGTAATTTACTGCACGTATGTTGGCTATCCGGCAGGCTGTGTCGCGCGGGCCGGCGTCGTGCTCAGGCCTCGGCCGGTGGCGCGCGCTGCGGTCCGCCATAACGCCGGCGGCAATATGAATGGCGGCGTCAATCGCGTCGGGGTGCGGCGGTGATGCCGTCTTGCGGATCGCGGCCGGAGCAATTCCCGGCAAGGCAACTTTGTGACCCGGCGAGTTCCGATCAATCGATGAGGCACACCTGGTACGTGACTTTCGAGGTGCGACAGCGTCGTGGGATGTTGCCGAAACCGAGACATTCTCGGTTGACCAAGACATTTGCGACGGAGATCGACGCCAAGCAATTTGCGAAAGAGAGGCTCGATCAGGGACTGGACGTGACAGCCGGCACCCTCAATCCACACGTGCCCAAGCAAATTATTCCATCGAGCGCCATGCCAATCTGGCTTGGGAGCCTGCTCGATCCGAGTGCGGAGGGATCTTAGCGACTGAGGCGGCCATGTCCGTTGATGGCCCGACCGAGACCTCGCGACCATCCCTGACAAACCTTGGCTTCCAGGCTGAAAGCGGAAGGGGTTCGGCAGACAGTCAAGGCGACGGTCATGACCTCCAAACCGACTTCAGTTGAGACCAATATGCGGTACGAAGCACCTTCAAGAATCACAGCGGCCATGCTGGTCCGGCCTGAGCTTGGCCGGAGAGCAGAGGCGTTGCCATTTGATCAACCCTTTTTCGAATCGATTTTGCGTCCGCGTTCTTCGAGCATCTAGATGCTGGATCTCTATCAATATCCCCTACTTTCATTGGGCCTGGGCTGCCTGGCTCTCGTCCTCGCGCCTATCGAAATCGGTTGGCAGTTAGGGACACGCGCCAAAAGTAGTGGCGGGTCCAATGTTTTTGCATTGGAGCAAGCCTTGCTCGGGCTGCTGGCGCTGATAATCGGTTTCTCCTTCCTGATGGCGTTAACGCGGTTTGAAGCCAGACGTGAAGCCGTTGTCAATGAAGCGAACGCGATTGGGACGACCGCGCTCCGCGCTCGTCTTCTCGCCGAGCCTCATCGAACGGAAAGCCTGAAATTGCTACAGGAATACGCGCACATCCGTGTGGAGAATGTTCGGAGGGGCGTGTCATTGGCCGACCTTCCGGACGTCATTGCGCGTTCGAACGAAATTCAGGAGGCGCTTTGGCTGCGTGCGAAAGCGTCAGCGGCAAGCGACGCCGCCTTGATACCGGCCGGCTTATTCATACAGTCGCTTAACGAAATGATCGACAGCCAAGGCAAGCGTCTGGCGCACCTGCGCAACCGAATCCCAAATGTTGTGTTTGTTATGCTGGTGGTGATGACTGTCATTAGCATCGGCATCGCAGGTTACGCGGGCGGACTTGACCTGCAACGAACGCGCGCCCCGATTTATCTGACCGGTTTGATGCTTTGTGGAGTCATCTACGTGGTTTTGGACCTTGATCGTCCGAATGCTGGCTTCATCACCGTTAGCCAGCAGCCGATGTTTGATGTCATTTCAAGCATGGCTGCGTTTTCTGATTAGACGGCGCTTAGAGGTTTCAACGACGTAACAGGGACGGACGGATTGAATAGTCTTGTCCCATAGCAGACCCATGCCACGCCCTGTGCCGTCCTCCATCAACTCATGACGAGGCGATCAATCAAGTCACGATCGATCAACTCGAATGATCGCTTTGTGCGGTCGTATGCATACATCTGACCGGAGGCAACATCAAACCACCACCCGTTAAGGCGAAGCGTGCCGGCAGAAACGCTCTCGCGCACGATTGGATACGACGCGAGGTGTTCAAGTTGGACCAGCACGTTGATCTGTGAGAGCTGGTCATGCACGCACAAGCTCTTGTCGAGCGCTCCCTCATGCTCAAGACGAAATGCCGCCGTCTGTGCGTGGCACAACCATCTGTTCAGATTGGGCACATCGCTTGGGCGCTCCTTTCGGAGTGCGGCTTTCATCGCTCCACATTCGGAATGGCCGCATACGACAATATCGGAGACTTTAAGAACCAGTATTGCGTACTCGATGCCGCTTGCCTCGGAGAGGTCGCCTATGGAGACGCCATCTACCGTAGCAGGCGGTACGAGGTTTCCGATATTCCTCATGGTGAAAAGCGAGCCCGGAAGCGCGGACGCCAACAGATCGGGTACGACGCGGCTATCGGCGCACGTGATGAAGAAGGCGTCGGGTGATTGCCCAGTCGCGAGCTGTCGAAATCGTTCGGTGTAGTGGGGAAGCATTTGCTCCCGGAATTCGACGACACCCTCCATCAGCTTCCGCAACATCGCCCTTCCTCCTTGGCACTTAGTATCCTAATCGCCCCAATTCTTTGGGAATATTGCTTCGGGAGAGGTAACCCTAGGAGGGCCATCTCCCCTGCAGCCATGTCGACGGTACTGTGAATTGCGCTCTGGGATGGGATGGATGGAGCATGGGGACGGCTCTGGCGCTGCAGGCTGCTAGCCCCGGAAGGTACCGGAGACACCGCCCTCGCCGTTTCGCGATCGCGGAGAGAAGAACGGCGCCGGCCCGGTTCGAACCCGTTGTTCTCCACCGTACGAACTCCCATCAAACTCAGCGCCCTTTGTCGGTCGACTGGGTTTCCTAATTCGCCGTCGTTCCCCTCCTCTGCATGTTGTTGATTTTGTTATGATTTGGTGAGCTTGCCGGCAAAGCTGCGGTTGGCATCTGCGGTTGGGCTGCGGGCGCCACAAGACCAGTCCGTTCGACATCGTGCGGGGGCGAAGACGACGCCTCAGCAGCAAGATGGAGCGTGTACATGCGCGGAAGGGAAATCAGCCGTAGGCTTGTACGACGCCCTGGCGCTTAACCCTCAGGCTTATGGCCACCCGGCTTTGCCCCGGAAGGTGATCGAGTCCCGCGCGGGGCGGCGCGCCAGTGTCGGGGGCGCCGACCGGCGCTTGCTATGCGCCCACTTCCCTTGGGGCGCCAACTCACCGGCGACGGTGCATGTATTGACCGCAATCGCTCTGCAATCAGATCAATTGCTCTGGGGTACCGGCAGGGTCGGAGCGGTAGAAGATCACGAACACCGACTTTCGAGCCAAGATCGCCATGTCCGAGTTCCCGCGAGGCCCTGCCACGTCCGCCTCGATTGTTGACGCGCTGAAGGCGATAGCCAGTCATTCACCAAGAGCTCGCCCGAGCTTCGCCAGGGGCCGATGCGTCCGGGGCACGTATATCCCATCGGATCGGGCCGAGGAGATTACAAAGTCCCGGAGCTTCACGAGGCCGTCGCGCGTGCTGGCGCGCTTCTCGGTGGATGGTGGCAATCAGCGCAGGTCGGACGCCGGCAGTCCCGCGCTGCGTGGCTTCAGCTTCAGGCTCGGCGACGCTCAGCATAGCTCGGACATTCTCACGCAGAGCGCTCCCGTTCACTTTGCGAAAACGCTCAGCCAGATGCTGGCGTTCCTCAAGGCGCGTTTGCCCAGGCCGGACGGAACGCCGGACCCGCTGAAAATCAAGGCCTTCTCCGAAGCCAATCCTGAAACGCTGCACCAGGCACGCTATGTCGCCGCGCATCCACAGCCGCCGAGCTTTGCCGGCACGAGCTACTGGGCCGTCCACGCTTTTCCCGCGACCAATGCGAGCAGCGAGACGCAGTTCATCAAATTCAAGGTCGCCCCGGTCGCAAGCAACGATGCTCCGGCCAAGGGCCAAGCCAGGGCAAGATCCGCCGACGTCCTGCATGACGATCTGGAAAGCCGGATCGCCGCGGGTGATATCCGCTTCAGCCTGATGGCTCTGCTGGGTCGCCCCGATGACCCTGTTCTGGATGCCACGATCCGGTGGCCGGATGAGGACAGCCGCGAGGCGGTGCGGCTCGGAACGATCGTGATCACCGCAATTGAGACGAACGAGATGTGCGAGGCATCGGTCTTCGATCCGGCGAATCTCGCCGAGGGCATCGGTTATCCGCCGGACGAGATCTTTGCGGCGCGCCGGGCCGCCTACGCCATGTCGCTGGCGCAGCGCCGCTGATCAGACGATCACGCCTCGCCATCCCCGGCGCCAAGTGCTTCGCGGCGCCAGGTCGCCGGGCTGAGGCCGACCTGCGCCGAGAACACCTTGGTCAAGTGGCTTTGATTGGCGAACCCGGCCGATATCGCAATCTCGGACAACGGCAGGTCGCGCACGGTCATCAGCTGCTTCGCCGCCTTCACGCGCTGGCGAAGCAGCCACTGGTGCGGCGGCAACCCGGTCGAAATGCGAAATGCTCGCGAGAAATGGCTGACCGAGAGACCAAACTCGGCCGCGATCTTCTGCAGCGAAAGCGTCCCGCCGAGATCGGAGTCGAGCTTTTCGCAGGCTCGCTTCACCTGCCATGGCGCAAGGCCGCCGCGAGCCGATTCAGCGATTGGCTGCCATCCGCCATAGGCCTGGGCGATGTGCGCCGCGAACGCAAGCATCATGTGATCGACGAAGAGCTGATTGACCTCAGTCGGCCGGCGTAGCCCTTCCAGCAGCGTGCCGCCGATATGACGCATCATCTCATCCTCATGGCCGAAGCCGAACCGGCAAGCGAGGTCACCGATTCGGGGTCCGCGAGACTCCCTGGCGATTTCATCCAGAGCCGATCGCGGAAGGTAGAAATGGAGCGAGTGGAACGGCTTGTCGATGATGAAGCCCGGATCGCTCCTGAGGTCGTAGAGCCATGTTGTACCGGCTTTGACATCTACCTTCGTGACGCACTTGCCGTTGTCCCAGAGCTCACAGTCCGGGTAATTGTGAAGCTTCAGACTGACGAAATAAGCCTCATCGGCAACCGAGCCCGAACGGCCTGGCACGGGGTTATCGTCCTGGGTTTCGGTGACCGCGAGGTCGATGCCGCGCAGTGAACGGGTCATCAGCGAGGGCGGCGCATCCCTCAAATGCAGTTGCCGCCTGACCCTCTGTCCGAAGGTGCTTGCAAGTACCATTTCGATTGGCCTGTCCGTGTTGTTCGACCGGGCGGCTCACCTCACGGTCGCCCGCGAAGTCGTCACCATTATCCGGTATCTATGTACAGCGGTCCAGATTTGCGGCGGACCGGGTACCCATATGACGCGCGGCAGCATCAATTTGTGACGAAGTCATTTTCGAAAGTAATTTCAACACCAAACGCGGCTTGTTACACGTTTAATCCCTTCGTTGCTCATGAGCGGAGATTCGGGGAACCTGATCACAAAACATCGCGCCGGAGCGCTTTGAGCAGAATCAGGCAAAGCACCGTGGCTTTGGGAAAGACCCCGTAGTCGTACGGAACTAGAACGCGCCGAGAGCTCGCGGCGCCCAGCGGCATCGATACGGGCAGAAAAGAAGCAATGGCTTCACGCCGGTCCCAAGTCACGCCCGGCGACGCGAGTGCAAGGCCTCCTGAAGCGAGCACCTCCAATGAGTGAAACGATCTCGCACGATTCTGCGCATGATAATTCTTCGGCTGCATCCCACGCGAGCCCGGACCAATCGCCGGCCTCCCACCGGCGCGCCGCCGACGCGGAGATGGCGCGTGTGCTCCACACCACACCATTTCGCATGGCTTTGGACTCCTCCGGCGCCGGGATCGCGCACTGGAAACACGATCCGTTGCACGACGTCGTTGAGCCGATGAGCCACCACGTCATCATGGCTTACAACGGCTCGACGCAGCACATGGAGCGGCGCTCAGGAAGGTCGATTGCGACGGGAACGTTTCGTCGCGGGGTCGTGATCATCATTCCGGAAGGGTCAAGCTCCCGATGGGACATTCCGAAACCCGTTGATGTCGTTCAGCTCTATCTCCCTCAGGCAGCACTCAAGCGTGTTGCCGACGAAGCCGTGATCGGCACGCCGACCGATCTATTGGAGCGAACGGCGCATCCGGATCCTATTACGTCCCGACTACTCCTGAGCGCGGCCAGTGCACTGGAGGGTCACGGGGCCCTGGACACGCTGTTCAGGCATCAGCTGATCGACCTCCTGGGCATGCGCCTCCTGGCTGCGCACACCGGCTCGAGAAACACGTTCCAGCCGGCCATGGGTGGACTCTCACCGAAAGTCCTGGGCCGCGCCATCGAACGCTTGCGCTCGGACAGCGATGCGGACGTCTCCCTCGATGCCCTTGCATCCGATGCCGGCCTGTCGCGCTTCCATTTCTGCCGCGCCTTCAAGGAAAGCACCGGGCTTTCACCTCACGCCTGGCTGCGACAGCACCGGATCGAGCAGGCGATGAACTTGCTCCGCGATACCGACACATCGATCGCCATGGTGGCAGCGGAGCTTGGCTATGCCTCACAAACGGCCTTCGCCGCGGCGTTCAGACGGTTGACCGGCGACACGCCGAGCGATTGGCGGCGGCACGTGCGTTAGACGCGATCGCTCCGCCGGTAACGAAGTGTCTTCCGAAGCGAGGACAGCTCCATGAGCAAGACGATCCCGCAAGACCCATTGAAGGCTCTGCTTGTTGCCCCCAGCACGAGCGACAGCGACTCGCCAATCGCCGAGCGGCGCCCGGCCGATGTGGAGATGGCGCGCATCCTTAAGACCGCCCCGATCCAGATGGCTTCGGACCCTTCCAACGGCAGCATCGCACACTGGAAGCATGGGGCGCTGCACGACGTGGTCGAGCCCATGACCGACCACGTCATCATGACCTATCCCACGGGCGTTCAGCGCCTGGAGCGACGCACCGGGAGATCGGTCGCGATTGGAACGGCGCGTTCCGGTGTTGTGACGATCATTCCGGTTGGTTCAACCGCTCGATGGGATATCCCGGGCCTAGTCGATGTCATCCAGCTCTATCTTCCGCATGCAACGCTCGAACGCATTGCTCGCGAAGCCGACGCGCCCGTTCCCACCGACCTTCTGGAGCGGACGGGACATCCCGACCCCGTCATATCCGCATTGCTGATGACTGCGGCGGATGCATTGGAGGGCAATACGCCCCTGGATGCCCTATTCAGACAGCAACTGACGGATCTCCTGGCCACGCGCATTCTGGCTGAGCATACCGGCGTGCCAACCACGTTCGAGCCGATCACGGGCGGACTGTCTCCCCACGCTTTGCGCCGCGCGATCGAACGCCTGCGTTCGGACAGTGATGCTGACGTCTCTCTTGCGGCTCTCGCTTCGGACGCTGGTCTGTCTCGCTTCCACTTCTGCCGCGCGTTCAAGGAAAGCACCGGGCTTTCGCCTCATGCCTGGCTGCGCCAGCAGCGGCTCGAGAAGGCCATGAACATGCTGCGCGATACCGACGCGCCGATCGCGACGGTGGCCACACAGCTTGGTTACGCCTCTCAAACGGCCTTCACCGCCGCGTTCAGGAAGCTGACCGGAGAAACGCCGAGCGATTGGCGACGACGCACGCGCTAGCCGCAATCTCTCTGCAAGGACGTCAATCGCTCTGGCGCAGCCGCGAGGTCACTCCGGTAGATCATATGTCACCCAAGGCGAGAATGCACGGAGACGATCGATGACCTGGATGAACCATATCCCCCTCCTCAAGATCGTGCCGCGACGGAGGGTCATCGTGAGCGCGCTCGTATACGGACTTTCACTGAGTGTCCGCTTCACGTCCGCCACCGGCGAGCAGGTGGAGGTTTCTTCCCTGGCGACGGGCTCCATCATGGCAAGGGACGAAACTCAGACGTCCCACGCTGCCTGGCCGCTGATACCGACCGAACCGATCGCTCTTCGGCTCAGCTGGCCGTTGGTTGGCCGGCGTTGCCACGCTACGTGTGAGCGTCCCGAGTCCACGGCATTGGCGCCCACCTGCGGCGCTTTCTAAAGCGCAGACGACTTCGCTTCACATCTTCGCGTCGTTAGCGATCGCAACAAGCTCCCCGCGCGCGGTGGGCAGCGACGGTGACGCGCGTGCGTCCGAGAAGTCAAACCAGAGGAGAAACTGACATGCGACTCATCATCATCGGCGCCGGCTTCGCCGGTATGTATGCCGCCCTTTCCGCTGCCCGCCTGCGCGACATCCATGGCGCATCGCCCGACGAGCTCGAGATCGTGCTGGTCGCACCCGAGCCCACGCTCGTGATCCGCCCGCGCCTCTATGAAGCGAAACCCGAAACCCTGACGGCGCCGCTGTTGGACGTCCTGAACGCCGTCGATGTCGCCTACGTGCAGGGCAGCGCGGAGGCGGTCGACACGGCGTCCCGTACAGTGAAGGTCGCGACCACCACCGGCACGAAGGCGCTCTCCTACGATCGCCTCGTCGTGGCCACAGGCAGCCGGCTGTTCCGCCCGAATATTCCCGGCCTTGCCGAACACGGCTTCAGTGTCGACCAGCTCGACGATGCGATTGCCCTCGACAAGCATCTGCACGGCCTGGCAGACCGGCCCGCAAAGAACGGACGCGACACCGTGGTTGTCGCCGGCGGCGGCTTCACTGGCATCGAGGCGGCCACCGAGATTCCTGCGCGGTTGCGCAAGATCCTCGGCAAGGGGACCAGGCTGCGCGTCATCATCGTCGAAAGAAATCCCGCGATCGCTCCTGACATGGGCTCAGATTCCCGCCCCGTCATCGAGGACGCGCTGAAGCAGCTCGGTATCGAGGCGAGGGTCGGTGCAGGCGTCGCATCCATGGATGAATCCAGCGTAACGCTTTCCGATGGCGAACGCATTGAGACCGAAACGGTGATCTGGGCGGCGGGCATTCGCGCCGCCCCGTTGACCGCGCAGATTCCCGGCGAACGCGACAAATCCGGCCGGCTGCTTGTCGACCGCGACTTGCGCGTGCCGGAGGCGGCCGGCGTGTTTGCGACCGGCGATGCCGCTCGCGCCGCGTGCGACGATGCCGGCAACTACGCGCTGATGTCGTGCCAGCATGCCACGCGGATGGGCGCCTTTGCCGGCAACAATGCCGCAGCCGAGCTCCTGGGCGTGCCGACCAAGCCGTATCACCAGAAGGGCTATGTCACCTGCCTCGATCTCGGAGAGGCCGGTGCGCTGTTCACGCGCGGTTGGGAGCGCAAGGTGGAGATCGTCGGCGACAAGGCCAAGCAGACCAAGCACGAGATCAACACCGTCTGGATCTATCCGCCGCGGCCCGAACGCGCCGCCGCGCTCGCCTCGGCCGATCCGGAGCATGTCACCGAGGTGTAAGCGCCTCACGCGACCGGGCCACGCGTTCGCAAAGAGCGCGCGGTCCCCAAAACAAGTCAATCAATCTGGAGTTCACGACGATGAGACACGACACCGTGCGAACAGCGGCGTTCGCGATGCCGCTCACGAACCCGGCATTCCCGCCCGGCCCCTACCGCTTCGTCAACCGCGAATACTTCATCATCCAGTACCGGACGGACCCCGAAGCGCTGCGTCGGGTCGTACCGGAGCCGCTCGAGCTGACCGAGCCGGTGGTGAACTACGAGTTCATCCGCATGCCGGATTCAACCGGCTTCGGCGACTACACCGAAAGCGGCCAGGTGATCCCGGTGTCCTATCAAGGCCAGGCCGGCGGTTTCACCCATCAGATGTTCCTCAATGACCATCCGCCCATTGCGGGTGGCCGCGAATTATGGGGCTTTCCCAAGAAGCTGGCGCAGCCGAAGCTCGCCGCCGAGATCGATACGCTGGTCGGCACCCTGAATTACGGCTCGGTCCGCATCGCGACCGGCACCATGGGCTACAAGCACCGCGCTCTCGACACATCAGTCGAAGCAAGGAAGCTCGCGGCTCCGAATTTTCTGCTCAAGATCATCCCACACGTCGACGGCACGACGCGCGTCTGCGAGCTCGTGCGCTTCCACCTCGAAGACATCACCGTGAAGGGCGCATGGACGGGACCGGCTGCGCTCGACCTGTATTCGCACGCGCTGGCCCCGGTCGCCGAGCTGCCGGTTCTTCAAGTGCTGTCAGCCAAGCACCTCGTCGCCGACCTGACGCTCGGGCTGGGCACCGTCGTGCACGACTATCTGTCCCCGGCGACGGCACGACGACGCGAGCCCGGATCCGGAGTCTTGATCGAGGCCAATGCGAGTTGATCGGAACAGCGGCAATGCGAGGAGTTTTGGCAATGTTGAACGTCATGCGCGAGCAGGCAAATCCCACGCAGCGGGAAACCAGGACGATGCCGTATGACGTCGTCGCGCTGGTGTTGCAAGGCGGCGGTGCTCTCGGCGCCTACCAGGCCGGAGTCTACCAGGGCCTCCACGAGGCCGGGATCCGGCCGAACTGGCTGGCCGGCATTTCGATCGGTGCGCTGAACGCCGCCATCATCGCCGGCTCACCTGAAGGCGAACGGGTCGAACGGCTCCGCGAGTTCTGGGAAAGCATCTGTGCCTGCCCGGTGGGATGGCCCACGGGCGAAGGGCTCGCCGACGCCCTGCCCTTCGCCTTCGATCTCCGTTCAGCGAACAACGCGGTCGCGGCGACGAGGGCCTTGTTCCAAGGGCAGCCCGGCTTCTTCAAGCCGCGCTTTCCATTCCCGTTCTGGTCACCATTCTCGGGTGATGCGGCAACGAGCTTCTACGATACGTCACCGCTGGGCAAGACGTTGGAGCGGCTCGTCGACTTCGACCGGCTGAACTCGGGCGAGGTGCGCGTCAGCGTCGGCGCCGTCAACGTCCGCACCGGCAATCTCATCTATTTCGATACCGCCGAGCGCAAGCTGGACGCCAAGCATTTCATGGCTTCCGGCGCGTTGCCGCCGGCGTTTCCGGCTGTCGAGATCGAAGGCGAGCACTATTGGGACGGTGGTGTGGCCTGGAACACGCCCCTGTCCCGCGTGCTGTCTGCCGAGCCGTGTGACACACTGACATTTCAGGTTGATCTCTGGTCAGCCAGAGGCCGTGTCCCCCACGACATGATGGAGGTGTCGAGCCGGCAGAAGGACATTCAATATTCGAGCCGGACGCGCGCCATTACGGATCAGGCGCTGCGGATGCAGAAGATGCGCCAGGCGTTGCACCGGACGCTCGCAAGGTTGCCGGAGAGTGCAAAGCAGGACACGGAACTCCGCACCATCGCGGACATGGCCCGCCACTGCTCCCACAACATCATCCACCTGATCTACCAGTCCAAGATCTACGAGGGGCAGTCAAAGGATTACGAGTTCGGGCTGAGCGCGATGCGCGCCCATTGGCAAAGCGGGCTGGAGGACATCCGCCGCACGCTGGCCGACCCGCGCCGCCTCGACGTGCCGCCTCCCGAGCTCGGTATCGTCACTCATGACGTCCATCGCCCCGATTGAGCTCTAACGCTCCCGCAGCTTTAGGAGAATACCATGTCGACCCTTTCCTATGCCTCCGAACAGAAGGCCAAGCTCCATCTTTCGCCCTCGCGTCAGGCGATCCGGCGCGCAGCCCTTGCGTTCGCCGCAGCGTTGGGTGTCGCCGGGACTGCCGCCTTCGGCCACTATTATCTCACCACGGGTCGCTACCTGGAAACGACGGACGACGCCTATGTCAAAGCGGATTCCACGATCATCGCGCCAAGGATTTCGGGCTACATCGCGGAAGTGCTGGTGGCCGACAACGAAGCGGTGAAGGCCGGTCAGCTCCTGGCCCGGATCGACGACCGCGACTTCATGACCGCGCTGACGCAGGCTCAGGCGGATGTTGCTGCGTCCGAGGCTGCGGTCAGCAATCTCGACGCACAGATCGCATTGCAGGAGCCGGTGATCCGGCAGCAGGCGGCCGAGGTCGACGCGACCGAAGCCAATCTGAAGTTCGCCCAGCAAGAGCGCGCTCGCTACGACGAGCTCATGAAGTCGGGTGCAGGTACGGTTCAACGCGCCCAGCAGACCGACGCGGCGCTGCGCTCGCAGACTGCGCAGATGCAGCAAGGAAAAGCGGGATTGATGGCCGCGAACAGGAAGGTCGAGGTGCTCCTGAGCCAACGCGCGCAGGCGCTTGCCCAGCTCGATCATGCCCGCGCGCTCGAGCAGCAGGCAGCGCTCAACCTGTCCTATACGCAGATCACCGCGCCTGTCGACGGCACGGTCGGTGCGCGAACGCTGCGGGTCGGACAATATGTCCAGGCCGGCACGCAGCTCATGGCGGTGGTGCCGCTGGATGCGGTCTACGTGGTCGCGAATTTCAAGGAAACCCAACTCACCCATGTGCGGAATGGACAGCCGGTCGAGCTTCGGATCGACAGCTTCCATTCGACCAGGCTGAAGGGCCATGTCGACAGCCTGTCGCCGGCGAGTGGCCTCGAATTTGCGCTGCTGCCGCCCGACAACGCCACCGGCAACTTCACCAAGATCGTGCAGCGCGTACCGGTGAAGATCGTGCTTGACGACCAGAACCTGAGGGGCCTCCTGCGCCCGGGCATGTCGGCCGTGCCGACGGTCAATACCAGGTCGGAAGTCGTTGCCGAACGCGAGGCCGAAAAACACCTCGCATCGCGCCGCTCACAACCCCGCGGGTAGTCGTCGCAAGCACGTTCCCCCCTCGCCTGCGAGGAGACAACCATGACCACACTGCAAAGCGCCACCAACACCATCCTCGCGGGCGACTCTCTGCCGCCCGCGGCAGCTCCGGTCGCTCCCGCGGTCTCCGGCAAGACCTGGCTCGCGGTGGTCGGGGCCACCCTCGGCGCCTTCATGGCGGTGCTCAACATCCAGATCGTCAATGCTTCGCTTGCCGACATCCAGGGCGGGATCGGCGCGGGCATCGACGACGGCGGCTGGATCTCGACTTCCTATCTGATCGCCGAGATCGTGGTGATTCCGCTCAGCGGCTGGCTCGCCCAGGTGTTCTCGGTGCGCATCTATCTCCTCACCAATGCGCTCCTGTTCCTGGTGTTCTCGGCGGCCTGTGCGTTGGCGCAGGATCTGCCGCAGATGATCGCGCTGCGCGCCGTACAGGGGTTTACCGGCGGCGTGCTGATTCCGATGGCATTCACGCTGATCATCACGCTGTTGCCGAAAGCGAAACAGCCGATCGGGCTCGCAATGTTTGCGATTTCGGCGACATTCGCACCGGCGATCGGTCCGACCATCGGCGGCTATCTCACCGAGAACTTCGGCTGGGAATATGTCTTCTACGTCAACATCGTGCCAGGCGCGGTCATGATCGCCATGCTGTTCTTCTCGCTGGAAGCGACACCCATGAATCTGCCGCTGCTGCGCGACGGCGACTGGGCCGGCATCATCACCATGGCGATTGGGCTCGCCGCGCTGCAGACCGTGCTGGAAGAAGGCAACAAGGATGACTGGTTCGGCTCGCCCTTCATCGTTCGGCTGGCCGTGATCGCTGCTGTTGCGTTGACGCTGTTCCTCGCAATCGAGCTAGCCGCGACGAAGCCGCTGCTCAACTTGCGAATTCTGTTTCGTCGCAATTTCGGCTTCGGCGTGCTCGCGAACTTTTTGCTCGGCGTGTCGCTATACGGCTCCGTCTACATTCTCCCGGTCTACCTCTCCCGCATCCAGGGCTACAATTCCGAGCAGATCGGCATGGTGCTGGCATGGACCGGCCTGCCCCAACTCGTGCTGATCCCGCTGGTGCCGCGGTTGATGCAGCGGCTCGATCCGCGCCTCGTGATCGGCATCGGCTTTGTGCTGTTCGGCGGTTCCAACTTCTTGAATATCCACATGACCAACGACTACGCGGCCGATCAGCTGTTCTGGCCGAACGTCATTCGCGCGTTTGGTCAGGCCCTCGTCTTCGCGCCGCTCTCGGCGGTCGCCACCGCCGGAGTCGAGACCGAGAATGCCGGATCCGCATCCGCCCTGTTCAACATGATGCGCAACCTCGGAGGCGCGATCGGCATCGCCGCGCTGCAGACCCTGCTCACCAAGCGCGAGCAATACCACTCGAACGTGCTTTCGCAGCAGGTCACGATGTTCGAGCAGGCGACCCGCACGCGGCTCGACCAGCTGACGCAGTACTTCATGAGCCACGGCGTGATCGATCGCGTCGATGCCGTCCACCACGCCTACGTCGCGATCGGCAAGATCATCCAGAAGCAGGCCTTCATCCTTGGCTTCAGCGACACCTTCTATCTGCTCGGCGTCTCGCAGATCGTTGCTCTTGCGGCAGCCCTCATGCTCGCCAGGCCAGACCGTCTCGACGGCGGCGGCGCCCACTGACCGTCTTCAACACCAGAGGAGAACGACCATGAAACCCCGCATGAACTTCTACCAGGCCGCGCCCGAGACCATCAAGGCGCTGACGGCGGTGGAGACCCAGATCCAGTCGTCAGGTCTCGAACAGTCGCTGATCGAACTCGTCAGGACCCGTGCCTCGCAGATCAACGGCTGTGCTTTCTGCATCAATATGCACACGCTGGATGCGCGCAAGCGTGGCGAGACCGAGCAGCGGCTCTATCTACTGAACGCCTGGCGCGAGTCGCTTGTCTACACCGATCGCGAACGTGCCGCGCTTGCCTGGACCGAGGCGGTGACGCGGATCGTCGAAACGCGTGCGCCCGATGACGTCTATGAAGAGCTCCGCAAGCACTTCTCCGACGCCGAAGCCGTGAACCTCACGATCCTGATCGGAACCATCAACGCATGGAACCGGCTCGCAATCTCGTTCCGCGCCATGCCGCCGAGCAAAGCCAGGCCGGCGTCGGCCGCCTGATCCAGCATGACATTCAATTCACAGACATCGAAAGGACTTCCCATGTTGAAGGGCAAGGTAGCGATAGTCACGGGATCGACAAGCGGTATCGGTCTGGGCATCGCGAAGGAATTAGGCAGGCTCGGCGCCGACCTGGTACTGAACGGCTTCGGCGATGCCGGCGAGATCGAAACCATCCGCAGCGACATCGAAAGCGAGCGCGGCGTGCGTGTTGTCTACGACGGCGCCGATATGTCGAAAGGACAATCCGTGCGCGGATTGGTCGCGGCGACGATCGAGACATTCGGACGCCTCGATATCCTGGTGAACAATGCGGGCATCCAGTTCACCGCACCGGTGGAGGAGTTTCCTCCGGCCAAGTGGAACGCGATTCTCGACATCAATCTGTCAGCGGCATTCCACGCAGTCGCCGCGGCCCTGCCCCAGATGAAAAAGCAGCGTTGGGGACGGATCGTCAACATTGCCTCCACGCACGGCCTCGTCGCATCAACGCACAAGGCCGCCTACGTTGCTGCCAAGCACGGGCTGGTTGGCCTCACCAAGGTGGTCGGCCTGGAGACGGCTGGCAGCGGTGTCACATGCAATGCGGTCTGTCCGGGCTGGGTGCGAACGCCTCTGGTCGAAAAGCAGATCAGCGACATCGCTGCGCAAAAGCACAAGAGCCAGAAGGAAGCGGCCGCAGAGATCCTGGCGGAGAAGCAGCCGTCTCAGGAGTTTGTGTCGCCCGCGCAGCTCGGCGGAACCGTCGCCTTCCTCTGTTCGGCTGCGGCCGACCAGATCACGGGCACGGCGATCTCGGTCGATGGCGGCTGGACCGCACAGTAACGAAGCCAAGCACGGCGGGCGCTGCCCGCCGTTTCAGGAGAACATGGAGTCCCATCATGGGTGCAGAGCAGAAAGTTGTCATCATCACCGGCGCTTCGCAGGGTATCGGCGAGGCCTTGGTCAGGGCATATCGCGATCGCAATTATCGCGTTGTCGCCAATTCCCGCTCGATCAGGCCGTCGTCTGATCCGGATATCCTGGCGGTGGCCGGGGACGTCACCGATTCAGCCACCGCGGAACGCATCGTGTCGCAGGCGCTCGAGTGCTTCGGCCGCGTGGATACCCTCGTCAACAATGCCGGCATCTTCGTCGCCAAGCCATTCACCGAGTATACGGACGAGGATTATGCCAACATGCTGGGGATCAATCTCGATGGCTTTTTCCAGGTCACTCGGCGCGCAGCCAAGGCGATGCTGAAGCGGCGGTCCGGGCATATCGTGCAGATCACGAGCAGCCTCGATGAACATGCGGTCAGCAGCGTACCGTCGGCACTGGCCGCCCTCACCAAGGGTGGCTTGAACGCCGCGACGAAGTCGCTCGCGATCGAATATGCGAGCAAGGGAATCCGTGTCAACGCCGTGGCGCCCGGCGCGGTCAAGACGCCGATGCATGCACCTGAAATGTACGACTTCCTGGCCAAGCTGCATCCGGTCGGACGGATGGGAGAGGTCCAAGATGTTGTCGATGCAGTGCTGTACCTTGAAGGTGCCGCCTTCACCACCGGCGAGATCCTGCACGTCGACGGCGGACAAAGCGCCGGACATTGAGGGGACGTCGCACCGCCCATATCGGCGGCGCGGGCCGAACGCCACCGGAACTTCGAGGTCCAATTGCAATGACGGTCGCATTTCGACCATTCAGGCCTGGCTCCGGGCGTCCGACGCGCGAAGCGGCACTGGATGCTACCGTATTGGCAGCAAAGCTGCTGTTCGCTCACGGGCAGACCACGGAACGCACGGTAGTCACGGCCGAACGCCTCGGGCGCACTCTGGGCGCACCGGTGAAGGTGCTGCCGGACTGGGACAAGCTTACGGTCGAGATCGAGGACTCATCCGTGTCCCGGATCGTTCCCACGAAGCCGCTCGGCATGGACATGAACAGGGTGCTGGCTATCACGCTCGTTGTAGAACGGCTGTGCGACGGTACGTTGCGCGCCGAGGAAGCACGGCCGTCTCTGTTGTCGGCAGGAAGCCTGCCACCCGTGTCCACGCTGCGTTTCACGTCATTCGCAGCCATCGGTGCGGCGTCGCTTGGAGTGATCTTCGGTGCACTCGATCTCACGAGTTTAATGCTTATTGCGGCGAGTGCCGCTCTTGGCGCAATCGTCCGCCGCGGGCTTTCGGCTTTCAGCAGGAATCCTTTCGTCCAGCCGCTTTGTGCCGCCTTCATCGCCGGCATCGTGGCTGCCGTCTCCGCTATCAGCTTGCGTCAGCCTATCTCGACCACTCTCGTCGCGTTCTGCCCTTGCATGGTGCTGATGCCTGGTCCGCATCTTCTGAACGGCGCAATCGATCTGGCACGCACACGGATCGCACTTGGCATCGCCCGTCTGACCTACGCCGGCATCGCCGTGCTGATGATCTGCTTCGGCTTGCTCCTGGGCTTCAATGCCGGCGGAGCAGTCCAGCTTACGGCTGGGCCGGCCCTGCCCGTGCCGTTCCTGGCGGACGTGGTCGCAGCGGGATGCGCCGTCGCCTCCTTCGGCACCTTGTTCTCGATGCCCTGGCGCCTGCTGCCGCTGCCCATCGTAGCGGGCATGCTCGGGCATGCTGCTCGATGGGCCCTAATCTCGCTTGTTGGGGCAAACGTCGCGACCGGAGCGTTCATCGCGTGCATTTTGATAAGTATCATCGTTGCGCCGGTCGTCGACCGACTTCATCTGCCGTTCGCGGCGCTCGGCTTTTCCGCCGCTGTCTCGATGGTTCCGGGCTTCTTCCTTTTTCGTGCGGCGAGTGCGACCGTCGAGTTGGTCTCTATGGGACCCCGTGCATCGGCAGATCTGCTAACGAATATCGCGGCAGACGGTGTCACCGCGTTTCTGACCATATTAGCAATGACCTTTGGGTTGATCCTGCCACGCATGATGCTCGAGCACTTTTCCCTCCATCCGTCCGAGCGTTAGGCGGCAAGTTTATCGGACCGGTGCATTTTGAAGACATGCCGCGAGCGATCGTCATCGACAGGTGCGCAAATTGTGGGCGGACGTGCTGGCAGGCCTTGGGACCTGGCACCGCGCAGACGACGAATGACGCGGGCCTTGACCCAGATCAACGTGAGCACTCCAGCCAGTCCAGAATGAGACGCCCGAGAAGGGCGGAGAGAAAGAAGCTGCCGCTTTCCGACGCGCGCGATTCTGGCAATCAACAGCGCCTTGCAGTTCGGTGCAGGGAGCGGTTATCGTGTCGGTCCAATCCCCTGTCGGGGAACCGCGAATGAAGTGACAGCTTGGTCCGGATCTGGAGGCCAGTGAAGGCCCCATCATAAATGCAGAGGAACCTCGCCAATGACCCAGCACCTGCGTTTCGGCATTTTTCTCGCGCCCTTTCATAAGCCCGGCATCAACCCAACGCTCGCATTGCAGAGCGATCTCGATCTCATCCAATGGCTGGATCGCTGCGGCTATGATGAGGCATGGCTCGGCGAGCATCACTCCGCTGGCACCGAACTCTCCGCCTCTCCGGAAATCATGATAGCGACGGCAGCCGAGCGCACGCGGCACATCAGACTGGGCACCGGGGTGATCAGCGTTTCGTATCACAACCCTCTTTGGGTCGCTGAGCGCATCGTCCTCCTTGACCATTTGACCCGCGGGCGGGCGATGCTCGGGCTCGGCCCGGGCTCGCTACCCACCGACGGCGCCATGATCGGACTGCAGCAGAGTCAGACGCGCGGGCTGCTGGAAGATGGCGTTGCCATCGTCACGAAGCTTTTGACCAGCGACGAACCAGTCACGTTCAAAAACGATCGCTGGGACCTGCGCGAGGCTCGGCTGCACCTGCGGCCTTACTCCAATCCACTCTTCGACGTTGGTGTCGCTGCCGTAGCGTCGCCGACCGGCGCCAAGCTCGCCGGCCGATACGGCCTGGGTATGCTGTCGGTGGGCGCAACCACCGCCGCCGGCTTTGATGCGCTGGCGCTGCACTGGGATGTGCTGACTGCGGAGGCGAAGGCGCATGGCAAGACCGCCGACCGGAACAAGTGGCGACTTGTTGGCTTGTGCCATATCGCGGAAACCAAAGAACAGGCGTATCGCGACGTGGAATATGGCATCGAGCATTGGTTCCGCTACTTCCAGCAGGTCGCCGCGTTCCCCCAAATGGCGGTGGTCGGCAACTCGGTCGCCGAAATGATCGAGTTCATCAACGGCTCGGGCCTCGGTGCAATCGGCACGCCGGACGCGTGCGCCGCCCAGATCGAGCGGTTGTGGCAACAATCTAACGGCGGCTTTGGCGCCTATCTCCTGCTGGCGCACAACTGGGCCAATCCTTCAGCAACAATGCGCAGCTACGAACTGATCGCACGCGAGGTCATGCCGCAGTTCCAGGGCCACGCGCAGGCGACGCTTGATGCCGCGCGCCGCGCCAAGGAGGTCCGCGAAAGCCTCGCGGCGGCGCAGGCGCAAGCCGTCGAAGATGCCCGAGCGCGTTATGGCGCGGAAGTGGCCAAGCGGAAGGGCTGAGTTCGGCAGCGCTGCAAGCCCGTACATTTCCGCGCTTTGCATCGTCGGGCGCCGGGCTTCCTTTTCGGTCGCTCGTTCGCTCGGGCGAAGTCTTTGTGGCTCGCGTTAAACTGCTTATGGTCCTCTGCGACTTCGGTTTTTCAGTGAACGCTGCTTACAGCGGTGAGCGGACCTCCACACACCGCTCGTTACATTCTACAGCGATTGGCCGGAAAGCTGCGGTGGAAATCTACGGTGAAGACGAAGATTGGTAGCTATATTTCAGCGTTACCCTAAACTCTTCACGCAAATTCTATGCAGCCCACGAGGGGGCAAGGATGATCCGGGGCGGGTTCATTGGTGTCGTGACGATCGTTGCAGGATGTTGTTTCTGCGGTCCGCCATCGTCGGCGCGGGCAACGACGTTCCAGAATTACGATTGCGCCGACGACACCCGATTCACCGTGGCATTCTACCCCCACGACTCGCGCGCATTTGTGCATTTCCGCGATGGACGAGGGACGGAAACGCTGCGGAAGCGGCTTGCGTTTTCCGGTACCCGCTATTCGGGCAATCGGGTCACTTTGAAGATCTCGAAGTCGGGCCGCACCACAATCAAGCGTCCAGGGCGGCCGGAAACCGTGTGTGAATTGATGTCCACGGGTGGTGGCGACTAGCGCCCGCCGATGCACTCCACTGGGTTACTGGCAACGGGCGCAGGGCCGTTCTCGGGGCACGGTTCCCGAGTGCGTAAGGTTTCGTCGAACAGACCTGCTCGCGCATCGCCTTGGAAGTCTCATTAGGGCCCTGTCCACCACTGTGCAAACGGAGACGCCGCGCAGACGAAGAGGACGCCGGCCTTGACCCAGATCAACGTGAGCACCACGCCAAACGACAGTGTTCGCTGAGACAACCCGCCTCGGATCGATTGCCGGAGCCCAATCATGAAGGCCGTGTCCGCCGAAGAAGCCGTTGGGATGATCCCGAACAACGCGCGCATCATGGTTGGCGGCTTCATGGGCGTGGGCACGCCTGAGCGCCTGCTCGACGAACTGGTTCGACAGAAGAAATCCGGCCTGTCGCTCATCAGCAACGATGCGGCCACACCCGGCAAGGGCGTCGGCAAGCTGTTCGACGGCGGCCAGGTGTCGAGCATGATCGGCACTCATATCGGGCTGAATCCCAAAGCGCAGCAACAGATGCTGGGCAAAAAGATCACGGTCGACCTGATTCCACAGGGCACATTCGTCGAGCGGATCCGCGCCGGCGGCTGTGGTCTTGGCGGGGTTCTGACGCCCACCGGCGTCGGTACCCTAGTCGAGGAAGGCAAGCAGAAGATCGAGGTCGACGGCAAACCGTATCTGCTTGAGACAGCACTGCGTGCTGATTTCGCGCTCGTACACGCCTTCCTGGCCGACTACGCAGGCAACCTCTCCTATGCCCTCACCGCGCGGAATTTCAATCCGGTCATGGCGATGGCGGCAGACACTGTGATCGTGACCGCCGAGCACATTGTTCCGGTCGGCGTGATCGGTCCCGATCACGTCGTCACGCCGGGACCGTTGGTCGACTATCTCGTCGCGAACGGGTGACCCATGGATCCACAAACCATCATCGCACGGCGTGTAGCCAAGGAACTCCGGCCGGGTAACCTCGTCAATCTCGGCATCGGGATTCCAACACTGGTTGCGAATTATGTTCCTGCCGGGCTCAGGGTTTTCTTCCAGTCCGAAAACGGCTTGATCGGCACGGGCCCGATCCCCGAACAGGGCATGGCCCATCCGCTGCTGACCGATGCCGGCGGAAGGCCGATCAGCGCATTGCCGGGTGCGGCCATCTTCGACAGTGCGATTTCGTTCGGCTTGATCCGTGGCGGCCACGTCGACATCACGGTGCTCGGCGGCCTGCAGGTCGACGTCGACGGTCATCTCGCCAACTGGATGATCCCGGGAAAGATGGTTCCCGGCATGGGCGGCGCCATGGATCTCGTCACCGGTGCCAAGCGCGTCATCGTCGCCATGCAACATGCGGCAAAAGGTAAATCGAAGATCGTGGCCAGATGTAACCTGCCGCTGACATCGGCGCGGCCGGTTGATCTCGTGGTGACCGATATGGCGGTCATCGCGTTTCCGGATGGCAAGGCAACGCTTCTGGAAACGGCGCCGGGCCTGACGGTTGCGGAGGTTCTGGCGGTGACGGAAGCCGAACTCGCGCTTCCCGATGCGATCCCCGAAATGACGCTCTGACAAAAGCGAGCAGATACCATGAGGATTTTCAACGGGTTCGACGAGCTCAAGTCTGCTGTCGGCACTGAAGTCGGCATCAGCGAATGGATCGAGATCACCCAGGACCGCATCAACAAGTTCGCCGACGCGACCTGCGATGAGCAGTGGATTCACGTCGACCAGGAACGCGCGAAGGCCGAGATGCCCGGAGGCAAGCCAATCGCCCACGGCCTCTTGTCACTGAGCCTGACGCCGATGTTCATCCGCTCGGTGATGGGCCTCAAGGGTCTGAAGAATACCCTCAACTATGGTGCGGACCGGATTCGTTATCTGACGCCGGTGCCTGCCGGATCAAAGTTGCGCGGCCGCGTCGGCATCGCGGAAGCCGAAGACGTGCCGCCGAATGGGCTGAGGGTTCATTATCGCGTCGTGATCGAGATGGAGGGCGGTACCCGCCCTGCCTGCGTCGCGGAAGTCATTGGCCTGCACTACAGCTGAACCGGATCTCGGCGGCGTTCAATCGATGATGTGGTACCCGCCATCGATATAGAGCACGCTGCCTGTGATCAGCTTGGCACCATCGAGCGCGAGAAATGCCGTGGCCTTGCCGACGTCATCGATGCTGACCAGGCTGCGCGTCGGCGCCTGCGACTGCGCCTTGTCCATCAATTCGTCGAATTCCGGAATCCCGGATGCTGCGCGGGTGGCAAGCGGCCCTGGGGAGATGGCGTGGACTCGAATGCCTTTCGGCCCGAGCTCGGCCGCGATGTAGCGCACTGCTGCCTCAAGCGCTGCCTTCGCGACGCCCATGACATTGTAGTTCTTCACCACCATCTGGCTTCCGTAATACGTCATGGTGAACATCGTACCGCCGTTCTTCATCAGCGGTTCGGCGAGATGGGCCATGCGCATGAACGACCAGCAGGATACATCCATGGTCTTCTGGAAGCCCCCGCGATCGACATCGACCACACGACCATGCAGGGCGTCCTTCGGCGAGAACGCGATCGAGTGAAGCAGGAAGTCGAGCTGGCCCCAATCCTTTTCGATGCGCTCGAACACCTTCTCGGTCTCGCCTTCGACCATCACGTCGAGCGGCATGAAGATGGACGACTCCAGCGCCCTGGCCAGCGGTTCAACGTGCTTCTTCGCCTTCTCGTTGAGGTAGGTGACAGCGAGTTCGGCGCCGAGCGCCCGAAACGCCTTCGCACAGCCCCAGGCGATCGATTGGTCATTGGCTATGCCGACGATCAATCCCTTCTTGCCTTTCAGTGCGACATTGGTTTCAGGATAAACGGGGATGTTCATGACTTTTACTCGCGTTTTGGATTTGGCGATGGCTGCTTCATGAGCAGCGTCAGCGTATGGTGCGCGATCATCAGTTCCTCGTCGGTCGGCACGACATAGACGGGAATGCGGCTGTCGGATCGGGAAATTCTGGTTGCATGCCGCGCATTCTCGGCGGGATCCAGCACGATCCCGAGCCATGCCAGCCTTTCGGCGATGCGGGCGCGGATCGAAACCGAATTCTCGCCGATCCCCGCGGTGAAGACGAAGCCGTCGAGCCCTTCCAGGGCGGCTGCCAGCATGCCGGCGTTGAGGCCAACGCGGTAGACGAAATAGTCGATCGCAAATGCAGCTCGTGGGTCGGCGCTGACCTCGAGTTCGCGCATATCGTTGCTGGCGCCGGACAGACCCTTCAACCCGCAGTCACGATACAGAAAGTCCTGTACTTTGGACGCGGACATGCCCTTCTCCGTGAGCAGGTAAAGGACGACACCAGGATCGAGCTGACCCGGCCGCGTTCCCATCGCGAGGCCATCAAGGGCCGTGAAGCCCATCGTGCTCTCGACGCTCTTCCCTGCCCGCATCGCGCACATCGAGGCGCCGCTACCGAGATGAGCCACGATCACACGTCCGACCGCGACCTCCGGCGCCAGTTGGGGCATGCGCTTGGCCACATATTCGTAGGACAGGCCATGGAAGCCGTAGCGCCTGATGCCCTCGGCGTACAGCTGGTGTGGAATGGCGTAATGGTCCGCCAGTGGGTCATGGTCGCGGTGAAATGCCGTGTCGAAGCAGGCCACCTGTGGCAGGGCTGGAAAATTCGCCAGCAGTGACTTGATGGGCGCCAGGTTATGCGGCTGGTGCAGGGGCGCCAACGGCGCGTAGCGCTCCAGTCGCGACACGACCAGGGGGTCGATCAGCACCGGGTGCGCGTAATCCGGACCGCCGTGAACGACCCGATGGCCCACGGCGAGAGGGCTGATGTTGAGTTCCTCTCTCAACCACGCGCCGGCGACGGACATTGCGGCAGGAACATCGGCAACCGCCTCGATGGGATATGCACGCTCGGCCAGCGGCTCGCCGCTGGAGCCGCTGGCGCGCATCCGCGGTCGGCTGCCGATGCCATCGATCTGGCCCTTCAGTTGCCGCCGCAGCTGGCCTTCGCCTTCTACCGCGAAGACCTGGAATTTCACGCTGGAGGAGCCGGCATTGACGACGAGGATCGTATCCATGGCAATCACGCGGCGGCGATGGGAGCACTTCGACGCCGGGCATCCGCGTAAAGGCACGCAACTGCGGCTGACGCCATCCGTGACCGCGCCGAATCGGCACGTGATGTCAGCACCACCGGCACCCGAGCGCCGAGCACGATGCCGGCACCGTCGGCCTTGGCGAAATAGGCGAGATTCTTCGCCAACATGTTGCCGGACTCGAGGTCGGGCACGACTAGAATCTGCGCCCGGCCAGCGACCTCGGACCTGATTCCCTTGATCCGCGCCGCCTCCGTGTCGATCGCATTGTCGAAAGCAAGCGGACCATCGAGCAGCGCGCCGGTGATCTGCTTGCGATCCGCCATCTTGCAAAGCGCGGCCGCTTCGATCGTCGACGGGATCTTCGAAGTCACCGTCTCCACCGCCGACAGGATCGCGACCCGCGGTGTCGTGCCAAAACCTGCCACGTTGTAGAGATCGACAGCGTTCTGGATGATGTCCCGCTTGGCATCGAGGTCCGGAAAAATGTTGATCGCGGCATCTGTGACGAACACCGTCTCGGTATAGGCAGGCACATCCATCACGAACACGTGGCTGATGCGCCGGTCGGTGCGCAGCCCGCCGACCTTTGCCGTCACGCTCCGCATCAGTTCATCAGTGTGGAGGCTGCCCTTCATCAGGATTTCGCCTCGACCTTCAAGAATCAATTCGACGCCCCTGGCCGCGGCAGCCGCCTCAGTTGGCGGCGTATCGACGATCTCATAGCCCGCAACATCAATATCGTGCTTCGCCGCTGTTTCCCGGATCCGCGCGGCCGGCCCGACCAGAACCGCCTTGATGATCCCGGCTTCAGCGGAGTCGATCGCCCCTCGCAGTGAGCTCTCGTCGCAGGGATGCACGACGATGGTGGATACCGAGGGAACGCCCTTCGCGGCGACGATGAGGCGATCGTATTTCGATCCCGGCTGGGCTTCGTTCGGTCCGGTTGCCATGGCACTCATCGCTCCGCTCTGATTTGCTATGACGCCCGGGCTTTCGGATCGAAAGGGGCGCTGTTGCTGTGGTCGTCGAGCCCGAACAGCCCGGCGACCTGCTTCAATCGCTTGGCAACTTCGCCGGATATCTCCGCGCTTGCCGACAGCACGTCCCGAATGGCGGCAAACACCCTGCGGCGCTCGTCCATGTCGTCCGGCAAAAGCTTTGGAATAGTCGCAAGTGCGGCCTCCCGATCAAGCAGAAGCATGAAGAACTGCTCGCGGACAAGCATCTTGAAATCCGCGAGCGTCATGCGCGCGGCCTCGTCGGCCTGGCGGAGCCGCCGCAGCGCCTCGAGGCTGCGCTCGTCCACCATGCCCCGGGCCGATCCGACGTAAAGCAAGGCCCGGATGCCGGCCTCTCGCATCCCGCCGGAGCCGATCCTGGATGTGAGCTCCGCCGTGCGAGCTTGCAAGAACTCGCGGTGCTTTGGATTCATGTCGCGGCGTCGGGAGGGTGTCGACTGCGGATCGACCCCGACCGCGGCTTGCAGGGCTGGCGAGCCATAGATGGCTAGGAACATCGCCTCGCTCAGCGCCTCCTGCGAGTCGCGCCACTGATCGAGCGAACTGACGATCTGTTTCGATACGCGCTCCTGGAACGCCAGAAACGGATTGTCCTTGGCAACAGGCTTGCGCTGGTCGCGCGCCCTGTCTGCGGCGTTCTCAATCATCTTCATCCAAGGGTTCTCGCTGCTGAACGCCTCGTATTGCAGGCGGAGCGGATGCCAATTGCGCATCATTTCCGCCATATGTGGCGTGACCATCGATTTGACCCAAGGCTGCACGTATTTCTGATAGGCAGCCAGATTCATTTCTGAGACACGCTTGGCGGTTTCGAACCTCCGCTCGTCCTCGGGCGAATTCCCCCCCATCGCACGGATATCATCGAGCGTTCTGGCCTCGCAGCGCATTACCCACTGTCCGATCGCAAGCTCATCATTGAGCGTATCGGATCCCTTCGCCTCGAAGGTCGCCTCGTAAAGACCGGGCGGCAACACATCGATCAGGTCGATGTTGCTCGAGAACTCCGCGTGCTCCTTCTTGGCTACGCCACCGGAAACGAAGATGCCGAGATGGCCGACCGTCTCGTGCACGGTGTAGACGATGGTCTGCCCATGTGCCCTGATCTCGTCGACGTCCGCGTAAAGGTCCAGAATCCAGTGCAGCGCCTGTTGCGGAGGCGTGATGTTGTCGCCCTTCGAGCAGAACACCACGATCGGCGAGCGAATATTGCGCAGATCGACCGTGGCCCCGTCGGACATCGTGACACGTCCAGCGGCCAGGTTGTTGCCGATGAAGAGCTCGTCGACGATGAACTGGATCTCCTCGGCATTGAGGTTGACGTGTCCACCCCACCAGCGCTCGAATTCGAGATAGCGATCTGCCTCGGTATCGACCTTGGAGTAGACGTTGTACTGCTTCGTCCACAGCGTGTTCGAGGGATTCTGGTTCTCGAAGTTCTGCACCAGCCAGGCACCGTCAAACTTGCCGGCGCCGAGGTCACTGGAAAGCGCGGTCAGCCAGCTTCCGCCGAGCAGTCCGCCGGAATAGCGCATCGGATATTTGCCGTGTACGCCGGCCCAGTACGCCAGCGGCGCGCCCGCCACAATCACCGGACCGAACAGTTCCGGCCGTAGGGAGGCGAGAATCATGATCGCCCAGCCGGCCTGGCAGTTGCCGATCACGCATGGTTTGCCATCAGCCTCGGGATGCCGCTCGATGACCTTTTCAATGAAGATGGCTTCAGCGTGAGCAATGCGCTCGATGGTCTGGCCCGGCATCGGCTCGGGCAGGAAGCCGATGAAATAACAGGGATGCCCTGCCTTCATCGCGACTCCAATTTCGCTGTCGGCCTTGAAGCCGCCGATCCCCGGTCCATGGCCCGCACGCGGGTCGACGACTACGAACGGCCTGCGGTTGAGGTCGATTTCCACACCCTTGGGCGGGACGATGCGCACCAGCGCATAGTTGACGGGCTGCTCGAGCGTGCGGCCGTCCAGGATGAGCTCGGCTGCATAGCTCAGGACATGGGGCGCTGTCTGGGCAACCTGCTCGCGATACTGATCGCCGCGCTGGCGCAGGACATCGAGAAGCAGCACGCTTCGCTGCCCGGCATCCACCATATATTCCACGGCCTTGGCGACGACCCCTGACAGGGGGCCGCCCGGGAGTTGCGGATTGTCCAGCGACATCGTTTTGGGTCCTTCCGCCGACGCATCGATTGAAGGCGTCTGGCGCGCCCGGATCGTTGATCTAGGTCAAACCACGAACTCGACTGTGCGCCCTTCTGGCACCGGGAGGACATTTGGATGCCCGTGCCTGAGAATTATGCAGCGCGCGAACGTCTGCGCGACGGCCGGAGCGTCGAGATCCGCATGTTACGGGCCGACGACCAGGAAGACATGTTGGAGGCGATCGGTCGCACGAGCAGCCAGTCACTGCAACGTCGTTTCTTCGGTCCCAAGCGAAGCTTCTCGGCGAGGGAGGTCGATTTCTTCATGAACATCGATTTCACCAATCACGTCGCCTTGATCGCGCTTTCCGACGAGGACGGAAACGAAGTGATTATCGGCGGCGGCCGCTACATCGTAACGAACTCCGGAACAGCGGAGATCGCGTTCGTGACCATCGACGACTATCAGGGACAGGGCGTCGCTAGCTTGCTCATGCGACACCTTATCATCCTGGCGCGCACGGCTGGACTCGAACAGTTAGTCGCGGACGTCCTGCCGGGGAACACGGCGATGCGAAAGGTTTTCGCCAAGTTTGGCTTTCAGGTCCGCCGCGGAAAGGACCCGCAGGCCATTTGTCTGGAGCTATCTCTGCATTAGGCAGAAGTTCACCTCCTCAGCTGCTTCTACGCCGCAAAATGCCCAGCTGCCCAGATCGAACAGCACGGACGATTGAACCTGCGCAGCAACGTTGAAGGCGCGGTGCACCGTTCATAGCCCCAGGGGGTACCGTCACCGCAGCGAAATCGTGAGTCCGCCCAGATTGGCCGCAAATTCCAGACCTGCCTTGGGGCCTTTGAGTATCAGCACCACGCCGTGTTCATTTCGCATGCTCACCCCGCCTACGCCCGCGGCCCATGCTCCACCCGCTCCGACGAGAGCATAGCTGCCGGCGAAATCGTTGACATCTCTGATGCCCGAGGCCGTGCCTTCCAGCCAGCTCACCGAGGCGCCCGCGGTTATGCCGAGGCTGAAGCCGGACACGACAAATCGATACTGGCGTCCGCGGTAGATCAACACGCCGTTTCCGCCGCCGCCGCCGACGACAAGAGCCGCCTTCACGAACTTGACCTGGACATGGCCCGTCGCCTGCGCGAAGCATGGCGTGACCAAAAGAATCATCGCAACAAGCGTCCGCACAACCGTGCGCATTATGCACCGCATCACTGCAACTCCCCTCATCCCTCAGGGATTGGCGACATCCACCTTCTTCCAGGTGTGGTCAGGGTCGAAAACGATCATGCGCTTGGCGACGAAATCGGTGCGTGAACCGAGATCCTTCTGGTAGACGGTACCGGTATGGTTCACCAGAAATGTCATGACGCCGGAGTTGCCGTATTCTGCGGGATAGGCAACCAACGCGAAGCCGCCGATCATCTTGCCCTTCACGACGTAGTTGAGTGCCCCGCCGGGAGCGTCTGAGCCCTGCGCCTTCAAGATCCGATAGTAGTACCCGTGGTATGGCGCGCCCTCCGCTCCGACCTTGTAGCCTTCGGTGGCTGCCTGGGCTGCCAATTCGCCGAGTGGGCTGGGGTCCTTGTCGTCGCGCCAGAACAAGCCATCCGTCTTGCCGGGGCTACTGACGACGCGTTGGGCATAGACCCCTACCCCCTGACCGCGATCCTTGTCGGCATATTCTCGCTGGGCATCGACATAGGCAAGACAAGTCTGGATGGTATCGAGTTCGTTGCGCCCGATCCGGCGGTAGAGGATTTCACGGCGGCCTGCCGCTGCATCGAAACTCCAGCCGTCGCGGTTGTTGACGAGCGGAATCGGAAACGGGAAATCATCCGGGCCCAGGATCAACGTGGCCCGCTTGTGCTGGTCAGCCTTGATCGAATGCTTGGCGTCGTAAGCAGAAAGGAACCGCTGCCGCGCGTCGGCGTCGGCGACGTCGTCGCCGGATTCGATGATATCGGCGGCATCACGGCCGAGCACCTTCAGTATGGCCCGACTCGTGCCCTCCTTGACGGCGATCGCCAGAGCGGCCGCCGCATCCTCCGGATTGGGAAAGGCTTGCTGGGCCCGGGCCGGCGACCACAGCAAGGCAAGCGCCGCTGCGGCCGCGATTCCGACGGACGCCGCGCGATGTCGAGAGAACGGGGAGCCGGTCATCGTGACACCTCCGGTCGGCCGGGAATCCGCGCGCCGGCAGCCAGCCATTCGCGGTAGCTGCGGAACTTGAGGCCAAGCTTGTCGTAATAGACCCTGAGATAGCCGTCATCGCCGCGCTTCACCGCCCCGGGCATCACCTGCTCGACCTCCTGCGCGATCACGCCGACATACGCCTTGCTGCTGCCGAGGTAGCTGAAGCGGTAGTAGCCGAGGCCGTTGGCGAGATGCCCGAGCAGGACGACGTCGTGCTTCAGCGCGAGGTCGGAACGCCGTCCGCCACCACCGCCTCCTCCACCACGGAAGCCGCCACCGCCCCCTCCACCACTGAAGCCGCCTCCGCCGCCGCCTCCACGGCCTGCAAAGCCGCCGCCCCCTCCTAAGCCGCCTCCGCCGCCGCCCCGTGCGCCAAGGCTGGCCTGCCCACGTGCGGATTGCAGGTTCGCCGCGCGTCCCGACGAGACATTGCCAAGGGCGCCGTCGCGGCGGCCACCGCTGCTCCGTGCGCCATCACGGCTGCGATCACTCGTCCTGGCGCGATCGCCACCACCCTTGGCCTTGTTGCCGGCGCTCGCGCGGTCGCCGCCTTTGGCGCGATTGGCTGCACTCGCACGGTCGCCGCCCTTCGCGCGATCACCTCCACGGTCGCCAGCCCGATCGCCTGCGCGATCCGCGCCCGGACGGTCGCTTCCCGGCTTCACAACCTGCTGGCCGTCGCGGCCGCGATAGTTCATGCGGTCATCGACACCGGCGCGATTGCCGTTGCCGCCGAATCGCTGTTGCACGTTGCCGTTGCTGTAGCGAACACCCTGACGATGCGCCGGATTGTGTTGCCAGCCGTTCCCGATATTGTTGACCTTGTTGAAATGGTTCACGTAGACGTTGCGGTTGCCCCAGTTGCAGCCGCCGCCCCAGTAATTGCCCCAGCGTCCGATCGCCCAGCCGGCGCCGAAGGCGAGGCCCGCCGCGATCACACCCGCGCCGATATATGACGGATAGCCGAAGTAATACGGCGGATAGTCGGCATAGGGCCACGCACCATAGACCGTCGCGGGATCGTAATAGGGCACGTAGATCGTGTCCGGATCGGTCTGCTCGATGACGATGACCTGCTTGCTCTCCTCGGTCTGGACGCTGACCTTTTGTTGCTTGGTCGTTACCAGCTTGTTGTTGGCCTGCGCCTTGCTGCGTAACCGCTGGATCGCATCCATCACATCGGCCTGCTGAGCCAGCACGGCGTCGCCGAGATCTTTGGTCCAGTCGACCTTGTCGCTCATCATCGAGAGGACGTCGGCGGTGCTGGTGAGCGCCTTTACGCTGTCATCCCAGGCCTGCTTGCCGACCTCCGTCTTGAGCGCCTCGCCTTTGAGATTCTTGCGCGCGCTCAGCCAGCGATCGGCTTGCACGACCTCGAGCGGATAAGTCGAAGCTGCAAGCACATTTGCCAGCAGGGAATCGGGATAAAGCGCGATCGGCGCCACAAGCGCTTCCAGTTGTTCGGGCTTCAGGAGTTGATCGGGCGATTGTACTGCGGCAGGGGGTTGCGGCTGGCTAGCTTGAGCCGGCGGATTTGCAGAGGTCTGGGCGATCGCGGCGGTCGGCGCTGCCGACAGCAGCACGATCGCAAGCAGGGTCCTGCCCCAACCAAACATCGCAATCTCCATCAACATTGATCCCCGGCAGCATCGGTCGCAGCCATGCCCGCTCGTTGATCGAGATCAAGGAACGCGACCGTTGGCTCAGCTTCCGGCATCGTCCGGCTGCTGCGACGCGAGATGGAGGCGACGGTCGTGGATCAGGTTCTCGAGACGATGGGCTGCAACGTTCACCGCCGTGACGGCACGCTCGGCCTTGTCGTCGGCAACCGGCTGGCTACGCTGCGTCCGCAGCACGTGGTCGATCTCGCGCTCGATCGCCTCCAGTTCAGCTTCGCGTCCGGCTTCCCTGATCCGGGGGCCCAGCGCATAAAGCGAGTCGAGCGCTTCCTGGCGGGTCTTCGTCTCGAGCGGGCGGAGGAATCTCCACGCGGCGGCAAGCACGGACGCGAGCCCACCCGCTATCATCGGCGCCAGGAAGATCGCATTGCCCCACCGGTCGAGAAAACTCTCTCGAGTCCCTTCATAGAACGCGGCTGCCCCTGGATGCAGGGGTATGTAGGCGCCCGCATCGCTATCGGGCGTTGCGATCTGCGACAGCGCCGGCAGTTCGGCAAGCAAGTCCCGACGCGCGCTCATGATCGACTGTGTCAGGTCGCCGATCAGGTCATTCCCAAGCTTCTTCTGGGCCACCAGATAGAACGACGTCTGCAGCGTCGTCACGTCGTCAGGGGGAATGGGCGGCGAACCGCGCAGGGTTCCCTTCGGCACGTCAAAGCTCTGATAGGCGCGTTCCTTTTCAGCGATGGCTCCTGCGGACTCAACGGCGATCACCACCGGGCCGGCTCGCCCGGTATGCGGGAAGACATTGCGCAGCAGCGCAAGATACTTTTCGGTCAGGGGCATGACGAGCAGGATCGCGCGCACGTCCTTGGCGTCGAGAGCCCGGCGCGCGTCCGCGGGGGCAAGCGGCTTGAACGTAACGCCCGCCCGGGTCAGGTCGTATTCGTCGGTCAGCACCTTGATCAGCTTTTGATTGGCTTCGGCGCCGATGACACCGATCGTTGCGCGCTTCAGCTCCGCAATGTCAGATATTGCAGCGCCGGGCGGCGCGACGATCAGCACGGTGGCGTGGGCCAATACGATGACGGCCTGAGCTTGCGAGAGATCGCCGACATCACCGCGTACCACGGCGAGGTCGACCTTTCCGGACGCGAATGCGTTGGCGGACTCGAGCGGTCCCGGGGTCTGGATCAAGCTGAGTCGGACTGGCGCTTTCGACTGAGCGAGATTTCCCGCGATCGCCGAGACGAGCTTGCCGGCCTCGCCGTCCAGCGAACCGACCGCGATCGTCAAAGTCGTCGGCCTCTCATACCAGCGATAGGCCAGCAGGCCGACGCCCCCTGCCAAGAGGACAAGTCCCGCAACCAGGGCGATGCGCAACGATCTCGGCAACCTGCGCGGATCCACGGCGCCTCACTCAATCGGTTCGGCATCTGCCGACAAATGTGTGGCATTGCTCAGCCAGGGCGGGGACCAGGCGCCTTTAGATCTTGCAACGATGATAGTTGACCTCCATCCCCTCGATGCCCGGGAACTGGCGCGTAATGGTGTCGTCGTCGACGGCCTTGAGGAAAAACTGCACGCTCGAGACCATGATCCCCGACGCGCAACCAACGACGATGTTGATATTCTGGCCGTCGTCCTTCCGCGACTTGATCTTGCAATTCTCGAACTTGCCTCTCAGACGATCGGGTTCGGCGATGAATCCGCCGCCATAGACGCCCGAAAAGTTCGTGAACGTGAGCTGATTCGCCCGGCCCTTGTGTGTGAACACTTTTCGGCACTGCTCGGCGCTTGTCGCCCAGGCGCCGGTGAGATCGAACGCCGCGGCGTAATCGGGCAGCGCGACGGCCAGACATCCCGCCAGGAACGCGCCATATCTCCGGCCCGTGTTCATTCAACATCTCCCTGGCGCCCGGTTCGACTTGTCAGTGCCCGCTCAGAACCAGCGTCTTGATCGGCAGCAGCAGGGCCTGGATGCGAAGCAGCAGCGCATGCACCAACCCCACGGCATCGATCGCATGCAGGACGAAGGCCTGCCCGGCGCTTGTGTCCTTGGCCGAGATGACCTCGTGATTGCTGGTGTAGGCGTTGACGATGCAGCTGCTGCCCGCGGTTACGCCTTCCAACCCATCCTTGTACAAGGGCTCGAGGAACACCAGAATGGTGCCGGGCCGGGCAATATTCTGGGCTTCGATCAATTGCTCGCCGCCACGAAATTGGCCGGCCGCGATGTAGTCCTGGACCGAGGTGATGACCATCGGGATGATCGTCCACGGCTTTGAGACGCAGGTCGCCTCGGCGACCATCCCCTCCTTCAAAACCTGTGCCTCGATCTGGCCGAAACCGGCCTGGAGCGACTGCTGACCCGCCCCTTCCGGAATCAGGACGCCTGCCGGACGCATCAGCGGATTGACGACGTCCCCCGGGCGAAGAAAGAACTGCTCGACGCGTCCGTCAACGCCGGCACGAACCACCGTCTTGTCGAGATCGACCTGTGCCTGCGCCAGCGCCGCCTCCGCGCTCGCCTTCTCTGCGGGCAACAGCGTCGACACCCGCAATGACGCCGACTGCTTGACGGCGGAGGCGGCATCGATGCCGGCCTGCCGTTGATCGACCAGAACCTGGAGCTTCTCAATGTCGCGCTGCGGAACAATTCCGGGATTGCGGCGCTGCAGATCGCTTTTTACGTCGAGCTCATCCTTGGCCTGCTGGTAGGCGCTCTTGGCTTCCTGGACCTGCGCTTCCGACTTCACCACATCGGCCTCGGCTGCGATCAATGATGCATCGACCTCGGCGACCTTGCGCTTCGCGGTGTCGAGGGCCGCACTCTGCTTCGAGCTGTCGAGCCGGAAGATGACCTCGCCCTTCTTGACCGGCGCGCTGAAACCGATGTTGACCTCCGCAACGCGCCCCGAGCCCTCGGGAAGAATTGGGACTGTGCGGTAGAACAACGCGGCGCTGGTCGTCGATGGATGGAAATAGAAGATCGTGGTGATCAAGGCGACCGTCAGCATCAGGCAGCCTGTGATGCCCCAGCGAAGTTCGTACCAGACGGAATAGAAGGTTATTTCCTTGCCAAAGCGCTTTCCCTGGACGTAGCGGCGAAAGAGATAGTCGGGCAAGATCGTAAGCAGTGAGCAGAGGATCAGTTCAAACATGGCCGTGTACCTCGCTCTTGGGGATACTCGGCCCCTTTGCCGATTCCCCTTCAGCCGTCGTCACCTGAGCGGGCTCGCTGCCGCCTTCCTCCGGCTGCGCAACTGTGTCCGAGTTGTCGGCGAGTCTCTCCACCGATCCGGCGATGCTGCGCAGCGGAGTGCTGAAATCGGGAATGTCGATCAGGGCAAGCAGCAGCCCCGCAACCCAGAAGGCGTGGATATGCGTGAATAGCGATATCAGGCCAAGGATGGCTACGACCTCGAACTGCAGTTTCTGTGACTTATGCGCCATGCGCTCGGGCAAACTGTGCAGGCGCCAATAGAGATTGCCGACATAGAGCACGACAACAACCAGGAAGACGCCCGTCCCAACCATAAAGAGGTCCGTCTGGCCTGTGGGCGGAGCGAGATAGAATGGCAGATGGTGCGGTGCTAGCGGGTGAAGCTGTTCACTCAATTCCAGTCTCCCGTTCGATTACCGCACAGTGGGGCCCGTACCCCGCCGATACTTGATCTGGATCAAACGAACGTGTCTCCCCGGTCCTAGCCTTCGTTTCGCAGGGCGAAAGATCGGTCCCAGGAGGTCCAGGCCATGCGAGACAAGATCGACGACTTGATCCCAAATGCGCACGATATCCAGAAGGAAGCTGCGGTCAAGCAAGCTGAAAAGGCCGATGAGTACGCCCGTCGAGCGGCTGCGGTCGAAGCCGAGAAGAAGGCTCTCATCGAACGGCTGAGCAAGCCTTCGGGACTGACTGAGGAGGAAAAGATCAAGCTCGCGTCGACCGTGATCCAGCGCGCCGTCCGAAACGGGTTGGCCGAGGTCCAGGTCTACCGCTTCCCGAACACGCTTTGCACCGACAAGGGGCGCGCGATCAACCAGATGGAGCCGGGCTGGGAAAATACGCTAACCGGAATCCCGAAGGAAATCTACCAGCTCTGGGCTGACTATCTGCAGCCCCGTGGCTATCGCATTCGCTACCAGATCATCGACTTCTCCGGCGGGGTGCCCGGCGACATCGGCATCGTTATCGCCTGGGGAAACTAGTCCTCATAACCATGGATATCCCAATGGCAAAAGACGAAGCTGCAACGAAGATGAAGCGTAAGGTGTACGAGAAGGAACTGCACAAGCTGCAGGTCGAACTCTGCCATCTTCAGGAGTGGGTGAAGGCGAACAACCTGCGTGTGATCGTCCTGTTCGAGGGCCGCGATGCCGCCGGCAAGGGTGGCACGATCAAGGCCCTCACGGAAAAAGTCAGCCCTCGCGTGTTTCGCGTGGTTGCACTGCCCGCTCCGTCCGATCGCGAGAAGTCGCAGCTTTTCATCCAGCGCTATATGCAGCAGTTTCCGGCCGGCGGCGAAATCGTCATTTTCGATCGCAGTTGGTACAACCGCGCTGGCGTCGAGTATGTGATGGGCTTCTGCACCCCGGCCGAGCACAAGCGCTTCCTCTCGCTCTGTCCGCAGATGGAGCAATATATCATCGAGGGCGGCATCATCCTCATCAAGCTGTGGCTCGAGGTCGGCATGGAAGAGCAGGAGCGACGCTTCAGGGCGCGGATCGATGACCCGCTCCGGCAGTGGAAGCTGAGCCCGATGGATACGGAGTCCTTCCGCCGCTGGTATGAGTATTCCCACGCGCGCGACCTGATGCTCAAGGCGACCAGCACGAAGCATGCACCCTGGTATGTCATCCGCTCCGACGACAAGCGGCGCGCGCGGCTGAACTGCATATCACATCTTCTGAAGACCATCCCCTATAGTCGGATTCGGCGCGACAAGGTCAGGCTGCCCAAGCGATCCGCCAAGGGACGCTACAACGATCAGACCGCCCTGCGCGCGATCAAGTCTGTTGTCGAACGATATTGAACGAAACAGGCCGCGCATTACCGCGGCCTGTTCCCAAAATTGCAACCTGGTTCTACTTCAGCCGTATCGTCACGCCGCCCACGGCGGCCGATACTTCCGCGCCGACCTTCGGGCCGCTGAGCTGCAGGATCACGCCATTGGCGTTCTGCAATTGAACGCCGCCGGCACCGGCCGCAATCGCCCCGCCTGCGCCGGCCGCCGAGTAGGAGCCTTCAATCGAGGCCGGTCCCTTCAGATTTATAGCTCGCCCGACGAGCTTGGTGGTGGAAGCACCGATTGTGAAGCCGACGCTCATGCCCGACACGGTGAACGGGTAGTGCTTGCCGCGAAGCGTCAGAACGCCCTCTCCGCCTCCGACGCCGACGATGAAGCCACCCTTGGTGAAGACCACGGCAACCGATCCTGTTTCAGCCTGCGACCGCGCGCTGAAACCGGTTACTCCCATCAACAACGCAATCAGGGCAACGAGCAAACGAGTCTTCATATTTTCTCCTCCATGGACAAGGTGCGATGGCGAGCTATTACGCTAGCAGCATTGCGAAATAGCCCAGGTTGGTGAGCAGTATGCCAGATACGGCGTAGCCGACCGGAAAACCGATCCAGACGGCCAAGCCAACGACGAAGAACAGTAGCAGATAGGGATCTGCTGAACGAATGTGAAAAGCTCTGCGTAGCCGTCCCCACATGAATTACGACGCAGCCTTGAGCTTCGGCGCGGCAGCTCTTGGTTTGCCCATCCTAGCCAGGGCCTCGGTTTTCACGAGTTTCAGGCCTTCAGTCGCGTCGTAGCCGTGGATCTCCTTCACATCGAGCTTGCGCATGAAATCGATCGTCTCCTGGGTGATGACCTGTCCCGGCACCATGATCGGGAATCCGGGTGGGTACGGGATCACGAAATTCGCCGAGACGAGATCGGGACCGCTTTTCAAGCGGCGATCGATCTCCGGATCGTTGAGGCGGAGGTATTCGCACCCACCTGCGTCGTAGGCCGAATAGAAGCCGCTGCGGATGTCGCCCTCGTTGGTCTTGGTTCCGGCATCGCCGCGATAGCTCTGATGGAAGTGCGAGAAATTCGGCAGGTCAGGCACATCCTTCATCAGGCTGTTGACGCGCACGTCGAAATCGACCTTCGCATTCGCGCCGCCCTTGGCGAGGCCGCGATCGATCTCACCGGAGATTTCCGCCAACACCCGCACAAGATGTGCGACGTCGCTCCGGCTGTTGTTGATGTTGGACTGGATCAGGACCGAGTTGCGCGAGGTCTTGTTGACCTGGATGTTGTAGCGGCTGGCAAGCAGCCCCTTGAACTGCGTTCCGTCGTACCCTGCCGTGCCGCAGACCAGCGTCATCCTGGTCGGATCGAGGCAGAATTCGTCGTCGTTCAGGCTCTTCAGGGCACTCGCCCAGTTGGTGCCGGCCGCCAGATAGTCGGTGAAACCGCTCTGGCGATATTCGCTGGGAACCATGGCATCCGCGCCGAGAACGCGGAAATACCTCGAGATCAACGCATTGGTGTTGACTGCATTGCGGATGGCGAACGCAATCTCCATCGCATTGGCCACCAGTCCATAACCCTCGAGCTCCATCTGGCGGCGCGACACGTCGAGACTTGCAATCAGCTGCTGGTTCGGGCTGGTCGAGGCATGGGTGAATACGGCCTCCTTGAATTGGGCCTCCACGGTGTGGAATTCGATGTCCTTGACGGCCAGCATCGACCCCTGTCGGATCGCCGACATCGACTTGTGTGTCGAATTTGTCTGGTAGACGCGCAACCGGATCTGGCGCGGATCGGGGATGAGCCTGGCCTTGAGCAGGACCTCGTCCGAGGGGTTCTTGCCGAGCTCGGCCTGTTGCTTTTCGTAGGCCGCGACCGACTTGGGGTCGCGCATCCAGGCTTCGATCTCGTTGGCTGCCCCCATCGCGGTTCGCCGCCTCAGGAATGGCGAGAATCGCGCGAAGCCGAACCAGGCCTCATCCCAGAGGAAGATCAGGTCGGGCTTGATCGCGAGGCATTCTTCCATCACCCGCCGCGTGTTGTAGATATGACCATCGAAGGTGCAGTTGGTCAGATCGATCATCTTGACCCGGTCGAGCCGGCCATCGGCCTTCGCGTTCAGGAGCGCTTGCTTGATCGTCTTCAGCGGCACCGCGCCATACATCGAATATTCGGTCATCGGGAACGCTTCGACGTAGAGCGGCTGCGCGCCGGCAAGCACCATCCCGTAGTGGTGCGACTTGTGGCAATTGCGGTCGACGATTGCGATGTCGCCGGGCGCCAGCAGCGCCTGCACTGCCATCTTGTTGGATGTCGAGGTACCGTTGGTGACGAAGAAGACGCGGTCGGCGCCGAGAGCGCGCGCGGCCTTTTCCTGTGCCTTCTTGATGTTGCCGGTCGGCTCCAGCATGCTGTCGAGGCCGCCGGTGGTCGCGCTGCTCTCGGCCAGGAACAGGTTCAGGCCGTAGAATTCACCCATGTCGCGAATCCAGTCCGACTTGAATACGGACTTGCCCCGCGCAATCGGCAGCGCGTGGAAAGTCCCGATCGGTCGCTGCGCATATTTCTTCAGGTTGTCGAAGAACGGCGTGTCGAAGCGATCCTGCACGCCCTCCAGAATCGAAAGGTGCAGCTCCAGGATATCCTCGATGGAGTAGAAGACCCGGCGCACCACATCGGCCTCGGGACTGCCTGCGATCTGCTCGACGTCGCGATTGGACATGAGGTAGAGGTCAAGCTCGGGACGGACCCGGTTCAGGATATGGGCCAGCCGCAGCGCGGAAGCGTCGGACTCCTCGTTGAGCCCCATGGCACCTGTCATGGCACGAAGCACGGGCGCATCATGGCGCGAGCGCAGGCCAAAGCCTTCGTTTATCACTACCGCCGCGATGTTGGGGTTGAGCATTGCAGCACAGAATGCGTCCTCAAGGCTGCCGACGATAACCGGCTCATAGATGAACGCGTCGACCGGACGCCGCAGCTTGCGCCATTCCGCCGCGAGCCCCTGCCAGTTGCTGGCTGGCAACCCGGTCACAATCAGGGTCTCGAAGTAAGGTCGGCGCGCCGCGGATTGCCCCAGAGTCGGCGGAAGCAGATCGGGAACGTCGCCATTGCTCTCTTCCTGCGTGCTCCAGTCACCCGCATGCTGACGAAACGACTTCGTCTGAAGTGCGTGCGCGATCCGCGTCGCGAGCGCATGTGAGGTGGCGGCATCGCCCGCCGCCGCAGCTTCCTTCAGCGCCGTCATCAAATGGAGACCGGGGTAGCCGTGAAATTCCTCCGTTACCGCGAGAGCCGACAGCGCCGCATCGTATTTCGCGCGGTCTCCGCCCTTGCTCCATGCCTTCGCGGCGTCGACCAGGTCCCGCCAATTGTCGGCACGTCCGCCCGGTCCTGAGAAGAATTGGTCAATGCGCCGCTGTGCCGGTTTTTCGTTGGTCATGAGGGACTCCCGATCCTGCGCTGGTTGCCCGGGATTGTTGGCCCGAACGCCGCGCGCCTCTTGATCTAGGTCAAGCTTCGTGGGTTAGGCATGCAATCTCGATAATCACTTGCAGCTCTCCTCGCCGGGCAAACGAGCTGCCTGACGCACCGGAGGTGGGTGGCAGGCCAAGCCGGTTGAACGGCGTCAGCTCTCGTCCGGTGGCTTTCTGTCGCTTAGTACGCTGTCGAGCGTTCGCATCCAGTCACTGGCGTCGGTCTTGTCCGCCAGGCCATCCGCTCTCAGAAGCTCCCGCAGTTGCGCGTGGGCGCCGACGATGCAGAACGTGACGGAGCGGGACCACAGCTCGTCTCGGAGATCGTGCAGCATCTGCGATCCTGCCAAATCGATGAAGGGCGATGCCGAAAGGTCGCAGACAACCAATCGGACGTCAGGCGAAGCCCTTACTACGTCCTGCACGGTCTCAAGAACCGTCTCGGCATTGACGTAGAGCAACGACGTTTCCGGACGAAAGGCGATGACCCCGACCAGCGGCTCCACGCCCTCGTGGCGGGCGCGGTCGGAATAGCGACCGCTGCCGGGGAGACGACCGAGGAAGGCGACATTGGGCTGCGAAGCACGCAGCAGCAGCAGGAAGATCGAGGCAACAGCCGCCAGGAGGACACCTTGCAAGATTCCGAGGAACAGCACGGAGACCAGCGCAATGGCCGCTGCATAGAAATCGATCCGGCTGATCCGCCACATCCGCGCAAGCGCCGGAATGTCGACCAATTTGTAAACGGCGGAGAATACGATCGCAGCAAGCACGGCCTTCGGCAGATTGGTCAGCAGGCCCGTGAAAAACAGCAGGCACAGCGCGAGGGTTACAGAACAGAACACCAGCGCCAGCGGCGTTCGCGCGCCGGCCGCATCGTTCACCGCGGACTGCGATAAGCCTCCCGCGACGGGATAGCCGTGTCCGAAGGCCGCGGCCAGGTTGGCGGCGCCGATGCCCAAAAACTCCTGCCGAACGTCCAGCGGGTAGCCGTGTTTTGCCGCAAAGCTCCGCGCGGCGGATACGCCTTCGACATACGCCAGCACCAGGCAGCCGGCGGCGATGGGAAACAGGTCGTCGAACTCGACCAAGCCGAAGGTCGGAACAGACATCGCCGGCAACCCGGTCGGGATCTCTCCTGTTACGGGCACGCCAAGTTTTGCAAGACCGAGCATCGAGACGATCAGGATCGAAAGCGCGACCACAGCCAGCCCGATGGGCTTTCCGGGCAGCCGGCGCTCGCCGAGCAAGAGCAACAAGGTTGCAATCAAGCCGATTGCGAGGACCAACGGCCTGGTATCGCCAAGCTGACCGGCGAGCTTGATTACCCGGTCAAAGAAGTTGTGGCCGCCGCCCGTCACGCCGAACAGGCTCGGCAGCTGGCTCATGATGATGGTAAGCCCCGCTCCAGCCTTGAAACCAACCAGGATGCTGTCGCTGATCAGCCGCACCAGCACGCTCAACCTGAACAGCCAGGCGAGCAGGCAAAGCACTGCCACAGAGAACGCGACGAGGCTGGCGATCTGTCCATAGCGCGTCGGATCACCAGCGGCCAGTACCCCGACAGAGCCTGCGATCATGAGGGAGATCGCTGAGGTCGGGCCAACCGCGAGCTGGCGCGACGAGCCAAGCAAGGCATAACCGATGCCGCCCAGCAGATAGCCGTAAACGCCGATCTGTGGCGGCAAGCCGGCGAGTCCCGCATAGGCCAGCGATACCGGGATCGCATAGGCGGCCAGCGTGACCCCGGCGATCGCATCCGAGTTGAGCGAGGACCCACGATCTTGCGAAAGCCAGGTCGCCGGGGGAAACAACCGAAGCCAGCTCGCCTGCTGCGGGGGTAGCTTCATGTCCGCTGGTCACCCTCGGGGTTGCGTTGACCTAACGTCTCCTTGCGCTGTGCGCGCGACTGCAGCTTGATTCAGATCAAGTCGCGGGCCTCATCTCGCAACGCAGTAAGACGATCAAAAGTGCGACCATGAGAATGGAGCGCGATCGGCACCCTCTCGGCGCCGCGGATCGGCGGCGATGTCCAGAGCGCTCATGGACGAGTGGCCGGGCGGAGCAAGTCCTTCATCGGAGCGGAGGCGGACAGCTTAAGGCGTCAAGGCTTGATTTGGATCAAGCCCTAAGCCGAAATCCGATCACTAGGTTGGCATTCTCGCCCTGCCTGGGACATGCGGCCATGGATTCCGTCAAGTGGATATTCTCCGCTGCATCGGAGATTTTTCTGCTCCTCGCGGTCGCCATAGGCACGATCCCAAGCCGCATCAGGATTCGCGTCATCGCGGCCGTCGACATGGGAGAGCGCGCCATGCGCCAGCAGAGCCTACGAAGTCTCGCAACCGCCGCACTCCTGCTGCTCGGTCTGATCGCGCCGTCATTCACGCGCGCCGGCGGCCGCGCCGAGTATCACCTGCTGCCCCCGTTCCGGGACGAAGGGCATTTCCTGATCGGCTCCGCCGATTCCATCCCGACATGGTCGCCCTACGTCGAGCGATTTCTCGACAACATCCGCTAGACGCTGGAGGAGTCGACATGACTAGACTTAGAGCTTTGGCGACCCTTCTGCTGGTGGCGGGAATCAGTCCGGGCCAGGGTCAGCAGACACCATCACCACCGGCGGCGAAGGACGGCGCCGAAGTCGCCCCGCGCGGGCAGCATCCTGCTCGGGACATCAAGTACGGCGATTGGCGAAAGCTCTGTTTTACGGCTGCCGGCGCCAAGACGCTGTGCCGTACGACAATCACAGGCACCTTCGAAACCGGCCAGACAGCTATTCGCATCGATCTGATCGGGCGCGAGGACGGCAATGCCAGGCTGCAGCTGTTCCTGCCGGTCGGGATGTATCTGCAAGCCGGCGTCAAACTGTCGGTTGATCAGAAGGCGGCGCTTCGCCTGCCCTATACCTGGTGCCTGACGAACATGTGCATCGCCGCCGACGTCGCAGACCAAAAGTTCCTTCAGGACATGGACGAGGGAAAAACACTGTCGGTGGAAGTCGTGGATAGCAACGTCCTGACGGTAACAACGTCGGTACCGCTCGAACACTTTGCGTCGGTCCGCAAGGGAGCGGCGGTGCAAACACTCGATCAGGCCATCGATGAGTAACCAGAGTGTGCCCCCACTAGACGATTCCATCCAATACCCGCTGGATCGGTTCGATCAGTGAGCTCGCCGTGAATGGCTTGGTCAGATAGGCCACGCATCCCGACGCCGTTGCGGCCATGCGGATTGCCGGGTTGTCATTTCCCGTGATGTATATGACCGGCACATCGATACCCTCATCTGCGAGACGATGCCGCAATTCGATGCCGGAGCCATCGCTAAGATTAACGTCGAGGACCAGGCACAGCGCGCTCTCGACCCCCCCCTCTCTCAGCATCGCACTGCCGGTCTCAAACAGTTTCGACACGAAGCCACATTCCCGCAGCAATCGCCCAATGCCGCGGAGCATGGAGGGGTTATCATCCACGACGAAGACAAATTTCGTGGTCGGCAAGATCCGGTGCCTCTGTCCGATCAAAGACGTATGAAATTCCACGCTGCCGCCGCAGCAACCGACCTGGGCAGACAAAGAGCGAATACTCCGTCAACGGCCAGCGACATCGTCGCGGCCAGTCTTGCAGTCTACGCCTTGTCGAAAAACCTTCATATTGTCCCATTGGACAGGGGGCTGCAGCTGGATTGACCGTCAATCCTGCCCCTCGCCAGTCGGTTCGCGCGTTCCGAGCCGCTCCGCAATCGAGACGAGCTCCGCGAACGACTGCACGCGCATCTTCTCCATGACCTGATGACGATGGGCCTTCACCGTCCGTTCTGTCGTGCCGAGCTCGTGGGCGATCTGCTTGTTGATCTTGCCGCGCACGATCAGGTCGAATACCTGCCGCTCGCGGGGAGTCAACTTGGCTAGCAGCACCCGCAACGCGTCGAGCCTGCTGCGCTGGCTGCGCGCCAAATCCTGACGCGCAATCGCGCGGTCGATGGCCTCGATCAACTGTTCCGACGCAATCGGCTTGGTCAGAAAATCCTCGGCACCCGCCTTGATCGCCTGCACGGTCGTTGCGGTGTCGGCATATCCGGTCAGGAACACGATCGGAAGCGTCGATCCCAGTTCGCTGAGCCGCTTCTGCAACTCCGGACCGCTCATTCCGGGAATCCGTACATCCAACAAGATACAGCCGGCCTCCTCATTGCCGGGAAGTCGATCGAGCAACTCCTGGGCCGACGTATATGTCGCAACGCAATAGCGCGCCAGCTTGAGCCGGCGCTCAAGGGCAGTTCGAAACGACACGTCATCGTCGACGATATGAACGAAGCCGGGCATTTCTCTCTCCTATGCGATCGGCGGCCAGGAAAGACGGATCACGGCTTAACCTCAGGCAAGTTATCCGACAAATTCTAATCGACTAGTTCTATCTACTAGTTTGCTTGGACGCGGCGAAGGCAGCAGCGCCGCGGCGGAGGATGGTCGAGAAATTGATCCGACAGATATGCTAAAAGTCCCCAGTCCGTCGCAGGCCGAAAAGATCAATACAGCCAATTGACCGACGAACATCTTGCTAAAATGACCCTTTAGGCCACTGTTGGGAAATAGTGCATTCGTCTTAGATCGCAGACTTCCCGCATTCCTTCCAGTGAAATTCGATCATGGGCATCTCATGCCGCCAGCGGTAAGGAGAGGTGGAATACGGCACCACCGCCGGGCTGGTTTTCGGCCCAGATCTGGCCGCTGTGAGCCAGAACGATCGTCCGCGCGATCGACAGGCCGATCCCCATCCCCTGCTCCTTTGTGGTGAAAAACGGATCGAAGACGTCATTCAGCCTGTCCTGCAGTATGCCCGGACCGGAATCGGAGATCGAAATCACGGCCGACGCATCGCCATTGACCTCGGTGCGACCTATGATCGTTCGTCCATAAGGCATCTTGGCCATCGCATCCATGCTGTTGACCACGAGATTGATGATAACCTGTTGCAATTGCACCGGGTCACCCCTGACCCGTGGCACCTGCGGCGACGTCTGCAAGTAGAGCGCGACATTGCGCGCCGACGCCTGTAACCCGAGGAAATCGAACGCTTCACGTACGATTTGATTGAGATCAATCTCCTTTGTCTCAAATGGTGCACGCTTCAACAGACTGCGCATTCGGCGGATCACCTCGCTGGCGCGCAGATCGTCGCGCTTGATGTCGGAGATGATTTCGCGCACCTCGCCCAGGTCCGGTTTGGCGGCGCCAAGCATTAATTCCGCCGTTTCGGCGTTGGTCAGGATCGACCCGAGCGGCTGGTTGAGCTCATGGGCGATCGAGGATGACAGTTCGCCAGCCGTGGCCTGCCGGTTGACATGGGCCAATTGCGACAGGCGGTTGCGGGCCTCGACTTCGGCCATCCTTCGCATGTGCCGCTCATGCAGCAGAAACGAAATCAGCGTGGCCTGGAACAGAAGCGCAGCAACAAGGACGACCGATCGCCAGCGGTATTTCTCCAGAAACGACGGCTCACGAAGCTCGATCCTGCTGCCCGGAGGCAGGCTGGATTCGCTGACGCCCCAATGCTGCATCTGCTGCCAATTGAAAACTGGCTGCACTGCATCGATGACCGAAGCCGGAAGATTCTCCGGAGCCTCGCCATCCAGAATGCGAAGGGCTCGTCTGGCGGCATCCATTCCGATCTGCGTCGGGAGAAGCACAAAGCCACCGACGCCGCCGGGTTCGATAAACGTTTCGGAGGCCACGACAATTGGCCGGTTGGCTTTTGCTGCAACAAGTCGCAGCGCCTCGGCGGGAGGCTGGTAATTCCCGGAACCATCCGAATACAGCCCGGAATAAACAATCGCGCTGTTTTCAGGAAGTGCAGCCACCCGTTCGAGCACCTCCTTCATCGGTCGTCCCAGGATTTCGATCACGCGGACATCGGTGCCGACAGCTGTAACCTCGTCCTTCCAGTTGCGAAAGACGAGTTGGCGCCCCCAGTCTTCGCCAACCAGGGCTACGGCCGTGAGATGAGGTACGATCGCGCGCGCTGCCTTGATCGCGTCCGCGAATTTGGTCGACGTGATGCCCCCGGTCGCCATTGATGGTGGACGCAGCCGGGCGAAATCGGTTTCCTCAACCAGCGCGAAAACCACCGGAACATCCGCCCACAACCTCGATCGCCAGCGCAGCACGAGCTCCAGTGCCGCAGTGCCAACGGCTACGACGACGCCGATCGGCCGGTCGCGGTACTTGGTCTCGAGAAATTGCCTGAAGCTCTCCTCGTAGGCTTCGCCTCCGAAGCGGCTGAGGTCAAGGCTCTCCGAATAAACCGTCGTCGGCGCGTGCGCGTGAGCGTTAACCTCAGTCCTGAGCGCGGCGAAGATCTGATAGTAGAATGGGCCGCGTCGATCGGATTGGTCCAGGACCAGCATGGAATGCGGCCGCATCTCCTGTGCCCGGACGTCAACCGGGGATAGAAGCGCCGCCAGGAGAATAATCAGGGATAATCGAAACGCATTGTCCATTGCATTCGAAGCCGGAGCCCAATGACTTCGGAACCCTAGCACTCGACCACGAGAGTGGAAATTGAAAGCAGCCGCTGCCGCACGCAAATTGCCGGATTTTGCGCACCCTGTCCCTTAGGACAATGACCTCAAGACCAATAGAGATCGAATGGCTCCCGTTGTAGATCACAGCGCGCGGACAGGTATTGCGCGCCGCAGCGGACGCCGTCAGTTCAGTACAAACAGGGAGTTGGTCCATGTTTGCTCTCGTCAACACCAGGCCGGCGCATGCTCCCGGCATCCTGGGTAGACTGACTGCCCATCACGCCAGCTTCATCTCCAGTGAATTCCATTACCGGAAAGGCACCGAGATCTACGGCGAGAACGAGCCGGCGGAATACGTTTACCAGGTCGTTTCGGGGGCGGTGCGCAGCTACAAGCTGCTGTCCGACGGACGCCGCCAGATCGGCGCCTTCCATCTTGTCGGAGACATTTTCGGGTTGGAGAACGACGAAACCCACCGTTTTACCGCCGAGGCTATCGTCGACACCAACGTGCGCCTGACGAAACGGGTGTGCCTGGAGCGGGTGGCCCGCGTGGACCCCGCCATCGCCCACAACCTGCTGATCATGACCAACAGCAACCTCCGGCATGCCGAAGACCACATGCTGCTGTTGGGGCGAAAGACCGCGCTGGAGCGTGTCGCCGCATTCCTGCTCGAAATGGACCGCCGGCTGACCGGGGTCGATGTCGTCGCCCTGCCGATGTGCAGGCGGGACATCGCCGACTATCTCGGGCTGACGCTCGAGACCGTATCACGCGCGCTCTCCAAGCTGCATGCCTTCGGCGCTCTGAACTTTCTCGGTTCAAACCAGCGCGAAATCATGCTGGTTGACCGCGACCAGATCGCGAGGCTGAACGCATGAGCGACCGGTCTACGGCGACTTTCGGAAGTCCGCCTGGCGCTCGAGGGTTTTTTGCAGCACTTCGAACAGCACCGCGGTGGACCAGCCGAACATTAGAATACCGTTCATGGCTGCTATCGGTCCGAGCAACAGCCACTGCTTGACCGGCGTGATGTCGCCATAGCCGAGCGTCGTGTAATTCACGAAGGCAAAATACAGCAGATTGGTACCTGACGGCGCTACGCCAAGCACCCAATAGGCCAGTGCCCACACCACAATCTCGAGCGTGTGGGCCAGCATGAGCGCAAGGGCCGCTGCGATCATCACGCCGCTGAGCTGCAATCCCACCCGACCGGCGGCGCCCAAGGCGATGTTGCGCAGCAACCCGATCACCGCGACGGTCCAGAGCGAGTGGATCGCGATATTGATCGCGCTCACCGCCGATCCGACGAGGAGCTGAAACAACATCACTGCCCCTTCGCCTGCCGTGCGCGGTCGTCCCTGATCCAGGCCGTCATCAGCTCCCAGGCAACCGCGAGGATGATTGGCCCGATGAACAGGCCCACGAGCCCATGCGCAAGCGTACCGCCGATCACGCCCGCGAAGATCACCGGCGCCGGCGTGGTCAGCCCTCGTCCCATCACCAGCGGCTTGAGCACATTGTCGAGAACGCCGACGACCAGGAAGAACAGCGTCAGGCCCAGAGCCGTGGGGAAATCCTTGGCCGACCAGAGCCAGATCACGACCGGCAACAGCACGATCGCGGCCCCGATCTGTACGATCGCCAGCAGCATCACGATGAACGCCAGGAGCCCCGCGCTCGGAATTCCCGCCAGCTTGAAGCCGATCCCCGCCAGCAGCGACTGCAGCACTGCGACACCAATCACACCCTGCGAGACTGCACGAATTGTTGCGCCTGCGAGATCGAGGAAGTGCTCGCTCTGCTCCGGCACGATACGGGACAGGAAGCCCCGGCACGCCGCGGCCAACTGCGAGCCATAAGGAAACAAGAACCCCGCCAGCGCGACTGCGAGCAGAAATTTCAGCATTCCGACGCCGGCATTGCCCGCGAAGGCAAACAGGGGGCCGGCCAGCGGCTTGAGGTGCGGCACGACGTCCCGCAGCACCGCGCTGAGATTGGTCGATGCGTTGGCCCACAAATCGTACAGTGGCGCACCAACCAGCGGCCAATCCCTGATCTGGGCCGGCGGAGACGGAACGGCGATACTGCCGGCGTTCAATTGTGCGGCGATATCCCTCACGCCATCCACGGCCCCTATTCCGAGCCACGCCGCAGGTCCCACGACGATTCCGAGGCTGACGATGGTCAGAAGAGTTGCCGCAATCTTGGGACGGTAGCCGAGCCCTCGCGAAAGCCAGGAGAAGACAGGATAGAGCGCCACGGCAAGAACCACGCTCCATGCCACGATCGGCACGAACGGTTCGACGAGAACGAATGACCAGTAAATCAGGAGCGCCAGCAACCCCAGCCGGATTGCAAGCTGGATGAATTCGTCTCCGGCCACGAGTTGGCGAAGGGTCCTCAAGAGCGAGCTTTCCGTTGTGCGTCGGCAAGGCGTGGTCAGCCTAGCCGGCGACCGCCCGCGGCCGGCTTGATCCAGATCAAGCGAAGCAACAGGCGTCCCCCAAGGGCGATGGTCGGCAACGATGCGGTGCAGGTGCCTGGGCAGCAGGAGTTGGCGGATTAGCCGTCCGGAGCCGTAGAGCATCGGTTGGTCCAGATTGGGGATTCCAGCGTTCGCGGCGATTGTGCTCTCGTGCCTCGCTCAAAACGCGACCGCCTCCGCAGACGGGAGGTGTTGCAACCCCGTCATAGCCCAATCAGGCTATACGCCATTTGCGAGTGTCGAAAGCAGGCCAGCCAACACACCCGTCGTGAATGCAAGATCGCCGTCGGAAGACTCCAGAAGACGGCGCGACCAACGACGCGCGGAAGAGAGCTTCCTTGCTGCCGCTTGTTCATTAAAATTGTCGCCAATGAACCCCATGGTGGCAATCATCCCCCTCGAGGAGTCGAAGTTGACCAGTGCAGCTTGTGCCCCCTCCTGGCTTGACGGAATCGGCCTTGCGCCAACGGGCGAGCCCTCCGAACCAGGCCACGGAATGGCCGGCATTGGCGACCCAACGTCGCCTTATATGCACGTTTGCGTGCGCAGCCACCAGAGCAAGTGCTTCGTTGTACCGGGTGTTGTCGCGCGCTAGATTCGCGCTAAATTCGCTTGGACATCAAACAATTGACCGATCCAGTCAGCGTTTAATCTGCACTTCAGGAAGATGGCCTAAATAGAGAAATCGCGTTTCAGTTGCGGGTGGGGACATGGGCGAACATCTGTTGGTCAGCACCGGTGAGCTCGACAGCTTCGAGGGGCTTCATAACGCCGTCAAAGGCTCGCACGTCGACGTCATGCAGCTCGAACGCGGCAAACTGTGCGGTACGTTGTCTCATGTCGGGATCGGCGATTTCTCGCTCAGCATCGGCTCCTTCAATGTCGGCGTCCGCACCCAGCGCGTCTCAACCGATGAGAAGCTAATCATCGGAATGCTGCTCAGTGCCAAGGACCGCGTGACACACTGGGCGTTCGACATGCAGCCGGGAGATGTGCTGGTGATTCCGCCGTCGATCGAGCACGACGGCGTTTTTCAAAGCGCTTCGTCCTATGCAGCGATCCGCTTCGACCTGACCGACCTGCCAAGGGTGTTCGGCAGCGAGCCACGACTGAGCGATGCGGAGACCTGGCGGCAGAAGAACCACTATCGCGCCGATAGCGCGATCGGTATGGTCGCGACGCAAAGGCTGCCGCAGATCGTCTCGCATCTCGCGCGCCATCCGGGCGTACTATCGGAAAATTCAGCCGAGTTCTGGAAGCAGACGATTGTCGACTGCATGACGGCGACGATCGTCACTTCGCTGCCACCTGACGATTACGGCAATCTGCCGTCGGCGATGAAGATGGTTCGCTATGTGGAAGACTATCTGGAAGCCGCCGGCACACGACCGGTCCATGTCTCGGAAATTTGCTCGGAATTCCGCCTGTCGCGACGCAGCCTGCACCGGGCATTCCATGAGGTATTCGGCATCGGCCCGGTGACGTTCCTGCGCCACAAGCGGTTGTGCGCGGTCCATTCCCTCTTGCGCCAAAGCGCGCCTGGACAAACCACCGTGACTGAAGTGGCGCTTCAGCAAGGCTTCATCGAACTCGGGCGGTTCTCGCAGTATTATCGCGCGATGTTCGGCGAGTATCCGTCGCAGACGCTCGGCTATGCAACAAAGTGAAGGACCCTCAGCCGCAGGACGGTACCGGTCCGATCCCCGTGGTCAAACATTCCCAGGGCGTGGGCGGCGTAGTCCCGGCGCATTTCGGATGGTCCGGCACTGATCGCGCGTTGCAAGGGGATCGTTCATCTCTCGCATCATTTGTCCTGCGGCGGGGGCATCGGAATGGTCGACAGGCTCTTCTTCTGCAATTCAGGGACGTTGATCTTCATCCCGTTGCCAAGCACAACATCGCCCGGTTTCTGGTCGGCCGAGCAAGCACCCAGCCATTTTCCGTCCATGGTCATGATCATCTTGCCACCCGCGAACTCATCGCTTTCGGCTGTTACGGTCAGGGTGTAGGCATCGTCGAAACTGCCTGTCATGACCGAATGAGCCGTGGCCGGCTTGCCTGCGACTGCGCATTTGAAATCAACGGCCAGACCACCAGCCGCGTGACTGACGTTGCGTTCCGGACAGGTGGCTGGATTGAACGGTCCTGCAATTGATTGCAACATCTGATCCGTTGTGGCGTCGATACATTGACGGACCACTCGCGCGGGCGTCTTGCCGTCTCCGATCACGGTCTTGACCTCCCACAGGCCCGGCTTGCGCCGCAGATCATCGGCAGCGAGCGCCGGTGTCGCGCAAACGACCAGCAAAACGACCGGGAAAAATCGCATCGCCCATTGCTCCTTGATTCGCATCCTGCAGGCTGTGCTGCAACGACAGTTCTATGGATCGATCAGCCGGCCGGTCACGGCCTTGATAACAGCTTCGGTCCGCGCCGGTGGCGCCTTGCGTGAGGATTCAGCCGCAGTTTTCGTCGCGTAGCGAAATGTTAACCCCCCTTGCCGCACCCTTCATCTCGTGGAGGAGACGACCAATGCAGACATTCCGGGTTTCGCTGAGCGACGGCACGCGCAAATTCCACACGGTGATTCAGGCGCCTGATTCCGCCTCCGCTCACATCAAGGCCGCTTACTTCTTTGATACTTCCAAGTGGCGAATCCTCAGCGTGGCATTGAGCGGCGCCAGCGCCGTGGCGGCGTAGTCCCCGTGGCTGGTTCCCTGCGCATCCCATAGGCAGCGGGATCCTGAACAGGTTCCCGCAATCCTGGCCATGTTGGCTGGTGACAGCCCCCACCCGCCTTGCGCTACAATGTTGTGCGCCGGCGGACGGGAGGTACGACGATGCCGCGAAAGGGAATTACCGGTCACGATGATTGGGTGGTCACCGAGGCCCTGGCTACGGCCCTGGTCGCCCTGGAGCAGCTTCCGTCAAAGCATCAGCCGCGGGCGCATATGGAGGATGTCCGCAAAATCCTGACCGCGCGATGCGAGGCCGGCTCGGTCACGCTGCATCTTGCACAGGCCAAATGCAGGCTGTCTCCCGATACGGATCCGTTGACGATCTATGAGGCCTATGGCCTCAAGGACGGTCAGGGCTAATCGTGGCTGATGCGCCAGATCGTGCCATTGCCGTCCTCGGAGACCAGCAGCGCGCCGTCGCGGGCCATGGTGACCCCGACTGGGCGGCCCCAGACCTCGTTGTCGCTGACCACGAAACCCGTGACGAAATCCTGATATTCACCGGTTGGCACGCCGCCCTTCAGGCGGATGCGAATGACCTTGTAGCCGGTCCGCCTGGACCGATTCCATGAGCCATGCTCGGCGGCAAAAACATCACCGCGATAGTCGGGTGGAAATTTGCTCCCGGTGTAGAAGGCAAGGCCCAGCGAGGCCGAATGCGCCTGCAGAAGGACATCCGGGATCGTCACCCTGTTCCTGAGGTCGGGGCGTTCGCGGAGATGCGCCGGATCCTCGTTCGCTCCGATGTAGTACCACGGCCATCCGTAGAAGGCGCCTTCGCGGACCCGGGTGACATAGTCGGGCACGAGGTCGTCGCCGCGTCCGTCGCGCTCATTGGTCGAGCACCACGGCGTGCCACTTTCCGGCTGGATCGCCAGCCCCACGCAGTTACGGATTCCGGTGGCGAACAGCGCTTGATTCCTGCCGTCGGGATCGAAGGCGAGCACGGCGGCGCGATTGGTCTCAGCTCCCCAGGCGGCGCCGAGCGCGTGGCCTCGGCTCCAGGCTTCGATGCCTTCGGCCGGCCGGCCGAGCCCCTCGCCCGCATTGCCGGCGGAGCCGACCGAGACCAGCATCCGCTTGTTGTCAGGCGTGAACACGATATCGCGCGTGGAATGGCCATAGCCGTGCGGAAGACTGGCGACGATCACCTCCGGCTTGCCGGACGCCTTGAGGTCGCCGTTGTGATAGGCGAAGCGAACCACGCTATCCGTGTTGCCGACATACAGCCATTGGGGATTGTCTCCGCTCGGGTAGAACGCGATGCCGAACGGCCTGTTCAGGCCGCTGGCATAGACTTCGTTGGTTGCCGGTTTCTTGGCGCCGTCGGCGCTCCGCAGAATGCGGATGCGGCCGGGGCCGGTTTCGGCGACGAAGATGTCACCGTTGGGTGCGGTCCGCAGGGTCCGCGGGCCACTCAGTCCGTCGGTGAACAACTCGGCCTTGAATCCGGGAGGCACCTGCGGCACTGCAGACGCAGGTCTCGGCACGATGCGGGGCGCATTGCTTCTCGAGGCCGTCGCGCCAGGGTCTGGCAGGTCCTGCGGCGTGATCAGCCTGATCGTCCCGGGCTTGTCACGCTCCCAGTCGCCGAATGCCTCCGTGCCCTTGAGCACCGGCTCTGCGCTTGATCGCGCCACGGTCAACACGCCGGCGGCAGTGACGACAATGATTAGGCGGGCGAATCTCATTGGCATCACATTCCTCGCGTGATCGGCATGGTCGTCAATAGCGCAGAATGGCCGCCGGCTCCGTTCACAATGGCGCGCATCAATGGCCTTTCGGAGGTGCCGCCAGGTCGATGGGCTTGATGATCAATGCGAGCGGGATCATGACGAGACCGATGATCGACAGAATCCAGAACACGTCGATATAGGCGAGGAAATCGACCTGGCTCTGCAACGTCTGCCCGACCCAGGCGATCGCCTGGGACGCGGCATCGGATGCGTTCGAGCCCTGGGCCTGGAAATAACGCGTCATGGCATCAATGGTTTGCTGGTAACCGATGCCGGATGGGACGGCGTGCTCGATCAACCGGCTCTGATGGAACTGCTGGCGCTGGGCGAGCATGGTTTGCGCCAGCGCAACACCTATCGAACCTCCGACGTTGCGCGCGACATTGATCAGCGCTGACGCCTGGTTGGTCTTGCCCGGCGGCACGCCGTCATACGAGGCGGTCGTGACGGGGAGGAACAGGAAGGGAAGTGCGACGGCCAGGAAAATCCGCGCCAGCGCGGCGTAGCCATAGGTGATGTCGGGCGTCAGGCCCGTCAGATGCCACATCGAGAGGGCGGTGACGCAGGCGCCAAATGCGATCAGATATTTCGGCTGGACACGACCGATGAGGTTTCCGACCACCGGCATCAAAAGCAGTGTGACGACCCCGGCGGGAGACAGCGCGAGGCCCGCAAGCAGCGCAGTATAGCCCAACTCGGTCTGGAGTAGTTGCGGCAGCAGCTGTGTCGTCGAGATCAGGACGGCGCCGGTGCACAGCATCACCAGAAAGCAGGCGCCGAACTGGCGGCGCCCCAGGAGGCGCAGATCGACGATCGGATCGTTCCGCATCAATTCCCAGGGGACCAACGCAAGCAGGCAGAATGCGGAAACCAGCGCGAAACCAGCGATCATGTTGGACCCGAACCAGTCGTTGCGCTGTCCCTCATCCAGCACGAATTCGAGCGAGCCGAGCCCGATCGCAACCAGCATGAAGCCGATATAGTCGACCCGAATCCCGTCCTTGAGCAGTTCTTCCCGCTCCTGCTCCGCACCGGACGGCTCCTTGACCAGCGTGCCGACCAGGAAGAGCGAGAGCAATCCCATCGGCACGTTGATGAGAAAGATCCAGTGCCAGGAATAGGTGTCGGTAATCCAGCCCCCGAGCGTCGGACCGATCACCGGCGCTACCACCACGGCGACGCCGTAGATTGCGAATGCCTGTCCACGCCTGGCCGGCGGAAAAGAGTCGGCCAGGATCGCCTGCTCGCTCGTCGCCATCCCGCCTCCGCCGAGGCCCTGGATGATGCGGAAAAGAACGAGCGTCTCGAGGCTCCAGGCAATGCCGCACAACAGCGAGGCGAACGCGAACGTCCCCACGCAGATCATGTAAAAACGCTTGCGGCCGATCACCGTCGACAGCCAGCCCGAGATCGAGAGCACGATCGCGTTGGCGACCAGATAGCTGGTGACGATGTAGGTGCTTTCGTCGATGCCGACGGCGAGGCCACCAGCGATATGGCGCAAGGCCACATTGGCGATCGTGGTGTCGAGCACCTCCATGAAGGTGGCGATCGAGACGACGAACGCGATCAGGTAGGGATTGTGTCCGCCGGCCGCCGAACGTTCGGGCGACCAGGCTGTGCCCGCGCCTTCTGCGATGTCGCTCATCGCACCCTGGTCCAGGGTACGACCGACATGCCGGGCCCGACCGTCAGGTCACTCGGCCAGTTGTCGACCACGATCTTCACGGGAACGCGCTGCACCACCTTGACGTAATTGCCGGTGGCGTTCTCGGCCGGCAACAGGCTGAACGCCGTGCCGGAGCCCGGCTGCACCGAAGCGACGTGACCGGTCAGCTTGCGGCCGGGATAGGCGTCGATCCTGATCTCGACGGACTGGCCCGGATGCATGTCCGTCAGCTGCGTCTCCTTGTAGTTCGCGGTGATCCAGACCTCGTCAGGTACGAACATCATCAGGCTCTGGCCCGGGGTGACGAACGTGCCGACCGCCCCGCTGAGCTTGACGACACGTCCGGATTGGGCCGCCACGACATCGGTGTATCCAAGATTAAGCTTGGCCTGATCGAGCTGGGCCTGGGCCTGCTGAAGCGATGCCCGACTGCTCTTGAGCTGGGCCTGGAGCGTCTTGACGCCGAGCTCGGCGGCGGTCACCGCCGTCCTGGCCCGGCTGGTATTGGCCTGCTGGGCGTCGCGATCGGACCGGGTCTGTTGCTGCCGCTGCACGGTGCCCGCCCCTTTATCGACCAGGTCCTGCGCGCGGTCTGCCTCCTGCTGGGAGAATTGCAGTTGCGCTTCGGCCTGCTGCAACTGTGCCCTGGACTCCTTGATCTGCTCCTGCTGGCTGTCGATCTGCGCCTCGACATTGGCGATATTGGCCTCGGCGACGGCCACCTGCGCCGCGGCCTGATCGACGGCGATCTTGTAGTCGCGCTGGTCGATTTTCGCGAGCAACTGGCCGGCGTTCACATGCTGGTTGTCCGTCACCGGGACCTGGACGACATAACCGCCGACCTTGGATGCGACCGAGAAGCTGCGCGCTGCGACGAAAGCGTCATCAGTCGACTCGTAGTGCCGAATGTCGAGCCAGTAGGCCACGCCGCCGATCAATGCGATCAGCAGCAGGCAGGCGCCCGCCGTCGCAAGTATCCAGTGCTCGCGAAGACGCTCGCGCATCGACGCAGCCGGAACACCCGGTGGTTTCGATGCGCCGGATGCGGACTGCTGTTCGGGACTGCGCGTGGGCTGCCGCGGCTCATCAGCGGACGGCCCGCGCTCACTGGTTTGGGCATCCAAGGCAAGACCTCAAGCTCAGGAGACGGCAGCGATCGACCCCGGTTAACCGCAAGGTCGAGCGCTTGGTTCCTGCCTGGCGAGGATGCTATAGCGCCCTGGAACTCAGCGCATGCTGACGTTCCGACGCCGCCAGATCCCGATAGGTTGCCGTCTCGATCCCGGGCTTGAGTGGAACGGTCAGGCGGCAGATCAGTCCTTCGGACCGCCAGTCGAAATCGGCCTGCCCGCCAAGCTGGGTCTCGATGCTGGCGATGACGCTTCGCGTGCCGAACCCCTTTTGCTTCGGCTTGGTCACTTTGGGGCCGCCGGATTCGACCCAGGCCAGAATCAGCGTTTCGTCCTGCACTTCCCAGGTGATCGCGAGTCGGCCAGACAACGTCGACAGGCTGCCATATTTGGCCGAGTTTGTGACTAGCTCGTGCAGCGCCAACGCCAGCGTTTGCGCGGTCGCTGGCTGCAATTGCACCTCAGCACCCTCGATCTGGATCTGTCCTGCCTCCGAATAGGGTGCGATTTCCTCGGTCACCAGCCGCCGGATTTCGGCGCCCTGCCAGCTCGACAGCGACAGCACGGTATGCACGCGGGCGAGCGCCGTGATGCGCCCTTCGACCGCGCGCACATAGGCGTTCATGTTCTGCGCGCGCGTCAACCGCACGATCGATTGTGCCAATGCCAGCGCGTTCTTGGCGCGATGGTCGACTTCCCGAGTCAGCAGGCTCTGGCGCTCCTCGGCGCGCTTACGATCGGTGATGTCGACGGTGACGCCGCTCACCCGCACTACCCGGCCGTTCCTGTCACTGGTCGCCGCAGCGGTGCCGACGCACCAGCGGACCTCACCGTCCGGCCGCATCACCCGGAATTCGGCTTCGTAGGACGTGCGGCCGTTGCCGAAGCCGGCCCAGGCGTGCCGCAATTCGTCCACGTCCTCGGGATGGAACAGCGCCTCGATGTTCGCCGACGTCAACTCGAAGGACTCCGGGTCGACACCGAAGATCTTGTACTGTCCCTCGTCCCACATCCAGTCGCCGTTGATCCAATCCAAGTCCCACGATCCCATCTTGCCCGCCGCGATCGCCATGCTGCGGCGCTGCTCGCTCTCGACGAGGCGAGCGGTCGACTGCTCGAGCTCGGCGGTGCGCGCACGCACCCGATCCTCGAGCTCGGCATTGAGGCGTTCGAGCTGGCGCGTCTTGCGGTAGAGTTCGGCGAACACCCGGATCTTCGCGCGCAACACCTCGGGCACCACGGGCACCGGCACATAGTCGACGGCGCCCATCTCGTAGCCTCGCAGCCGGTCGATGTCACTGACCTGGATCGCCGAGATGAAGATCATCGCGGTCTTCTGGAAGCGCGGATGCTCGCGGATCATCGCCGCGAGCTCGAAACCGTCGAGCTCGGGCATGCACACATCGACCAGGATGACCGCGACTTCATTCTTGAGCAGGAATTCCAGCGCCTCACGGCCGGACGATGCGGCAACGAGGTTCTCGCCGAGCTCCTTCAGGATGACCTCGTAGGCCAGCAGCTTCGCCGGTTGATCATCGACCAGAAGAATGTTGATCTTTTCGTGGTCCATCATGTTCGATCGCCGATCAGCGGTGCAGCCACATGCGGATGGCGAGCAGCAGTTGCTCTGTGTTGACGGGTTTGGCCAGGTAATCCGAGGCACCTGCCTCGAGGCATTTCTCGCGGTCGCCTTTCATCGCTTTCGCCGTCAGCGCAATGATCGGCAGTCGCGCAAACGCGGAATTCTGCCTGATCGCGCCGATGGTCTGGTAGCCGTCCATCTGCGGCATCATGATGTCCATCAGGACGATCGCGATCTTCGGGTTGGACTCGACCAGCGAGATCGCCTCGTGGCCGGTTGTCGCAGTCAGCACCTTCATGCCGCGCCGCTCCAGCACGCTGGACAGCGCGAAGATGTTGCGGGCGTCGTCGTCGACCAGAAGCGCGGTCTTGCCAATCAGGTCCTCGTCGGAACTATTGAGCTTCTCCAGCATCCTCTGTTTTTCGGCCGGCAATTCCGTGATGACACGGTGCAGGAACAGTGACGTTTCATCGAGCAGCCGTTCCGGCGATTCCACACCCTTGACCACAATGCTTCGCGCCATGGTGTGGAGTTCCGCGTCTTCCTCCGCCGAAAGTTCCCGGCCCGTGAACACCACCACGGGAACATTGGAGAGCGTGTCGTCCTTGCGGATATGGTCGAGCACCTCGAAACCGCTCATGTCGGGCAATCGCAGGTCGAGCACGACACAATCGCAAGGCGCTGCGCGCAGGGTCGACAGCGCCCCAGCGCCGGTGTCGCTGGTAACGATCTCGATGTCCTCGTGTCCGAGCAGTTCCCTGATGCTGAGCTGCTCGGCCGCATTGTCCTCGACGATCAGAAGCCGCTTGCGGCGCGGCCTGGCGTATTCCCTGATCTGCGTCAACGCTGCGCTGACGCCTTCGGTGGTCGTCGGCTTGTTGACGAAGGAGAAGGCGCCGCGCGCGAGCGCATGTTGCCGGTCTTCGTCGAGGGTAATGATCTGGACCGGGATGTGGCGGGTCAGTGGATTGTGCTTGAGCTGGCTCAACACGGTCCAGCCGAGCATGTCGGGCAGGAACACGTCGAGCGAGACCGCACTCGGCTGGAATTGCTTGGCAAGGTCGAGCGCCTCGGTGCCACGGCTGGCGACCAGGACCTTGAAGCCCTTGTCACGCGCCAGATCGATCAGCACCCGCGCATAGTGCGGATCGTCCTCGACGATCAAAAGGATCGTGTCGCCGGGTTCGAGATCGAGCCGGTCGTCGGCAAGCTGCTCGATCGCGCGCTCCTGTGTCGACGACGCCTGCAGCGCAGGGACTGGCGCCTGCGACAGCGGCGCCGGCGGACGCGGCGAAACCGGGCCGGAATATTTCAGCGGCAGATAAAGCGTGAAGGTCGAGCCCTTGCCCGGGGCACTGCGCAGATGAATCTCGCCGCCGAGCAGGCCCGCGAGCTCGCGGCTGATGGCAAGGCCGAGACCGGTGCCGCCGTATTTCCGGCTGGTGCCGGCATCGGCCTGCTGGAACGCCTCGAAGATCAGCTTCTGCTTGTCCTGGGGAATGCCGATACCGGTATCGGACACCTCGAATGCGACGACGGCGGGCGCGGCGTTGAGGATCGGGTGCTCTGCGCTCCAGCCGCCGAGCGCGGCCGAGACCGTGAGCTGCACACCGCCCTCGGCGGTGAATTTGAACGCGTTCGACAGCAGGTTTTTCAGCACCTGCTGCAGCCGCTTGGAGTCGGTGACCATGCTGCGCGCGAGGTTGCCGTCGACGTCGATCGCGAAGGACAGATGGCGGTTCTCCGCTTCGTGGCGGAACGGACGTCCGACGGTTTCGAGCAGGCTCGAGGTCAGGATCTCCTCCGCCTCGACCGTGACCGTGCCGGACTCGATCTTGGACAGGTCGAGGATATCGCTGATCAGATTGAGCAGGTCGGTGCCGGCACCATGGATGGTGCGGGCGAACTCGACCTGCTTGGCCGTCAGGTTGCCGTCCGGATTTTCCGTGAGCTGCTGGCCGAGGATCAGGATCGAGTTCAGCGGCGTCCGCAGCTCGTGCGACATGTTGGCGAGGAATTCGGACTTGTACTTCGAGGTCAGCGACAGCTCGGTCGCCTTCTCCTCGAGCGCGCGCCGCGCCTGCTCGATTTCCTGGTTCTTGCGCTCGACGTCGACATTGCGCTCGGCAAGCTGCTGGGCCTTCTGCTCGAGCTGGTCGTTGGTCTGCTGCAACTCCTTCTGCTGGGTCTGAAGCTCGCCCGCGAGCTGTTGCGACTGCTTGAGCAGAGCCTCGGTCTGCATCGTCGCCTCGATGCTGTTGAGCACGATGCCGATGCTGTCGGTAAGCTGTTCGAGGAAGGTGATCTGCGACGTCGTGAAGGATGCGATCGTCGACAGCTCGATCACGGCCTTGACCTGGGTCTCGAACAGCACCGGGAACACGACGAGGTTCTTCGGCATGATCCGCATCAGCGCCGAATTGACCGGTACCGCATCGCCGGGAATGTCCGAGACGAAGCGCTGACGCTTGTCGAGCGCACATTGGCCGATCAGCCCCTCGCCGAACTGGACGATCTGCGGGTGCGGGTGGCTGCTGTCATTGGCGTAGGCCGACAGCAGGCGCAGTTGCGGGCTCTCCGGATTGTCGACCTGGTAGATCACCCCCATATGCGCGTTGATCAGCGGCGCGAGCTCGGTCAGCAGCAGCCGGCCGACGGTAGCGAGGTCGCGCTGGCCCTGCAGCATGTTGGTGAAACGCGCCAGATTGGTCTTCAGCCAGTCCTGCTCGGTGTTCCGCTCCGTGGTGAGACGGAGGTTGCCGATCATGGTGTTGATGTTGTCCTTCAACTCGGCGACCTCGCCGCGGACGTCGACCTGGATCGAGCGCGTCAGGTCACCCTTCGTCACGGCGGTCGCAACTTCGGCGATGGCACGGACCTGAGAGGTCAGGTTGGCGGCGAGCAGGTTGACGTTGCCGGTCAGGTCCTTCCACGTGCCGGCCGCGCCGGGCACATTGGCCTGGCCGCCGAGCCGGCCCTCGACGCCGACCTCGCGCGCCACGCTCGTCACCTGGTCGGCGAAGGTCGCAAGCGTCTCGGTCATGTTGTTGATGGTATCGGCGAGCGCGGCCACCTCGCCCTTCGACTTCACCGTGAGATTTTGCTTCAGGTCGCCGTCGGCGACCGCGGTCACCACCTTGACGATACCGCGCACCTGCTCGGTCAGGTTCGCCGCCATGACGTTGACGGTGTCGGTGAGGTCCTTCCAGGTGCCGGCCACGCCGGGCACCTCGGCCTGGCCGCCGAGCTTGCCCTCGGTGCCGACCTCGCGCGCCACGCGCGTCACCTCGCCGGCGAAGGCATTGAGCTGGTCGACCATGGTGTTGATGGTGTTCTTCAGCTCGAGAATTTCGCCCTTCACGTCGACCGTGATCTTGCGTGACAGGTCGCCGCGCGCCACGGCCGTGGTCACCTCGGCGATGTTGCGGACCTGCGTGGTCAGGTTGGCGGCGAGCAGGTTGACGTTGTCGGTGAGGTCCTTCCAGGTGCCGCCGACGCCGGGCACCACGGCCTGACCGCCGAGCCGGCCTTCGGTGCCGACCTCGCGCGCCACGCGCGTCACCTCGGCGGCGAACGAGCGCAACTGCTCGACCATCGTGTTCAATGTGTCCTTGAGCAGCAGTATCTCGCCGCGGACGTCGACCGTGATCTTCTTCGACAGATCGCCGCCGGCGATTGCGGTTGCGACCTCGGCGATGTTGCGGACCTGCGCCGTCAGGTTCGAAGCCATGAAGTTGACGTTGTCGGTCAGGTCCTTCCAGGTGCCGGCGACGCCGGGCACCTCGGCCTGGCCGCCGAGCTTGCCCTCGGTGCCGACCTCGCGCGCCACGCGCGTCACCTCGCCGGCAAAGGCGTTGAGCTGGTCGACCATCGTGTTGATGGTGTTCTTGAGCTCGAGGATTTCGCCCTTCACGTCGACCGTGATCTTGCGCGACAGGTCGCCGCGCGCCACGGCCGTGGTCACCTCGGCGATGTTGCGGACCTGAGCCGTGAGGTTGCCGGCCATCGAGTTGACGCTGTCGGTCAGGTCCTTCCAGGTGCCGGCGACGCCGGGCACGTTGGCCTGGCCGCCCAGCCGCCCCTCGGTGCCGACCTCGCGGGCCACACGCGTCACCTCGCCCGCGAAGCGGTTGAGCTGGTCGACCATCGTGTTCAGCGTTTCCTTCAGCTGAAGGATTTCGCCGCGGACGTCGACGGTGATCTTGCGCGACAGGTCGCCGCCGGCGATCGCGGTCGCCACCTCGGCGATGTTGCGGACCTGAGCCGTGAGGTTGCCGGCCATCGAGTTGACGCTGTCGGTCAGGTCTTTCCAGGTACCGGCGACGCCCGTGACCTGGGCCTGGCCGCCGAGCTTGCCGTCGGTGCCGACCTCGCGCGCCACGCGCGTCACCTCACCGGCGAAGGCGTTGAGCTGGTCCACCATGGTGTTGAGCGTCTCCTTGAGCTGAAGGATTTCGCCCGAGACGTTCACCGTGATCTTCTTCGACAGGTCGCCCTTGGCGACCGCGGTTGCGACCTCCGCGATGTTGCGGACCTGGCCGGTCAGGTTCGAGGCCATTGAATTGACGCTGTCTGTGAGGTCCTTCCAGGTGCCGGCGACGCCGCGCACCTGGGCCTGGCCACCGAGCTTGCCTTCGGTGCCGACCTCGCGCGCCACGCGCGTCACCTCGCCGGCAAAGGCGTTAAGCTGGTCCACCATGGTGTTGATGGTGTCCTTGAGCTCCAGGATTTCGCCGCGCACGTCGACCGTGATCTTCTTCGACAGGTCGCCGCCGGCGACCGCTGTCGTCACCTCGGCGATGTTGCGGACCTGCGCGGTCAGGTTCGAGGCCATCGAGTTGACGCTCTCGGTGAGGTCCTTCCAGGTGCCGGCCACGCCGGTGACCTGCGCCTGGCCGCCGAGTTTGCCGTCGGTGCCGACCTCGCGCGCCACGCGGGTCACTTCCGACGCGAAGGCGTTGAGCTGGTCGACCATCGTGTTGAGCGTTTCCTTCAGCTGAAGGATTTCGCCCGACACGTTCACCGTGATCTTCTTCGAGAGATCGCCGCCCGCAATCGCGGTTGCGACGTCGGCGATGTTGCGGACCTGTGCGGTCAGGTTCGACGCCATGAAGTTGACGTTGTCAGTGAGATCCTTCCAGGTACCGGCGACGCCGGGCACCTGGGCCTGGCCGCCGAGCTTGCCGTCGGTGCCGACCTCGCGCGCCACGCGCGTCACTTCCGAGGCGAACGAGTTGAGCTGGTCCACCATGGTGTTGATGGTGTCCTTGAGCTCCAGGATTTCGCCGCGCACGTCGACGGTGATCTTGCGCGACAGGTCGCCGCGCGCCACCGCGGTGGTGACGTTGGCGATATTGCGCACCTGGGCAGTCAGGTTGCCGCACATCGCATTCACCGAGTCGGTGAGATCCTTCCAGGTGCCGGCAACGCCGGGGACGATCGCCTGGCCGCCAAGCTTGCCGTCGGTGCCGACCTCACGCGCCACGCGCGTCACCTCCGAGGCGAACGAGCGCAGCTGATCGACCATCGTGTTGATGGCCTCCTTCAGCTGCAGGATCTCGCCGCGGACGTCGACCGTGATCTTCTTGGAAAGGTCGCCATTGGCGACCGCGATCGTCACTTCGGCGATGTTGCGGACCTGGCCGGTGAGGTTGTTGGCCATCGAGTTGACGCTCTCGGTCAGGTCCTTCCAGACGCCGGTCACCTCCGGCACCTGAGCCTGTCCGCCGAGCTTGCCTTCGGTGCCGACCTCGCGTGCCACGCGCGTCACTTCCGAGGTGAACACCGAGAGCTGCTTGATCATCGTGTTGACGATGTTCGCCGATTGCAGGAATTCGCCGCGCAGTGGCCGCCCCTCGACGTCGAGTTGCACCGTCTGCAGCAGGTCGCCCTGTGCCACTGCCGCCACCGCGCGGGTGACCTCGCGGGTCGGCCACAGCAGATCGTCGATCAGCGTATTGATCGAACTCTCCATGTCGGCCCAGGAGCCGCTGGCGAGCCCGAAATTGACGCGCTGGCGGGTCTGTCCCTCGCGACCGACGACCTGGCCGACGCGCGCGAGTTGCTGCGACATCCGCTCATTGGCGGCGGCGATCTCGTTGAAGGCGTCGGCGATCTTGCCCTCGATTCCGAGATAGTCGCCACGCATGCGCACCGAAAAATCGCCGGCGCGCATCGCCTGCAGCGATTGCAGCAGATCCTGCGATGAATCGACTTTTCCGTTTGGTGGTTTGGCGCGGCGACCGTCGGTGCGGGAACGTGATGCGGAACCGAGATCGGTCATCGAATTACCCCTGCGCACCGGACGCGCGCATCAAGACTCGCGCAAGCCAGCGAAACCATAAGAATGACTGCCCGTGATCTAATCAAGCCAGAAAACAGTGATGACTCATCTCGGTAGACAGATCTTAATCGCGGACGAAAAATAAAGTTCCGAGCAAGCGGAACTTTCTGCCGGAGTCTTGCTCAGCGGCTACCCGGCCATGTTCGTCGGATCAAACAGACCCGCTCGATCCTGCTGCATTGCCCGCAGCGGTACTGAAGGATGTCCCTGCCCTGACTGTCGGGAGAGCAGCTCTCAAGCCGCATGGTTTTGTCGCAGCTGATGCAGGAGATCAGCGTCAGGAGCGGGCTGCGATCGTCATTCATCGATTCCCGCTGTGGTGCGGTCGGATCGGCGATCATTGCGATGGAGGCGGTCATGGCATTGAGATGTCTCACCATGAGAAAATGCCGATCCGCGCCCCGGGTTCCAGCCAGGAACCAGTCCGACGTCAATCATATCGCTTCGAGCGACCCGTCGCTGCATTGGCCCGCGTGGTCAGACCTTGGCGTTGCCGTGTCCGGTCCGCGGCTTGCCACCAACCGGCTTGGCCTTCATCGGGAGACGCGCCCCCTGAGGAGTGGGGTCCTGGCTTCGGGTCAACCGCTCGCGCACCGTCGGCAACCGGTCCCCGCCGCCTGAGGCCTTCCAGCGGGCGATCAAGTCGGCGACCTCGGCCCGCATGGCCAGCAGCCGACAGGACGCCTGGGTGCAGTCGAGGTCACGGTTGACCTGATCCCGGATCGCCGCCTCGACCAAGGTCATTTCAGCTCGCAACGTGCTGATCTTACGTCGAATTTCGTTGATCTTGTTGTCCATGGCTTGTTAGAACAAAAATAGAACATATTGTCAAGGCAACATTCGGCTAATGAGGTGACAGATGAGCATGGCAGCGGTGAAATTCGGTGGGATCGCCGAGCGGATCGGGGTGCAAATGACCCGGGGCCAGGCCGCCCGGCTGCGGAGCCTTGCCGAGGAGGCCTATCAGCCAAAGCAGTACGCGCGCGACCTGACCTTCGAGGAAGCGGAGCGGCGGATTAGCGCCCTGAAAGCGGAGATCGCCCTCGCCGACTCCTTCTGAAGCAGCCTTACTTCTGAAGCAGCCTTGGCCGCACGGGCCGACGACCATTAACACTTGATATAACCGACGCAGCTAAGTCTGCTCGCGTCGGAAACGTCTGCCCGGAGTGTCTCAAGTGCTGGAGCTGGAGAAGCGATCGCCGCTCGCCTTCTCGATCGTGCTGAAGAACGGGCGGAGGCTTGAGACCGTCGGCGACGCCGCCGACTATTTGTCGACGCTGAGCGCGGACCAGCGCGAGCGCTCGCATTGGCGGACAGCGATCATGATGTTCAACAACGCGATGCGGGAAGCGCGCTACCTGAAGATCGCAACCATGAACCTGCGATCGGCCCTGCTTTATGATCGGCTGCTCGACGACAGCAGCCTGTGAGTGTTGTGCCGATGCTACAGCCGAATCGGCCGCGCTTCCGTAAATGCCGTCCTCGTCATGGCCGCAAACAAGGTAACGGCGGTACACACCATGGCTTGAGCCGATCGTGCTTCAGCCGCCATCTCGGGCCGCCTCGGAGGGCCAAGGCGGCCCACTTCTTTTTGCGAAGCTTCAGACCAGTTTTGCCCGCACGAACAGCGTGCGTAACGCATTCGTCGCCTGCACCGTCAGGATGGCATTGCCTGCCGCCCTCTCCAGCGCGGTGACGGCATCATCGTGCAGCGAGCGGAATTCCATCCATTCGATGGCACTCACGCTGGTGATGAAGCGGTAGGCCTGCCCTACGGTCGCAAGCGTCACCGTCTCGCCGTTCAGCCGCACCTTGAACGTCGCCTTCAACGGCGTGTCGGAACTGGATACGTCACCCATAGCGCGGTTGTGCTCCGCGCCACGCTAATGTCAATCTAATTTCTCGGCCCCGCGACGGCGCCGATCCCAAGCGTCACGATGTCTGTTAGCGTCAGCTGGGGGTGATTCGTGCCTGCACTTGCCAACACAGCCTATCTGGATGCGCTCAATCCCGAGCAGCGCCGCGCGGTCGAGCATGGCGTCGGGACCGATGGCACGATTGGCGCGCCGCTGCTGGTGATCGCCGGCGCGGGTTCGGGCAAGACCAACACCCTCGCCCATCGCGTCGCGCACCTGATCGTGAGCGGCGCCGATCCGCGCCGCATTCTCCTGATGACCTTTTCGCGCCGCGCCGCGTCCGAAATGGCCGCTCGCGTCGAGCGCATCGCGCGGCGCGTGCTCGGCGACAACAAGGCCGGCGTGATGACGGACGCGCTGAGCTGGGCCGGCACGTTCCACGGCATCGGCGCGCGACTGCTCCGCGAATTCTCCGAGCGGATCGGGCTCGATCCCGCCTTCACGATCCACGACCGCGAGGATTCCTCCGACTTGATGAACCTCGTTCGGCATGATCTCGGTCTGTCGCGGACCGAAAGCCGGTTTCCGACCAAGGGCACCTGCCTTTCGATCTACTCGCGCTGTGTCAACGCCGAGTTGCCGATCGAAACGGCGCTGGGCCAGTCCTTCCCGTGGTGCGCGGGCTGGGCCGCCGAGCTGAAGCAACTGTTCGCGGCCTATGTCGAGTCCAAGCAGCAGCAGAACGTGCTCGACTATGACGACCTCCTGCTCTACTGGGCCCAAATGGTCACCGACGCTGCGCTGGCCGGGGAGATCGGCGGCCGCTTCGACCACGTGATGGTTGACGAATATCAGGACACCAACCGCCTGCAATCCTCGATCCTGCTGGGCCTCAAGCCGGCGGGCCACGGGCTGACCGTGGTGGGCGACGATGCCCAGTCGATCTATTCCTTTCGCGCCGCCACCGTGCGCAACATCCTCGATTTTCCCGAACAGTTCAGCCCGGTGGCCGAGATCATCACGCTCGACCGCAACTATCGCTCGACCCAGCCGATCCTCTCGGCCGCCAACGGCGTCATCTCGCTCGCCAAGGAACGCTTCACCAAGAATCTGTGGACCGACCGCACCTCGACGCGCAAGCCGCAACTCGTAGCCATTCGCGACGAGGCCGATCAGGCCCGCTACGTCGTCGAGCAGGTGCTGGCGACCCGCGAGGAAGGCGCGCTGCTGAAGCACCAGGCCGTGCTGTTTCGTACCTCCTCGCACAGCGGACCGCTGGAGGTCGAACTGACCCGCCGCAACATCCCGTTCGTGAAATTCGGCGGCCTGAAATTCCTCGACGCGGCGCATGTCAAGGACATGCTGGCGCTGCTCCGTTTCGCCGCCAATCCGCGCGACCGCGTCGCCGGCTTTCGTGTCCTGCATCTGCTCCCGGGGGTCGGACCGGCCTCGGCGCAGCGCGTGCTCGACTGCATGGCGGAGGCGGCTGATCCCATTTCAGTGCTTGCCTCGCTTCCCTCGCCGCCTCGGGCCGGCGAGGATTGGCGTCTGTTCGTCGAGACGATCGAGAACCTCCGCTTCTCCGAATGGCCCGTCGATCTCGAACGCGCACGGTTGTGGTATGAGCCTCATCTCGACCGCATCCATGAAGACAGCGAGGTCCGCCGCGCCGACCTGATCCAGCTCGAGCAGATCGCCGCCGGCTATCCTTCGCGCGAGCGTTTCCTGACCGAACTCACGCTCGATCCGCCTGACGCAACCAGCGACCAGGCCGGCGTGCCGCTACGCGACGAGGACTACCTGATCCTCTCGACAATCCACTCCGCCAAAGGCCAGGAGTGGAAGTCGGTGTATGTACTCAACGTGGTCGACGGCTGCATGCCGTCCGATCTTGGCGCCGGCACGTCAGCTGAGCTAGAAGAAGAGCGCCGCCTGCTTTATGTCGCGATGACGCGTGCCAAGGACGATCTGCATCTGCTCGTGCCCCAACGCTTCTTCGTCCACGGCCAGGCCGCCAAGGGCGATCGACACATGTACGCCTCACGGACCAGGTTCATCCCCGAAAAGCTGCTGCCGATGTTCGAGCGCTCCACCTGGCCTCGGGCGCCTGCCGCGGAACCGGGTTCCGCGAACCGCGCGCCACAGGTCGACATCCGCGCCAGGATGCGCGGCATGTGGCGGTGACCGGGAACCTGAAAGCTTTTCAGCAGGCCCGGAACGAACCCGCGCCCGCGGCGTTGAAGCGCTGTTCGTAATCGGCAAACGACCATCCCGACGGCTTCGGTGCGCAGTCCTGAGGACGCGCCGGAGCCGTCATTTTTGCGTCGCGTCAATTCAGGCCGTGTACAGCCGCACCGGCTGGTCAAACCCCTTCAGCGCATAGTCGACCCCGTCCGACATCACCGTGTCGTGGGATCGATCCCGCACGGCCGACGTCACGAGGATCTCGCCCGCCTTCGCGGCCGCCTGTGCGCGCGCGGCACGATTGACCACGGTGCCGACTGCAGTCAGGTCCCGATGGGTGCGGCCAAACTCACCGAAATTGGTGTCGCCGCTGTCGATCCCGATCCCGATGCCGATCTCGACGTCACCAGCACCGATGCTGCGTGCCAGTTCGTCGCGCCGGTGGGCAAAACTCTGCTGGATTTGGCGCGCGGCCATCAGCGCCTGCGCAGCGTGATCCTGTCGCCGCACCGGAAAATTGAAGATCGCCAGGACGGCGTCGCCAATCGTCTTGTTCAGGATGCCGTCGTAGCGCCAGATCGCTGCGGCGCAATCGTCGTAGAACGCGTCCAGCAGCAGCGACAGGCCGTCCTGCGCGATAGTCTGGGTCAGCGCGGTATAGCCGCGCAGGTCGGCGAACATGATGGTCGCGTCGACGGTCACGGCGCGCGCCTTCATGACCTTCGAGAAAGCCATCTCGCAGATCGTGCAGGTATTCGGATTCATCCGGCTAGGCTTGATGCCGAACAGGCGGAACGGCGCCGAGAGTGGCCCGCGCAACGGGATCGGCATGTGCAGATTTTGCCAGCAGCCGAGACAGATCGTGGCGGGCTCGGAGGTCATTGCTGCACCACCTGTTGTTCCGGCAGCGAAATCGCATTCATCCTAGCACCATTACAGGCATGGGGGCGGATTTCCAGTGGCCGGCGTCAGGTGACGAAGCTGAGGCCGAGCCGGTTCTTCTTGGCCCAGATCACCCGGCACTCGTAGACCTCTGAGGAGTCGTTTGCCATCACCAGGCGGAAGCGATCCGGGACGAAAGCCGGATTCTCGATATCGATGGCCGCCCCTTCCTGCGAGATATTGACGATCGTGCAATGCATCACCGATCCGCCTGACGACACATAGGCAGGCTCGTTGACCTCTGTGCGAGGATGCTTTCGCTTCTCATCCATCAAGTTTGGCCCCGGATCTCTGTACGCAGGCTTGGCGTTTGCGGCCCCGCGAGTCAACGCCGGTAGCCTACGGTATCGGGCTTTCACACCGCGATTTGTGCGCAGCGGTAGCAAGCCTCGGCATCGGCTGCGCGCAGACGAGCCCCGCGCAGGTCCAGACTTGTCGTTCGCGGCGCCGGCAGGCTAGCCTCCTGTCATTGGCGGTGCGGCGGCGCGACGCCCGTTCCCAACACCAATGAACAGGCGCCAGGGGGAGACGCCATGTTCGAGATTCTCGATCGTCGAACCAGCCTGACCGGCAACCAGGTCAAGATTCTTGCCGCCGCCATCATCGGCGATGCGCTGGAGTTCTTCGACTACTTCCTGATCGGCTTTGTGCTCGCGTTCCTGATCGGACCCTGGAAGCTCACCTTCGGCCAGTCCGCGACCGTGCTGATGAGCTCGGGCATCGGCGCCATCCTCGGTGCCTATCTCTGGGGCTGGCTAGCAGATCGGATCGGACGCCGCATCGTCTTCATCGGCACGGTGCTGAACTTCTCGATCGCTACCGGCCTGCTCTATTTCACCCCTGACAATGGCTGGGTCTATCTGACTGTCCTGCGCTTCTTCGTCGGCACGGGGGTCGGCGGCCTGTATTGCGTTGACCTGCCGCTGGTGCAGGAGTTCATGCCCTCGCACAAGCGCGGCTGGGTCGGCGGGCTCGTCACCTGCGTGATCCCGCTCGGCGTCGGGCTTGGCGCCGTGCTGGGTGGCACGATGGGCACCGACCAATGGCGGCTGCTGTTCGCGATCGGCGTGTTGCCGTCGCTGCTGGTGCTGCTGGTTCGGCTTTGGGTGCCGGAGTCGCCGCGCTGGCTGTGCCGGCAGGGACGCTATGACGAGGCGCGCAAGTCGCTCGCCTGGGCGCTGCAGGTGCCGCCGTCGGAGCTGCCATTGCCGACTGCCGCCGACGCCGGTCCCGTCGTCACGACGAACTGGCTCGACCTGTTCAAATATCCACGCAGCCTGATCGTCTCCTGGCTCGGCAATGCCGGCGCCCAGACCGGGGTCTACGGCATCACGCTGTGGGCGCCCGCACTGTTCGTGCTGCTGCTGAAGGTGACGCCGCAGGAGGCCGCAAGGATGATGATCCTGCTCAGCATCTCCGGTTTCATCGGCCGCGTCTCATTCTCCTATTTCTCGGAGCTGCTCGGACGGCGGATCGCCGGCGGCCTGCTGGGCTTTGGCGCCGGGGCGCTGACCATCATCGCCGGTTACCACTACGACTCGACCATGTTCGGCATGTCGGCATTCTGGCTGCTGCTCGCCGCGGCGTTCTTCTTTGCCGACGGCGGCTTTGCGATCGTCGGCCCCTACGCGGCCGAGGTCTGGCCGTCGCATCTGCGTACCACGGGCATGGGCTCCGCCTATGGCTTTGGCGGGATCGGCAAGATCATCGGGCCGGTGGGGCTCGCCTTGATCGTCGGCTCGAACAACTACCTCAAACCGGATGTGCCGTTGACCCAGATCCCGACCGCCTTCGTCTATCTCGGCTGCTGGTTCCTGATGGCGGGCGCGGTCTACTGCTTCCTTGGAATCGAGACCCGCGGCAAGTCGATCGAGCAGATCGACCGGGAGCTGAATGCGTCCGCCGGCGTCGCGACCTCCGCGCCGGTTCGGCAAGCCTAGAGAAAGCCGGCATGAGCCTTGAGCGCATCGTCACTCCGTTCGTGACAAGGCCCCGACTCGGCCATCACTCGGGCGTGATCCGGTCCGTTTTAATTCAACATTGAATGACGAGGTTGTCGTGCCGCACCGCTGCGGCAGAATAGCCGGGTGCTGCGCCTTTAACCTACCCCAGGGCTTGGCAGCCCGGCTATTCGTCCCCACGCCGAGCGTTCTCCAGCGAAGCGGGCGCCGGCTCGCGTCAATGAGACGCGCAAAAACGGCAACTCGAGCCCCGCTCCAGTTGGAGCGGAACTGTTTGCGTCAACCACCGCTCAATCGAGCCCGCGCTCGTGGCTCAGACGGACCATTTCATTGATGAAGATTTGTTTCTGCTTGTCGTCGAGGCTCGCATAGAGCGGCTCGGCCGCGTCGGCGACGTTGCGTTGATCGACGGCACGGTCGTTGAGGAATTGGGCCTCGTTGCGCATCTGCTCGATGATGTCGTCGGGCGGATCGCGCTGGGCGCGCGCGATCCGCAGGTTGAGACGGTCGGCGCCGTTGTGGCCGAGATAGTGCATCGCGCTGTTGAATCCGGACCATTGCTTCTCCTGCTCGGGCGTCAGGTCCAGCTCCTTCTTGATCCGGTCGATATCGGCGTCGCTGTTGGCGACGATCTGCTCGGCCGTGAGCTGCGGAGCACCGTCCTGGGTCAGAACGGCCGGCTGCTTGGCGCCCTTGTCCTTGGCAGCATCCTTGGCTGCATCCATGGCAGCATCCTTGGGAGCATCCTTCGAAGCCTGCTTGGAAGCCTCCCTGGAAGCCTTGGCCGACTTGGCGGCTTTGGCGCCCGTCTTGTCAGCCGGCGCGGCCGGCTGGGACGGCCCGCTCTTGCCGTTCGCGGCAGTCGCGTTGGAATTGTTCGAATTGCCGGTCAAAACGCCGGTGACCCCCGTCACCATTCCGACCACGCCGCCGATGGCGCCACCCAATACGCCGCCGACCGGCCCGGCCGCCTTGTTGCCCTCCCGAGCGCCCTTCTCGACACCCTGGGCGATTTGGGCCTCGACGAGACGAGGCGCTGCAAGCAGCACCAGGGCCGCTACCCCCAGCGCGACGCATGTTTTCCATCGCGCACGCAGCTTCACTACCGGGCTGGGCATTCTCGGATCTCCGTGAGTGTTTGAGGGCTGGTTGAGTCCATGCGGGGCAAAGTGCAAGATCGACGAATCCGGATTCTACCGTTGCTGACTTCCCCAAGTCCATTGGCAGGGTATCGTAACGGCGAGCGTTCGAGCCACCTGACCGGCCCGGAACCTGCGGACTCAATCCCGTCCTGCGCGCAACATCGTTCAGACCATCGTGCGGCGCAGCATGACCGCAAGCGAAGCTGCGAAGCGCGTGCTGCCTGAGATTTGACCACAACGTTAGTACTACGCGCGCGAGGACTCTGGTTTCTCGACAGCGGCCGGCAATTCTGTTCTGATTGGAAGCAGTGAAATCTCACGACGTCGCGCAACACGCGACGCACAAGGCATAATAACGAGATTTCCAAAGTCTTTTGTCCGTCGGCTCACCAGGGAGGGCACGCATGTCACGGAAGAAGCTTTCACGCCGGCAATTCGTTGCTGCAACTGCGCTGTCATCGGCCGCGCTCATCACGGCGCCTTATGTCCGCGGCGCTTATGCTGCCGGAAAGCTTTCGATCGGCTTCTGGGATCATTGGGTTCCCGGCGCGAACGACACGTCGAAGGCCGTGGTCATGGAATGGGCCGAGAAGGAAAAGGTCGACGTCCAGATCGACTACATCACGAGTCAGGGCGACAAAAACCTCGTCACCATTGCCGCCGAGGCCCAGGCCAAGACCGGCCACGACCTCTTTTCGATGCCGACCTGGTGGCCGCACGCCAATTCCGAGCAGCTTGAACCGCTCAACGACGTGATGGAGCCGCTGATCAAGCAGAACGGCGAGGTGAACGGCACGGTCAAATACCTCGGCCAGCTCGACGGCAAATGGCTCGCCGTTCCGAACTGTCTCGGCAGCCAGATCAAGGGCCCCTGCTCCCGCATTGATCTGATGAAGCAGTACGCCAACATCGACGTGCAGGAGATGTATCCCGCCGGCGGCCCGCCGAAGGCCGACAACTGGACGCTGGACACCTTCCTGAAGGCGGCCGAAGCCTGCCACAAGGGTGGCTTCCCGTTCGGCATCGGGCTCGGGCTGACCAGCGACAATGTTGACACCGCAGGCGCGATCTTCCAGTCGTTCGGGGCCCAGTTGGTCGATGCCAAGGGCGACATCAGCGTCAAGACCGACGCGGTTCGCCAGGCGCTCGAATTCTACAAGAAGCTGATCGCCTTCCTGCCGCCCGACGTTGCGGCATGGGACGACGCTTCCAACAACAAATGGCTGGTATCCGGCAAGGGTGCGATGATCATGAACCCGCCGAGCGCCTGGGCCGTCGCCAAGCGCGACGCGCCCCAGATTGCCGCGCAATGCTGGACTCACGGCTTCCCGGCCGGCCCTAAGGGCCGCTTCGCGCCATACCTGCCCTATTTCCTGACACTCTGGAGCTTCTCCAAGAACAAGGAGGCGGCCAAGAGCCTGCTGACCTACATTTCGCAGCCGGCGCAGATCGAGCGGCTGGTCAATGCCAGCGGCGGCTACGACCTTCCGGCGTTTGCGAACCTGACAACGTTGAAAGTTTGGCAGGAGCAGGAGCCGCCGAAGGGCACGCTCTACCACTATCCGAATCCCTACAATCACCAGACGCTGTCGATCGCTGCATCCCCGGCGCCGCCGAAAATCGCCCAGCAGATCTATTTCCAGGCCACACTGACCAAGATGTGCCTGAAGTACTATCAGGGTGAGACCATGGAGAACACGCTCGCCTGGGCTGAGGGCGAGTGCGAAGGCTTCATGCGAAGCTGACGAAACCCGGCCCGTGGCGCGGACGCCTAGTACGGACTGCCGCGCGGCGGCTTTGCCTTCGCGTTCCGGCCGCAACCGTTGCGGCCGGCCCATTCAACCAACCCGCGCGAGGAACCTGCGTCATGGTTGATGTCACGCTCCAGCCGAACCGCGTTGGGACAACGCATGCCGCACGCAGGCGAAACGGTCTGCGCAACGCGTTGGGACGCAAGTCGACCGTCGCGTTCCTGATGGCGCTGCCCCTGATCATTCTGATCGGCGTCCTCGTCGTTTATCCCGCCTTCTACGCGCTGCACCTCGCAACCCTGAACAAGTCGATGTCGAAGTTCGTCGGCTTCGGCAATTTCGAGTTCCTGTTCAAGCGCGAGATCTTCTGGATGGTGGTCAGGCAGTCCTGCCTGTTCGCGATCTCGGCCGTCATCTTCAAGGCGCTGATCGGCTTCATCGTTGCGCATTTCGTGCACAACGTGCCGGCCAAGAAGCAGCGCAAATGGCGCGGCATGCTGCTGGTGCCTTGGGTGATCCCGCCAGCGATGAGCACGCTCGCCTGGCTGTGGCTGTTCGACCCGTCCTACAGCGCCTTCAACTACACGCTTGGCCTGTTCGGGATCGGACCGATTTCCTGGCTCGGCGAAATCGGCTGGGCGCGTTTCTCGGTCATTCTCGTCAACGTCTGGTACGGCGCGCCGTTCTTCATGATCATGTATCTGGCGGCGCTGAAATCGGTCCCCGAGCAGCTTTATGAGGCCGCCGCCATCGATGGCGCCAACTGGTGGCAGCGGATCTGGTACGTGACCCTGCCGATGATGCGCAACATCATCGCGATCACCACGCTGTTCTCGCTGATCGTCACCTTCGCCAATTTCGACATCACGCGTATCCTGACCAACGGCGGCCCGCTCGATCACACGCACCTGTTCGCCACCTGGGCGTTCAGGGTTGGCATCGAGAGCAGCGACATTCCGCTCGGTGCCAGCGTCTCGCTGTTCATGTTCCCGATCCTCGCGATCGCCGCGGTCTTCATTCTGCGCGATATCTCCAAACGGGGGAACGAAGCCTGATGAGCACGGTGGCGATCGACAAGGCGGGACCAACGCGCAAGATCAAGTACCGCAGCATGAGCCGCGACCGCACCTGGGCGCTGCGCTGGTCCTATTTCTTCCTGGTGCTGTTTGCGATCTTCTCTCTGACGCCGCCGATCTACATGCTGATCACCTCGCTGAAGAGCAGCGCCGAGATCTCGGCGGCGACCAACCCGTGGTGGGTGTTTCATCCGACGCTGTCGAACTACGCCGAGCTTCTGACATCGAACCAGTTCCTCCGCTTCTTCTGGAATTCGGCCTGGATTTCGATCATCGTGGTGACCATCACGATGCTGATCAGCGTGCCGGCGGCATTCGCGCTGGCACGGATGAAGTTCTGGGGCTCGGCGACGCTGGCGACCGGCGTGTTCCTGACCTATCTGATTCCGGACACGCTGCTGTTCATCCCGCTGTTCAAGATGTTCGCCCTGTTCGGCGACTGGACCGGCATCCAGCTCATCAACCGCTGGTACGTGCTGCTGTTCATCTATCCGACGCTGACCGTGCCGTTCTGCACCTGGATCATGATCGGCTACTTCGCCTCGATCCCGAAGGAACTCGACGAGGCCGCGATCATCGACGGGGCTAGCTGGTTCCAGACGCTGACCCGGATCTTCATTCCGGTCGCGCTGCCGGGCCTGATCGCCGCGACGATCTTCGCCTTCACCGTCTCCTGGGCACAGTATCTCTATCCCCTGGTGTTCACGACCTCGACCGATCAGCTCGTGCTGCCGGTCGGCATCACCACGACCCTGATCAAGGGCGACGTGTTCAACTGGGGCCAGATCATGACCGGCGCCCTGCTCGGCGCTGCGCCGCCGCTGATCATCTACGCCTTCCTGATGGACTACTACATTGCCGGCCTGACCGCCGGTGCGACAAAGGGTTGAACGCGACAAGGTAGGATTCATGGCTGACGTTACGTTGCGCAAGGTGGTGAAGCGTTACGACGACGTCGAGGCGGTGCGCGGCATCGATCTCGATATCGCCGATCATGAGTTCGTGGTGCTGGTCGGGCCAAGCGGCTGCGGCAAGTCGACGACCCTGCGGATGATTGCCGGGCTCGAGGACATTTCCGACGGCGACATCATGATCGGCGGCGACGTCGTCAACGATGTGCCGCCGAAGGACCGCGACATCGCGATGGTGTTCCAGAACTATGCGCTCTACCCGCATATGACCGTCGCCGAGAACATGTCATTCGGGCTGCGGCTAAAGCACTATCCGAAGGCCGAGATCAAGAGCCGGGTTGCCGAAGCCGCGCGCATGCTCGACATCACCGACCTCGTCGACCGCAAGCCGAAGCAGCTCTCCGGCGGCCAGCGCCAGCGCGTCGCGATGGGGCGCGCCATCGTACGCAATCCGAAGGTGTTCCTGTTCGACGAGCCGCTCTCGAACCTCGACGCCAAGCTGCGCGTGCAGATGCGGATAGAGATCAAGAAGGTGCACCAGAAGGTCCGCACCACGACCGTCTACGTCACCCATGACCAGGTCGAGGCGATGACCCTGGCCGATCGAGTGGTGGTGATGAACCACGGCAGGATCGAGCAGATCGGTACACCGAACGAGCTCTACCACAACCCGGCGACCCGGTTCGTCGCGAGCTTCATTGGTTCGCCCGCGATGAATTTTGCCCCTTGCCGTCTTGAGGATGTCGCGGGCCGGCTGCATGTGCGGCTGACCGACCGCCTCGCCTTCCCGCTGCCGCCACAACGTGCCGCGCGCTACCAGGCCATCCAGCGCACCGACAAGCTTCTGCTCGGCATCCGGCCCGAACATGTCGCCGACGCGAGGCCTCATGCCGATCCCGGCGTCGAGCCGTTCGATGCAATGCTCGACGTCACCGAACCGATGGGGATGGAGACGCTGGTCTATTTCACGCTCGAGGGCACGCAGGTCTGCGGCCGGGTCACCCCGAATGCCGGCGCGAAGGATGGCAGCCCGCTCCGAATGGCTGTGGACCTCAACAATATGCATTTGCTAAACGAGGTGACCGGCGCCGTCCTTTGACGGCGTACAAGAAACCTCAAGGGCAGGAAATGGCTACCAACAAGAAGAAGATTTTCATCACCCAGACGTTTTCGGCGGGTGCACGGGCATTGCTGAGTGAGCGGGATGATGTCGAGCTCGTCGAATTTCCCAACCTGATCTCGGCCAAGGATTTTCAGGTCATGCTGGAGCAGCATGCGCCGGTCCATGGCGTAGCCCTCGGCGCGACGAAGTTCGGCGAGCCGGAGCTCGAGGCCTCCAAGGGCATGGAGGTGGTGACCCGGATCGGCGTCGGCTACGACGCGGTCGACGTACCCGCGCTCTCCCGCCGCAAGGTGCCGCTGATGGTCGCAGGCACCGCGAACTCCCCGTCGGTCGCCGAGCAGGCTCTGTTCATGATGCTGACGCTCGCCAAGCGGGCGCAGGAGATGCATGCCGTGGTGAAGGACGGCACCTGGGCGGGCCGCCTCGGCGTGCTGCCGTACGATCTCTACGGCAAGACCGCGCTGATCGTCGGCTTCGGCCGCATCGGTACCCGCACCGCCAAACGCTGCCTGGCGATGGAAATGAATGTGCTGGTTTACGATCCCTACAAGCCCGCCGGCGAAATCACCGCCGCCGGCTGCGAAGCGGTGCCCGACCTCGACGCGGCATTGCCGCGCGCCGATTTCGTCACCATCCATTGCCCGAAGACAACAGAGACCGTCGGCTTGTTCAACGCCGCGCGGCTCAGGCACATGAAGCCGACCGCCTACCTCATCAACACGGCCCGCGGCGGCATCGTCGATGAGAAGGCGCTGCACGATGCGCTGGTGTCGGGCAAGCTCGCAGGCGCCGGCCTCGACGTGTTCGAGGTCGAGCCGCCGCCGGTCGGCCAGCCCCTTCACAGCCTGCCGAACGTGATCATGGCGCCGCACGTCGCCGGCGTCACCGTCGAGGCGGTCGACCGCATGAGCGAGCAGACCGCCCGGAATATCCTGAGCGTGCTGGACGGCAATCCGTTGCGCCAGAACGTGATCAACCAGGACGTCCTCGGCTGAGCGTTCAGCCTCGTTTATTCGCGCCGGACTCGATCCGTGCGTCGGTCCGGCGATGCGGAGCATGCAAATGGCTTTCAAGGAATTCGGTAATCATGACGCGGTTGGCCTCGCCGAACTCGTTCGCGAGAAGGAGGTGACGGCGAAGGAGTTGCTCGATGAAGCGATCGCCCGCACGGCTAAGGTCGACCCGCAGATCAACGCGATCGTCGTCAAGCATTACGACTATGCCGAGCAGCAAATCGCCAGGGGCCTGCCCGACGGTCCCTTCACCGGCGTGCCGTTCCTGTTGAAGGACCTCGACCTGCTCGAGGGCACCCGCACCACGTCGGGTGCAAGCCTGCTGAAGGATTTCGTCGCCGATCATAACGGCACGCTGACGCAGCGCTTCCTCGATGCCGGCGTCACCATCTTCGGCAAGAGTTCGAGCCCCGAGTTCGGCCTGATGCCGACGACCGAGTCCCGCCTGTTCGGCCCGACCCGCAATCCCTGGAACACGAACCATTCGTCGGGCGGCTCGTCCGGCGGCGCGGGTGCGGCGGTTGCCGCGCGCATCCTCCCCGTGGCGCATGCCAGCGACGGCGGCGGCTCGATCCGGATCCCGGCGTCCGCCTCCGGCGTGTTCGGCATGAAACCGACCCGGGCGCGCAACCCGCTCGGCCCCGATCGCGGCGAAGGCTGGGGCGGCTTTTCCGTCGGTCACGTGCTCAGCATCAGCGTACGCGACAGCGCGGTCATGATGGACGCGATTCACGGGCCCGAAGCATCAAGCCCCTATGTCGCACCGCCTCCGGAACGGCCGTTCTCGCAGGAAGTCGGCCGCGATCCCGGTCGGCTGCGCATCAGCTTCACCGACAAGTCGCCCTATGGCGATGCCATCGATCACGAGATCGCGGAAGCGGTGCGCGACACTGCCAAGCTGCTCGCAGGTCTCGGCCATCATGTTGAGGAACGCGCCCCGCCGCTTGCCGCGGACCCGGCCCAGGTGATGACGACGATCGTCGGCGGCAACACTGCGCTGACGGTGCGAATGCTGGAGCAGCGTGCCGGCCGCCCGCTGACGTCGGGCGATCTCGAGCGCCTGACCCTCGCCAGTGCGGAGAACTCGCGCAAGTTGACGCCGGCGGACTATGTCGGCGCGCAACTCGCCGCGTTCCAGATATCCCACGCGCTCGCGACCTTCTTCGAAGGCTGCGACATCTTCCTCAGCCCGACGCTGTGCGCGCCGCCCGTCCGCATCGGGGAGTTGAACTCGATGTCCGAGGATCTCAGCCACATCGCGCCGACCCTGCGCCGCTACATGCCGGGCACCTCGATGTTCAACATGTCCGGCCAGCCGGCGATGTCGGTGCCGCTGGCCTGGAACAAGGCCGGACTGCCGCTCGGCATGATGTTTGCGGCCAGGCTCGGTGAGGAAGGATGCCTGTTCCGCCTTGCCGGCCAGCTCGAACAGGTCCGCCCGTGGCGCGACAAGCGCCCGCCGGTTTGCGCATAGGCTGACAAACCCCTGCCGTATCAGTTACATAGGGGACTCGCCGACACCGTTGGAGGCGTCTTGTCTGGAGACCATACTGTGAGCCAAAGCGACCCGACCGACAACGCGCTCGCCGCGATCGCGAGCATTCTCGACCAGACGACCACGCCGCCCGAGCCGGCCAGGGTGCCTGCCGTGGCGGAAGACCCTCCGGCCGCCGTAGCACTGCCACCGCCTCTCCCGGATGAGACCGAATCGAAAGAGAGCGAACCGGAGTCGATCGAATCGATCCGGCCGATCGAGGCCAACGGCTACACCAAGGTCGGTCCCGGTCCGATGGCCGCGCTGCGCTTCCGCTGGACAGTGCGCGAGGAGGACGGCCGTTTTTTCGTCGACGAGACCGTCGGCGAAGGCTCACCCCCGCTCGTCAACGGTCCGATGGACCGCGGTGCCGCGATCAAGTTCGTCGACGATCGCGAGGCCGCAGCGCAAGAGCGTTTCAAGCACTTCAGGAACGAGATGATCAATCGCAGGGTGATCGCCGATTACGCGCCCAGGCACAGCGACGAAGGCTAGGCTCGCGGCGTGCCGGGGAAGTCGTGGGCGGTCGCGACGCAACGACACGTCATCGGAATTGACGGAGAGGAAGATGCTTCGTGTGCTCGCAGGTCTCGCCCTGTCATTGCTCCTGTCCTCGTCGCTGGCACCAGGAGCAAGGGCCCAGGAGACCCAGGCCCCGTCACGTCTCGATGAGATCGTCAAGCGCGGCACGCTGCGCGTCGGCATGACCGGCGACTACCTGCCCTTCACCTCGCTCGACAAGGAGACAAGGACGTTCCGTGGTTTCGATGTCGACATGGCGCAGGCGCTCGGCAAGGCGCTGGGCGTCAAGGTGGAGTTCGTGCCGACCTCCTGGCCGCAGATGATGAAGGATTTCGAGGCCGACGATTTCGACATCGCGATGGGCGGCGTCTCGGTGACCTTCGACCGGCAGAAGAAAGGCCTGTTCTCGACCCCGATCATGCGCGAGGGCAAGACACCGATCGCGCGCTGCGCCGACAAGGACAAGTTCGACACCCTCGCCGAGATCGACAGACCCGGCATCCGCGTCATCGTCAATCCTGGCGGCACCAATGAGCGCTTCGCGCGCGCCAATGTGAAAAGCGCCGAGATCCGCGTCTTCAACGACAACACGAAAATCTTCGACGAGATTGCCAAAGGCGATGCCGACCTGATGATGACCGACGCGTCCGAGACGCGCTACCAGCAGAAGCTGCATCCGGGCGTGCTGTGCGCGGTGCATCCTGACAAGCCGTTCGACTTCTCGGAAAAGGCCTACTGGATGCAGCGCGACGTCGCGTTGAAGGCATTCGTCGATCAATGGCTGCACATTGCAACTGAAGACGGCAGCTTCGGGAAGATCTATGCCGCGTGGTTTGAGTAGGCTGGGCCGGATGCGCGATCGCTGCGGTGAAAATTGACCGCCCGTCCTGCGAAATCTAGACTGCGACCCCTTTATTGAACCAAAGCCGCTTGCATACGACTTATGATTTGAAAGTGACCCGGGTCACGTTCGCCGCGTCAGCCGCCGGATAGTTTCGGGGACGGGATTCCCTGCACTGGAGGTCGAGATGAAGAAGCTCCTGGCGATCGCCACGCTTTTGCTCGCGAGCACGGCCGCTGCACAGGCGCAATACAGCTTCGAATATGGCGGGCGCACGATCCGGATCGACCCCGATCGAGGAACGGTCTCGATCCCCGGCGTCTACGACAACACCGGCCACCGCAGCCGGCGCGCCAAGGGCGAGGACGCCGAAAGGAAGAAGAAGCCGGCCACGGCGCAGGAAGCCAAGACCGATCCGCAAGCCGCTCCGGCCAGCCCACCGCCCGCGGCGGCCGCGCCCCCGGCACCGGCGCCCGTTGACCAGTCTGCCGCCACGACAACACCGCCTCCGCAGGCAGCATCTCCGCCTTCGCCTGCCGCCGCGGCAAGCGAACCGGCAGGCACGACCGTCGCCGTGGCACCATCCGAACCGGCGATGGCCGCACCTCCACCCCCTGCTCCACCGCCCGCGCAACAGGAGGCCGCGCCGCCGCCCGCTGTGGCGCCGACCGTCGCTGCCATTCCGCCGGCACCCGCTCCTGCCGTTCCGAAGCCCGCCACGAGCGGCGCGCCGGCTGCGAATTCACCGCTCGGCGTCTGGCTGACGGAAGAGAAGGAAGGCAAGGTCCGTATCGAGCAATGCGGCACCAATCTCTGCGGCTACGCGGTCGACAAGAAGTCGAACGAGAACGGCGAGCAGGTCCTGATCAACATGAAGCCCGGCAAGGACAAGTGGAGCGGCCGGATCCTCGATCCGAACACCGGCAGCACCTACGATTCCACGATTGCCCTGAAAGGCTCCGACATACTTCGTGTGCAGGGTTGCGCGTTCGGCGGCATGTTCTGCGGCGGCCAGACCTGGACGCGGGTCAATTGACTAATCAACCCCTCGCGGCAGAACAAAAGCCCCGCGCCAGCGGGGGCTCATCCGGCTCCGGCACTTGACGCGCTGCGCTGTGCTCGGGCACCTGGACGGCGCAGCGCATCTGAGCGCTGCGCCCGGCAGGTCTAGCCGACCTTGCCGTTGTATTCCTCGTCGGTGACGTGCTCCATCCAGCTCGAGAACACGCCGTCGAGTGCTTCCTGCATGGCGATGTGGGTCATGCTGTTGCCGGGCGACGCGCCATGCCAATGCTTCTCGTTCGGCGAAATCCAGACGACGTCGCCGGGACGAATCTCCCTGATCGGGCCGCCCTTGGCCTGCACCCGGCCGATGCCCGAGATCACGTACAGCGTCTGGCCGAGCGGATGGGTGTGCCAGGCGGTGCGCGCGCCGGGCTCGAACGAGACGCGCGAGCAATTCAGCCGGGCCGGCGCCGGCGCCATGTTGATCGGGTCCTGCAGCACCGTGCCGGTAAAGTTCTCCTTCGGCGCGCGGCGGGTCGGCCGCGAGCCGGCAACGTGGATATCCATGGAGTTACCTCGCTCTCTTCAAGTTATTTCTTGCTTGCTGCGTAGCGCGCCTTGGTCTCGGCATTCATCGGATAGAGGCCGGGCAGTTGGGCGCCATTGTTTACCTCGTTGACGATCCAGGCTTCCATCCGTTCCTGCTCCGGCCCTTCGGCGAGGACGTGGTCGACAAAGGCCTGCGGGATCAGCACCGCACCATCCTGGTCGGCCACCACGACGTCGTTCGGGAACACGGCGACGCCGCCGCAGCCGATCGGCTCGCCCCAGCCGACGAAGGTCAGGCCCGCGACCGACGGCGGCGCGGCGTAGCCGTCGCACCAGACCGGCAGGCCGGTGCCGAGCACGCCCTCGAGATCGCGCACCACGCCGTCGGTGATCAGCGCCGTCACGCCGCGCTTGACCATGCGTGCGCAGAGGATGTCGCCGAAGATGCCGGCATCGGTTATGCCCATCGCATCGACCACGGCGATGCAGCCATGCGGCATTGCCTCGATCGCGGTGCGGGTCGAGATCGGTGACGACCATGATTCCGGCGTCGCCAGGTCCTCGCGCGCCGGCACGAAGCGCAGCGTGAAGGCCGGTCCGACCAGCCGCTTCTGCCCTGGCTTCAGCGGCTTGGTCCCGCGCATCCAGACGTTACGCAGCCCCTTCTTGAGCAGGACCGTGGTGATGGTGGCGGTGGACACGTGCGACAGCGTCGCGATCGCTTCGGCAGACAGGGACATCTCGAAAGTGTGCTCCGGTGGGAGAGAAGACGGGCCGCATCTTGCGGGGCAGAGCCATTGCGTCAAGGGCTCGAAGAGAATTCTCCGATCACCTTATCTTATCGCCAGCATGCCGATTAATTTATTGAAGTTGCTGCGTCATTTTGCACGAAGCGAATTCCACTCGGCGTCAAAACACGCTAGCTTGATGCGCGAAGAGTTAGCCCAAGACATGCCTGAAACCTTGATCCCTCCCCGCCTTTTGCCGAGTGGCGACAGCGCCATCACGGTGGAGTTCAGCCGCAACATCGACGATGCCGCCAACCGGCGGGTGCTGGCGCTCGACCGCATCATCACCGCTGAGCCGATCGGCGGCATCACCGAGACGGTGCCGACCTATCGTTCGCTGCTGGTGCATTACGATCCGGTCGAAATCAGCTTCGATCAGCTCGGCGAGCAATTGCTCGCGCGCGCGGCCCGGGCGCTGCCGACGACCGGCAAGACGCGGCGCTGGCGCATTCCCGTCGCCTATGGCGGCGAGCACGGCATCGATCTCGAGGAAGTCGCAAAGACGCTTCAGACCACACCTGAGGAGATCATCGCGCGCCACGTGGCCGGCGATTATCGCGTCGCCATGATCGGCTTCACGCCGGGCTGGTCCTATCTCAGCGGCCTGGAGAAGTTCCTGCACATGCCGCGGCGGCAGGATCCGCGCCTGCTGACCCCGGCCGGCACCATCTCGATCGGCGGTGTGCAAACCGGCGTGCAGTGCCTTGCCGGCCCCAGCGGCTGGCATCTGCTTGGCCGGACTGCCGTGCGGACCTACCAGCTGCATCGTGACCCGACCTTCCTGCTCGAGCCGGGTGACGCCATCAGCTTCACGGCGGTCGACGCCAAGACCTTTGCCGAGCAGGACCGCGCCGCCGAGGCCGGTGAATTCGTGGCGGAGCTGGTGACCGCATGAGCAAGCTCGTCGTCACCTCGATCGGCCCGGCGAGCTCGGTGCAGGACGGCGGGCGCCCGGGCTCGCAACGCTATGGCCTGACGCCGAGCGGAGCGATGGACCGGCTGGCGCTGGCTGCGGCCAATACGCTCGTCGGCAATGACCCGTTCGCCGCAGCGGTCGAGATCGGCCCGTTCGGCGCCACCTTCACGGCGCGCGGCGGCGCTGTGCGGGTGGGACTTTCCGGCGCACCTCGCAATGCCGACATCGGCGGGCGGGCTGTCGCCTTCGACAGTTCGGCAACGCTCGCTGAAGGCGAAACTCTCAATCTCGGCTTCGCCCGCGGCGGCTCGTTCAGCTATCTCGCCATCGAACATGGCATCGAAGGCGAGCCGATGTTCGGCAGTCTTGCGGTCAATGCCCGCGCCGGCCTCGGCAGTCCCTACCCGCGGCCGCTGCAGAGCGGCGACGAGCTGGAGACCAGGCCCGCCAGCGGGGCCGCAGAGCGCCGGATCGATCTTCCTGTGATGGCCGACGCGCCCATCCGCGTCGTGTTCGGTCCGCAGGACGACGAATTCGCCGAGGAGAGCAAGCGGCTGTTCCTCGACAGCGAGTGGAAGATCTCCGCCACCAGCGACCGCATGGGCTTTCGGCTCGAAGGTCCGGTCATAAGGCATCTGCACGGCCACAACATCGTGTCCGACGGCACGGTGAACGGCAGCATCCAGGTGCCGGGCGTCGGCCAACCGATCGTGCTGATGCCGGACCGCGGCACCAGCGGCGGTTACCCCAAGATCGCAACCGTGATCACGGCGGATTTCGGCCGCTTCGCCCAGATGTCCGCCGGCCGTCCCTTCCGCTTCGAGGCCGTCACCATGGCGGAGGCGCAAGCGGAGGCAAGGGCGTTCCGCGACCTGGTGCGTTCCCTGCCGGACCGGATGCGCGGCATGGAGGATTTCGGCCTCAACGTCGAGGCGCTGCAGGATGCTAACGTCGCGGGTCAGGCCGTCAGCGCCGTCGACGCCGAGACCTGGCAGGCCGCCGTACCCTAGATCAAAAAAACGAAGGATCGATCGTCATGACCTCAATCATCGACCTCAATTGCGATCTCGGCGAAAGTTTCGGCCCCTGGGAGATGGGCAATGATGCCGCGATGATCGAACTCGCAACCTCGGTCAATGTCGCCTGCGGTTTCCATGCCGGCGATGCCGACATCATGCGCCACACCGTCGAACTGGCGAAGGCGCGCGGCGTCAGCGTCGGCGCCCATCCGGGCTATCGCGATCTGCACGGGTTCGGCCGCCGCCCGGTGCCCGGATTGAAATCGTCGGAGATCGAGAACCTCGTCGCCTACCAGATCGGCGCGTTGCAGGCGATCGCGACCGCGGCCGGACACAAGGTGACGCATGTGAAGGCGCATGGCGCGCTCTCCAACGTCGCCTGCGAGGACGACATGACCGCGAAAGCGATCGCCAGTGCCATCAAGGCGGTCGATCCGGGCCTGGTCTTCGTGGTGCTCGCGAATTCGAAACTCGTCCGTGCCGGTGAAGCCGCCAACCTGAGAATGGCGCATGAAGTGTTTGCCGACCGCGCCTACGAAGACGACGGCAACCTGGTGTCGCGCAAGAAGCCGGGGGCCGTGCTGCATGACCCCAAGGCGATCGCCGACCGCGTGGTGCGGATGGTGCAGGACGGCGGTGTCGTGTCGGTCAGCGGCAAGGTGATCAAGATGCAGACCGATACCGTCTGCATACACGGCGACACGCGCGGCGCCGTCGAGATCGCGCGCGGTGTGCGCGAGGCATTGAACGCTGCCGGTATCAAGGTGGCGCCATTCAAGACGCACTGAGCTGCGCGACATACCGGGCTAAAAGGCCGGCGCTGCCGGCCTTTTAGATTCCGTTAAGAGTCTTCCTCAACCCAAATTTGCCGATTGCTTGATAGGTCCAGCTTACGAGCCTTCTCGTTGCTCTCAGGACATTGGGTACCAAAGCATGTTCCGCACCAGTCTCTCGATCACGATTGCCGCGGTTGCCACGGCCGCCTTCACCAGCGCAGCGTCTGCCGGCTGCTACAGCTGCTACACGCCGCCTCCCCAGCCCTGCACCACCTGCTATCAGGTGCAGACGGTGCCGCCGCAATACCGTACCGTGCAGGAAACCGTGATGGTGGCGCCGGGCCGCGTCGTCGCGCATCACACGCCGGCGCAGTATCGCACCGTGATGGTGCCGAGGACCGTGATGGTCGCGCCCGCCAGCGTCGACTATGAGCGCATCCCGCCGCAATACGCGACGCAGGAGCACGTCCAGATGGTCTCGCCGGGCTATTCGTATTACGCGCCGGTCCAGCACACCTGCAACACCTGCGGCGGCGGGGGCTATGGATACGGTTACGGTTACGGCTACTGATCGCCGCGAAGCCTGCCGGCGCAAAACAAAAGCCGCCGCCTGGGATCCCAGGCAGCGGCTTTCTCATGTCTCGTAGGTCAGAACGGGTGAACGGACAGCGTGCCGAACACGATCGCCGCGATCACCACGAAGGCGCTGTACAGCGCCGCTGTCTGCAGTCCGACACTGGTCTTTCGTGAAAGGTTCCGCGCGTAAAGATGCAGGCGGGCTTCCGCCGATAGCTCGCGCATGGTCGATCTCCAACGCCCCATTTCCATTGATATGGAATAACGTTCGCGGATGGATTCAAGCGGGCCGAGAAAATAGCGATACCGCCGTCTCCAAAGCGAAGGTTCCGAGTGAAAAATTCTTCGCGGTCGATTCACGCGAGAATTATTTTCGGCCGTATTCGACGCGTCGGGAACCCAAAAGCGCGTTGCGCCGCAGTGCTATGGCTGCCAGCGCCCGATCCTGAACGCCGCCAGATGCCCAAGGACATCGTTGGGATCGAACGGCGGGCCGGCAAAGGCACCGACCGCGCTCGCCACAGTGGCCGAGGGCCCGGCCGCGGCGTCATAGAGGTCGGGCCGGAACACCGCCATCGCCGCCTTCAGCGCGTCCGGCCTGTACGGCGTCTGTCCCCAGCGCACCATCTGCGCATAGAGCCAGGCCGCCTGCACCGGGTCCGGTCGCGCCGCACCCTCGCGCCCGACCAGGAGGTAGCGGCGGCTGTCGCGCATCGTGCCGTCGGACGAGATCTTCAGGCGGCCGTCGAGCGTTCGCTGGATGACGCTCGCGTCGACCCCGATCCGCTCGGGCTCCGCCAGAATGCGCGTCACTTCGGGTCGGTTTGCCGGCTCCTCGATGAACTCGGCGGCGCGCAGATGCGCACGCACCAGCGCCGTGACTACGTCGGGGTGCTTCTCGGACCAGTTCTGGCGCACCGCGAGCACCTTCTCGACCGCGCTGAGCAGGATGTCGGCGACGAAATGCAGGATGTGGCCGATGCCGAGATCGACTGCGATCGAATTCCAGGGCGCTCCGACGCAGAATGCGTCGATATGTCCGTTGGCGAGGCTGTCCACCATGTAGGGCGGCGGCAGCACCACGAGCTGTACGTCCTCGTCCGGATCGACGCCGCCCGCGGCCATCCAGAACCGCAATTGATAATTGTGGGTCGAGAACGGGAACGTCATGCCGAAGGTCAGCGGGTCCGCCCCGCTCCTTTTCCGCTTCGCCACCACCCGGGCGAGCGCGCGCGCGGTGGCAAGCGGCTCGAAGCGGTCGCCGTCGATCTCCTCCATCAGGGCCGCATACAGCGCCGGCGACACGGTGATGGCGTTGCCATTGAGCCCGAGATTGAAGGGGGCCGCGATCGGTACCCTGACGTGACCGAGCCCGAGGCTCGAGGCGATCGCAACCGGCGCCAGCAGATGCGCCGCGTCGAACAGCCCGATATTGAGCTTGTCGCGCACGTTCGACCACGACACCTCCCGCACCAGGGTGACGTCGAGGCCCTCAGTGGCGGCGAACCCCTTGTCGACCGCAACGATCAGCGCGGCTGCGTCGACGAGCGGGATGAAGCCGATGCGCAATGGTGTGGTCATTTGAGCAGCTCCGACGCCGTCAGGATCGATTGCGCGATCTCGCCGATCTTCTTCTTCTCGCGCATCGCAGTCGAACGCATCAGCACATAGGCCTCCTCCTCGGTCAGCCCCTTCATCTTCATCAGGATGCCCTTGGCGCGGTCGATCACCTTGCGCTCCTCCAGCGCATGCTTGGTGCGGTCCAGCTCATCCTGCAACTTTGCGAAGGCATTGAAGCGGGAGACGCAGAGGTCGAGGATCGGCTTGATCCGCTCCTTCTTCAGGCCGTCGACGATGTAGGCGGAGACGCCCGCTTCCACCGACGCCTGGATCGAGGCGGCATCGCTCTGGTCGACGAACATCGCGATTGGCCGGCGAACGGCGCGGCTGACCTGGAACATCTGTTCCAGGACGTCGCGGCTCGGGTTCTCGAGGTCGATGACGATGATGTCGGGGTCAACGGCATAGATGCGGCTCAAGAGGCTCTGCATCTCGCTGATACGCACGACGCCGGTATACCCCGCCTCGCGCAGCCCCTCCTCCAGGATGGCTGCACGGATCGGACTCTCGTCGACAATGACGATTTTCGGAGACGATTCTGCGCTCATCAACTACCGAGCATGATGCGATCCGATTGGATCGTATCATGCTCTCACCCTCCTGTTTGGACGCGTTTTCTCAACGCGAACCGCATCCACTTCGCTTGAAAACGCTCTCGCAAGACCCGGCAGGAACCATCCATAACACGCCAATTGGTCCCGGAAAGGGTTGTAATTTTCAGCAATTGGGACTAGCTCCTGCCCATTCATCAGGCAGATCAGAGATATGCAACAGGCCGCCGCGCCGAAAGTGAGCTTTGTGTCCTTGGGGTGCCCCAAGGCGCTGGTCGATTCCGAGCGCATCATCACGAGGCTGCGCGCCGAAGGCTACGAGCTCGCCCGCAAGCATGACGGCGCCGATATCGTGATCGTCAATACCTGCGGCTTCCTCGACAGCGCAAAGCAGGAATCGCTGTCGGCGATCGGCGAGGCCATGGCCGAGAACGGCAAGGTCATCGTCACCGGCTGCATGGGTGCCGAGCCCGAGCAGATCGAGACCGCCTACCCCGGCGTGCTCTCGATCACGGGACCGCAGCAATATGAGAGCGTGCTGGAGGCCGTGCACCGCGCGCTGCCGCCGGCACACAATCCGCACCTCGATCTGGTGCCGCCGCAGGGCGTCAAGCTGACGCCGCGGCACTACGCTTATTTGAAGATCTCCGAAGGCTGCAACAACCGCTGCAGCTTCTGCATCATCCCGAAGCTGCGCGGCGATCTGGTGTCGCGGCCTGCGAACGACGTGCTGCGCGAGGCCGAGCGGCTGGTGAAGGCCGGCGTCAAGGAGCTGCTCGTCATCTCGCAGGATACTTCGGCCTATGGCGTCGACCTGAAATATGCCGAGAGCCCGTGGCAGGACCGCGCCGTGCGCGCGAAGTTTTTTGACCTCGCGAAGGAACTCGGCGAGCTCGGCGCCTGGGTGCGCCTGCAATATGTCTATCCATACCCGCATGTCGACGAGGTCATTGGGCTGATGACCGAGGGCAAGGTGCTGCCCTATCTCGACATCCCGTTCCAGCATGCGAGCCCGGACGTGCTGCGCGCGATGAAGCGCCCGGCCGCGCAGGAGAAGACGCTGGCGCGGATCCAGGCCTGGCGTACGCAGTGTCTGGAGCTGACACTGCGTTCAACCTTCATCGTCGGCTTCCCCGGCGAGACCGATTCCGATTTCGCCTGTCTGCTCGACTGGCTCGAGGAAGCCCAGATCGATCGCCTGGGCTGCTTCAAATACGAGCCGGTGGCCGGAGCCGCCTCCAACGCGATCGGCAATGCGGTGCCCGACGAGATCAAGCAGGAGCGGTGGAACGCGCTGATGGCGCGCCAGCAGAAGATCTCGGCAAAGCGCCTGAAGCGCAAGGTCGGCACCCGTCAGCAGGTGATCATCGACGAGGTCGGCCCGACGGTCGCCAAGGGTCGGTCAAAGGCAGACGCCCCCGACATCGACGGTGCGGTCTATCTCTCCAGCCGCCGCCCGCTGAAGGTGGGCGAGATCGTCACCGCGAAGATCGAGCGCTCCGACCAATACGACCTGCACGGAAGCGTCGCGGGGTTCTAGGGCCGCGGCGCCGCGAGCGCCGGGTCCAGCGTGCGGATCACGCGATGGATGCGAACCGAGCCCTCGATACCGGCATTGCGCACATAGGCTTCGATCACCTCTTCATTCTCGACCACGACGAGCCCGAACAGTTTGCGATCGTCGGTTGCGTAGGTGCAGATCCAGTGCATCTTGCCCTGCGTCGCGATGATCGCGTCCAGAGCAATCCGCGCGTGCCGTGCCGCGTGCGCGTCGTCGGTCACGTCGAAGTTTGCGGGAATATCTCTTTCGATCAGAAGCTTGATCACGGCCTGACCTCCGGCATAACCGGACCAGCCTAGCATCCTCCGGACGTCGTTCAGAGCTGCCGCTGACGTCACCTCCCGCTTGACACCATCGGCCATTCGGCTGTATGGGCCTGCGCCATGAAGCTGAACCGGACCAACCGCCGCGCCATCTGCCGTCGTCGTAGCAACGACGATGATGGGTCGCGCCGTGTCCGACGCCAGCGCTGATTAACTAGATCAGCCCAGGTTTTCGAGAAGGCCGCGCCCCAAAGCGCGGCCTTCTTGCTTTTCGGCCTGCCCTTTCCCGACCACCACCACCTCCAGAGGAGATCGACATGACCAACGCCACCCATCCGTTCGACGCGCTGATGGACATCACTGCCCGTCCCGAGGTCGTGTTCGTGCGCGGCGCCGGGTCCTACCTCTGGGACGACAACCGCAACCGCTATCTCGATTTCGTGCAGGGCTGGGCCGTCAATCCGCTCGGCCACTCGCCGGCCGTGGTGGCCGAGGCATTGGCCGCGCAGGCCAAGCGGCTGCTGACGCCGAGCCCGGCGTTCTACAACGGCCCGAGCCTCAAACTGGCAAAGGCGCTGGTCGAGCAGAGTTGCTTCGACCAGGTATTCTTCGCCAATTCCGGCGCCGAGGCCAATGAAGGCGCGATCAAACTCGCGCGCAAATACGGCGCGAAATACAAGAACGGCGCGCACGAGATCATCACCTTCGAGGGTGGCTTCCACGGTCGCACGCTCGCGACCATGTCGGCCTCGGGCAAGAAGGCGTTCGAGCCGCTGTTCGAGCCGAAGGTGCCGGGCTTCCGCAAAGCGCGGCTGAACGACATCGAGTCGGTCAGGAAACTGATCTCGCCGTCGACGGTCGCCGTGATGCTGGAGCCGATCCAGGGCGAAGCCGGCGTGTGGCCTGCCACTGACGCGTTCATGCAGGAGTTGCGCGCGCTGACGCAGCAGCGCGGCCTGCTCCTGATCGTCGACGAGATCCAGACCGGCATCGGGCGGACCGGCAAGCTGTTCGCCTACCAGCATGCCGGGATCGCGCCCGACATCATGACGCTCGGCAAGGGCATCGGCGGCGGCGTGCCGCTCGCCGCGCTGCTCGCGACCGGGCATGCCTCGTGCTTCGATCACGGCGACCAGGGCGGCACGTTCAACGGCAATCCATTGATGTGCGCTGCGGGCATCGCGGTGCTCGAACAGGTCGGGCAACCCGATTTCCTGAAATCGGTTGTCGATTCCGGTCTGTTCCTGGAGAGCGAATTGCAGCGGCTGTCTGCGCGGCATGGGCTCGGTGACATCAGGGGCCGCGGCTTGTTGCTCGCGCTCGATCTCAAGATGCCGATTGGCGCCGCGGTCGTGGCCCAGGCGTTCGCGGCCGGCGTGCTGATCAACGCACCGCAGCCAGACACGCTGCGTTTCATGCCGGCGCTCAACGTCTCGCGCGAGGAGATCTCGGCGATGATCGATTGTCTCGATGCGGTGCTGGCGAAGGTCGGCGCGGCGAGACGGGTAGCGTGACAATAGCCACCCGTCGTTCCGGGGCGATGCGCAGCATCGAACCCGGAATCTCGAGGTTCCCCGGCGCGCAATTGCGCGCCTGAGGTTCACGCTTCGCGTGCCCCGAAACGGCGATCGGCTTACGGCCGCAGGATCGCCGCGCCCGTAGTGGCGCGGCTCTCCAGGTCGATATGCGCCCTCGCCGCGTCCTTCAGCGCATAAGCGTGGTTGATCGGCACGTGCAGCTTGCCGTTGATCACGGCGGCGAACAGCGTGTCGGCGCCCTCCAGCAACTCCTTGCGGGTGCCGACATAGTCGTTGAGCTTCGGCCGCGTCGCGAACAGAGAGCCGTGGTTGTTGAGCTCGGCGAGCGGGAACGGCGGTACCGGGCCGGAGGCATTGCCGAACGAAACGAATAGCCCGCGCGGCCTGAGGCACGCCAGCGATCCCGGGAACGTGGTCTTGCCGACGCCGTCATAGACGACGTCACACAGCGCACCGCGGCTGATCTGCTTGACGCGCTCGACGAAATTTTCCTCGTTGTAGAGGATGACGTGGTCGCAGCCGTTTGCGAGCGCGAGATCGGCCTTCGCCTTCGAGCCGACGGTACCGATGACGTGCGCGCCCAGAGCCCGCGCCCATTGGCAGGCGAGCAGGCCGATGCCGCCGGCGGCGGCGTGGATCAGCACGCGATGGCCTGGCTCGACCTTGAAAGTCTTGTGCAGCAGATACCAGACCGTCAGCCCCTTGAGCATCAGCACGGCGCCCTGCTCATAGGTGATATGGTCGGGCAGCTTGACAAGCTTCTCGGCAGGGATGACGCGCTCGGAGGCGTAACCGCCGAGGTTGTAGTAGTAGGCGACGCGGTCGCCGGGATGGAAATTGGTCACCCCCGCGCCGACCGCCAAAACCTCGCCGGCGGCCTCGTTGCCGGCGATGAACGGCAGGCCGGGCGCCTTGTAGAGGCCGGTGCGGAAATAGACGTCGATGAAGTTCAGGCCGATGGCGTGCTGGCGGATGCGCACCTCGCCCGCGCCGGGAGCTCCAACCTCGATGTCCTCATAGGTCAGGACTTCCGGACCCCCCACCTTGTGCACGCGCACAGCCTTGGTCATGTCGGTCGCTCCCCTCGGAGATTGTGGCTCGCGGGAAGCGAATGCCATCGGGGCCGCCTTGTCAACAGAGCGGCCCGGAACCGCGCTATCCGGCAGGCTTCCTGCGGTTGCGTTTGGCCAGCACGTTGAACATCTCGACGGCGGCCGAGAACGCAATGGCGAAATAGATGTAGCCGCGCGGGATGTGGAAGCTGAAGCCGTCGGCCACCAGTGCTACGCCGATCAAGACCAGGAACGCCAGTGCCAGCATCTTGGTGGTGGGATGCTCAGCGACGAAGCGCGCCACCGGCCCCGACGAAACGTACATCACGACGCAGGCGATCACGACCGCCGTGACCATGACCTCGATCTGCTGCGCCATGCCGATCGCGGTGATGATCGAGTCGAGCGAGAACACGACGTCGATGACGATGATCTGGACGATCACCCAGAAGAATGCGCGTGGGTTCGGCCTGGCCTCCTCGTCGGCCTCGCGCGCCTCGACCTCGCTGTGGATCTCATGCGTTGCCTTCGCGATCAGGAACAAGCCACCGCCGATCAGGATCAGGTCGCGCCAGGACAGCGCGGCGCTCATGATCGATATCACCGGCTGCGTCAGTCCGATCAGCCACATCAGGATGCTGAGCAGCAGGATGCGGAACAGCAGCGCAAGCAGCAGGCCGATCTGGCGTGCGCGCCTGGCCTGCGCGGGAGGAATCCGGGACACCAGCACCGAAAGAAAGATGACGTTGTCGATGCCGAGCACGATCTCGAGGGCCGTGAGGGTCAGCAGCGCCGCCCAGGCCTCCGGGCTCGCGATCAAGTCCATCATGCCCTGAGTGCTTTCATCCTGCGGATCACCGTATCGCTGCCGACGATGTAGGCCGCGATGGCGCAGAGCCCGAAGGTCACGGGCGCGCTGACCACGAAGTCGCACGCCAGGGCGTAGGCGGCAAGCGCGGCCCAGGCGGCAAGAAGCCACAGCGTCAGCCACCGCAATCGCACGACGCGGAACGGATGCAGTACGTGAAACGGCGCAAAGGTCAGCGCGATCAGGGCCGCGACCACCAGGGTCGACATGACAGGCGGCAGATGCAGCAGGAACAGATAGAACGCCGCTGCATTCCACAGCGCCGGAAAGCCGCGGAAATGGTTGTCGTCCGCCTTCATCCGCCGGTCGGCGAAATACAGCGCGCTCGACACCACGATGCCTATGCCGAGGATGGGAGCGGCCAGCGGCAGCAGCAGGCCGCTCGCGGTGATCGCATAGGCCGGCACGAACACATAGGTGACGAAATCGACCACGAGGTCGAGCACCTCGCCGGACCAGTTCGGCTGCAGGCGCACCACGTCGAGCCGGCGCGCCAGCGGCCCGTCGATCCCGTCGATGACGAGCGCGACGCCGAGCCAGCCGAACATGCTGGCCCAGTGCTCGCGCACCGCCTCCAGCATGGCCAGCAGCGCAATCCCCGCCCCCAGCGCCGTGAAGACATGAACGGAAAATGCGGCAGTCCGCATCCGTTCCGGCAGGGAATCCGGCTCACTGGTATGGTCCATTTATCGCAGTGCTATCAGGAATCGGCCCACTTTGCATATGCACTCTTGCGACGATCCGTCGCGCAATTCCCTGGAAACCTGTGACGATTGGCGGCGGCTTGAAAATCGAGCCAACAATGTCAATTGTCCCTGCTATGGACACCTCGCAGGTTTATGACGTTCTTGTAATCGGGGGCGGCCCCGCCGGGCTCACCGCTGCAATCGCGCTGGCCGACGCAGGCGCGAAAGCGGCGCTGCTGGCGCGCCGGGCGCCCTATGCCGACAACCGCACCACCGCGCTGCTCGGCGCCTCGACCGAGCTGCTGGAACGACTCGACGTCTGGCGGCGCTGCAGCGACAGCGCGGCGGCGCTTCAGACCATGCGGCTCGTCGACGACACCGGCCGGCTGATCCGCGCGCCGGAGGTACGCTTCTCGTCCGGTGAGATCGGTCGCGAGCAGTTCGGCTTCAACATCGACAACCGCTCGCTGGTGGCCGCACTCGAGGCACGCGCCGGCGAATTGCCCGGCTTGATGCGGCTCGACGACGAGGCCGCATCGATCAATCCGGATGAAGCCGCGGTCGCGGTCCAGACGCGCCAGGGGCAGTTGATCTCGACCCGGCTCGCGGTCGGTGCGGACGGACGCAATTCGCTGTCCCGCGACGCTGCCGGGATCGACGTGGTCAGCCGGGAACTTGGGCAGTCCGCCCTGACCTTCAACATCGCGCATAGCCGGCCGCACCGGAACATCTCGACCGAATTCCATACCGAGCACGGCCCCTGCGTGTTCGTGCCGCTGAGCGGCAACCGCAGCAGTGTGGTCTGGGTCTCGGCGCCCAAGGAGGCCGAGCGGCTGATGGCGCTCGGCGACGACGAACTGTCGGCTGCGGCCGAGGCTCAGTCCCATTCCATCCTCGGCCGCATCACTGTCGAGCCCGGCCGGCACCTGTTTCCGCTCGCCATCGAGCGGCCCCGGCAGTTCGCAAGGCATCGCATCGCGCTTGTGGGAGAGGCAGCGCATGTGCTGCCGCCGATCGGCGCGCAAGGCCTGAACATGGGGCTGCGCGACGCTGCAGATATCGCCGAGATCGTCGGCCAGGCGCTCGGGCGCGGCGAGGATCCAGGCGCGCCGCATGTGCTGTCGCGCTACCAGGCGGCGCGCCGCCCCGACGTCGCCAGCCGGACCTGGGCGATCGACATCGCCAACCGTTCGCTGCTCAGCGACTTCGTCGGTGTACAGACCATGCGCGCCGCGAGCCTGCACCTGCTCGGCGCGATCGGCCCGCTGCGCCGGCTCGCGATGCGCGAGGGCCTGGCGCCGACGTGGCGGCGCTGATCAGAACAATGTACCGGTCATCGCGAGCCCGAACGCGCGCCGGTGACAGGCTCTGCGCGCCGAAGCGTGGAATCGCTTCGACGGCGGATCGGCGAACTCGTCTTGGACATACTCTGGAACCGGGCCGCCGGTAACGAGACGTAAAGCAGGAGGAAATTCATCCAACACGCCCGCTCTTGGGCAACTCGCTGGCCTCGCCGCAGGCAACCGACAGGCATCAGACGGAAATAGGGCAGCGCCGGATTGAGGATACCGATTGTTCTGAAAGTGCTTTCTCGGCTGTATTCCGATGCGGTTTGGCGGCGCTGGAGGCGGTAAACGGAGGGTTAATTCACCGCCCCGCCCCTAGCATCGGCCACAATGATGGTCTATCGAACGAGGCATGATCAAAGCGCGCACCGCCAAGTTTCAGATCGGGCAGATCGTCCGCCACCGGATTTTTTCCTTCCGGGGCGTGATCTTCGACATCGATCCGGAATTCAACAACACCGAGGAGTGGTGGCTCTCGATCCCCGAGGACGTCCGTCCGCACAAGGATCAGCCGTTCTATCACCTGCTCGCCGAGAATTCGGAGACGGAGTACGTCGCCTATGTCTCGGAACAGAATCTGCTGCCTGACGACTCCGGCGAGCCGATCCGCCATTCGCAAGTCGCCGAGATCTTCATCAAGGACAAGTCGGGCGGCTATCGCCCGCGCAATCCGTCGCTGAACTGACGAACCCCTCTCCGCCGCGTCACGTCGCGCCATCACGGTCGCGGCTGCTTGCTCACACTCCCTCGCGCGCCGCTAACGCCGCTGCGATTGCCCAGACCGCAAAGCCCGTCAGCGCCAGTCCGGCGCCGACGAGGCCGGTGGACGTCCAGCCGTAGCCAGCCGCAACGGCCATGCCGCCGAGCCAGGGGCCGAGCGCGTTGGCGATGTTGAAGGCGGAATGATTGAGCGCGGCGGCAAGGGTTTGCGCCTCGCCCGCCACGTCCATCAGCCGGGTCTGCAACACCGTGGCGAGCGCCCCACCCAGCCCGATCAGCAGCACGTCGGCGCAAAGCGTCCAGACATTCGCCGCTGCCAGCGGATATAGCGCCAGCGTCGCCGCCGACCACAGCAGCAGGCCGCCGGCGGTCGCCATCAGCGCGCGGTCCGCAAAGCGCGGCACGATGATGTTGCCGGCCGTGAGCCCCGCTCCGAACACGCAGAGTGCGACCGGCACCAGTGCCGGCGACACATGCGTCACCGCCAGCATGGTCGAGGCCAGATAGGTGTAGACCGAGAACAGCCCGCCAAAGCCCACGGCGCCGATCGCAAGCGTCAGCCAGACATGCTTGCGTCCGAGGGCGGAGAGTTCGCGCAGCGGGCTCGCGCCTGATGTGACCGCATCACGCGGAGCGAACATCGCAACGAGGATTGCCGTCAGCAGCCCGAGGCCGGCGACGATCGCAAACGCCCAGCGCCAGCCGATCGCCTGGCCCACCCCGTTGGCAAGCGGCACGCCGATCGTCGTCGCGATCGTCAGGCCGAGCAGCACGCGGCCCACGGCGCCGGTCCGCTTGTTCGTCGGGACGAGCGAAGCAGCGACCAGCATCGCAACTCCGAAATACGCGCCGTGCGGCAGTCCCGCGAGGAAGCGCAGCACCAGCATGGTGTGATAGTCGGGCGCAAGGCCCGACAGACCATTCATCAGTGCGAAGAAGGCCATCAGTGCGATCAGCAACGTCCGCCGCGCGACTCGCGCCGCGAGCACCGCGATCACAGGCGCGCCGACGACAACGCCAAGCGCGTAGGCGCTGATGGCATGGCCGGCTGCGGGCTCGCTGATGCCGAGATCGCGTGCGAAGAACGGCAGCAGGCTCATGGTTGCGAATTCGGTGATGCCGATCGCGAAACCGCCCATCGCCAGCGCGAAATGCACGATGCCCGGATGGAACACCCTGGCGGCGTTGTCCTGCCTGACGCGGCCGGCATCGACGGGCGACGGGCGGCGCGCCGGCTGGTCCAACGGACGGGGCTCGCGTTCTCGCCGCTGGGTGTTGAGACGTTGGGACATTGAACGACTTCCATGGCTGCGATTGCTTGCGATCCGGGGAGGTCGCGTCGCGCCATCATTCTCCGCAACAAGCGGCCAGGGTTCGCAAAACGCGCACGCGTCTGCACATCGAAGGCGCGTGTTTCGCGCTTCGTCTGGCCTCCCGTGCTGGTTCTTGATTATGCGTCGACGCTGGGGCCGCCCGGATCAGGCAACGGCGATGCGCGAGCGCGATCGAACCGTGCCTTGCGCGAACGTTCGCACAGGATGTGCGCGATCACCAGCGCAGCAAATCGTTGGCAGCCAGACGCCATCGCATGGCATTGCGGCAGCCATCGCGCAGTATTGATTTGCCACACATTTGACGCGTTATGATTCGTCCGAACAAAAACAAGCGAGGCGCCCTTTCGGGCGCCTCTCTTTTTGCATTTGTCGATCCGCGCCTACTTCGAGGCGGGGTTGGCCGGAGCCGGCGCCGCGCCGCCCCCAGCGCTCTCGAGCTTCTTGCGCTGTTCCTCGGCCCGCTTCTGCAGTTCTTCCTGCAGCTTCTTCTGGGTTTCCTCGAACTGCTTCGGATCGGTCGGCGGGCCGTCATAGGCCTTGGCGAATTCGCCGGTCAGCGGCAGCGGCAGGGTCAGTGGCGCGCCGTTCGAGTTGATCGCCTGGACCACGAGGTTCGCGCCCTTCTTCAGGTTGGCGATCATTTCCGGGGTCGCTTCATAGTCGGACATGCAGCCGTTCTGGAAGCAGATCACGTAAGGCGCCTGCTGCGGCGGGTTGTTGTCGATGATGATGCGGGTGCCGTGCACGAGTTGCATGCCGAGCGGCAAGGTCACGCGCAGGATCTTCTTCGGCTCGCCTTCCGGCTCGATGATGACGGCGGCGATGACCGGCTGGCCGGACTCGATGCGGCCGTCCTTGCCGGTGAAGCAGACCTGCTTGGCGTTGGCGTCCTGGCCCTTCAGGCAGAACTTGGTCCAGGGGGCGTAGATGAGCTGAATCTGCTGATCCTGGGCCGGCTGCTGCGGCGCGCCGGCCGGCGGCGCAGCCTGGGACTGCTGCGGGGCGGGCGCAGCGGGCGCCGGCGCGGCCGCCTTCGGGGCGGCCTTCGGAGCCGCCTTGGGCGCAGCCTTCGGCGCCGCGGGTGCCGGCGCGGGCTGCTGGGCCTTCGCGGCAGGAACCAGGAGCGCTGCGGACAGGGCCGTTGCCGCCATCAGGGCGACAATTCGCCCACGCGACCGGACCGGGGCGGCCAGGATACGGAAATTCATTGCGGAAAACCCTTTCTGAACGGCAGCGCCCGAAACCGCTGCAGGCGCCGACACATAGCCGCGAAACACAGCTGCTCGCGCGGCTGTCTCCTCGTCAATTGAGGCGGATACGTGACAGGCGTGCCGCCGGTTCAATTGCACGCCTTCAATACATTGGCGCGCGGAAAGATCAATGCCGACAAACGGATTTGCGGGGATGTCACGGCGAGTTGCAGCAGCCTGTGGTAAAGCTCCCGCGTGACGTCTTGCGAATCAAATCCGGCGCCTCACGCCACCGCTTCCGGGCGCATCGGACGGCTTGGCCTCGCCTGCCTTTCGATCGTCATGGCGCTCGGGACCACGGGCCAGACCCCGGCGAGCGCCGCCGAGAGCTATGCGATCGCCATGCATGGCGCACCGGCGCTGCCGCCGGATTTCACCCACATGCCCTACGCCAATCCCGACGCCCCAAAGGGCGGCCGCCTGGTGATGAGTCCCCGGGATGGCACCTTCGACAGCCTCAATCCGCTGATCGTCAGGGGGCTCGCCGTGCAACAGCTCAAGGGCTACGCCTATGAGCGCGGCTATGTCTATGAAAGCCTGTTGGCGCGGAACAATGACGAGCCGTTCACTCTCTACGGCCTGCTTGCCCGCAGCGTCGAGACCGACGACGCCAGGAGCTACGTCACCTTCCACATCGATCCGCGCGCGAGGTTTTCCGACGGCCAGAAAGTGACAGCCGATGACGTGCTGTTCTCTCTGGCGTTGCTGCGCGACCACGGCCGGCCATCGCATCACCAATATTACTCCAAGGTTGCCAAGGCCGAGGCCCTGGACCCGCTCACGGTGCGGTTCGACTTTGGCGGCGTCGCCGATCGCGAACTGCCACTGATCCTCGGCCTGATGCCGATCCTGCCGCGGCATGCCACCGATCCCGCGACGTTCGAGGCGACGACGCTGGCTCCGCCGATCGGATCCGGCCCGTACCGCGTGGCCGACGTGAAGCCCGGCGCCAGCGTGACCTTCACGCGCAATCCCGATTATTGGGGGCGCGACCTGCCCGTGAACCGCGGCCTCTGGAATTTCGATGAGATCAGGCTTGATTACTACCGCGACGCCAATGGTCAGTTCGAGGCGTTCAAGCGCCGCCTGTATGACTTCAGGCCTGAGCACGAACCGCTGCGGTGGCACGATGGCTACGACTTCCCGGCCGCACGCAACGGCGACGTGATCCGCGACACGATCAAGATCGGAATTCCCTACCCTTCCGAATTCCTTGTGTTCAACACCAGGCGGCCGGCGTTCGCCGACGTCAGGGTGCGCCAGGCGCTGACGATGCTGTTCGATTTCGAATGGATCAACCGCAACTATTACTACGGGCTCTACACGCGCTCCGGAGGCTATTTTGCGGGATCGGAATTGTCGGCCTACGGGCGTCCCCCCGACGATCGGGAGCGCGAGCTGCTCAAACCCTATCTGTCACATCTTGATCCCGACATCGTTGAAGGCCGCTACCGCCTCCCCGTCACCGACGGGTCGGGACGCGACCGCGACGTGCTGCGCAAGGCGCTCGCGCTGCTGTCCGAGGCCGGCTATGAGCCCGACGGCACGGTCCTGCGCCAGCGCACGACGGGAACGCCGTTGCGATTCGAGATCCTGTTGACCAGCCGCGAACATGAACGCATTGCGCTGGCCTACCAGCGCGACCTGAAACGGGTCGGCATCGATGCTGCGGTGCGGGTGGTCGACGCCGTGCAGTTCGAGCAGCGCAGGCTCGCCTATGACTTCGACATGATCCCGAATCGCTGGGACCAGTCGCTTTCGCCTGGTAACGAGCAGTCGTTCTACTGGGGCAGCAAGGCCGCCGACGTCCCGGGAACAAGGAACTACATGGGCGCCAGGGACCCGGCTATCGACGCCATGATCGAGGCGCTGCTATCGGCGCGGGAGCGGCCGGCCTTCGTCTCGGCGGTGCGGGCGCTGGACAGGACGCTGATGTCGGGGTTTTACGCTATCCCCCTCTTTAACGCCGGAGAACAATGGATCGCGCGCTGGAATCGGATAGAAACGCCATCGACCACGGCCTTGTCGGGCTACCTGCCGGAGACCTGGTGGCAGAAGCCCGGCCCTTGAGCCGCCGACGTGACACGACCCGTATTGACGCAGCCGAAACTGACGCACCGAAACTGACGCACCGAAACTGACCCTGTGACCCAGCCGACCGCTTCACCAACGCTCGATACACTGTTCAGGCGCACGCTGGCACGGCAGCCCGATGCGCTGGCGCTGATCGACCCGCTGAACAAGCCGCGCATCACCGGACAGGCCCGCAGGCGCCTGACCTACGCCCAGGCCGATCGCGCGATCTCGGCGATTGCGGCCCATTTCATCGAAAGCGGATTGCCGGCCAATTCGGTGATCGCCGTGCAGCTGCCGGCGACCGTCGAGTTCGTGCTGACGGTGCTCGCCGCGCATCGCGCCGGGCTGGTGGTGGCGCCGCTGCCGCTGCTCTGGCGACACGCCGAGCTGACGGTCGCGCTCAACCGCACCGCAGCGCGGGCGATCGTCACCTGCGGCAAGATCGACGGGATACCCTATGCCGACTTCGCGATGAACGCGGCGGCGGAGGTCTTCTCGATCCGCCATGTCTGCGGTTTCGGCACCGAATTGCCCGAGGGCATGGCCTCGCTCGACCAGGCGATCTTCCAGGACTCGCGAACGTCGCGCTCGGTACTGCAGGACGGCCGCAAGGCGGCACTGATCTCCTTCGACGTCACCAGCGAGGGCCTGCGCCCGGTGCCTCGTGCGCATTTCAGCCTGATCGCCGGCGGGCTCGCGATGTCGATGGAGAGCGACCTGCCGCAGGGCGCCAACATCATGTCGGCTTTCGCTCCGATGTCGTTTGCCGGTCTCTGCGCATCGCTGGTGAGCTGGGTGCTGACCGGCGGCGCGCTGGTGCTGCATCACCCGTTCGATGAGGACGTACTCGAGACCCAGGTCAACGAGCATTCCTGCGAGGTGCTGATCGCACCGGCGCCGCTCGCGCTTCGCCTCGGCGAGCACGGGCTGTCGGAGCGGATGCCGAGCCTGCGCAACGTCATCGGCCTCTGGCGTGCGCCCGAGCAGGTCGCCTCCAGCGCCGCCTGGACGGCGCAGCGGGCGAGCCTGACCGACGTCTATCTGTTCGGCGAAGCCGGGCACTTCTCGGCCCGCCGCACCTCCGAGGACGGCTCACCCGCACTGATCAAGGTGGGCCCGCATGGCGCGCCGCGCGACGTACAGGGCGCGGCGATCGCCGGCGACATCCTGCTGACGCCGAGGGGGACGCTGGGCCTGCGCGGCCCGATGGTTCCCGTCGCGGCCTATGCGCCGCCACCGCCACCTGCCGACATCATGATCGCGCCGCCGCCGCGCGACTATGTCGACACCGAATACGCCGCGCGGGCCGACCGGGCGACCGGCGGCATCAACATCACGGCACCGCCGTCGGGCGTCATGGCCGTAGGCGGCTACCGGTTCCTGGCCCAGGACCTCCAGGAGTGGTCGCGCCGCCTCGGCCAGGGCGCTCTGCTCACGGCATTGCCCGACAGACTCAGCGGCCACCGGCTGGCCGGGCGCGCCCAGGATAATGCTCGGGCACGCGACGCTTTGACCGAACTTGGACTTAACCCCTTGATGGTAGAGGCTTTTCGCGATCGTACGAATGGTGCGCTGACCTAATTCTTACCATCGTGTTGACGCAGCATTAAGCGAGCCGAACTAGCATCGCGGCATTTCGTGATCCGTGCTTCGGTTCTGAGCTCTGCTATGTCCCAACAAGGTCCGGTTCTCATCGTGTCGGCCGCTGCGCGGCCGTCCTTCGCCGGCGTTCTGGACGAGGCAAGGCTGTTTCCGGTGGTTGCGACCGACTGGATGGATGCCGGGCGCGCCATCGAGAAGGTGCAGCCTGCGGCCGTGATCGCGGCGACTGCTGGCGTCGATGCCGCTAGATTGGCTGGTCTGGCGAAGCTCGCTGCCGCTCGCGCACCCTACCTGCCGCTGATTGCGGTCGATCCCGCAGTCACCTTGCCCGGCACAGCGATCCCGCTGTTCCAGCGCCGGGGATTTCCCGATCGGCTGATCGCGCGGCTCAACGCCTCGCTGCGCATCCGCGGCCTGCATGCCACCGTGATGCGGCGCCAGGTGCCGCCGGCACCGATCGCGATGTCGGATATCGATCCCATCGGGGAAGCGACTGCGCTCCTGATCGGCCGCGGCGGCAGCTATCCTGCGCTGTCGGTTGCGCTCGGCGAACGTGCCGGCGTGGTTGGCGCGCTCAGCATCGAAGCCGCCGCAAAGCACCTCAACAACCGCGACATCGACGGCATCGTGCTCGGAGAAGGATTTACACCGCGGGTGATGGATGCGTTCCTGACTGTACTGACCGAGGATGTGCGCTTCCGCACGCTGCCAGTGATCGTTACGTCAGGCGAGGTCACGCCGCGGTATGATTTGGCCAACCTCGAAGTACTTCCCGCAGAGCCGCCGCGGATCGCCGACATCACGCTGCCGCTGATCCGCCAGCACGCGTTCGAGGCGCGGCTCAGCCGTACGCTGCGGGCCATCGATGCCCAAGGCATGATCGACCCCCGCACCGGGCTGCTGACCAAGGCTGCATTCGAACGCGATTTCGCGAGCACCGTGTTCCAGACCGGCGAGCGCGGCGGCGGCCTCTCGGTGGCGCGGTTCGCCTTCGACAACACCCGTCCGCGCGCGCAATTCGACGGCGCGCGGATCATCAGCCGCCTGATGCGGCAGACCGATTTCGGCGCCGTGCTGGCCGACGGATCGATCGTCATCGTGTTCACCGCGACCGACCTGCGCAACGCGCATGCGATCACGCGGCGCCTCGCCAGCGTGATGCGCCATACCCAGCACGGACGGCGCGACGTCAAGGCCGAGCCCGCCGTCAACGTCGTGACCCTGCAGCCGAACGATTCCGCGCAATCGCTGCTGGCGCGGCTCTACGCTACGCCGGAGCGCGCGGCGTCGTAGAAGCCGGTTCAGCGTCCGCTCACGCCGCCTTCCTGCTCTCCGCGAGATTGGCGAGCTGCCGCAAGATCTCCGTGGTGCCGGCGAGGCGCTCCTCGGGCGTTTCCCAATCCTGGAAGAACACCACCTTCATGTCCGGCCGCACCTTCGCGGCCTGGCCGTGCTGGCGGATGAACGTCACCAGCCGCTCCGGATGGGCAAAGCTGTTGTCGCGGAAACTGATCACCGCCCCCTTCGGGCCGGCATCGACCTTCTCGACATTGGCTCTGCGACAATACGCCTTGATCGCCGCAACCTTGAACAAATAGCGCACCTCGTCCGGCAGCACGCCGAAGCGGTCCCGCATCTCGGCAGCGAAATTCTCGATCTCCTCGTCGGTTTCGAGATCGGCGAGACGCCGGTACAGCGATAGCCGTACGCTGAGGTCGTTGACGTAGTCCTCGGGGATCAGGACCGGCATTCCGATCGTGATCTGCGGCGACCAGCGGTCGGCGGCTGGTTCGGCGACGCCCGCCTTGAGGTTGACGATCGCCTCCTCCAGCATCGACTGGTACAGCTCGAAGCCGACCTCCTTGATGTGGCCGGACTGCTCCTCTCCGAGCAGGTTGCCGGCGCCACGGATATCAAGGTCGTGGGATGCGAGCTGGAAACCCGCGCCCAGCGTCTCCAGCGATTGCAGCACCTTCAGCCGCCGCTCCGCCTGCGCGGTAATCTTGTGCTGTGCCGGCAGTGTGAACAGCGCATAGGCGCGCAGCTTGGACCGGCCGACGCGGCCGCGGAGCTGGTAGAGCTGGGCCAGGCCGAACATGTCGGCGCGGTGCACGATCAGCGTGTTGGCGTTCGGGATGTCGAGGCCGGACTCGACGATCGTGGTCGACAGCAGGATGTCGTATTTGCCGTCGTAGAACGCCGACATGATGTCCTCGATCACGGTCGGCGGCATCTGGCCGTGGGCCACCGCGACCTTCATCTCCGGCACGTTCTTGTCCAGGAAGTCCTTGACGCCGGCGAGGTCCTCGATCCGCGGAACGACGTAGAACGCCTGCCCGCCGCGATAGCGCTCGCGCAGCAGCGCCTCGCGGATCATCAGGGGATCATGAGGTGCGACAAAGGTGCGGACTGCGAGGCGATCGACCGGAGGCGAGGCGATGATCGAGAGCTCGCGCACGCCGGTCAGGGCCAGTTGCAGCGTCCGCGGGATCGGGGTCGCCGACAGCGTCAGCACGTGGACCTGGGCACGGAGCTGCTTCAGCCGCTCCTTGTGGCTGACGCCGAAATGCTGCTCCTCGTCGACGATCAAGAGGCCGAGATCCCGGAACTTGATGGTCTTGCCGAGCAGCGCATGGGTGCCGACCACGATGTCGACGCTGCCCTCTGTCAGCCCCTTCTTGACCTGGTTCAATTCCTTTGTCGACACAAGCCGCGAGGCCTGCGCGACATTGACCGGGAAGCCCCTGAAGCGTTCGGCGAAGGTGCGCGAGTGCTGCCGCGCCAACAATGTGGTCGGCACCACGACGGCGACCTGCTTGCCTTCCAGCGCAACCGCAAAGGCTGCGCGCAGCGCCACCTCGGTCTTGCCGAAGCCGACGTCGCCGCAGATCAGCCGGTCCATCGGACGGCCGGTCTCGAGATCCTTCAGGGTCGAGGTGATGGCACCGAGCTGGTCCTCGGTCTCCTCATAGGGGAAGCGGGCGCAGAACTCGTCATAGACATGCGGTTGCAGCGGGAATTTCGGCGCCTCGTGCAGATGCCGCTCGGCCGCGATCTTGATCAGCTCGCCTGCGATCTCGCGGATGCGGTTCTTCAGCTTGGCCTTGCGCGCCTGCCAGCCGCCGCCGCCGAGCCTGTCGAGTTCGACATTGGCGCCGTCGGAGCCGTAGCGCGACAGCAGCTCGATGTTCTCGACCGGAAGGAACAGCTTTGTCTCCGCCGCATAATGCAGCTCGAGGCAGTCATGCGGCGCGCCGGAGACGTCCAGCGTCTGCAGCCCGACGAAGCGGCCGATGCCGTGCTCGACATGGACGACGAGATCGCCGGTGGCGAGGCTCGTCACCTCCGAGATGAAATTGTCGAGCTTGCGGCTCGCCTTGCGCGGCCGCACCAGGCGGTCGCCGAGGATGTCCTGCTCGCTGATCACGGCGCATTCGTCGGTCTCGAAGCCGGACTCCATGCCGAGCACGGCCAGCATGGTCTCGTTGCGCGGCGTCGCCTGTACGATCCGCCAGGTGTTGACGCTGGTCGTGTTGAGCAGCTTGTGGTCGCGCAGCATCGCGCCCATGCGGTCGCGCGAGCCTTCGCTCCACAGCGCGATGATGACTTTCTTGCGCTGCGATTGCAGCGCGCCGACATGCGCGACGACGGACTCGAACACGTTGACGTTGCCATCGGCCCGTTCGGGCGCGAAATTGCGGCCCTGCCGCGCACCGGCGTCGAACATGTCGCTCGTGCCCTCCGGCACCGCGAACGGCGTCAGCCGCGCCAGCGGCGCATCGCCGAGCAGTTTTGTCCACTCGGCGTCGGACAGATAAAGCTTGTCTGGCGGCAACGGCTTGTAGATCGCGCCGCCGCCGCCGGGATGCTCCAGCGCATCGCGGCGGGCTTCATAGTAATCCGCAATCTGGCTGAAGCGTTCGCGCGCGGCGTCTTCGGCTTGCGGCTCGATCGCAATTGTCGCGCCGTCGAGATAGTCGAACAGCGTGTCCATCCGCTCCTGGAACAGCGGCAGCCAATGCTCCATGCCGGGATGGCGGCGTCCTTCGGACACCGCTTCATAGAGCTGGTCGTCGCGCTCCGGCGCGCCGAAGGCTGCAACATAGCCCATGCGGAAGCGGCGGATGGTCTCGGTCGTGAGCTGGAATTCCGACACCGGAACCAGATCGAGCCCGCGCATGTCGAGCAGCGTCCGCTGGGTCTCGGCATCGAAGGTGCGGATCGACTCCAGCGCGTCGCCGAAGAAGTCGAACCGCACCGGCTGGTCGAGGCCGGCCGGGAACAGGTCGAGGATGCCGCCGCGCACGGCATATTCGCCGGGCTCGCGCACCGTCGACGAACGCGTGTAGCCGTTGTGCTCGAGCCAGGCCACGACCGAATCCATCGGCACCACATTGCCGGGCGCGACCGACAGCGCTTGCGCCGCGACCAGCTCGCGCGCCGGCACCCGCTGCACCGCCGCGTTCACAGTGGTCAGCACGATCAGCGGCTTGTCACTTCCGGCGAGCCGCGAGAGCTTCGCCAATGCAGTCAGGCGCTGCGCCAGGATGCCGGCGTGCGGTGAGACACGGTCATAGGGCTGGCAGTCCCAGGCCGGCATCTGCATCACGCCGATGTCGGGCGCGAAGAACTCCAACGCGCGGGCGAGCTGCTGCATCCGCGCGCCGTCGCGGCAGACCACGGCGAGGCTCACCGGTGACGGCTTCGGCTTGGCCGCGATCGCGCGCGCCAGGTCCGAGATCACGAGCCCTTCGGCGCCCTCGGCCACATTGGCGATGGTCAACACGCGGCCGGGCGCCAGCATGGCGGCCGGTGATTTCATCGGCTGCTTCATGCGTGATCCGCCGGCCGAAACGCCTTGATGCGGGCAAACAATGCGGTCGCGTATTCGGCCGGCAGCACCCTGTCGCCGGTCAGCGCCGCGTAGAGATCGGGATCGGGCACCTCGATGAGATGCTCGAGCTCGCCGAGTTCCTGATCGGTGAGATCGGCGATCGCAGCGTCAGCGAAGCGGCCGAGGATCAGGTCCATTTCCCGGGTGCCGCGGTGCCAGCAGCGAAACAAAAGCCGCTTGCGGCGGTCGTCGAGCCCGCTGCTCGATCGTGTCGATCCCGTCATGTCCCAAATCCATCCAACGCCGAAAGCCCGGACGTGCCGGGCGGGGTTGATATAGCGATGGCGGCGGCCGATGTCAGCCCTCATCTGCGGCCAATAGGGCATGCCGTCATTGTCGGGCTTGACCCGGCAATCCATCCTCTTTTGAAGATGGATGCGCGGGTCAAGCCCGCGCATGACGTGAGTCGTGGGTAAAGGACACTGATGCGCCCCAGCCTGCTCAATCCGCTGTTTGCCCCGGTCACCACCCTGCCAGGGGTCGGCCCGAAGCAGGACAAGCTGCTGCGCTACCTGCTCAGCCGCGACGAGACCCCGCGGTTGGTCGACCTGCTGTTGCATCTGCCAGCCAGTGTGATCGATCGCCGCGCCCGGCCGAAAATTCGCGACGCATCGGTTGGAACCGTGGTGACGCTGGAGGTCACCGTCGACCGCCATCGACCGCCACCGCCGCGCAATGCGCGCGCGCCCTACCTTGTCTACGCCAGCGACGATACCGGCGACGTGGTGTTGACTTTCTTCCGCGCCAAGCCCGGCTACGTCGAAAAGCTGCTGCCGGTCGGCGAGAAGCGCTACGTCTCCGGCACGCTCCAGACCTATGACGGCATCCCGCAGATCGTGCATCCCGACCGCGTCGTCGACGAGGCCGGCTTTGCAAAACTCTCGGGGATCGATCCGGTCTATCCGCTGACCGAAGGGCTCGCGCTCGGTTCCCTACGCCGTGCGATCGCGCAGGCGCTCACGAAGCTCCCCGATCTGCCCGAATGGATCAGCCCCGAGGTGCTGCGCCGCTGCGACTTCCCGCCGATCCGGGAGGCGCTGACCCGCGTGCATGTGCCGGTCGAGCTGACCGACATCTTGCCCGACGGCCCGTTCTGGTCGCGGCTTGCCTTCGACGAATTGCTTGCGGGCCAGCTGGCGCTGGCGCTGATCCGCGCGACGCTGCGTCGTCCCGCCGGCGTCCGAAACGCCGGCGACGGCCATCTGCGCAAGAGGATCATTGACGCCCTGCCCTATGCGCTGACCAAATCGCAGCGCGAGGCGGTCGCCGCGATCACCGAGGATCTGCGCCAACCGGTGCGCATGCTGCGGCTGGTGCAGGGCGACGTCGGCTCCGGCAAGACGGTCGTCGCGCTGCTCGCAGCTGCCGCGGTCGCCGAGGCCGGCAAGCAGGCCGCGCTGATGGCACCGACCGAGATTCTGGCGCGCCAGCATATCAAGACCATCGCCCCGCTCGCCGAACGCGCGGGTTTGAGGGTTGCCATCCTTACCGGCCGCGAGAAAGGCAAGGAGCGCCGCGAGCTCCTGGCGCGGCTCGAAGCCGGCGAGATCGATCTGCTGGTCGGCACCCATGCGCTGATCCAGGACGACGTGGTCTACAAGGCGCTGGCGCTTGCGGTTGTCGACGAACAGCATCGGTTCGGCGTGCGCGAACGGCTCGCGCTCACCTCGAAGGGCGAAGCCGTCGACGTGCTGGTGCTGAGCGCCACGCCGATCCCGCGCACGCTGGTGCTCACGTATTTTGGCGACATGGACGTCTCGGAGTTGCGCGAGAAACCCGCCGGCCGGCAGCCGATCGACACCCGGGCAGTGCCGATGAGCCGCATCGAGGACGTCATGGACGGCGTCGGCCGCGCCCTGTCAGCGGGCAAGCTGGTCTACTGGATCTGCCCGCTGGTCGAGGAGTCCGAGGCCGAAGGCACCGAGCATCTGACCAATGCCACCGAGCGTTTCGAGAGTTTGCAACAGCGGTTCGGCGATCGCGTCGGCCTGGTCCACGGCCAGATGAAGGGCACGGAAAAGGATCGCGTGATGGCGCAGTTCGCTGCGCACGAGATCGGGCTCCTGGTCGCGACGACCGTGGTCGAGGTCGGCGTCGACGTGCCGGCCGCGAGCATCATGGTGATCGAGAACGCCGAGCGTTTTGGCCTCGCGCAACTGCATCAGCTGCGCGGCCGCATCGGCCGTGGCTCGGAGGCCTCGACCTGTCTGTTGCTCTACAAGGAACCGCTCGGCGAGATGTCGAAGGCGCGGCTTAAGGTGATCCGCGAAACATCGGACGGCTTCCGGATCGCAGAGGAGGATCTGAAGCTGCGCGGCGAAGGCGACGTGCTCGGCATCCGGCAAAGCGGTCTGCCCGGCTACCGCATCGCGCGCTCCGACGTGCATGCCCAGCTCATCACCCAGGCCCGCGACGAGGCGCTGCGGATCATGAAGGACAATCCGAAGCTGAAAGGCGAACGCGGCGAAGCGCTGCGTTGCCTGCTCTATCTCTACGAACGCGACGAGGCCGTGCCGCTGATCGGCGCGGGCTAGACTCGCTGCACCATCACGCAATGCCTCCCCATCGTCATTGCGAGCGAAGCGAAGCAGTGACAGGGAAAGAGCGCCTCCTACCCCTCGACCTTCGCCGGCGTCGCGACCGGCGGCAGCGAGGCCTGGTTGGAGACGCGTGCGGCATTGGCCATGCCGGCGAGTGCAGCGATCTTCTTCTGCGGGTCGGCGCCGGGCTGCACCACGCCGGCCGACATGATCAGCGTCGCCGCGTCCTCGGTGCTCATCTCGATCTCGATGATCTTGCTTTTCGGTACGTAGAAGAAGAAGCCGGTGGTGGGGTTCGGCGCGCATGGCAGGAACACCGAGATATGCTCCTCCTCGCCCGGCAGGCTGGCGGCGAGTTCGGCGCTCGGCGCCTGCGAGATCAGCACGATCGACCACATCCCCGGCGAGGGAAACTCGACCAGGCCGACGCGGCGGAAGCTCGACCCGTTGCCGGAGAACAGCGTCTCGAACACCTGTTTGAGGCCGCGATAGATCGCGCGCACCGCCGGGATCCGCCCGAGCAGGCGTTCGCCGAGATCGACCAGGGTCCGGCCGATCAGGTTTGCGGTGAGGAAGCCCAGCAGCGTCAGCGCGATCACCGCGACGACGAGCCCTGAACCCGGCAGTCCGAACGGCAGATAGGTTTCCGGCCGGTAGGCGATCGGCACGAACGGCCGCACCAGATTGTCGACCCAGTTCACGAACCACCAGGTCAGGTACAGGGTGATGGCGACCGGGCCGGCGACAACGAGGCCGGTCAGGAAATAGTTGCGAAACCGCGCCACCAGCCCGCGCGGGGCATCCGGATGCGGTTCACCCGATGTGATGGGAGGCACTTGGTCGGAGGTCATTGCGGTTCCAGGGTCGTCGAAGCGGCCGTAGCCCAATCAACCAGCTAAGCCATCTCAGCAGGTTTTTGAAGGGCCTAGATCGCCGCCTACCTTGCGACTATTCGACCGTGACCGATTTGGCCAGATTCCGCGGCTGGTCGACGTCGGTGCCCATCACGACAGCAGTGTGATAGGCCAGCAATTGCACCGGGATGGCGTAAACCATCGGCGCGAAGGTCGCCCCCATGTCGGGCATGACGATCGTCACCAGGGACTGGATCGTCGCCTCCGCCGCCCCCTTGGCGTCGGTCATCAGGATGATCTTGCCGCCGCGGGCCGCGACCTCCTGCATGTTGGAAACGGTCTTCTCGAACACCTTGTCGTAGGGCGCGATCACCACGACCGGCATGTGCTCGTCGATCAGCGCGATCGGCCCGTGCTTCAGCTCGCCGGCGGCGTAGCCCTCGGCATGGATGTAGGAGATTTCCTTCAGCTTCAGCGCGCCCTCGAGCGCCAGCGGGTAGCTGGTGCCGCGGCCGAGATAGAGCACGTCACGCGATTTGGAGATCTCGCGCGCCAGCTTCTCGATCTGAATCTCGGCCGTGAGCGCCTCCGACATCAGACGCGGGATCTCGACGAGCGAGTGTACCAGGCTGGCCTCGTCGGCATCGGACAGCTCGCCGCGTGCCTTGCCGGCCGCAATCGCGAGCGAGGCCAGCACCATCAGCTGGCAGGTGAAGGCCTTGGTCGAGGCGACGCCGATCTCGGGACCGGCCAGCGTCTGCAGCACGGTCTCGCTTTCGCGCGCGATCGTCGAAGTCGGCACGTTGACGACCGAGAGCGTATGCGCGCCCTGCGCCTTGGCGTAGCGCAAGGCCGCCAGCGTGTCGGCGGTCTCGCCGGACTGCGAGATGAAGATCGCCAGGTCGCCCTTGCGCAGCGGCGCCTCGCGGTAGCGGAATTCGGAGGCGACATCGAGCTCGATCGGCAGCCGCGCCAGCCGCTCCAGCCAGTATTTTGCGACGAAGCCGGCATAGCTCGCGGTGCCACAGGCGGTGATCGAGACCCGCTGGATATCCTTGAAGTCGAACGGCAGCTTCACCGGCATGGTGACGCGCTCGGTCGCCATGTCGACATAGCGCGCCAGCGTGTGCCCGACCACCTCCGGCTGCTCGTGGATCTCCTTGGCCATGAAATGGCGGTAGTTCGCCTTGTCGACCAGAGCGGTCGCGGTGGTGTGCTTGATCGCCTCGCGATGGACGATGGCGTTGTCCTTGTCGAAGATGGTCGCGCCCTTGCGCGTCAGCACCACCCAGTCGCCATCCTCGAGATAGCTGATCGTGTCGGTGAAGGGACCGAGCGCGATCGCGTCCGAGCCCAGGTACATCTCGCCCTCGCCATGGCCGACCGCGAGCGGCGGGCCGTTGCGCGCGCCGATCATCAGGTCTTCCTCGCCGGCGAAGATGAAGCCGAGCGCGAATGCGCCGCGCAGCCGCGACAGCGCGGCCCTCACCGCCTCGACCGGCGCGACACCGCCCTTGAGCAGGCTGTCGACCAGATGGACCACGACCTCGGTGTCGGTCTCGGTCGAAAACACCGTCCCCTTGGCCTCGAGCTCCTCGCGCAACTCGCGGAAATTCTCGATGATGCCGTTATGAACCACCGCGACGCGCTCGGTCGCATGCGGATGCGCGTTGTGCTCGGTCGGCTTGCCGTGGGTCGCCCAGCGGGTATGGCCGATGCCGGTGTGGCCGCCGAGCGGCTTGGCACCGAGCCTGGCCTCGAGATTCTTCAGCTTGCCTTCGGCGCGACGCCGCGCCAGCCCGCCGTTCTCGAGCGTGGCCACGCCGGCCGAATCATAGCCGCGATACTCCAGCCGTTTGAGCGAATCCACCAGTTGCTCCGCGACAGGAGCGCGTCCAAGAATGCCGACGATGCCGCACATGCGGTTCACTATCCCCAAATCGCCGAAAATTTTCCAAGGCGGCGACACGGTCCCTTAACGGGAATCGCCGGGCGCAAGATACTCAATAATTATTGCGGATTGCGACAATCTTAAACGGCAAGGTTGATGCAGGAGGCTGGTTAATCCCCCGTCTCCGCTTTCATAAACTGTTAGTGAATCCACGCACACCCGATCCCCGCCGCTCCAGCCGTCAAACTGACGTTAACGCCTTTCGCCGAATGTGCCGCTGCCGGAGGTACCCGATGCACGCAACGCATGATCCTGAGGCGCGCCGCCTCGACGTTCTGGCTGAGCTCGACGTCCTCGACACGCCGCGCGAGCTCGCCTTCGACCGCCTGACCGCGCTGTGCCGGAAGATCTTTCGCGTGCCGATGTCGACGCTGACGCTGATCGACGGTCACAGGCAATGGTTCAAGGCCTCGGAGGGCATGGAGGACCGCGAGACTGCGCGGGGTCCTGCGCTCTGCAACTATGCAATCGGGCAAGGCGATCCACTCGTCGTCCCGGACACGCAGCTCGATCCCCGCTTCGCCGACAACGCCTTCGTCCGCGGCAAGCCATTCATCCGTTTCTATGCCGGCGCACAGCTCAAGATCTCTGGTGCAACCATCGGGACGCTGTGCGCGATGGACACGCAGCCGCGCGAGTTCGACAGCGAGCAGATCGGCATGCTGACCGATCTCGCCGCGATCGCGGTCGACGAACTGAAGCTGCGCAATCTCAGCATGCAGGACAGCCTGACCGGCTGTTCGTCGCGGCGCGCCTTCCGCAGCGAGGGCGAGCGGCTGAGCGGGCTGGCGGCGCGGCATGCGAGCTCTCTCGCCTGCGCCGTGCTCGACGTCGATCATTTCAAGTCAGTCAACGATCGCTACGGGCACGCGGTCGGCGACATGGTGCTGGCGGCGGTCGCGGATGCCGCGCACAATTCGCTGCGTGCCTCCGACGTCTTCGGCCGGATCGGCGGCGAGGAGTTCGGCATCCTGTTGCCGCACACCGACCTCGGGCAGGCGATGGTCGTGCTGGAGAAAGTGCGCGCGGCGGTCGCGGCGACGCCGATCGAGACGCCGGCCGGCACGATCCGGGTCACCTGCAGCCTGGGCGGATCGGAACTCGGCCCCGGCCATTGCTTCGACGACATGCTGCGCAACGCCGACCTTGCGATGTACGGAGCCAAGCAGGCGGGCCGCAACCGGACGCTGGCCTGGATCGACCGGGCACCGGCGCTCGCACCGGCCGCGCGGCGTGTGTTCAAGGCCGGCAAGATCAGTTTCAACGCCGGCCAGTCGGCGATCGACTGCACGGTGCGCGGACTGTCGCGCGAAGGCGCGACGATCGAGGTGATCTCGACATCGGACGTTCCCGAGCGCTTCAAGCTGGCCGTTGGCGCGGACGCCCTGTCGCGCGCCTGCCGGATCACCTCGCGCGCCGACAACCGCATCGACGTCGCCTTCACCTGACGGTCAAGGCGTTGTCGAGTGCCGTAGCGCAACCGCGTCCTCAGGCGTGCGCCACGTGGCTCGCCAGCGGAGCTGCCAGCGAATCCTGTCCCTGGACCAGCGATCCGCTTGCCGCGGGCGGCACGCTGCCCCCGAAGACCGACGGCGTAAAGGTCGACGCCATGTAGTTGCGGAACAGGGCGGCAGAATTGGCACTGCCGGCGACGTCATTGCTCGCGCTGAGGGCCCCTGCGGTATCGCCGGCCGCGGTGCCCGCAATCGTCTGGTGCGAGACGGGCGGCGCCGCGCCCTCGAAATTGGGCGGCGGCTCGACGCCGCTGCCGCTCAGCAGCGTTCCCGACGCGCTATATACGGCAAAGCCGGTTTCCTGTGCGCTGGCATTGAAGCCGACCTCGGTATATTGCGTCTCCGTGCCGGTGCCGTCGTAGGCGAAGTAGATCTTGACCGACGCGCCGCCCGTCAGGTCGACATCGGTCTCGGTTTTCGTGCCGGTCGCGTTGGGGCCACCATAGTTGATGACCTCTTCCGACACACCACTCGGCAATCCCGTGAACGCCTGATACTGCGACGTACCGTTCTGGAAATTGATCAGCGTCCCGGTATGGGTCCCGGTGCCGTTGGCGGCGGTGAAATATTCAACCTCGTTGGTGACGCCGCTCGGCAGGTAGGCAAGAAACTCGACGATCGAGTTGCCGGCCTGAAGATCGAGAATGGCTTCGGTGTTGGTGCCGCTGCCGTCAGCACCGCTGAAGTCCAGGATCTCCTCGGTGACACCGGTTGGCAGGTTGGCCAACAGGATCGCCTGCGAGCCGCCGGACTGGTAGTCGGAAATGATCTCGGTGAGGGTGCCGCTGGCGCTGGTGCCGCTGAAGTCTTCGATCTGCTTCGTGACGCCGCTTGGCAAGCCCGAGAACAACTGGTCCTGCGAGGTCCCATTCTGGAAATCGATCAACGTTTCGGTGTGGGTACCCGTGGCGTTGGCGCCGGTGAAATATTCGATCTCGGCGGTCACGCCGGTCGGCAGATAGGCAAGAAACTCGACCAGCGAGCCGCCGGCCTGCAGATTCTCAACGATTTCGGTATTGGTGCCAGTGCCATCGGCACCGCTGAAGTCCAGGATCTCTCCGGTGACACCGGTCGGCAGGTTGGTCAACAGGCTCACCTGCGAGTCGCCGGACTGGTAGTCGGAAATGATCTCGGTGAGGGTGCCGCTGGCGTTGGTGCCGCTGAAGTCTTCGATCTGCTTCGTGACGCCGCTCGGCAAGCCCGTGAACAACTGGTCTTGCGAGGTCCCATTCTGGAAATCGATCAAGGTTTCGGTGTGAGTGCCGAGGCCGCCGGGGCCACCATAGGTGCCGGTGTAATAGTAGACCTCCTCGGTGACGCCGGCCGGCAGATACGCAAAAATCTCGACCAGTGCGCCGCCGGCCTGCAGATTTTGTATGATCTCGGTGTTGGTGCCGGTGGCGTTGGGGCCGGTGAACTCTTCTATTTCCTCGGTTACGCCGGCCGGCAAGCCGGTCCAGAGCACCAGATTCGAGCCGCCGGACGGCAAGTTCTGGATTCCGCCGATCTTGACGCCGATGGTCTCGCTGACGGACGTCGGAGTGGCGTTGGGATCGGTCGTTGTCACCGTGATGGTGTCAGTACCGACGTTCGCGCTTTTGTAGGTCAGCGTGCCGAGCGCGGCATTGATCTGGCTGAGCGTGCCCCTGATCGTCAGGCTTGTGGTGCCTGAGTTGAATACGGTCGCTCCTCCGGCTCCCGATGCCGATACACCGCCTCCGCTGGTGGTGCTCACGACCGTGGTGAAGGTGTCAATGCCGCTGCCCGCATCGACCACCGTCACCGCGTTTCCGCCGGTGAAGGCGAACGATTGGCCGGCCGACGCAATGATCGAGGTTGGACCCGTTTCGGTGACCACATCGGGGTTGCTCACCGGCTCCCAGCCCAGGGCCTCCATGACCTCGATGTCGGTTTGCGACAAGGTATTGGTTTCGCCCGCGTCGCCTACTCCGAAAACATCCAGCTGGGTAAAATCGGCCGTATCGCCGTTGTTCACCTGAACGTTGCCGCTGTACTCGTTGTTGTATGTAAGACCGGACAGCGTGCCGGCGGCGCCGCCGTCATACGAGAAGTAGGTCGTGACCCCGTCCCGGCCATCGGTGTAATCGCGCACACCCGAGGAATTGAACCGGAACAGATCCATCGTGCTCCAGAAGCTGTTCTGGTCGCCGAGGCCGCCGACGCGTCCCATCGTGCCTTCAGTGAGCTCGTGCACGATCGAGTTGATGACGTCCTGACCGCTCAGGTTGGGATCGCCCGAATAGTAATAGGAGTTCAGCGTGACGGTTACGGTACTGTTCGAGCTCGCCAGCCCGAGCATTTGCGCGTAACCCATCGGCAGGCTGAAGTCGCCGCCATTGACCGACGTGTTCGGATCGTTGGTGGGCAACGTCGAGTAGGCATCCTGGGCGTAGACGCTGGCATTGGCGTGGACGGCGAGCGCGGCTTTGAGCTGCGCATAGGTCACGTCCGTCGTGAAGAAAGAATTATTCGCCAGAAAGCCATTGTTGCCTTCATTCGACTCGTTGAAAGTTACGTTCAACGTGATCGGCGACGGTGCCGTCCAGAGTTTCTCGATCGTCTGCTCTGCACTTACAACGGCACTTATGAAATCGCTGGTATCGGTGTTGGCGTAGGTATTGCTGAACGAGATGTTGCTTCCCGCCGTGCTCACGATCTGAACACCGCCCTGGGCCGGTGCGCTCTGAGCCGGTTCGCTGTTGTGGACCGGTTGGCTCTGCACCGATTCGCTATGCGCAGCGGACGTCGCGACAGCCGCATTGCCGGACGCGCCGCCGGCGGCATTTGCGACACCGTTGACGGGGGTCACAATGTACGCGTTGCCATCAAACCCGAAGTCCTGAGAAAATCCGCCCTGGAGAGAGTTGCTGTCGGATGAGAAACTGTCCGAAGTCGACGATTTGCCGCCGCCGAATGACCTGCCCATGGATTCCTCTCCCCTTCACGGATGGAGCCGGATCGCTGGTATCGGGCGGACACACCCTAAAAACCCGACGAAATATCTTCCGGCATCGAAACTGATTGAGCCGCAATCACCTCAAACCGATAAACACAGCAATCCAATTCTGAAAATTACATCGAGAAAATGCAGCCAATCACCAGCACGCGTCAAGTGCAGAATATGCCTTTGCGGATGGCGCAGCACGCCCCGTCGTCGATTTGTCATTCAGGAACCCGCATGGCGAAACCGCATGATGCGGAACCCGTTGCTGGGAGTGTGCGCGAATGGTCCCGCGCTCGCGTGTCGCTCCCCCGGCCGCCAGGTCGCCCCGCGAGCGGCCATCGGCCGTCTGCCACGGCGATTGGGATCCTGACCTTGCTCCGATGCGTACATTACTCGACGAGCATGCGGACGCCCTTTGCCCCGTTGAGCAGGCGTCTCAGGTGGAAACCGGCGAGAGGGTCATCGGCATGCAAGCCGACAAGCGCGGCAAAAGCCGGTATTGCGGCCGCGTCCCCGGCCTCGAGCTTGGCGAAGGCTTCGGTGTATTGCGCCGTTGCCTCCGCCTTGAAGCTTTCAGCCGGCAGAGGTTCGTAAGCACGCAACGGCTCGCTGCGCCCGCGCAAGACGAGATCGCCGACGGGGCGGCCGAGGAAATTCACCGCGGCATCGGCAACCATCGCACTGACGCAGATGCGGGTTCCCAGGAATTTGTTTGCTGCTTCCAGCCGGGCCACCGTATTGGTGGTGTCGCCGTATGCGGTGTAGTCGAAGAAGCGGCTCCTGCCGAAATTGCCCACCAGCGCCGGACCGGCATGGACGCCGATCCGGGTGGCACCGAAATTCACGCCCTTTGTCCGCCACCGTGCCCGAAAGGCTTCGGCCCAGGCATCGATGTCTTGCGCGCAGACGATCGCGCGCGTCGCATAGTCCGGCTGGTCTCCGGGGGCGTTGAACAGAATCTGGATCGCATCGCCGATCACCTTGGCCACCGTGCCCTCATGCGCGAACACGATCTCGGTCATTCCACCCACATATTCGTTGAGCATGTCGCCCAGCACATCAGGCGCCACGGTCTCGACGACGGAGGTGAATCCGGTGACATCCGTAAAGATGGCGGCAACATCGCGCCAATGCGCCTCGGTGCCGTTGCCATCCGTACCGGCGGCCAGGCGCTTGGCGAGCGCGGGGGAGAAAAAGCGGGACAGCGAAGCGAGCGCACGCTCGGCCTCCGCCTGACGATGCCTGGTCTCGCGCAGCATCTCGATGTGGCGCAGCGTCTTCTCGATGGTCGCCTCGAGATCGGCGAAATCGATCGGCTTGGTAACGAAATCAAACGCGCCACGATTCATGGCGGTGCGGATGTTGCTCATGTCGCCATAGGCGGAAACGATGACGGTCGCCTTCTTGTCGTCGGCTTGCTGCAGCTTCGCGAGCAGCGTCAGGCCGTCCATCCGCGGCATGTTGATGTCGGAGACCACCAGATCGATGCTTGGACGCAGTTCGAGTGACTGCAGCGCTTCAAGTCCGTCACGCGCGAACATGAAATCGAAAACCCCCTCGCGAATCTGCCGCCTGAACGTCTGGAGGACCAGTGCCTCCACGTCGGGCTCGTCATCGACCACGAGGATGGTTGCGGTCATGCGGCCTGCTCGAGCCTTGTATCGATCTCCTGACGCAGCGCCGCGAAATCGATCGGCTTGGTCAATAGATCGGTCGCACCGCTCTCGAGCGCCCTTCGCCTGGTTTCCGCATCGCCGTAGGCCGTGATCATGATAACGGGAACGTCGGGCCGCGCCGCGCGCACGATCGGAAGCATCTCCAGCCCGCTCATGCCGGGCATGTTGATATCGGACAGGATCAGAACGAGCGTGCCGTCATCCCTGATCTCGATCGCGCGTCGCAGCGCCACCGGCGCCGACGGAGCAAACTCCATGAGAAAGCGGCCGACGCGCAGATCGCGCCGGAATTGCTGGCGAAACAACATTTCGACGTCGGGCTCGTCATCGACGACCAGAATATAGATGTTCAACTCTTGCCTCCGCTCAACTGTTGTGCGGACGCTGCCCTCGGCAGCATGATGATGAATTCGGTGAAGTCGCCCGGCACGGTCTCGACCGCCATTCTGCCGCCGTGCTGCTTCACGATGATGTCGTGGCAGATCGAAAGACCGAGCCCTGTGCCTTCGCCCGCCGGCTTGGTGGTGAAGAACGGATCGAAGATCTTCTCCCTCACCTCGGCTGGAATACCGGTGCCGTTATCGCGAATCCGGATTTCCACCGCGCTGCCGAGGTTTCTTGTCGTCGCGCTCAGCGTAGGTTCGAAGCCGTCCCCGGCTGCCTCCTTGCGTTTGGCGGCTGCATAGAATCCATTTGAGATCAAATTGAGGAATACCCGCGCGATCTCCTGCGGGTAAAGATTGATCGTCCCGGCAACGGGATCGAGGTCTCGCACAAGGGTGACGTTGAAGCCGGGCTTCTCTGCGCGCGCGCCATGATAAGCCAGGTTGAGGCTTTCCTCGACGATCGCGTTGATGTCGGCGGGACGGCGCTCGCCGGAGCCCTGACGCGAGTGCATGAGCATGTTCTTGACGATGGAATCGGCGCGCTTGCCGTGGTGCACGATCTTCTCGAGGTTGCCCTGCAGCATCTGCGTGAGTTCGTCGACGTCTTGCCTGGCCTGCTCGTCGAGCGCGGCGGAGCGCAGTGTTTCACTGAGTTCGTCGATCAATTCCGAGGAAAGCGAGGAGAAATTGTTGACGAAGTTGAGCGGGTTCTTGATTTCATGCGCGATTCCGGCCGTGAGCTGACCGAGGGAGGCAAGCTTCTCGGTCTGGATCAAGCGGTCCTGCGCGGTGCGCAGATCATCCAGTGACTGCGAAAGTTGCGTCGTGCGTTCGCGCAGTTCGTTCACCAGCCGGGCATTCTCGATGGCGATCACCGCCTGGTTGGCGAAGCTTGAAACAAGCTCGATCTGCTTCTGCGTAAACGGCTGCGGCCGGATGCGCGCCAGGAAGATCACACCTATCACGTCCGCTTCCCGCAACAGCGGGACGCCAAGCGCCGTCCGGTATCTTGCGACTGCCTGGGCATCCTGCCGGGTGTAGTTCTGGTCAGCCAGCACATCCGCGATATGGACGATCTGCCGGTCGATGACCGTGCGCCCCACCACGCTGCCGCGATCGATGCTGATCGGATGCGATTCGAAATACTCCAGCTGCTCGCGCGAATAGCCGTATCGGGTTGCGGCGCGATAGACGTCGCCGCTCGGCAGGTGAATGAGAGCGCCCTGTGCTTCACAGAGCCGTGTGGCGGATTCGACCAGCGTGTCGAGAACTGCCTGGAGGTTGAATGTCGAGCGGGTGATCAGCTTGAGAACCTCGGCCGTCGCGGTCTGCTGCTGCAGCGACTGTGTCAAATCGCGCCGCACAGCCCGCAGCTCAGCCGCCAGCCGGGTATTCTCCTGCTTCAGATCCGCCATAACGTCCTGCGAGAGCGCGGGCATCGCCAAAAAAACCACATCGATGGATGGCGGCACCGGGCCGCAATCTGCAGCAGATTCGTCGGGAGTATTCCACTTCGCCGATCGTCCGACTACTCATACTTTACCATCGGTTCCACGGCGACAGCCCCCCACACCATCGCAACGCCGGTTGAATGCTCCCGAACCGCGCGGACGCCGCCTCGCCCGGTCAGCGCCGAGCGAAGCACTGGCCCTCACGCCGCGTGGCTTGCCAGCGGAGCTGCCAGCGAGTCCTGTCCCTGGACCAGCGATCTGCCTGCCGCGGGCGGTACGCTGCCACCGAATACCGGTGGCGTAAAGGTCGACGCCATGTAGTTGCGGGAACAGCGGGATGCTTTGTGTCGGTTCGATCGGCATGATGCTCACAGAATAGGCGACGCTGGTGGTGCCATCGCTTGCCCTGAAGCTGCCTCCTCGCGACGTCGACGCGCGAGCCACGACGGAGCAACCGTCGGGCAAATCGGCAAAAATCCGTCAAGCCCCCGCCATGAAAATAATTCGGTTTATCAGTAGACCAAATCAGTATATAGATTTTCGCGTCTCACCCGCTCGAGGGGCGCTTCGCGATCGTCACGAACGTTGTGGTGGGATGCGGTGGACGCTGCGTGCGTGACTGACGAGAGCGCATGAAGCGGACGGCGAAATCGTGCAGGCCTGACGCCCTAGTGGCAGGTGTCCTGTCAGCAAGAGACCAAGGTCTCTTGCTGACGGCGGTGACAAAAGAGCCCAGTCTCGCCGGGGCGAGCACGTATAAGCCGTAACCCATCGCGCAGGGAAAGCCGGGTTGTTTCCGGTTACACCTGTGGTCCTACCCCCGTGCTTTCTACATTGCACGGGGCCCATGGGTGCGATCGGCACCCGGCTTTCCCTGCGCCCTCTCCCAGAGAAGAGGGTGAAACGAGATGCCAAGCTCGGGCAAATCATGTCGCGAGAACGCGAAGCTGCGTACTCATCCACCGCTGTCATCCCCCGCGAAGGCGGGCGATCCCGTACGCCGCGGCCTCTCGGCCCAAGCACAGTCGCCTCTGGAATACTGGATCATCGGCACGCGCGGGTGATGACACCGAACGAGAGGGCGCTGCAAAACCCCGTCACCGCCGCGACAGGGGCGCGGGTGGGGGCGGCTCGGTCGAACCGGCGGCGAGCGAGCGCTGCATCATCACGCTGTCGGCCCAGTGGCCATAGCGGTAGGCGACGCCGGGCAGGTGTCCGACGCGGGCGAAGCCGAAGCGCTCGTGCAGCGCCAGCGAGGACGCATTGTCGGAGTCGATGTAGCCGATCATCTGGCGGAAGCCTGCCGCGGCGCAGGTGTCGATCAGTTCCTGCAGCAGCTTCCCGCCGACGCCTTGTCCGACATACTGGTGATGGATGTAGATGGAATGCTTCACCGTATAGCGGTAGGCCGGGCGCTTGCGGAACATCACGACATAGGCATAGCCGACGACATCTCCGTTGCAGACCGCGACCAGATGCGGCAGGCGGGTGTTGCGCAAATTCTTGCGGCGGTCGCGCAGATCGTCCGGCTCCGGGGTGCCGCTCTCGTCGACGTGGTCCTCGACGCCACGGCGGATGTGGTGGCGGTAGATCGAGAGCATGGCGTCGACGTCACTGTCGCGCGAGGCGCGGACAGTGATCTTGTGGTTATTCTCCATTGCGTGGCGTCCGTTCGCTTATTCCGATACGACATAGGTGTAGAAGCGAACGCGGCCGGATGCATCAATTTCCTTGTAGATACCCTGAACCTCGACCTCGAAGCCGGGGAAAGCGTTGAAGCTCGCCTCGAACATCCGCAAGTAATCGATCATCGGCCGGCTGCGTTCGGACAGCCGCTCGCCGGGCACGATGGTGGCGATGCCGGGCGGATAGACCACGAACGGGGTCGCGGCGATGCGGCCGAAGATCTCGTCGATCGGCAGGTAATCGACGTCGTTGCGCACCAGGTAACGCGACGCCGCGCGCGGCGACATCGCGATTTCGGGCAGGTGCTCGGGCAGGAACTGCCTGGCCTGCAACGCGCTGACATTGGCATCGCGGAAGAAGCGGTGCATGTCGCCGCAGAGGTCGCGCAGCCGCACCCCGGCATAGCGGTTCGGGCGGCGGCGGTAGAATTCGGGGATGACGTCCTCGATCAATGCATTGTCGTCGTGCAGCTTCTTGAAGGCGACGAGCCCGGAGATCAGCGTACCGGCCTTGCTGGCCTCGACACCAGGCGTCAGCAGGAAGAGCAGGGAGTTGAGGTCGTTCTTCTCGGCAACGATGCGGTTCTCGCGCAGATATTGCGCGACGACCGGGGCGGGGATGCCGTGGTCGGCATAGGCGCCGGTGGCGTGATCGAAGCCCGGCGTCAGCAATGTGAGCTTGTTCGGATCGGTCATGGCGAAGCCCGCCGTCGCCTCCGGGAAGCCGTGCCAGGTCTCGCCCGGCTTGAGCTGCCAATAGGCCGGGTTGGTCGCGAGCTGGTCGGTCGAGATCGTCTCCCAGGCGACGTTGTGCACGCCGCCTTCGCGGGCCACGTCGGGGATCATCACGCGGTCTGGCACGAACGGCTCGAAGAACCAGCGCCGCTCGAGCCGGGTTTCGTTGTCCTCGAATTCGCGCTTCAGCGCGCGGATCTTCTTGCGCAGCTCGATGCCGAGCCGGATCGTGTCGTCCCACAGCACCTCGCCCGAGCGGCCCTTCATCATCTGTGCGCCCACGTCGAGCGAAGCGAACAGCGGGTAGAATGGCGAGGTCGAGGCGTGCTGCATGAAGCTTTCGTTGAAGCGGCGGTGCTCGACCCGGCGCTTCTGACCCCTGATGTGGCGGTCGCGGATGTGGATCTGCGAGGCCTGCGAGAAACTCGCGAGCTGCTTGTGGGTCGATTGCGTCGCGATGATGCCCGGCGCCTCGGAGCCGAGATCGGACAGCCCCATGGCAAAGCGTCCCGCATAGATCGGGTGAAATTTCATGAAGCCGGCCCAGGCTTCGTCGAACAGGATGTAGTCGCAGAGATGGCCGACGCGCTTGAGGATCATCTCGGCAGAGTGGATCGTGCCGTCATAGGTACACTGCTCGACGACGGCGACGCGGAACGGACGTTCCTTCTTCCAGGCGTTCTCGTCCTTGACCAGCGGATGCTTGCGGATGGCGTCACGCAAGGCACTCTCCTCGAGCAGGTCCCAGCGCATCGGGCCGATCAGGCCCCAGGCGTTGCGTACCGTCGGCACATAGACCGGGATGCCGCCGCCGATCAGCAATGCGCCGTGATGCGCGGCCTTGTGGTTGTTGCGGTCGAACAGCACGAGGTCGCCGTCGGTGACCAGCGAGCCGAGCGCGACCTTGTTGGAGGTCGAGGTGCCGTTGAGCACGAAATAGGTCTTCTCGGCGCCGAAGATCCGCGCCGCCTCCTTCTGCGCCTTCAGCGCCGGCCCCTCATGGGTGAGGAGGTCGCCGAGATCGAGCACGGAATTGTCGAGATCGTCGCGAAACACCGCTTCGCCGAGATGCTCGACGAACACCCGCCCGATCGGGCTGCGGCTGTAGAACACGCCGCCATTGTGGCCCGGGCAGGTCCAGAGCTGGTTGCCTTCCTCGGCATAGTCGACCAGCGCCCCGAAGAACGGCGTCTTCAGGTTCTCGGCATATTGCTTGAGCCGGCTGATCAGGTTCTTGGCGATGAAGGGCGGGGTTTCCTCGGACAGGAACACATAGCCGTCGATGAAATCCAGCACCTCGACCGGCAGGTCCTCGAAGCGCTTGCGGCGGATCAGGAGGATGATCGGGAAATCGAGACCCCGCCGGCGCATCAGGTTGATCAGGGCCGCGGTCTTGCCCTCGAGGCCCTTCTTGCCCCAGTCGACCACCATGCAGCCGATGGCCGCATCGGTCTGCACCGCGATCTCGGCATCCTCCAGCTTGCGGGCGCGGACCACCTCGAAGCCGGAGCGCTCGATTTCGCTGATGATCTGGTTGAAACGGATGCCCTCGAGGTCGTCGGCCTCGAAAACCGGCGCTGCGAACAGGAAGTTGAAGCGTTTGAAATAGTCCATGCGTGTCCCCGAAGTGTACCGGCTGACGTGTCGGCACAATTCATGACAGGCAGATGACAATGGCGAAACGGGGATGGTCCGGGATGCCCTTGGCGCGCCTATCCTCGGCATGTCGCCCGAGGCTGTGGATATTCAGGCAGCCCGTTCGGGGACGCCGGGATTTCCGGCGGATGACCCGCGCGTCCGCGGCAGCTGAACGAGCGAAGACGGGTGCACAAGCCGCCTTCGCCGTCACAGGACCGCTGACGCCGTTCAGTAGACCAGGCTGGTGCCGGGCGGCTTCTCCAGCGCGGCCTCGAGCGAACGATATTCGGCGCAATCGGTGCCGCAAATCTCGGCGATGCGCTGCAAATGATATTCTGCCTGATCGCGGTTGCCCTGTTCGATCTGCCACATGCCGTAATAATTCCACGTCAGCACGTGGTTCGGATCGGCCTTCAGCGCGCGCTCGTACCAGACCTGCGACTGCTTGTAGTCGCCGAGCCGGCGATAGGAGTAGCCGATCAGGTTGGCGACGTTCGGATGATCGTCGTGACCGAGCGCATGCAGCTGATCGATCGCCACGGCATAGTCGTTGCGATCATAGATCGTCGCATAGGCCGCGCGATAGCCGTCGCGGAAAGCCGGATCGTCGAACAGCGACTGCTTGCTCGGCTTCTTCACTCTTGTGCTTTTCCTCTCCTTCTGCTGCGGAGGGGGCTCCGAAGGGGCGCTGTAGTCCGTACCGCCGCCTCCACCTCCGCCGCCTCCACCTCCAGCCGCTGCGGCAGGCTGCGGGGAGGACAGGATGATCGGCAGCGCGAGGGTCGCCGCGAGCGTTGCAAGCTTCATGGGTGACGTGATCATGCAAACCTCCAGGTTCGAGAAGGGCACGCGCCGGCCCAAGGCAATAACTCCTTTTCGCGAGGGACATTCCACTCGAGGCGAAAAAAATGTTTGCGGCACACCGAAACTAACACGGGTGTCAGAATTGTGCGTCGCTGTGCGGGAGGTGAGGCGGGCTACAGCCTCGACTCTTCGGTGCTCAAGCTGTGACGGATGCGATTGGCCGGTTGCCTTGTTTGTGCTCGAGGTGCGACGAGCCGTCCCGATGGGTGGCCGACGGGCGATGCTCCTGGTTCTCGGCGCGCGTTTTCAATGCGATTGGCGGGGAGCTGCCAGGATCGGCCAACACGCCAGTCCGACGGGAAAGCATCGGCCCCTCGTCCTGATACTTGGGTCGACGGGCGCGGCGGCCGGCTACAACCATCTTAACGAATGGTTACCAGGCTCCAATTGCTCCTCGATATTGGCTTTACTTCGTACTCACGTCGCAGGCGCACAATCGGCCGGTGATCGGATGCCCGATGACGCGAGGTCGGAAATGAGGCGTTCGCGCATCATCGCTATTGCGATTCTGCTCGCTGCGTTCGGCGCTGCAATGCCGATTGCCGCAGTGCTTTACGTGTCCTGGAATCTCGCAGTCGGAGCCGAGCAGGAACGGTTATCCACATTCGCCAACCGCGCGATCACGCGAGCCAACAGATCGCTCGGCGAAATCAGCGGGGCACTCCGTGCAATGACCGCATTTCGCGGCGGGCCGTGTTCGACCGACCATATCGCCGAGATGCGTCGCCTCACCATGAACACGTCCACGGTCGAAGAGATCGGGTACTTTGAGAACGGTCGCCTCAAATGCACCTCGTGGGGTGTGACCGAAAGCGACATCCCCTATGCCCACGGGGACTACACCACCAACGATGGGATCGAGGTCACCATCCGGATGCAGCCGCTGGTCACCGGGTCGAAGGACTTGATGGCGCTCCAGTACAAATCCTACAACGCGCTGGTGGATCCGTTGCGATTTGTCGACGTGATCGTGGATCCCGGCATGCAGCTTGCCATCGCGAGCGACGATGGCAAGCTGATCGGCGAGCTGAACGGTCCGGACCCCGAGCTGTTGAGAGCCATCATTGCCCAGCCCCGCAATGGCATGAACGAGCTGGGGCTGTTTGCAGTATCAAGAGCAAATGGCTGGATGGCGATCGCCATCGAGCCGCGCGAGGGTATGCTGCCCAACCTGCGCCGCGAGCGGCTCATGCTGCTCCCGATCGGCGCATTCATCGGCCTGTTTATCGTGGGTGTCGTAATCTGGTTTTCCCGCAGGCGGCTCTCGCCGGTCGGCGAACTCGAGATTGCAATCCAGAATCGCGAGTTCCTGGTTCATTACCAGCCCATTGTAGAACTCAAGACGGGTCGCTGCATCGGTGGGGAGGCCCTTGTACGCTGGCGCCGCCCGGATGGGTCGCTGGTGCGGCCGGATCTGTTCATCCCGCTCGCGGAGGAGACGGGGCTGATCATGCAGATCACCGATCAGGTGATCGCCATCGTTGTGGCTGACCTCAAGAAGCACTCTTTGACCTTCCGCGCGCTGCATGTGGCGATCAACGTCAGCGCGGCTGACATAAAGACGGGGAGAATCCTGCCTGTGGTCACCCGGGAGCTCGAGCGGGCCGGTATCGAACCGCAGCAGATCTGGCTCGAAGCCACCGAACGCGGGTTCATGGACATCGAATCCGCGCGCGCGACCATTGCGCTCGCGCGACAGCTCGGTCATTCGGTAGCGATCGATGACTTCGGAACAGGCTATTCGAGCCTGCAGTATCTGCAGGGTCTGCCGCTCGATGCGCTCAAGATCGACAAGGCCTTCGTCGATTCCATCGGCAGAAACACAGCGACCAGCTCTGTGATCACGCACATCATCGACATGGCAAAGACGCTGAACCTTCAAATCATCGCCGAAGGTGTCGAGAACGAGGTCCAGGTGAGTTTCCTGCGTGCTCACCAGGTGGAATTTGCGCAAGGCTGGCTGTTCTCCAAGCCGCTGCCTGTGCTGGAGTTCGTTGATTTTCATCGCCGCAGCAACGGGGACAAGGCGGAGCCTGTCGAACCGAAAGCCGCCCGCAAGGCGAAAGGGTGATTGCCGGGCTTCGGCTTGATCGGGGGATGATGAACGCTATGCCGGCGCTCCAGCGACAGGCAACGATCGCGGGAGAGCGGCTATTTGTGCTCCAGGTGCCTCGCACCGTCCCAGTCCGCCGGGGGCGGGGTCTGTCTGAAGCCCTCGACCCGCGCCTTCAGCGCGATCGACGGACCATCGTCCGGCACCGCTGCGAGGGCCGCCGCGAGCGCTTGCTCCGCCTCGTCCCAGCGCCGCTCGCGATAGGCCGCAAGACCTTCCGCATAGTTCCGCCGCAGCTCGGTCTGCGCCTCGGTCAGCTCGTCCTTCTTTCCGAGGATATCGAACACGGTCTGCGGCTGGCTCTGGCCAACCACGACCAGCCGGTCGATCTCGCGCAGCTCGATCGTATCGGAGCAGCCGGCGGCAGTGGCTTCGGAGATCAGGCAACGGCTGCCGTAGAACTTGTTGGCGCCCTCGAGGCGGGAGGCGAGGTTCACGGTGTCGCCGAGCACCGTGTAGCTCATCATGAATTCGGAGCCGATGCTGCCGACCAGGGCTTCGCCGGTGGCGATGCCGATGCGGATGTCGCAGTCGGTCGGGATCGCGCGCACGCCGAGCAACTCGGGCAGTTCCTTGCGCAGCTGCGTGACACGCCCGATCATGTCGATCGCCGCAAGGCTGGCCAGATGGGTCTGCTCGGTCTCCTCGACGAAGGGCGCGCCCCAATAGGCCATGATGGCGTCGCCGATATACTTGTCGATGATGCCGCGATGGGCATGGATCGGCTCGGACATCGTCGACAAATAAAGGTTCATGATCTTGACCAGGCCGCGCGGCGTCACGCCCTCGCTCAGCGTGGTGAATCCCTTCATGTCGCAGAACACCACGGTCATGACGCGGCGTTGCCCTTCGGTCGCGGCGATCGCCGGCTGGTCGAGCAGCCCTTCGGCGATCCGCGGATTGATGTAGCGGCCGAAGGTCTCGCGGATGCGCTGGTTGTGGCGCAGCGTCTCGATCATGCGGTTGAACGCGGCCGAGAGCTGGCCGATCTCGTCCTGCGTGGTGATGGTGATGGATCCGTCGAGCCGGCCGGCCTCGACCTCGCGGGTGCCTTCCAGGAGCCGCATCACCGGTCCCGTGATGCCGCTGCCGACCAGCATGGCGAACACGAAGCCGAGCACCGCGGCAATTGCCGTGACTGCGGCCGAGATCATGATGGCGTGCTGCTGGGCGCTCATCACTGTCTTCGCGCTGGAGCTGACCTGGGCCAGCATGTCGGCCCGGATGCCTTCGATCCTGCTGTTGAAGTCGTCCCGAAGTCCCTCCGCACGAGCCATCGTCTTTCGCGCGCTGACGAAGTCCTTGGCGTCGAGTTCGTCGAGCAGCGTCTGATTTTCCGTATTCAGCCGCGGCAGCAGGTCGTTGAGCGCATTGTCGATCCGGTCGTCGATGCGTCCGAGAGCGGCATTGTCCGAAGGCGTGCTCGGATCGTTGATGATTGCGACGATCAGCTTGCGCGCGGCATCGGCCTCCTGGTTGATGATCGGATTGATCTCATCGAAGGTCTTGCGCGCCGCCGCGTAGGTCTCGTCTTCGACAGGCCCCTGCGTCTTCGCCATCATCATCCGTCGCATGGCGAGCGAACGTTCGAGCGAGCGGACGTTGACGCGGGCGAGATGGGCGTAGGCCGGAATATAGCGGCTGGTGAGCTCTCCGAGCAGGTGACCGACCTGGCCCGCCATAATCATGGACAGCAGCGAGGTGATCACCGCCAGGACGATCAGCCCCGCGGCGATGCCGACGATCTTCTGCCTGATGGATTTCCTGAACATTCCCTGCCAGTCCGGCCGCGATCGTGCGCGGCCATGGCGTCCCGGCATCGCGGCGGAACAGCTAATACGGTTCCATGGCCCGGTTCGCAAGCTCGCGCGCGATCCCTCCCGCGGCGGGAGGGCGCGGATTGCCGTTGCTCAGCCCTTCCGCGTGTGTCCCCAGGTCTCGTCCCAATCCGCTCCGCTCCCATCGATCACGCGGCCATCGGCTTCGAAGAACTTGTTCGGGACCTGGAAAATCGCAAGCATCAGGCCGCCTTCCGGGCACCAGGCGACGTGGCGGCTGCCGGCTTCGCGCCAGACGAATTCGCCGGCGGCGCAGGTCATGCCCTTTGCCGGACCCTCCTTGTCGACGAGCGCGCCCTCGAGCACGAAGGTCTGCTCGATATTGACGTGCTCATGGTCGGGCAGCACCGCACCCGGCGCAAAACGCATCAGGGCGGTCATCAGTCCGGTCTTGCGGTCGAGCAGCAGCGTTTTGGCTTCACAGCCGGGGAAGCGGGTTTTCTGCCACTCCATGTCCTGCGGGCGAACGATGTGGGAGTGCGTGTCGGCACTCTGCGGCGTCACTGCGTCCATGCGATGATGCTCCGTTCTCGTGAACAGGGCATCCTACCAATGTCGAGGGGAGCCGTCTGCGGCCTAGCGCAGGCCTTCGTAGACCGTCAGGCCGCGGACGATCGAGAGTTTTCGCACCGCACGCGCCACGAACCGCTCCGGCGGGTGCAGATAACGCCACGAGGTCACGGCGAGATCGCGCAGCGTGGAGGTGTTGTCCTCGAAGGGGGCGAGCAGCCCGGTGAGGCTGGCCGGCACGTGCACGCGGGCGGTGAAGGGGAGCAGCAGCAATTCGAGATGGGTCGGTTCGGCGGTCTCGGTGGTCGCCGTGATGCCGACGATCGCAGGCAACGTCTCCTCGGCGACGCAGGTGATGATGTCCTCGATCTCGCCCCGGCTGGTGCCGGCAAACAGCGCAGTGAAGCTGCGGTCCTTGAGGTCGCAACCGAGCAGGGCGCAGGTGCGGGTGCCGGCGACGCGGAAGGGATAGCCGGCCTCGCCGTCATAGGACAGCACGAAAATATCGGTCAGCAGCCCGCGCAACGCGGACGGTTCGAACTCGCTCCGATCGGGTGCGCGCGCATCGCCGCGTTTCGCGTCCCAATAGGCAAAAAACTCGCGGCTGGACTTGTGTTTCATCCGAAGAACCTTGCCCGGCGCCTGTCCTGTTGGAACAAATCTGTCCCGCTTTTGGACAGGCGCATTCCCTTCTCTGTTGTGCAGGGAAGGCTGTGCAGCGTCCATGCCGATGCCGCGTTTTCGGCGACTTGCGGGCACCTTTGTGGTGTTAACGTAAATTTAACTATGTGCTTGGTGCCGCCAGGGAACCTGCGTAGGATCTGCGCGTTCCCGTTCGTGCCGGTCGTCTTCGAGGGCCGGCCACTGACGTATACAGGTGGCGTCAAACAGTTTGGTCGTCGCGCGCGGAGCGGGTGGGGGTGCACTCCCGATCCCTCCGGAGCGCGGGAAGATCAGCCGAATAAGGGAGGGTGTTCTCAGCGCCCTCCCTTTATCTTTGCCTGGTGCCGCGGGCGGCGGGCGATTTTGGGATTGTGCACTTGCACAGTGCCGCGAAAGCCGCCTATCTGGGATTCATCGTGCATTCGAGGCCGTCGACCCCTTGGACTCCTATCCCGAATCCCCGCCCGCGCCGCCGCCGGAGGTGCCGCGCGAGCCCATCCTGACGTTGCCGCCGGCGCTCACCGCCTACATCGTGCTGATCGCGGTGATCCATCTCAGGGTGCTGCTGCCACCGGAGATGGAGAACTGGACGATCGACGTGTTCGGCTTCATCCCCAAGCGCTACGATACGACCCTGCTCGACGTCACTTTTCCGGGCGGTGCCGGCGCCAAGGTCTGGACCTTCGTCACGTATTCGCTGCTGCACGCCAACCTCACCCATATCGGCTTCAACGTGCTGTGGCTGCTGCCGTTCGGCAGCGCGCTGGCACGGCGGTTCGGCGCTATCAGGTTCTTCGTCTTCATGGCGGTGACCGCGGCCGCCGGCGCGCTCGCGCATCTGCTCACCCACGAGCACGCGATCGCGCCGATGATCGGCGCATCGGCCTCGGTCTCGGGCACGATGGCGGCGGCGATCCGCTTTGCCTTCGTCAAGGGCAGCTTCCTGTCCTTCAGCCGCGGCGACGCCGAGGCTGCGGCGAGGGTGCCGGCGCTGTCATTGTCTCGAGCGCTACGGGACGCCCGCGTGCTCGGCTTCCTGGCGGTCTGGTTCGGCGTCAACATCGTGTTCGGGGTCGGCTCGCTCGCGATCGGCGCCGAGGGCGCGAGCGTCGCCTGGCAGGCGCATATCGGCGGCTTCCTCGCCGGGCTGCTGCTGTTCTCGCTGTTCGATCCGATCCCGCGTCCGCGCAGTGATGCTGCAGATGCGTCTTCGGTGGACCAGTCCGGCCGCGTCTGATCGCCGCTTGCGGGGAGAGGTGAATTCCTCCATCATCTTCGCGACGCAAGAGCAAGCAGGCGTACAAAAACAGCGCCGCTGCCCACCGCGCCCCGGAACCGAAATCGGCGCGGAACTGTTGATTGAAGACTCAACGAACAGGCTCGATCCCCGGGTCAAGGGGACACGAACGGATTCAGGGAGGCGACAATGACGGTACGTTCCATTCTCGATGCAAAGGGCCATCAGATTGTCAGCGTCGAGCCTGGCGCGCAGCTCGCGGTCGCGGTGAAGCTGCTCGCCGAGCGCCGGATCGGCGCCGTGCTGGTGCTCAGTCAGGGCCGGATGGAAGGCATCTTGTCGGAGCGCGACATCGTGCGCGTGCTCGGCGAGCGCGGCGCTGGTGCGCTGGATGAGCCGGTCAGCGCTGTCATGACCAGGAAGGTCGTCAGCTGCCGCCAGTCCGACACCGTCAGCGCGATCATGGAGATGATGACGACGGGCAAGTTCCGTCATCTGCCGGTGGTCGAGGACGGCAAGGTGGTCGGCCTGATCTCGATCGGCGACATCGTCAAGAGCCGCGTGCAGGAATACGAGCGCGAGCAGGAAGCGCTGCGCGATTACATCAAGACCGCCTGAGCGCTACTTTCCGCCGCCCGTCGATTGCGGCGCCAGGATCTCGACTGCTTCCTGGATCGAATCGATGGCGCGCTCGGCCGCGCGCACGCCATGGGCGATCAGGTCGTCAGCGCGGTGAAAGTCGAACCAGCCGATCTGGCCGACCCGCGGCGAGATCAGCAGGTCGGGCGGATCGCCGGCGAGGCGCGCGCGCGTGATGCGGTCCTGCATGATGTTGAAGGCGTCCACCATCACGCTCGAGATGCCGGGCCGCGCCGCGCTGCCGAAGAATTCCCGCTTCACGGCGCGCTCGGCGAAGAAGCGGCTGAAGCGCCGCTTCGGCGGCTCGGGCTCGATCGCCGGTTCGGGACTTGCGGCCACCGTCTGCTGATCCGGCTCGGTCGTCGCGCCGTGATTGAAGATGGTGGTCGAGTGAGCGAACACGTCGCTCGACAGGTTGGCCGCGATCACGATCTCGGCGCCGAGCGCGCGCGCGGCCGACACCGGCACCGGGTTGACCATGGCGCCGTCGACCAGCCAGCGGTCCCCGATCAGGACCGGTGCGAAGATGCCGGGCAGGGCGTAGGAGGCGCGCATGGCGTCGACCACGCGGCCTTGGGTCAGCCAGATCTCGTGGCCGGTCCGGACCTCCGTGGCGACGGTCGCGAACTTGACCGCGAGGTCCTCGATCCGCGCGTGCCCGATCGCCGTCTCGAGCTCGGCGGTGATCTTGTTGCCGCCGATCAGGCCGGAGCCGTTGAGGCGGATGTCGAGATAGCCGAACACGCTGCGCGGCTGCAGACTGCGTGCCCATTGCTCCAGCGTGTCGAGATGGCCGGTGGCATAGGCGCCGCCGACCACACCGCCGATCGAGGTGCCGACCACGACGCTGGGGACGATGCCGTGCGCGAGCAGGGTCTTGATGATGCCGATATGGGCAAAGCCGCGTGCGGCCCCGCCCCCAAGGGCGAGCCCGATCACCGGACGGCGAACCGTTCCCAGTCCTATCTTGTCGGGTCCGTCGGAGCCCTTGTTCACACGGCCCATCCAGCTGTCCAACATGGCAACATCTCCTTCCGGCGAAACTAGGCCCCGCAGCGCGGCTCCGCCAGAATCGTCGTTATCCATGGTTTATATGCATGGTTTATGCCCAGCTGGATCGGCGTAGGCAGGAATTGTGACTTGAGCGCGACGCCTAGACCAACACGGGCCGGAACGGACCGTTCCAAACGGGGACGCTTCTGAGAGGAGGCGGACGAAGGCTTGAATTTGCCGCGTTTTCGTTGAAAAGCATGACGATGATTTCGCGGGGCAATGGCGTCAATCGATGCGGGCGGGGCAAGTGGCTCCTTCCGGCGGTGGCGCTTGTGGCTTCTGTGCTCGTCCTGGTCCCCGGCGTCGTATCGGCCCAGTTGTTCAGCGACCCGCCGCCCCCGATTCCGCCGGCTTCGGTGCCGGAGGTTCCCTCCGGCCCGGCACTCAATCTGGCGCCGCCGTCCGGGGCAGGATCCGGTCCGTCGCTGCCGGGGCCCTTGACCCAGCCGACCATCGTCCAGCCGTCGATTGCGACCGTTCCACCAGTGGTGCCACCGCCGGGCGCCTCCACGTCGGGCCAGGCGGTGCTGTCGCTGACCGCGCGTTACGGCAAGGACCTGCCCGTCATCAACAGCGGCCTGGTGTGGCGGGTGTTCTCCGAAAAGCCCGACGACAACGGCACCTTCAGGCTGGTGCGCGAGGACCGCGGCTCCACGCCCAACATCGTGCTGCCCCCGGGCAACTACGTCGTGCACGTCGCGCTCGGTCTCGTCAGCGCGGTGCGGGCGGTCAGCCTGAAATCGGAGACCGATCGCGAGTCCTTCGTGCTGCCGGCGGGCGGCCTGCGGATCGAGGGCCGGGTCGGCGCCAGCAAGATCCCGGCAAACCAGATTTCGTTCGCGATCTACAAGGGCAGCCAGTTCGACGGCTCCGATCGCGGGCCAATGGTGCCGAACGTCGCCGCCGGCGACGTCGCGCTGCTGCCCGAGGGGACCTACTACATCGTCTCCAATTATGGTGATGCCAATTCCGTGGTGCGCTCGGACATTCGGGTCACGGCCGGCAAGCTGACCGACGTCACCGTCACCCACCGCGCCGCCGTCATCACCCTCAAGCTGGTCAGCGAGAAGGGCGGCGAGGCGCTCGCCAACACGGCCTGGTCGGTGATCACGCCTGGCGGCGACGTGATCAAGGAATCGATCGGCGCGTTCCCGCGCGTCGTGCTTTCCGAGGGCGAATATCGCGCGATCGCCAAGAACGAGGGCAAGGTGTTCGAGCGTCCCTTCAACGTTGTCAACGGCGTCGACGGCGAGGTCGAGGTCATCGCGCGCTGACTTCGATCGCATTCATGCAACGGTCACAGTCTCTAAAGCGCACTAACCATCGCGCAACTTAAAGCCTGCGTGGACGCCGCCAGGGCGGCCCGTCCCCCTATTCTTTAGACGCCATTAAGCGCGGCCGATTTGGATGCCGCGGGGACAAGCGTTTGCGTTGAGTGGGGCGCGCCATGGTCGTGGCCAAAACGAAATCAGAGACAAAATCGGGAAGGGCGGCGGCCAAGTTCAGCACCAAGATGTTCGCCGACGTGCCCGTCCTGCAGCGCAAATGGCAGGCTGCGTTGCGACCCGGCGAAAAGCTGCCGCGTTACGAAGACGTGATGCTGGGCAGCCTCGGACGGTTGGCGGATCATATCGCGCTGATGCGCGAGGAAACCGGCACGCTGCGCGTTTCCCACACCGGCCGCTACATCCAGGCATGGCTGAACGACGAGCGCTGGGACAGTCCCCTGAATGCGCTGCCGCCGGATTGCGCCACCGCGCTCGGCGAAGCCACCGCGAGCGCGCTCGAGAACTGCCGTCCCTATCGCGCGTCGGCGCATTGCGTGCGCGACGGCCTGGTGCGGACCTACGACGTGCTCGCGCTGCCGACCTGTTCGCGCTGGGGCGGCACGCTGGTCGGCGTCTACGTCAACGAGCGCAACGCGCAGTACAATCTGCTGGACACGATCTTCTCGGCTACCGATGAGGGCGTGGTGTCGCTGGCCGCCATTCGCGACGCCCGCGGCCAGCCCTCCGACTTCCAGATCGTCCACCTCAATCAGGGCGCCGCGAAGCTGTTGATGGAGCCCGCGACCGGCCTGCTCTGGCGCCGGCTCAGCGTCGGCGGCAACCCGTTGTCCTCGACGGACGTCATCGGCCGGCTGCGCGCCTTCGTCGGACGCGGCGTCGGCGGACAGTTCGAGATCGACAGCGGCGATCGCTGCCTTCGGCTCGGGGTCACTGCGTTCGGCGACATGCTGTCACTGACGCTCTCCGACGTCACGGCGCTGAAGCAGCGCGAGCTCTCGTTCCGCCTGCTGTTCGAGAACAACCCGATGCCGATGTGGGTGTTCGATGCCGAGACGATGGAATTCCTCAGCGTCAACGACGCCGCCGTGCAGCACTATGGATACTCCCGCGACAAATTCCTCGACATGACGCTGCGCGAGATCTGGCCGAAGGATGAATGGGCCATCCATAGCGAGGCGTTGCGCGAGGTCGGCGACGTCTATCAATCAAGCCGCGACTGGCGCCACATCAAGGCCGACGGCAGCGAGATTCACGTTCTGACCTTCGGCCGCCGCGTGGTGTTCGACGGCCGCGAGGGCTACTTGGTGGCGGTGGTCGACATCACCGAGCGCCGCGCCGCCGAGGCGCGGATCGCCCACATGGCGCACCATGACGGGCTCACCAATCTGCCGAACCGCGACTTCCACCAGCAGCGCCTGACCGAGGCGCTCGAGCGCGGCCGGCGGGGCAACACGCGCGTCGCGGTGATGGGCATCGACCTCGACCTGTTCAAGAACGTCAACGATTCCTTCGGTCACCCGATGGGCGACCGGCTGCTCAAGCGGGTGGCGGAGCGGCTGCGATCGGTGGTCAGCGGCGACAATCTGGCGGCCCGCCTCGGCGGTGACGAGTTCGCGGTCGTGCTTGCCGCCGATGTCTCGCCGAACGAGGCAAGCGCCTTCGCCGGGCGGCTGATCGAGGTGCTGAGCGCGCCCTACGATATCGACGGTCTCGAAGTCGTGGTCGGTGCCAGCATCGGCATCGCGCTGTCGCCGAGCGACGGCACGACATCGGAAGAATTGATGCGCAACGCCGACATGGCGCTGTACCGCGCCAAGTCCGAGGGCGGCGGCGTGCATCATTTCTTCGAGCCCGCGATGGACCAGCAGGCGCAGAAGCGCCGCGACATGGAGCGGGACCTGCGCGCGGCCTTCACCAATGGCGAGTTCGAGCTGCATTACCAGCCGCTGGTCGATATTGCCGCGGATCGCACCTCTGGCTTCGAATCGCTGCTGCGCTGGCGGCATCCGCAAAAGGGCATGGTCTCGCCTGCCGAGTTCATCCCGGTTGCCGAGGACATCGGCCTGATCGTCGCGCTCGGCGAATGGGTGCTGCGCGAGGCCTGCTCGGAAGCGACGAAATGGCCGGGCGATGTCAAGGTCGCGGTCAACCTGTCGCCGGTCCAGTTCCGTAGCCGCAACCTGGTCCAGGCCGTGATCTCGGCGCTGGCGCATTCCGGCCTCTCGCCGCGCCGGCTCGAGCTCGAGATCACCGAGTCGGTGTTCCTGGCCGAGACCGAGGCCGACCTCGCGATCCTGCATCAGCTGCGCGAGCTCGGTGTCAGCATCTCGATGGATGATTTCGGCACCGGTTATTCGAGCCTGAGCTATCTGCGCAGCTTCCCGTTCGACAAGATCAAGATCGACCGCTCATTCGTGAAGGACCTGGCGCGGCGATCCGATTGCCTCGCGATCGTGCGCGCGATCTCGGGCCTCGGCCGCAGCCTCAATATCACGACGACGGCGGAGGGTGTCGAAACCGTCGATCAGCTCGACTGGCTGCGCGCCGAGGGCTGCAACGAGGTGCAGGGCTTCCTGTTCAGCGCCGCCAAGCCGGCAGGCGAGATTGCGGCATTGCTGACGGGTTTTGCGGAGCGTGCATCGAAGGCGGCGTAGCTGCACTACGCGTCATACTCGGCCGACCCGGGCAACCATGGTGCTTCGAAGAAGAAGCCTCAAAACCGCGTTACGATATCCGACAGCGCCGGGCGTGGGCGGTCCTCGCTCGGTCTGGTCGGCTTGCCGATATGGATCAGCCCCGCGAGCTTCTCGTCGCTCTTCAGTCCGAAACCGTCGAGCACGTCGCGATCGAACACGAACCAGCCGGTCAGCCAGCACGCGCCGTAGCCGAGCGCGGTCGCCGCGGTGACGATGTTCATCGCGCTGGCGCCCGCGGACAATTCCTGCTCCCACGGCGGCACCTTCGGATGCGGTTTGGTGAAGGAGACCACGCCGATCACCAGCGGCGCATCAGTCAGGCGCTTCTTCTCGATCTCGATGTCGGCTGCCGTCGCGCCGGGATTCTTTCGGGCAAACACCTGCGCGATCACATCGCCGGCGCGAGCGCGGGCGTCGCCCTCGAAAACGATGAAGCGCCAAGGCGCCAGCTTGCCGTGGTCGGGCACGCGCGCGCCGACGGTCAGGATGGTCTCGAGCTCGGCCGGCGAGGGGCCAGGGCCGGTCATCTCGCGCGGTTTGACCGAGCGTCGGGTCTTCAGCAGTTCAATGGCATCGGGCACAGATATATCCTTGAGGTGGAGCCATGCCCCGGAGATAGGGGCACGGCCGAGCCTGCGAAAGCCAGTTTAGACCGATTGTGAAGATCAGGCCGCCGATCGCGCCCGCTTCACGTCCGGCGGGGTGGCTTCTTCGACCAGCGCGGCGATCGCCTCGTCGGTCGGCATCACGGTCTGGCGCTCGCTGCCGAGCCGGCGGACCGAGACGGAATGCGTCTCCGCCTCCTTCTTGCCGACCACGAGCAGCGCCGGGATCTTGGCCAGCGAATGCTCGCGGACCTTGTAGTTGATCTTCTCGTTGCGCAGGTCGATCTCGACGCGCAATCCGGCACGCCGCGCCGCTGCCGCCACCACCTTGGCGTATTCATCGCCTTCGGACGTGATGGTCGTGACGACAAGCTGTGTGGGCGCGAGCCAGAGCGGGAAGTTTCCGGCATAGTGCTCGATCAGGATGCCGATGAATCGCTCCATCGAGCCGCAGATCGCGCGATGCACCATGACAGGCGCCTTCTTCGATCCGTCATGATCGATGTAGAACGCGCCGAACCGCTCCGGCAGGTTGAAGTCGACCTGGGTCGTGCCGCACTGCCAGTCGCGGCCGATGGCGTCGCGCAGCACATATTCGAACTTCGGCCCGTAGAACGCGCCTTCGCCCGGATTGATCTCGGTCTTGATGCGATTGCTGCCGTTGGCCTTGATCTCCGACAGCACGGTCGCCATCACGCGCTCGGCGTGATCCCACATCTCGTCGGTGCCGACGCGCTTCTCGGGACGGGTCGAGAGCTTGACCGTGAGCTCGCCGTCGAAGCCGAAATCGGCATAGGTCGACAGGATCAGGTCGTTGATCTTCAGGCACTCGTCGGCGAGCTGCTGCTCCGTGCAGAACACGTGGGCATCGTCCTGGGTGAAGCCGCGCACGCGCATCAGGCCGTGCATCGCGCCCGACGGCTCGTAGCGGTGCACGACGCCGAACTCGGCGAGCCGCAACGGAAGATCGCGATAGCTCTTCAAACCGTGCTTGAAGATCTGCACGTGCCCGGGACAGTTCATCGGCTTCAGCGCGAACCAGCGCTTGTCCTCCGCCTCGTCGCCGGCGGATTGCGCGGCGAACATGTTCTCGCGATACCAGTCCCAGTGGCCGGAGGTCTCCCACAAGACCTTGTCGAGGATCTGCGGGGCGTTGACCTCGCTGTAGTCGCCGGTCAGCCGCCGCCGCATATAGGCGATCAGCTGTTGGAAGATGGTCCAGCCCTTGGGGTGCCAGAACACCACGCCCGGGCCTTCCTCCTGGAAGTGGAACAGGTCGAGTTCGCGGCCGAGCTTGCGGTGGTCGCGCTTCTCGGCTTCCTCGATCTGCTTCAGATAGGCGTCGAGATCCTCCTGCTTTGCGAAGGCCGTGCCGTAGATGCGCGTCAGCATCGGGTTGTTGCTGTCGCCGCGCCAATAGGCGCCCGCCACCTTCATCAGCCTGAAGGCGTTGCCGATCTTGCCGGTCGAGGTCATGTGCGGACCGCGGCACAGGTCGAACCAGTCGCCCTGGAAATAGATCTTGATCGGCTCGTTGCCGGGGATGGCGTCGACCAGTTCGACCTTGAAGGCTTCGCCCTTGTCGCGGAACACCTGCTTGGTCTTTTCGCGGTCCCAGACCTCTTTCGTGAAGGGCTTGTCGCGCGCGATGATCTCGCGCATCCGCTTCTCGATCGCGGCGAAATCCTCCGGGGTGAACGGCTCGTTGCGGAAGAAGTCGTAGTAGAAGCCGTTCTCGATCACGGGACCGATGGTCACCTGGGTGCCCGGCCAGAGCGACTGCACGGCCTCGGCCAGCACGTGGGCGGCGTCATGCCGGATCAGCTCCAGCGCGCGCGCGTCGTCGCGGGCGACGAAATCGATCTTCGCATCGGCCTCGATCGGATCGTTGAGATCGGTGAGCGAGCCGTCCAGCGCCATCGCCACCGTGCGCTTGGCGAGCGAGGGCGAGATGCCCTTGGCGATGTCCAGACCGGTGGTGCCTTTGGGGAATTCGCGCTTGGCCCCGTCGGGAAAGGTGATCGCGATCTTTTGCAGGGGTTCGGCGGGCTTGAGGTTGGAAAGGCTGTAGTGGAATCCGGATTCGGATTTGGGCGTGTCGTTCATTGACGTCTCCTGTGGCTCACTCCTGCGAACGAGCGCAGGTAAGCGGAAGCAGCGGTATAGCAGGGGATTCGAGCAGAACAAGCGGGCAATATTGGGAAACCGGCACCGAAGCCGATCGCTGTCGTCGACGTTGTCTTGCCGGCGCGACCACAACATCCGACCGCCGCAAGGAGCGCAAATCGAACGACGGCCATGCATTTAGATGCAGTTGCATTGATCTCGGAATTTCTGCTAGAACGCCGCCGTGAAACGCTTCGCTCCGACCGCATTGATGCTTGGAAATGTCGTGACCGGCTGTTCGGTGCTGGCGCCGGCCGGGATGCTGGCGGAACTGTCCCAGAGTCTCGGCGTCACGATCGGCACTGCAGGTCTCCTGATCACCTTCGGCGCGATCGTGCTGTGCGCCGGTTCGCCGGTGACGGCGTGGCTGACCAGCCGGATCGAGCGGCGCGTGCTGCTGACCGCGACGCTGCTGGTGCTGGCGCTGACCAATGCGGCATCCGCCTTCGCGCCCGATTACGACAGCCTGTTGGTCATCCGTCTCGTGATGCTCGCGGTCGGTGTGCTCTATACGCCGCAGGCAGCGGGCACTGCGGCGCTGATCGTGCCTGCGGAAAAGCGCGGCAGCACCATTGCCTACGTCTTCCTGGGCTGGTCGCTCGCCGCCGCGATCGGGCTGCCGCTGATCACCTTCATCGCGAGCCGCTACGGTTTCCGCACGGTCTATGGTGCGATCGCATTGACCGGCTTCGTCAGCTTCGTGCTGCTGTGGTGGCGGCTGCCGGGCGGACTGCTCGGTGCGCCGGTCGACCTCAAGACCTGGCTCGATGTCGGCCGCAATCCGATGATCCTGCTGTTGCTGTTGATCACGACGCTGCAGATGTCCGGGCAGTTCGTGGTGTTCACCTTCATGGGGCCGTTGCTGACGAGGCTCACCGGGGCAAGCCCCGATGCGATCAGCCTCGTGTTCGCGCTCTACGGCATCTTCGGTTTCATCGGTATCGCGGTCGCGACCCGCATCGTCGATTCCTGGGGCGCCTGGAAGACCTCGGTGCTGTTCGCCGGGCTGATGCTCACGGGCGTCGCCGGTTGGGCATTGAGCGCCGGCGCCTATGCGCTGATGGCCGGCTCGGTCGCGGTGTGGGGCCTCGGCTTCGCCTCGACCAATTCGATGCAGCAGGTGCGCCTGGTCGGCGCGGCGCCGGCACTGGCATCGGCCACCGTCTCGCTCAACACCTCGGTGCTCTATATCGGCCAGGCGGTCGGCTCGGCGATCGGTGGCCTGTTGTTCGCGCGCGAATGGCTGCACGGCGCGGGCTATGTCGCGGCCGCCTTCATCGCGCTGGCGCTTGCGCTGGTGATCGCGACGCAGCCGCGCCGGACCATGCACGCGGCAGCGGCCGAATAGATCAGTCGGCGATCCGCGTCAGCACCGCCTTGAAGTGCACGCCCGGCAGCTGCAGGGCCTCGCCCTCGAAGTCGACCATGTTGCCGCTCTCGCTGCCCTTCAGCATCAGCGTGATCATGTCGGTGCCGAACAGCGGCCGGAAGGCCGGGTCCGGATTATGCCGCTGGGTCGAGACCTTCGCGTGAAGCCCGTCGCCCCGGTCGGAATAGTTGCCGACGAACGCAAACGCCGAGTTGCCGCCGCGCAGCTTGCCGTTGATCGCGTAAACCACGCCGGTCCCGGTGCCGTGAACGGTGTGAAATTCGAGCTTGTAAAGACCTTCCTGCAATGCCCCATCCCCAATAAGAGTCCAGTCCTAATGTGTGCACCCTAGAGGGCATACGTTGCGCCAACAACGCTGCGCGGCAACAATCACGCGACCATCAACATCACAATTTTTTACGGGATCCGGGAATCTTCGGGGCAATGCGCCGCTTAGCGGCTCGCTTGCGCCGGAACACTCGCCAGGCGCAGCGCCGGCGTCGCCGCCATCTTGGTCAGCACTTCCTTGATGGGAAATTCGGTCCAGGCCTGGGTCACGTAGCTGCGATGGGTGATGCCGTCGCGCGTCTGCACGAATACGACGCTGCCCGGACGCAGCGGCCCATCCATGCTTTCGCTGACGGCGATCCCCTTGTTGCGGAGCATCGACATCAGCTCGCGGTCATGCGGCCTGGTGTAATGGGTGTAGGAGCTGACGAAGAAACCGCTGCGGTTGTTCTCGATCCAGGATGCGAACTTGTCGAGCTCGCCGTAGACGGCATCGAGCAGCAGGACGCCGCGAACCCGGCTGGTGGCGCCGCCGACATCGAGGCTCCATGCGGTCGGCAGGAAGCCGCCGCTGTAGCCGACGAGCACCACCGGCATGCTGGCGAAGGCCTGCGCGGATTTCGGGTCGCCATAGAGACGGGCGAGGTGGCCTGCGGATTCGTCGAGGAAGCGCTTCAAGCCGCCCGGCTGCCAGAACTTGCCGGCGCTGGAGTCGGCCGCATCGACAGCCATTTGCGGCGCCAGCAGCACGGCGTTGACCCCGGAATCGGTGATCTGCTGCGGCACCAGCTGACGGTCGCGCACGTCGCGCTCCAGCGTCGCGCCGTTGCCGTGGAAGAACACCACGATCACGCCCGGCTTGTTGATGTCGAACGATTCGGGGACGTGCATCAGCACGCGGCTGTCATTGTAGGTTTCGTTCTGCCAGTAGACGCGGCCGCCATAGCTGCGGTGGCCGCGGTGGTCGCCGCTGCCGACGTTGAGGAAGGGCGCGTCGGTGCGCGGGTTGTTGCCGAAATAGGGGAAGGCGGATGATTTCAAGCTGACCAGCGTGGTCAGCTCCTCGCGCTCGGTCGGTTGCGGGAGCGTCAGGGTTGGTGAGATCGACGCCACGCGGACCGGCGAGGGCGCGGGTTTCTGCGGTGCCGGGGCGGCGGCCGCTGTGCGCTGGTACGGGACGAGGCTTTCCTTCTCGGTCGGGAAGCGGTCCTTGAATTGCGGCGCCGGGAAGCGATCCTCGAACGTGTCGCCCGCCGGCTGAGTGTTGGCCGCCAGCATGTCGGCGTTCGGCGCCTTGCCGCATTGGGCCAGTGGGATGGCGAGCAGGATGCAGGCGGCTGTGATCCAGCGGGACTGGGCCCGCGCGTGAACGTGCGAGCAGGGTGCCATCACCCTGCTCACACGTTCATGACTGGCCAGTTTCGGTTTTCCCCCGACCATCCCCACCCGTTGCCTCGAACTCGCCGGCAAACGACTTATTTGAGCTTGGCAGTATTTAGGTGTCGTTAAGTGTCCGGAGCGTTTCCCCACATCCGGAGGGCATCAGCAGACCACCCAATCGTGTCTTGATTGTGGGAGGGCAATCCGTTTTCGAAACGTCAGTAGTGGCCAGGGCATGAATTTGGTATTATGATACTCCCTTAGATCCCTGTTTAAACCATTGTTAAGGCTGCTTGAATTGGGCGCAATCAGCCTGCACCATGGCGGCGCTCAGGCGTACGGCGGTTTTGAAGGTACGGTCGAGATGGCGGCATCACCCATGGGAAGCGCGGCATTGCGCGGCCCGCTTCCCGGCACCGGCTCGACTGTTTCGGTCCTGACGGCAACTGCAATCGTCGTGGCCGACATGGTCGGCGTCGGCGTGTTCACGAGCCTCGGCTTCCAGGTCAAGGACATCCCGTCGGGCTTCTCGATCCTCCTGCTTTGGGCCGTTGGCGGGATCGTCGCATTGTGCGGCGTGTTCTCCTATGGCGAACTCGGCGCCATGTTTCCGCGCTCGAGCGGCGAATACAATTTCCTCGGCCGGGCTTATCATCCGGCCTTCGGCTTTCTGGCCGGGTGGGTGTCGGCCACTGTCGGCTTCGCCGCGCCGGTTGCGCTCGCGGCGATGGCGTTCGGCGAATACGGCCGCGCGATCCTGCCTGACGCACCGCCGCTTGCGCTCGCCGTCGGCGTGGTGTGGCTGGTGTCGATCGTGCAGCTCACGGGCGTCAGGCACTCCTCGACGTTCCAGCTGCTTGCGACCATCCTGAAGGTGGTGCTGATCGTGGCTTTCCTGGTGGCGGGGTTTGCGATCGCAACCCCGCAGCCGGTGTCGTTTGCGCCGTCATCGGCCGCCCTGGGGCAGGTGCTCAGTGCGCCATTCGCGATCAGCCTGGTGTTCGTGATGTACTCGTTCTCCGGCTGGAACGCCGCGACCTACATCATCGGCGAGATGCGCTTGCCCGAGCGCAACCTGCCGCGGGCGATGCTGTCGGGCACGCTGATCGTGCTGGTGCTCTACCTCGCGCTCAACGCGGTGTTCCTGCACTCGGCGCCGATCGACAAGCTTGCCGGCCAGCTCGATGTCGCCCGCATCTCCGGCAGCTATATCTTCGGCGAGGTCGGCGGCCGCGTCGTCGGCGCGATGATCTGCGTCGGGCTGATCTCCTCGATCAGCGCAATGATGTGGATCGGACCGCGCGTGATGATGACGATGGGGGAGGACATCCCGGCGCTGCAGCTGTTCGCGCGCCGCTCGACCAGCGGCGCGCCGGCCTACGCCATCCTGTTCCAGCTTACGGTCGCGAGCCTGCTGCTGTTCACGCGCAGTTTCGAAGCGGTGCTCGACTTCATCCAGTTCGCCCTGCTGTTCTGCTCGTTCTTCACGGTCGCGGGAGTGATCAAGCTGCGCATCACGCATCCCGAGCTGCCGAGGCCCTATCGCGCCTGGGGATACCCGGTCACCCCCGCGGTTTTCCTGCTCGTGACCGGTTTCATGATGTACTATCTTTTGACGCAACGCCCGCTGCAGTCGGCGCTTGGCACTTTGATCATGATATCAGGCCTTTTGATCTATGCGATCTTCCGCAAGCGGCCCGATCATCCCGCGACCGAAACGCCCGGGTAGCAAATGAGAATATCATTGTCGGTCACGACGTTGACGCTGGCGGCGGCGCTGCTGGTCGCGGCCATCATGCCGGTGCGCGCCGCAGAGGTGACGGTCAACGACACCGCGCGCTTTCTCGCCGGCATGCAGCCGTCGGCGGATTCGCCCTTGCTGCCATTGACCAAGGATCCGAGCTGGCAACGTCACGCCAGATTCTTCGACGGCGCTTTCGCGCAGCTCGAGCAGCGGCAATTGTCGAGGATCCGCGCCTGGTCCGACACCAATCTCGCCGCGCCCAAGCCGACCATGTTCTACATGTTCTCGGGTCCGGATTTCCTCTACGCCAACGCGTTCTACCCCAAGGCCACGACCTACGTGCTGAGCGCGCTGGAGCCGCCGGGCGCCGTGCCCGATCTCAGCAGGCTGCCGCGCGGCGCCGTCAACAACGCGCTCTACAGCGTCGAGCGCTCGCTCGGGTCGATCCTGAGCTTCTCGTTCTTCATCACCAAGCAGATGAAGGTCGACCTGCACGCCGGTGAGGTCAGCGGCACCTTGCCGATCCTCTATGTCTTCCTCGCGCGCTCGGGCATGACGGTCCGCGACGTCAAGCCGGTCACGATCGACGGGAGCGGCACGCTCGCCGTCGGTGCCGATGGAGCCGCGCGCAACGCGGTGCATGGCACCAGGATCACCTTCGCGGGCTCCGACGGGGTCGAGAAGACGCTGTATTACTTCTCGACCGATCTCTCCAATTCCGGCGTCAAGTCGAGCGGCTTCCTGAAGTTCTGCGCGACGCTCGCCCCCGGCAACAGCCTTATCAAGAGCGCCTCCTATCTCCTGCACGCCGGAAATTTCTCGACGGTGCGCAACTTCATCCTCGCCAGGAGCGCGACCATCATCCAGGACGATTCAGGAATTCCGCTGGGCGACTACGGAGCGAAGAAGTGGCGGTTCTTCCCGTTCGGCCACTATCTCGGTCCGATCGACAAATTCCCGGGTCGCTATCAGCAGTCCTATGCCGAATTGTTCCGCCGCGCGCAGCCGATCGATTTCGGCATCGGCTATCGCTGGCGTACCCGGGAAACCAACCTGCTGCTTTCGGTACGGTTGCCCGACGACGGAACGGGCACCGCAGAGGCGACAACGCCGGCCGCAGAGCCGGAGACCGCACCCGCGATGCCGCCAAAACCGCGGCCACGCAGGCCCCGTCCGCCACCTCTGCCGCCGCCACCGCCCGGCTATTACTGGTTCTGGCGCTAACGGACCGCGCTCAGTACCTCACCACCTCACGGTCTGGCTCGGCACGATGAATGCCGTGGTGTTGGGCTTGCTGGGGCGATATTCGAAGTAACCGTAGGCGGCAACGATCACGACGAGCAGGCCCAGAATGGCGAGCAGATCGATCTGCCGGGGATCATGACCGTTGTGGCTGATTTTCCAGCGCATTGTTGTTTCCTCCCCAGAGGGGGACAATGAAACAATGCGGCAGGTCGGCCACAGTTCCGCGAGTCGGCAATGCTCGCGCGCGGCGCAGCGAGGTTTAACCTGCATTGACGCCGCGCCAGCGGCCATAGCGCCAGGGCAGGTACCAGCGCGCGCCGGGCGGCGACACCATCGGCACGTTGTCGATCCCGGAAGTGCCCCAGGGCTGGCAACGCAGCAGCCGGGCCAGCGTCATCCATCCGCCGGCCCACAGCCCGAAGCGCTCGATCGCCTCATCGCCATAAACCGAGCAGGTCGGCAAATGGCGGCAGTTGTATCCGACCAGCGGCGACAGCGTGTGCCGATAGATCCAGATCAGACCGCGGCCGAAATTGCGCGGCAAGCGGCGCGTGAGGCTGGCACACTCCATGCATTGATGAGAGCGTGACGTTGAATGGTCTGTCGGGTGCATACGAACTGCAATGTACGTAGTCTTGCGGGGGTTCCAAGCCAGGGAACTCAATCTTTGCAGATATTTACGCCACAGTTCGCATTTATCGCACTGCGCCAATGGCGCATATGCAGGGGTGCTATGGACGGTCCGGGTCGGCAGGGTTACCGTTTCGACGACGCTGCAATGACAGAATCATTGCGCGTCGACATGGGGCCGTTGCCGCCGCTCGTATCAGAGGCTCGGGGGAAGGAACCACTTTGAAGCTCGTGAGGTCGCTTTCATTGCGCGGCTGGGCGTTTCTTGGCGCCTTCGGTCTTTGCTTCGCATCTCCCGGCACCGTTGCGACGCTGGGCAACTCGGCGCAGGCAAGCGCCAGCCTTGAAGAACGCAAGCTGCCGATGAAGTTCAGCTGGATTGCGTGCCAGCCGAACTGCAGGGGCTGGGTGTCCGCGGTCGGCGTCATCACCGCCGACAGTCCGAAGGAGTTCGACGATTTCGCACGCGGGCGCCAGCTCAAGGGTGCCACCATCGTGCTCGACTCCAGCGGCGGCTCGGTCAACGACGCGATCGCGCTCGGCCGCCGCTTCCGCAGCCTCGGCGCGCTGACGACCGTCGGCACCAGCATTGTCAGCCAGACCGCGCAGGGCCAGCGCGCCAGCGTCATGCCGGAAGCCTATTGCGAGTCGATGTGCGTGTTCCTGCTGCTGTCGGGCCAGGCACGCTATGTCCCGCAGGTGGCCCATGTCCGCGTCCACCAGATCTGGATGGGCGATCGCGCCGATGATGCCAAGGCGGCCAGTTACAACGCGCAGGATCTCATGATCGTCGAGCGCGATATCGGCCGTCTCGCCAAATACACCTTCGACATGGGCGGCACGGGCGACCTGCTGTCGCTGGCGCTCAGCGTGCCGCCATGGGAAGAGCTGCACGAATTGTCGTCGGCCGAATTGCGGCTGACCAATCTCGTCACCACCGATTCCGCTACCGACGTGCTGCCGCGGCAGGATGAGATTCCCGTCGCCGAGGCCAAGCCAAAGTCGAAGGATCGCTTCCTGAGCAGCGCGATCGAGGGCGAAGCGCAAATGCAGACCGCGAAGGCGACCAAGACGGCGGAGGCGCTGGCTCCAACCGGCGGCACGGCGACGCCGGCGGCAGTTCAACCGGCACAATAAGCAGCCGCATTTTCTGTGTCTTGAGACGACCTTACGCCGGCAACTTCGCCTTGGCCTCGATCTGCCCGATCGCATCGACCACCGCGTCGAAGGTCAGCAGGGTCGAGGCATGGCGTGCCTTGTAGTCGCGCACCGGCTCGAGCAGTGCGATGTCCGCCCATTTGCCGCCCTGCGGCGGCTGGCCGTTCTCCTTGAGCATCTTGCGCACGGTCTCACGCAATGTGCGCAGCTCATCGGCCGTCGATCCGACCACGTGGCTTGCCATGATCGAGGAGGAGGCCTGGCCGAGCGCGCAGGCCTTCACGTCATGGGCGAAGTCGGTCACGACGGGGCCATCCATCTTGAGGTCGACCTTCACCGTCGAACCGCACAGTTTCGAATGGGCCGTGGCACTGGCGTCCGGCTCGGCCAGTCTGCCGAGACGCGGAATATTGCCGGCCAACTCGATGATCCGCTTGTTGTAAATGTCGTTCAGCATGAGGGCAGGGGCCTGGTTCCGGCGACGCCGGGCGCTCTTGGCGGCTGGGTTTCATCGTCCTATATATGAACGGCGCTGGCGGAAATACAGCCCGACCATGCTGCCGCTGCGGCCCGATTTCGGCGCTGCGGTGTTGGGACAAAGGGACTCAGGCGCCCGGCGGTTCGAAAATCCGCCCCGTCTGCCCGGTGACACCTCCGGCCCAGCGGCTAATGCCAGGGACGGTCGAACGGAGAAGACATGGACGCCTTGATCAAATCGATTCGCCCCGGCAAGCCATCCGACGCGAAGCCCGCCGAATTGGACCCGTCCGAGTTCATGGCTGCGGCCGTCCGCGCCGACCAGCTGCGGCCGTCGCGCGCCGAGGCCGAGGAGGCGGTGAAGACGCTGCTCAGCTATATCGGCGAGGACACCGGCCGCGAGGGTCTGCTCGACACGCCGCGGCGCGTCGTCGAGGCCTATGACGAGCTCTATCAGGGCTATCACCAGTGCCCGGCCGAGGTGCTGAACCGCACGTTCGGCGAGACCGCCGGCTACGACGACTTCGTGCTCGTCCGCGACATCGAGTTCACCTCGCAGTGCGAGCATCACATGATGCCGTTCTACGGCAAGGCGCATATCGCCTACACTCCGGTGGAGCGGGTCGTCGGCCTGTCCAAGCTGGCGCGGCTGACCGACATCTTCGCCCGCCGGCTGCAGACGCAGGAGCATCTCACCGCGCAGGTCGCGGCTGCGATCGACGAGATCCTCAAACCCCGCGGCGTTGCCGTCCTGATCGAGGCCGAGCATACCTGCATGTCGGTACGCGGTGTCGCCAAGCACGGCGCTTCGACGTTCACCAGCCGCTTCACCGGCATGTTCCGCGACAATCCGGCGGAGCAGCAGCGCTTCCTGTCCCTGGTGCGAGGACCGAACCGGTAACCTCGCGTGTTCTCGAGCGAGGCTTTCCGTGTCCACATCGACCCACGATCACGAGCGCGAGGAGGGGCTGGCGTTCCAGCCCAGATTTGACGCGTCGGGCCTTGTGACCTGCGTCGCGACCGATGCCGCGTCCGGCGACGTGCTGATGGTCGCGCACATGAACGACGAGGCCCTTCGCAAGACGATCGCGACGGGCGAGGCCTGGTATTTCAGCCGCTCGCGCAATGCGTTGTGGCGAAAAGGTGAAACCTCAGGTCAGACCCAGCGCGTGGTCGAGATGCGCACCGATTGTGATCAGGACGCGGTGTGGATTCGCGTCGAGCAGATCGGCGCGGCCTGCCACACCGGGCGGCGCTCGTGCTTCTATCGCGCCGTGCGGGGGGAGGGTGGCGAGATCAGCCTGTCCCTTGTCGATGCCGAGCGGCTGTTCGATCCGGCACAGATCTATCGCAAATAGACGTTTGATCTGGATCAATTGAGACGCGCCGGAATGCGTGTCTGGTACCCCATGCTGCACCGCGTGCAAGCAATTGCACATCGAGGCGCTGGGGGATGATCGGTGACGCTTCGTCTGGTATCGCTTTTCGCGTTTCTTGTCTGGGTTGCGTTGCCGTTCGGGGCGGCGCAATCGCAAACGGAGCGGGCGCCCGATACGATGGCTGCCCGTGTTCTCGCCTGCGCATCCTGTCACGGCGCCGACGGCGAAGGCACCAGTGACGTATATTTCCCGCGCCTTGCCGGCAAGCCAGCGGGATATCTCTACAACCAGTTGATCGCGTTCAGGGACGGGCGGCGGAAATATCCGCCGATGAATTATCTTCTGGACTTCCAGACCGACGATTACCTGAAGAAGATCGCGGAGCATTTTGCCTCGCTCCGACCGGCGTTCCCGCCGCCGTCCCCTCCAACCGACAGCAAGGAGATTCTGGCGCGTGGCGAGTCGATCGTGAAGAACGGGGACCCGCAGCACGGCATTCCGCCCTGCTCGGCTTGCCACGGTCCTACATTGGGCGGCATGGAGCCGGGCATTCCGGGACTGCTCGGCCTGCGTGCAGCCTATATCAGCGGCCAGCTCGGCGGATGGCGCTACGGCACCCGGACCGCCATCGCGCCCGATTGCATGCAGATCGTTGCGAGCCTGCTGACCGAGGACGATGTGAAGGCGGTTGCGGCCTATCTGTCGTCACGTCCAGCGCCGGCCGACCCGTCCTTCGCGCCGCATGGAAGCCTCGCGATGCCGCTTGAATGCGGCAGCGAACCGCACTGAAGGGATCGTGCCGATGTCGCGAACCTCAACGGGACTGCTTGCCGGGCTTGCGCTGGCGCTGTCGGCGGTCACTGCGCTCGCGCAGCAGAAGGCGGCCGATCCAGCCGTGATCGCCAAGGGCGAGTATCTGGCCCGCGCCGGGGACTGCATCGCCTGCCACACCGCGCGCGAGGGCAAGACCTTCGCGGGCGGTCTGGCGATGAAGACGCCATTCGGCACGCTCTACACGTCCAACATCACGCCCGATCCGCAGACCGGCATCGGCATGTGGACCTCCGATCAGTTCTACCAGATGATGCATAACGGCCGCTTCCCGGACGGCGGACTGGTCTATCCGGCGATGCCGTTTGCCTCCTACACCAAGGTGACGCGCGAGGACAGCGATGCGATCTACGCTTACCTGCGCACGGTGCCGCCGGTGAAGCAGCTCAACCAGCCGCATGATCTCACTTTCCCGTTCAACAACCGCTCGCTGATCCTCGGATGGCGCACCCTGTTCTTCAAGGAAGGCGAGTTCCGGCCGGACCCAAGCAAGTCGGCTGAGTGGAACAGGGGCGCGTATCTGGTCGAAGGCCTCGGCCATTGCGGCATGTGTCACACCGCGATCAACGCGCTCGGCGGCAGTTCGCAGTCGCAGGCCTTCGAGGGCGGCTTGATCCCGATGCAGAACTGGTACGCACCGTCGCTGACTTCGAACAAGGAGGCGGGGCTCGGCGATTGGACGATCGAGGAGATTGTCGACTACCTACGCAAAGGCGTCGCCGCCAAGGGCGCAGTCTACGGGCCGATGGCTGAAGTCGTCTACAACAGCCTGCAATATCTCAATGACGAGGATGTCCGCGCGATGGCGATCTACCTGAAGGGCCTCGCGCAAGGCACGTCGCCCGAGAAGCCGGCGGCGTCGTTGCCGTCAGCGGAAAGCAGCCTGCTGCTCTCGTTGGGCAAGCAGCTCTACGACCGGGAATGCGCGAGCTGCCATGGCGCCAGCGGGCAGGGCATGCCACCGGACTATCCGCCGCTCGCCGGAAATCAGTCGATCCAGATGGTCTCCGCGGTCAACGCGATCCGCATGGTGCTCAATGGCGGCTACCCGCCGGGCACAGCAGGCAATCCCATGCCTTACGGCATGCCGCCGTTCGCCCATCGTCTCTCGGATGACGAAGTCGCGGCGGTTGTGACCTTCATCAGGACGTCGTGGGGCAACCGCGGCGAGCCGGTGTCGGCGCGCCAGGCCAATGAACTGCGTGCGGCAACGCTGAACTAGGGAGGCGATGATGATCAATTCACCCTCGCCGCAATCGCCGACCAACGGATCGGAAGACCAGGCGGTCGAAACCATTGTCCGCGCCGGTCCCGGCGGCGCGGTCGCGGTCGCGGGCATCGCGACAGCGATCGTGATCGGGCTCTGGTTCGCATTCTACCTGTTCGTGTTCCTGCCGCGGAGCGCGGGCTGATGACGACCGACACCGAACACAGCCTTGGCGAAGCCGTCGCGCAGCGGATCGAACGACGCTGGGCGACGCTTTCGATCGTTATCGTCGGCCTGTTGGTCGGCATGGCCGCGTATATCGGCATCCATCAGGCGACGATGCCGCAGGGCCGCGTCGAGACCGCCGATCCGAGGACGCTGCATATCTCGGGCGAGTTTATCGAGAGCAATCTCGGCAGCGCGGTGGAAGCCGACGGCTCCGTCACGGTGCGAGCGATCGGCCAGCAGTATTCCTTTACGCCGCAATGTGTCGTGGTCCCGGCGGAGACGCCGATCACCTTCCGGGCCACCAGCGCCGACGTCGTGCACGGCTTCCTGATCGAGGGCACCAACATCAATACAATGCTGGTGCCGGGCTATGTCTCGGAGCTTCCGGTGCGCTTCAAGGCGTCCGGCGAGCACGTGATGCCGTGCCAGGAATTCTGCGGCATCGGCCATCAGGGGATGTGGGGCAAGGTCAAGGTGGTCGACAAGGCCGCGTTCCTCAACATGGCGGCGGCAAAGCGGAGGCTGACCTGTGTTGACTAACAAGCGGCTGATCCTCGCGCACTTCTGGCTCGCCTTCATCGTGTTTGCCGTGGCGCTGGTGCTCGGCGCCTGGCAGATGTTCGTGCGCAGTCCGCTGAATGCCTGGCATATCAATCCGGAGCTCTACTACCGTTCGGTCACGGCGCATGGCTCGGCTATGGGATACGTCTTTCCAACCCTGATCGCTATGGGGTTCGGCTACGCGATTACGGAGGCTTCGCTGGAGAAGCCGCTGGTTGGCCGGAGCTGGGCCTGGGCCGGCTTCCTGCTGGTCGCCGCCGGAGCGGTTGTCGCGATGGTTCCGGTGTCGCTCGGATTGGCTTCGGTGCTTTACACCTTCTATCCGCCGATGATCGGCAATCCCTTCTACTACATCGGCGTCGTCATGGTCGTGGTCGGCTCATGGATATGGGTCGCGCTGATGTCGATCAACTTTGTGGCCTGGAAGCGTGAAAATCCGGGCAAGCCGGTGCCGCTCGCCATGTTCGCCAACGTGGCCGGCTCGCTGCTCTGGGGATGGACCGCAGTCGGCGCTGCGCTGGAAATCCTGTTCCAGATCCTGCCGGTGGCGCTGGGGCTCAGGTCCAGCATCGACGCCGGGCTGGCGCGGGTGTTCTTCTCCTGGACCCTGCATGCGATCGTCTATTTCTGGCTCATGCCGACATACATCGCCTATTACACCATCTTCCCGCGCGCGATCGGCGGCCGGCTCTATAGCGATGCGATGGCGCGGATCTCCTTCATCCTGTTCGTGGTCGTTGCGATGCCGATCGGGGTTCATCATCTGTTTGCCGATCCGCAGGTCGGTGCCGGCTTCAAGTTCATGCACTCGGTCTTCACCGGCCTTGTCGCGCTGCCGACGTTGCTCACGGTGTTCACGATCTGCGCGTCCGCCGAGATCGCAAGCCGTCTGCGCGGCGGGCGCGGGGCGTTCGGCTGGATCAAGGCGCTACCATGGTCCAATCCGATCATGCTGGCGACCGCGCTCTCGCTGGTCATGCTCGGATTTGGCGGTGCCGGCGGGTTGATCAACATGAGCTACCAGCTCGACACCACGGTGCACAATACGCAGTGGATCACCGGCCATTTCCACCTGATCTTCGGCGGCGCCATCGTGATCATGTATTTCGCGATCGCCTATGATCTGTGGCCGCATCTGACCGGCCGTGCACTGGAAAGCTTCGGGCTGATGCGCACACAGCTCTGGCTGTGGTTCATCGGCATGATTGTCACCACGTTCCCGTGGCACTATGTCGGCGTCCTCGGCATGCCGCGCCGGATGGCCTTCTATGATTATGCCAATCCTGCAATCTCTCCGGAGGCCTTCTCGGTCGCGATGTCGGCAGTCGGTGGCCTGATCCTGCTGATCTCAGGCGCGCTGTTCCTGTTGGTGCTGGTTCGCGGACAATTGGGCGCGAGAGGCGAGGCGGACGCCTATCGTTTCGCTGTGCCGCTGCACATGCCGGTGCGGATTCCCGCCGCGCTCAATTCGTTCGGCCTGTGGCTTGCGCTGATGGTCGGCCTCACGGTGGTGAACTACGGCTTCCCGATCGCGCAGCTGATCGCGCTCAACGAGACCAGCGTACCGGCGGTCTATGTCGGAGTTGGCCGATGACGGATCAATCGCTGTTTTCGCTCCGCAATCCCTGGTTCAGCGCTGGCGTCGGCATCACCGGAGCAATCGTAGTGCTGTCGGCGGTCGCAGGCCTGATCTGGCTGCCCTTGATGCAACCCGACCTGAAGCTCGTCGGCATCTGGGACGCGATCTGCAGCGCGGCCGGCGTGCCACGTGCGGCCGGGCCGGGTGCATCCATCAAGCCGGATTTCAAGACATCGAATGTCGAGATGACGTCGGAAATGCTGACCCAGGCCGATCAAGTCTCGATCGGGCGAGGCGCGACGCTCGCGCAACGTTGCGCCATCTGTCATGGACCACAGGGAGTAAGCGACGCCAACTCGCCAAACCTCGCCGGGCAGTTCGCCGCGGTGACCTACAAGGAGCTGAACGACTTCAAGGCCGGCGCCCGGGTCAACGTGGTGATGAGCCCGTTCGCGGCCGCGATGACCGACCAGGACATGAAGGACGTCGCCGCCTATTACGCCTATCTGCCGCGGGTGCCCTCGAAGAGTCTCGACACGGCGCTGCCGGCCCCGGCCATCGTCGCGACGGGCGCGCCGATGCGAAACATCCCGCCCTGCGGCTCGTGCCATGGCGACATCGACAACAAGGCCGGCAGCCCCTGGCTCGGCGGCCAGTCGGAGGTGTACATCAAGGCGCAGTTGCAGGCCTTCGCTTCGGGCGGTCGGCGCAACGATATCAGCCAGCAGATGCGCAACATCGCCCGCCAGATGACGTCGGACGAGATCGACCAGGCTGCGCGCTACTACGCGGCACAGCCCTGAGGCGGTGCGCCTTAAGAAACCGTTAACCATAAATGCGGCAGTGTGGCCGGACGTGGGTGCCGATTGCCGGCGCCCGGCAAGGCACCGGACAGATGTCGGTCGACACAATCAATGCCTCGGCGACGGCAGGTGTCGATCCCTCACGCCTGAAGATCGCGAACTCGATCAAGCAGGCGGCCTCCAGCACCGGCACCAGCTTCGAATATCTGCTCACGACAGCGAAGATGGAGTCCAATTTCAACCCGCAGGCCGGCGCCACGACCTCGTCCGCACACGGGCTCTATCAGTTCATCGACCAGACCTGGCTCGGCACCGTCAAGGAGGCCGGCGGCCAGCTTGGCTACGGCAATTATGCCGACGCGATCACCAAGAATTCCGACGGCAGCTATTCGGTCAGCGATCCCGCCGCGCGCAGCGCGATCATGAAGATGCGCGATGATCCGAATGCGGCGTCGTCGATGGCGGCTGCGCTGACCCAGTCCAACAGCTTCAAGCTCACCGGTCAGATCGGCCGTCGCCCGACCGACGCCGAGCTCTACATGGCCCACTTCATGGGCGTCGGCGGCGCCGCCAGGTTGATCTCGAGCGCCGAGGACAGTCCAAGCGCCAATGCTGCGGCGATGTTTCCGAAGGCGGCCGCCGCCAATCAGTCGATCTTCTATGACAGGTCCGGCAGCGCCCGCACTGTCTCGCAGGTCTATTCAAACCTGACCACGCGCTATGCGGCAGCCGCGAGTTCGAAGGACACGCAGACCGCGTTCGCGGCGGCGGGCGGCGACACCATGGCTCCCTATGCCGTCGCCAACGCGACGCCGACACCCGCGCTGACCATGGACACCGCATCCTATCTCTCGACGTTCCCGGATGCGCGATCGGTCTCGCCGGCTGCCGCGACCTCGCAAACCAGCGCATCGGCGCAGCAGGCGCCGTTCCGCTCCCTGTTCCAGGTCGGCGATCGCGCGCAGCCGATCTCGCCGACGGTGCAGGAACTATGGGGCAGTTCCTCATCGACGAATGCGGCAGTGGTGCCGTCGGGCCGCGCGGTCGGCCGGCTCGATTTGTTCAGCGATCCCTCGGGCACCTATAGCAGCGGCTAGCGGCGTTGCCGGCCGGGGCCATGTTAACGATACGTCAATATTCCCAAACGTTTATGGTGAACCCTTTGTTAAGCGTCATGGTTTATTTTTCCTTCCAGTGGCATCGGGCCCCGATGCCGTTTCGTTGCGTAAGCCGGAAGGACCATGATCGTTCGGCAGTTCATTAGTTGGATTAGGACCGCTCCGGCAGGCGAGCGGGCAGAGGCGACGCGGGCACTGGCGCGGGCCTGGCTCATTTCGGACCTCAGCGCGGACGATCGCACCGCTGCCGAGGGCGCACTGCTGATGCTGCTCGACGACCCGTCGCCGCTGGTCCGCCAGGCAATGGCCGAGGTGTTCGCGCGCAGCGCGGAGGCGCCGGCTGCGATCGTTCAGGCGCTCTCGGCCGACCAGCCTTCGATCGCGCTGCCGGTGCTGGAGCATTCCCCGCTTCTGATCGATGCCGACCTCGTCGACATCGTCGCGACCGGTTCCGACGAGATGCAGTGCGCGATCGCGCGCCGCATCAACCTGCCGGCCTCCGTCGCCGCCGCGATCGCCGAGGTCGGAACGGCAGCGGCCGCGCTCGAACTGATCGAGAATCCCTATGCCGGGCTCGCGCCATTCTCCTGGGACCGCATCGTCGAGCGGCACGGCCATCTCGCGGCCATCAGGGAATCGATGCTGCAGCTGGAAGATCTGCCGTCCGCGACGCGGATGGCGCTGGTGGAGAAGCTCTCCGACACGCTGGCGCAGTTCGTCGTGGCGCGGAACTGGCTCGGCGCCGACCGGGCGGAGCGCGTCGCCAATGATGCGCGCGAGCGCTCGACCGTGAACATCGCGGCACGATCCGGCGGCGAGGACATGCGGAAGCTGATCACCCATTTGCGCGCCACCGGGCAGCTGACCGCCGGGCTGATCCTGCGCGCGCTGCTGTCCGGCAATCTCGACCTGTTCGCCACGGCGCTGAGCGAACTGTCCGGACTGCCTTACGCGCGCGTCTCCGCGCTTCTCAACGATCGCGGCGGTGCCGGCCTGCAGGCGCTGCTGCGGCGCGCGGGCCTGCCCGAGACCACCTACGCTGCGTTCCGTGTCGCGCTCGAGGCTACCCACGAGATCGGCTATGTCGACACCGGCGACGGCGCAGCGCGGCTGCACCGGCGCATGGTGGAGCGGGTGCTGACCCATTGCGAGACCGACCGTTCGGCGGCCGAACCCCTGCTGATCCTGCTGCGCCGCTTCGCGACCGAATCGGCGCGCGAGGATGCGCGGATGTTCTGCAAAGAGCTGGCCGCGGAAGACGCGGTGATGCCGCTGCCTTACGACGACCTGATCGCGGCCTAGGTCGCATTCCAGCGACAGACGGAAGCGGCTGCCGCAACCGCGGCGGCCGCTTTATTCGTTCGGCACGATGCTCGGCGCCATGACGGCCTCGAGATGCTCGGGCCGTTCGCGATTGGCGTGGATCAGGAATTCGTCGGTGATGCCGCGCAATTGCTTGCTCAGCGCGCCGGCAACGACCGCGCTGTCGAGCTTGGTGCGGCCGCGCACGATGGCCTGCACGGCGTTGATGTGGTGGGCGATCAGTTCCGTCGGCACCGCGTCGAGGTCGGGTGCATGCTCGATGATACGGCACAGGCTGTCGGCCGCGGCCGCCGCCGAGGGATAGCCGAAGGTCGCGGCATCGCCCTTGATGTCGTGGGCGGCGCGAAACAGCTCCTCGCGCGTCTCGTTGTTGAAGCCGCCTTGCTTGACCGCTTCGTAGGCGGCGGAGAGGCGGTCGGCCTCGACCGTCATCCACGCCTTGAACTCGCCCGACAGCCCGGCAAGCGCCTTCTCGGCGCGCCCGACCGGATCGTCGAGGTCGCTCTCGGGCACCCGCAGCAGCGCGCTGCGCAGCGGATTGGGCTGCGTGATCACGTGATGCGTGCCGAAGCTCTTGACCTCGATCGTCCCGGGTTTGTCTTTCGCCATGGCGATGTCCTAGATGCTCGAACGAGCCTTCTCGAGCAGCGACGGCTGCTGCATCACTTCCACCTCGCCGCTGCCGCGGCGCTCGGGGCCGATATAGGTGTTGGTGGTGTTGCGGCGGCGGTCGGGGCCGAAATAGGTCTTGGTCTTGATGAACGGGCGCGGATTGGCGACCACGTTGAGGATGCGCTGGTAGAGGCCCTTGGCCGAGATCGGCTTGGCCAGAAACTCGGTGACGCCGGCGTCGCGCGCCACCGTCACCCGGCGCTTCTCGGAATGCCCGGTCAGCATGATGATCGGCGCGTAGGGATTGCCCTTGGATTCCGGCTGCCGGATCATCTGCGCCAGCTCGAGCCCGTCGAAGATCGGCATCGACCAGTCGGTGATGACGATGTCGGGCACGTAATGGGTGTACATTTCGAGCGCGGTGGCGCCGTCCTCGGACTCGTAGACCTCGCGCGCGCCGAACGAATGCAGCAGCGTGCGCAGGATGCGGCGCATGTGCGGATTGTCGTCGCAAATCAGAAATCGCAGCTTGTTGAAGTCGATGCGATACATGGTCCGGTCCCGAAAGGGCATACCGGCGAGGGGCGGCATTACCCGAAATTAACCATATGCCGCCCGGGGTTAATGTTTGGTTGCCGGAAGGGGCCGCAGCGATCAATGGCCGAACTGCTCGCGCAGGATCCGCTCTTCCAGCGAGTGGCCGGGGTCGAACAGCATCCGCATCGCGATGGTCTTGTCGGACAGCACCTCGACGCGGCGGACGTCGCGGACCTCGTCATGGTCGGCAACCGCCGCCACCGGGCGCTTTTCCTCCTCGAGCACCTCGATCACGACGAAGGCTGAATTCGGCAGCAGCGCGCCGCGCCAGCGCCGCGGCCGGAACGCGCTGATCGGCGTCAGCGCCAGCAGCGCCGCGTTGATCGGCAGGATCGGCCCCTGGGCGGAGAGGTTGTAGGCGGTCGATCCGGCCGGCGTCGCCACCAGGATGCCGTCGGCCATCAGCTCGGCCATCCGCTCATGCTCGTCGATCAGGATACGCAGCTTCGCCACCTGGTAGGTCTGCCGGAACAGCGCGACCTCGTTGATGGCATGATGCAGGTGCACGGTGCCGTTGATGTCGGTGGCGCGCATCAGGAGCGGATTGATCAGCGACTCCCGCGCCGCCGCAAGGCGCGTGCGCAGATCGTGCGTCGAATATTCGTTCATCAGGAAGCCGACGGTGCCGCGGTGCATGCCGTAGATCGGCTTTCCCGTGCGCATGTTGGCGTGCAGCGTCTGCAGCATCAGTCCGTCACCGCCGAGCGCGACCACGACGTCGGCGTTGGCGGCCGCGTGATTGCCGTACAATGTGGTGAGCTGCTCGAGCGCTGCCTGCGCTTCCGCGCTGGCGCTGGCGACGAAGGAGATCTTGTCATACCGCTTGGAGCTGGACATCGCTCACGAACTCGTTTGGCACGGAATACGCCGCGCTCGTCTATACATCCGAAGCGGCCTTGTCGAGATGGTCCCGGATGGTCCCACGTCTTGCCGGCGTCGCCAAGCTATCGCAATTTGCGGTTCGAATGCGCAGCAGTGGCGCAGGGAGTGAACGACATGGCTAACAGTTTTGCGACACGGCTCGCCGCGGCGCTGCTCGTGGCGTGCCTTGCGACCGCGGCGCGGGCCGAGGACGAGGCCCCGCAGCCGTCGCCGTCGCCGAGCATGCAGGCCCAGGGCAGTCCCCAAGGCAGTCCCCAAGGCAGTCCCCAAGGGGCTCAACAAGGCGCTCAACAAGCCGGCCAGAAGGGGCGGGCAGGGCGCGGCGAGGCCGCCCCCGGCGCCAGTGCCACCCCATCCGCCGCCGAGCAGCATCGCCTGCCGCCGGACCAGACCACCAAGCAAACGGTTGCGTTGCCCGGCCGCACGCTCGCCTTCACCGCGACCGCAGGCTCGATCCGGGTGTTCGACGAAAAGGGCGAGCCGCTCGCCGACATCGCCTATACGTCCTACGCTCTCGACGGCGCCGAGAAGGCGAACCGTCCGGTGACCTTCCTGTTCAACGGCGGCCCCGGATCGTCGTCGGCCTGGCTGCAATTCGGCAATGTCGGGCCGTGGCGGCTTCCGTTCGAAGGCGCGGTGTCCTCGGCGTCGCCCGACCTGACGCCGAACACGGACACCTGGCTCGACTTCACCGATCTCGTCTTCATCGATCCCGTCGGAACCGGATACAGCCGCTTCGTCACGACGGCCGAGGACGCCCGCAAGCGCTTCTTCACGGTCGATGGCGACGCCAATTCGATCGCGCTGGTGATCCGCCGCTGGCTGGAGAAGTACGACCGGCTGCCGTCGCCGAAATACGTCGTCGGCGAAAGCTATGGCGGCATTCGCGGGCCCAAGGTCGTGCGCGACCTGCAGATGCAGCAGGGCGTCGGCCCGCGCGGCCTGGTCCTGATCTCGCCGGTGCTCGACTTCCGCGACTATGCCGGTTCCAGCATCCTGCAATATGTCGCGAGCCTGCCGACCATGACCGCGGTGGCGCGGCAGGCCAAGGGGCCGGTGACGCGCGAGGATCTCGCCGACGTCGAACATTATGCGCGCACCGACTTCCTGCTCGACCTGATCAGGGGCCAGGCCGATGCCGAGGCCACTGCGCGGCTGGCGGACAAGGTCGCGAGCCTCACCGGTATCGATCCGGCGGTGAGCCGCCGGCTCGCCGGCCGTTTCGACATCGGTGAATTCCGCCGCGAGTTCGATCGCAAGAACGGCAAGGTGACGGGGCGCTATGATGCGTCGGTCGAAGGTTTCGATCCCTATCCCGATTCCAGCTACTTCCACTTCAACGATCCCTCCGGCGATTCCCTGATGGCGCCGCTGACGAGTGCGGCCGTCGATCTCACCACGCGCAAGCTGAACTGGCGGCCGGACGGCTCCTATCAATTGCTCAGCGAGAGCGTGAACAAGGCCTGGGATTTCGGCCACGGCATCAATCCGGCGGAGTCGGTGACGCAGCTTCGCCAGGCGCTGGCGCTCGATCCCAAATTGAAGCTGCTGATCGGCCACGGCCTGTTCGACCTGGCAACGCCGTATCTCGCGACCAGGATCGCGCTCGACCAGCTGCCGGCCTTCGCGGGCTCCGACCGCACCAGACTCGTGGTCTATCCGGGCGGCCACATGTTCTATTCCCGCGACGGCTCGCGCCAGGCCTTCCGCAAGGAGGTCGAGGCGCTGATGAAGTGAGGCTCCGGCGGAGATGACGTGAGCAGGTGAGCCGCACACGCCTGGACCGGTACGACACCGAGTTTGCGGTGCGCGCCGGTCACCTAAGCGTTCGTATTCTCGCGACATGATTTGTCCGAGCTTTGCTTCTCGTTTCGCCCTCTCCTTGAACGGAGGGCGCAGGGAAAGCCGGGTGCCGATCGCACCCATGGGCCCCGTGCAATGTAGAAAGCACGGGGGTAGGACCACAGGTGTAACCGGAAACAACCCGGCTTTCCCTGCGCGATGGGTTACGGCTTATACGTGCTCGCCCCGGCGAGACTGGGCTTT
>NZ_JAFCKQ010000110.1 GCF_018130215.1 Bradyrhizobium jicamae
GTACGCCTCCGACGAGGGCCGTCTTGCGTGACGGGTGGTAATTCGCGAAGCGTGTGACCTTTAGTCTAGCTTTAAGGTCATCAGGCGATGCGGGTCGAGGTTTTGGGCGGGCTGGAGCGGCGGCGGCGCTGGTCGCAGGACGACAAGGCACGGATTGTCGAGGAGACGCTGGCACCGGGCGCGAAGGTAACCGAGGTTGCGCGTCGCAACGGAGTAGCGGCCAGCCTGGTGTTTACCTGGCGTCGACAAGCACGGACATCGGAACAAGGTGTACCGTCTTTTACGCCGGTGCAGATCGCCGCCGTAGCGGCCTCCGCTGAGGAAGCTCCGAAGCTTTTGCCTACGGTTGATGGCCGAGTTCGCTCCGTGGCAGCCGCGCGTACTGGATTGATAGAGATCGATCTCGGCAACCGACGGTGCATCCGGGTGGATGCGCACGTCGATCCGGAGGCGCTGGCGCGGGTCCTCGATGTGCTTGGACGCCGATGATTGCTATACCGGGGAATGTGCGAGTGTGGCTCGCGACTGGCTACACGGATATGCGCAGGGGCTTTCCGTCGCTGGCCCTCCAAGTGCAGGAGGTGCTACACAAAGACCCGCTCAGCGGTCATCTGTTCGTCTTCCGCGGTCGCCGCAGCGATCTCGTGAAGGCGATCTGGCACGATGGCCAGGGAGCCTGCTTGTTCACAAAAAAACTCGAGAGAGGAAAGTTCATCTGGCCATCGGTTGCCGGTGAATCGGTAACGATCTCGCCGGCGCAGTTGAGCTATCTTCTGTCCGGGATCGATTGGCGCAATCCGCAAGAAACCCAGCGTCCGACGCGGGTCGGATAACCGTTTTGGGTTTGAATCTGCCGCTCGATCTGATTCAATGGCTTCATGATATCGAAGCCGGACGACCTCCCGTCGGATCTCGTCAGTGCCTTGGCAGCGCTGCAAGCCGAGCGTGAGGCGCGGCTGCGGGCCGAGGCGATGGCTGCCAGCGCGCAGGCGGAGCTATCGGATAACGCGGCGCTGATCGCGCATCTCGAGCTGCGGATCGAGAAGCTCAAACGCGAACTGCACGGGCAGCGATCCGAGCGCTCGGCACGGCTGCTCGAGCAGTTGGAGTTGGAGCTGGAGGAACTCGTCACCACGGCGAGCGAGGATGAGCTTGCCGCACAGGCGGCGGCGGCGAAGACGCAGAACGTCCGTCCCTTCACGCGTAAGCGGCCAGTGCGCAAGCCTTGGCCAGACGATATCGAACACGAGCGCGTCGTCGTTGAAGCTCCAACGACCTGCGCCTGCTGTGGTGGATCGCGGCTGGCGAAGGTCGGCGAGGATGTGACCAAGACGCTGGAGGAGATTCCGCGCCGCTTCAAGGTCATCGAGACGGTACGCGAGAAGTTCACCTGCCGCGATTGCGAGAAGATCAGCCAGCCGCCGGCACCGTTCCATGCCACGCCGCGCGGCTTCATTGGTCCGCAGTTGCTGGCGACGATCCTGTTCGACAAGTTCGGCATGCATATCCCGCTCAATCGCCAGAGCGTGCGCTTTAAGGCCGAGAGGATCGATTTGCCGCTATCGACGCTGGCCGACCAGGTCGGCCACGGGACCTTCGCCGTCATGCCGCTGTTCCAGCTGATTGAGCGTCATGTGCTCGCGGCCGAGCGCCTTCATGGCGACGACACCACCATCCGCATCCTGGCGAAGGGCAAGTGCACGACCGGCCGGATCTGGACCTATGTGCGGGATGACCGGCCGTTCGCCGGGCCTGCGCCGCCGGTGGCGGTCTATTATGCCTCGGGCGACCGACGGGGCGAACATCCCCAGAAGCATCTGGCCGCCTTCGCCGGCATCCTGCAGGCGGATTGCTATGGCGGCTTCGAGCCGTTGTTCGACCCAAAAAGGAAAGCGATGCCGATCACACCGGCATTTTGCCTGGCCCATGCGCGGCGAGGCTTCTTCGAGCTGGCCGACATCGAGAAAACCGCACGGGAAGGCCGCAAGGGCAAACCGGTCTCCCCGATCGCGCTGGAGGCGGTCAGGCGTCTTGACGCCCTGTTCGAGATCGAGCGCGCCATCAACGGCCGTAGTGCCGACGAGCGGCGCGCCGTGCGCCAGGAGCGGAGCAAGCCGCTGCTCGACGACATGCACGCCTGGCTGCTGCGCGAGCGAGAAACCCTCTCGCGCTCCGCCGAGGTCCTGAAGCCCATGAACTACATGCTCAGGCGCTGGGACGACTTCGCCCGCTTCCTCGACGATGGCAGGATCTGCTTGACCAACAATTGCGCTGAGCGTGCATTGAGAGGCATTGCCTTGGGAAGGCGCAACTGGACCTTCGCTGGTAGCCAGCGTGGCGCCGACCGTGCCGCTATCATGCTGACGATGATCACGACCTGTCGCCTCAACGACGTCGATCCCAAGGCCTGGCTCGCCGACGTCCTCGCCCGGATCGCCGAGCTTCCCACGTCGCGGCTGCACGAACTGCTGCCCTGGGAATGGAAGCTCCTGCGCCAAGCCGATAAGCCTGCCGGTCAGCAGGCCGCCTGACCTTCACCCAACCGATCATAGAGCTCACTGTGCCCGCGCGCGTGCGTCTATCAGGCGGTCCTCGTCGTATGCGTAC
>NZ_JAFCKQ010000111.1 GCF_018130215.1 Bradyrhizobium jicamae
TAGGCAATTGGAAATTGGTCCGGCACAACGATTTTGTCGCCTGATGGGTTATTTGCGCCGGGTGGGACATAGACAGTCCTGGTTCTCGTCATCAATTCACCGGCTGGTTGGCACGTCTCCATTGAAGGATGCCGTGCCTGCACGGCGTCGGGCGATGGTCCGAGGCCGGCCCGCCGTCCGTCTGATATGCTCCTTTATTCCGGGGTCGGTAGAATTAATCCCCCGCCAAAGTCCCCCATATTTTTTGGGACTGAGCGAGGTAGGAGAAAGGATTCCAAAAGCCTTCGACTTCTCCCAGGACGCGCACTAGATCCGGTGCAGTCCCAGATGCCGCCCAATAGTTAGGTGACTGCTGTTCCCAGTGCAGCTTCGGATTTCTAAAATGCTCGACTGGAAGATACTCAAACGGTCCGTGATCCTTCCTTAGGCCTCGCCCAAGCATGCAAGAGTATACGTTCGTGGCGTTGACGGTCAGAAAGTCCGAACTGTCGAAGGTAAAGCCATATCTGTTCTCGTACACCCTTGCGTTATTTTCGATCACGTGGATTAGCTCGTGCAGCAGCACTTCGTCGACTCTCGCGCCTGGCCTGAAATCAGTGACCCATTGCCCAGGATTAATGAGAACGCTTGAATAAGCTTGCTGATACGGCCGCAGAAATGGGTGGATGACGATGTCTTTCCTAATATTCCTAAGGACACAGCTACCGATCACGTTTCTATTTAATGTGCCGAGCGTTTCCTCAATTTTATTCATCCATTCGTCTTCTGACATGGATGGATTACCCTGCGGAGCCCCAAAGGGATAAAACTTGATGTGTGAGTTGTAGCTAGATTGATTTAGGATGCCAGCAGCAGCTTTAGCGGCCCATTTATCACCTAAATTGGAATCGACTTCGACATATTCTGAATAGCGTACCCATGAACCACTATCCCCCACCACGAATATCGCAAGCTTCATGCCCTTCCTTGCGCCCTTTATGTAAAAGTACGTCAGGTCTGGAAACGTCGAAGTATACCAGTCCGAGACCACTTCGTCTGCGAAATCGGTTCCGACCCGCCAGTTCTTTCCTGGAGCGCATCCCCAAGCTAACAGTTTTCCAACACCGTCAGCACCTATGGAGAAACTCGTTATCTGAGGTTTTTGGTAGTCCACCGGCGGCGGGTTCGGAACAAGGTGTGCCATGGATCTTTACCTCTCATCGCTGCCGAAAGCCTCACCGTGAGCACCGGTGCTGCGGGCGAAGGGCTACACTTCGCTGCTGTCGCGCCGCAGCGTCTTTCAGACCAGCGCTTGTCCGTTGGGTGGTCCCCTTTGGTTAGTGCAAAAACCTTCATTCAAGGTTCAAACAGGACGGTATTGGGCTTGTCGCGCAAGCGATGCCCGTCGGGAAGAAGTAATGCGTGGCGGAATTCTGCGATGTGTGGCGGCTGGCGGGTCGATGGGTGATCGAGGGCCCGGTCGAAGTCGATCGCTGAAATAAAGCCAACTGCGGTCGCCCATATGACATAGGGTCATCGTTCGACAACCGAAGGACAACTTGCCGCGCAGGCGCAACACCTCGACGGCGTCAGACAGCAGCGCAACGTCGCGATTGGCGGTGACTGGCGTTCAGCGGCGTGGAAGCGGCGTTCAAAAATAATTTGTCGCACGTACAAAACCGTCCGAACCACGAACACCATGCTCGCGTCCAAGATTGGTCCTCGTTCCAAATTTGGGACGAGGTGCCCGGACAGAAGGTGCGGCAAATGTCACGGACCATCAAGAAAATCTTAGCGATCTCAACGGCGGCGGCGATAGCGTTGCGACAAATGTCCCCCCGATCGGCAACATGCGATTTCTCTAATGGTACCGCCGCTGCCGCGGTGCTTGGCAAGCGCCAGATAGGCGGCGGGGCAAAGGTAGCGTTGCTACCTTTAATGACGATGATCGTGGCGCCACATGCCAGCTGCGCCGCCTCAAGCGCGACCGTCCCGATCTCGCAGAACGCGTCATCAAGCGCCGCGACAGTTGTCGGATCGATCCGATATGGGCAACGACGATGACGGCCATCGCCGAGATCACTAAGCAGGCATATCCTGCGATGGTGACCTAATCGAACCGAGCTGACATTGCTGGGCTCTCCAGTCCGGCAACGATGATGTAGGCTGGTTCTGCCCAGTTCTGGCCACATTGACGCAGATCAAGGCTGCAGACGTTAGGGCATACGGTGCGGTTGATGGCTCCGGCCTATGGGAGGCCCTACGTCTGGTTTGCAAATCTGGGTGCCATGGGCCGTATGCCTGGCCGGGATTGCCGTGCTGTTGGGGCATGGCCGCTTGAGTTGAACTTTACCGGCGGCAAGTCAGTGGCGACCGGACTCGGTGTGTTGCTGGCGATGTCGTGGCCGGTGGGATTGGGTGCCGCGACGGACTTCGGCATCGCGCTGGCTTTGGGTCGGATTGTCTCCCTCAGCTCGATGCTTGCGGCGTTGGCAGCAATCGTTCTCGTCTGTGGGTTCGATCAGCTGTTACCGTATCGATTGCTGGTGATCGGGAGGCGGCAT
>NZ_JAFCKQ010000112.1 GCF_018130215.1 Bradyrhizobium jicamae
ACAATCGTGAAGTCGTTGTTCACCTTGGTTGAGCCAAAATACAAGCCTGGGGTCGTCTTGTCGGCTGTCTGAACGGTTCCCTCGACCTTGGGCGCGCCCAATTTCGCCGTTTCGGCCTTCAATATCGCCATGGCTTTCGCGACTTTTGGGTCCGTTTGCGCGTTGCTGGGACTCGTCATGAGTGTGGACGTTGCGATGAAGCAACCAGCGGCCAGGAGACCAACAAGAAAGCTCTTGCGATTCATTTGAGTGGACTCCTCTATGAGAGACGGGCGTTACGAATATCACAGTCTGCGAAGGGCATTTTTTGATGCAAATCAAAGGGACCGAAGCGATGGCCAAGCCTGGCGCGACGGCTCACCACAATGCATGGCAGCGATGGAGCCGCTGGCAATTTAATGACCGCTCCGGGTCAAGATCGGTAATGCTCTGAAGGAGCGGAATAATTCCGTTTTACCCCCAAGAGCGGACATCTACGAGTTTATGAGTACGCGCCCTTCGACGCGTATTGTCAGACCAATTTCCACGAAAGGGCTTTTCTATGTCTATTACCGTTGAGGCCGTCATGTGCCACCCTTGCGCTTGGCGAGCCCGACCAGGTTGATGATTGCTCGATGCAGCAGCCGCGCGTCGGTCGGATGCGCAGCCGCCTTGGGCTGCACCGTGGCATCGACCACCACGCGCTCCAGGTCCTTCGGGCCGATGGCGCCTGTCTTGTGCGCCACCGACAGACCTTCCTGGATTAGCGCAACGAGCTGCTCCTCGCCGACCCTACGCTCTTCGGAATTTGGTGAGGAGTGCAGTTTGTGCCAGCTAAGTATGACTACGGTACTCCGAGAGAAGTAGCGAGACGGAGCCGTGGGTCTAGATTTTACGATACGCCGAGCGAACTTGCGCCAAGTTGGAATGACTTACTAGCCACGAACTCCCGCTCTTCCACTCGAACGTAGAAAGGTCTCTTGCAAGGTACTTGTCTCATCTGCCATCGTGATAGCATGGAGGCGGAAATGTCAGACAACGCAGCGCCACCACCCAGCATCATGCCGCTGATCGCCGGATTTATGCCGGCGCGGTTGGTCTTCCTCGCAGCGGAACTTGGCATCGCCGATCTGATAGCCGGCGGGACGACCGCCACCGAAGGTTTGGCGCAGCGCACAGGCATGCACGCTCCTTCGCTCAAACGCATGTTGCGTGCGCTGTGCGCCTACGGCGTATTCGAAGAACGGACTCCCGGAGAATTTGGCCTTTGCCCCATGGGGGCCCAGTTGCAGAGCAATGTTGCCGGATCGCTGCGCAATTTTGCGCGCTTCTTCCCCGATCAGCGTGCCTGGAAATGCCTCGACGAGATAAACTACACCATTCGGACTGGCGAAACCGGAATGAGCCGCGCGTTCGGCATGAACAGCTTCGAATGGCTCGCCGAACACCCAAAGGAAGCTGCTATCTTTAATGCCGCCATGGCGGACGTTACGTATGTTGTCGCGCGAAGCGCGACTGCCGCCTACGACTTTTCAACATCTCCAGTCATTATGGACGTGGGGGGCGGCAATGGGTCCTTGTTGGCCGCAGTTTTGCGCAGTGCGCCAAGCAGTGCCGGCATCCTGTTCGATCTTCCGGCCGGTCTCAGAGAAGCCGAAGCGACACTCAAAAGTGGCGGCGTGGCGAACCGTTGCAAGGTTATCTCGGGTGACTTCTTCGAGTCGGTGCCCGCGGGCGCTGATCTGATGGTTCTCAAAAGCGTGATCCACGATTGGGACGATGAGCGCGCCGTTACCATTCTGATCCGATGCCGTGCCTCTGCTTTGCCCGAGACCCGTTTAATTCTCATGGAGCGCCTGATGCCGGAATGCATGACCGCCTCGGCGGCGCATCAACGCGCCGCGGCTCTGGACATGCGGATGCTGACCATCACCGGTGGGATCGAGCGAACGGAGGAGGAATATCGCCAGCTTTTGAAGAGTGCAGGTTTCGCCTGGACGCGAACGATCGCTTTGGGACCGCCCGCGGACCAAGCCATCCTCGAAGCCGTGCCAGCGCGCTAAATGTCCGTCGGTTGACCTGTCCTACTTCGTAATTATCCCCATCCGGCGAGTAAGTGATGCAGCCCGCCGGATTCTTCCCTAAGGCGGGGCTTTTCTTGCCCGACGGCAGATCCCTCGACCATCCATGAGACAATCTTCCATGTTCCCACAAGGCACTTGCGGCGGTCATCTCTCAGATCCAGCGTGGACGATCCGTGTACCTTGAGTGCGGTGTTGATCGGTATTGCCTGATACGCCGCAGTCATGAGGAAGCTCCATTTCAGGGTTCGGTCGAAGATCGACCGGCCAGCTGACCCATCCAGATCTCAGGCATAAGGTACGCATACGACGAGGACCGCCTGATAGACGCACGCGCGCGGGCACAGTGAGCTCTATGATCGGTTGGGTGAAGGT
>NZ_JAFCKQ010000113.1 GCF_018130215.1 Bradyrhizobium jicamae
CATTGGACATCCGTACCGCTTAGTTCGGAAGACACACGAATGCGGGATCATCCAACGCTCGCCCAAACGCTCCAACCATTGCCGCCGCCTCATGGTCTCCGCGCTCGTCGAGGACACGGTACAGAATTTTCACTCTCTCCCGGAATGCGGCCAGAACAGATGGATCGCGTTCGCATAGGACCCCAGCGACGCAAAGAGCAAGCGCTTCTGTACCCATCTTGACCTGAGCCAATGAGCCTCCATTCATCCCTGTTCCTCCAGCCTGATTCAAATTGGCCGCAGTCTAATCTCCAACGTATCCTCCGAGCTTCAACGACCATGGGAATGTCGACTCCAAGAGCCTATCGAAGACTGATCGCAGTTCGAGCAGACGCTGCTCAATATCTCGTCGCTCAGCACCGGGCGGATCAGACTGAAGCAGCTTCCGACATTGCCAAATGTCGTTCCGCACGCATCTCATCTCGCTCAGGCTGTCATCGATGGTCGTCATTGTGCCCCTGTTCGAAGCTGACCCGAAGATTGATTAGCCCTGCAATTCTTCAGCGAGTCGTCGCTCGATGAAGCGGCGTTCAACATCACTCAGCTGTGTGTCGAGGAGCTTGCGATATCGCCGCACGTTCGCCTCCCGGGTCCACCGCGAACCATTTGTCGTGCGGGAAACCCGTATCGATCGATAGCGCCGAGTAGACGAATGTCTGTCAAAGAGCCGTTGCGGCTCTACAACGCCAGTGCATTCGACCTTGCTGAAGCGCGGCAACCGCATGGCCATTCCCCCGCGTGGCGGGGGATCTCCGTCGTCGTCCAATTGCTTCAGTCCGGTTAGAATATCATCGAGGCGAAGTCGGTGCGGGATACCGGGGACCTCGCGAAAAGCCGGTCGGGATTCGACCACATACATGTCCGATGCCCAGGACGAGAGGATCACGCGCTTCTCGTCTCTCGACAGCGCGGCGTCGTTCAGGACATCGGCGGGTGAATTGTAGTGGGCTGCCTGGTGAAAAAGTGACGTAACGTTGCTTGCCGTACGGTCAACTTGACTCATGTCGTGTCTCCATTTGCTCCTTTCGTCCAGAGACGAGTGATAAGGGGGATGAGGGCAGCGATTCGCTGCCCTCATGGTTCACGTGGCGTTGACGGGAATACGTTTGGCGTTCTGGGTCGACTGCTCGGCCTTCGGTATCGTCACCGTCAGAACACCATTCTTGAAGTCAGCCTGAGCCTTGTCTTCCTCGACGTTCTCCAACGGGATCTGACGTTGGAACGATCCGTAGTAGCGCTCGCTGACGAATTTCGATTCGTCGCTGCGTTCGGCCTTTTTCTCGCCCCGGATCGAAAGAACGCCGTTGGCGATTTCGACCTGAACGTCCTTTTCAGTGAGACCCGGAAGTTCGGCGGAAACCGTCACGGCCCGGTCGGTCTCGCTGAGTTCAAGCCGAGGCCACGCGAATTGGCCCTCCATCAGCGGGGTGCCAAACCGGCCAAACGAACCGAAGCCGCGAAAGGCGTCATCGAAGAGGCGGTTCATTTCGCGATGAAGCGTGACGAACGGATCGAACGCCTCTCGCCCGGTCGAGAGCTGCTGGCTTTTGGTCCACGGAACAAGATCACGAAAGCCCATGATATCCTCCTTGACATGAAGCTGATCGACATGCGGAAGGTTGGCGTCCGCATGCGACGTGGTCAGGCGCGAGGCCGCCTACGCGGCCTTCTGGGTGATTTGCCCGCCGGAAGTGGCACCGCCGATTGCGATGCGCCGGGGCTTCATGGCCTCAGGGATTTCGCGAACCAGTTGGACCCGGAGCAGGCCATTGTCGAAGGTCGCGGTCTTCACCTGGACGTAGTCGGCAAGGCTGAACTGCCGCTTGAATGGCCGAGCCGAGATCCCCTGGTAAAGAAATTCGCGCTGATCCTTGTCGCACTTGCGACCCTCCACGGTCAGCACGTTCTGCTCAGCGGTCACGGCGATCTCGTCCGGGGCGAAACCGGCCAGCGCCAGGGAAATCTGGTAGCGATCTTCCCCAAGCCGCTCGATGTTGTAGGGCGGATAATTGTTCTCAGACCGATGCTGCGATTCGTCGAGGAGATCGAAAAGGCGGTCGAAGCCAATGGTCGAACGCCACAGGGGAGCATAGTCGTAAGTCCTCATAGCCAGATCCTCCTAAGAGCAAGATGGATACGAAGGAGCGCAAGACACCTGTCCGGCGCCCTGTTCAGTTCGCCGGACCCGAAGCTGGCGACCGGCACCGCCCGCAAGCGGCAAAAATCGACTTAGAAAAACCGAAATCAATTTTCAAGGGG
>NZ_JAFCKQ010000114.1 GCF_018130215.1 Bradyrhizobium jicamae
GAGGGGCGCGGTGATCAAAATTGGGGAACTTGTGATGATCTTGGATTTGCACCGCCAGGGACTTTCCGTGTCCGCCATCGCGCGCCAACTCGGCATCGACCGGAAGACTGTCCGAGCCTATATCGCCAAGGGGCTCGAGCCCCCGGCTTACAAGAAACGGGCGCCGCGCCCGCGCGTAATGGATCCGTTCGCGCTCTATCTGCGGGAAAGGGTTGCTGAGTTTCCGACCCTGACCGGGCGCCGGTTGTGGCGCGAACTCAAGGAGCGTGGCTATGCGGGCGGCTACACCGCCGTCACCGACTATCTCCGCGACATGCGTCCCGTCAGGCCGGGCGGCTTCGAAATCCGTTTTGAGACGCCGCCTGGCGAACAGGCGCAGGTGGATTTTGCCCAGTTCGATGTCGCTTTCACCGATGAACCCGGCATGCGGCGCATCGTCTGGCTCTTCTCCATGGTTCTGGGCTACTCCCGGCTGATCTGGGCGCGCTTTGTCGTCCATCAGGACTTGCAGAGCGTCCTGCGCTGTCACATTGCCGCCCTGGAGGCGATCGGCGGCGCGCCGCGGGAGATCCTCTACGACCGGATGAAGACCGCGGTCATCGGCGAAGGCACCGATGGGCTCGTGATCTACAATCGTGCGCTTCTCGACCTTGCCCGACACTTTAGCTTCCAGCCTCGCGCCTGCCGGCCTTATCGGCCAAAGACGAAGGGCAAGGTCGAGCGGCCGTTCCGCTATATCCGCGAGGACTTCTTCCTTGGCGGCTCATTCCGAAATCTGGATGACTTGAACGGCCAGTTGCGGCATTGGCTCGATACGGTCGCAAATCCACGGGTCCATGCGACAACGCATCGTGTCGTCAACGAGGCTTTTGCCGACGAAAAGGCCGTCCTCAAGCCCCTGCCGCTGGCGCCATACGAGGCGGTCCTGCGGCTTGAACGGCGCGCCTCCCACGAAGGCATGGTCAGCGTCGGCGGCAACCTCTACAGCGTCCCTGACACCACGCGCCGGCGCGTGCTCGATGTTCATGTCCTCGCCAACGCGATCCAAATCTTTGAAGACGGCGTTCTCGTCGCGACCCATGCGCCGCTAGAAGGCCGCGGTGACCGGCGCCTCGATCCCGCTCATCGTAAATCGACGCCACCACCGCGCCGGTGGTCGCCAGAAGGAAGCAGTGCCGTCGTCATTCGCCGGCCTGGCGAGATGGCAGTGCGGCGTTCACTCGACTTCTATGAGGCCGTCGGGCGCCGCTTGGCCGCTCAGGGAGGCATCCGATGAGTGCTGGAACGGCTCCTGCCGTCATCGACCGCATCCGGCGTAATCTCGTCGGTCTCAAAATGCCGCGCGCCCTGGAAATCCTAGACGTTACGCTGCGAGGCATCGAGCGCGGCGAAACAAGTGCCCTCGAAGCCATCGACGTCCTTCTCACCGAAGAGCTCACCTTGCGGGAAAACCGGCGCATAAAAATGGCGCTGATCATGGCCCGGCTCTCGGCCATCAAGACGTTGGCCGGATTCGACTTCTCGTTCCAGCCTTCCCTCGACAAGAACCGCATCATGGCGCTCGCCGAGCTGCAGTTCCTCGATCGGGCTGAAGTCGTCCACCTCATCGGACCGCCTGGCACGGGCAAAAGCCACCTGAGCCTGGCGCTCGGCGTCGAGGCGGTCAAAGCCGGCCGCAGCGTCTACTTCGGCTCCCTTGCCGATATTGTTGCTACGCTGGCCAAGGCCGAGCGCGAGGGGACGTTGCGCGAGCGAATCCGCTTCTTCTGTCGCTTCGCGCTGCTGATTGTCGACGAGATCGGCTACCTGCCAGTCACTTCCGGCGGCGGTAATCTGTTCTTCCAGCTCGTCAATGCCCGGTATGAAAAGGGCGCCATGATCCTCACTTCGAATCGAGGCTTCGCCGAATGGGGAGAAATCTT
>NZ_JAFCKQ010000115.1 GCF_018130215.1 Bradyrhizobium jicamae
TGGCGGACACGGAAAGTCCCTGGCGGTGCAAATCCAAGATCATCACAAGTTCCCCAATTTTGATCACCGCGCCCCTCCCTCCCGCCAAGGGGAGCAGCATCGGTGAGTCGTTGCATCGCCAGCCCCAGCGGGGCATGCCCCGCTGGGGCTGGCGACATGAAAACTGGGGAATATTTTCAAACGGCGCTTTTGGGGAGTTTACGTCCGGCACTCACACTGTGGATCGTTCGGACGGGCTCTCCCTGGCGTGATCTTCCGGAGGCGTTCGGCGATTGGAACAGCGTATTCCGGCGCTTCAGCCGATGGAGCGCCAAAGGGGTCTGGTGGCGGATCTTCGAAGCGATGTCCGACGATCCGGACTTCGAATATCTGATTGTCGACTCCATCGGGCCCATCAGCACGCTGCCGGGGCTAAAAAAGGGGGTCTGAAGATCAGGCGATCGGCCGTTCGCGCGGCGGCCTAAGCACCAAGATACATATGGTCGTTCGCGGCTTGGGATGTCCGGTACGGTTCACGATCACCGCAGGCCAGAAGGGCGATGCACCGCAAGCCGCCGCATTGATCGAGGGATTGCCCGCCGAGGTCGTCATGGCCGATACGGCTTATGACGCCGATCACCTGCGCCAAACCATCGCGGCCAAAGGGGCGCTCGCCGTCATTCCCAACAACCCATCACGAGCGCTCAAGCATCCGCTCGACAGACATCTCTGTGCCCAGCGCCATCTCGTCGAATGCTGCTTCTCAAAGCTCAAGCAATTTCGACGCGTCGCAACCCGCTTCGAAAAGACCGCACGAAACTACCTGGCCGTCGTCACTCTCGCAGCCATCGTCTTATGGACGCGATAAATGTCCACATCACCTAGAGCATGATCTTGTGAGACTGAATCGATTGGGGATTCCCAAATCAGGCTGGTTCTGATTCAAGATGCTGGCTGGGCTGGAGGCCGGCATCCCATGGGACGAGCCTATTCGCTTGATTTGCGCGAGCGGGTCGTTGCCGCGGTGGCAGCTGGCGCAAGCTGCCGGTCAGTGGCGGCAACCTTTAAGGTCAGTGTTGCCAGCGTGGTGAAGTGGTCGCAGCGGTTTCGCGCGACTGGAAGCGCCGCGGCCCAGCCGATGGGCGGCAAGCGTCCCTACGTGCTGTCTTCCGAGCGGGACTGGCTGCTCAAGCGGCTTGCCGAGCAACCGGACATCACATTGCGAGCGCTGCTTGCGGAACTGGCAGAGCGCGGGATCAAGGTCAGCTACTACGCGGTGTGGCACTTCTTCGAGCACGAAGGCATCAGCTTCAAAAAAAAGCCTGCACGCCAGCGAGCAGGATCGCTCCGACCTCGCCCGGCGGCGGGCACAGTGGAAAAAGTATCAAGGGCGGCTTGATCCCGCTCGCCTGGTCTTCATCGACGAGACTTGGGCCAAGACCAACATGACGCGCACCCACGGCCGCGCGCGCCGCGGCCAGCGGCTGGTCGCCAAGGCGCCTCACGGCCGCTGGCGAACCTTGACCTTCCTCGCGGCGCTGCGCCACGACCGCATCAGCGCCCCCTGTGTAATTGACGGGCCGATCAACGGCGAAAGCTTCCGGGCTTATGTCGATCAAGTGTTGGTGCCATCCCTCAGGCCCGGCGACATCGTCATCATGGACATGTGTGGACGCCCCCGTCGATGCAAGAAGAATCTTTTCAAAGAGCGCAGAGCGTGGTCGGGTGCTGACATGTGTCCGGCCTCTGATGCGGCTGTCACATGCCGCCGGCCCGTATGGGAGTTCGCGGAACGGGTCCAACT
>NZ_JAFCKQ010000116.1 GCF_018130215.1 Bradyrhizobium jicamae
ACTTGAACGGCATCCCCGATCACCTTGGCGACCGTCCCCTCGTGGGCGAACACCACATCGGTCATGCCGCCAACATATTCGTTGAGAAGTTCGCTCAGCACGTCCGGCTGCGCGGCTTCGACCAGTGACGTGAATCCGGTGATATCCGTGAAAATAACCGCCACGTCGCGCCAATGTACTTCCATTCCGTCACTTTCCGCATTTGCCGAAGCAAGCCGGCTCGCGATCTGAGGTGAAAAGTAACGCGAGAGCGATGCATGCGCGCGCTCCGCTTCTGCCTGACGGCGACGAGCCTCGCGCAGACGCTCGATATGGCGAATGGTCTTGTCAATGGTGATCTCGAGATCGGAGAAATTGATTGGTTTGGTCAGGAAGTCGAAGGCCCCGCGATTCATCGCCGTGCGGATATTGTTCATGTCACCATAGGCTGAGACTATGATGGTCGATTTTGTCGTATCCGCTTCCTGGAGCTTCTCGAGTAGCGACAGCCCGTCCATTCGCGGCATATTGATATCGGCGACGATCAAGTCGATATGCGGATGAGCCTCGATTGACCGAAGCGCCTCGATACCGTCATGGGCAAACATGAAAGCGACGGCGCGTTCGCGGATACGCTTGTGGAACTTCTGCAGGACAAGCTCATGCAGATCGGGCTCGTCGTCGACTACAAGTATGGTCACAGTCATGGCGCTTGCACGAGCCTCAAATCGATTTCCTGACGCAGCTGCCCGAAGTCGGTCGGCTTGGTCAAGCCGACCGCACCACTCTCGAACACCTTCCTGCGCGTGTTTGCGTCTTTGATCATAACCCCAAGAACGCCCAGCCACTTCCCCCGAACCTGCGACAGCTTTTCGAGGCCGCTTGTGCCAGGCATGTTGAGGTTCGACAAAATCAGGTTCAGCGAGGGGCCGCGCACCTCCGCGTCCCGCTCGCGCGCTAGGGGTGTCGAACGCGCGAGATCTATTTGAAGACGTCCGGCACGGAGATCACGCCAACACTGCCCGCAAAACAGATCCTCGACATCGGGCTCGTCAGTAACCAAAATATGAACGCTCAATTCGTCCCTCCGGCAGCTGCCTGGGCAACGAGATTACGCGGCAACTCAATGGTGAACTCGGTAAACACATTAGCTTCAGTCTCGACGGTGAGCTTACCGCCGTGCTGTCTTACGATGATGTCGTAACTGATCGAAAGGCCCAGGCCGGTGCCCTCTCCCGCCGGCTTGGTGGTGAAGAACGGGTTGAAGATTTTGTCTTTGACATTTGGCGGGATACCGATGCCGTTGTCGCGAATGCGGATTTCCACGCGATCGCCGAGATTTCTTGTACTTACCACCAGGAGTGGCTCAAAACTCCCCTCATCAGTTTCCTTCCGCTTGGTCGCCGCATAGAAACCATTCGAGATCACGTTCAAGAATACCCGCGTGATTTCCTGCGGATAGAGATCGATCATTCCTGCAGCCGGGTCGAAATCGCGCGCGAGGGCAATATTGAAAGCTGGTCTTTCGGCCCGTGCGCCGTGATATGCCAGGTTCAAGCTTTGCTCGACGATCGCGTTGATGTCTGCAGGGCGATGCTCGCCGCTTCCCTCCCTCGAATGCAGCAGCATATTGTTGACAATGGAGTCAGCGCGCTTGCCATGCTGGACGACCTTCTCAAGATTACCCTTGAGCATCCGCGTGAGTTCGCCGATTTCGTCACGGACCTTATCGTCGACCGCCGCTGATTTAAGCGCGTCGTTCAACTCATCAATCAAATCGGCCGAT
>NZ_JAFCKQ010000117.1 GCF_018130215.1 Bradyrhizobium jicamae
AGATGTTCGATGAGGGCTGCGACCGCGCCGATAGCGCGGCTTTCGCGGAACGGTGCAAGGGCGACCGGCATCATTTCAGGTTCATCGTCTCGCCGGAGGACGCCGGTGACATGACAGACCTAAGAGCCTTCACTCGCGATCTCGCAAAGCAGATGGAGACCGATCTCGGCACGCGGCTCGATGGGGTGGCTGTCGATCATTGGAATACCGACAACACTCACGTCCATCTTCTCGTTCAGGGAACTGTCCCCAGAGGATCTTGGTTCCGTCGCCTCGTTTCTGTCACCGGACGGGACGGACAGGCGGGAGGCCGCGTTTACCCGTCGCCTGGATCGGCTGTCGCGTCAGGTGTAGAGGCTGGACCGTGACGTTGGTCTGACGGCTGAGACCTTGGCCCTCTTCATCCGTTTCTGGCTGACGATCACGCCGCCGTTGCCCAACGACGCGCAGGCGGCCGCACAAGCAAAGGGCAGGGAGCGATTTGAAGGATTTGTCGAGGCGCTCGGGCGTCGTTTGCAAAAGGGGCAAAGCTTTCTGCGCGAGATTCCAGAAGATATCCGTCGCAAGGAACCGGCCGGCGAAACCTGACTTGAGTGTCGTAGCTTCGCTATCGCTCCGGTCCATTCCTTTTCTACGCCAGTCCACAATCGCAGCAATTTAGCCAAGCCGGCGCGGGCGAGCAGCTGGGAGCGACGGTCTGATTCAAACCGCGTCTTTGGCGGCCTTCAGTGGTGACGCTCTGACTGACCTGCTGGCCGGCTTGGCAGCGAACTCCATGGGCTCTTTCGTAAACGGATTTACGCCGCTGCGAGCCTCGGTGGCGGGCTTGTTCACCACTGACATTTTGACGAATCCCGGAACGACAAACTCGCCAGATTCATTCAGCTCCTTATATCCCACAGTCGCCATCTGCTCGATAACGGCCTTTACATCTCCCTTAGAAAGCTGCGTCCCCTCTGCAATTGCATCAATCAACTGGTTCTTGGTCATCTTTGCCATGATAGATCCCTTGTAGAGAAAAGGCGCAGCGGCCACGATGCGTCACTCTGTTTGAAGTGCGGCCGTTATGCGCGCGCCTCGCCCATACCTGTGAATATGAAGTTACCGGGGCTTAGAGCTTATCGAGGCTCAGAATGCAAGGACGGGTTCGATATCTGCCCCTATTCAGTAGAAGTACCCGAGCGAGCTTCTTTGCGCGGTCATTTCAGCTTTGGATCGTTCCCTACCGGGGGCCCGACCGGCAGCATGAGTGGTTATGTCGGCTGTAGTGTGCCGAAAGCGGAAGCAAATCAGATATTTTGGTGTCCATCATGACGGGCATGCCGACTGATGATGACGGCTAGCGCGTGGATCACGCCTTCAAAGTGAAGCCACGAATAAAGAACGACCCGGTGCGCTTGCATCGCGAATGGATGTTGACCCAATCGCCTCTCTCAGCAGCACAGGCCAGATCCAGTCGAGCCGATCAGGTTATTGGCTGCGTGTTGATGAGCCCGAGCTCTTAACCAACCTTTCTTTTGCTACGCAGATCTACGATCATCAAAGGCGCTTGTTGCACCAAGTCGATCGATGGCTTTTCTAATCATCCCCATCCGAGGGCCCTATTGGATGTCCTCATTCGGTGGGGACGGCGGTGGCAATCCATTCCTTTCAATCGGATGCGAGTTCGCGCGGGTGGTGAGCGATTTGAGGGCCTCTTGCCCCCGGTCGTTGCCGCTCCCGCTTTCGCGATCCGCAAGCCCGCGGTCGCCGT
>NZ_JAFCKQ010000118.1 GCF_018130215.1 Bradyrhizobium jicamae
ACGTTGGGGATCTGCTGCGAGGCATTGAATTTCGGGTCGCCTTCCATGACGCGCTGTTCCCACGTCACCTGATTGAGATCCTCGTTGTTCAGGACGCAGACGATCCAGCGGTGGTCGCTCCATTTCCTCCAGTATTTCGCGACCGTGATGAGTTCGGCCATGTTGTTCATCTGCATGGCGCCATCGCCCACGAGAGCGATGACGGGCCGGTCAGGATGCGCGAACTTTGCCGCGATCGCATAGGGAACGGCTGCCCCCATGGAAGCCAGGCCGCCCGAAAGAGATGCCATCATGCCGCGCCTGATCTTCAGATCGCGGGCATACCAGTTCGCGCACGATCCGGAATCGCTGGTCAGGATCACGCGATCCGGCAAGCGCGGTGACAGCTCCCAGGTGATGCGCTGCGGGTTGACGGGCTTGGCCGGTTGCATGGCGCGGCCCTCGAGCGTCTTCCACCAGTCCTTGAGGTTCGAGGCGATCCGCTTGCGCCAGGCACCGTCGCCCTTGTCGCGAAGCAGCGGCAGCAGCGCCTGCAATGTTTCGGCGGCGTCGCCGACAAGATTGACCTCCATCGGGTAGCGCAATGAAAGCATGTCCGGTGCGATGTCGATCTGGACGCCGCGTGCCTGTCCCTCCTTGGGGAGGAACTCCGAATAGGGAAAGCCGGAGCCGATCATCAGCAGCGTGTCGCATTCGGTCATCAAATCGTAGCTCGGCTCGGTTCCAAGCATGCCGATCGAGCCTGTGACCCAGGGAAGGTCGTCGGGAAGGGTGGCTTTCCCGAGCAACGCTTTCGCCGCGCCCGCGCCAAGCTTGTCGGCAGCGGCAATCACCTCATCGGTGGCACCAAGCGCGCCCGCACCGACCAGGATTGCAACCTTCTTGCCCGCATTGAGAACGTCTGCTGCCCTGCGCAGATCGGCTTCGTACGGAACGATTTTCGGCTTGGTGAACCCGACGCCCGAATGGATCGTGCCGTGAACGCGGGGCGGCTCCTCATATTCTGCTTCTTGCAGATCGTTCGGAAGAACGATCGCCGCAACACGCCTTTCGCCAAGTGCTGTCCGGATCGAGCGATCGATCAGATGCCGAACCTGGGCCGGGGCTGAAGCCTGCTGAACAAAGGCGCCGGCAACATCCTTGAACATGGATGGCAGGTCGACCTCCTGCTGGTAATGACCACCGAGTGCGGTTCGTGCCTGCTGCCCGGCGATCGCGAGAACCGGCATATGGTCGAGCCGGGCATCGTACAGACCGGTCACAAGATGAGAAGCGCCGGGTCCTGAAGTCGCGATGCAGACACCGAGCTTTCCGGTAAACTTGGCATAGGCAGAAGCCATGAATGCGGCCATCTCCTCGTGCCGTGCCTGGATGAATTCGATCTTGCCGTTGGCCCGGTTGAGCGCACCGAACACGCCGTTGATGCCGTCGCCGGGATACCCGAAGATCTTCCGCACTCCCCAATCGTGCAAACGATTGACGATGAAGTCGCCGACGGTCTGTGCCATGAGATTGCTCTTTGCTGAAAACTGACAAGGGCCAGGACTTGCAACGCGCCAAGATTTCCTAGGTTAAGACTTGCAAGGGCAGGCTGGCCTCGTTGAGCAAACGGCACCGACTTTGCGATGTTCCTGCAGAAAGGAATTAAGTGCCGGCGCCGCTTCGACCTTCCTGATGTTGGTCTTGCGGCAAGTGC
>NZ_JAFCKQ010000119.1 GCF_018130215.1 Bradyrhizobium jicamae
AGAGAGAACATTGCCTGAACGGCGCTCCCGAAAACCAACCTCCCGCAACTGTCCGCGATTTAGCGGAATCCCTGTCCTGAAATTACTGAAATCGCTGTCCGCGAATTACCGAAATCGGTGTCCGGAAATTGCCGAAACACGCACTATTGCGCCGACTACCAGTGCAGCCACTCCATGGCCGTCACGGCCGATCGGTGGTCGGACGATGTGAGGCTGTCTGATGTAGAGCCCCGCCTCGCCTGCTCCGCCTGCGACAATCGCGGCGCTGATATCCGTCCAAACTTCAATTGGGACATCAAGGAGCCGATCGGCGGCATGGGATTTCGATGAGCCTGCGTCTCTGGTCTCCTGACCTGGTCGCGCGGTGCGCGACGCGACCTTACGTCGCGCAGGCATTGGCCTAAATGCCCCTTGTTCAGGGACATACGCTGGACCAAATTGGCGCAGTGCGGCGTCGGCGCGCCGTGCTCACTAGACTTGTCGGTAGAGAGGCCTCGATGCGCTTACGCCTCCGCGTCGAGGTCTTTCGCTGTCTGCACGCAAAAACGCCGTCCGCTTAAATCTATCGCGGACGGCGGTTAGCTAGCCCCAGGAGGAAACAGCAAAATCCTGATGGGTATTAGCCTGCACTGTCGCGCGCCATGGAAAACTGCCCCCTCGGCGTCATGAGGAATTGCCCCCTCCTTGGATAGCCGAGGAGAGAGCGAATGAACGAGGAACGAATCACGGAAGGCTCGTCGTGGAGTGATCCACGGGGGCAGGTGATGAAGACGCCGGATGACGTGGCGGAGATGTTGCGCCTAAGGGCGTGCGGGTGGGGTCTGAAGCGGATCGCGCGGCAGCTGGGCTGCAGCCATCACACGGTGAAGGACTACGTGGCGGCGGGCGGGGTGAAGCCGTTCAAGTCACCTGAGCGTCCGAAGCGGCTCGATGGCCTTGAAGGTTGGCTGCGCGAGAGGTTCATTCGGCACCGCGGCAATGCGGATGTGGTGCGCCAGGACCTTTTGGCCGAGGAAGGCGTGGCAGTCAGCCGGCGAACGCTGCAACGGGCCGTGCAGCCCTATCGCCAGGCGCTGAAGGCCGAAGCGCTGGCGACGACGCGGTTCGAGACGCCCCCGGGGCGGCAGCTGCAGATCGACTTCGGCGAGCGCCTGGTCGAGATCGGCGGGGTGAAGATCAAAGCATTCGTGTTCGTGGCGACGCTCGGGCATTCGCGACGGCTGCATGTGCGTGCGTTCCGGGCCGAGAAGCAGGAGCACTGGTTTGCCGGGCTCGAGAGCGCGTTCACGACCTTCGGCGGCGTGCCGGAGGAAGTGCTGATGGACAATCCACGCGCGCTCGTGGTGCGCCACGACGCGGTGAGCCGGTCGGTTCAGTTTAACGACAAGCTCATCGCGTTCGCGAAGCATTGGGGCTTCCGTCCTCGCGCCTGCGCGCCGTATCGGGCGCGCACGAAGGGCAAGACGGAGAATGGCGTCGGCTACGTGAAGAAGAACGCGATCGCGGGGCATCCCTTCGCGAGCTGGGAGGCATTCGAGGCGCATCTCGCCGAGTGGGAGCGTGAGGTGGCGAACGTGCGTATCCATGGCACGACCGGCGAGGCGCCGATCGTCCGCTTTGCGCGTGACGAGGCACACCGGTTGAAGCCGCTCGGCGGGCAGCCGTCGTTTGGATCGTTGCGCGAACTGGC
>NZ_JAFCKQ010000012.1 GCF_018130215.1 Bradyrhizobium jicamae
GGCGCATCTCACCTTCCGGGGCAAGTCCGATGGTGAAATAGCCTTTGGGGCTCTCAAGGGCTTCCTGGATGTGCGCTACGGCACCCGCGACGGATCGGCCTGCGCCGAATTCTCATGGGAGGGGCACGACGAGAATGATCCGTCCTGTGGTCGCGGATGGGCCATGATCGGCACCGCGGGCAGGCTCGTTGGCCACTTCTACATCCACAATGGCGACGATTCAGGCTTCGTTTGCGAACGCGGCTGAGTTCTTCAACAGCCTGCTAGGCGGGAGATCTAGGATTGGGTATTGCCGAGCGGAAAGGCCGGGAGCGGGCTGCGCGCGAGCACCGCATTGTCGCGGCCGCGCGCGTGATCGCGGAGCGCGAAGGATGGGATGCCGTGACCATCCGCCGCCTGGCCGGGGAAATCGAGTACAGTCAGCCAGTTCTCTATTCGCATTTCGAGAACAGGGATGCGATCGTTGCAGCAGTTGCAGTCGAGGGTTTCAAGGAACTCGCAGCAGCTCTTCGGGAAGCGGCAAGCGGTTCGAAGGGACGACGAAACGCTCTCAAGAATGTCGCCATCGCCTATCTCGCCTTCGCGTTCAGCTGTCCTGCACTCTACGAGGCCATGTTTGTCCTCCCGACGGATTTGCGGTTCGCCGAAGCCGGAACCAGGCCGGAGCTGCGGGCCGGATTCGAAGCACTTGCGGCCGTCGTAACGCCGTTTTGCGTCAATGCTGCTGACGTCACCGAGACCTTTTGGGCAGCCCTTCATGGGCTCGCTGAACTCGAACGGTCAGGCCGGATCAGGCCCGGCATGCGCAGCGAACGCATCGCGCTTGTCGTTCGCGCGATCGTGGCCCCCGGAAAAGGCTAGGAGCTCTGGAAGGGCGACCGGCTGCTGCAGCGATTTGGTCGGCAGCAGCGAGGCTCCGTCCGAATCTCCGACAGCGCAAAGAACCCGGTTTGGCTTCCCGGCTGCTTCAGAAGTTCACCCGGTTCGAGATCGCGCCGTCGACGACGAGGTTGGAGCCCGTCGTGAACGAGGAGATCGGGCTCGCCAGGAACACCGCCGCGTTGGCGATCTCCTGCGGCGCGGCCATGCGGCCGGTCGGATTGCGGGCCAGCGCGTCCTGGTAAATCTTGGGCGTGTTCTGCTCGACCATGTTCCAGATGCCGCCCTTGAAATAGACGGTGCCGGGCGAGACGACGTTGACGCGGATCCTCTTCGCCGCGTACTGGCGCGCCAGTCCCTTCGCCATGTGCACCAGCGCCGCCTTGATCGGGCCATACGAGCTGGCGCGGTCGGCCTGGGCAGCCGAGATCGACGAGATGATGATGAAGGCCGCATCGCCGGTCTTTTCGCCGCTCGCCTCGAGGAATGGACGCGTGGCTTCGAAGGCGTTGACCGCGCCGAGCACGTCCAGACGGAAATTCTGCTCCCACGACGCCGGATCACCGCCTTGCGCCATCGCGCCGGCGTTGGAGAACAGCATGTCGATGCTGCCCAATTCCGCGGCGACGCCGGCGATCCATGCCTTCAACGCAGCGCCGTCGGTGATGTCGACTGCCGCGCCGGCGGCGCGCACGCCCGAATCTTTCAGCTCGCGTACAGTCGACGCGACCTGCTCGGCATTGCGGGCACAAACCGCAACGCCTGTGCCTTCGCCGGCCAGCGTCGCCGCAATCGCCCGTCCGATGCCGCGTGTGCCACCGAGCACGACGGCGTTCCGTCCCTTCAAACCCAGATCCATTTGCGTGTCCTTTGCTGCTGCGCATCCACTGTAGCGCCCATCGGCACACCGCGCGACCTCTGTTCTGGCGGCGCCGATCACGATGCGACCAAGCCATGCAGAAACTGCCCGTCGGGCAAATCAGCAAAAACCCGTCAAGTCCTCGCCGCAAAAATATTTCGGTTTATCAGCATGGCAAACCAGTATATAGATTTTCGCGTCTCACCCGCTCGAGGGGCGCTTCGCGATCGTCACGAACGTTGTGGTGGGATGCGGTGGACGCTGATGTCGCGATTGACGGTCGCGGCGGATAGCGGATGGCGAAATCGTGCAGGCCTGACGCCCTAGTGGCAGGTGTCGAGTCCTTGGGATGCGCAAGCGTCTTGCGGATGACGGTGACAATAAAGCCCAGTCTCGCCGGGGAGAGCACGTATAAGCCGTAAACCATCGCGCAGGGAAAGCCGGATTGCTCCGGTTACACCTGTGGTCCTACCCCCGTGCTTCTTGTTGCACGGGACCCATGGGTGCGATCGGCACCCGGCTTTCCCTGCGCCCTCTGCTCAAGGAGAGGGCGAAACGAGATGCAAGCCTCGGGCAATCATGTCGCGAGAGCGCGAAACCGCGTCCTCATCCTCGTGTTATCGCCCGGCTCGACCGGGCGATCCAGTACGCCGCGGCCTCTCGGCTCAAGCACCGCTGCCTCCGGAATACTGGATCACCCGCATGCGCGGGTGATGACACAGAATATGTCGCCGGGACGACAGTCGATGGATATCGCACCATAAATCTACTCCACCGCCGCACCGACCGGCGGGCCGCCGGGAGGGCGGTGCAGGAAGGTGATCGAGGCGTACGCGCCGACCCACGAGCCGGCTGCGGCGAAGGCGACGTAGATCCAGTTTTCGGTGTAGCTGATCACCGCATAGGAGGAGAGGAGATACCAGATGCTGCTCCAGGTCGCCGCCGGCACGCGCTTGCGCGCGACCACCGCCGAGGTGAACATGACATAGACCGCGTCGGTGGCCGCGGTCGCGATGAAAACGCCGCCGGCGGTGAGGGGATCGAGGGCAGCCATTGCAACTCCTGTTCAGGTCGAAGGGCCTTGATGGCCACAACCTAAGCATGGCTGGCAAACCGCGGCACCGCTTTTCTGTCATCATGCCAGGGCGTACAATTGTCGAAGAGGACTACGCATGCAGGACGTCAATGACATCCTGGCCGACATCTGGAGCAAGGCCGGCGGCGCGCCGTCCGCGCTCGAGCGTGTCAGGCTCAACGGCAGCGAACCGCAACTGCCGTCGTCGTTCCGCGTTGCCGCGGCCGCGCAGGCGAGCATCGCGGCGGCGGGGCTTGCCGCGGCGGAGATCTGGCGATCACGCAGCGGCGAGCCGCAGGAGGTCTCCGTCGACATTCGTCACGCAGTGGTCGAATGCCGCAGCGAGCGCTATCTGCGTGTCGACGACAAGCCGCCGCCGCCGGCGTGGGACAAGATCGCCGGCGTCTACCGTGTCGGGGACGGCCGCTTCGTCCGCCTTCACACCAATTTCCCGCATCATCGTGACGCCGTCTGCCGCGTGCTGAACTGCCAGGCCGAACGTGACGATGTACAGAAAGCGCTGATGCAATGGGACGGCGAGGCGTTCGAGACTGCGGCCTACGCGGCGGGCGGCGTCGTCGCGCTGATGCGCACGCATGACGATTGGTCGGCGACGCCGCATGCGAAGGCGCTGGCAACGCTGCCGCTGGTCTCGATCGAGAAGATCGACGACGCCGCGCCAAAGCCGTGGCCCGCTGGCGACCGGCCGCTGGCCGGCATCCGTGTCCTCGATTTGTCGCGCGTCATCGCCGGACCCGTCGCCGGCCGCACGCTCGCCGCCCATGGCGCGGACGTGCTGCTGATCTCCGGTCCCGATCTGCCCGCGATCCCGTGGCTCACCATCGATACCGGCCGCGGCAAGCTGACGAGCTTCGTCGAACTGACCAGCGAGGAGGGGCGCGAGGTGATGCGCCGTCTGGTCACGCAGGCGGATATTTTCTCGCAGGGCTATCGCCCGCAGGCGATCGCGCATCTCGGCTTCTCGCCGGAGGAGGCGGCGCGGATCAACCCGGGCATCGTCTATGTGACGCTCTCGGCCTATGGCCATGCCGGGCCGTGGGCGGAGCGCCGCGGCTTCGATTCACTGGTGCAGACCACGACCGGCTTCAATCACGCCGAGGGGCAGGCGGCCGGCGTCGACGGGCCGAAGGAACTGCCGGCGCAGATGCTCGACCACGCCACCGGATATTTCATGGCGTTCGGCGCCATGATGGCAAAGGCTCGCCAGGCCCGCGAGGGCGGCAGCTGGCACGTCCGGGTGTCACTGGCGCAGACCGGGCGCTGGTTGTGGAATCTCGGCCGCGTCGGTGGCGGCCTTGCGATCGAGGATCTCAGGGCCGACGCGGTCAAACCCTTCATCGAGCAGCTTCCGTCCGGCTTTGGCCGCCTCAGTGCTGTCAGGCACGCGGCTGACCTGTCCAGGACCCCCGCCTTCTGGGCCCGTCCGGCGATGCCGCTCGGCAGCCATGCCCCGCAATGGCCCGAGTGAACCACTCGGTCACTGCTGAGCCTCGTCGTCGATTGCTCGCGCCGGCCGGGAGACAGTCAGGTGAAGCCGTAGAGCCGTGCGGGATTGTCGACCAGGATCGTCCTGCGGATCGCGGCGTCCGGCGCCCAGGCCGGAAGCTGGTTGAGCAGGCGACCGTCGTCGATCTGATACAGTGGCGTCACATCGGTGACCTTCCGGCCCGGCGGCGTCACCGAATCCGGATGCGGCCAGTCGGTGCCCCAGACGATGCGCTCGGCATTGGCCGCGATCAGCGCCTGCGCGAGTGGCGCGGCGTCGGGATAGTCGGGCGCGAGTTTCGAGGCGCGGTAGGCGCCGGAGATCTTGACATAGGCCTTGCCCGATTTGACGAGGTCGAGCAGGTCGGCAAATCCCGGCTGGCCTGTGCCGAGCGCGGCCTGGGCGCCGCCGAAATGGTCGAACACCACGGGCACCGGAGCGGCTGCAACCAGGTCCTTGATCGCCGCGATCATCGCCAGGCTGGTGAAGAGCTGGACGTGCCAGCCGCGGGCCTTCATCCGCTCGATCGCGGCCGAAAAGCGCTGCCGGCCGACATTGGGATCGTTGACGCCGCCGGTCGCGAGGTTGAGGCGGATGCCGCGGAAGCCGGCCTTGTACAAGTTGTCGAGGTCGCTTTCGCTGGTGCTGTCGTCGATCACGGCAACCCCGCGCGCGGTCGCGCCGCGGGCCATCATGCCGAAAAGCGTCGCCGAATTGTCCGGGCCATAGACGCTCGGGGTGACGATCACCACGCGCTCGACGTGCAGCGCCTTGTGCAGTGCGCTCATCTCCTCGGGCGAGGCCTGCTCCGGCGTGTAGACGCGGCCGGCAAAGAACGGGAATTTCTCGGGGTCCCCGTGGATGTGGGTATGGCAGTCGCACGCGCCGGGAGGCACGTCGAAATTGACCGCCGTCGACGGCTGCGATGCCCTGGACGATGCGTTGCTGCTGGTCATGGTCACTCCCGCCGCGATGGAAGCAAGCATCATACTGCGTCGCGTCAGCATTGGGCGTCTCCCTGCGTGCACTGTTGTCATGCGTGTTCGCCACGCTCCGGCGTTATCCGCCGCCGGCGGCAGGAGGTTATCGGGGGACGGCGCGGGCGGGAAGAGCCCAACGCGCGCAACTGCCGCGGCACGGCGATCCAATTCCTGTCCATCGCCGCGTCGTCGCAGGCGAACCCGACTGTCATATGCAGTATAGATTTCAGCTCCCGGCCGCCGATTCCGACGGCCGGTTGTCCATGGCCTCGCCGGGTTGATTGCTGATGCCGAACGTCTTCTCCGACCCCGAGGCGATTGCGGAACACGTCATTCGCGACGTCGGAACGGATCTCGTGGTCGGATTGCCGCTCGGGCTCGGCAAGGCCAACCACATCGTCAACGCGCTGTACGCACGGGCCGCCGCCGACCGCTCGATCAAGCTGACGCTGTTCTCTGCGCTGACGCTGGAGAAGCCGAGGCCGAAGAGCCTGCTGGAGCAGCGCTTCATCGGCCCGGTGATCGATCGCCTGTTCGGCGGCTATCCGGATCTCGCCTATGCGGCCGCGCTGCACGCCGGCGCGCTGCCGGCCAACATCAAGGTGATCGAATTCTTCTTCCTCGCCGGGCAATGGCTGTATCAGCCGTTCGCGCAACAGAACTATATCTCGGCGAACTATACCCATGCGGCGTCGTATCTGCTGTCGCGCGGACTGAATGTCGTCCCCCAGCTGGTCGCCAAGCGCGTGATCGACGGCGTGACGCGCTACAGCCTGAGTTGCAACACTGATACGACGCTCGACGTGCTGCGTGCCCGTGCACAGGGCCGCGCGTCATTCAAGCTGGTCGCCCAGGTCAACTCCGAGCTGCCGTTCATGCCGGGTGCCGGCGATCTGCCGGCGGATGAATTCGCCGCGGTGCTCGACAGTCCGGAAACCGACTTCCCGCTGTTCGCGCCGCCGTCCGAGCCGATCAGCGACACCAAATACGCCATCGGGCTGCATGCCGCGGGTCTGGTGCGCGACGGCGGCACGCTGCAGATCGGCATCGGCCAGGTTGGCGACGCGCTCGCGCAGGGCCTGGTGGTCCGGCATCGCGACAATGCGCAGTACCGGGGTATCATGAAGCGGCTGCTGCCGGGCGGCGAGTTGCCGGCGTCGATCGAAACCGCGCCGTTCGAGACGGGCCTCTACGGTGTCAGCGAGATGCTGTTCGAGGCATTCCTCGGCCTGGTCGAGGCCGGCATCCTCAAGCGCGAGGTCGACGGCGTGATCCTGCACGGTGCATTCTTCCTCGGGCCGAAGGCGTTCTACCGTGCGCTCCGCGAGGCGGCGCCTGAGCGGCTGGCCAGGATCCAGATGATGCCGGTGTCCTTCACCAACGAGATCTACGGCGAGGAGGATACCAAGCGCCGCGCGCGCGTCGAGGCGCGCTTCGTCAACAACGCGATGATGGCAACGCTGCTGGGCGCTGCGATCTCCGATGGTCTCGAGAACGGACAGGTGGTGAGCGGCGTCGGCGGCCAGTACAATTTCGTCGCCCAGGCGTTTGCGCTCGAAGGCGCACGTTCGGTGCTGGCGCTGGAGGCCACTCATCCGTCCGGCAAGGCGGTGCAGTCGAATATCCGCTGGTCCTACGGCCACGAGACCATCCCGCGGCACCTGCGCGACGTCTTCGTCACCGAATATGGCGTGGCCGACGTGCGCGGCAAATCCGATGCCGACGTCGTCGCGGCGATGTTGCAGGTGGCGGATTCGCGCTTCCAGAGCGAACTGATGCGGCAGGCCAAGGAGGCCGGCAAGCTGGCGCGGAGTTACGAGATTCCGGCCGCTCACCGCGACAACTATCCCGAACGCATCCGCGCGGCGCTGAAGCCTGCGCGGGATGAGGGACTGTTGCCGTCATTTCCGTTCGGCAGCGATTTCACCGACATCGAGCAGCGGCTGATCCCCGCGCTGCAAATCCTGCAGGACGCGCAGCGGACGCCACTGAAACTCGCCGGCCTCGCGTGGCAGGGGATGCGGCATCCGCCCGATGCCGCCGATCGCGAATGCCTGGCGCGGCTCGGCCTCGACAAGCCGACCCATTTCGCCGAGCGCGCCTATCGCGCGCTGGTCACCGCTGCGCTCGCAAAGAGCAGGGAGGGTTAGCGATTTTTGTTGACCGGCTTGCGCTTCTCGATGAACGCCGCCATGCCCTCGGAGCGATCCTCCAGCGCGAAGGTCGAGTGGAACAGATTGCGCTCGACATTCATGCCTTCCGACAGCGGGGTCTCGAAGGCACGGTTGATCGCCTCCTTGGCCATCGCCGCCGCCGGGCGCGACATCGAGGCGATCTTCTCGGCTGCGGCCAGCGCCTCTTCCATCAGCTTGTCGGCGGGCACGATCCGCGACACGAGCCCTGCGCGCTCGGCTTCGGCGGCATCCATCATCCGCCCCGTGAGGCAGAGATCCATGGCCTTCGACTTGCCGATCGCGCGCGTCAGGCGCTGCGTGCCGCCAATGCCCGGGATGGTGCCAAGCGTGATCTCCGGCTGGCCGAACTTGGCGTTGTCGGCCGCGATGATGATGTCGCACATCATCGCGAGCTCGCAGCCGCCGCCGAGCGCGTAACCGGCGACCGCGGCGATGGTCGGCTTGCGGCAGCGGGCAACGCGATCGCCACCGATCGCGGCGAAGTCGCTCTCGAACATGTCGATGAAGCCCTTGGGCTGCATCTCCTTGATGTCGGCCCCGGCTGCGAAGGCCTTCTCGCTGCCGGTGATCAGGAGGCAGCCGATGTTGTCGTCGGCCTCGAGATCGTCGACCGCAGCCGCAATCTCGCGAAACACTCCGAACGACAGCGCGTTCAGCATCTTCGGACGGTTCAGCGTGATGACGCCGACCGGTCCCTTGCTCTCGACAATGATGAATTCGAACGTAGCCATTGACCGTAACCCCGTGCCTGATTTGGCGGGCAATGTGCCCGCTGGCGGGAGGCGCATCAAGAGGCGGAAAGAGGATGTCAGGCCCGCGGTGCGGCGCTACCCGCGCCGCAGCCGCAAGGCCAGGCTATGCGATGAACATGCGCGCGGCAGACGCCACGGTGAGCAGGGCGCCGAAACCGATGAAGATCTTTCCGATCAGCGAGGTCTGATCCCAGGTCGAGCTGTCGCCGCCCATCTGAACCGGAGCCGGCTTGGCGGAAGCCATTGCAACCGTCTGCGGCGGGACCGGTGCAACCGCCTGCGGTGGGACCGGTGCAGGTTGTTGCTGCTCGGCCGCCTGCTGGGGGGCCGGCTGTTGCTGCTGCTGGGCAAGCTGCTGCGGTTCGGCCGGAGCGGCCTGCTGCAGGGCACGATCGACGTCATTGAGCTGGTCGGATGCTACCACCCTGGGGTCGGCGGGCTGCTGCGTCTCGGCGATCCTGTCGGGGGCCACCATTGTGTTGACCCTGGCGGAACCGGTGTTCGCCCTGTCGTCCGCTGCCGTGTCGGCGGATGTCAGCTCGGCATTGGCATTGGCGACCGAGGGCGGGATGCCTGCCGACGTCACGCTGCCGGCGTCGACGGAGTCGTTCCCGGCTTTCTTTCCGTCGGTCGATCTCTGATGCGCAGAGCGCTTGCCATGCCGCGAAGTCTGGCGGACGGATTTGCTGGTCGCAGCGTCATCGGATTTGGACGCCGCGGTGTCCGAACCGGCCGCACGCGCCGGCAACGGCCCGGTGAAACAGGCGAACAGCACTGTCGCAACCATCAAGGCCAAGCACTCGCTGGCTTTGATTTTCATTTGAAGAACTCCCCATTTCGCCTGTCCCGGGGCGAAAAGAGACCCCGCTGCGTGTCCACACCGGGGCAAAAAAAGGGAATCTTCGGGCTATCGGGGGCGAAAGCTGGGCAATTTCCTCAAGCTATGAGCGGCTTGCGGGCAAGCCCCGATGCTTGGCGCGCCGATCGATGTTATGAGCCAAGGTATCAGGGGCCCGCCGCGACGATTCTCCACGTCGCGGCCACCGGTATTTGTCGTGCCGAAGTTCGATATCACGAATCCGTGATCTCCTGCGTCTGGCGTAACAAATTGAAAGATCGGTCGAATTGCATTTCAGGAGCGCGCGTGCGCGAACGTGACGACGAGTGGACCGGCCTGATGCGGTCGGCCATGTCAGGAGACAGCGCGGCGTATCATCGCCTGCTCAAGGCCGTCACGCCGGTGCTCCGCGCGGCGGCGCGCCGCGGTCTTGCGCGCGCGGGACAACCGATCGACCAGTCCGAGGACATCGTGCAGGACATCTTGTTGGCGGTGCATTTGAAGCGGCAGACCTGGGACACCAGCGCCCCGTTTGCGCCGTGGCTGTTTGCGATCGCGCGCAACAAGCTGATCGACGCCCTGCGCCGCCGGGGCAAGCGCATCTTCGTCAACATCGACGACTTCGCCGAAACGCTGCCCGGCGAGCCGGTCGAGCAGACGGCCTCCGCGAGCGAAGTCGCCGCCCAGTTGCAGACCCTGCCGGCACGGCAGCGCGACGTCCTGCAATCGATCGCGGTCGACAGCGCCTCGATCAAGGAAACGGCAGCCAGGTTCTCGATGAGCGAAGGCGCGGTGCGGGTCGCGCTGCATCGCGGGCTCGCGGCCCTGACGGCGAAATTGCGGGAACAATGAGCATGGATACCGATCAACTCATTCGAACACTCGCCGCCGACAACGAGCACCACACCCGTCCGATCGGCTTTTCGCTGATGCTGGCACTGCTCGCGGCGGCGCCGGTGTCGATACTGATGTTCTTCACCGAGCTTGGCGTGCGCCCGGACGTCATGACCGCGATGCATAATCCGTTCTTCGACCTGAAGTTTGCGGTCACGCTGGCGCTGGCGATCTCCGCGACTGCGGTGAGCCTGCATCTGGCGCGGCCGGAGGCCTCGCTGCGCGGGTTTGGCTGGTGGCTGTTGATCCCGGCCGGCATCCTCGTCGCCGGCATCGGCGGCGAGATGATGATGCCGCAGCGGACGCCGATGATGACGCGGCTGGTCGGCAGCAATTCGCGGTACTGCATGTCCGCGATCCCCGAGATGTCGTTGCCGCTGCTCGCCGGCGCACTCTATGCGCTGCGTCAGGGTGCGCCGGCGCGGCCTGCCGTTGCCGGCGCGATTGCGGGCATGCTGTCGGCGGGATTTGCCGCGACGCTCTATGCGTCGCATTGCACCGACGACTCACCGCTGTTCGTGGCGACCTGGTACACGATCGCGACCGCGCTGGTCACTGCGGTCGGCGCGCTCGCGGGGTCGCGGGTGCTGAGATACTAGAGCGCCCGGACACCGCTTCGCGTGAAGAAAACGCGTCAGAACAGGAGTCTAGGCCGCCGGCGCCGATTGCTGCATGCGGTGGAAGCGCAGGACCTGCTGCGCGGTCGAGGGCCGCAGCCGCTCGTAGGTGTCCTTGCAGGTCTGCAGGTCGGTCGGCTCGCCGCCGGAGATCTCGTCGCGCAAATTGATGATGGCCCGTACCGTCGACCACGACAGGCCCGACACCTTGGCGAGGATCATCACGCCCTCGGCGCGGGTTTCGATCATCATGTTCTCGGCGATGCCGACCGTGACATTGGCGAGCGCCGCCAGCGAGGCGTTGGTCTCGTCGAACTTGCCGGCCTCGGCGAACGTGGCGAGCTGGAATTCGTCGAGCCGGCCATCCTCGTAGAGCGACTTGACGAGGGCATGGGCGATCGTGGTGTCCCGGGTGACGGCGCCGGGCGCCGAGCGGGCGCGCCGCGTCGCTTCCTGCACCGCAGTCGGGATGTCCTTGGCCTGCTGCGGGATCGCGGCCTCGAGCCGCTGGCGGACAGTGTCGGACGCTTTCGCGACCAGCTTGAGATAGAGGTGCCGCGGAATGTTCGGCCGCAGGCCGACGCAGGTCGACAGATTGTCGTCGCCCTCGGCGCGGCTGACCAGACGGGTGAAGCCGCGCTCCGTGAATTCTGCGCCGGGGTTGTTGACCGTACTCTGGATCACCTCGTCATTGCCGCGCAGCACCAGCACGTCGGTCACCGCGCCGCTCAGCGCCTTCCTGGTCGAGATCGCGAGGAGGTGCGCCTGGCTCTTGCTGCGCGCGGTCTCGATCAGGGTGTCGTCGTCGAGCCGCGCCGACTGTGCGAGCACCGGGCCGGCCACCTCGATCAGGTCGTCGAAGGCGAGCGTGCGGATGGTCCGCGGCGGCGCGGTGTCGACCGGCGCAAGGCGGTTGGCGAGCAGTGCCTTGGCCGAGCTTTCGATGTGGTCGAGCAGGCACTGGAAGACGTCGTCGAACAGCCCGATCTGTTCGTCCGAGTAGTCCACCGAGCCGTTGATGAAGAGATCGGTCACGCGGCGCAGCGTTTCGACACGGCGTGCGACGGTGCCGTGCGCGAGCGTCGTCTGCAATTCGTCGAGCAGACTTTCAGGTGCTGTCGCGGACTTCGAATTCATGACTCTATCCTGGAGCGTCAAAGACTGGTGGCGACGGTTTCTCCGACGCCGAATGTGGAAATGGGCGGGTCAGGCACTGGCGATGCGGTTGCGACCCCGTGCCTTTGCGGTGTAGAGCGCGCGGTCGGCGCGGGCGAGCAACGTGTCGGACGTCTCGTTCGGACGCAGCGTCGTGACGCCGGCGGAGATCGTCACCTGCATGCCCGGCGAGAACGCGCTCCAGTCGAGATCGGCGATGATCCTGCGCAGCCGCTCCAGCGCGCGGCCGGCATCCTCCTGGGACAGGTCGGGCAGCACCAGCAGGAACTCCTCGCCGCCGTAGCGGCCGAAGCGGTCGATGCTGCGGATATTGGCGAACATGCTGATGGCGAAGGTGCGCAGCGCTTCGTCGCCGATCGGATGTCCGTAGGTGTCGTTGATGCGCTTGAAATGGTCGAGGTCGATCAGCGCGATCGCCGACGTGCTGCCGCTGCGCTCGCAGCGTGCGATCTCCTCCTCGAGCATGCGCATGATGCAGCGGCGGTTGAAGGCGCCGGTCAGTTCGTCGAGCTCTGCGAGTTCCTCGATGCGGCGGTAAGCTTCCTTCAGCTTCACCCCGCTCTGATAGAGCGACTGCTGCATCGAGCTCGAGAAGATGCCGAGGAACATGCAGCGCCCGATCGTCAGCGCGAACACCAGCATGGTGGCCAGGCGGTCCGGCATGGTGCCGGTCGGCATTCCGATCGGCTTGTCGGTCCACAGGAACAGTGCCGCCAGGCCCAGCACCATCACGGTCCAGATCACGGCGGTCTGCCGCGCCGAGGTACGGAGCGCGCCGAAGCCGAACACCACGAACAGGTTGCAGAGGAACAGCACGCCCGCCTCGGGCGCGATGTAGGTGAACATCAGGAGGTTCACCATGTTGATCGCCGATTGCGGCGCGACCAGGTAGTGGTCGCGGAAGCGCTCGTGGAATCCGATTTCGGAGAGCAGCACATAGGCTGCCACCAAAGTAAGGCCGGTCAGGGCATATCCGGTGGCGACGGCGACCGACGTGGTGCCGGCATGCGCGTAGATCAGCAGCACGACGGCATCGAGCACGAAGCAGCTGCCGATCATCGACTGGATCTGGCGACGCTGCTTGGCGCGGCGCGCCAGCCGCTCGGCCGTCAGCTTGGGACGTCCACCTTCCAGTGCGCCCGTGATCGGGGCGAGAAATGACGACGCAGCGCTGCCCATGGTTTTCGCCGGTGGTGGGACCCGGCAAAAATCTACGTGGGAAAGCCTTTAGGTTTGGTATCTTTCGGAACCGAATCTGCTCCGTTGCAACCCGGTCATGGCCCTTGTTTCGTAAGGGGAATCTGTTTGCCTGGGAGGGGCGGCGGCGAAGCGGCCGGCGCGTTTCCGTGGGGGGAGCTCGAGACGTGGGCGCTGGCTTGCCTGCGCGGCCTTGGTATGGTTGCACCGGATTGGGCGGTGCAGTGGGAAGCCTCTAGTATCATGATACCGTTGATAGAGCCTCCAGCACTTTCGCCTCATGTCCCTCCGCTGGGTCATCGACTGTGGCCTGGATCACACATGCAGTCAGCACATTGCCGTAATGTGAAGAATCTTGCCTCTCGCGTCGAACCACGCACCACCCCCCTCAGACCAACCTTGCGAGACGGCCATTGAGCGCGACACAGGCGGCTTCAGACGAGGTTCTGATCGCTCGGATCGCTCAAGGCGACCGCCTCGCCATGCAGGTGCTGTACGGACGGCATCATGTCAGAGTGTACCGCTTCGGGCTTCGGCTCGTGCGGGATGAGCAGGTCGCGGAAGACCTCATCAGTGAAGTCTTCCTCGATGTGTGGCGTCAGGCGGGCAAGTTCGAGGGACGTTCCGCCGTTTCAACCTGGCTGCTGGCGATTACCCGATTCAAGGCCTTGTCTGCGCTTCGGCGCCGCAAGGACGCCGAACTGGACGATGAGGCCGCGAACGCGATCGAGGATACGTCCGACGATCCGGAAACGGTGGTGCAGAAGAGGGACACCGGTGACGTCCTGCGCAAGTGCCTGACGGCGCTTTCGACAGACCATCGGGAGATCGTCGATCTTGTCTACTATCACGAGAAGTCCGTGGAAGAGGTGGCTGAGATCGTCGGCATTCCGGAGAACACCGTGAAGACGCGCCTGTTCTACGCGCGCAAGAAACTTGCCGAGCTGCTGAAGGCCGCCGGCATCGAGCGAGGTTGGCCATGATGGCAGCGAACAAGAAAATGCTGGATCAACAGCCCGGCGAGATCGAGATGCTGTTGCCGTGGCATGCAGCCGGCACGCTGAACTCGCGTGACGCGCGCCGTGTCGAGGACGCGCTCGCACGCGATTCCGCGCTTGCCATACAGTATGACGTTATCCGCGAGGAATTCGCCGAGACGATCCATCTCAACGAGAGCCTCGGTGCGCCCTCTGCGCGTGCCATGCAGAAGCTGTTCGCGGCGATCGATGCCGAGCCGGAACAGAGGCCGGCGACGTCGGCGCGGATCTCGGCCGGCGTCTCGGAGTTCTTCGCGAAATTGTCGCCGCGCACGCTGGCATGGTCCGCGAGCGTCGGCGCGATCGCGCTATTGTTGCAGGCGGGCGTGATCGGCGCGGTACTGATGCGGAGCCAGCCGGCTTCGTTCCAGACCGCATCCCTCGACATGACCGACCGCAACGCGCCGCTCACCCGTGACCTCGGCGGTCCGGCCGCCGCGCCGCCGCGCCTGCTGGTGCGCTTTACGCCCGATGCGAAGATCGCCGACATCAATGCGCTGCTCGACACCTATCAGGCGTCGATCGATGGCGCCAAGGCCGGGGTGTTCCGCCTGCAGATCGGCGATCACGCGATGGCCAAGGCCGATGTCGCGGCGTTGATCGCCCGATTGCAGAAGGAAAAGATAGTCAGCCTCGCGGTCGAAACGCCCTAGGGGTTTGCCTCAGCTCGGTTGACGGTTCTGCGTTTGCGTCGAGGTTGCGATGAACCGTAATTGCCCGGGCTGGCCGACGAGCGCCGCGGTGGCCGTCGCCGTCGCGATTTTCCCCTTGATGTCTCTCTCGGGTCCGGCGGCGCACGCCCAGAGCTTCATGCGCTCCCCGACCATCCGCATCGCGCCGCGCGTCTCGATCGGGCCGCGGATCAATCCGAACGTTGCGAGCAAGGTGGGAGCCAATACGGCCGTCAGGAACAGTTCAGGCATTACCGCCCGGACCGGCACCAGCATCGCCGCCCGGAATGGCCTTGGTATCACCCCCAAAACCGTCAACCCCGGGCCTGTCACTCCCAAGCCTGTCACGCCCAACGTAGTCACCCCCAAGCCATCGCCACCGGATCGCGGGCCGCCGCCTCCACGGATCGAGACCATCCCGCGATTGGCGGTGGGATCGACGCTGCCCTATGCACGCTATTCGCCTAACCTCTATCCCGCCTGCGAGGACGCTTATCGCGGCAGCGATGGCGGGTGTTACGACCGACCAGTCGCGCTGATGAGCGGCGGCAGCAGCAAGGGCGTGACCCAGAAGAGCGGGACCGGAGCCGGCGGCAATACGCAGGTTGCGCAGGACCGGCGAACCGTGCCGAACCAGCTTGTCGCCGAGATCGACAGCGCCTTGACGGACGCCCAGGCCGACGCGTTGGCGCGGCGACACGGACTGACCCGGATCGTCTCGCAGAATATCCCGCTGCTCGGCGTGACCGTCGGCCTGTTCCGCATCGCCGGCAACCGGCCGCTGGAGGCGGCGAGGCTGGATCTGGCCGGCGACGGCAGCGTTCGCTCCGTGCAGCCGAACTATCGTTATCTGCTGCAGGACCAGCAGGGCGTGCCCAGCGAGGGTGATCCGGCGCAGTACGCGCTGGCGCAGCTGCACCTGCCGCAGGCCCACACACTGGCGCGCGGCATGAACGTGACCGTCGCGGTGATCGATTCCGGCGTCGACGCCGCCCATCCCGAACTGGCCAACACGATCGCCGATAATTTCGATGCGCTCGGCAGCAAGGAGGGACCGCATGTCCACGGCACCGGCGTTGCGGGCGCGATCGCCGCGCACGCGAAGCTGATGGGTGGTGCCCCGGAGGTCCGGATCCTGGCGATCCGCGCATTCGGTGCGGGCAGGAGCGGCGCGGAGAGCACATCCTACGTGATCCTCAAGGGCCTAGATTACGCCGTGCTGCACGGTGCGCAGATCGTGAACATGAGCTTTGCCGGTCCGAAGGACACGCTGATCGGGCGCGCGGTGGCCGCAACCGCCGCCAAGGGCATCGTGCTGGTCGCCGCAGCCGGCAATGCCGGCGCGAAATCGCCGCCGCTGTACCCGGCCGCCGATCCGGAGGTGATCGCGGTGAGTGGCACCGACGCCAAGGACGGATTGTTCACGGCATCGAACCGCGGCAGCCATATCGCGCTGGCGGCGCCTGGCGTCGACATCCTGTTGCCCGCGCCCGACGGCAAGTACCAGATGACATCGGGCACCTCCTTCTCCGCGGCGTTCATCAGCGGGATCGCGGCCCTGATGCTCGAGCGCAATCCTGCGTTGCAGCCGAACGAGGTGCGGGCGATCCTGACCGGCACGGCCCGTGACATCGGCGCACCCGGCCGCGACGATCTGTTCGGGGCAGGGGAGGCAGATGCGTTCGCCGCGGTCACGGCTTCGAGCAGGACGCCCGCCGTTCCTGTCGTGGCGGTCTCGGACAAACTGTCGCAGCCGCCGAAAGCGCCCGACGGCAATAACACTTCCGTGAGCCGCGCGTCTGACGGCTCCACACCGTCGACGGCATCGGACAAATCCGCGGCAAACGATGCAAATCGGCCTGATGCGCAGTGATTTTCGGCGCTGTAGCCCGCGAAATTACGCCGCGGAACCCCGGGCGCGGGGGGCAAAAAAATCGACGGAGGTTTGAACGTCGGGGCCCCTGCCACGACTTATGTGTGTGGGAGCGGTTAACCCTCCCCGCTGGCTATATCAGGCGCGAGCGCCCATCCACCCCAAGCGCCCATATGGCTTTGACCCGTCCGGTTGTCCCCCCGGACGGGTCTTTCATTTGGGGGAGCCGTCAGCGCGGCGCTGCCGACGTGCGATGCATCGCGACCATGCATGTCGACAAGTCTGACTGTGGATAATGCGAGAAACCTCGTAGCGGACTTCTTGCGGCGACCGTCGCCGATTAAGAATTTAGTTAGACTTTATTTACCTTTTCCACAGAATATCTCTGCCACGTCCTGTTGATTCGGTTCGGTTCGGTTCGGTTGCGTCTGCGTCCGTCTCTCTCCTTACGGGCAAGTTGAATGACACATCGGACCGACGTGGCCAGAGGCCAGGAGATCGTTGCGCGCTGGTGCAACCTCGCCGAGCAGAGGCTGGAGCATCTTACCGAGATGTTCGAAAGCGGGCGCTGGCGCCGCTATCACAGCGAGCAGGCCTTTCTTGAAAACATCACGGAAGCGAGAGCCGCGGTCGACACCTGGCGCGATCTGCTGTCGCGCGAGGCCTCGCTCGACAATTCCCCGATCGATCTGTCCTGGTTGGGTCGCGGCCGTTCGGCATTGCCGAACTCCGATGCCCAGCCAGCGCCGCAGTACCGGCCAGAGGCGGCGGCGCTGGCCGAAGCCACGATGACGGCGGTTGCGGCCGCGCTCGAGACAGCCGTCGAGGTGCTGGACGAAGCTTCTGCCGTCGCCGACGCACCGCCGCTCGAGATTCCCGCGCTGCCGGTGCTCGATCTCAACGCGATGCAGGCGCGCTATCCATTGCTGCGCACCACGCTTTAGCCTACGCCAGATTCTTGTTTTGACGCGTTTTCTTCACGCGAACCGCTAACCACTTCGCTCGAAAGCGCTTCTATCGCCGCACCGCATTCGCGCCGATCATCAATTGCGCATATTGCTGCCCGCCGCCGGCCGACAGGTCGGTGGTGACGGCGCGTGCGTGGTCGAGCCCGACCACCGCCCCGCGCGGGGTTTCCGAGATCATGTTGTTGTTGATCAGCGCTGTGCCCGCGCCCGGCACCACCGAGACGCCGATGCCGACAAAAGCGTTGCGGATCACGTTGCCTGATATCGCGACGTCACGCAGATATTTGCCCCAGCCCGCGACGATGCCGAACGACGGCGCGTTCTCGATCACATTGCCGGTGACTGATGTGTCAGCCTCAACATAGATGCCGATGCCGGCCCCGTCGCCAGGGTCGGTGCCGATGGGCCGTTTCGGCAGCAGGTTGCGGACGATGTTGCCCTGGACCACCGCGATCCGGCCACCCTCGTTGAAATTGCAGACGGAGACGCCGAGCGCCGCGCCGTCCACCGTGTTGTTGGCGATGACCGCGGCCTCGAAGGAGAACTCCGAATACAGCGCGACCTCGCGAACGTCGCTGACATTATTGTCTGTGATGTGGATGTTGGAGGCCGAATTGCCGCGTACCGCCGAGAAGTCGCAGTTCCGGATGCGGTTGCCGCGCACGATGACGTTGCCGGCGCGGAAGGCGTTGATGGCGTTGCCATACTGCCCGGAGCCGCCGGGGCCGGCCTTGATGTCCTCGATGCGATTGTCGGCGACGATGGTGCCGTCGTCGCCGATCGCGGTGCGCAGGATCTCGATCCCGTTATCGTTGGTGCCCTTGATGGTGTTGCGCGAGACGATAAGTCCGACCGCATCGAACGAGACGAGCGCGGTGCTCGCAACGGCGGTGAAGATGTTGTTGCTGACGTCGCCGGATACCTGCTCGAGCCAGATGCCGTTGCCGCCGCTGCCGGCAAACTCGCAATCGGTGATGCGGATGTCGCGGCCGGACAGGCAATGCACCAGGCCGCGCCGCGTCGGCAGCGGGATGTTGCCGCCGTCGAGCACGAGCCCGGTGAGGCCGATGCCGCCGGCGCCTTCGCCCGACAGCATCGACAGGCCGCCGTGGAATGCGAGCCGGGAGGCGCCGCGCACGCCGATCAAATGACTGCCGGCGGCAAGCCGCAGCAGTCCGGAGCGGTAGACGCCGGGCGGAAACACCAGCGGCACCTGCGCCCGTGCCGCCTCGTCGATGGCGCGCTGCAGGTTGCGGGTTTGATCGTCGGGGCTGCCGGGGCGGACGCCGTACTGGGTGACGTCGCGGCCGAGCGATCCGAGCGATTGCGCGGCGCGCGCAGCCTCGGGCGACATTGCAAGCGCGCCGGCCATGCCGGCGGCGGATGCTCCGATGAGGTGGCGGCGGTTGACGTCCATCTGGCAAGGCTCTCGCGCAAGATGCGAGCGGTGACGTTCGCCTTTGCTAGGTAGCGCGAAAATGCGGCGCGGCATGGTGAACTTGGCGATGGGACAGGCGATTGTTGGCGGTAGGGTTAATCGCGGGTGCAGCGATCGCAGCCGGCTTCGTCATCGAGTTCAACGGACCATCCGCGTCATCGCGAGGAGCGACAGTGAAGACGGTAGTCGGTCAACACATTGGAGCCGTGATTTTACCCTCGCTGCTGTCATGGTAAGGGTGGTCTTGTTCCCGCTGGCGAGCCAAGAGGTGACAGCCGATGAAGTGCCTTCGGATATACGCGAGCCCGGACGGCGAATCCCACTTCGATGAAGTGGAAATCCCCATGACGGCCAGGGTGACCGTCGCTCCTGGTGCCAAGGCGTTTCAAGTGTCCAATCGCTATCCCGCGTCGAGTGTCGAGTTCACTCAAATCCCTGCCGGTATGCGGCAGGTTGATTGGCACACCGTTCCGGCGCGGAATTTGTCTGTCAGACTGACCGGGGCGGTCGAATACGAGACGAGCGACGGCGAGGTGCGGCACGTCTCTGCGGGCGAGTTCGTGCTGGTCGAGGACACACACGGAAAGGGCCATTTGTCCCGTCACTCCCCGGACGAGCAAATCGTTCTTTGGATCAGGCTACCCGACGGCCTCGATTTGTCGCCCCCATAGTCCAAATTGGATGGGCACGTTCCGCCGCCGGGACGCGGAATGGACGGCTCAAGCCGCGCCACTCACGCCAGCGTGGCCTGCCGCGTCAGCTTCACCAGCTCCAGCAGCATCGCCTCGCCGGCATCGACGAGTTGCTCCAGCGTGATATCGGATTTGCCGGGAGCGGCCGTTCCGTCATGCGCGAGCGGCGGAACATGGACGAATTGCGCCAGGCGAACGCCGTTGTTTGTGTTCACTGCCTCGATCGCGCGCCAGCTCAGATAGTTGCAGAGATAGCTGCCGGCGTCGCGCGACAGTCGCACGTCGATGCCGGTGGCAAGCGCGGCGCGCAAAAGCTTTTCCGTGTGCGGCCCGAACAAGCGCGCGGCGGCGCCGTCGACGATCGATCCCTTGCGCGCATGCTGGCGGCCGGCATCGGGAAACAGCGTGGTCACGGCGTTGCGGGCGCGGGCCTCGATCCGCAGATAGGAGGTGCGGCCGGCGAGCCCGAACATCAGCAGCGCCTGCGGGCGATGCCTCGCGATCTGCTCCGGCAATTCGCGATCGACGGTCGCGTAGGTGACGTGGAAGATGTGGCTCGCGAGCTGAACGCTGTCGAAAGCCGGGCGCCGCAGCTCGGTCAGCCGCTTCACCAGCGGCATGGTCGGGTTGAACGGCGCGCCCGGGAACGGGCCGAAGCCGGTGACGAGGACGCGCAGCTTGTCGGTCATTTCAACATCTCCGCGATCCGTTCGGCGGCGACCGCGGGCGAAATCCGCCCGTCGGCGACCTCGGCCTCGGTCTTCTTCACCTTGGCTCGGATCGCAGCGTCGGCGCGCAGCCGTGCCATCATCCGGCCCTCCAGCATCGACCACATCCACTTCACCTGCTGCGCGCGGCGGCGCGCGGCGAATTCGCCTGACGCGGTCATCGCGGTGCGATGGTCGAGGATCTTCTGCCAGAGCCTGTCGAGCCCCGTGCCCGACAGCGCCGAATAGGTTTCGACCGGCGGATGCCAGTGCTCGGAGCGCGGCGAGAGGATGTGCAGCGCGCTGCGATATTCGGCCGCCGCCAGGTTGGCGCGCTTGATATTGTCGCCGTCGGCCTTGTTGATCGCGATCATGTCGGCGAGCTCGACGAGGCCCTTCTTGATGCCCTGCAGCTCGTCGCCGGCGCCGGGCAGCATCAGCGCGAGGAAGAAGTCGGTCATGTCGCAGACTGCGGTCTCGGACTGGCCGATGCCGACGGTCTCGACCAGCACGACGTCGAAGCCGGCCGCTTCACACAGCAGCATCGCCTCGCGGGTTTTCGCCGCGACGCCGCCGAGCGTGCCCGAGGAGGGGGAGGGGCGGATGAAGGCCTGGTCTGAAACGGCGAGCCGTGCCATCCGCGTCTTGTCGCCGAGGATCGAGCCGCCGGTGCGCGCCGAGGACGGGTCGACCGCCAGCACCGCGACCTTGTGGCCACGATCGATCAGGAACATGCCGATCGCATCGATGGTGGTCGATTTGCCGACCCCCGGCGAGCCGGTGATGCCGACCCGCACCGCCGTGCCGGTGTCGGGCAGCAGCGCCTGCACCAGGTCGCGCGCAGCCGCCTGGTGATCGCCGCGCCTGCTCTCGACCAGCGTGATCGCCCGCGCCAGCGCGGCGCGGTGGCCGGCGCGGAGGTCCTTGGCAAGGGCGCGGATGTCGGGAGCGGCAGGCTTCGGCGAGGTCATGCGGCTGGTTTACAACGGCTGGCCGGTGCAGGCGAGGGGAGGTGGCTAGAGTTGCGCTATCTTGCGGTTTGCAAAGACCTTCAGTGTCGGCACGTCGGTACGGGCGATGTCCCAGACAATATCGACCCTGGTCGCGTGATAGGCGTGCCGCAATACATTGCCAAAGTCGATCATCTTTCGCCAGTCGATATCAACGTTGCGATCCTTGGGGTTGTCCGGAAGTCTCCGCGATGCTTCGCAGACGATCTCGAGCAAGCGCTCGATCGCCAAACGGCGCATCTTGTCCGCGCAAAAATTGTTCAAAGTCACTGCCGGCGATGATGCCCTCGATTTCGGTGATGGCTTCCAGAATATCCCTCAGCCGATCCCCTACGGTGGGCGGCATTCACAAGACCTCGATCAGATCGTCGGCAATCCGTTCTGCAACGCGCGGCCTGAGCATTTCGCGCATCGAGAGCTGCACCCGAAGACCCGTTGCATCTTCGGTCAAGTGCAAGACCTTGAAGAAGTCGAAACGAGGCAATCCGCCGCGAGCCGTCGTTTCAACAAGTGCATCGAGATCGCTGTCAGGGCGCGCGTCACCGCGGGCTCTCGACCCGAACAGGGTCAGTCGCGTGACTCCCGCGGCTCTCAATGCGGGAGCGATGTCACGCAATCGGCCGATGACGGTCTCGATAGGAACCTCTGCGACTTCAATCATGAGATAACTTTAGCACATCCGCAGCAGGGCTGCACAGCATCCGGGCAGGAATGCACGGCCCTCCGGCGGGCCCTATTGCTCCTCCTCATCTCCCTTCGGCCGTGCACCGCCGAAAATCTTCATGCCTTCCGGCGTCAGATATGACCTCAGTGTCTCCCACGGCACGAAGGCGACATACTGGCCTTCGGCATAGGGGCCGACGGCATAGGGCGGGTAGTGGAAGGTGAGGCCGGAGCTTTTGCCTGACACTGTGGACGGCGCCAGCGTCACCGCGCCGATCTTGAGCAGTGTCGGTCTCAGTTCCTTGTACCACTCGGCCGTCGCGGTCTCGCCGGCGTCGCGCTTGTTCTTTTCGGCGTTCAGCGCGGTCGTGACGGCCGACACCATCGCCTTCATGGTCGGGCCGCCGTCCGACGTCTCGGTGAAGAAGGGGCGGATGCTGATGCGCTTTCGGGCCGTCGAGTCCCACAGGATGGTGTTGACGTCGGTGTTCGGATGCGCGGCGTGCGTGTCCATGTAGTCGTCGCGCAGCACGCTGATATAGTGGCCGTCGACGACGGAACGGACCGAATATCTACGCTCGAACGACCAGCCGCCGTCCTTGAAGAACTGCGGATCGCTCTTGCGCGCGGCCGCGGCCTCGGCAGCGTTCTTCGCGATCCACGCCTTGCCCTCCGTGAGACAATCGTCGGCCAGTGCCGCATCCGCCTTGATCTTGTCGTCGAGATAGACATTGGCCTCGACGTTCCGGTTCTTGATCGTGGCGTCGGGCCTGGGATCGGCGGCGCGTGCGGGAAGGCTGAGGCCGGCGAGCATTCCGGCAAGGCAAAGGATGCTGGCATGCGTCAGCAGGCGATCGGCGCGCACGGAACGTTCCCTTTGAATTGGGGGAAGCGGCGAACTACTCCGCCGCCTCGCTGTGGCCGAGCCTCGTGTTGAGCTTGTGGATCAGCTCCTCGGCGGCGTCAGAGATCACCGTGCCGGGCGGATAGATCGCTTCGGCGCCGGCGGCATAGAGCGCGTCGTAATCCTGCGGCGGCACCACGCCGCCGATGATGATCATGATGTCATCGCGGCCGTGCTTCTTCAGTGCGGCTTTCAGCTCCGGCACGGCGGTGAGATGCGCGGCGGCCAGCGACGAGACGCCGAGGATGTGCACGTCGTTCTCGACTGCCTGGCGCGCCGCCTCGTCGGCGGTCGCGAACAGCGGGCCGATATCGACGTCGAAGCCGACGTCGGCGAAGGCGGACGCGATCACCTTCTGGCCGCGGTCGTGGCCGTCCTGGCCGATCTTCGCCACCAGGATGCGGGGGCGGCGGCCCTCGGCTTCCTCGAAGGCGTCGATCAGCGCCTGCACCTTTTCGACCTTGTTGGACATGGTCGCTGCCTCTCGCTTGTAGACGCCGGTGATGGACTTGATCTCGGCGCGGTGACGGCCGAACACCTTCTCCATCGCGTCCGAAATCTCGCCGACGGTGGCCTTGGCCCGCGCGGCGTCGATCGCCAGCGCGAGCAGGTTGCCGTTGCCTTCGCCCGCCGAACTGGTCAGTGCTGCCAGCGCCGCGTCGACGTCCTTCTGGTTGCGCTCGGCCTTCAGCCGCGCGAGCTTGTCGATCTGCAAGCGCCGCACGGTGGAGTTCTCCACCTTGAGCACGTCGATCGACTTCTCGTTCTCAGGCTTGTACTTGTTGACGCCGATCACCGCCTGGCGCCCGGCATCGATGCGTGCCTGGGTCTTGGCCGAGGCTTCCTCGATCCGCAGCTTGGGCACGCCGGCCTCGATCGCCTTGGCCATGCCGCCGAGCGCCTCGACCTCCTGGATATGGCCCCAGGCTTTCGCCGCGAGATCGCGGGTCAGCCGCTCGACGTAGAAGGAGCCGCCCCAGGGATCGATGATGCGGTTGGTTCCGCTCTCCTGCTGCAGGAACAGCTGCGTATTGCGGGCGATACGCGCGGAAAAATCGGTCGGCAGCGCCAGCGCCTCGTCGAGCGCATTGGTGTGCAGCGACTGGGTGTGGCCTTGCGTGGCGGCCATCGCCTCGATCGTGGTGCGCATCACATTGTTGAAAACGTCCTGCGCGGTCAGCGACCATCCCGAGGTCTGGCAATGCGTGCGCAGTGACAGCGAGCGCGGGTCCTTCGGGTTGAACTGCTTGAGCAGCTTGGCCCACAGCAGCCGCGCGGCGCGCATCTTGGCGACTTCCATGAAGAAGTTCATGCCGATCGCCCAGAAGAACGACAGCCGCGGCGCGAAGCGGTCGACGTCGAGGCCTGCGGCGAGACCGGCGCGCAGATATTCGACGCCGTCGGCGAGCGTATAGGCGAGCTCGAGATCCTGCGTCGCGCCGGCTTCCTGCATGTGATAGCCGGAGATCGAGATCGAGTTGTATTTCGGCATCCGCTGCGAGGTATAGGCGAAGATGTCAGAGATGATCCGCATCGAGGGCGCCGGCGGATAGATGTAGGTGTTGCGCACCATGAACTCTTTCAGAATGTCGTTCTGAATGGTGCCTGACAGTTTTTCCGGCGGGACACCCTGTTCCCCGGCGGCAGCGACGAACAACGCGAGGATCGGCAGCACCGCGCCGTTCATCGTCATCGACACGCTCATCCGGTCGAGCGGGATGCCCGCGAACAGCGTGCGCATGTCGTAGATGGAATCGATCGCGACCCCGGCCATGCCGACGTCGCCGGAGACGCGCGGATGATCGCTGTCATAGCCGCGGTGGGTGGCGAGATCGAACGCGACAGAGAGGCCCTTCTGACCCGCCGCGAGGTTACGGCGGTAGAAGGCGTTGGAATCCTCCGCCGTCGAGAAGCCGGCATACTGCCGGATCGTCCAGGGCTGGTTGACATACATGGTCGGGTAGGGACCGCGCAGATAGGGCGCTATCCCCGGCCAGGTCTCGAGGAAGTCGATGCCCTCGCGGTCCGCCTCGCCGTAGACGGATTTCACCGGAATGCCCTCGGGCGTCAGCCACGGCTCGGTGCTCGCGATGGGTGCAGCACCGCTGACTTTCTCAAAGGCGATATCAGCAAAGTTCGGTATGCGGCTCATGGCGATCCATCATATCACGGGCGACCATCGTCGGTCGCGAGCTAGTCATGATCCGGATGCTGGTGGCTGACGATGGTCGCCATCTTCTCCGGTCCGTAGTTCTGCATGGTGGTCTGGCTCGGCAGGTTGGCGATACCGACGACCCAGCCAAGGCGCGACTCGGTTCCGTATTGCCGCGTCGGCACCACCCGGTCGGGCCGGTCGAAGGCGCCGGTCATGATCTCGATCCGCGGGCCGTCGATGCGGCGGAAGCTCAAGGGGGTGCCGCAGGCGGCACAGAAGTCGCGCTCGGCGATCGAGGACGACTTGAACGCCGCAGGCTTGCCGCGGGTCCAGGTGAAGTCCTCGTTGTTGATGTCGGCAAAGGAGGCGAAGGGCGCGCCTGAGGCCTTCTGGCACATCCGGCAATGGCAGACGCTGATCCGGTTCGGGGACGCCGACACTGCAAAGCGAACGGCGCCGCACTGGCAGCCGCCGGTCAGCACGGGTTTCGCTGGTGTCTCAGCCGTCATGCTTGCTCCATCCGCCGATAGGCGTCGCGCAACGTCGCCAGCGCGTCACCGCCGGCGAACACGAACTCACCGATACCGGCCGCCCGCAACGCCGCTTCCTGGTCGCCGGGCCGTCCTGCCAGATAGATATGCCTCGCTCCCGCCCCGTGAAGGGCCTTGGCGGCGTCAGCAGCACTGGTGGCATAGACCTTGTCCGCGGAGCAGACACAGGCCATCGCCGCCCCGGAGGCCTTGAAGGCCGCGGCAAGCGAAGCCGTATCCGCAAAGCCCTCGCTGTCGAGGGCCTCGATCCCGCCGGTCTCGAAGAAGCTCTTTGCGAACGTCGCGCGGGCGGTGAAATCCGCTGCGGTCCCGAGATTGGCCAGGAAGATTCTCGGCCGTACCCCGGCCGCCTTCAGCGCCGCGTCCGACTTGTCGCGCAGCGCCTCGAACGGCTCGGCAAGGCGCATCGGCGCCAGCGCGTCGAACCTGATCTTCGCGTCGGCCGTGGAAACTTGCGCCGTCGGTTTCACGTCCAGCACCGCGGTATCGGCCTCGTGCAGGTTGGGGAACTCGCTCGCGCCGGTCAGCACGTCGCGGCGCTTCGCCACGTTGATCTCACGTTGCGCGCGGGTCGCTAGAACCTTCTGCTGGATCAGGCCCTGCTCGAGCGCCGGGAAGATGCCGCCAGCCTTCTCGATCTCCTGGAACGAATTCCACGCCGCGTCGCAGAGCTGCGATGTCAGCGTCTCGACGCCGCCGGAGCCTGCCGCCGGGTCGGAGACCTTTGCAAGGTTGGATTCCTCGAGCAGCACAAGCTGGGTGTTGCGCGCGACGCGCCGCGCAAAATCGTCAGGCAGACCGAGCGCCAGCGTGTGCGGCAGCACCGTGATCGCGTTGGCGCCGCCCAGGCCGGCCGCGAACGTCGCCATCGTCGCACGCAGCATGTTCACATTGGGGTCACGCCGCGTCAGCATGCGCCAGGCGGTCTGCGCGTTGACGAAGATCGGTTTCGGTTCAAGCCCGCAGGCCTGTTCGACCCGCGCCCACAGCAGCCGCAGCGCGCGGAATTTCGCCATGGTGAGGAACTGATCGGCGTCGGCGCTGAGGCGGAACGAGATTCCGGCGCGCGCCGCATCGAGATCGATGCCGGCCGCTTCCATCATGCGCAGATAGGCGAGCGCGACCGCGAGCGTGAAGGCGAGTTCCTCCACCTCGGATCCGCCGGCATCGTGGACAGGCCGGCCATCGGAGAGCGCAAACGGTCCCTTGAAGCCGCGCTTGATCAGTCCGTTGACCACCTTGCCGAACGGCGTCGCGTAGTCGGCCCAGGCAGCAGTCGCGGCGCCGCGAACGGCGACGGTCGAGAGCGCCTGGTAATTGAAGTGAAGATCGAGCCTGGCCGGATCGATCTTGCGGGCCTCGATCATGTCGGCAAAGGTCTCGCCGGCATTCTCGCGTCCGAGCACCGGGTTGAGCGCGATCATGATCCCGGCATCGAGATAGATGCCGTCGCAAGCCCTGGCCAGCGTCTGCTTGCTGGCGTCAGCCAGGCCGAAGCCGCGGGTGCCGGGCCCGCCCGCGAACTCGAATTCGAGGCCGGTCGCCCCGTTGCCGAGATCGTGCAGGGCCTGGGCGTTGGCCTGAGCGGCGTCCGGATGGTCGACCCGCTGCAGGATCTGCCAGGGGCTTGCCGCGGCGCGGCCGGGAAGCGGGCTGGAATTGGTGGCGCGGCGGTAGATCGGATCGATCTTGAGCCCATCATAGGTCTTGCCGACAAGCTTCTCGAACGGGCCGCCCTTCAGCACGCCGTCGACCAGCTTGCGCCAGTCATCATAGGTCGCCGATGCAAAATCGGCTGCGAGAGGCAAATCGTCAGTCGTGGTCGTCATCCGCCCAAATTGTCCTTCGTCGGCCCGCCGAGGCCTGCTTGATTTGGCCGGAAATTGCCACGCCTGCGCGCCCAAGCCAAACGGTTGTTTGGGGGAAGTTTGGCTTCAATCGAGGTCCGGGAGGCGGAAAATACCGTCGGTCGAAAGTCCGGCCAGCGCGTCGGCGACACGGCGTCCGGCGATCAGCCGATCGGGTACGATCTCGGCCAGGGGCACCAGCACGAAGGCGCGCTCGAACAGGCGCGGGTGCGGCAACGTCAGCTCCGGCTTGTCGAGCGTGACATCGTCATAGGCGATCAGGTCGAGGTCGAGCGTGCGCGGACCCCAACGCTGTTCGTCGGCCCTGTCGCGGCCGAACTTCCGTTCGATCTTGTGCAGCGTGAACAGCAGGGCGTGCGGATCGAGCGAGGTCTCGATCTCGATGCAGGCGTTGATGAAGGGGTCTTGCTGCACCTCGCCCCAGGGCGGTGTCGAATAGTCCGACGAACGCGCCAGCAGCCCGGCCTGGGTCATGCCGCAGATGTTCGCGATGGCCTTGCGGAACGTCGTGCGGACGTCGCCGACATTGCCGCCAAGCGCGATCAGCACGTCAGCCATGACGTCAGCTACGGGCTGGTGGGAGCGGATGCCGCGAACGCGTCAGCACCACGCCGACATCCTCGAAGATCGCGGCGATCGGTGCGTGCGGCTTGTGGACCGTGACCTTGACGGCCCTGACGCGCTGGAAGGTGGCGAGGATATCGTCGGCCACGGCGCCGGCGGCGCGTTCCAGCAGCTTGTAATTGGTGTTCTTGAATGCCGAGGTCGCGGTCGCCACGACGTTGGAATAGGAGACGGTGTCGGAGAGGCGATCGGTGCGGGAGGATTCCGAGAGATCGGTGTAGAGCTCGAGATCGATCACGAAGCGCTGTCCGACCTCGGTCTCGTGTTCCATCACGCCATGGCGGGCATGGATGACGATCCCGGTGATGAAGATCGTGTCGGTCATTGCAGCCCCTTGATTGCCGCTGCTACCCGCAGCGCCTGAACTGTCTCGGCGACATCATGGGCGCGGATGATGCGCGCGCCGTTCTGTGCCGCGATCAGATGTGCCGCGACCGAGCCGCCGATGCGATTCTGCGGCTCTGATGGCACGACCGAGCTGATGAAGCGTTTGCGCGAGGCACCGACCAGCACCGGCAGACCGAAAGAGCCGAGCTCGGCGAGCCGCGCCAGCGCAATCATGCTCTGCTCCGGAACCTTGCCGAAGCCGATGCCGGGATCGAGCACGATCCTGTCAGAGGCAATGCCGGCCCTGGCGGCAATCTCGAGCGAGCGGGAGAAGAAGGTCGCGATGTCCTGCATGATATCGATCGCCGGATCGGCGCGCTCGCGATTATGCATGATGATCACGGGCACGCGGTGCGCGGCGACCAGCGCGGCCATCCCGTCATCGCGCTGCAGGCCCCAGACGTCGTTGGCGATCGCCGCACCCTGATCAAGCGCCCACGCCACCACCTCGGATTTCATGCTGTCGACCGAGACGGGGACGCCGAGCGCGATGACATCGGCCAGCACCGGCTTCAGGCGCTTCAGCTCGTCGTCCGCCGAGACCGGCCGTGACCCATAGGGGCGCGTGGATTCCGCGCCGATATCGATGATATCGGCACCATCAGCGATCAACTTGCGGGCTTGCGCCAGCGCCTGCTCAGGCGAGAAGAACTGTCCGCCATCGGAGAATGAATCCGGCGTCACGTTCAGGATTCCCATGACGGCCGGGTAGGGCCTCGACAGCAACGGCGGCAGCACCTCCCGCGCAGCCGGGCCGGTTGCCGCCGACGATATGGGCGTGGTCACCATCATGCGGTCGCTTTGCGCGGTCCATGACGCCGAGTCAAGGTCAAGTCAGGGTGTGGTGAAGGTGGCTCGCTCCGGCCCTGCGGCGGAGGCCCGTCAGGCTAATAGCTGATCTTTGGAGACAGCCTGCGTGCCTCTTCGATAAGCAGCTCGACCGACTTCTCCGACGGAAGGACGCGGACCAGCTTCCGCTTCACGTTGGCGTCCTTCATGCTCTGCGTGAGCCGAGAGGGGTTGCGGTATGCGAGCTCGCGCACCGTGGTGACGCCGGCGGCGCGGATCAGGCCGACCTTGGCCTTGCCCATGCCGGGAATCCGCATGTAGTCGGAGACGTTGGCCCATTCGAGCAATTGCTGCTCGCTGATCCCGGTCTTGGCCGCGAGCGACTTGCGTCCCTTGGCGGTGCGGGCGGCTTCGAGCAGCGCTTCAGTGGTGCGAATGCCGTGTGACTTCAGTTTCGACGCGCAATAGGCGGACAAGCCTTCGATCTGGGAGAGGGGGTATGTCATGATACTCGTATGCAGGTAAAAGGGAGCGTGGAGCCGGCGCGTCGAGGGCTGTTCAGGCAAACTGGCTGAGGCCCGGCGTCCCCGAGATGATCTCGCCCATTTGATCCGCTCCGATTTTGTCGCGACCGAACACAAAAAGTTCACGCGCGATGTTTTGAATCTCGCTCATGCCCAGGCCAAGCGCCATCAGTCGGGTGCCGACGGCCATCAGTCCGCCACCCATCAGTCGCGACAGGCCATTTCCGCTGCTGGAGGCGGCAATCGCTGCTTCTGCGCCAGGGATTTGATCGATCAGAGCCTGAACCGTGTCGGAAGGCCCCTCGTTACGGAGGAAGCCCAGAACGATGCCGATGGTTTTTTCAGCGACAGCGCCGTCAATGCCGGCCTTGATGGCCAGCCGTCCAACCAGTTCGTCCATATTGCCCCGCCTCGACCGGTTCTTACCGGAAAGTCCTTGAATTCGATCTTGAGCGCCTGTGTCGCGAAATACAAGCGATCCGCGCATTTCGGTTGGTTTTTCTTTTTCGATCGCGTTGGGAGTGTTGCTCCGATGCAAGAGTGAGTGGCGGATTCACGCCATCTTGTCGCAATGCGCAATCACTTTTTCAGTGGTACCGAAAAAAGTATGAGGAACCCTTTAACGATGCGGTGTCCTCGGGGGCGAGGTCGGCATCAGCCGATGGTTTCATTCGACCGCTAGGATGCAATATGATGGCAGGAGTTCGAGATCGAACCGGGTTCGAGGTGTCGAACCGATCTGATCTGCGCGAAGAGGCGAAGCGATGACGACCGTAGACGGCAAGCTGGCCGATACCGATGAGAAGATTTTGATCGGCAAAGGTGAGGAGACGGCGTGGCTGACGCTCGCGCTCGCCAACCGGCATGGTCTCGTGACCGGCGCGACCGGAACCGGCAAAACCGTCTCGCTCCAGGTGATGGCGGAAGGATTTGCGCGCGCCGGCGTCCCGGTCTTCGCGGCTGACATCAAGGGCGATCTGTCCGGCATCGCCGAAGCCGGCGAGGCCAAGGATTTCATTGTCAAGCGCGCCAGCGAGATCGGGCTGACATTCCAGCCCGACCAGTTCTCGACCGTGTTCTGGGACGTGTTCGGCGAGCAGGGACATCCGGTGCGCGCCACAGTCACCGAAATGGGACCGCTGCTGCTGTCGCGGATGCTCGATCTCAACGACGTACAGGAGGGCGTGCTCAATGTCGCTTTCCGCGTCGCCGACGAGAATGGCCTCGCGCTGATCGACATGAAGGATCTGCGCGCGCTGCTCGATGCGATCGCCCCGGACGGCAGCAAGAAGGCTTCCGACGAGGAGGATCCGCTGGCGCCGATCCGCAAGGCCGCGCAGAGCTACGGCAACGTGTCGAAGGCGACGGTTGGGACCATTCAACGCCAGCTCCTGGTGCTCGAGAACCAGGGCGGCGCCAAGTTCTTCGGCGAGCCGGCGCTGACGCTGAAGGATTTCATGCGGACCGACCGCGATGGCCGCGGCATGATCAACATCCTGGTCGCCGACAAGTTGATGCAGAGCCCGCGGCTCTATGCGACCTTTCTGCTCTGGATGCTCTCGGAATTGTTCGAGGAGTTGCCGGAGGCCGGCGACCTGCCGAAGCCGAAGCTGGTGTTCTTCTTCGACGAGGCGCATCTGTTGTTCAATGATGCGCCGAAAGCGCTGATGGACAAGATCGAGCAGGTGGTGCGTCTGATCCGCTCCAAGGGCGTCGGCGTCTATTTCGTCACGCAAAACCCGATCGACGTGCCGGACAAGGTGCTGGCACAGCTCGGCAATCGCGTGCAGCACGCGCTGCGCGCCTTCACGCCGCGCGACCAGAAGGCCGTCGCCGCGGCCGCGCAGACCTTCCGGCCCAATCCCAAGCTCGATACTGCGCGCGTGATCATGGAGCTCGGCAAGGGCGAGGCTCTGGTCTCGTTCCTCGAGGGCGGTGGCACGCCGTCGATCGTCGAGCGCATCCTGGTGCGACCGCCGTCGGCGCGGATCGGGCCGGTTACATCTGAGGAGCGCAAGGCGATCATCGATGCGAGCCCGTTCAAGGGCAAATACGACACCGCGATCGATGCCGAATCCGCCTACGAGATCATCCAGAAGCGTCTTGCCGGCGGGGCGGCGTCGGCGGAAGGCCCGGGTGGTGAGGGTGGCGGCATCCTCGGCCATATCGGCGCCATCGCGTCCGCGATTTTCGGCACCAACGTCAGGCGCGGCCGGTTGTCGACCGGGCAGGTGATCGCGCGCAACGTGACGCGTTCGGTCACCGACAAGGTGATCGGCGGTGTCGCCGCCGATCTCGGCAAATCGGTCGGCGGTTCGGTTGGTGGATCGATCGGCCGCGCACTGGTGCGCGGCGCGCTCGGCGGCTTGCTGCGAAGGTAACCGTTCGCGTTGATCCGGCTGAAGCGCAGGCGGGCGCTTTGCCTGCGGCCGCCCGCGAGCTACAACGTCAGGCAAAGCCCAACAGCCAGGGAAAACCAGCGATGTCCAACACCAAGCTCCAGCCGGTCCTCGATCACATCGACGCCGACTTCGACAACAGCCTCGAGCGGCTGTTCGCGCTGCTCCGGATCAAGTCGATCTCGTCGGAGGCGGAGTTCGCCGACGACTGCAAGGCGGCGGCCAACCATCTCGCGAAAGACATCGCGACACTGGGCTTCACGGCAGAGGTGCGGCCGACCGCGGGCCATCCGGCGATCGTCGCCAGGGTCAATGGCAGCAGCGACGGCCGTCCGCATGTGCTGTTCTACGGGCACTATGATGTGCAGCCGGTCGATCCGCTCAATCTGTGGCACCGTCCGCCGTTCGAGCCCGTGGTCACCGACCACGCCGACGGCCGCAAGATCATCGTCGCGCGCGGCGCCGAGGACGACAAGGGCCAGCTGATGACCTTCGTCGAGGCCTGCCGCGCCTGGAAGAAGGTGACGCGATCGCTGCCGGTCGACATCACCATGATCATCGAGGGCGAGGAGGAGATCGGCTCGAAGAATTTCGTACCGTTCCTGGAAGCCAACAAGGCGGAGCTGAAGGCCGACTTCGCGCTGGTCTGCGACACCGGCATGTGGGACCGGAACACGCCGGCGATCACCACCTCGCTGCGCGGGCTCCTCTATGAGGAGGTCAAGATCAAGGCCGCCAATCGCGATCTGCATTCCGGCGTGTTCGGCGGCGGCGCGCAGAATCCGATCCGCGTGCTGACACGGATCCTCGGCGGCCTGCATGACGAGAACGGCCGCATCACCATCCCCGGCTTCTACGATGGGGTGAAGGATCTGCCGCCGGACATCCTGGCGCAGTGGAAGAGCCTCAACCTGACGCCTGACACGTTCCTCAAGCCGATCGGCCTGTCGCTGCCGGCCGGCGAGAAGGATCGTCTCCTGATCGAGCAGATCTCGTCGCGACCGACCTGCGACATCAACGGCATCATCGGCGGTTATACCGGCGAGGGCTCCAAGACGGTGATCCCGGCGGAGGCGTCGGCGAAGGTGTCGTTCCGTCTCGTCGAAGGACAGGACCCGGCAAGGATCCGCCAGGCGTTCCGCGACTATGTGACGGCGCGTCTGCCGGCGGATTGCAAGGCCGTGTTCATCGACCATTCCAGCGCGCCGGCGATCGCACTCGACTGGGATATGAAGCCGCTCGCCGCCGCGCGGCGCGCGCTGACCGATGAATGGGGCAAGGAAGCGCTGCTGGTCGGCTCAGGCGCCTCGATCCCGATCGTCGCCGACTTCAAGCGCACGCTCGGACTGGACTCCGTGCTGGTCGGCTTCGGCCTCGACGACGACAACATCCACTCGCCGAACGAGAAGTACGACCTCAGGAGCTTCCACAAGGGCATCCGCTCCTGGGCACGAATCCTCGCCGCATTCGCCGAGGCCAGATAAGAGGCCCGCACAACGCAAAAACGCCGCCCGGGATTGGGCGGCGTTTTGATTCGGTCGTGCAGAGGGTGTTGTTCAGCAACTTACCCGAAGTTTGCGAAAATTCAATTGCGGTAGCCGGGATTGACCCGGTCGAGCTTGCGCAGCAGCGGCGGCCAGACCAGCTGCGTCGAGCGCAACTCGGCGCGGTCGGGGTGGGCCAGCAACTCTGTGTTCTTGTCGATCGCGTGCGGGTCGACCGGGTAGGCGATCGGACCGAGCGCGCGGGTCGCCACCTGCATCGAGCAGGCCCGCTCCAGATGATACATGCGCTCGAATGCCGCGGCGACCGAGCGGCCGACCGTCAGCGTGCCGTGGTTGCGCAGCAGCATGTGGTTCTTGCTGCCGAGATCGCGCTGCAGGCGCGGGCGCTCGTCGTGATCGAGCGCGATGCCTTCATAGTCGTGATAGGCAAGGTCGTGGGTGACGAACTGTGCGGTCTGGTTCAGCGGCAGCAGACCCTCGGGGCTCGACGACACCGCGGTGCCGTCGATCGTGTGCAGATGGAGCACGCAGCCGGCGTCCTCGCGCACCTCGTGGATCGCCGAATGGATGGTGAAGCCGGCCGGGTTGATGCTGTAGGCGCTCTCGGAGAGCTGGTTGCCGTCGAGGTCGACCTTGACCAGGCTCGACGCGGTGATCTCGTCGAACATCAGTCCGTAGGGATTGATCAGGAAGTGATGCTCGGGTCCCGGCACCCGCGCCGAGATGTGGGTGTCGACCAGATCGTCCCAGCCATAGAGCGCAACCAGGCGATAGCAGGCGGCGAGGTTGATCCGCTGTTCCCATTCCGCCGCACTCATGTTCGGCGGCACTTGCTTCAGATGCGCTTCCGCTGGCGACATGGCTGATAACTCCCTTGATGTCGTTGCTGGTCGCAAGCCTAGCGCCGCAGCCGGACCGCAGCAAGGCAGCGAACCGGCGTGACAGTCATGTCCTTGCGTGAAAGCGCAGCATGATCCGGGAAGATCATGCTTCAGGATGCATTGCGGGCGATGGATTTCGTGCTGGGCCGCGGCTCAGGGCGCCGGGATCGCCAGCAGGCTCGAGATGCTGCGGCCGCGGATGTCGTAGACGCGAGCGAACACGACGTCGTCCCGCTTGATCTCGACCATGACGGGTGCGGTGAGGCCCTTGCAGTAGAACTCGCCGAGCGTCATCGCGAAGTCGGCGGCATTGCTGTCCCAACCGATCGTGAAGTCGGGACCGAGCGCGACCTGCGCCGGCCGCTGCGGCCCGCACACCGCGACCTTCCACTTGCGGTTCGCCGGCGGGGCTTCCTGCCGTTCGGCCAGTTGCTCGCGCAGGCCGTCGGAGGCCTGCTTCAGCGCCAGCCCCCAATAGTCCAGCATGAAGTAGTTGTCCGCGGTCCGCACCGTGCCTGCGATGTGGTTGAAATGCGTATACTGGTAGGGGTGCAGCCGGATCATCTCGCTGAGCGGCAGCAGCAGGCCGAAGGCGAACACCGCAAGCGCGGCAGGCTGCCAGGCGCGGCGGTTCTCGCCGAGCCAGTCCATCGCGCGCGCGAACGCGACGCCGGCAAGCACCGTCATCGGCGGGATGACGAAGATGAAGTGACGGATACCGTTGTAGAGCGCCGGCCGCTTCACCATCGCGATGACCAGCGGCAGCATCGCCGCCAGCGTCAGCATCAGCATGATGGTCTTGCGCCGCGCCGGCACATCCCTGCGCGACAGCGACATGAAAGTGATGACGACGGCGCCGGCCAGCAGCGCCAGCAGCACTTCCGGAAGCTGCAGCGCGAACAGCGTCGGCAGATAGGACCACGGCATGTCCGGCACCGACACCAGCGCGCCGTCGTACATCTCCTTCCACGGCTTCTCGAAGAAGTGCGAGAAGTAGGTCACCGCCTCGAGAGGATGCCCGGGCTCCATGATCGACCACGGCCAGATCAAACCCATCACCAGATAGCCGAACACCAGGCCCGGCACGAGCACGTAGGCCACATGGACAAAGCGACGCGCCGCCTCGCGCGCGCCTTGCGTCCGGTAGTCCTCGATCCACAGCGGGATGAAGCCGATCACGGCATAGATCAACGCAAGCCCGCCGAGCACGCGGCACCCGAGCGACAGGCCGGCGCCGAACCCCGCGATCAGGATCGTGCGCGGCGAGGGCGCGGGATACTCATCGGCGAGGCGGACGAGGCCCATGATCAGGATGATCATCGCCACGGCAAACGGCGCATCCTTCGGGTTCATGAACATGTGGCCGTAGAAGGTCGGGCACAGCGCCAGCAGCAACAGCGCGGCGAGGCCGGCCAGCGGGCCGCCGACGCGGCGGGCCAGCCGCCAGGTTACGGCAAGGCCGATGACGCCGACGATCGCGCCGAGCAGGCGGCGCGTCTCGAACAGCTCAAGCGGGATGACCTTGTGTAGCAGCGCGGCAGCCATGTCGAAGCCGCCGCCATACATGTAGAGATTGGCAAAGGAGAGCGCGCTGGTGTCCTTGAATCCGGACCCGTACATGCGGAGCAACAAGTCGGCATATTCAGCGTGGGTATAATCGTCCCAGCCCAGTCCGTAATCGCGGAATGTGAGACCAGCGACCACGGCGACCACAGCGAGCGCGAGCACGGCGAGGTCGTCGCAAGTCTTCTCCACCGAGCGCCGTGTGGGCGTTTCGATGGCAGACGTCGTGATAGATGACATGGCTAGCGATACCGGCGTCCCTGTGGCCCAGTTTGGCGCTTTAGGGCCTCATTCCCCGGCGTCCATATAGCGCAGTTCCATTTTCAAGTAATTGGGAATTGTGGCGTAATTTTCCGGATGCGTTGCAATAAATTGGCAGCAATTGGTAGCGGGTAGAATTACGGGAATGGCGCAGCGAGGAACCGGTCTCGGCACGACGGTGAACCGGCAATCACCGGGTGGAACAAGATTTTAGGGAACTCTGGCTACAATTCATGGTTGGCGGTGTAGACAACATGACGGTATCGTGCCGTTCGCGGCCGCGCCGATTTTCACGCGGATCTTCCGGGGGTTAGTTCGATGGTGGTTGCTCTGTTGGTCGCCGGTATGGGCCTGATCCTAGCGGGCCTGGCGGCGATCGGCCTTGGAATTCCCTACAAGGAGTTCAGCGTCGGCAGCACCTTGATCACAACCGGCGTCTCCGGCGTGTGCACCGGCGCGATCATCCTCGCGCTCGCCGCGGCTGTCCGGGAGCTCAGGCGGATCGCCAGGCGCCTTGGTCCGGGCGGGGCCGTCGCGCGGCCCGAGTTCCCGCTGTCAGCCCCTGCAACTTCCCCGCGCAGTTCCCCGCCCGTCGAGGCCGGCTTCTCGTTCCCGCGGGACCAGCATGCCGCAGCCGAGCCGCCGCCACTGGTGCCGCCTTCGGCCCCTGCTGCCTCGCCGCCGCCCTGGCACGAAGAGGCGATCCAGCGTGCCGCGCCAGCCGATGCAGCGCCACCCACGCCTGCCGCTGCCCCGACCGAGGCATCGGCCAAGCGGCGCAATTTGCTGTTCTCCTCCTCCCGGAAGGATCGCGAGCGGACCCAGGCGCGCGCCGCCGAACTGCTCTCGCCGGACCTGCCGTCGCCTGATCCGCTTCCGAGCCCCGCCGCGGCAAGCGACCCTTCGGCCCCGACCTTCGACGATGCCTGGCCGAGAGCAGAACGGCCGCGCTCGGTCGATGTCGCCTCGCGGCGCAGCCCCCGCACGCCCTCGACCTTCACCGAGGCCCAGAGCGCGCCACCATCACCAGGCCATCCGCCGGCACCGGTGGAACAGCCGCCGGTGACCGTGCTCAAATCGGGCGTCGTGGACGGCATGGCCTATTCGCTCTACTCGGACGGTTCGATCGAGGCGCAGATGCCCGAAGGCATGATGCGGTTTGCCTCGATCGACGAGCTCAGGTCGCATCTGGAGCAGCGGCCGTAGAGCTCCGTTCGGAACCGAGTCCTCGATTCTTGCTTCGACGCGCTTTCTTCCCGCGAAACCGTATCCACTTCGCCCGAAAGCGCTCAAGATCCCGAATACTTGCCACGGCGGCTTTTCAAGGACGGAGACCCCGTCGTTCTTGTCATATTTGCTGTAATCCGTTCATATTCGCGAAGTAGTGCGGGATTCTCCGATGTATTGTCGCGGCCGGATACTGTCCCTCCGGCGCACCGTGCCGGGCCCCTCGATATCACGGGAAGGTTGAGCCATGTCCGATGCCCCAGGCAAAAGCCCGGTCGAACTGACCGCCAACATCGTGTCGGCCTATCTCAGCAACAATCCGACGCCGGCCTCCGACATTCCCAACCTGATCAGTCAGGTCCATGCCGCGCTGATGCGCGTGTCGAGCGGACGTACCGAGGCGCCGCTCGAGCCGGCCAAGCCTGCGGTATCAGCGAAGAAGTCGATCACGCCGGAATATCTGGTGTGTCTCGAGGACGGCAAGCGCTTCAAATCGCTGAAGCGGCACCTGCGCACGCAGTACAACATGACGCCCGAGCAGTATCGCGACAAATGGGGTCTGCCGGCCGACTATCCGATGGTGGCGCCGAACTATGCGGTGGCCCGCTCGCAGCTCGCCAAGAAGATGGGCCTCGGCCAGCAGGCGCGGAAGAGGAAGTAGATCTCAGCCAGTCATTCCGGGGCGATGCGTCTAGCATCGAACCCGGAATCGCGAGGTTCCGGATCGCGTCGCGTCCCGGAACGACGTGTTCCGCTTACGCGGCAGAGGCCAGCGCCTCACGCGCATCGGTGCGAATGCGCTCCACCATCGAGCGAAGGCCATTGGAGCGCTGCGGCGTCAAATGGTCGCGGAAGCCGAATTCGTCGAACAATGCAAGCGCATCCGTCGCCAGGATTTCCTTCGGCGTATGGCCGGAAAACAGCGTCAGCACGATCGAGACCAGGCCGCGCACGATATGGGCGTCGCTGTCGCCGAGATAGATCAGGCGCGGTTCGCCGTTGGCATCGCGATCGATCCGCTTCGACAGCCAGACCTGGCTGACGCAGCCCTGCACCTTGTTCTCGGCCGAATGCTCCCCCTCGGAGAGCGGCTCGAGTGTGCGGCCGAGCTCGATGACGTAGCGATAGCGGTCGTCCCACTCGTCGAGCAGCGCAAAATTGTCCCTGATTTCGTCGATCGTCGTCATTCTGACCCGCATCCCGTTCTCATGGGCTTATATAGGAAGCCGGGCCGTGAATGCGACGAAAATGGAACCAGTTCCGTGGTAATTTGCGGTTATGGCGTCGGCGGCTGGTGGAATTCGATCGCCTGGTCGGCGGCCGACAGCGTGTCGCGCGATGCGGTCGCGGAAGGCAATGCGTCGATGTCGTCCCCGCCGATCGAGCCGGTGTGGTCGGGCGCCTTCTTGTCCGTGATGATCTTGTAGAGCTTGCGCGCGCCGTCGGTCGCACGCTGCCCGATCGCAGTCGCGGCCTGACCGCCGACCTCGCACGCTGCGGGCTGACGCTTGCAGAACTGGCCCATGTCGCTGATGGTCGCGGTCGCCGCCGACACCGCCTCGGATGTGCTGATCTGCGGCGTCTTCTCCGATTCAGGTGCTTTGTCCCTCGGCAGCAGCACGAGCACAAGCCCGAGCCAGAATGCCAAACGCAACAGGAAAAACATCGCGCGACCCCGGTCGTCTGTTGGTCTTTTGCTTCATGCGGTCGGCGCCGCAGTTGGTTCAGGCGTAGCAGGCGTCGATAAATCGGAAGTATTTGCATTGAAGTAAACTCGCCGAAAAATCGCTGAAAATGCGTCTGATTCGATTCGGCGTAAATTTTCGATTGATGGCGTCATGCGATCCCGGATGCGCTGACTTTGCGACCTCTACCATTTCGAAACCATAGATCGTCACATCCGGAAACCTGTCGTTCACCATCCCGGTCGAATGCACGCCGGATCACGGACCAAAACTCCGCGAATGCATGGTGTTTGCCGGCAGCCGCGCGCGCCTTAGCGTTCGCTTAAGCTCGCTCTGACACGTTGACCCGCAATGACCAAGGAGGCGTTCCGGCGCGTCTGTCTGACGATGATCGAAGCCGAGGCGCGAGTGCTGTGAGTGTTTTGAGTTTGATCCGCGATTGCCTCGATGCGTTGCTGCACCCGTCGGCACGCTATGATGCGCTGACGCGCGCACGCCACCGCGCCTTCATGGCGCCGCGGCTGCTCGGCAGCCTTGCGGCATTCGCGACGTTCCCGGCCTATCTTGCCATGCGCGGCGCGCCGAGTGCGATCGAGGTCATGGCGTTCGCCTGGCTGATCGCGCCGATCCTGCTGTCGTGGTTTCTCTCGCGCACCGGCCGCTATGAAGGTGCCCATGTGCTATCGTCGCTGGCGCTCGCCGGACTGGTCCTGACGATCGCGGCGATGACCGGCGGCATCGCGTCCTTTGCGGCGGTGTGGCTTGTGGTGATTCCAATCGAGGCGGCACTGTCGGCCTCGCGGCGCGTGGTGGCGTTTGCCTTCGTGCTGGCGATGAGCTCCGCCGCGCTGCTGAGCGTGCTGGGCTTCTATCACCTGCTGCCGGCGCCCGACGCTGGCGTTGCGGCGCACGGGACGCTGGCCGGCTTTGGTGTGGTGTCGGCGATATTCTATGCGACCGGGCTCGCCTTTGGCGTCGAGTCGCTGGCGCGCACCAGCGTGGCGCTGCTCTATGTCGAGGAGGATCGCTACCGTCTGCTCGCCCACAACATGAGCGACGTGTTGTCGCGGCACAGCCGCAACGGTGCGGTGCGATTCGTTTCACCGGCGGCCGAGATCATGCTCGGCGTACCGGTGTCGCGGCTGCTGGGCCATGGCCTGTTCGACCGCGTTCATGTCGCGGATCGGCCGGCCTATCTCACCGCGCTTTCGGATGCCGCGCGTGGCGGCGAGGCGTGCAGCGTCGAATTCCGCCTGCGCCGCGATGCCGCGCGCGGGCAGGCCGTCGCTCCCGACTTCATCTGGGTCGAGATGCGCTGCCGCCCGCTCGATCAGCCGCCCGGCGAAGCCGAGGTCGTTGCCGTGATCCGCGACGTCACCGATCGCAAGGTGCAGGAGCAGGCGCTGGAACAGGCCCGCAACGCCGCAGAACAGGCCGATGCATCGAAGACGCGTTTCCTGGCCACCATGAGCCACGAACTGCGGACGCCGCTCAACGCCATCATCGGCTTCTCCGAGATGATCGCGCAGGAGGATGTGCTGGGGCTCGATGCCGCACGCCGCAAGGAATACGCCCAGCTCATCAATGACTCCGGCCAGCACCTGCTGTCTGTGGTCAACGGCATCCTCGACATGTCGAAGATGGAGTCCGGCAATTTCGAGATTTCTCCGGAGCCGTTTGCTCCGCGGCCGGCGCTGGTCAATTGCTGCAGCCTGCTCGCGCTCAAGGCGCGCGAGAACGGCGTCGATCTGGTGACCCGCGTTCCCGACGAATTGCCGGACATGCACGGCGATCCGCGCGCCTTCAAGCAGATCGTGCTCAATCTGGTGTCCAACGCCATCAAGTTCACCGAGCGCAGCGGCAACGTGACCGTATCGGCTGCGCTCGAAGGTACACGGCTGCTGTTGCGTGTCTCGGACACCGGCGTTGGCATTGCCGCCGATGATCTCAAGCGGATCGGTGATCCGTTCTTCCAGGCCGGCAAGACCTATCAGCGCCGGCACGAAGGCACCGGCCTCGGCCTCTCGATCGTGAAGGGGCTGGTCAATCTCCACCACGGAGAGCTGAACGTCGAAAGCAAGGTCGGCGAGGGCACCACCGTGTCGGTCGCGTTGCCGCTGGCGTTCTCGCCGACGGCTGCCGTCGAGCCGGCGAGCAATGTCTCGACCCTGAAGCCGGCGCCGCGCTCCGGATTACAAGAACAAGCCCATCAGGTGAAGAAAAGTGCCTAGACAGACGTTGGATGATGATGAGGCGCCGCGCCGCCGCCGCGGCGCCAGGGCGGTGGCAATCGAGCCCGAGCAAGAGCGCGGACTTTTGCTCCGGATGCTGCTGCACAGCCCGAAGGACATGGTTGCGGGCGTCCTCGCAGCGTCTGCCATCATCGCCATCCTGACAAATGCCCTGTTCCTGCAGGCTGGCCGCCACCCGTCGCCGATGTTCGGTGGATCCGTCGTGACGCTGCCGCCGCCGGCGCAAGCTGCTGCCGCCTCCAGCCCCGTCATGCCGCGCCCGCGGCCGGCCGAGGCCGTGCCTCAGCCGGCCGAGCCGGCGGCGATCGAGCCGCCAAAGCCGGTCGTGCCCACGCCGGAACCCCGGCCTGTCGACGCCAGGCCGTCCGATTCCAGGTCGGCCGATCCGATGACCAGTCTGGTGATGAAATCGGCCGCTCCGGCGCCGGTCACGCCGCCGTCCAGCGTCCTGCGTCCGCCGGCGCCGATCCCGACCGCCAGCATGAACCCGGCCGGACGGCGGATCGCCGCGGTCCAGCGCGCGCTCACCGAATATGGCTATGGCCAGCTCAAGCCGAGCGGGACCATCGGCGCCGACACCCAGGCCGCGATCGCGAAGTTCGAGCGCACGCGCAAGCTGCCGGTGACCGGGCAGATGTCCGAGCGCCTGGTCCACGAGCTCTCCGCGATGATCGGTCATTCGATCGAGTAGTCCGGTCCTCGAACTACGTTCCGAGCAGGACGTCCCTGACGTCGTCCGAGAACAACTTCCTGCGCCCCCCGATCAAAACCCATTCCGGATCGTTGCCATCCGGAATGGCGGGGGGCAGGCCGTGGTCGAGCAGGGCTTGCGCGCAGCCGGCCCAGTCGCCGCCGTCGACCGGCTCGTTGCAGGATGCCCAGGACAGCGTGCCGGCCGCGTTGTCGCCGAAGCCGTGCTGCTCGGTCCATTGGGCGCCATGCTCGAGCAGGAACCGGGCCAGTTTGGCATCGCCGCGGAACACGGCGTGATTGAGCGCCGATGCATCCCAGTCGCCGCCGCGCACTGCGATCGGCCAGCCAAGCACGACCATCAGCCGCACCGCGTCATCAACGCCTGCCGCGGCGAGCTCGGGAAGCAGCCGTAGCTGCTGCGTCGAGAGCGCGGCCGGAAGGTCGGGACGCTCGGCCTGGATGCGGTGTGCCTCGGCCGTGTCGCCGCCGGCGCAGGCCGCGACGAACTGCTCGCTATCCGCAAGTGGCTCGGCCACGGTTCGCTCGCGCAAGAGATCGGCGACATCGGTCAGGCCGAATTGCAGCGCGAACCTGTAGGCGCTGATGCCGTCGGGTGTCGCAACCTTCGGGTTCGCGCCCGCATCGAGCAAGGTCGCGATGCAGCGGCGCGATCGTCGCCGCCGGATGGCCCACATCAGGGGCGAGCCGCAATCGGTCAGCGGCGCATTGCCGGCCGGCTCGTTCGGATCGCCGCCATGATGCAGCAGCAGCTCGAGCGCGGCGACGTTTTCGCTGTCGAGCACCTTGTACATCGCATTCGAGCCTGCGATCCGTGCGCCATGTTCGAGCAGCGTGCCGGTCGTCACGAAACCTTCCAGCGAATGATACAGCGACTCATTGTCGTCAGGGTCGGCGCCTGCCTCGAGCAGCATCTTGGTGAGCTGCAGGTCGTGGTTGCGACCGGCCGCACCATACAGCGCTGACAGCTTGTAGCGGTCGTCGGGTTCGCCGAGCGATGCCGGCGGCCAGCGGCTGCTGATGCTTTGGTTCGGATCGGCGCCGGCCTGCAGAAGAATCCGTGCGCAGCGATGCAGCCGATCGCAGAACTCCGCGACCTGGAGCAGGCTCGAATGGGTGACGGCGACGAGCGGCAGCAACTTCAGCGGGCCGCCGGCACGATTGACCCAGGCAGGATCATCAGCGGCGGCACGGCGCACGGTCTCTTCCTCGCCGACGGCGCATGCGAGGTAAGGATCGTCTGCGGCGAGATCGGGATCTTCGGTAAGCATCCGCACGGCGACGCGCGGATTGGCGCGGTTGGTGGTGCCGTCGACGTCGCCGGCGTAGACGAGCTGCAGCCATCGCAGCACGCGCTCGGCCCTGCTGTTGTCCGTATGCGATTGCGCCTCGACGTAGCGCCGCAAGTCTTGCCACGACGCAAAACCCAGATCACGCGCGACGCAGGATTGCGCATCGTGGAGCCTGAGATCAAGTGCGATGATCTCGGCGTCGCTGCGTCCGGCTGCCGTCGGAAGTGCGTGACGGAAACGGGCGAGCGCTTCCGGCACCGCTTGCCTGTAGAGCCGCACCAGCTCCTTGGCCTGCTTCTTCAGATGTTCGAGGTTCAATCGCGCGGGCGATCGGTCCATGGAAACCTCCGTGCAACAATGGCCGATGGTCCACAAAACCGGCTGCACAAAGGCTGGATTTGCCGCTTCAAGCTTGCAAGTGGGTTCAACCCTTCCCGTGGACCCGGGCGCGGCTTGCACCGCGACAGCGAGGATAGGAGCGGTGGCCATGACGGTCAACCCGCGCAGGACCGGGCGCAACGATTGGACGGGCTGCCGCCGCTGCCCTATAGGATCGGCGCATGCGATTGAAATCGAGCATTTGGGTGGCCGCCTATCTGCGCCGCTGCCAGACCGAGGGTGTGTTCGGCGCGGTGCGCAAGAAGGGCGCCGAGGAGGCGGGCGCCGTGTTCGTCAAGGTGGCGCTGATGGATGGCCGTGCGATGCTGTATGCGCCTGCGCCACAGACGGTCTACGACGACAGCCGCCCGGCCGAGCGCCTGTTCGCACCGATTGCGCCCGAGCCGCTGCCGGAACCGACGGTCGAGGAGCGACTGGCCAAGGAGATCCGCTTCGATCCCGACGCATGGATCGTCGAGACCGAAGATCGCTCGGGGCGGCATTTTCTCGACTTGGCGAAGCGCTAGCTTCCGGATTTGTGGCCGCGAATGGCGGGCACGCTGCCTGGTTGCGCGGCGGGCCGCGTCTGTGACGGCGTCGCGCGGGCGCGCTGGCGCTCGTCATCATAAAGCGCGGAGCGGTACTTGGCCCGGGTCACCGCCATGGTTGAGCCGCGCCATGCGGCCAGCATCACCAGCGCCGAGCGCTCGCTCAGGCGATCGTAGAGCCGGGACAGGCGGTAGACGTGGTTTACCGACGATCCGGCTTCCGGATCGAGGAACATCAGGATGCGCTGGAATGCGGCGCTCGAGACGTCGAGGGCCCGCATTGCGCAGGCGAGCGGCTCGCCGCCTTGATCATTCACCACCTGCTCGGCAATCCGCGAGGGCAGGATCAGCGCCTCGCCGACTTCGGTCGTGAAGTTTTCGGTGTCCTCGGCGTAGGCGGCCATCTCGAGGATGTGGATCGCCCGCGCGGCACGCGCTGCCGGGATCCGCGCGGCAGCCTTCAGCGGGGTGTTCTGCAGATTGTGCAGGATCAGCGCTCGCTCGCTGGCGCTGGCGGCAAAGAACATGTCCGAGATTTCGGCGGCGTCATTCGGCCGCATCGACAGGCTCGAGGCCATTCGCAGCTCGGCTTCGGTCGGAATCCGCGGCGGCGGAGCCGCGGGGGCGGGCACCGCAATGGCTGATGCGGCCGGCATCGGCAAGTCGGGATCTGTGCGGCGCAGCCCGAGCTTGTCCAGGATCATGCGCGGCGCAGCCGGATAGATCGCCAGCCGCGCTCGCACCGCGGCGCGTGTCGCGTCATCGACCTCGTCGATCAGGCGGGAGGCGAGCTCGACGAACTGTCGCTCCTCGTCCGCGGAATGAGCGCTTGCTTGCACATAGAGGTCGGTCAGGACGCGCAGCAATGTCGGGCGGATGTCGACGCCCTCGCGACGGGAGAGCGTCATCAGCCCGTCGAAGCCGGGAAAGAGTGGAGCTGCGCTCATCCTTGGGCGTGTATGCGACGTGAATAGGGATTCGGGTTCGGAAAAGCCTATGCAAGCGAGCCTATGCTGGCTGCTTTAAGAGGTGGTTAATATTAACCCACCCTAACCAATTGATCTAAAATACGTCCGGTCCGATCCGGTCCCGGTCCTCAGGACCGCCTGTTTATTGTCCGTTCTCGGCCCGATATTGCTTGCGCTTCTGCATCACCCGTCGGTGCGCCTCAACCTGATCGCGGTCATAGATTTCCGTGGTCTCTTCCTTCGCGTGGCCGGCCAGCTTGCGGCGGTCATCCTTGGATGCACCGGCCATGCCGCCCTCGGTGATCCCGCCGGCCCGAAGGTCGCGGTTCCACATTCCTGCCGGCAGGCCTGCCGCCTTGAAGTCGGCCTTCCAACCGTTCTGGAACGTGTGCCTGATGTAGGGCAGGCCGGTGTCGCGGTTGACGATCAGCGGCCCCTTGCGCTCGGCTGGCGGGATATGGGCCAGTTCCTCGCACACCATCGGGCAGGCCGAGAGATCGAACGACACCTCGACCTCGGACGTGTCCTCGGTCTTGGTTGGCTTCACCTTGGCCAGGATCAGGTTGCTGTCGATTGCCGCCCAGCTCGGCCCGATCCATTTCATGCCGTAGCCGATCACAGCGGACGGTCGGGGATCATCGAGGCCGACCCATTGCCCGATCACGTCCCATTGCCGCAGGGTCGTCTCGAACTGGATGGCATACGCCAAGGCCCGCTCTGGTGCGCCAGCGGCGTGTGCGGCCTTCCGGGCGGCGATGATCTGGGCTGCGGTCGGTGCGAACTTCCGGCTCGGCAGCCGCTCGAACTCGAGCACGCCAAGGATGGTCTTGAACTCGGCACATCCCTGAAGCCTGCAAACGATGCCGAACGACACCGCCGCCTTCAGCACCGCCAGCGACATGCGAGCGGCGCCTAGGCCTGACGTCTGCCACTGTCTAAACCAGCGGCGCACGTCACGACCATCGCATTCGTCGATTCGTCGATTGCCGATGTGGACGATCATCTTCTTCAAATAGACCGCATAGCTCTGCGCCGTGTGCTTCTTGATAGTGGTGCGGTAGGGGCTCTCGGTGTCGGTCTGGTAGATTTCGAGCAGCGACTTGAAGGTGCGATCGAACTTGACGGCACCTCGCTGATCGCCGGCCATGAAGGCCAGCATCTCGCGCTGAAGAATCTGCGCCTGCTCGACCACCTGCGCCGGTGTCGACACAAGGTGCGACAGATTCCGGCTCTTGATGGTGAAGCCGGCCCGCACCGCTGCAGCGTCAGCGAACCAGTAGGGCACGTCACCCTCCTTTCGCTTTCGCCATTTCAAGCCCGGGCTTTTCGGGCGTTCCTGCCTGATGTCCATTCTCCCTCCGTACCGTCAGGGCGTGCCGGGACCGATTGTGACAAGCCGTTGTAAGTGTCGAAGAACTGCTTGACCGCTGGAACGTATCGGCCCCCAAGCAGGGGGCTGATCTTCGGCATTCCCTGCCGCTCGAGCAAGACGGCAAGCCCCTTGAACTCACCCTTTCTTTCGACCCCAAGCACGACCTCGCCGATCTCCTCGTCGGTCGCATAGAGGGGCAAAGTATCGAGAGTGTAGGGCTGTCGCTTCACCTAGGCGCTCGCCTTGGTCGTCTGGCCCGCCGGCATGTAGTAGCCGTAGACGCATCGCGTGCCGTCGCGGGAACAATCGTAGGTGTCGTGAATGACGCCATCTATGACAGCGACCGCATGGCGGGACACACTGACGATGATCCGGCCGGCCGGCAGCTCATCACTCCGGAGATGCACCCTGCAGCCGGAGCCAATTTTCATTGTCGGCACCCAGTGCCAGCCGAGGCCTTTGAGGTACGCGCCCCATACTTTGCGCGACACGCCATTGCGCGGTGTAGTGCCCTTGCGGCCACCACCTCGCGCGATGCGCTTGGCAGTGCGATCGCGATGCGCGGCGACATAATCGAGAAGGCCGACAGCGAGTGCGTCATAGACCTCGCGGTATGGCCTGCCGGTGGCGATGGCGATGGCGCGCGTGACGCAATCGCCGGCGCTGCCTTTGAAGCCTGTGGCTGCTCGACCACCGTCGTCGTAGACGAAAGACATCACCGTACCTCTTGCCGTTGCTCGCGATCGCGACGAACGGCCTCGCGCAAGAGGTAGATGACGTGGCCGTTTACAGAGCGGCAATTCTGCTCGGCCTCAGCTTGCAATGCATCACGAAGTTCGGGGGGAACTCTCAAGAGTAGTTTCACGGCCATCGAAATCTCCCGTTCCGCAACCGCATCAGGCGCGCGGCGCTATCAGAATGCTGGCACGCGGCTTGCCGTTAAACGGCATCACGATGACGAGAATGACCCCCTCGCATTGAAAAGGCCCGCCGGGGAGGGCGGGCCTGTGTGTCTCGGTGTAGGACTACGCGGCGGCGGGCTCGGTGTAGGACTACGCGGCGGCGGCTCGCTCGACCGAGCGCCGAGCCGCCTTGATGCGTCGAGCAATCCGAGCGGCATTGATACGCTTGCGATCGAGGATGAGCATGCTCCGGGTGAGGTTGTCGCCTAGGAAGTCCTCATCTTGGGCCACACGCATCTTGCCGTCGATCGCGAGCTGGGTGCTTGCCGGCACGCTGATGATCAAGGCGGCGAGCCGCTCGGCCTCATTGGAGAGGGCGTCGTGCTCGGCCCTGTCCCAGTCGGCGCGGCCTTCGTCCTCCGCGATGCACATGTCGTTCAATCTATCGAACATCGCGTCGTGCTGCGCGATCAGGCCGAGCAGGGCGGCATCCGGGTTGGTGATGTCGGTGATTGTGGTGCTAGAACGTACGGCAGCCTTGGTCATGACAATCCTCATGGTCAGGGTTAGGGCGGCCCTTGGTGCTGCAACCACCTTGGGCCGCTCGCCATTCGATGGCCTGACAAGGCTGCACCTGTGCTTGCCGCGCGTCAATGAGACCAACTTGGTGAACTTCACGTAGGGCATTGCACCGAACTGGTGGAAAGACGGACCAATCGGCGCTCGATTTACTGTCGAAATTTCGATGGCGAGCGCGAAAGCATTTCACCTGCTTGGTGTAAGCGATCTAGATCACCGAGAAGTGAGCGTTTCGCCCGCACTGAAAAGGAGGGCACCCATGTGCCCCACGCGGTGAAATCGTTGCAACCTGCAACGAAATCAAAGTCGTGTTGGTCAACTTTGCTCTTCGGAGCAATGTCGACCGGCAGCGGCAGGCCGTGGTGAGTTATTTCCCGTAGCTTGGCCCAAGACAGCGGCGGCCAGATCGCCCACCCAGCGGGCTCGCGGCGCGATCTAATGTATCATCTGATACAGTAGAGACCACAGTCAACAGACGGGGCAGGAAGCGGGAGAGCTGAGTTTTTGATTTCGGCGCATGTTGCGCCGATTTCAACTCTTCTTCCTTCAGCCGAATCCATTCAGCCGTCAGCTCGCTGATCATGCCGACCACATGGCGCAGACCCCGATGCCCGTGCCGATCGCGGTGACGGCGCGGACCTGGAGCTGCAGCTGTGTGGTCGAGTTCGCCGCGATCGGGACCACGACGCCGTTGGTGTCGAGATCGTCCGGCATGAGCACGGTGATCGAGCCCGCCGTGGCACCGCAGTTGACGATCAGGGACGATGTGACGTGCGGGAGATCGGCGGCGCTGGCCGAGACCACCATGGAATGGCGGCCGGCGGTGACGGGCTCGGCATTCGTGGAAAAGAAGGGGTCGACGGCGGTCTTGGGCATAGCGGTGCTCTCACTGTACGCGATGGCCGGCTGTCGGTCGCAGGCCATGGGCGGCGAGGTCATCGAACAGCTCGTGCGCGGTGGCCTCATCTCTGATGACGCCTAGGCCGCCATGTTTCGTGATGATCTGCTGCGCCAACTCGATCGCGCCCTCGCGGTCGATGTCGTAGCGCTCACATGCGGCATCTAAATCAAGCTCGATGTACAGCTTCTGCATGGCCTAGGTATCCGTGTAGTTGTGATCGCCCGCGAACCATTGGCCCATACCGTCCGGCGTCGGCGCGCCGGTCGGGTAGGTCGTCATCTCGCAGATTTTGTCGATCATGGTCTGTGCCAACGTCTGGCCGTCGATGTTGAGCGAGAAGGAGTTCTGCTCGTGCCTCGGCTGGTTCGTGGACGGGTTGAACATCACCGGCACGGGTCGCAGGACTTCACCACCGCTCGGCCACAGACCATCTAGCGACGACTTGTGCTTGAGGGCGTGATCCTCAAGGCCGGGCACCTTCTCGCCGCCGAATCCAAACATCCACCCCAGCCGGCCGCCCCATTTATTCACGAAGTCGGCGATGCGCTGTGCCGCTCCGATCAGGCCGTCGAAGAAGTTGGTCAGGGTGGTCTTGATGCCGTCGAGCGAGCTCGCGAGCGCGCGCCACTGAGCGCTGGCCCAGTCGGTGACCGAACTCACGGCGCTCGTGAAGGCGTCCTTCAAGGTATCCTTGAGATGGGCAAGGGCATCATTGATCAACCGCTGCTGCCACGCAGAGAAATCATCAGCACCACGGTCCATCTGCCCGGACAGCTTGCTCCAGATGTTGGCCCATGGGTCAAGCTTGGGGTCGAGATCACCTTCGCCGCCGAACCGCAGCTTGTCGGAGTCGCGGAAGGCAGACGTGATGTTGTTGATGAAGTCGGTGATCCCCTTCAGCGTGCTGACGATCTCTGTGCTGTGCGAGGAGCCGACCGCAACGAGGAGATTGTGCCAAGCGTTGCTGACCGCCTCTAGATTGGTCGCGATGTCCTTGTTCTTGAGAAGGTCGAACGACTCGCCCGCGCCCATGCCCTGCATCATTATCCCGCGCTCGGCGAGCTGCTGCTGCATGTTGGAGAACATTTCGCCCATGAACCGCTGCGTGGTCTGGCGGTTCAGCATCGACATCAGCATGGTGGTGCGGTCGTCGGGATCGGTGATCCCGCGCTCGTCCATCCGCTTCTTCACCTCCTGGGCGAAGATCATCGGGTCTTGGGCGATCAGGCTCGACAGTTTCTTCTTGCCAGAGTCCTCGAGGATGACGCGGCCGTGGTCGGTGTGCCAGTCCTTGTCGGTGAGGAAGCCGAGCTTCTCGAGCCCCTCGGCGGTGCGGGTGAACATGGTGCCCGCGCCCATCTGCTGCCACAGCGACATGTAGGCGGTGCCGGCGCGCTGGCCTCCCATCACCTGCGCGGCGATGGCCATCTGCTGCATGCCCTCTGGCGAGAGATTCCTCATGGTGAACCCGCCCTGTTGCGCCATGCCGAGCAGCGTCTGGCCGTTCACCGTGCCGTGCGTGGTCGCGGTGATGCGCGCAACAGTGTCGAGCCAGTCGTTCAGCTTCTTGAGGTCGATCTTGCCTTCGGTGTCGGTGATGCGGCCGGTCAGTTCGCCGGCGCGCAGTGCGGCTGCAACATCCTTTGTGACATCCTCGCCGCCGCGGTGACCACCCGACGACAGCACGTAGCCGAACTTGGCGAGCGGCTCCCAGGTCTGGTTGACCTCACCCATATCGCCGCGCAGAATCGAGTAGGTGAGGCCCGGGATCTTCATCAGATCCTCGACCTTCATCGGCACGCGCTGGGCGATACCGAAGGCCTGCCGAGAAACGTCACCGCCGAGAACGGCCTTTTGCATGCTGCCGCCGATGCGCTCCAGCTTGATCAACTCGGACTGATAGTCCTTGGTCGCCTGAGTGACTTTTTCAATTCCGGCCAACACGCCGGCCAAGCCGACGGCGGCGACCAGATCGAGGCTCGTCTTCCAAGACTGGAAGCCGCTGTTGATGCGGCCAACATGGCCGTGCAGACCGAGCAACCGACTTGCGATCACCTGCAACGCGGCGAGCGGCGTGTTCGACAAGACGATAGAGATGCCGATGCGATATGTGTCCACGAGCCTGCCTCCAGTTCATTGGTTTTGCATCTCGATTACTGCGGTTACATCCGCCGTCAGTGATCGAGATGCGCGATGCAATCACCGTCCCCGGCGAAGCACCGAATTGTTGGTGGCGACAGGGGGAAGAAGGCGACCTACCCCTGCCGCCACCGGGCGCGCGGCTCGATGGAGAGCAAGCTGCGCGCGGTCTCATGTCAGAGAGCCGCCACCGCAGCTTCAAACTCCGCCTTCGTTTTCTTGAAACCTTCGAGCAGCGGCATCACCTTGCGCCGAAGTTCGACTTGATCTTCAGGCCAGCCGGCGGCGCGCAATTCGTCGACTGTCTCCGGCTGCTCGATCACCCTGACCGTGTCCCAGTCCGGATATTGGTCGACCATGTCGCGGTCGACCGTGATCCGCAGGTTGCTGTCGATAAGGCAAGTCACCGAGTGAAAGCCATCCGGGTGCGCTACAAGATACGTGAACGTGCCACCATGACCATTCCGGTTCGCCTCACACATCCGCTCCGCAAGGGTTGTGCTGGGCCGCAGTTCTACTAGCTCTTTCATTGTGGTCTCCTCAAACTGCGGTCAGAGTAGAGGCGCGCCTCGATGTAGCGATCGATGGCGTCGACCAAATCTTCAGCGTCCCCTTGCGTCAGGGCCGCGAGTGCGGCCGCAAGTTTTTGCCTCGCCCGCTTGCGGTTCTGTTCGCGCGCTAGAGCTTCCATCATTGTGGTGCTCTCCTTCAACTACATCGCTGCGTATCGCAGCCTATCGATCTCTCTGACAACGGCGTCGGCGGCGACGGGCAGCCGCTGCATCACGCGATCTAGCATGGCGCCCAAAATCTCGATCTGGGCGGCTTGTTCTTCGCGACCTTGCGCAGCGTTGAGCGCGGCTGCCGTGGCGTTCAGGGCTTGTCTGAGCAGTGGACCTACATCGGTAAGCTCGATCCGATGGCCGTGCACAAACAGCGCGGCGCTGTCGAGACCGACGCGAACGCGGTAGTGTCTGCTGCCGATGTTGACCTCAGCCTCGCCAAGCTCTCGGCGGCGATTGGGGTCGACAGTGCCGGCGGTGCCGCTGCGCTCGGCTGCGGATGTGGTCAGGTGGCCGCCCTTTGCAAGGCGCTGTTGCCGCTCGAAGTCGACGGCGTCTGTGCCGTTCCTGTAGAGTGGCTCTCTGTTTGTGGTGCCGTACATTGCTAGTCCTCCAATGTGCCTTTGGCGTAGACGCCGCCGATGTGCCAGCCGGCGTCTGCTAGTTCGTGGCGGTCGCGCTGATCCCAGACCACCACTTCGCCGCGATCGTCTGGAATGACAATGTTGCCGCTGGCGAGCCGAAGCTCCTTGTGAGACGGCGCCAACATTCGCCCGATGGGCTGAAACATTTTGTTGATCTTGATTGCGGTCATCTAGTCCTCCAGCATGTCGAGTGCAGCATGCAGCTCCGCGAGCCGGGCGCGATGGAAAGCGACAGCTCGCCGATCTCCGGCCTCATCGCGGAGCCACTGCTCGACCCGTTCAATCTCGCGGCGAAGCCTGTAGAACTCCCGATCACGTGCGGTCAGCAGCGCGGTCATGGTCGCGTATCCTTCAGTTTCACCGCGATCTTTTCGAGAGAGAGACCGCGCCATGCCTTGTCGGCATCGGCCTTGAGATCGGTGGCCTCGGCGGTGGCGTTGACATGATCGAGTGGCGCGCGGCCGGTGGCCGTTTTGATGCCGAGCATGTTGGCCGCAGGGCTCGGGTCTGGCTCTTCGCCGAGACGCTGCCTTGCCTCGTTCGGGGTCAAGATGCCATCGCTGACGTATTTCGAGAGGATGGTCGCCTGCTTCTCTTGGTCGACTTCATCTTCTTCCAGCCACGCGAACTCGAGATCTGGCGCATCGAAGAAGTCGGCGATGATCTCGTTGAGCAGATCGGCCAGCCACTGCTTCGTCGGCTCAAGGCCTTCTTCCTCTGCGGTTCGCTCGCTCTGCTCGGAGGTGGCGCGGTTCTGTTGCTTGACCAGCGCGCTGTGCGGGTAGCTGAATGCGAGAGCGATGATGCGCCAAAGCCACTCGTCAAATTCCGACTTCAGCGGCGGCTCTTTCAACTCCTGATACTTGCCTTCCGGCATGAACTTCAGTCGGCGCCGTTCGGCGAGGTTGCCGCTGTGAAGGGAGTCGAAGTAATCCTGAAACCGCTGGATGTTGTCTGGAGTCCACGATGCGGGCATCGTGACGATTGCGTCCGGCTGATTACCCTCGGACAGGTAGCTCAACTGGGAGAACGCGCGCCCAGTGGCAATGCGCGCAGTAACCATCACCTGCTCAGTCGGTGAGAAGCCATAGCCGGTCTGTGGCCGCGGATTCTGCGGCCGATAGATCAGGCTGTTCGTGGTGTAGTGGACCGCGGGCATGCCCTTGAGCACCTGGGTGTAGGCCGGCGGATAGATGAAGTTGCCGACGCGCTCGAAGCCCTGATCGGCCATCTGGGCGGGGTCGATCGTCTGGCCCAGCCATTCGATGGAGCCGCCGCTGTAGAGGAACGGGCGGGGTCGCTGGCCGTGCGCGTCTATGATTGGGCGGATGGTCGAGCCGTCGATCACGGTCAGGTCGGCGATGCCGCCGAAGGTGTTGCGTTTGATATGCAGCGTCGGCGCGTCGAGCACGAGCATGTCTTCCAAGAGAGACCGCACCCACGAGCGGAACGACAGCTGCCACGATGGTGCGCGGAGGCGTTGCGTCACCTCGCGGATTTGAGCGCGGTGGTGTGCCGACAGTGCCGACGCCTTCGGTCGGGCGCCGTTGCCGTCATGTCGGACACGCACACACCAAGGCAGGCGAGTGATCTGATCCTTGCGCCGCTCGATCACCAGCCGCAGGATATCGCAGTTGTCGGCCAGTGCCCGCAGCGTAACGAAGGGAACAGACTCTTCCGCGCGCGGCTGCACGAGGAGGTTGGTGCCGGTCTGGAAGTCGCGGGTGCGGCCAGCAACATCCGGCGGCGCCGTCGGGCGCATCGGCTGCAACGGGCCGAACCAGTCCGCAGCAGTTTGACCGGCGGCGGCCACAGGCGCACCCGTGGTCTGCGTCGTCAGCTCACGGCCGAGACCGCGCTCGGTGTGGACTAGGGCCGCTTTCTCGATCTCGTCATCTTCGCTCGCCATTGTCTGGCGCCCCCTTGTTATCTCGTGCGCTGGCCGTATGCGGCCATCAGCGCGTAGGTGCGCGCCAGAGTCTCGCGATGCAGCACCACAAGCGCGTGCTCGCCGAACAGTGAGATCAGGCGGGCGGTGTCGATCGTGATCTGCCGCGCCAGATGCGCCGGCAAGGACACGCGGTCCTGTGTCAGTGCAGCCGCCGTCAGCTCGTGGATGCGGCGCAGCTCGGCCATGGCCTCATGCAGCGACAGGCCAGCGGCCTTGCAGGCCTCGGCGGCCTCTGTGGCGTCTCTGGATGCGTTCGGCCGAGCCATGAGCCGATGCACTCTGCGGATGTGTCGGTCTGCGGCAAGGGTCATTGCAGCCCCCACTTGGCACGGTGAACCGCCTGCATCTCATCCATCACGGTAGGCCGGGCGTCGCGCTGGGCCTGCAGCAAGTCGGCGACCTTGATGCCCTCGCCGAGCCGGCTGTGCTTGTAGTTTTCGAGCTTGGCGCGATCCTGCAGAACCTGCAGCAACTCGGCATTGGCCGATCGGAACGGCGACAACGGCCCTTCGAGCAGTTCGAGTGCATGCGGTGCCGGCAGTTCGACGGTGCGGGCATCGCCGTTGAGCCGCACGAGATAGGCGACACCGCCGACCATCACGTGGCTGGTCTCCATCGGCACCTTGACCGTGACGATCTTGCACCGAGACGCATCCACGTATTGCGCGACACCGACCTTGCGCTCGACCTGCTGGCGCATAAAGCCCAGCATGCCGGGCTCGGCATCGGCGCCGATCTCCGGGTTCACTAGCACCATCGCGATCGCGCTGGCGTTGGCGTGGTCGTCGTGCTGGCCGCCGGGATGGGTGATCGAGGCGCCCTTGCGGATCAGCGTCAGCAGCTGGCGCCGCAGCTTGGACTGATCGAGCAACTCGACCTGTCCGGCATTGAGCGCGACCTCCAGCGATTCGTAGAACTCGGTGGCCGTCTGGTCGGTCACGACATAATCGAGCCCATGATCGGCGAAATCGCAGCGGAACACTTCGCCGGCGTAGGCATCGCCGTGAATCTGCCTGCAGCGATACTTCCGGGCGATGGCGGCCGCTCGACCGACGAACAGACGCGGGTTGAATGGCGTAGGCTCGCCCTGATCAACTAGGACATCCTGCACCGCGACCCGACGCACCGGGTTCCAATGCGAGATCGACAGAACGGCGTCGTCAGAGCTGCCGCCCGACATGTCGATCGCGGCCAGGTAGTCGACGCCGGGTTCTGGAGCCAGCTCACGGCGGCCCGCGACGATGGCGGCCTCGACCTTGCCTTGGTCGAAGAAGGTGCCTTGCGGCGCTCCGGGGAGATTGTGATGCAGCCGGCGAAACTTCGCAGAGGGCAGACGGCGCCGCTGTCGATCGAGATAGGCGCGGCCATCCGGCCAGCTCGCCAGTGACGGATTCGCTCGGAGATCGGGCTCCAGCTCGGCGAAGGCCGGATCGGTGCAGAGGTCGGCGCTGTACCAGCTGAAGAGCATGCTCTGGTCGGTGCCATCGATGCCGATCTTCTTCAGGTCGTGCAGCGGACAGCCTTCGGTGTCGAAGACGCTGTCGTATGACGTGATCCACTGCAAGCAGTACCGCGTCGGGTCCGGCTGCAACGCCTCCAGCAAATCCCAGTCTGTGAAGCCGTGGATTTCGTCGTAACCGATAAACACGCCGGTCTTGCCGTGCTGGCCGATCGCGTTACCGGACGCCAGCACGCGCATGGTGCCGCGACCGTCCTTGCGCCTGATCTGATCGGAGAAGCATTCGAGATCGGCGGCGAGGAGATCGGGGTTCGCCTCGATCAGTTTCTTGGCAAGGTCAAGGTCATCGCCAGCCTGTCCAGCATCGTTGGCGACCAAGAGAACATCGTTGCCCTGCGGCGCGTCGGCGAACAGCAGGCAGTAGAGCGCGGCCAGGATCAGGTCGAGCGACTTGCTGTTCTTCTTCCCGCGTCCAGCCAACACCATCGAGATCGCGGAGTCCGGCGCGAAGGTCCGCTTGAAGATGTCCAGCCTGTACGGCTCGACCACCAGCGGCTGGCCGTCGAGCCACAAGAGCCCGGACAGGAACGTGTCGATCGTGATGCCGAAGTTCATGAGCTGGGCTCCACCTTGGTGGCCCAGCGCTCGGCGGGCGAACGGCGGATTTCCTGCTGCGGTGCCGATGCAGGCTTCGCCGATGGCTTCAACATCTGATTGATCAGGCGGCGCAGCTCGATCGTATCGCCGCCGGCACTCTCCAGCGCCTCGGCACGGAACACCATCGAGGCTAGGTTGCTGGCCCAGACCTCATCGGCCTCTGTCGGTGGCCGGCCCAGTCCGCCGATCAGCTTAGTCGCGATCGCACGGCGGCGCCGCTCCGCTGCCTTCAGTGCACGGCCCATCTTTGACCGGCCATCAATCGGCTCAGCGAAGTAGCGCAAGGCGTTCTCGGTCAGCTTCGGCACGGCGGACTCCAATGCGCTCGGTAACCGGCGAATAAACCATCGATACCCGGCCAATACCCGGCCGATATCTCATATATACTTCGGCATGAGACTTGCATAAAGCCGCCGCACGTTCACAAGGCTTTGAACATGTTGACGTTTCTACACCATCTTGGTGCAGTTCGGGCTTTTGTTCCTAGGCAAAGATCCCCATGGGGTCTAGGAAGGCCAGCGGAGCCCGTACAGCGCCCCGGCGGGTGGCCCGGTGTCCGAGGCCAGCCAGGATCGCCGAGCGCATGGGCGAGGCCGGGGCGGGGAAGCTAAGCGGTGTCGGTGCCGGCCCTGTTGACTGGTGGTCGCCCGACACGACTGCATGACGATATTTAGGCGGTCACATCTGACGACCGCCTAAAGGCGCAGACATGCGAAGGCCGGGCTCGTGGCCCGGCCCGTGGTCGAGATCGATTTAGGCGGTAACCGTGATCAACCGCCTAAATCAGGCTGGTGATCAGTCCAATCGCTCCAGCACGCGAGCGACCTGCACCGCGGACCATGTGCCGTTGCCGCGCGCGGTCGGGATACCCTGCGCATTGAGACCGGCCGCGATCTCCCGCAGGCTCGTTTTCCCGGCATCCTGCAGCGCCTTGATCGCCGGGGCGATGTCTGCAGCCCTTGCGGCCGAGCGCGCCTGTAGCGCCTTCCTAGAGGCTTCCCGCATCTTGCGTCCCGGCACGACGCCGCGGAAGCCGCCGAGCACTGTGCCGCGCTTCTTCGCCGCGGACAGCGCCTTCTTGGTTCGGTCGGAGATCAAGCCCGCCTCCAGCTCGGCCACGGCCACCATTTGCTGGAGCATGAACCGGCCGGTCGCGCCCTCGATCGCCGGCAGGTCGGCGAAGCGAACGTCGACGCCGGCCTCTAGCAGGCGCGATAGGAAGGCCACCGAGCGCGTCAAGCGGTCGACCTTGCTGACAACGAGGGCGGCGCGATGCAGCCTCGCTGCGGCCAGCGCCTGCTCTAGCGCGGGCCTGTCGGAACGCTTGCCCGACTCGATCTCGGTGAACTCGCCGACGATCGACCAATCGCCGCCGTTGAGATACGTCCTGACGGCCTCGTGCTGGGCCTCGATGCCGAGCCCGCTCTTTCCCTGCTTGCCGGTGGAAACCCTGTAATAGGCGATGAACTTGCCGTTATGCTGCGCCATAGTCGCCTCGTTACAAACATCTCAACGTTCGTTGAGGTATTCGTAACACCATCCGTGCTGGTGTTCAAGAGCGGTAACTCCAAGTTACCACTCTTGTCTGGTCGCGGTGGTCTGGTCGGTGCGGTCGCGGATGTCGGTGGCGTGGTCGATCGCGACGGGCAGGGTGTCGGTGTCGACATCCTCGATCGGGCGCAACCACACTTCGATGGCGGTCGAAGTAAAATATTCCGGGGCGAGGGGGTCTGTTGTCGCCCTCTATGCCGGCGGGTGCGTACTGGCTTACCCGAGCCGCACACGAACCAGCAGTTGGATGAAGTCGGTCAGCCAACCATAGACCACGCGCTTATCCTCATCGCTGAGCGGGTTGCCGTCGGAATCGACAAGTCTATTGACGAAGACTTCCCCAGTACTGGCCACGGCACTCAAGGCTCTGCGGTGGCGCCTGCGGGCAAAGAAACCACCGTCACGATCCAGCACCACTTCTGCGAGATGAAGACCAGCGGCAACTGCTTGATCGAAGGCCGCCCGGTTTGCGGGGTTGGCGTTGGCCTGCGCTTGCATCTGCTCGTGCGTGATCATGATGCCGAAGCTACTCCAGCGTGTCGCCCAAGTCGGTCCGTTTCATCAACTTGATCGCCAGATAGCTGCGCCTGAAGAACGACATCTTGCTTCCGACATAAGCGGCGTATCGCATCACGCTCGCATCCCGCTGCTGGCTGTCTGCGTCAGGATGAGCTTTGAGCCACGTTTGGTAGAGCTCGACGAGGTGGGCAATTCGCCAATCGGCAAGTTCCATCGCCTCGTTGTAGCGAGGGTGCTTCATATTTAACGGAGTTGGAGTGTCTTGCATCTTGTCGCCCCCGCCCATCAACCTGATTGACACGAATCACCAGAAGCCTAGCGTGGAGGTGACCGCCGCCCCGGAGGGCATCCAGAGCGACGGCCCGCGCTCACCAAGCTCGGCGATACCCGAAGCCGTTCCCGTAGCAGCGGGGACGGCTTTTCGCTGAGCCCTATCGGCGAATACGCGCCGAACAGTTGATGCAGGGTGACGCGCGAACGATTCGTCCGCAACAGAAAATGGCACCATCCCCACAGTTGCCAGAGGCGCGAATCAGTGCCGGTTGCGTTGGGTGATTCGCCCCTGCGACCTCCGCCAATAAACCCTTAACCATCACCCTGAAGGATCGCGGCCAAGGCGCACTTGCGCTGAGAATCGTAATCTGAGGAACTTGATCATGGACAACTACACCCAGTACCTGCTCGATCAGCGCGAGGTCTATGTGCGCCTGAAGGCAATGCCGTTTGCGTGGTCTGATGACTATCCGGCGACTCCAGAGGATGTCGCTCGTGTTCGGCTTCGGTATGACGAGGCGATTGCCGCCATCGATATCGCGCTCAACATGAGGCAGTAGTGTGCCCGCGCGGTCGCTGTCGGCGCCGCGCTACGCCGCCACCGGCACGTCATCGAGCGAGGCCAGGATCGCCAGAGCCTTCTTCACCTGCCGCTGGCTCAGGGTGTAGTCGGTCTCGTGGAAGGCGACCATCTCCTCGCAATAGGTGCGGTCCTTCACATCGAGGTTGCCGGACTTGGCGGCATCGAGCAGTCGATCGAGCAGTCGCCGAGATGCAGCTCGCCGTAGTTCGGCATGGCGGCGTTCAAGCGCGCGCTCGACGGCGCGCTCCTCGGCTTCCTCGGCTTCGCGTTGCTCCTCCAGCTCGGCCCAGCGCGCGGCGTCCTGCTCGGCTTGCTGCTTGGCCTGCAGGTTGGCCCAATGTTCCTCGGCGGCTTCGTCGAGTAGAGCCTGCCAGTATTCGTCGTCATCGATCATCGGGTTCGGGTCGATCATGCCGCTGGCCTCCATGCTGGGCGCCGGGCGCATCGGGTTTCCCTACGCGGCCTCGCGCCACTGGCTGACGATGCGTGTTCCGGCCTTGATGGTGATGCCGGTGATGCCGAACACCCTGAAGTCGATGCCGTCGGTGTCGAGCGGCTCGATGGCCCGCACCATGATCGGCCTCGGCAATGTTCCAGCCTTCTTGCGCCGGTAGTAGCTGGCCTTGCTCATGCCGAGAGACTGCCAAGGTGTGAGACTCTTTTGCGTGACGCTAAATCCCGTCACTGCACCTATGACTCTTATAGGCGATGACGGGTTTTTCCGTCTCGCTCGGAGTCTCACGTTCCGCTTTGCAGTCTGTTCCCTGACGTGCGCCTTCTTCTGCTCCGCCGTCAGGTTCAATGTAGGCCGGCCAGCCTTGCTGCCGGAACTGTTTGCGGCCCTGCGCCGCCTCTGGCACGCCGCATTCTTCTCGCGCCTCAGGTCGTCCCGTACCTTGTGATCCGGATCATCCTCGGCGCCGATGAATCGCAGGCCGAGAGTAGTGCGGTCGCTGACGGTAATCACGAGCACGGCGGCGCACTGGTCATCGTTCCAGCGCTTGTTGGTGGTCCCGGTGCCGGCGATGATCTTGTCGAGCTCGGCCGGCTTCAGCCATGGTGCCCATTTCCGGCACCAGTTCCTGACGCTGCGCTTCGGATTGTTCGGACTGGCCAGGAAGGCCATGTCGGCACCCCATGCAAGGATGCGCTGGCCTCGGATGTTCTGCGGTAGAACATCCCAGCCACGATGGGCGAAGATCTTCTTCGCGTCAGCAAGCCGACCGGCGGCGCGGATGGCGCGGGTGTGGGAGTTGTCGGTGTTGCCGCCGATGTCGTGGATCTGCTCGAAGCGCTCGGCATCTTCGCGAGCAGCCGCGGCGAAGGCGAGGTTGATTTCGTCGAGCCGATCGGCATCGTCGGCTTGATCTTCGGCATGCAGGCGAATAGATGAGAAGGAGTTCATGGTGCTTGTTCCACCGTGAGCCGTTGGTGTCGAGCGCGGAGTGATGGCCGCTCTCTCTTTGAAGGCCCTCGGTATCCAGCCGGGGGCCTTCTGCTATTCAGATAGTCATCTGCAAAGGGTTCCCCAAACGATCTCTATGCGGCGCATGTCGCTCATGGCTTCGCCCTCATTGCCGGCGCCCCATTGCAGCGTGGCACATGGCCTCCAGCTCATCGATCCTCGCGAGCGCGGCATCGACCTGCGCCGTCAGCGCGATGGCGCGATCGGCCGTGGCGGCCATCATACAGAGCACGTCAAGTGCAACACTCTGCTGTTGGCTACTACCGTTCCGGATGAGGTGAACAAGACGCGGCATCATGGCCGCGTAGGGCGAGGCGTCGATCTTCTCGCGTATCGACTGCGGCATGATTGGCGTGTCGCTCATGGCTTCGCCCCCATCAGCAACGCGGCGATCAGCCAGCGGGACTCCTTCGGCATCGGCTTTCGCAGCTCATAAACATCTTCAACCAATTCATCCTCCTCGTGAGGCGAGGGACCGGATGCCTTTCGGATCAACGGGTTAACGTGAAGAGGTGGTTAAGGAAAACAAGCCGTGAAGCCGAATGCTCGAATTTGCGCGTGTCAAATAAGGCACAACGCCACATCCGTAACCGCACGTAGGCGTCGATTAAGATGCCATTAACCATACCCATCCTTAATTCAGGCGTCGCAGGGCAAATCATGTCCGTGCGGGGGCCAGAGAGAACGGAATATGGGCACCATCATCGAATTCCCGGCGGATGCGGCTACGCGGCGGCCGAGCGTGATGGACGACGCCAGCGAGAGCATGGGGACGGTGCTGATCCTTCCCGTGGTCCGGATCGAACGCGCTGTCGAGGAAACCGGCGGCGGGCGCGGACCGGAACAGGGCACTGCGCCGGGCCGGCGTCGCCGACGGCGCTCCTGATCGCGGGCATGCGGCCATGCCGGAGCTTGCGCAACGGACAGTCGCCCGGCGATCACTCCCGGCGCTGATCCTGCTGCTGGCGGGCGCAGCCCTCTGCGGCTGCAGCGGCGGCGATTTCTTCCGCACCCGTGCCGACTTCCGCAACGACGACATGCATCGCTGGCTCGGCGCCGAGACGACCGGCAGCGTCGGCATGAAAGCTTCGCAATTCCAGCTCACCGAGAACGAGCGGCAGCTGCGCGATCTCGCCTATCAATTCATCGAGGCGCCGCATTCGCGCCCGGCGTGGAAGAGCGTGTTCGGCGACTACCAGCCGCTGCCGTCGCCGTGGCGGCAGAATGTGGTGTTCGACCGCACGACCTATGGGCGCAATCTGATCGACGAGCCGCACCGCTCGCAGGCCTCGCGCTACTCGCTCCTGATCGACGACGTCCGCGACGACATCACCCGCTTCGAGCCGTTCTTCGCGACCGCGGTCCAGGTGCTTGACCTCGATCGCAAGCGCAATGCCGCCATGAAGGCGATCTCGGATCTGTCACCGCGCGAACGCGCTGACGCTGTTGCGCGCATGGAAGAGAATGCGCTGATCGTGCAGTGGGTCCAGCAGAGCATCGAGCGGCGGATCTCGTCCTATCGCTGGGCGCTGGAGCGGTTGGTGATCCAGGCGCCCGACGGCATGGCGGCGGATGCCGACCGCCAGATCAACGAACTCGCCCGGCTTGCGGCGACCCAGCCGGTCGCAGTCGGGCCGGCCCCCGTCCAGGGCGTGGTGTCGAAAGGCTAGCACCGCTCGGCCGCGGCTTGGTGCGGCGACCGCCCCTGGTGTGCTGCCGCGGTAGCGTCGCAATGAACTCCTTCAATGCATCCGATGGCGGGCGGGTCGACGGATAGGCGAGCCCGACCTGGCGCGTCACGTCGATCTCGATCGCACGTATCGCAACGTCCGGATTGCCGCGCGCGACGCCTTCGGGGACGATCGCGACCCCGACGCCGGCGGCAACCAGGGCCATCGCCCAATCCTCGGATTCCGCGATCGCCACCGGTCGACGCTGCGGCGCGCCGCGCCGGAAGAAATTCTGCTGCTCGCAGTGGCAGCGGTCGATCATCGCCACGCCGGCGAAATCGGCGGTCCGCAGCGTTTCCTTCAGGGTGAGCGGATGTGACGGCGGCAGCGCCGCGACGTAGCGCTCGGTCCAGAGCGGGATGAAATGCTCGCCGGCGTCGATGATGGTCCTGGCGACGATCCTTGCGTCGGCTCTCTCGCTGGCGCCGACGAGACGCAACGCGAGATCGGCGTTGCCGGTCAGCGGCCGCAGCAGCGCTATGGTGCGCGCCTGATCGAGCGTGCGCATCAGGCCGAGCGTCAGCGCGCTCCGCGATGCGGGCTTGCGAAACAGGTTCCGCGCGGCATCGGCCTCGTCGATGATGCGGCGGGCGACGGCGTGGAATTGCTCGGCGGATTCCGTCGGAGCCATGCCCTTCTTGTGCCGGATGAACAGCGTCGTGCCGAGCTCGGCCTCAAGATTGGTGATCGCCGTCGAGATCGACGGCTGCGAGATGAAGCAGCGCCTCGCCGCCGCGGTCAGGTTGCGCTCGCGGTAGACGGCGGCGAAGTAGCGGAGCTCGCGGATATCCATAGGCTGTTCCTATTGAATAGATAGGAAGACGATATTTTACCTATTGTATTGCGAGTGGCAAGCCATGCACCGGTTTCACCAGAGGGCTCATCATGCGCATCCACCACCTCAACACCGGCACCATGTGCCCGATCGGACAACGGCTCGTGAACGGCAGCGGCGGCATTTTCCGGCGGGCGCGGATGGTCTGTCATTGCCTGCTGGTCGAGAGCAATGACGGCCTCGTGCTCGTCGACACCGGGATCGGGCTCGACGACATCGCCGACCCGCCGCGGCTCGGACGCAGATGGGTGCGCCAGACCACGCCGAAGCTCGATCCGGCCGAGACTGCGGTCCGCCAGGTCAAGGCGCTCGGCTTCTCTCCGGACGATGTGCGCCACCTGCTGTTGACGCATCTCGACCGCGACCATGCCGGCGGTGTGCCGGATTTTCCGAAGGCGAAGGTGCACGTCCATCGCAGGGAATACGACATGGCGGTGACGCATCGGATCGCGCCGCCGGAAGGGCGCTACGTCACGGCGCAGTGGCAGCATGGACCGGACTGGGCGTTCTATGGCGAAGGCGGCGAGGACTGGTTCGGCTTCAAGGGCGTGCGCGCGCTCGATGACCGCGAGGCCGACATCCTGATGATCCCGCTGCCGGGGCATACGCTCGGTCATTGCGGGATTGCGGTGCGCGGCAGCGACCGGTGGGTGCTGCACGCGGGCGATGCCTATTTCCATCACGCGCAGCTCGATGCCAGGCCGCGGGTCCCGTTCGTGCTCGGCCTGTTCCAGCGCCGCGTCGACATGGATCGCGCGGCGCGGATCCGGAACCAGGAGCGGCTGCGGCAGCTGAAGGCCTCGCATGGCGACGCCGTGACGATCCTGAGCAGCCACGACCCCGTCGACTACGAGACCTGCCTCTGCGCCCATCATCTCGCGCCAGCAGCCTAGCGCTTGCGGGCCGGTGGCGGCGGAGGTGCCGGCGGGGGCGGGGGCGGCGGCTCCTGCTTCGCCGCCACGGGCTCGGTCTGCACCTTGCAGCTCGAGGCGGCGAGCGAGGCCTGCGCCTGCGGCATCAGGCCGGGCTCCGCCGCCAGCGCTTTCAGCAGGATCAGCCCCGTCGTCGTCGGCGAATCGATGATCAGCCGGTCGGCGGACGTGACCTCCTCGTCTTCCGGCAGGTCGTTGTGCTGCGCTTCCGTCATCAGATCGAGCTCGATCACCTTCTTGCCGGCGGAGCGGTCGTTGATGGCGTAATAGGCGACCTCGTTGCGGGTGTAGAACGACACCGACGTATAGGCCTGGCTGACCGGCACGGTGAGCTTGATCGGGCCGGTCGACAGATCGTAGCGGCAGATCGCCACCGCGAACGCCGGGTCCATCAGCGGCATCGGCGAATTGTTCGGGTCGGCCAGCGGCAGCTGCGTCACCTCGTTGAGCTTCGTCATCGGCGTCAGCCGCGAATAGGCGTCCTGCGAGGCGATGCGCGGCAACGCCAGCACGCTGACGAGATGCACCACGCCGCCGAGCAGCACGCCTGCCAGGATCGTGAAGACGATGCGGATCATGGGCAGCCCACCGTCGATACCGCGGGCATCGGCGCGTCGCGCTGGGTGCGGGTCGCGACCCCGACCGGGGTGTCGTAGAGCCGCAGCATCAGCGCGTAGCGCTCGATGCCGCCGGTCGGCAGCCAGTTGCCGGCGCGGGAGCGCGAGGCGATGTGGATCTCGAAGGTGCCATCGGAGGCGCGGATGATCTCCTGGCTGGTGAAGCCGTAACGTTGCAGCGTGTTGGCGACGAGGTGGCCCTTGCGGTCGAACAATGTCAGCGTCCAGAACCGCGCCGCCGGCGTCACGCCGCTGACGACGACGTCGCAGCGGCCGTCGAGCGGCTTGTTCTTGTCGTCGGTGGTGGTGCTGAAGGCGATGCCGTCGCCGGTCCCGATCGGCAGCTCGCCGCTGCGCGCGATCGTGGCGCGCGAATAGGGGTCGACGTCGGAGGTGCCGTTCTTCGGCCGCGCGACCCAGGCGCCGATCTTCAATGTGCCGATATCGGTGCCGCGGGTCGCCGTCGCGTAGGTGAGGCCGAGTCCGACGGCGGTGGCGATCACGAGCGCCAGCAGGGTGGTGAGGAGCAGCCGCACGTCAGTTCTTGCGCGGCACGGCAGCTGTCGCGCCGTCCGGCCCGGCCGCGGCGACATAGTTCTCGGGGAAGGCCAGCGCGCTCGACGATTCCGGCTTGGCCGCCTTGGACGGGTCGTTCAGCGTGGTCTTGCCGGTCGGCTTGCCGGCGGTCCTGGCGGCGTCGTCGAGCAGCTTCTCGACCTGCACCAGGATATCGGCGCCGCGCTTGGTCAGCACCGGGGGCGGACCGGGCTTGGTCTCCAGGATCTTCGGCGCCGCGTTGGCCGCGACGTTGGCCTGCGGCGGCAGCTTCTGGCCCATGCCGACACCCGGCAATTCCCGGACCTCGACGCCCTGATGCGCGGCGATCATGATGTCGTGCCAGGTCTGCGCCGGCAGCGAGCCGCCCGTCATGCGGTTGGTCGGCGAATAGTCGTCGTTGCCGTACCAGACCGCGCAGGTGAAGTTGCCGGTGTAGCCGACGAACCAGGCGTCACGATACGCGTTGGTGGTGCCGGTCTTGCCCGCGGTCGGAATGCCGTCGAGCGCAGCGCGGCGCGCGGTGCCTTCGCTCACCACGTGGCTCATCATGCCCGCCATGTCGGCAGCGATATTCGGCGGAATGGCCTGCCGGGGCTTCGGACCGTCGCGGTCCCAGCGCCACACCAGATCGCCGGTGCCCGTGCGCACCTCGAGCACGGAATGCGGCGTCACCGCCTTGCCGCGGTTCGGGAAGGTCGCATAGGCGACCGCGTGCTCGATCACGGTCACTTCGTCGGAGCCGATCGGCATCGACGGCGTGTCGGGCAGCGGTGCCGTGATGCCGAAGCGCCGCGCGACCTCGACGATCTTGGCGCGCCCCGCCTTCGGTCCTGCCTTGCCGCCCAGCGCGATCGACAGCTTCACCGGGATGACGTTGATCGAGTTGGTGATCGCCTGCGTCAGCGTGATCAGGCCGGTGTAGGAGTGGCCATAGTTCTGCGGACACCAGTTGCCGATGCAGACCGGGCCGTCGACGATCTTCGAATTCGGCGTGAAGCCGTTCAGGAGCGCCGTGGTGTAGACGTAGGGCTTGAACGACGAGCCGGGCTGGCGATAGGCGTCGGTGGCGCGGTTGAACTGGCTCGCGCCGTAGTCGCGTCCGCCGACCATCGCGCGGATGCCGCCGTCGAGATCGGCCACCACGGTCGCCGCCTGCGTCGCGTGATAATCGCGTCCGAACTGGCGGAGCTGGTTCTCGATCGCATCCTCGGCGGCGTGCTGCACGTTCATGTCGATCGCGGTGCGCACCACGAACACGCGCTCGGTGTAGGATTTCGGGAAGGTATCGACCAGCTTGCGCATCTCGTCGAAGGCGTAGTCGAGATAGTAGTTCGGCGAGTTCTCGTCGCGCCGGTCGACGGCGACCGCCGGATTGCGGCGTGCGCCGAACACCTGGCCCTCTGTCATGAAGCCGGCGTCGACGAGGTTGTCGAGCACGACGTTGGCGCGGGCGCGCGCGGCAGGCAGGTTGATGTGCGGAGCGTATTTGGTCGGCGCCTTGAACAGGCCCGCGAGCATCGCGGCTTCCGCCAGGTTCACGTCGCGCACCGACTTGTTGAAGTAGAAATGTGCCGCGCCGTCGACGCCGAAGGTGCCGCCGCCCATATAGGCGCGGTCGAGATAGAGTTTCAAAATCTCGTTCTTGGTGAGGCGGGTCTCGAGCCAGATCGCGAGGAAGGCTTCCTTCACCTTGCGCTCGATGGTGCGCTCATTGTTCAGGAACAGGTTCTTGGCGAGCTGCTGGGTGATCGACGAACCGCCCTGGCGGACGCCGCCGGCCTGCGCGTTGGTGACGAGCGCGCGGGCGAGACCCGGCACGTCGATGCCGAAATGGTCGTAGAAGCGGCGATCTTCGGTCGCAAGCGTCGCCTTGATCAGATTGTCCGGAAAATCCTCCAGCGGGATCGAGTCATTGTGCTTGATGCCGCGGCTGCCGATCGGGTTGCCGTAGCGGTCGAGGAACGTCACCGCGAGATCGGACTTCTTCAGCCAGTCCTCGTCGGCGGTCTCGCGGAAGGCGGGGATCGCGAGCGTCAGCAGCAGGATCATGCCGCCGAGCCCGATGGTCGCGGCTTCCGAAAGCGGCTCGATGAAGACCCAGCGCTTCCAGCGGCCGACATAGAAGCGGTCCATGAAGGTGGAATAGCGCTCGTAGAGCTCGCGCAGGCCCTTGCCCGACGAGAACAGCGTCGAGTCGATGCGCGCATCGAGGTCCAGGAAGAAGTTCCGGACCTTCTGCTTCCAATGCGGCGGTAGGATCTGGCGCACCGGGGCCCTTGATCAGTTCGACAGCGCTGCAAGTGCTCCGCGAGGGCACCACGAGCGTCTTGCTTGGATGTTGCGGCAAACCCAAGGCGCTTTTGCGTCATTGGGGACTCGGAGGCTGTTCTATCCGAGCAGCGGCCATAAACCAATGGCGCGGCTGGTGAATTTAATGAAAGCCCTAACTCTGCCCACCACCTTTTGCAGCCCCGCAAAACCACCCCCTTGCGTACCCACCGGCGGCATCCCAAGAAAGGCGCATCGGCAACTCCAAGGGAATCATGACCGCACCGCCCAAGCGCCCGTCGGACCAGGAGGGATTCTTCTGGAAAACCAAGACGTTGGAAGAGATGTCCAGCGCCGAATGGGAAAGCCTGTGCGACGGCTGCGCGCGCTGCTGCCTGGAAAAGCTCGAGGACGAGGACACCGGGAAGATCTATTTCACCCATATTTCCTGCAAGCTGCTCGATTCCGGCCTCTGCACCTGCAAGGACTACCCGAACCGCTCCGACCAGGTTCCGGATTGTGTCCGCCTGACACCCGAGAACGTCCGCACACTGAGCTGGCTGCCGCCGAGCTGCGGCTACCGCCTCGTGGCGGAGGGGCGGGACCTCTATTGGTGGCACCCCCTGGTCTCGGGCGACCCCAACACCGTTCATGAGGCGGGCGTCTCGGTGCGCGGCCGGGTGCAGGGCACCGAGCTCGACGTCAACGACGCCGATCTCGAGGACCACATCGTACGCTGGCCAGCCTTGCTGCCGAGGCAGGCCCGGTTGAAGAAGCGGCCGAAGATCTCGGGCAAGACGTCCAAAACCTGACGCCGGCAGGCGTTGCGCGGCGTCGCTCGCGATCACGTCATTGCGAGGACGCACCTGCGGGATGCACCCATGCGCGCGGGTGCCTGCCTGAGGAACGAATTGCTGCGTAAATTGCAAAGCGCAGAATGATTCCACCGCGGGCGCACCCCGCGCAGCCGCGTTACGACAACCAATACGCCCGAAATGAACAAGTATGAACGGCAGAGCCGTTTTCCTGCCGCCCGACAGGCATTGCCCCAAGACATTGCCGGGGACATTGCCGAAGAGATCTCCCGACTTCCCAGCGAAGTGATCGAACTCAGCGAAGCGCCGCCGCTCGCGCCGCCGACTGCGCTTGGTCACGACGAAGTCCGTACCATCGTGATCAGCCTGATGCTGACGATGTTCCTGGCGGCGCTCGACCAGACCATCGTCGCGACCGCGCTGCCGACCATCGGTCGCCAGTTCCAGGACGTCACCAACCTCTCTTGGGTCATCACCGCGTATCTTCTGGCGTCCACCGCCGTGGCGCCGGTATTCGGTACCCTGAGCGACATCTATGGCCGCCGCGCCATGATCATCACCTCGCTGAGCCTGTTTGTGGCCGGCTCGGTGCTGTGCGCGATCGCGCCCAGCATGACCATGCTGATCCTCGCCCGCGGCCTGCAAGGGCTTGGTGGCGGCGGCATCATGCCCGTGGTCCAGACCGTGATCTCGGACGTGGTTTCGCCGCGTGAGCGTGGACGCTACCAGGCCTATTTCTCCAGCGTCTGGATGGCCGGCGGCATTCTCGGCCCGGTGGTTGGCGGCGTGTTCGCCGAGCACCTGCACTGGTCGATGATCTTCTGGATCAACCTGCCGCTCGCAGCCGCTGCGCTGGCGCTGCTGCTGCCGAAGATGAGCAAGATTCCGGTGTTCCACCGCAAGCGCGAGGTCGACTGGCTCGGCGGCGTCCTGCTGATGGCCTCCGCCGTCGTGTTCATGCTGGTCCTGACCTGGGGTGGTACCCGTTTCCCCTGGCTGTCGCCCACCATCGCGGCGATGCTCGGCGCCTCTATCGCGCTCGCCGGCAGCTTCGTCTGGCACGCGCGGCGCGCCGACGAGCCGTTCCTGCCGCTGTCGCTGCTCGGTGGCTCGGTGGTGCCCTTCGCGATGGGCGCGGGCGGCTGCGCGCTCGGCGCCATGGTCGGGCTCACCGTGCACCTGCCTCTCTATTACGAGGTGGTCTATCACCTCACCGCCAGTGAAGCCGGCCTTGCGCTGATCCCGCTCGCCGCGATCTCGACCTGCGGCGCGGCGATCGCTGGTCGCACCATGGCGAAAGTCAGGCACTACAAGCGCGTTGCGATCGTCGGCACCTCGGTGGCCGCGGCCGGCGCCGTCGTGATGGCGGTGACGACGCTGCCGCTCTGGGGCCTCCTGGTCGTGATGAGCGTGTTCGCGCTCGGGCTCGGCACCACCTTCCCGGTCAGCGTGGTGTCGCTGCAGAACTCGGTGGCGCGTGCCCAGGTCGGCACCGTCACCGGTGCCATGAACTTCTTCCGCGCGCTGATGGCCTCCTTCACGGTGGCCGCCTTCGCGGCGATCCTGCTGATGACGCTCGGGCCCGACGTTTCGCTTGCAGGCGAGCATCATGCGGCGGGTGCCGGTGTGGTGAGTTCGATTCCCGTGGCCGCCATGATCACCGCCTTCCGCTACGTGTTCGGCGCCACCGCCGTGCTGCTGACCACCGCCGCAATCTGCATGATCACGATGGAAGAGCGCCCGCTCGCCGGCCCCGCCGCGGCGCCGGTGCAGATGGCGGAGTAGGGCGGCGGCCCACTCGAACCGCAGCACCCTTGGTGTCATCGCCCGGCCTTGACCGGGCGACCCAGTATTCCAGAGACAGTCGTGCTTGAGCCGATTGGCCGCGGCGTACGGGATCGCCCGCCTTCGCGGGCGATGACAGCAATGGATGAGTACGCAGCTTCGCGTTCTCGCGACATGTTTGCCCGAGCTTTGCATTTCGTTTCGCCGCTCTGTGAGCAGAGGGCGCAGGGAAAGCCGGGTGCCGATCGCACCCATGGGCCCCGTGCAAGGTAGAAAGCACGGGGGTAGGACCACAGGTGTAACCGGGAACAACCCGGCTTTCCCTGCGCGATGGGTTACGGCTTATACGTGCTCTCCCCGGTGAGACTGGGCTTTTTTGTCACCGCCGTCAGCAAGAGACCTTGGTCTCTTGCTGACAGGACACCTGCCACTAGGGCGTCAGGCCTGCACGATTTCGCCGTCCGCTCTGGTGCATTCGTCGCGCGCACCTCGGCGTCCACCGCATCCCACCACCACGTTCGTGACGATCGCGAAGCGCCCCTCGAGCGGGTGAGACGACAAATTCTATACACTGATTTTGCCTACTGATAAACCGAAATATTTCTGCAATGGGGGCTTGCGCCGTCGGGCAAATCAGTGATTGGCACCGTTCCACGCGCTCGCCCATCCACCCTCCAATTCTGCCACGCGCGTACTGCCTCAACTTTGCTCACAGTATCAGCGCTGACCACTACTTTAGTTGTCGTCCACGCATGGCGATCTGCATGCGGTTTCTCTTGCTGCGCGTCATGTCACGGCTATAGTCGCGGCCGAAAAGCTCGAAGCAGCCGAAAAAAAGAGGAGTGAGACAGAGTGAAGAGATCATCCCGCGTGCCCTTTCATGCGATGCAGCATCTCGCCGGAGTGGCTGCCCTGGCCCTTCCATTGGGCTTGGCCGCGGTAGCTCCCACCGGAGCGCTGGCTGCCGACACACTCAAGATCGGCGTGATCGCCGAGGCGCAGGCGATCGCCGGCGCGTCGATCCCGCAGGCGGCACAGATGGCCGCCGACGAGATCAACGCCAAGGGCGGTATCGACGGCCGCAAGATCGAGATCGTCTCCTACGACAATCATTCGTCCTCGGCGGATTCGGTGCGCGCGTTCCAGCGTGCGGTGAACGAGGACAAGGTCAACGTCGTCATCGCCAGCTACATCAGCGAGGTGGTGCTGGCGCTCGAGCCCTGGGCGGCGCGCCTCAAGACGCCGTTCGTGACGCCGGGTGCGGCCTCCAACGAGATCAGCAAGAGCGTCCACGCCGACTACGACAAGAACAAGTACACTTTCCACGGCTACCTGACCTCGGCGGCGCTGGCGCTGTCGGTCTGCGACGCCGCCAAGGAACTCCTGGTCGATCAGAAGCACATGAAGACCGCGGTCATCATGAGCGAGGACGCCGCCTGGACCAAGCCGCTCGACGTCGGCTACGAGGAATGCCTGCCCAAGATCGGGCTCAAGGTCGTCGACCACATCCGCTTCTCGCCCGACACCACCGACTTCACGCCGATCTTCAACAAGATCGAGGGCTCGAAACCCGACGTGATCATCACCGGCATCTCGCATGTCGGTGTGCAGCCGACGGTGCAATGGAAGAACCAGCAGGTGCCGATCCCGATGTTCGGCATCTCGTCTCAGGCGACCAACGAGACCTTCGGCAAGGATACCAATGACGCAGCCGAAGGCGTGCTCTATCAGGGCGTCTCGGGTCCGAACGTCGCGGTGACGCCGAAGTCGGTGCCGTTCGCGGAAAACTTCAAGAAGCGCTTCGGCAACTACCCGTCCTATGCCGGCTACACCTCCTATGACGAGGTTTATTACATCGCCGACGCGGTGAAGCGCGCCGGTTCTGTTGACGCCGACAAGATGGTCGAGGCGCTGGAGAAGACCGATTGGGAAGGCACCATCGGCCGCGTCCAGTTCTACGGCAAGGACGACCCGTTCACCCACTCGATCAAGTACGGCAAGGGCCTGATCACCGGACTGATGCTGCAGTGGCAGAGCGGCAAGCAGGTTGCGGTCTGGCCCAAGGAGGTCGCCAAGAGCGAGCTCAAGTTCCCGAGCTTCATCAAGGTTACCGCGAATTGACCGAGGAATGACGCTCCCGGGCCTCTCCCGGGAGCGTTTTCCTTTTACGCGTTCCCCACAACAGGCAGCTCCGCTGCCGCGGCCACTCATCGATGCAAGCGTTACAGATCCTGATCGATGGCTTTGCCATCAGTGCGTTATATGCGCTCGGCGCAACCGGCTTCACCCTGATCTTCGGTGTCTCCGGCGTTCTCAATCTCTCTCACGGTGCCATCATGGTGGCCGCAGCGGTCGCCGCCTGGGCCGCCGCCAGCGTGCTGCACCTCGACACCTACTCCGGCGCGCTGCTCGGCGTCGCCGTCGCATTGGTGGTGGCGTTCGCGACCTATTTTGCGGTCGTGAAGCCGATCCAGAACTCCCGGCGTATACCCAATGAGGAAAAGGAGATCTTCGTCCTCACCGGCACCCTGCTGTGGGGGATCATGATCCAGGAGCTGATTGCCTATTTCTTCACCAACAACGCCAAGACCGTGCTGCCGATCGTCGAGGGCGTGGTCGACATCTTCGGCGTGCGCACGCCGCGGAACGAGATCTTCACCGCGATCGTCTGCTGCCTCGTCATCGGCCTGCTCTGGATACTGGTGAACCGCACGCGGACCGGCAAGGCGGTGCTGGCGGCCTCGATGAACCCGCGCGGCGTTACGCTGCTCGGCCTCGAGCTCACCCGCATCTATGTCGTGGTATGGGCGATCTACGGCATCCTGGCCGGCATCGCCGGCGTGCTGCTCGGCATGTTCCTGGGCGTCAGCTCCTACAGCGTCGGGCCGCTGACCGCCAGCGCGTTCTCGATCGTGGTGCTCGGCGGCCTCGGCAGCGTCTCCGGCTCGCTGATCGCAGCCTTCGTCGTCGGTTATCTCGAGACCGTGACGGCCTATCTGGTGTCGCCGGCCTACCGCACCATTCCGGCGCTGCTGCTGCTGGTCGTCGTGATGTATATCCGGCCCCAGGGCCTCTTGGGGAGGCGCTGAGATGGCCGGTTTCTTTACCTCGCGCCTGTTCTTCATCTCGCTGGCCTGCGTGGTGATTGCCGCAACGCTGCCGTTCTACGTCTCCGGCTACATCCTCGGGCTGCTGACGGTCGCGTTCTATTTCGGCGTGTTCGCGATGGCCTGGGACCTGCTGTTCGGCTTCGCCGGCGAGGTGAATTTCGGGCCGACCTTCCTGATCGGCGTCGGCGCCTACACCGCCGGCATCCTCAACAACCAGTTCGGCTGGTCGGTATATCTCTGCATCCTGCTCGGCGCGCTCGCCTCCGTCGTCGCGGGCTTCGTGCTGGCGCTGCCGGCGCTGCGGGTGAGGGGGCCGTATTTCGGCCTGACCACGCTGGTCGCGGTGCTGATGCTGCAGAACTTCGTCGTGGTGTTCGCCGATCTCACCGGCGGCGAGATCGGCCTGACCATCCCTGACGTCATCACCATCAATGCCGGAGCGAATTACTGGATCGCGCTCGGCTTCATGACCGTGAGCGCAGCCATCCTGTACGGCCTGTCGCAATCGCCTGTCGGCCTTGTCCTGCAGGCGAGCGGGCAGGATCCGGTGCAGGCCGGCGCGCTCGGCTTCAACATCGTCAAGCACAAGCTGGCGGCCTTCATCGTCAGCGCGTTCTTCTCGGGGCTGTCGGGGGCGCTGCTGGTGTTCTACTTCGGCACCGCCTCGGTCGGCACCGTGGTCGACGTCGCCGTCGGCGTGAACGTGATCGTCTCGGCGGTACTCGGCGGCCGGCGCACGGTGCTGGGGGCGGCGCTCGGTGCCATCTTCCTGATCGTCGCCGGCGAATTCCTGCGGCCGACCGGCGAGCTTGCGACCTTCATCGTCTCGGCGGTGGCGCTGCTCGTCGTCCTGTTCTTCCCCGGCGGTTTCCTCGGAGCGGCCCTGTCACGCGAGGCGCGCTCGTAATGGATCAGACTGTCTCCTCGACCAATGCAACGCTGACCGTCCGCGGCCTCACCAAGCGATTCGGCGGCCTGACCGCTGTGAAGAATCTGAGCTTCGCGCTGCATCCCGGAGAGATCCTCGGCCTGATCGGGCCGAACGGATCGGGCAAGTCGACGGCGATGAAGAGCGTGATGGGCATCGAACGCCCGACATCGGGCGACGTGATCTTCGAGGGTGAGAACGTCGCCGGACTGCCTGCGCACAAGATCGCGCGCAAGGGCTTTGGCATGGTGTTCCAGCACTCGCGGCCGCTGAACCGGCAGACCGTGCTCGAGAACATCATGGTCGCGTTGCTGCCCGACAGCCTGTTCATGCTGTTTCCCGTCAAGGCGCTGACCGAGCGCGCCAAATGGATCGCCGAGCGCGTCGGCCTCGGCGCCGTGATGGACCGCCGACCGCCGACCCTGCCGTTCGCCGATCTGCGCCGGCTGGAGCTGGCGAAGGCCATCGCGCGTGATCCGAAAGTGGTGCTGGTCGACGAGCCCTTTGCCGGGTTGACCAGCGCCGAGGTCAGCGTGTTCTCGGCCCTGATCCGCAGCTTCCGCGACGAGGGCCGCGCGGTGATGCTGGTCGATCACAACGTCAAGAGCGTCGCGGCCCTGGTCGATCGCGTGCTCGCGATGTATCTCGGCGAGGAGATCATGACCGGCCGCGCCGAGGACGTGATGAAGAACGAGACCGTGCGGCGGGTCTATCTCGGTGGCGCGATCGAAACTCACGCGCGGCCCGAAACCAGCTTCAAGGACAAGACGCCGCTGCTGCAGGTCGAGAACGTCAGCGTGCATTACGGCAAGGCGCAGGCGCTGGAGAATGTCTCGATCCACGTCCATGAGGGCGAGTTCGTCTCCGTGGTCGGCCTCAACGGCGCCGGCAAGACCACGCTGTTCAACACCATCTCGGGCTTCCTGCCCTACACCGGCGAGATCATTCGCGGCGGCGAGAAGCTGCGCGGCACCGGCCCGGCGAAGATCGCGCGAAGCGGCCTGGTGCAGTGCCCGGAATCGCGCGAACTGTTCGGCGAGATGACGGTACGCGAGAATCTCGATCTGGGCGGCCAGCATCTCGACGACGCGGCGAGGGCGAAGCAACTCGCCTGGCTGTTCGAGCTATTCCCGATCCTGAAGGAGCGCCAGGGCCAGATGGCGCAGACGCTGTCAGGCGGCGAGCAGCAGATGCTGGCAATCGGCCGCGCCCTGATGATGCAGCCGCAGATCCTGATCCTGGACGAGCCGACGCTTGGATTGGCGCCCGTCATCCTCGAGCTGCTGTCGAAGGCGCTGGAGAAGATGCGCCAGACCACCAAGATCACGGTGCTGCTTGGCGAGCAGAACGTGACCTTCGCGCTGCCGCATGCCGACCGCGTCTATGTGCTCGAGCACGCGCGGATCGTCTGGGAAGGCGATCCCGGCCGCTTCGCCGCGGAGGCCGGCGCCGACTTCCTGTAGTTCCCGGTTGTTCTCGACGACTGACAATAACAAAGCAAAGAAAGGGAGATCATCATGTCACGCATGTCCTATGCCGGCCGCGCCGGCGCGTTGTTGCCGCTGGCTTCGGCGCTCGCGCTGTGCCTCGCCGCGCCCGCCTATGCGCAGTCCAAGGATCCGATCAAGATCGGCGTCATCGCCGAGGTGCAGTCGATCGCGGGTGCGGCGACGCCGGGCGGCGCGCAGATCGCGGCCGACGAGATCAACGCCAAGGGCGGCGTGATGGGCCGCAAGATCGAGATCGTGACCTACGACAACAAGAGCTCGTCGGCGGACTCGGTGCGCGCCTTCCAGCGCGCGGTCAGCGAGGACAAGGTCTCGGCCGTGATCGCGAGCTATATCAGCGAGGTGGTGCTGGCGCTGGAGCCGTGGGCGGCGCGGCTGAAGATGCCGCTGATCACGCCCGGCGCGGCCTCGAACGAGATCACCAAGGCGATCCACAACGACTATGAGAAGAACAAGTACACTTTCCACGGCTACCTGACCTCGGCCGCCCAGGCCCAGCTCGTCTGCGACGCCGCCAAGGAGCTGCTCGTCGACCAGCTCAAGTTCAAGACTGCCGCGATCATGAGCGAGGACGCCGCCTGGACCAAGCCGCTCGATGTCGGCTACGAGGCCTGCCTGCCGAAGGCCGGGCTGAAGGTGGTCGAGCATGTGCGCTTCTCGCCCGATACCACCGACTTCACGCCGATCTTCAACAACATGGAGAGCAAGAAGCCCGACGTGATCGTCACCGGCATCTCCCATGTCGGCGTGCAGCCGACGGTGCAGTGGAAGAACCAGCAGGTGCCGATCCCGATGTTCGGCATCAGCGCGCAGGCGCTGAGCCCGACCTTCTGGGGCGACACCAACGGCGCGGCGGAAGGCGTGCCGTCGCTTGCGGTGGCAACGCCAGACGTCGCCGTGACGCCCAAGACGAAGCCGTTCGCGGCGGCGTTCAAGGCGAAGTACGGCACGCCGCCGGCCTATACCGGCTACACCGCCTATGACGATGTCTACATCATCGCGGAAGCGATCCAGCGTGCCGGCTCGACCGATCCGGACAAGATGGTCGCCGAGCTCGAGAAGACCAACTTCGAGGGCACGATCGGCAAGATCCAGTTCTACGGCAAGGACGACGAGTTCACCCACGGCATCAAGTCGGGCCCGGGCGCCGTGACTGGCCTCGTGTTCCAGTGGCAGAACGGCAAGCAGATCACGGTCTGGCCGAAGGCGATCGCGGAGGGGAAGCTGAAGTTTCCGGATTTCGTGAAGCTGTCGCAGTGATCAGACCTCCGACCGTCGTTGCGAGCACGCTCCTCGCAGTGACGGCGGAGAGTTCGCAGCCAGCGATTACGTCCGCGTCCTTGGCGCCGCCTGGATCGTCGCCGCTGCTGCCGCGAGCAGCGCGGCGCGATCGCCGTTGCGCGGCGGATAGATCCGTTCGCGATTGATGGTCTGCTTGGTGGCCTTCGCTGCTGCGCCCGTGGTGTGCACCTCGCGGTCCCAGCCGGTGGTGTAGAGCGCGCCCCAGGCACCGAGATCGAGCACGGTGACGTACCAGTCGATGGTGAGCGGCAACAGCGGTTCGCCAAAGAGGTCCGCGACCACGTTGTGGCCGGCGAAGCGTCCCATCGGCCGTGCGAACTGGCAGGACATCACGGTCGGATGCGCGCCGTCGATCAGGCAGGCGGCGACATCGCCGGCGGCGAACACGTCCACGAGACCATCGGCGCGCATGAAATGGTCCACGGCGAGGCGGCCGAGCCGGTCGTGCGCGACCGGCAAATCTGCGGCGAGCGGGCTGGCGCGCATGCCGGCGCACCAGACCACGGTCCGTGTCGCGATGATTTCGCCGCTATCGAGCGTGATGCTGCCGGCGTCGACGGCGCCGGCCCGGACGTTCAGCCGGGTCTCGACGCCGAGCGCGGACAGCGCCTCGTTGATCACGGGACGTCCATGCGCGCCGAAGGTCGCGCCGACCACCGGATTGGGATCGATCAGGATGACGTGGCGCTCGCCGGTGATGCCGGCGCGAGCGAGCTTGTCCGGCATCTCGGTCGCGACCTCGATCCCGGTGAAGCCGGCACCCACGACCACGACAGTCGCACGGTCCGCTGACGGCGGCTGCCGGCCGAGCGCGGCGAGATGTGCGTCGAGCTTGACGGCGGCTTCGTAGGTGTCGACATCGAAGCCATGGGCGGCGAGGCCGGGGATGGCGGGGCGGACCAGCTCGCTGCCAGTCGTCAGCACCAGCCGGTCATAGGTCAGGACTTCTGCACCGGCATCGGTCCTGACCACGACCTGCCGCTTCGCGGGATCGATCGCCTCGACGTCTGCCACTCTGTGGCGCACGCCGACCGGATCGAGCAGCCCGGCCAGCGGCAGCGCGACATCGCCGAGATCGACCTCGTAATTGCGCACCCGGATGTTGTGGTAGGCGTTGCGGTCGACCACCAGAATCTCGGTGTCATCAGCCCGCGCGCCGATCTCGTCGCGCTTGCGCGCGGCGCCGAGCGCGGCCCACAGGCCGGCAAAGCCGGCGCCCAGCACCAGGATACGTGCCATCACTGCCTCCCTGCCGACCTCACGTTCCCGGCCGCGACACCTCGGTCTCCTTGCTGGTGATGAACTCCAGCAACACCGGCACGCCTTCCTGCGTCTTCTGGATGCCACGCCTGATTGCGGGGATGATGTCCTCAGGCCTGGTCACCCGCTCGCCATGGCCGCCGAAGGCGCGGGCCATCGCGGCGTAATCGCCGGAGATGTCGGTCGAGCGGTATTTCTCGGTCGAGATCGGCATCACCTTGAGCTCGATCGCCATCGAGAAATTGTTGAGCAGGATCGACATGATCGGGATGCGCTCGCGCACCGCGGTCTCGAAGTCCATGCCCGTGAAGCCGATCGCGGCATCGCCCCAGACATTGATGCAGAGCTTGTCGGGCTTCGCGAGCTTGGCACCCATCGCAAGCCCGAGGCCATAGCCGAGCTGCGTGGTCTTGCCCCAGCCGATATAGGACAGCGGCTCGACCGACTTCCAGAACGGCGAGAGCTGGTCGCGCGGGCTGCCGGCGTCATGGGTGATGATGGTGTTGTGGATGTCGACCGTGTGCTGGAGGTCCCACAGCACGCGGTAGGGATTGAGCGGCGCCTCGTTGTGGGTCAGCTTCGGCAGCCATTTGGCGAGCCACTCCTTGTGGGAAGCGGCAATCTCGGCGGCGACCGCGCCGGCGTCGCGGTCCGCGGTCACGGTCTTGCCGATCTCCTCGAGGAGCGCGTCGAGCACGAGGCCGGCGTCGCCGACGAGGCCGACCCTGGCCTCGACATCCTTGTTGATGTGGTTCGGATCGAGCGTCGAATGGATGATGGTCTTGCCCTTCGGCATCGCGATGCCGAACGAGGTCTCGGTGAAGGAGCAGCCGATGCCGAAGATGACGTCGGCATCCCCCAGGAATTTCGGCACCGCGCGCGGCACGGCGAGGCCGCCGGAGCCGAGCGACAGCGGATGCGTCTCGGGGAATGACGACTTGCCGCCGAGGCTCGTCGTGACGGGGATCGCGAGCCGCTCGGCGAGCCGCTTCAGCTGCGGCCAGGCCCTGGCATAGTGCACGCCCTGGCCGGCATAGATCACCGGGCGCCTGGCGTTGACGAGCAGGGCGGCGGCTTCCTTCACATGAACCGGGTCGGCGCCGTAGCGGGTGCGCAGCACCGGCGTGTAGTTCAAGGGCTCGGCGACCTCCTCGTTCCACATGTCGGCGGGGATTTCCACGATCACCGGCCCGCCGCGGCCGTTCTTCAGTCTGGTGAAGGCGCGGCGGAAGATGTTGCAGACCTCGGAAGCGAGGTTGATCGGCTCCGACGATTTGGAGAACGCCTTCATCGCCTGGCTGGAGTTGAAGTTCGGATCGACATTGGCGAGCCGGCGCGCATAGCCCATCGGTAGCACCAGCACGGGGACGGATTCGCCGTAGCACTGCGCGACGCCGCCCATCGCGTTCTCGGCGCCCGGGCCGTGCTGCATGCAGAAGGCGCCGATGGTGCGGCCCGAGGTGACGCGGGAGATGGCGTCCGCCATGTGCATGCCGATCCGCTCCTGGCGCACCATGACGGGCCGGATGTCGGCATTGGCTGCGTATTCGATCAGATGGTTGACGGGATAGCCGCAGAGGATCTCGATACCCTCGCGCTTCATGATTTCCGCAATCGCGGCGCCGAGCTTCATGACGGTCTCCCTGAGATGCGGCCGGTTTGCTCCGGCCTCGTTGTCGTCCTGTCCGATAAGGGAACAGGATTCCGGAGGACCGGTAAAGCGCCGGCCACGGTCCGATCAGGTAGTTCTGATATGCGTTCGCGAGCCAGCCCGGCCGCCTCGGGGCGGGAGGGGCGGGATCACCCGGCCCGGGATAGGCACGAAATCCTCTGCAACCTTTAAGCGATCGTTCATCTTGTCCGTCAATGCGGCGTCAACCAATGTTACCTAGTTTGGCTGGCGTATTTTTCCTGCGCGGGCAAATATCCGCTGGCGTCGACAGGAGCTTTCAATGCGTTCGTTGCTCGCAAGGTTTATTCGCGATGAGGTCGCCTCGACGGCGATCGAATACGCCATTATCGGCGCCGGGCTGAGCATCCTGATCGTTGCCGGCGTCAACGGCATCGGCGTCAATCTGAGCGGCCGCTTCTCGGCGATGAGCGCGGCGATCAAGTAGCGCCGCCGGCTCGCCGACGCTGCTTCAACCTTCACCGTCCCCGTTGAGCGCGCGCAGCATCGCAATCCGTGCAAACATCAGCCAGCCACCACCCTGTTCCGCCGCATGGATCAGGTGCTCGACCGCGATTTGCCAGCGCGGCTCCTGCTGGGCGTCCTCGGGCAATTTCATGATGTAGTCGGCGGCCTGCTGCAACGTCACCAGGCTGCCGCGGCGGAGCGGAATCGGATCGTCGAACGGCGTCGACCAGGGCATCTTACGCGTGGTCGATGGCGGTCATCGGTCTCCGCGGCCTGACCCGTCAGCTCGCCTTCTTGGCGCGTGCGCTGCCTTGTGCGCGCACCGGCTTCTCGGCCTTCTTCGGCTCGGGTTTGGCAACCTCCTTGGGCTCGCGCTTGCCGCTGCCCGAGATCGGCAGCAGCATCTCGCGCTGACCCTCGGCACGCTTCTTCGGCTTCTTGCCCTTTGCCTTGGTCTCGCCCCTGGCGGCTGGCGCAGCCTTCTCGTTGGCGAGGCTCTTCTTCAGGGCGTCCATCAGGTTGATGACATTGCCGTCCGACTTCGGTGCCGGCTTTGCGATCTTGATGCCGTTGCGCTTCTGGTTGATCAGGTCGATCAGCGCCTGCTCGTAGCGGTCCTCGAACTCCTCCGGATCGAAGTCGGCGGACTTCTGCTCGACGATATGCTTGGCGAGGTCGAGCATGTCCTTGGTGATCTTCACGTCCTGGATGTCGTCGAAATATTCCTTCTCGCTGCGCACCTCGTAGGGGTAGCGCAGCAGGGTGCCCATCAGCCCGTTGTCGAGCGGCTCGAGCGCGATGATGTGCTCGCGGTTGGTCAGCACCACGCGCCCGATCGCGACCTTGCCGAGGCTGCGGATGGTTTCGCGGATCACTGCAAAGGCGTCATGGCCGACCTTGCCGTCGGGGATCAGGTAATAGGGGCGGATCAGATAGCGGCTGTCGATCTCGGACCGGGGGACGAACTCGTCGATCTCGATGGTGCGGGTGGATTCCAGCGCGATGTCGTCGAGCTCTTCCTTGGTCACCTCGATATAGGTGTCGGTGTCGACCTTGTAGCCCTTCATGATGTCGTCGGAGCCGACCTCCTCGCCGGTCTCGGCGTCGACCTTGGCGTATTTGATGCGGTGGCCGGTCTTGCGGTTGATCTGGTTGAAGGAGACCTTTTCGGTATCCGACGTCGCCGGGTACAGGGCAACCGGGCAGGTCACGAGCGAAAGGCGCAGGAAGCCTTTCCAGTTGGCGCGGGGGGCCATGGCAAACTCCGATTACGCAACCGACGGAATGAAAGAAGATAACACCGGGAACCCGCCTTTGAAACATCGCCCCCGGTTGAATCTGGCAACGACGTTAACCGTGGTTTCGCCCTGCGCCGGTTTGTCGCTGCTGTCATGCGTTATTCGCGCAGCCGAAAGGGCTCGGAACGTCGCTCCGGATCATGCGTTGGGTTTCCGAGGGGCCTCAATGGCGGGACATTACAGCCACTTAACCGGAGAGGTCGGCATGCCAACGGAACGACACGGTCAGATCATCGAAACCCCGACCGAAGCGCGCCAGGCCGAGCCTGGTCCTTCGGTCCTCGCACTGCTTACGGCCTCGACGGGACTGGCGGTGCTGATCCTCGGCACGGTCTGGTTCGCGTTCTTCAGGGTGTAGGGCCGAACGGATTGATCGGGTCGAATTGCGAGGCGGGCTCGCGAGGTCCGAACCAAGAGGGGGAGGGCGGGACCGGATCCAGGAGGACGGGGATGCGTGCGCAGAGATCGCGGAGCGGGGCGCGCGGGCAGGGCGGCGCGAATTCCATCGCCGCCCTTTGACATTTTGCAGCGGTATCAGCCAGCCATCAGCGGGTCGATGCGCTGTCAGCGTTTTGCGGCTGCACCTTTCGACGCTTCGTAAGCGTCGCGATAGCCTCTTGCGATTGTTCGAACGCCCCGTCCGATATCGTCGTAGACCTCGTCAGGGAGGTTTGCGAGCGACACGCGGAGCGACCATTCGGGCGCTTCGAATCCGCCTCCGTTCAACAGCACGATCCCGTGGGCTTCGGCGAGCCTGAAGGCAAGGTCCAGCGGGTGGATATGTTTCTTGAGGTATTCAACGGCATCGTCGCCGATGTTCTTTCGGGCCCAGAATTCGAAATCGACAAGGGCGTAATAGGCGTCGTAGTTCGGATTCGGGGTCAGCTTGTCCGCAAGCCCGAGCCCGTCGAGCAGCGACCATATGCGTTGATTGACGATTTCCATGCAGGCGGCCTGATAGGCTTTTTTCACGTCCATCATCTCCGCCAGCGAGAACAGGCTCATCATGACCTGCTGCGGCAACGACAATCCCGCGGTGTGGTTGAGCGCCACGTCGCGACTGTCGGCGACAATGCGGTCGATGAACTTGAGCTTGCGCGGCTCGAGCGTCAGCGGCCCGTAGCGCTTGTCGAGCGCCTTCACCGCGGCGTCCGGAAGCTCGGCGATCATCTTGTCGTAGATGTTGTTTTCGTTGATGGCGATGGCGCCAAGTCGCCAGCCCGTGCAGCCGAAATACTTCGAATAGGAATAGACGCCGATGGTGTTGTACGGGAGTTCGCCAAGCAGCGAGCGGAAATCATGCACGAAAGTGCCGTAGACGTCGTCGGTGAGGATCATCAAGTCGGGGCGCTTGGTCTTCACCAGTTTGGCGAGCTTGGCGATGGTCTCCTTGCTCAGCGCCATCCCCGGGGGATTGGACGGATTGACGACGAAGAAGGCCTTTATCTTCGGATCCTCGAGTTTCTTGATCTCCTCGTCGGTGAACTGGAACTTGTTTTCCTGAGGAGCCCTGATCTGAACAACCTTGAGGTCATAGTCCTCCAGGTGCGTCATCTCGATGTAGGGCGTGAAGATCGGCGTCGCCAGCGCGATGGTGTCGCCGGGAAGCAGCAGCCGATTGGCCTTCAACGACTTGAAAAGATAGCACATCGCCGCAGTGCCGCCCTCGACCGCATAGATGTCGAATTTTCCGGCTGGCCGGGGCTCGCCGCAAACGGCCCACATCAGATATTCGTGCACGATCTTTTCGTTGTGCACCAGCATGCGGTCGGGCACCGGATAATTATCGCCGATGATCGAATCGACGAGCTCGTGGACGAAGGCGTCGGGGTCGAAGCTGAACTTCTTGACCGCAAAGGGCAGCATCTCCGTCAGGAAGCTTGCGCCCGGCATGTCCTTGTGCTGTGCGAGCCAGGCCTCGAACCGTCCGGCAATACCCTTTGGCTGCGGCATGCCGCCGACGCCTGCCGGGTGCTCCATCACCCGCTTGCTCTCGGTGATCGCGAATTGTCCCAGCAGGAAGAAGCCTTCGCGCGGCGTCGTGGCCACCCAGTTGGGGTTGCCCCTTCCGGCGTTCAGAAAGGCCATCTGGCTCCGCTTCGAAGCGCTCTTCGCCAGATTGATCAACTCGTCCTTGATCTCGAAGGGGCTCAACGCCTCGAATTTCTTTAAGGTCAGAAGATCAGCCATTTGATACTCCCGGGCGGTGCAAGCTGTTGGAATGGAGGCGGACAGGCTTCTTGCCTGCGCAATCGCCTTCAGCATGATCGGCAGCCGGTGACGGCCCTTGATCTATGTCAACGCTCTCGTGCGGACGATGCGACCGCTCCGACCGATGGTCGCAAGGCGATGAAATCGCAAGACTCTCGCGGTTGCGCTTGACATAGATCAACATCCCCGTCGCCAACCGCCGTCTGATGTCGACCGAGTTAGTTGCTCGCCCTCATCGGCCACCCTGCGCGAGATCGAAGCGGGCGTATGCCGAGGCCCCGGGACAGCATGAACGGGTGACATCATGATCGATTGGTTCTTCCAGACGCTCCGCACCTATCCTGAAATCGCGATCTTCCTCTCCCTGGCCCTGGGCTACTATTTCGGGTCCTTCACCTACAAGGGTCTTGGTCTCGGCGCGGTGACCGCGACGCTCGTCGCCGCGGTCATCATCGGTCAGATCGGAATAACCATTTCGGGTCCGCTGAAGCCGTTCTTCTTTCTGATGTTCCTGTTCGCAATCGGTTATGGTGTCGGACCGCAATTCGTGCGCGGCATCGCGCAGGACGGCATTCCGCAGGCGATTTTCGCGGCCGTGGTCTGTGTCTTCTGTCTTCTCTCTGCCTATTTCGGCTCCAAGCTCGCCGGCTACGACGTCGGATCGGCCGTCGGCCTCTATGCCGGGTCGCAGACGATCTCCGCGTCGATGGGGCTTGCGACCGATGCCATCAATCGCCTTGGTCTGCCCGCAGACGAGACGAAGAAGCTGTTCGATGCGATGCCGGTCGCCTATGCCGTGACGTATATCTTCGGCACGGTCGGGTCGGCGATCGTCCTGGCGCTGGTCGGGCCGGCATTGCTCGGCATCGACCTCGAGACCGCGTGCAAGAAGTACGAGGAGGAGTACGGCGGCAAGAAGCAACTGGGCGGCCCGGGGACGGCCTGGCACCAGTTCGATGTGCGCGCCTACCGCGTTCGTGAGCGGGGCCCCGTCGTCGGCAAGACGGTCGAGCAGGCAGAGGCGCTGATTCCCGATCAGCGCGTCTTCGTCCTGCGGCTTCGGCAAGGCGGGAAGATCGTGGAGGCAACCTCCGACGCCGTGATTCATGCCGGCGATATCGTCGCCGTGGCTGGCCGCCGCGACGTGCTCGTGCAGTTGATCGGCGAGCAAGCGGAAGAAGTCGACGATCGTGAGCTGCTGGCGGTGCCGATTGAGGGTCTCGATGTCTACGTGACCAGCAAGGACGTCGACGGCAAGACGCTGGAGGAACTGGCGAAAGCACCGGGCGCTCGGGGCGTATTCCTGCGCAAGATCAGCCGGGGCGCGATCGCGACCGAGATTCCGATCCTGCCGAGCACGAAGATCAATCGGGGCGACATCGTCACCGTTGTAGGTCGCACGCCCGATGTCGGCGCTGCTACGAAAATGCTGGGCCGGCCGGATCGTGCGACTGACGTTGCCGATGTCGCCTTCATCGGGGCAGCCATTGCGATTGGCGCGCTTATCGGCGCCTTCGTTTACAAGATCGGAAGCGTGCCGCTGACTCTGTCCACGTCCGGCGGCGCGCTGATCTCCGGTCTGTTTTTCGGCTGGCTCCGATCCGTTCATCCGACGTTCGGCCGGATCCCGTCGCCCACCGTGTGGTTCATGAACTCGGTCGGTCTGAACGTCTTCATTGCCGTCGTCGGCATCTCCTCGGGACCGGGGTTCGTCGCCGGACTGCAAAAGCTCGGCTTCAGCCTGTTCCTGTGGGGCGTCATAGTGACCACCGTACCGCTGATCCTGGCGATGTACGTCGGCAAATATGTGTTCAAATTCCACGACGCGATCGTGCTCGGATGCTGCTCCGGCGCGCGTACGACGACCGCCTCGCTGGGCATGATCAATGACCGCGCGAGAAGCCAGATTCCCGGCCTTGGCTATACCGTCACCTACGCGGTCGGAAATACGCTGCTGACGATCTGGGGCATGGTGCTGGTCATGCTGATGACATAGCCGCGACAAGACGATGTTGACCTGGCTTCAGCAGTTTCTGGTCCGCTATCCGGAACTTGCGCTGTTCCTGGTGATCGCGGCCGGCTACTGGATCGGAAGCTTCAGGATCGGTGCGTTCAGCCTTGGCCCGGTGACGGGCGCGCTCTTCGCCGGACTGGCGGTCGGCGACTTCGCGCATGTGCCCGTCTCCGGCATGACCAAATCCTTTTTGTTCCTGCTGTTCCTGTTCGGGGTGGGCTATTCGGTCGGTCCGCAATTCGTGCTGGCAATGAAGCGCGACGGGCTGAAGCCGGTGCTCATGGCCGTCGTCGTGAGCCTCACTGGCCTCGCCGCGGCGATCGTCGTCGCGCGCGTGCTGCGCCTTGACCCCGGCTTTGCGGCCGGGCTCATGTCGGGTGCTCTCAGCCAGAGCGCCGCGATGGGTACGGCGACCGACGCAGTCAACGGACTGTCCGTTCCCGAAGCACAGCGCGCACTTTTCGTCTCGCATATCGCGGTGGCGGATGCGGTCTGCTATATCTTCGGCTATGCCGGCGTGATCACGTTCTGCACAATGGTCGTTCCGGCGCTGCTGAAGATCGACCTGAAGACAGAAGCGCTCAAACTGGAGCAGGCGCTGGGCATCACCCGGGCCAAACCCGGCCTGGCGTCCGCCTGGCGCAAATTCGAGTTGCGCGCCTACCGGCTGGATGAGCAGGCGGCAATCGCCGGGCTTTCGGTTGCCGCCGCCGAAGCCCGCGTGCCCGGGCACCGGGTCTTCATCCACCGCATCCGCCACGGGGAGCAAATCCTCGAGGCGGAACCTGGAACGATGCTCGCGGCAGGCGACGTCATCGCGCTGTCCGCACCGCGTCAGGTGATCGTCGACCTGATCGGACCGCGCGGCGAGGAGGTCGAGGACCGCGAACTCCTCGATATCCCCCTGGTCTCGGCCGACGTGTTCCTGATCAAGTCGAAGCTCGCAGGCAGCAGTCTCGAGCAGGCGTCGGAACAGACCTGGGCACGTGGCCTCTATTTGCGCTCGCTGAGCCGGGGTGGTGAAGCACTTCCCATCGCCGCCGGCGTGGTCCTGCAGCGCGGTGATCTGCTTCGCATCGTTGGCCCTGAAACAGTGGTGCAAAACGCTGCCAAGAGCATTGGCGTCATCGTTGCGCCGAGCACCAGCATCGATTTCGTGGTGCTGGGACTTGCGATCTTTTTCGGTGGCCTTGTTGGCGTTCTCGTGAGTTTTTCGGTTGGTGGTGTCACCATCTCGCTGAGCACCAGCGTCGGCACGCTGCTCGCCGGACTTCTGGTCGGCTATCTCCGCACCCGTATGCCGCACTTCGGCCGGATCCCCGACGGCGCGATCAGCCTGATGACATCGCTCGGGCTGGCGGCCTTTGTCGGCCTTACCGGGATTCATGCCGGCCCGATCTTCCTTTCCGCCATACGGGAGTCGGGCATCGGTCTGCTCCTGGGCGGCATGATGGTGACCCTGTTGCCGCAGATCGTCGGCTTCTGCTTTGGTCATTTCATATTGCGCATGAACCCCATCCTCTTGCTCGGCGCACTGACCGGAGCACAGACGGTAACGGCAGCGATGGCCGCCATCCAGGAGCGTTCCGGTAGCTCGGTGGTCGTGCTTGGCTATACCCCGGCCTATCCGATCTCGAACATCCTGCTGACGACCTGGGGATCCGTCATGGTCGCCGTGATTGCGGGATGAGCCGGCGGGAGCCACCCGGAACGTGGTGGCAAAGCCTCCATTTCTCACTGTTCCCGCGCTCGCGATGTCAGTCAGGCGATGCCGATAACGGTCAACGTAGAAACGACGCCGTGTTCGCGCTCAGCATTCAACGATATTCACGGCGAGACCTCCTTCGGACGTCTCCTTGTACTTCGAGAGCATGTCCGCGCCGGTGTCGCGCATCGTCTTGATGACATTGTCCAGGCTGACGTGGTGTTCGCCGTCGCCGAACAGCGCCATGCGGGCAGCGTTGATTGCCTTTATCGATCCGATCGCGTTGCGTTCGATGCAGGGGATCTGAACCATCCCGCCCACGGGGTCGCAGGTCAGGCCAAGGTGGTGCTCCATGCCGATCTCGGCCGCGTTCTCCACCTGCGCTATCGATCCTCCAAGGACTGCGCAGAGCCCGGCTGCCGCCATCGAACAGGCCACACCGACTTCGCCCTGGCAGCCCACTTCCGCGCCGGAAATCGAGGCGTTCTTCTTGTAGAGAATCCCGATCGCAGCGGCTGTCAGCAGAAAGTCCATGACACCGTGCTCGGAAGCTTCAGGAACGAAGTCCACATAGTAGCGCAAGACCGCCGGGATAATTCCGGCCGCACCGTTGGTGGGAGCAGTGACGACCCGGCCGCCGGCCGCGTTCTCCTCGTTCACGGCCATCGCGTACAGGTTGACCCATTCCATGGCATACAGCGGATCGGCGCTGACGCTCGGCCGGCTGCGCAAGAGCTTTGCAAGGGACGGGGCTCTACGCCGCACCTGCATGCGCCCGGGGAGCAGGCCTTCCGTGACGCAGCCCCTCTCGATGCAGCCGTTCATGACCTGCCAGATCTGTACGAGCCCGCGATCGATCTCTTCGTCTGTACGCAGCGCACGCTCATTGGCGCGCATGAGTTCGGCGATGCTCAAGGCGTTCCTCTTGCAAAGGGCGACGAGATCATCTGCCGTGCCGTAGTCGTAAGGAAAGCGAGCTGCCGGACCATTCGGCGCCGGATCCTGCGCCCCGATGTCCGACTCTCTCACGACGAAGCCGCCGCCCACGGAGAAGTAGGTTTCAGCGGCCAGCATGTCGCCGTCGGCGCCGAAGGCGGAGAGCGTCATGCCGTTCGGATGAAATGCAAGTGGCTTTACGCTCCACTTGATATGCTGAAGGGCATCAAAACGGACCGTCTGACGCCCGTCGAGACAAATCGCACTCTCTTTCCCGATCTTTGCGAGGATCGACGGAACCGCATCGATATCGATCGTGTCGGGTGCGTAGCCGGACAATCCGAGCAAGACCGCCGTGTCCGTTGCGTGCCCCTTACCCGTTGCGGCCAAGGAGCCGTGGAGCCAGATACGGATGCCCTGGACCCGGTTGAGAACTCCGGTTTCTGAGAGTTGCCTTGCAAACGCGCGCGCGGCCTTCATTGGTCCAACGGTGTGAGAGCTCGATGGCCCTACACCGATTTTGAACATATCGAAGACGCTAAGCATCTTACCCCTCCCTCGGATATCGCGGCTGCCAAGCCGCTGCGTGCAACGCTCCCGCGTTCCACGCAACGCGGGAGGGGTTACCTGGCAGAGTCGATGAACCTCATCGCCGAGTTCGACATTTGGCACGTCGGCGAGATCCACTCACGAAGTATACCCGAACGCGCCGGCCGTGCACCAAGGCGTCGCCAACCGCCGCAAACTCGGCTGCGGCGGCTGCCGCGCCGATTTCGTGTCCGTCGCCCTTGACCGATGGGATGACTTTGATCCCGGGACCGATGAACTCTGGCAAGGTTGCGTGGCAGCCAGGTCCATGACCATCGAGAGGGCGGCTTCATGCAGGACGGGGCTGCGCTGAATTCAGTCTTGGCTAGCATTGTGACTGTCCAGTTGGTGCTGAGTAGCCCCGCCGGAGCCCTGATCACCGGGCGAAGCTCGCGCCTCGCGCAGCGTTAGCCGGCTGCAGCGGTTTGCAAGAGGGGAGTCTCTTCCTCGACAGCTGCACCCAGCTCGTTCTCCCATTTGGCGACGACGGCAGTGGCGATACCGTTGCCAATGACGTTCGTCATCGTCCGCCCCATGTCGAGGAAAGCGTCGATGCCGATCAGCAGAACGAGGCCGCCGGCCGGCAGACCGAAGGTGGGCAGCGTTGCGGCTGCGACGACAAGCGAGGCGCGGGGCACGCCGGCGATACCCTTGCTCGTGACCATCAGAAGAAGCAGCATCGCAATCTGCGTCGTGATGGGCATGTCGATATTGAAGGCCTGGGCGACGAACAGCGCGGCAAACGTCTGATACATCATCGAACCATCGAGATTGAACGAATACCCGAGCGGCAGGACGAAGCCGGCGATGCGTTCGGAGACGCCGAACTTCATCAATTGCTCGATCATCTTGGGGAACGCGGCCTCGCTGCTCGAGGTCGAGAAGGCGATCATCATCGGCTGTCTGAGCAGGCGGAGCAAGAACTTGATCGATCCGCCGAGTACGACACTGCCCGCACCGATGATGAGTACCCAGAGCACGAAGAGGCCGAAATAGAAGGCGCTGACGAACTTTCCGTAGGTGACGAGAACGCCGAGGCCCTGCGTTGAAATGACCGAGGCCATGGCGGCGAAGACGCCGAACGGGGCGAAACGCATGACATAGTCGGTGAACTTGAGCATCACCGGAACGATCTGGTCGATCGACTTGGCGATATCGGGGGCAAACGCCCCCTTGACGGCACTGAGCGCAAAACCGAAGAACATCGAGAAGACGAGGATCTGCAGCACCTCGTTGCCCGCCATCGCCTGAACGATGCTGGTCGGGAACACGTGCGCGGCAAAGTCCTTGACGTTCAGGCTGCTGGTCTGGACGTTGGCCGTCGCATTCGCGTCGGGCAGTGCAAGGCCGAGCCCGTGGCCCGGATGCAGGACGTTGGCAAGCAGCAGCCCAACCAGCAGCGAGACGACGGATGCCGTGATGAACCAGGCCAGCGACTTCACGGCGATCCGGCCGACCGCGCCACCGTTCGCACTGAGACTGGTGATTCCGGAGACGATGGTGCCAAACACCAACGGTGCAATGATCATCTTGATCATGCGCAGGAAGATGTCCGACACGATGGAGAAATAGCCGGCGATGATCTTCGCCTGCTCCGGGCTCGCCAGTCTGTTGCACGCGTAGCCTGCCGCGATGCCGAGAACCAGACTGACCATGATGTACGTGGTCAGCTTGTTGGGATTTTGAGTTCTGCTGCCTGCCTGCATGACGAGATCCTGCGCGCCACCGGGGGGTGCAGCATCCGAGTTGTGGCGCATTTCCGGCGTCTCGGCGGCTGCTGCTGGAGGAAGTGAAGGTCGTATTGGACTACCCGAGCTTGGACAGAACGGCGGTGCGGGCCCGAGCCGAAGGCGCATTGCGGGCGCGGATTGCTTCCATGAGCCTGTCGATGTCAGCCGTGGTGTTGAACATGCCCAACGAGACGCGGATGCCGTCGCGTTCCGGCGATACGCGAACGCCGTTCTGCGTGAAATAGTCGAGCCAATCGGCCGCCGGCAAAGCGATGACGTAGATGTGCGGCGCGCGATGCTGCCGGTCCCGCGGGCCGACCAGGCCGACGCCGAGCCCATTGAGGCGCTCGATCAGATAGTCGCCGAGGTCGAAGCAGTGCCGCTGGATATTTTCGATACCGATTTGGTTGATGAGGTCGATTGCCGCACCCAGGCCCTGGATGGCCGGAAGGTTGAAGTTGCCCAGTTCGAACCGGCCGGCCGTCGGCGGCAGGGCCAGATTGTCGGGCCTGGCGACGAAGTCCAACGGCGGCTCGGCAAGACTGGCAGCCGCCAGGTAGGCCGGCTCCAGTTCGGTCCTTGTCGCGTCCCAATAGAGCAGGCCGAGTCCTTGCGGGACAAGCAGTCCCTTGTGCGTGCCCGAGCCGATGAAGGTTGCCTTCATCGCCTTGGCGTCAATTGGCACGACGCCGATGCCCTGCATCGCGTCGACGACGAAATAGAGCGAACGCTCTGCGCACAGAGCACCTACGCTCTCCACGTCGAAGCGATGCCCGGCATGGAAAGTGACAAGCGACATCGATATCGCGCGGGTCCGCTCGTCGATGTGCGGCCGGAAGCTTTCCGCATCGACCACCTCTGTCATCGGAATGAAGACGATCTCGACGCCCTTCTTCCGAAGATTGAGGAAAGCGTAGGCGTTGTTGGGATGATCGCCGTGGATCATCAGAACCTTGTCACCAGCGCGAAGCGGGAGCGCGTTGGCTGCGATGTTCATGCTTTCGGAGGTGTTCTTGGTGAAGGCGATCTCGTTCGGCCTGGCGCCCAGGAAAGCCGCGACCTTGGTGCGCGTCTCTTCAAGTCGGTTGAGCCAGATCTGCTTCGGCCCCGCGGTCTCGAAGCCCTCCTGCAGGAAGCGCTCATAGGCCTCCTTGACCGGCCGCGAGAGCGGGGTCTGAAATCCGCTATCGAGATAAACGACGTGTTCGGCGGCCGGAAAGGCCTTTCGAACGGCGGCAACGTCGTAGTGACGCGACATCCCACTCTCCCTGACGAGCGCGACCGAGGCTGCTTCGGACTGTTGTTGCTTGAGCCGGTTCTGGCCGCGCAGTGCGCTGCACAAAATTTGATCTCTCACCGGCAGAGCCAAGGATATGGGCACGACCGTTCTTCGTCCATCGACATTTTCATATTTAGGCTGTAATTATTCCGAAAATCGATAATTCGTTTTTGTCGAAATGATGGGAAGGGAGCCATGACCAGCAAAGCGGATGGGCCCCTCGACCGGGCATTTGCCGTGGTCGGGCATGTCGCCGAGCAGACCAAGGCGGTCTCGGTGGCGGAGATCGCCAGTGCGCTTGCGCTACCGCTTCCGACGACCCACAGGCTCGTCGGAAATCTCGAGGCGCGAGGCCTCCTGCAGAAGGCCATCGGGACGAAGCGCTATGTGGTCGGCAATCAGATGGTGACGTTGGCCGCGAAAGCCATCGCGGCAGCCTTCCGCACGGCGCGACGGCATGCGGTGCTGCGAGCGGTCGCAGACGAGATCGGCGAGCAATGCGAGATCGGCGTGGTGCGCGGCGATGTCGTCAGCTACGTCGACAGCGTCAGCGTCATCCAGCCGCTGGGGCTGCAGTTCAGGCCGGGAGAGGCCGCGCCGCTGCACTGCACGTCGACCGGCAAGATCTACATGAGCCGCTTGCCCGCGCGCTATCGTGACCGGCTGGTCGATGCGCTCACGCTGACGAAATTCACCGACAACACCATTACCGACCGGGACACATTCTTGACGGTCCTCGAGGAGACCCGCCGCCGCGGCTGGGCCAAGTCGAACGAAGAGTATGTCAGGGGCGTGGTCGGTTGCTCGGTCCCCATCGTGTCTCCGGATGGCAACCTGATCGCATGCCTCGGCGTGTCAGTGCCCGTGGCGCGGGTCAGCTTCGACGAGCTCGACCGCTTCATTGCGCCACTGCAGAAAGCGGCCAGGCTGCTTTCGCAAACGATCCTGGCGGACAATGAGAGCGAAGCGAGCGAGGAAGCCCGATGAGAGTCTTCCCGGGTCACATCAGGCGCTACTTCTCGGCCGGCTCCGTGCGTGCAAGCCCCAGCCCACGCCGTTCCGCGTCATAGCCCGATGTCAGGATCGACTGCCACCATGCCCGGTTCGCCAGATACCAGCGGACGGTCTTGTCCAGTCCGCTGTCGAAATTCTCCTGCGCGCGCCAGCCGAGGTCGCGCTCCAGTTTCGCGGCGTCGATCGCGTAGCGGCGGTCGTGGCCCGGGCGGTCGGCCACGAAGGAGATCAGCCGGCGGTGCTCGCCCTGGTTCGATGGCTGCAGCCGATCGAGCAGCCGGCAGACCTGCTCGACGACATCGAGATTGGTCCGTTCGTTGCGGCCGCCGACATTGTAGGTCTCTCCGATCCGCCCGTGGCGGAGGATCGTGTACAGGGCGCGGGCGTGATCCTCGACATGGAGCCAGTCGCGAACCTGCCTGCCGTCGCCATAGACCGGCAGCGTCTCGCCTGCGAGCGCCTTGATGATCATGTGCGGGATCAGCTTCTCGGGAAACTGATAGGGCCCGTAATTGTTCGAGCAGTTCGAGATCAGGCAGGGCAGTTCGTAGGTCTCGCACCAGGCGCGAACCAGATGGTCCGAGGCGGCCTTGCTGGCGGAGTAGGGCGAGTTCGGCGCATAGGGACTGCGTTCGGTGAACGCGCCGTGCGCGCCGAGCGATCCGAACACCTCGTCGGTCGAGACATGCAGCAGCCGGAACGATGCGCGCTCTTGTGGCGTCAGCGCGCGCCAGTGCCGCAGCGCTTCCTGCAGCAGCGTGAACGTGCCGGTGATGTTGGTCCTGATGAACTCCTGCGGGCCGTCGATCGAGCGGTCGACATGGCTCTCCGCCGCGAGATGGATCACGCCCTGCGGCCGATATCTGGCAAACAGCCCGCGCAACGCCTCGCCGTCGCAGATATCGGTCCGCGCCAGCCCATAGCGCGCGGATTGCGGCCCGGCCTGCGGAATGGAATCCAGGCTCGACGCATAGGTGAGCTTGTCGATGTTGACGATCGAAACGTCGGTGGTCTCGAGCAAATGCCTGATCACGGCGGAGCCGATGAAGCCGGCGCCGCCGGTGACGAAGAGTGTTGATCGATCCGTGCTCATGCCGTGGTGTCGTGGTGCTAGCGTTGCAGCTTCGCAAGGCTGCGATAGATCGAAAGCAGATATTCGCCATAGCTGCTCTTGGCCGACCGCTGCGCCAGTCCGTGGAACTGATCGAGCGTGATGTTCCCCATCCGGAGCGCGATCTCCTCGAGACACGCAATTCGCAGGCCCTGCCGCTGCTCGAGAATCTGAACGAAATGGCTGGCTTCGACCAGCGACGAATGGGTGCCAGTATCGAGCCAGGCGAAGCCGCGATGGAGCATTTCGACCGAGAGCTCGCCGCGCTCGATGTAGGCGCGGTTGACGTCGGTGATCTCGAGCTCGCCGCGCGGCGACGGCTTCACCGAGGCCGCGATGTCGAGAACCGCGTTGTCGTAGAAATAGAGACCGGTTACCGCGATATCGGATTTCGGCTCGGCCGGCTTTTCCTCGATCGAGATCGGCCGCCGCTGGCTGTCCAGCTCGACCACGCCGTAGCTCTGCGGCGAGCTGACCGAATAGCCGAAGATCGTCGCGCCGCGCGTCTTGCTGGCGGCCCGCGCCAGCTTGTCGCTGAGGCCGTGACCGTAGAAGATGTTGTCGCCGAGGATCAACGCGACGTTGTCGCGACCTACGAAGTCGCGGCCGACGATGAAGGCATCGGCGAGGCCGCGCGGCTGGTCCTGCACGGCATAGGAGAACTTGAGTCCGAGCTCGCTGCCTTCGCCGAGCAGCCGGCGGAACAGGTGCTGATCCTCCGGCGTCGTGATGATCAGGATGTCCTTGATTCCCGCGAGCATCAGCGTCGACAAGGGATAGTAGATCATCGGCTTGTCGAACACCGGCAGCAATTGCTTGGACACCACCGTCGTCACCGGGTAGAGCCGCGCTCCGGTTCCACCCGCAAGAACTATCCCCTTCATCACACCTCTCGCCCCGCGGAATTTGAGGGTTGCCGCTCAAGCTCTAGCATAGATTTTCGCCCGCGGTACGGGGCCATGGCCCGGATTTACCATTTTGGCGCAAGACCTTGCGCGAGTGTCGCGTTGACGTCGCAATGCCCCGCGCCCGGCAGGGTCCTTGACGCCGGCGCCTTAGAGAAAATCGGCTCTCACGACCAGTACGCCGGGCATTCATCGCGCGCCAAAGCATGTCGTCGTGTGGACGAGCTCACATTCCCGCGAAAGCATCGCTGCTATGTTGCCGAAGATCCGCTGCTCGACGGTAACCACGATCGGTTAAGTCGACTGCTGGTCTCATTGCGCGTGTTGTTCCCCGGCGATAAAACGAAATTGATTTCACGAAGCCCGCCGCAACTGGCGATGTCCCAATTTCGTCATGACACTATTGAACTTGATTGCTAGAAAAGTTGAATCGTGCAGCCTGGTCTCGATATGCCTTCCCAACCACAAAAGATCCCGCTGTTCCTGCGTTTCAAGGAAAGAAGCGTGTCGGGAGCGTTCGTTGCGCTCACGGTGCTGGCGATGGTTGGATGGATCTATCTGCTGAGCTCGATGTTCGCGAGATTTGTTCTCTGGTTCTTTTCGTGATTCGCGGAGTTCTTTCTGATTAGCTTTGCACCGCCCGGCTGCACAAAAAATCCAATCTGTGAACAATCTTTCGGCGTGCCGAAACATGATGTGGTCACAACTTCGGACTCTAAAACGGGTCAGCGCAAATGCCAGATCAGGACCTCAGCGATGGCCACTGCTTTTACGATCGTCGCCGTCACATACGCCCTCGGATTCGTCTTGGGATACGTGCTGCGCTCGTGGCGTTCGCAAAAACGCCGGGCACACTACCTGCTATATGCGCCATATCGATTCAGTTCGTCGAACGCAGGGTCAATTCCAGGACGTCAAGCGAGTACGTTTGACCGCCCGCGACGCGCTTTCTGATTCAAGGTAAGGCCGAAGGGAAGCGTTTTTCCAGGCCGCTTTGACCCGCCTCCATGGCATAATGCTTGCTGGGGCAGGCAAGATAGATATCGTTTTGGTGGAGCAGCGCACGCTCGACCAGGAGGCTTCTGTTGGTCACACAGCGCCGTTCACGCGAGGCTGCCAATTCCCGTCCGAGGCACTAGCAGCATGCCGTCGCGCCGCCAGTTTCTGGGAATGGCCTTCGGCCCGATTCTGTCAACAAAGACAGGGCGCAGCAATCGGTTCACGGTCGCGAAGAGCGAGAACCGTTCGTTTCCGTCCGACGCGACGCCGAACGCTTGGAAGACAAGCACGCAGACCGTGCAGATGGCGCCGTTCAATGGTGTCAGCGCGGTCATGCCCGCCATCGGAGTCGGCACCGAATTTTCCGTCAGCGTTTGGGGGCGCATTCCGAAAGGCGTCACGGACGCTTACCTGTTCTCGATGGGGGGGACCGGCGGAGGCGCGGATCAGTCGATCGGGATATATTACTCCGGAAGTCGTCCGGCCGGGAACGCAAGCCGTTATCGCTTCTCGCTTTGGGCAACCGACAAGGATCACAACAAGATCAGCGCGGTGAAGGTCCCGACAGGCACGGGTGCCACGACGGGTTACGGCTTTCAGTCGGAGCAGTGGGACAGCCAGACCTCGCAAAACTGGGCTGTCATGTATACGGTTCAGTACAGGGCGGGGAAGATCGAGTTGTGGGCGACGCGCCGCTGCGAGCGGCCGCGGTTGCTCGTCCAGCAGGCCTGCGCCTGCAACGGATTTGATCCGGCAACGTGGACGTGGGGCAATGCCAACAGCGCGGACCCTGGGCCGGAGATCGAGCTTCCGATCGTTCTCGCGAACCGGTCTCTCTCCGAGAACGAGATCGCGCAGCTTGCTGATGGAATCCAGCCTGAAGGGCTTGGTGATCGGTCGGCGAGCAACCCCATGGCGGTGATCTCATTGGCGGCTATCTCGGATGGAGGAACAGCGCGCAGCGACTCTGCGTCGACTTCTGGTCCCTCCGACGGAGCCTCGATCACCTTGAATGGCCAGACCTTTACATTCCGGACGAAGCCGGTCGATCCCGTCCTCGATATCCCGAGGTACGACTCGCTCACTGGTGGGATCGCAAACGCCGCGTCGGACCGCATCACCGTGACCGGCAGCAAGCTGCCCGCCGGACGTCGTATTCAGATATCCGGTTTGAACTGGACGGGCAGCGGAACGAGCGCGAACGCCACCTATTTCGTGATCAATCCCTCCGCGGATGATTTTCAGATCTCACTCACCGATGGCGGGGCGGCGGTCGACATTGCGTCGGGAAGTCATGCCGTCGTCGTCAACTTCATGCCTGAGTCGGTGGCACAACTCGTCTCCCGGCTCAACGCGCTGACGCCGGGTACGGGCGGCGCCAGTGACGCCCAATACCTGCAGTTGAACTATTTCTCTTTCGTCGCACAACACCGTCAATCCGGTGACGCCGGTCTGGCGTTCACCTTCAACTCTGCAATCGGGAGCATGCCGAGCAACAGGCGGCTGGCTCATGCACTGGCATTCATCACGGACCATACCGGTTTCCGAAACGGCGTGTTCGGTCACTTCGGCGCGCTGCGAAACAGGGCGAACGCCTGGATAATTCCGGCGTCGGGTGTTCTCGCGCCGAACGGCCAGATCACGGGAGGCGTTCGTATTGACAGCTGGCAGCCCGGAACGGTCGTGCAGAGAAAGGGCAACATCGGTCATTTCTGTTTGTCCGGCATCTACACGGGCGTTGCACCCACGGGCGTGGACGTCCAGTTTCTGGACTGGTCGGATCAGTCGGGCGCCACTGTCGTACAGGACTGGCGGTCCTTGAGCAGTTTCACTGTCGACACTGTTGCGCGGACATTCGTCGGTCGGATCGACTGCCCGAGCAGCAAGCGCTGGCTGTCATTCCGGACGCGGAAGACGAACACGCCTGCACAGGCGCAACAGCAGTCGCAGGTGCCTTTCGGTGTCGGCGAGGTATTGATCATGCAGGGCGACAGCATCACCGGCATGATGGCCTCGTTCAAGTCGATCGTCGCCCCGAACGGTTTCACGTCGCGCTGGAGCAAGTATGGCGGGGCCGCCTGGGGACGTGTCCTTTCTTCCGAGGAGATGGGGGCGGGCGAGTCGAATCTCGCGAACAAGATCTCCAACGACGGCAATTGCTGCGTCGCGATCATCAACATCAGTCTCGGCGGCGCCCCGGTCTCCGCATTCAGCAACGCAAACAACGCAAGGACGGTCCGTGCGGCGGTCGACAGTCTTGCACTGTGCGATGCCAATCAGGTGGCATGTCGTGCCGGCTGGTATCTCTGGGATCAAGGGCCGGCAGACGCGAGCACCACAGGGTACGGCGCCAAGCTCGACGGCCTGTATTCATGGCTGCGAACGAACTTCGGAAACGACATCGTGTTCGCAGAGTGCTTCCAGTCGAATCGGCAGCCGACCACGGTCGACGGTACGATTGGCATAGACGGGCTGCGCCGGCAGCAGATGGACTGGATCGCAGGCAAGCACGGCGACGCTCTGGTCACGTCACTTTGCGACGACCACTATTTCTGGTCGAACACGAGAGATGGTGCGCACCCGACCGACGCGAGCGACATGAGCCTGAAGGGTGAGATGATGGGTATGTCGATCCTCAAGTATCGCGGCATGAGCGCGGTGGACGGATTTGGTCCGGAGCCGGTCTCGGTGACGCGAAGCGGAGCTGTCGTCGACGTCACGTTTCAGCTCAATGGCGCGACATCCCTGCAGTCGTGGCGCCCGGGCGAGATCACCGGGTTCGACGTCGTAAGGGCGTCGACCGGCTTTCTGCCCAGCTCCGTGGTCAAGGTAACCTCGATCGATCCAGCCGCCGATGTCGTCTCCATCAACGGGGCGACGTACTCGGACGGTGACAAAATACTGATCAGTGCATTGGCGACTGAGCCGGGCGGGATCGCCGCCGGCACCGTCTATTATGTGATCAATGCTCGCGGAAGCGCCTTTCAGCTCTCAGCGACCAGAGGCGGCTCTCCGATCGACATCACCACGGCGGGCGCCGGCGTTTATGCGACGTGCGTGAACAATCTGCTGGATGTGGCGTCGGCAGCCATCTTGAACTCGAACACCGTTCGGATCACCCTAGCGGCCGATCCTCGTGACGCGGTCCTGGTTCACTACCTGTGGGGCCTCCCAGGCCGCAAGAACGGCGACCCGGATATTACGATCGACAAGGCTGCCCGGTCTGCCATGTCGAAGAAAGACGCACAGTCGAACATCCTGTTTGATAATTTTCCCATGATGACGGCGAGTCTGCACCTGCCGGGACGGCCGGCGCGAACGACATCCAGCCGGCCATTGAAAAGTCAAGCATAGGGTATTCGATGCTGTCCGCGCCCCGGGCAGTTAAGGTTGCGGGCAATGCCTTTACCGTTTCTTAACCAAGCGTGGACGACTTTCGGATTTGCTCCTCGTACAGGCCTTAATCGGAGCCGGGTCAGATGTTTCAGCTGTTCTTGCGAACTCGTGCACATAACATCATAAAGCAACGTCTCGGGGAGCGTGGCTTCAGGGCGCGTTCGGCCGAGCGGGATGCTGAGACCGACCGTGCCAGGATCGGGGCGGTCATGAGCGCGATCGACACTGCGTTGCATGCGGCAGAGAGCGAGCAGCTGGGTTTGGCGCGCCGCGTTGAGGAAGTTTTGGCCCGTGCCGCAGTGACGCTTGGAAATGGCACCGACGAATACCTCGAACGCGAAGCTCTCGACAGCTACCACCAGGACCTGTTCGATGCCGAAATCGTAAACGGCCAGCGTCGCCTGAAAGAGCTGGCCGCCGAGATCGCCCACTTCAAATTCGTGAAAGCGACTGCGTTGACCCGATTTCCGGACTATCAAGCGATTGGGACGGGGAGCTGATCCTGCAGCACCGCTAAGGTTCGTCGCTCAGTTCGACAAGCCAATGATTGATGAGGACGTAGCAGGCGAACGTGTGTGCGACCAGGCAAACAAAAACGATCGAAAGGATCTGGATAGTCGACATGGGCGGATTTCCGGCTGGCCTCTCTAGCTCAACACAGGATCCGTTAATGGCGGGCTAACTGGATCTCGTAGCGAGGCCCGGCGTCGCTCATACCCAGTTCGAGGCAAGCTGGCGACGCGTATGACGCTCCCGCCGATGCCGGATGCCACAAGCTCCGCTTTAATGCACTTCCATATACTGCAAGTAGGAAAGCTTTCGGGAGTCGTCAAACCTCAAGAGTCCATAGTAACAATCGGGATCAGGCCTGCCTTTTTCGCACCAGTCCTTGTAGTTATACCAAAAAACCGGTCCAAGCCTTGGTTGACGCGACGAGCGATCGAACGCGTCTTTCAGGAGAGCGGCTTGGGCGGGCTCTGAAACGACCACGGTTCCTTTCCCGTCGGTTGGCGCGCCATACTCAGTGACCCAGATTTCCTTGCCCTGATCATTGTATTTCGACATGGTTGCGCGCAGCCCATTTGGGCCATCCATCTTCTCCCAGTTACCGTACGGATGGTTACCTACGGCATCGAGGAATTCCTTGGCGCCATTCCGATAGATCGCGTCCAGGAAGTCTCCAGCCTGCATCGTGGTGCTCGTGTTGTACGGCTGGGCCAGGCCCCCCGACACGACAGTTGCGCCGCTGTCTGCCTGCTTGATCGCTGTGTACGCAGCTCTTAGCAGCGCCACATACGCCGCAGGGGAGGGTCTGGGTTCCCAGCTGGAGCCCAGGTTGGGCTCATTCCAGATTTCCCAGTGCCGCACGCCCGCCGACGAATATCTGGCCGTCAGGACCGACGCGAACCGGGCAAAACTCTCGGGATCGGCCGGAGGATAAGCCGGCGGCTTGTGCCCTCCGTTTGCCCATGCAGGGCAGAAATATATCAGGCCGAGCACGGAGATATGGAACTCCTGCGCCAGGCTCACGATTCTGTCGTGCTGCTCGAGAATGTAGGTTTCTTGACCGTCCGGTTGAATGCGGCTCCAGTCGAACTCCACCCTCAGCCATTTTACACCGATCGACTTCATGTCCGCGAAGCGAGTACGGAGTTGCTGCGGTGTCATGAACAGGAGGTCACCCGCGTTCATGCCTTTCTGAAGCGGATATGACCTTGCGGACGATCCAAGCAGCAAGATTGCCAGCATGCCGAAGACGCCCGCCAACCGGATAGGTAAGGCTCGAAGCAGTCGCCCGATTGGTCTTCGCCGATACAAACCGTATTCCCTTAATAGGTGTGTCGCAATACTATGCACGCGAACGGCGAGATGTACCTGCTGGCGATTTTTCGCTGGATGGACAATGCGATGGTCTCGATGCTGAACGTAGCAAGATTCGCGTTCTCAATCCGAGAAACATTTGCGTGCGGCACGTCGAGCCAAATCGTCGAACACGCACCTGGGGCACGCTGGAGTGTTTGTGGACGGTGCGCCTACGATGCCGCTATGGCCTCGGAAGTCATCTCGAGCCTACGCAATTGTTAACCATGTGCCCCGAAATCTGACGTCCGTTACGCTCCGGCGGCTGCAGTGACCTGATGGCGTGATGTCAAGCCGATCGTACTTATGCAGTTCTTTTGCCCGAGAGCTTGGCGCCTGCCGGTGCCCATTAACTTTTCACGAATTGATTGTTGATGCAGCACATCGTGATCGGCAACTTCGTCACATTCTTGCAATCCGAGTCACAAATTGAATTTGCAATGCGAGCTGGAAATCGCCTTTCTTGGTGCGGTGCCACAATATCGCTCGGTTTGCGAAACAACCTAAGCAGGTATCGCCTTCCTTAAGACCATTTCTCGCCATTCGAACCGTCCGTCCTCCGGTCGTTGTATTTGTCAGTTTTCATTGACGCGGCCCTTTGCCGTTAAAGTGCGGCCCTTTGCCGTTAAAATGATGTGATGACGAGGTTCGAGATGTCTGCAACGGCTTATGGCTCCGATGGTCTTCGCGTCCTGACATCGCATCGCGGGGCTTCGCTGCAGAGGCCGTTTCAGCTTTTCATCATCGCCGGCGACTTTCTTCTCGTCCTCTTCAGCTATGTCCTGGCGAACGAAATTTATCGCGACGCCATGAAGACCGATCCCGACAATTCGGTGGGCGCCGGGCTGATCGTCGGCGTGGTGTTCGTAATGGCCGCCTACTTCCAGCGCACCTATGACAATCATAGGTTGCTCGATACGCTCTGGCAGCTGCGCAAGGTTGTTCTCGCATGGCTTTTTGCGCTGACGACGCTGGCTGTTGCCGCTTTCCTCCTCAAGTCGACCGCGAACCTGTCGCGCGGCACGATCATCCTGTTCGCGGTGATCGGGGCGATCGCCATCATCATGCATCGGGTGTTGTGGCGCTACTGCTTGTCGTCGACCTTCGCCAGGGAGCGGCTGATCGACCGCAAGGTCATCCTGCTCAGCCTCCGCTCGCTGGATTTTACCTCGAATCGCTTCAAGGATCTCCGCAAGCACGGATTCGACGTCGTGCGACATTTCGTGCTCGAAGTGACGGCGGATCAAAACGACGATGACTGGAGCGAGCAGGTCACCGAAGTGATTCGGCAGTCGCGCGCGGCCGACGTCGACGAGTATCTCGTGGCGATCGACTGGAACGAACTGCCGATGCTGCAGAAGCTGAGCCAGCATCTGCGCATCGTTCCGCAGCCGATTCGCCTGTTGCCGGATTTCCCGATCGCGGATTTGGTTTCGCGGCCGTTCCTGCCGGTCAGCGGAACTGTGGCGATCGAGATCCAGCGGCCGCCGCTGACGGTGTTCGAGCGGGTTCAGAAACGGTTCCTCGACATCGGACTGGCATCGCTCGCACTGCTGTTGCTGGCGCCGCTGATCCTGACGGCGGCCCTGCTGGTCAAGCTCGATACACCCGGGCCGATCATCTTCCGGCAGTCCCGGCGCGGCTTCAACGGCAAGCCGTTCGAGATCTGGAAATTCCGCAGCATGACCGTGACCGAGAACGGCACCACGGTCATGCAGGCCAAAAAGCAGGACAAGCGGGTGACGCGGGTCGGGCGCTTCCTGCGCAAGTCCAGCATCGACGAGTTGCCGCAACTCTGGAACGTGCTGCGCGGCGAGATGTCTCTGGTCGGGCCGCGTCCGCATGCGCTGGCGCATGACAGTTACTACGATCAACTGATCAGCAAATATGTCTATCGCCACCACATGAAGCCCGGCCTCACCGGCTGGGCCCAGGTCAACGGCTTCCGCGGCGAGACGCCGACCATCGACCTGATGGAGAAGCGCGTCGAATATGACGTTTGGTATGTGAGCAACTGGAGTATCTGGCTGGATATCCGGATCATATTCCGGACCACGGTCGCGCTGATGCATCAGGAAGCCTATTAGGGCCAGCGGCGACGGCCCGTCGATTTTCATTCCATGTCGGCGGTTCGGATTCGGGCTCGGGGAGATCAGCCGCGATCACTGGGCCAACACAGCCGCGCTCCAAGAGGGGCTATCTCGGCGGTCAGTTTTTGCGACCGAGAGTGCCAAAGGCTCGTCGCCCAGTTCTCGAGGGTCAATTATTAACGAGAATGTAATAAGCCGGATGCGTGCTCGAGTCTTGGGAGCAACGCTCGAAGGCGTCCGGATAGCGTTGATCCACGGTTTTCCGGTTGGTTGGACTACGGTAGTGTTTGATCTGTTAATCATATCCACTGGCTGGCGCGGGGCTCTTCGCTAGCCTGCTGGCGGAATTCATCTGTCATCGCGCTTGTTTTGGTGGGGTCGCGCTTTGCAAACACTGATGAGGTCGAGAGGTGATCGAAGGTAATTTGCTCGTCACGGGCTGCGCCGGCTTCATTGGCTTTCACCTGACAGAGCGTCTGCTCAAGATCGGCCAGCCGGTTGTCGGCATCGACAACCTCAACGACTACTATGATCCCGCGCTCAAGCGCGCGCGCCTTGATCGCCTCGAGCAGAATGCCGGCTTCACTTTTCTGCAGGTCGATCTTGCCGACCGGGCGGAGACGAAGAAGCTCTTCGAGCGCTATCGCTTTGAAGTTGTGCTTCATCTCGCGGCGCAAGCAGGCGTTCGGTACTCGCTGGCGAATCCTCACGCCTACGCGGATTCCAACCTCGGGGGCTTTCTCAACGTGCTCGAAGGCTGCCGGCACACCTCATGCCGACACCTGCTGTTCGCCTCGTCTTCGTCCGTCTACGGCGCCAACACAAAGCTGCCCTTCTCGGTCCACGACAATGTCGATCACCCGGTCAGCCTCTATGCGGCGACCAAGAAGGCCAACGAACTTCTGGCTCACTCCTACAGCCATCTCTACGGGCTGCCGACCACGGGGTTGCGATTTTTCACCGTATACGGGCCGTGGTATCGGCCCGATATGGCGCTCTATCTGTTCGCGGACGCCATCACCAAGGGGCGGCCGATCGACCTGTTCAACAACGGAAATATGCGGCGCGACTTCACCTATGTCGATGACGTCACGGAAGCGATGGTCCGACTGATTGGTCTTGCGCCGGAGGGCGACCCGGGCTGGTCAGGAGACCATCCCGATCCAGGTTCGAGCAAGGCGCCGTGGCGCATCTACAATATCGGCAACAACAAGCCGGAAGACTTGATGCACGTGGTGGGATTACTCGAGAAAGAATTTGGCCGTCAGGCCGTGAAGAGGATGCTGCCGATGCAGCCGGGCGACGTACCGGCGACCTATGCGGATGTGACCGATCTTGCCCATGACATTGGCTTCAGGCCGCAGACCAGGATCGAAGACGGTGTAGCGAAATTTGTCGCCTGGTATCGCGAGTACTATCGGATCTAGAGTCGAAGAAATGAGCCCGCTCGGCCGGCGCACGACTTCATACGTGCCGGGGCGCGAACGCCAAGATTCCGCGAGCGATCAAAATTCCGGTAATGCCGCCCGCGGCCTTTTCCACGACATCGAACAGACCCGGATCGCGGTCGACCCGAAAAACCTGAAGCATCTCGAGGAGTATCGCGACACCCAGCACGATTGCGCAAGGTCGCGTGATCCGGCCACCTTCCGACAGGCAGACGAGGCAACCGAGGAGCGCAAACGCGCCAAAGCGCTCGACAAAAACGACGGCCGCAGTCTCGTGCAGCGACAGAACCGGCCTCTCTGCCAGCGATGAGAGGGTGGCGTAGGCGATAAAGGCGAGGCAGCCCAGCGCCGCAATTGTAAAAAGCCTGCGTGACATGATCGTCGATATAGCCGGACCTGTCGGCGATTGCACGGTGAAAGAGGCTGCGTGGTCAATCACGCAGACGTTAACCACGACAGCGGTCAGGCCTGCGCTCATGTTTGCCGGGCTGAACCGCGGTCGGCTTCACGAACCGTTAGCGCAGGTTTGAAGGGATCTCCGGAGGCGTCGAAAGGATAGGCAGCCCGAAGCCTTCTGCTCGAGCCTTCCGACGCCGCTGCCGTGAAATCGCGGCCCTGATACCGTATCCGGAGGCAAAGCCTGCGCTGAAAATCCCGGCTATGAAAAGGATGGCAAACATGGAGCTGACCTCCATGCACGGAGCATGCCAGCAAGGCCCGTTTGCCTGGTATCCGCATGTCCTACTGTTGTCGGCTGATGCCAAGTTCTCTTTGAAGTTGAGGACTGAGACCAAGGGCCCCTTCAGACCGGCCCTGGTTGGTTCCGACGGCGCTCCGGGTAGCGGAGGAGGGACGCGATGGTTCTGTCGAGGTATTGGTCGAAGTTGTCGGCGTGCTGCCACCATAACCGCTTCGGACTCCATTCTGCGTCGTTGTGCTCTGGGCCAGCGCACAGATCGGCGCGCAGGCAACGAGAGCTGCAAAGAAGATACCGAGCGGCAGCTTGATCATTGGCAATGTCCATTGGTTGCGGTCGAGCCTGGCGACGCGATTGTGAATGGTCGCGAGAAGATGGCCAACCTTTGGAGCATCTTCGTGGCGGCCATTCGTCTAGGGAATGGATAACGGCACGCTTTCAGTCGCGAGCCACACCTAACCAGGAGATGGAGACGGTCTCCCCACGCTTTCATATTTGAAGCCGTGCGCGGCCACTTCGCTCGGGCGGTAGACGTTACGCAAGTCGACCATGACCGGGCAGGCCATCTGCTGCTTCAACCGCCCGAGATCGAGCGCGCGGAATTGTTCCCATTCCGTCACGATCACCAGTGCGTCGGCGCCTTCTGCGCACTCGTAGGGGCCAGAACAATAGGTAACGTCAGTGAGTTCGTTGCGAGCCTGCTCCATGCCAACAGGATCGTACGCCTTGATCGTGGCGCCGAGATCTTGCAGCGCGGTGACCAGCGGGATCGACGGTGACTCTCGCATGTCATCGGTGTTGGGTTTGAAGGTCAGGCCGAGCAGTGCGACGGTCTTCCCGCGCAACGAGCCACCGAACACCGCGGCGACTTTGCGCGCCATTGCCCGCTTTCGGATCTCGTTGACGGACAGCACCGCCTCGACGATTCGAATCGGCGTTTCATGATCCTGCGCGGTCTTGACCAATGCGCGGGTGTCCTTCGGAAAGCATGATCCGCCGAATCCAGGGCCAGCATGCAGGAACTTCGCGCCGATACGGTTGTCGAGGCCGATCCCGCGCGCGATCTCCTGGACGTCCGCACCCACTTTTTCGGCAAGATCCGCGATCTCGTTGATGAAGGTGATCTTGGTCGCGAGGAATGCGTTGGCGGCGTATTTGATCAACTCCGCGGTCCGACGGCCGGTGAACATGACCGGTGCCTGGTTGAGATACAGCGGACGATAGATCTCCGCGATGATCTTTCGCGCCCGCTCGTCGTCCGTTCCGACCACGATGCGATCGGGATGCTTGAAGTCGCGAATCGCGGCGCCTTCCCGCAGGAACTCCGGATTGGAGGCGACCGCCACGTCAGCCTGGGGATTGGTGTCGCGAATAAGCCTCTCGACCTCGTCGCCAGTTCCGACCGGCACGGTCGACTTCGTGATGACAACCGTGAAATCCTTCAGGTTCACCGCGATCTCGCGCGCTGCCGCATAGACGTAGCTGAGGTCGGCGTGGCCATCGCCGCGACGCGACGGCGTGCCGACCGCGATGAATACGGCGTCGGAGTTCGCGACCGCCTCGGGCAGTTCGGTCGAAAAGGCGAGTCGCCCGGCGCGAACATTGGCCTCGACCAGGCGGTCGAGATCCGGCTCGTAGATCGGGATCACCCCGCGATCAAGTGCCGCGATCTTGTCGACGTTCTTGTCGACACATGTGACCTGATGGCCGAAATCTGCGAAGCAGGTTCCCGAGACGAGGCCAACATAACCTGTCCCGACCATCGTAATGCGCATGCGTTTTCCTACCGCAAATAGACTTCGAAGGCTAAAGCCCTCATCGCGGCGATGTTAAGACAGATCGCCGGCGTGCATCAGCCCGTTCTTTGAGCACGGGTGCTAGTATTGAACCACGAGATCCGGATTGCGCGGGTCGACATACCGGACGTAGTTGCGATTGCCGCCGTAGAAATAGTGCGGCTCGTCTCTGGTTCGTGGATCGAAGGTGTAGCTGTAGGCCTGCTCAAGGGAGCGGTGCCGAACGCGAACGATTTCCGGACAACCGCAGCGCGGCCCGCAATAGGGGTTTGGCCCACGATCGATGTAATGGACCGGGCTTGCATAGTGATGGACACGGGGAGCGACCGCGTAGTCGGCGGCCTTGGCCGTCGTCAACAATCCAACCGAAGTTGAGGCGAGCAATACAAGGCCAAATAAGGATCGCGACATCGTGAATGTTCCCCTGATTGGACCAATCTTAGACGTTCGAGGTGGAACGGGCAACCGGCCTTGTCGCCGGGGGCGCCCTTCCTGATTCCGGGGCGTTCAGATTGAAGGCAGCGAAACGGCAGCTGTCCATGACCGGCGCTAGCCCCGAACCAGCGGCAGCAGGGACGGATCAATCGCTTGGACGGTGGCTTCGATGAAAGCCTTGCCGATATCCGAGGAGCGGCGATACGCGGACCTGACGGCCTCCCGAAGCGGCTTGTCGCCGCGTGTCATCATCAGCCTGACGTCGCCCTGGACCGCTTCCCTGAGATCAGGGATCGAGACGGCGTCGAACCTTGTCGCGGTATCAAGCCGCAGAGGCATCAGCCGTGCATCGTTCGGCGCCACGAAATAGGCCATTTTCAGCGCTTCGGCCACGGTCGGGTCGTGCGGATCACGTGACGCCTGGAGCAGGGCCAGCGCGACCCAGAGGGCACCGTCGTACGGCCTGATTGCCAGCGTTCGCTTGGCCTCCGCGAATGCACGATCGCCGCGGTTTGGTTGTCGGGATTGCAGCGTCACGAGAGCCGAAGCCAAGGCCTGATTGGCCTCGAGGTCGGACAGCAGCGGCGAGAGCCAATGCAGCCACTCGGGTCCGGTTTCGCTCGCTGGCGGCTGTTTCGCTGCCAGGTCGGAGGGAAACATCGGTCGAGCAGGCGAATCGATTGCGGCCGTCGTCGATGCGACGCCGTATGCGCCGACCGTCACGGCCAATGCAAACAGTGTGATCCGGAACCTGCGCGGGGAGGGGCCTGCCGGATGTGTATCCAATGCATCTTTCAGGGGCGGCCTCCTACAATGCGAGCATGCTATTGCCCTGGATGGTGAGCAGCGTCAGGTTTCCGGTCGCGTAGGCACCCGTATCGATATTGGCGCGATTGTCTCGGATCTCCGGTACACGCACCGGCGTATGTCCGTGAACGATATATTTCCCGAAGCGTTTGTTGCTCTCGAGAAACTCTTCGCGGATCCAAAGCAGATCCTGTTCCTGCTGCCGGGCCAACGCAACGCCCGGTTTCACGCCGGCATGAACGAAGAAGAAATCGCCGCACACGAAACGCAACCTCAGGCTGTTGAAGAAGCGCTTTTGATGCATTGGGATCGCTAGTCTGAGTTGTCTGACCAATTCCGACTGCTCTGCCGCATCGGGATTAAGTGATGGGCGCAGTCCGTAGGAGATCAGCGTCTCCATGCCGCCATATTGCTTCCAGTCGCGCAACTGCGCGGGATCCTTCAGGACCTCGAACAGGAACGCCTCGTGGTTGCCCTTCAGGAACACCGATTCATGCCTGCGGGCGCGCTCGGTCAGCAACTCGATGGTTCTGCAAGAATCCGGCCCGCGGTCGATGTAGTCACCCAGGAAGACATGGATCGGGCGCATCGAGCCTATGGTCGTCAAATCGCGGTCGATGACGGTAAACATCTGCTGAAGCAAATCGGCGCAGCCATGAATGTCGCTAATGGCATAGATGCGGACGCCATCCGGCAATCTCGGCTTGCGAACTGCAGTTCTTGGTCGCGTTAGTTTCAACATTTGCCAGACGTCAGCCGCCTCGACGCCCAGCTGAGAACGACGTTCCCCCAACCGGTTCGGTGATCATGGTTAATGAATGTCTAAGGCATCCGGGTGGCATTGAGTCGAATTGGGAGCCGTAAAGCCGCAGAATTTCAAGCCGTTTCCCCTAGCTTGCGCCGAAATCATAAGGGGAGCAACAGATGAACAGGATTATCACCGTCGCCGCAATAGCGATCGTGGCGGGATTCTCGGTCCTTCAGTCCGCCAGCGCCGGCCTCGTGGGGATGCCCATCAGCCTCCGATCGGCGCTGCGCATCAAGTTCGAGACCCCGACGCTCCCTCCGATGGCCTATACGATGTTCTGCCTCCACTACTCGAGCGAGTGCCGGCAGGCGCCGATCTTCCGGGGTGGCCCTGTCAGCCTGACCGAGGCACGCTGGGCTGACCTCACGGAGGTCAATCAGGCCGTCAATCGCAGCATTGCGCCGGAGCGCAACGAACTCGGGCTGGTCGGCGAGTCGTGGGTCATCAATCCGGACCGAGGGGACTGCAACGATTATGCCGTGAGCAAGCGCCATGAACTGCTCAAGCGCGGCTGGCCGGCGCGCGTGCTGTTGCTGAGCGAGGTCGTGGTCAACTCGGGCGAGCATCATCTCATACTTGTGGTGCGCACCAAGAGCGGCGATCTGGTGCTCGACAACATGACCCCCCAGATCAAGCCGTGGTCACGGGTGCCCTATCGATGGGTGCGCATCCAGATGCCGAACAAGCCGAAATATTGGTCCACGGTCGCGTCGCGAGTGTATCAGGCCCGCGGTTGACGTGGAAAAATTACGGTCGACCTCGGCCCGTCACTCCATCGTCGAATCCGCCAGGCCGCTGGTTCGGCCGAAGGTTTGCGAAAGTCCGAGGCTGATCAAGACCACGACGACGGTCTGGACCAGATAGCTGGATAGGCTCGGATCCAGGAACGCTTCGCAGAGCAAGGTCGGAAGAGCGGCCGCCGCCGTTGCCGAGAAAAACCAGTCACGTCCGCGTCGGATTGCGCCGCGCAGCATGAAGAAGAAAAGCTGGGCCGCGAATCCGAGCAGGACGATCAGGGCGGGCGTTCCCCATTCGATGACGATGGACGTGGCCGTGGAGGCCGCGGTCGGTTCGGGCGCAGCGCCGAAATCCTGATAGGCCCTCGACAGCAATTCGAACGTGCCGATGCCGCTTCCGAGTGAGGGGGAATCCGCCAGAGCGCGCTGCGTCAGAGTGATGGAATCGTGCGCGTTCGAGACAGCAAAGCCAAGCAATCCGGGGTGCGAAGGCGCGTGCAAGCGTACCAGTATGGCGCCGACCAGCATTGCGATGATCGCGCCAAACGCCCCCGCCGAGATCGAGGGCAGAATGCCGAGGTGGCGCGCCAGCGCGACCAATGGAAACATGGTGAGGCCCGCGGCGGCGACAGCAAGCAGGTCGTTGCGCCCGAGAATCACAATCGCGGCAACCGACAGTGCGAGACCGCCGAGACCGGAACAACCTTCCAACAACAGCGCTCGGCGTGCGGGTGCGTCGATCTCGTTGCGGTTCAGGTATCGCTCGATGGCGCGCACGATGATCGCGCCGTTGAGCAGTATCGCGACCACGGGCAAGGCGGCGAATGGCGCCGCTGCGGCATGCTCGGTCGGAATCAGGCCTGCGAACGCGTGGAATTGAGAGATCAAAACTGTGATCGAGATGAATGTCGTGACGGCGGTAAGAACAAAGTGAACGGTCTTCGCCTGATGTCTGTCCGTCGTCACAATGATCGCCGAAATCAGTACCGTCACCAGGGTGAGATACCAGGTGAGGCTTCGCAGCGTCGCGCCCGGATCAAGGCTGATATGGGCCCGTAGTGACGCGTCGTTCAGAGCGATGGCCGTCGCTGACCACACCGGATGCGCCAGTGTCTGGGGAACCGGAACGATCTGGCACGTCATCCACAGCAATGGAAACAGCAGAGCGGGTACAAACCGCTTCAGCAATTGCGCGGTCGACGAGAGTACCGGCGAATGGCCGATCGCGGCGATCGCCAGCATCGCTGCTCCCAGGAGTGCAATTGCAGGCTCGGCGAAATCGCCGCCGGCAATGGCTAGAGCCGGCGTGGTGGCGACGAGAAAATTGAGGAGATAGAAGGCAATCGACAAGTCGGGGCTTTGGGCGATGATCGGGACAGCGGTGCTGCGGGACGGTCTCCGCCCGCCAATCCACTATTGCACACTACGCGCGGCGGGCCAAACGATTGCCAATCGAGTCTGTCTGCCCATCACTCATGGCAGGATCGGTAATCGGCACCAGCCGATCGTGGTTCAATGCAACCGGTCTGCCGCTCGTTGCTTGAAGGGGACCACAACCGATGTGTGGCGCGGCGACCTCGCCATGACGATGGCGTGACGCACAAACAGGCCAAATGCGTAGCCCATCTGCGGCGCAGCGCACAGCAGAAGGCAATGTGCGAAGCCCACCGCAAGGCCAGTGTCTGACATGATCGCGCTCGTTGCCGTCGCAATCACCGCAACGAGGCTGATCGGAACGAGAATCCAGACCCGAAATCGCCAGGCCAGCACTGCGCCGATCAGGAATAACAAAATGGATGTCTGAAACATAGGTGCCCCTTCAGGTCACCTTTTCACCGAATCGTTCTAAGAAACGATGAAGTTCAGATTTGCAAGTCTAGCTATCTGGCAGTGCAGTTTGGCGACAAATAGCGGAGCGCGGCGCCGAGTCCGCCGATGGAGATGACTCCCCGGATGGGCTCCTTCTGGGCCTGGACATCGACCGCCAACTCGCCTGCGTGCTGCCACTCGCCCGCCGCAAGGCGCGAGGCGTCTTGCGGCAAGATCAACACAGCGCCGGTCCGCGCCACGGTCGCCTGGAATCGCACCGATGTCGTGCCGCCGGTGAGGCTGACCAAGGGCCGTGCGTCAGGGGGCAATGGCTGCAGCATGATCAGCGCAACATCAACGCCCGTAACTCCGCATTGGAGGACGAGGCCCGCCAGGCCGGGGTCGGATCTGGCTGTATCGGCGACATGCATGACCGAGATGGAGTCCGTCCCACCGTCGGGATGTCTTGCCCTCACAAAGCGCCATCCCTGTTCGAGGGAAATCGACTGACTTCCGGCCTCGACCTGCTTGAGCGCTTCTTCGTCGCATCTCCGTTTCTGTTCGGCACCAAGCCCGGGCGAGCACGTGCGCAAGCCGGTCTGCGGAGGATCGGCATGAGCGAATGCCACCAGGGACAACAGAATGGGCGTTGAAAGAAGTGCGGGGCGAGGAATCATTGGTTGTGCGTACGTCATTGCCGGAACTGCAAGGGTACGATGGCCCGTTGCGCTTTGGCGAGACGCTGAACTTAACTATTAGACTCTGAGTTTCTTGACAGACCGCCTGGTGGTTGGCACAAGCTTAATATTTGGTTTTAGTGCGGTGCGCAATTTTTCAGTTTGCGACGCGGCATTCAATGTTTGCTTTGATGGTATGCCTGATTTGATCGTGGTTATTTGGCGTTGGAGGCGATTTTGATCCCTCAAAGTTCCGTTCCCGACAAGTCGTCGACCCCTCCCGGATCCTTGGATGAGTCACCGATTCCCGGTCAGGAGGTCCAGGAAATATCTCAAGACGTCGACAAGGCCAGGGAACTGGCTAGCGAATTTCCCGCACCTGCGCCGTTAACCAAACGGCCCCGGCGATCAATCAAGATTCCCTATTCTGCGTTGCAATATCTGATCGCGCTGTTCGATGCAGCCGCCATCATGTTCGCCAGTGTTGTCGGAGGCGAACTCTATCAGCTGGGCGCAAATGGCGAACTGGATCACATCCAGCCGTTGCTGGGGGTGGGTACGATTGCGGCGTTGCTATACGTCTTGATCGGACAGTCCAGCGGTCTCTACAACCGTCGGGAACTGTTCTCCCGGCGAAGGCGCGATGCCGGGCACATCGTAGCGCTGTGGTGTCTGGTCAGCCTGCTGCTGGCGCTGCTCGCCTTCCTCATGAAGAGCGGTGCGGTTTTCTCGCGCGGTTCGGTGATTTTTTTCGAAGTGTTCGCGCTGGTGCTGCTGCTTGCCGGTCGGCGCCTGTCGAAGCGCCATGTTGCCGGCTGGGTGAAGGACGGCCAGGTCCGGGGACATCGCGCGATCCTGCTCGGCACACGTGAAGAACTGGCGTCGCTTGGCACCGAGGAACTGCTTGAAAGGTTCGGCCTGAGCGAGATGGACCGGATCGACTTCCCGAGTGGCCGAAGCGGCGGATTTGCCATGACGGAGGAGGAGGCGGCGTCGCTGGAGCGGGCGCTGAGGATTGCGCGCGACCGGGGCGTCGACGAGATCGTGCTCGCCTTTCCCTGGAGCGACACGCGGAAACTCGAACTGGTTCGCGACCGCTTGCGCATTTCGCCGCTGCCGGTTCAACTATTGCCCGATCGCCGAATTCGCTCGCTGGCGGGCAATCCGTCGTTCAGTCTGAAGACCTCCCTGTCGGTAGAAATTCAGCGCGGCCCCCTGACGCGGCTGGAACAGACGTCGAAGCGCTTTGTCGACATCGTCGGAGCTTCGCTCGGACTGGTTCTGCTTGCGCCACTGATGCTCGTGAGCGCGATCGCCATCAAATTCGACTCGGCTGGCCCCGTCTTCTTCCGGCAGCGGCGAAACGGCTTCAACAGCAAGCAGTTTTCGATCTTCAAGTTCCGCACCATGACCGTGATGGAGGACGGTGCAACGGTCGAGCAAGCGAAGCGCATCGACCCCCGCGTGACGGGTGTCGGGAGGTTGCTGCGGCGATCGAGTATCGACGAGGTGCCTCAGCTTTTGAACGTACTGAAGGGGGAAATGTCTCTCGTCGGCCCCCGTCCGCATGCCCTGGCCCATGACAATCACTTCGGGGATTTGCTGTCCGACTATGCTTTCCGTCATCACGTGAAGCCGGGGATCACCGGCTGGGCCCAAGTCAGGGGCTTCCGCGGCGAGACGGCCAAGGTCGAGCAGATGAAGGGACGAGTAGATTGTGATCTCTGGTACATCAACAACTGGAGTTTGATGCTCGACCTGAAGATCATAGTCCTGACCTGCCTGGAACTCTTCCGCAGCCCGAACGCCTATTAGGCGGCAATTTACGCTTATTTAGGCGATTTCGTATGTCGTAGGCTTGGCGACTGTAGCTGCATTGCCACACCGAAAAGCATATTCGGGCAACCGAGCCTAACTCCGTTGACACAACTACGGAATTCGCCAACGGTGCCGTCTGGATCGGGGGACAGTTGCGTGAGCCGAGGTGCATTTTTCTGGGGTGTGATGAGCTTGGTTCTGCTGAGTTCAGCAGGGTGCTCGATCATGCCAATGTCGGGCCCGGAAGATCATGTCATCAAGAGCGAGATAACCAGGAGCGGGCCTGAATACGGGCTCGTGAAGCTGACACCCACTGTCGTCGACATCCTGAAGGAATATGGCCCTGGCGCCATCGCTGGTTCATTCCCGGACAATCGACCACCGCCGTCGATCAAGTTCGGAATTGGCGACGTGGTTGCCGTTTCGATCTTCGAGGCCGCCGCGGGCGGTCTCTTCATTCCTGCCGAGGCCGGCGTGCGCCCGGGCAACTTTGTCGCCCTGCCGAACCAGAACGTCGACTCTGCCGGATTCATCACGGTTCCATACGCCGGAGCGATCAAGGCTGCGGGTCGGACGCCGAGCGAGATCCAGTCGGATATTGTCAAGGCTATCGGCAACCGCGCGATCGAGCCGCAGGTGGTCGTTTCGCTCATCACCCAGAATACGTCTCTGATCAGCGTCCTGGGCGAAGTCAATGCACCGACGCGCCTGACCGCCAACGCTGCGGGTGAACGCATCATGGATGTGATCTCGCGTGCCGGCGGCATCAAGGGACAGGGATGGGAGACCTGGGTAACGCTTGAACGCAATGGAAAGCGAGCAACGGTCCCGTTCGGAGCCTTGGTCTACTCTCCGGCGAACAATGTGTGGGTCCATCCAGGCGATACGATCTACGTCTATCGCGAGCCCCAGATATTCCTCGCTTTCGGAGCCTCGGGGTCGCAAGGGCAGTTCCCGTTCGACATGTGGAAGATCTCACTGACCCAGGCCATGGCCAAAGCGGGCGGCCTCCTGGATGCCCAGGCCGAGCCGAGCGGTGTGTATGTCTACCGTCGTGAGCCGCGCGAGCTTGCAGAGCGCCTGGGCGTCGATTGCTCCAAATACGTTGGGCCGACAGTGCCGATCGTCTACAATGCGGATTTCCGCGATCCGGCTGCCTATTTCCTCGCATCCAAGTTCGACATGCGGGACAAGGACGTGGTGTTCGCTGCCAACGCGGCGACGGTCGATACCGCGAAGTTCCTTCAGTTCGTTCGTGTCGTGATCGCGACCGCGAATGACACTGAAGTTGCGACGCAAAACGCCCAGCTCATCAGGATATATTCTCGCCAGTAGCGCGTCATTTGCTGGTTCGATCCATTCCCGATGAGAAGGTGGCCCAGGTAGAGCGCGACGGATTGGGCCCAGGGGCCCGGTCCGCGATGGTCACAAACCAGGACTTGCCGAATGGCGACGGAGAGGTGATGTCGATCTCGTCGCAGTGCCGCGGTGGCAGGGGCTCCAAGGGGGGCTCCAAGGGGGGCTCCAAGGCTCAGGGTATCCGCAGTTGATCGACTTGTGATCGACCCATGTGATCGACCCATGTGATCGACCCATGGCCGATGGAACCGCCATCGGTGCACATTGGTCGTTTCCGGGCGTAGCGGTGGCTCCTGGTTGGCGTGCCGCGGTCCCCGGCGGATCACAGCATCAGATGGTTTTCGGGGCCGTAGGCCGGCCATTCGAGCGCAGAGAGGCCTTCGGGGAGGGGACCTTGCGCCCTACACCCCGTTCAGCAATCCGGAGCCTAGTCGCGCGACCTTCAGCTAGTTCCTCCAGGGTCTGAACTCGGGAGGTTCGATCCCGGGAATGTCGACCGGCGCATCTGCCGCACGCAAAGAGCGATCGAACTGAAGACGGAATTCCAGTCTGACCGTGTCGAGGCCAGCCACGAGCGCCTCACGGTGCCGCCAACCGGCTCCCTTCAGGATTCGCGCCGCGTCCCGGATCAGCCCCGTTCGCACGATGGACACGAATTCCTTGCGCGCGCGTTCCTGGAGATCGGACGGCAGGACGTCGTAGATTGCGAGCACATAGGGGCTGCGGAGTGCAATCCAGCCTTCATACGGTGCGAGGCGGTATGACATGCGCAGCTTGTCCAGGTTCTCGCTGACCTGCCCGCCCTGGTTGATCGCGCTCCAGTACGCGATGAACCAAAGCAGGCCGTCTGTCGGGACGCAGCCGAGCGCCCGCTGCACCGACTGTCGAAGAGCGTTTAGTCGCACGGCCGCAGCATGGGCATCGAGTGAATCGACCTCCGTCTCGTAGAGGCGAAGCCGTATGATCGACGCGGCCCGGATCTCACGCGGATTGCACAGCGTGCGATTTTCTGCCGCCCACAGCGACGTCTCTGGAACAGGACTCCGTTGAAAAGCGGCGCCCGAGAGAACGGTATTGGCAATCCGGCTGAGCTGAACATCCTGATTTGGGATGGACAGCAGGAACGTGGCCCAGCCAGCGGCAAATACGGCAAGAAGGATGGTGAACAGCTTGCCGACGGCATTTCCGGCGAGAGCCATCGGCCAGCACGCTTAGTCGACGTAGCCGTAGCGGGTGTAATGCTGGTTGCGGTAATAGCCGGCGCTGTTGGAGTCATAGCGGCTCATGGCCGCAAGGTTCACCTTGTTCAGAACAGCTCCCAGCAAGTGGTCGCGAACGAGGGGGTTTTCCCTCAGCACGCGCTCGACGACATCGACCTTCGCCTTGGCCCATTCAATGACCAGGATGTAGGAGTCGGCCAGGCTGCCGGTCGCACGAACATCGATCACTGGCGCCAGCGGACTGAGGTCCAGGATGATACGATCGTACTGCTCGCGGAGTTGTGCGAAGAGCTTCTCCATTTGCGGCGATGCCAGGAAGTCGCTCGAGTTCGAAAGGCGCGAAGACACGACGCAGGGCAGGAAATGAAGGTTGGTCTGGGGATCCACCCAGAGCACGTCCTTCAGATCAACCTTGCCGAACACGACGTCGATCAATCCCGCTTCCGCTGAGCGCGCAAGGCGATAGGTCAGGCTGGGATTGCGCAGGTCACCGTCGATCAAGAGCGTGCGCAGTCCGCTTTGCGCCGTCGTTTGGCCCAAGGCCTCGCTGATGGTCGACTTGCCCTCGTTGGGAAGGGCGGAAGTGATGCCGACAACCTTCTGCGGGTTCCCGAAATTGCTCAGATCGGCTGCGAGTTTGATGGAGCGGAACGACTCCGCGAAACGCGAAAACGGCGAGTTTATCGTGAACCGTCCGACGCTGTTGTTGACGTCAAGCAAGCGCTGGCCACGCTCCTTCGGATCAACCTTGCCCGCTGCGGCGCTCCTGCCCTGGCGGTCGGCGCCCACCTCCGCCTGCGGACCTTGCCCCTTGCGCCTGGCCCACAATGGCAACCGTCTCCTGATGAATCCCAGCGAACTGTTGGTCACGCCGTCCGAATCGAGCCCGACGGCAGGAATTGATGCCAGACAGTTGACCTGAAGCAGCCTTTCGACCTGATGAACGGTTCGGAATGCGCGATCCAGCACTTCCAGAAGGAGCGCGACCAGGCCCGCCAGAATGCAACCCGCGACCACGCCGGCAAGGAGGACCAGAAGCGTCTTGGGAGACGTCTTGGGCGAGGACAACTCTGAGGCCTGCGTGATGACTCGCGCCTCGGTGATCGGGAAGGATTGCTGCTGCACCGAGACCATGTAGAGCTGAAGGAAGTTGTCGGACAGCGCACGCGCGCTCTGCGCGTTGCTCTCGAGGTCCCTCAGAACGATCTGGGCCTGGCTCGTGTCGTTCGATACCGCGATCGTGTCATTCAGGCTCTTCTGGCCCGCTTCCTCTCGCGCCTTGGCAATCTCGAGATCGCTCTTGTAGGCCTCGGCAGTGCGCCGGAGTTCGTCGATAATGGAACGCCGAATCTCCCGCATCTGATTATGCAGATTGACCACGGCAAGGTGGTTCTGGCCGTAGCGGTTGGCCCAGTCCGATGCGCGTGCCGCATAATCGAGATAGGTCTGACGCAGCTTGGTGATGACCGGATTCGCCATCGAGTCGTTCACGGTTGCAAGGTCGTTCAGGATGACCCGCGAGTCGCTCTCGTCGGCGTTGAGGATCGCAGTGATACGCTGCAGCTTGGCCTCCGCCTCTGCGCGCTTGTTGCGGGCCTCGGTCAGGCCGCTGTTCAGTTCAGCCAGTTGCTGTTCTGTAAGCAGACGGCCGCCAGCATCCACGATGTTGTTCTTGGCCTTGTAGTCGACTACGGCGCGCTCCGCGGCGGACGCCTGGGCTCGAAGCTCCTTCAATCGATCCTGAAGCCATACCGCGGCACGCCGCGATGCCTGATATTTCGATTCGAGCGAATCGGTGATGTAATTCTCCGCGACCGCGTTGGCGATCCGTGCCGCGAGATCTTTTGACGTGGACTGGTAGGCAATCTCGATGATGTAACTGAGGCCCACGCGCTTGATGGTGAGGCCGCCCTGGATCTTCCAGATGGCGTTTTGCATCAATTCGCGGTCGCTCGGCTTCTCCTGCGGAAAAAGGTCATCGAACAGTCCTGACAGCCCGCTCAGCAGCCCATCGTCGGCTCGCATGAATTCGGGTGAGTCGAGGAGATGCAGGTCCTTGATGACGGCTGACGCGATCGTCTCGGATTTCAGCACCTCGACCTGACTGTCCACCATGGCGGAATCGATGGGATTGTCGACGGGCGTCTGGCCCTGAGTCTGCAGGCCCTGCATCTTTCGGCTGTCGATCATCAGCACGGCAGTGCCGGTAAAGCGCTTCGGAGCTACCATCAGGTATGCGCCCACGAGGCCCAGGCAGAGCAGCAGTGTCAGGATCATGGCCGGATATTGCCGGCTGATCAGGCCGATTGCAGACGTGACGCTATGGTTAAGCGAAGTATGCTCGGCTCCCTGGATCGGTACCGCGGGAGGAGATGAGATTCGTGTCTGAAGCATTCGGCACGCCTACCTGAGTCAATCGAAGCCGCAGCAACGCAAAAGCAAAGCGGCTAACAAAACCAGAGTCTATCCGAGAGACAAATTCGGACAGCCAGATGACAATTCCGTCCGCAAACGACGACCCGCTAACAGGAACGAGAAACCGTGCACACAATGATGGTAATAGGGGTGTTCGTTGTCGTGGTGGCCGGTAGCGAACCGCCGCCGCTTGTGCTCGAAGTAAAAAAATTTGTCGGTTTATTCGAAACGCTGTTGGCGACAAACGTCTGCAATGGCGAACTGAAACTTGCCGCGCCACCAAGTGGCGTGGTCTGACCGCCCGAGCCGCCTCCGGAGCCGGTCGTAGCACCCGACAGCGCGACGCTGCGCGTTGGATCGTTGCCGGTCAGCGCAGCATACTGCGCATTGGCGTCCGTCGAGCCCGTTGCGCCGAGTTCGCCCTGGATCTCCAGCGAGAACGTCAAATCCGTCGTCTTGCAGACGTTTGCCGCCTTCCCGAGACCGGTGCCGATCGCCTTCTGGATTGCATCGGTCGAGGTTCCCTTGCTCGTGAGATCCTTCAGGATGCCCAGCACGGCCGGCAGCGCCGGCGGGTAGGAGGCGACGAAAGTCTGTACGTCTGCGGCGATCTCGTCGGCGCTGCGCGGCCCGTTGGGACCATCGAGCAGGGTCGACGGGTTGGTGGTGAAACTCGCTGCCTTCTGGGCCGCATCGGCATCGTTCACGCAAGCAGCAAACGCGCCTGCCGGGAAGGCAAGCGCCACAGCACAGAACAGGGCCGGGAGGACCACCCTCGATGGCCACAAGCGTTCTGGACTCTTCATACGTTTTCGCCTCTCGCGTGCAGATGCGTGATAGGTACTAATGGCATATTTTTAAATGAAAATTAGGCAAATGTATAGTCGCGCCCGTTCTCTCCTTGGTCGAGGTTAACAGGCTTTGTTAACAGCTTTTCTGCTCGAGCGGGATTGCGCCATCCCCATGCCCAAAATGGGACAAACGGCCAGAGAAAAGCCGGGAATCTGGAGGGGAAAATCGACCTGAGAGTGAGCGACCGCCAGTAAGCCGATCCAGAACGCGGTCGTCGGCAGCATTGCATCTCGGTTTCGACTCAGCATGCCACGGCCCAGCACCACGAGAACAGCAAGCCAGGCGATCCCGACAACGAGGGCGAACGGGATACCCATCTCGGCGACAATCTCGAGGGTGGTATTGTGGGCTTCTTCCCATACGCCGTATGACGGGACGTCGCCGCTGCGATACGCAGGGAAATTCCACTTGAACGTGCCGAGGCCGGACCCCAGCCACGGATAGTCGGCGATCATCTTGATGGTCGATTTGTAGGTGGACCAGCGCCCCGGATCGAAGAAGCCTTCTGTGCCAAACCGTTGATTGGCGCGGGGCGAAAGGATCGTGATCGCGGCGACGACCAGAACTGCTGTGACGATCGGAATGATCCAGAGCAATCCACGCTTACGCAACTCCTCGCGGAAATAGGTCGTCACGGCGCCGGCAATTGCGAGCAAGGAAAGCACGGATCCTGCGCGAGACCCCGTTAGCATGGTCGTGGAAAGCATCACAAAGCATATCAGCAGGCAAATCATCGTTCGCGGGGATGCGGCGTTCAACTGCAAGTTGATCCACTCGAGCCAGGGAAGCCGGGAAATTTCCGGGCGCTTGCTTCTCCCGCCGGCAAGCAGAATGATCCAGCCCAGGGTGGCGGCACCGAAATATGTCGCTGCCACGTTCGGGTTGACGAAAGTCGCCGTCACCGAGTTCAGATAATTGTATTTCTGCTGCCAGAGCACATAGTTTGGCCAGAAGGCGAGCGCGAGCAACCCATAGACTGCGTACACCAGCGCCGAGCCGAGAAACACCATCAGCAGCATTCGCGCATCATGCCTCTTTCTGCCGATGAGATATCCGCCGAGCATGGACAGCAGGCACGCAATCTGCGATCCGGCCGAGAAGAAAGGCTGGTTGCGTGCAATCGAGATCGAGCCTTGCAGATGCTCCCCGAGCAGGGCAGAGGCCTGCGCCCAGATCGGGGGCATCAGGCGGCCGAACGCCGGCGGCTGGCTCAATTGGGCGCCGACGACCACCACCCAGGCGAGCGAAACGACTGCAAATCCGCACAGGAAGCCCGTATCCTTCGGGCCGAGGGCCGGGACGCTTGCCAGTAGCAGCACCAGGGAAAGCAGCAACACCCACACGGCGATGACCCGCGCATCCGTCGAGCCGAAAGGCAGCGGTGCCAACGCGATCACGGCGCACAGGCCAAGCGTCGCCCCGGTCCCGGCATGGCGAAGCGCCGCTTTCGTGTAGCCGCCGCTCATATCTTCTGGTGGATCGGATCCGCCGCGGAACGATCGAGGTTGCGCGCGGTCGGGAAGCATCATCAATCGAAGTCCTTGACGCCCGATTCGCGCTTCCACTCCGCAAGCGAGCTTTCCAAATCGTATGAAAACCTGAAGCCGCTCGCGACCAGCCGCTTCGGCAATATGTTGGTCGAGAACCACAGCTTCTTCACGCGGTCACGATTGATGCCGGTCTTGATGCCGACGGCATGCAACGCCTCGAAAGGCAGCACCGCGAGATTCATCGACCAGACCGGAATGGTCAATCGCGGCTGGCTGTAACCAGCGACGCGCGAGAATCCCGTACAGATTTCATTGATCGTGTACCGGTGCTCGAAGCAGAAATTGTAGATGGAGACACCGGTGGTGTTGCAATCCGACATGTAGAGCATCGAGGACACGAGGTCCTTGACGTAACCGCAGGACTTGATCGTATCCGTACGTCCCGGATAGATGAACGCGTTTCTCTCCATCATTCGGGACAGGCGTGTGAAATTCCCTCGTTCGTAGAGGCCGTAGATCACGGCCGGACGAACGATGGTGAGCTTGCGCCCGGCCGCCTCGGATTGCCAAAGCAGCTTGATCTTCTCGGCGGAGAGCTTGGAGCGCCCGTAGGCGCTGACGGGCGCTGGCGTGGCATCCTCGTCCAGCGCCTCTTCACTCGGCCCGTAGATCGAAATCGAACTGGTGAAGACCACATTTTGCGAACCCGTCTCGTTGGCGAATTTGCAAACGTTCACGGCGCCGAGGATATTCGTGTAATAGTAGTCGCCGTCAGGATGTCCCGGCGTGACATGGATCGCGGCGAGGTTGAAGATGTCGGCCGGTGCGCCCTTTGCGATGTTCGGATCGATCGGCTCGCGCACATCGTGTTGCAGATATTCGACGCCCGCTATGGTTGCTCTGGGCTTGCCGATGTCGACCGAGACGACCCGGTTGTACTGATTCGATGCGACGAGGCGCGCCGCTAGATGAGTGCCGATAAAGCCGGCACCGCCGAAGATGATGGCTTGCGGAGACATTTGCGATCAGGGCTCGATCCGGCTCAGGCTGTTCGCCTCTCGGCGATACGCCTCTCTCACGACGTCGTAGTTGACGGCACGCGTCAGATCGACGGTATTCTCGATAATGCGGCGCTGCAAGAGTTGCTCCTGTAAGAGGCGGATCGGCCTTGGATCCAGCTCTCCAAATCTCGTGCCAAACGGACGCAGGAAGCGACGTTGTTCCTCCAGCAGGCGGGTCAGGAGAGGAACAGCCAGCGGCGTCTCGATCGACTTGGCGATGACGGGAACTGTTCTCTTGTAGTCCGTGTACACCGCAGTCCAGCCGTCGGCGGTGGCAATCAGATATTTCTCGAGATTGCGCAACCGGTCGAAGGCGCGCTCATTGGCGAAGTAGACCGGACCGGGGGCATGAACGCCGTAGGATTCCGGGCTGAACACCTTGTACTCGATATTCAAACGTTCGAGTTCCTGACCATCGATGTCTCGACGACCAAGCAGCACATCTATCTTGCGGTCCAGGAGGTCTTGCAATGCTGTGTCGCTTTCGACGAGATGCAGCCTGCTTTGTGCCACCGCGTTCCTGTTGATGAAGTCGTAGAGAATGGCAGCAGTCTCCGGCCCTGAGCGGTAGCCGATTCGCTTTCCCTCGAGATCCGTCGGCGTGTACAGCGCTACGTCAGGCATGGTGAAGAATTCCACCGGGCTGACCGCGTAGGATGCTGCGAACGCGACGATCGGAAGCCCCTCGGCACGGGCTTTCAGGAATGCCGCGGTCGACGCCAGACCGATAGTGTGTTCGTCGGATGCGACCGCCGATATGGCATCGCCGTCGGTTGACCCCGCAACCAGGCGGAGCTGCAGGCCTTCGCGCAGGAACAGGCCGTCAGCAATCGCCATGATCGTTCCGGCCGATGTCAGTGAAACGGGACCGCCGAGCTTCAGCGTGTACTGGATCGGGACGGCCTTGGCCGTCAACGCTTCGCTTCGGGTCGGTCTCTGTCGCACAAGAATAAGCGCTGCCAGCGTGCTGACGATAACCAATCCCGCGAACAGCGGCAGGCCTAATCGGAATCTGCGGGAACCTGACCGACTACCCATCATAAGTTTCTAAATATGTCCTTGGTCTTAAGAGTCGGCGTCAAGAAAATCGTGCACAAGTTGAGACCAGGAGTACGCCAACGGAACGTCCGGAAACTCAGTACAGTTCACTATACTCATATCTGAAAACAGTCGAACCAGAAGCAACCCCGAGAATCCTCTGGACTCTCTGATACCCGGTCAGCGGCACAATAATGCAATCGGTGCTGCCCGCATAGCAGATTTGAACCTTGATCGACTGGCCGCAGATGTTGTTCACGAGAACGATCTGGTCGATAATTTTGGGATTGATGATTTGTGGATGCGTCATCGGGGTGACCGCAATGCAAGCCCGTCCGTCCGGCGTCTTGTGGGTGGGCGCGTAGGTGCCGCTCATTCCCAGGAAGGGGTTTGCGGGCTTCGCTGCGATCCCCATTCCGCCTGCGATCGGCGCGGTCTTCTGTCCGAACGTGGGGGCCTGCGCCACAGCCAATCCAATGCATGCAAGCTGCACCGCGACCGACAGGCCGACCGCCAGCCAAATTTGGGCCATGATTCCTGGTGCGGGGCGCCTTTGCATCAAATCTCCGTGCTGACGTTCACGATCCGGGCAGCGTTTCGGTATGCAGCATCTCGATCAGTCCAAAGCCTGCGACGTGATAAAATGAGACGTGCTGTCCGCCGAACAGGACAGCGGGCGTCGGCGGGCTGACCGGTATAATCTCGACGCCGGCAGATGAAAGCGCGGCCAACGCGGCGTCAGTATCGGCGCACGTATAGCACAGGTGGTAGATCATCGTGCCCGACTTCTTGATGAACTTGTCGATCGGAGACGGACCATCGCCAGGCCAAATCACCTCCACGTCTGGCATGGTCGGATGATGACGCATGGCGAGGTTGACGCGCTGCAACGGATCGAATGCGCAGTTCCCCTCGGAGTAGCCAAGCGATGCCAGATAGCGAAAGGCTTCGTCCGGCGTAGCGACAGCGAGGCCCAAATGGTGAAAGCCAAGGTTCGCCAAGGCGGGCACGATCTGCTGTTCAGAGTGGGGCACCCTGGGTTCTCACGTCTTTTTCTGAATGAGGTCGACGAATTCTCCGACGTTCTTCAAGCTGCCGATCTCGGACGCAGAGAACTTCACGCCAAAGGCCTTTGAAACCGCAAGAACGAGGCGAATGTGAGTGAGGCTGTCCCAGCCGTCGACGTCGTCAGCCGTGGTCTGCGGCTTGAGCGCGAGGTCATCCTCATCAAACACGTCTCGGAAGACCGACGTGAGCTGGGTATAGATCTGAGCTTGGTCCATCATCATATCCTTTCCCGTCGATTGTCGCATATCGACTCCTGGTATCACTCAATGGCCACACGTGATGGCGCTGTAGCCTATTCTGGAGCGCTGGACGAGACCCGTGATTTGGACCGGTGCTCTTGACAGGTGAATGAGCTCAAGACGTCGGCCAGCCTGTTCGACCAAATGTTGGCCAGATGCCGCTTTGCGTGCACCTCGTCCGAGTAGTCCAGGTCGCCGTCAAGATCGGCCATCGACATTGCGACGAAGTTCGGGTTGACCTTGAATTGCTGGGTCAATGCCTGAAACCTCTGCTCGTAGTCCGCTTGAAATGGACTGGCGTCGCGATGCCAGGCAGGGATCGGAAGATCAACCAGCACGACCCGTTCTCCCGAGTCCAGCAACGATGCGACCGTGGTCTTGAGCAGATCGAACTGCGCAACTGATATCCCGTCCTTCCCCATGTTCTCCCGCCAATAATCCAGGGCCTTCTTCTTCTCCTGGTCCGACATCACAGCAACCTCGCGCTCAGCTTCGGTGCGTTGGGCGGAAACGCGGCCGGTCAGGAGAAGGTTGATGCCTGCTCTCGCCTCGCGGGCGACCTTCTCGACCAGAAGAAGCGGACGCAGCGCCATGACGCCGGCGTCCAGCCATTTGGACGGCAGAACCGCGACGGGGCCGCTGGCGCTCCGCCGGTAGAAACCGTAGCGGTACTTCTCGATATCGAGATCGCTCTCTCCCCGGTTGCGGTCGGGATCGACAAACCTGATGTCGGAATCGGCGAACATGCCGTACCAGACACCGATGACGAACGTGTTGGGTGCGCGATTGGGAGTAGTCTGCGTCTCGTGCACCAGATCGATGATCTGGGCGACTTCGGAGATATTGGCACCTCCCATCGCCAGGTTGCTCACGTTGGCGCAAGCAAGTTTCGGCTGGATCACCTTCTGGATGAAGCCAACGGCCGTGTTGGATGCTCCGACGATGAGGACCTTGCTCTCCTGGGTGTCAAGTACACTGCGACCCAGGAAAACATACTTGGGGACTGTCATGAACAGCGAGCGGCCCGCTGCTTGAAAGTCGCGGGGACCGCCGTGCGAGGGGTCCGGAAACACGAGGAAGGAGAGGGCGCCAATCAAGACATAGAGAAACACAAACGATGCCAGTGTCAGCGCGGCCTGTCGAAGGATGAATCTCAACTTAGAACGCCTTGTAGACGAAGTCGGGAGATTTGTGCAGCAACGTGGCAACCGCGACAATGGCCATCATCTGGCTGGCCAGCGTCAGGTTGCGTCCGATCAAGCTGTCGCGCACCGTGGTCAGCAGGGCCGGCGCCGTCAAACGGGGCGCAATGTAGTCGGCCACGAACCAGAATAGCCCGAATGCAGCCGCTATTCCGACGAAGGCGACGGATATTCCGCCTGGCCCCAGCCGGATTAGCAGGTGGGTAAAGTCGGACAGTTCCGGCAACCACAGGCAGGTGAGAGCCAGCACGAAATAGCTGATCGTCACACCCCGCGCAAAGTAGATGTAGCTCGGGGTTTCGGTCAACGTCCGGTAGCGTTTCTTGCCGAGGCGCTCGGTGCAGGCGACCTGCCAGAGCTTGTTGATGCTCGCGCCGGCGCCCATCAGAAGACCGTAAACGACGAAGACGGCCGTGGTGCCGTGCCAGATACCCATGACGAGAAACGTAACGAAGAAGGCGAAAACCCCCAGATAGGCGTTCAGCGCGGGGGCCGGGAACCAGGACATCAGCAGCATGACCAGCGGATTGAACAAGTAGAACTTGAACCACTGCGACAGCGTCATGTGCCAGCGCTGCCAGAACTCAAGGAAGCTGCGTGCAGAGAACGGCTTGTCGAAGTTTTCCGGCAATTGTTGACCAAGCAGAACGCCGCTGCCGATGACGATGTCCATATACCCGGAGAAATTATAGTACAGGTAAACAGCATAAAGCGAGGCGGCTGCGCCATAAAGCACGCAGAGCTTCGCGAAGGACAACTCGCCGGCCTGCAAGAGCTGCGGCTTCAGGAACGAGAATCCGTACTCCGCCACGGCGGCGATGATCACGAATTTAGCGTAGCCGGCAATCACTCGGGAAAAGGCCAGAAACACCGAATCTGCGTCGAGCTTGACGACAGCGGTTCCGTCGGCTGCGCGAAAATCCTGGTAGCGCTGGATCGGTCCCGAGACAAAGCACAGGAAGTTGCACGTATAGCGGAAGAACGCGAACGGGCCGACACGCTCGTCGAGATCTCCCGACTGTGCGTCGATCATCATGTGCAGGATGCGGAACAGGATGTAGGAGAGGCCGATCGTCAGATACGGAAAGGGAAGATGGCCAAGGTCCTCGAAGAAGGAGAAACGCTTCAGGAAGACATAGGAGACCAGTACGCCAACGATCCCCAGGCCGAGCACGAGCGAAGACTTCCAGACGGACAGAATCGAGACGCACACATAGCCGAGCAGAAGGAAGCCGAGGAGCGGCAGGATCTGGGTGTAGTCGGTCAGGTAACTGGCGATGAAGATCGCATTGGCGAGCCCCAGCACGAGCCTGCGATAGGTCACCGACTGGCTCGCGTTGAACGCAAGCACGACGCCGGCAAGGAACGCAAAAAAAAGTGGCGATGTAAGGCTCATCGGCGATCAGCTCGGGCCCAACGGCCTGTGGGAAAGGGTTGACTCATGCAGGCTGCAGCTGTGGCTGCTCCCGCTCCACTGTCATCGGCAGGTCACCGAGTTCGGTATCGGTGCTGAGCTCCCATCGGCTGCTGCCGTCGGGGCCTTCCTCGACCCGGGTAAATCCGAGCTTGCCGTAATGCTCGCGGACCATCTCGTTGCGCTCGGTCGGAATATAGCGACCTTCCAGGGTCGAAATGCCCGCCGCCCGCGCGCGATTCAGGATCTCCGACAGCACCGCCTGCTCGACGCAGCGCCCGAGCACCCGACAGCTCATGAGCCAGGTATCGATGGTCCAGGTACCCGGACGCGAGGGGCGGCATATGATGACGCAGATGATGCCGTTGTCGCCGAACTTGTCGAACAGCCGAACGTGCAGCGTCATCACGTCGTCGCTGCCTTCGAGCTGTTCGATCTGCGCCTCCGTATAGCGGCGCGTGGTCAGATTGAATTGATTGCTCTTGTTGATCAGCTGGGTAACGCGCGATCTGGTGGTTGGGTCAAAGGCGCCGAACACGATGCGCATCTCCAGCGACCGCAGGTACGACGGCAGGTCGGAAGTCTGGCCCTGGAGGCTCAGCCGACGGGCGTTGGCCTGATACATGTCGGCACGGGCACGATCTTCGTCAGAAAAGCCGATCGCCTCGAAATAACCGGCTGCGGCAAGGGTGCGCGCGTAGCCGGCGGGGTCGCTGTCGAGCTCGGGAACGGCCACCTCGGGGATTTCTCGACGGATCAGGCCGCGTTCGACAGGATTGTCATCGAGGAACACGAAGGAGTCGAGCCCGAGCGACAGCTCCTTGGCAATGGCGCGTATGTTGGTCGCCTTATCGTCCCAGTTGGCCTGGAACACGGCGATGTGATCCTCCCTGAGAAGCATGTCGGGATGCTCCTTGAAGGGACGGCGGGCGATCGAGTCGGTGTTCTTCGAACTTACCGCCAGAACGACACCGCGTGCGCGCAAGGCGAGGGCGAGCTGTTGGACAGACAAAAACGCCTCGCCCGTCGCGTCGCCTTGCGCGAGCTGGATCCCCTCGAGGCCATCGTCGCCGATGACGCCGCCCCAGACCGTGTTGTCGAGGTCGAGCACGAGGCATCGGCGGCTCTTGCCGCGCAGGGCCCCGATAATCCGGCAGACATGCTCTGCGTAAAGCGGGACGAAGTCGTCGGAGAATGGCAGCTTGGCCAGGTTCCATTGCGCCGGCGAATGCCAGTCCGCAAGACCCACCGTTTCGGCGATACCCGCCACATCGAGCAGCAGGTCGGTCGACTGGAGGACGGCTTGGCAAACCTCCTGGTTGAAGCGATCGACCAGGTTCCTGGCTGTCCCCTTCAGCGCACGGTCGAACGATCCGAAAAGGCCCTCCGGCGGGGCCGCGAGGGTCTGCAGAATGCAGACCGCATTGCTGTTGCGGGCGAACCCCGCACGGATGGTGTTCACGAGGCCGATGGCCGAATCGACCGTTTGCGCCGCGATCTCCTCGTTGCCCGGACTCGGCTGGAGGGCGAGGCCCCTGTGATCGAGCGCAATCAGGACGGCGTCCGGTCGCGAGGTGTTGAGGCTCGAATCCGGTTGTAGCGAGTCCTGGAGGAACTGGTCGTAGGCGCCGGTGACGCATTCGAGGGCAAAGCCGTGGCGCGCAGCTGTCGCAACCAGAACGGGAACCATCAGGTCGAGGGTGCCGTTGCCGACCAGGCCAAGCTTGAACGGCACCAGGGGCTTGAGCGAGCGTCCCTGTTCGCGCACGATGGCAATGGCGCGTCCGAGTCGCGAGAGCTGGCGTTCGTCGAGCGCATGGGTTGCGAGAAACCGGATCTGCTTGCCGACCTCGGATTCCGTCTTCGTCAGCTGCTTACAACTGGTGGCGAAGTCATCGGGCGGTCTTGGAAGCCACGACAGTTCTCTATAAAGTTCTGCAGACACAGTCGATCTCAGCTCGTGTTTGGCGGCGAACGGAGCGAAGCTGCCGCACCCATGGGGGAAAATCCAGCCGATAATGTAAGCATGTTGTTCGAATATAATTCGACAGTTTGATGGCGTGTTCTTGGCCATCTGCCCAATTGGGTTATACGTAGAATTAGATTTATACAGTGAATCTATATGGAGAATACGGTAGCGACCGTCAAATCTGAACCGGTAGTTTGGATTAAGGTTACAATGCGCGAGGACCAATTGTCGGGCGAGCTAACCCTCTCCGTCGTGATACCCAACTACAACTACGCCAGGTACGTCGGAACAGCGATTCAAAGCGCGCTCGATATCCGGTGGCCTCGCGTAGAGGTCGTCGTTGTCGACGACGGATCGACCGACAACTCAATGGAGGTCATTTCAGCGTTTGCCGACAGAATCGTTGCCGTCAGCCAGACGAACGTCGGGCAGATGCAATCATGCGTGAACGGCTTTCGCCGATCGACGGGAGATGTCGTCATCTTTCTCGATTCCGACGATGCGCTGCATCCCGATATCATGCGAGAAGTTGCGGCAGCCTGGTCCGAGAAGGCGAGCAAATTCCAGTTTCAGATGCGGGCGATCGATGCCGCCGGGCATGCGACGGGCAGCGTCCAGCCACAATTCTTCGAGACCCCGACGCCGCAGCAGATACGGGAATGGGCGATAACCGCGGGCGTCTATCCCACGCCGCCCGGCTCCGGAAATGCCTATCCGCGATGGCTCGTTGAAAAGGTTTTCAATTTCAAGTCCGATTTTGTCGATCGGGCCCCGGATAGCTATCTCGTTACTGCAGCACCCGCCTTGGGAGACGTGATCACCATCGCAAAGCCGCTGGTGGATTATCGCGTTCATGGCGAGAACCACGGCGCGTTCCTGCAGCTGGATGACAGCCGCTTTGCCCGGGAAGTGGACGTCACGCGGCGACGTTTCAATTTCTTTACCGAGATTGCAAGGAGCGTCGGGCTTGCCGTTGACCCCGAGGCGTTGAGCAGGAACATGCTATACTTGTGCCTGCGGGCCGCATCCTACGCGCTGCAACCAAACGGTCATCCCATTGAGCAAGATAGCTCGATGCGGATCATGGCCGACAGCTTCCGGGCTCTCGGCTACCCGCAAGGGTTTACAATCTCCCAGCGCGCCTCGCTGTTTCTCTGGACATTGTGCGTCCTGTTCGGACCGGGCCATCTGTCGCGCTCACTCGTGAGCTGGCGTTATGCGCCAACCAGCCGTCCCAGGCTGATGAAGACTGCGCTCAATTTGTTCAAGGTGGTGCGCTAGACCCCGGTCACGGCGGTTGTTCGTGTCTGGGTGCACCTGGCGCGATCGCGGCCTTCGGGATCAGCGTCAGCAGCCAGATCAAGAGCGCGTATCCCGGTTTCAGCAGGAACGAAAATCCGATCCAGCTCACCACAAGGAAGTGGCATGCTTCAATTCGCATGGAACTCGAGTAGAGCCGGACGATCACCAGGGCAAGAAACAGCAACAATCCAACAACGCCGTATTCGTACGTGACCTTGGCCCATGTCGGATCGGCAACCTCATACGTATATCTGTACGTCGCGAGGTCGCGGAAATAGCTGCCGGCGCCCTTACCCAGCCACGTTGCAAAAAGTCCACTGTTGAAGCTGTTCTGCACCATCTCCCAGGGCGCAACAAATCGGGCATATGCGCTGGTGTTCGGTTTGCCGAACTCGGAGAAGCGCCCCAGCCAGATGTTGAGGAAGGGATCATCGAGGCTGGAGAGCACGACGATCAGGAGGACGAAGCCACAGGCATAGGCGACGAAGACCGGCGTCCGGCTCCAGCTCTTCGGCAACAACAATCCCGCAATCACAGCAATCATTCCGGAGCCGGAAAACGAGCTGAGCAGGCCGGCGGCAAGCAGCGCCAGGTAATACAACCTTCTTTGCGAGCGATACTCGATCAGCAAGGCGAGGCCGGTTACCAGTGAGAGGTCCGCGGACTCGCGAAGAAAGAATCCATTGGCTTTCACGAGACCGCCGCCGCCCTCACGATAGAAGGTGTACGTGCCGGCACCCCGCACCTCCTTCGGCAGGACAAAGTAGATGTTGGTCAGGATGTCCAATTTCGTAATGTTGACTGCGACGAGCTGCACGATTGCAACTACCGCGATGATCGTGGCCGCCAATACATAGGCCTTCAGGACATAGTCCAGAACCGGACCAAGGCCGGGACGCCGGACAAGGCGAAACATGAAGGGTGCGTAGAGCACGCACAAGAGCAGAAACGAACTCCACGATGTGGTGGAAGTCGCAAATGGCACCCGCAGCGCGGCGATCGCGACGGCGCTGATGTAAATGAAGAGCGAGGGAACGCTTAAGGCCGCATATCCCGATAACAGAAGATATATTACGATCAGGGCGTAGCTGAGCAGGTCGGAGGCAAGGGGAAACTCGCCGATGTTATATGCGATCTGGCCCAGGAACAGGACCGAGATAATCGCGAACCAGACCAGGAACCGTGCAATCCGGTTCAGTTCGAGCTCGGACGGGATCCCGTAGGCCGGGCTGGTCGCTGCATCGATCGTATTGGCGGCTGTTGCACTCATTCAGTGTCGGGGTTCTCTGGCTAGCAGGCCTTGTGCGCCGGATCCGGCAGGTCATGCGCCCGGATCAAGCGGCGTGGACAATACGACGTCGTTCCGGTCACAGAAAGACCCTTCTAAGACGGCGAGTTCCGGCCTCGACGCCGAAGCGGGCGGAGAACAGCTCGAACAAGGCCGTCTGGTTCTGGTTCAGTGCGGAGATTTCGTCGATATTGCGGGCAATTACGTCGGCAAGATGATTCAGGTTCTCGGCGAGGAACATCGCCGACTGCTCCTCGGACGTGGTACCGGCCAGTGCGTTGCGCAAGCCAAAGATGGGCAGTCGCTGAAAGGCGTAGTCCAGAACCTTGAGCTTGAAGCCGCCGCCCAGGAGGTCGGGCACCAGTCCGCCGCGTGCAGCCGCGACATAGGGCGAGATGTCGTCGACCCGGCCGTGGAACGACAAATGCGGTCGGAAGTGGTCGAAGCGATCGCGGAAGTGCTGCGGCACGGTTCCCACCACATCAAGTCGTATTCCATTGCGTTGCAGACCGGGTAGCAGGCCCTGGACGATCAACTCCAGATTGCGTTGCTTGGCGACCCATTCGAATGATCCGACCAGCAACAACGTTCGAGGACTGGCTGATGAAATCTGGCGCGGCGGACTGGCATCGCCAAAATAGATCGGCGGAACGATATGGACGTTGTTCGAGAAGCCTCGGAAATAGGAGCCGTCTTCCTCGGAGATGCATGTGACCACGTCCGCAGCCTGCAGGACCCGGTTCTCCTGTTTGCGATACTTCTCGGCGTCCAACCGCATCAGGATCCGACGCATCGGATTGCCAAAGCTGCTTGCAATCTGCGGGCGAATGGCACCTTCGGCGTTGTGGGCGACATAGCAAATCGAGCTTGGTCCGCGTTGACGCAGGATCTCGGGCAGCGGACCGGAGGAATAGGCGTGATCGATGACGAGCGAATCCCAATGCTGCTGCAGAAGGGTTTGCAACGACTGCTGAAGTTCAGGCGTGCCGAGGTTGAAGGCGTCGCGGGGCAAAGGTGAAAGGAGGCTACGCAAGCCCGTGGGGCGCGCGGGCGCTGCGTCGAGGCAAATCAGGTTCGGCAGATTGAGGATATGTTCACCAACCGACTGGTCGCTGCGGCGGGTCCCTACCAGCGTGATGGCGGCCTCGTTGGTCTCCGCCAACGCCCTCAAGACGCCAGCGGAGTAGAGCGCATCGCCGCTGAACAGCGGAGAGGGAAGCCGCCCGCAGATCCAGAGTATTTTCTTCAATTTCTTCAACTTGCGTTCACCTTGCATGCTTCGCCTGGCTTTGAGAGCGGCCGCACGGACGCCAGACGCGCAGCCGATAGCGCGAAGCGCGCCATCGCGACTAGAATTCAAGGGGATGGTGTTCGAATGAAGTTCGGATCGCCCGGTCCTGGCGAAGCAGCCGCAAGTTTGCGGCAAGCCGTCGACCGGCCTCCTTGGATTTCCATGCAAACCAGACCATCTTGTCGAACGCTGTGGACCTCTTGTCCGATTCCGCCTGCTTTTTGATCGAAGAGGCGGTCGTCAACTCAATGCATGGGAACGGGAACAGTGCGTAGTTGTACAGATCGTTGTGCCAGAACCGATCCATCTCCCAGTCGATTGGACGGCTGATCGTACCCAACGATCCTATGAACGCACGGGCCTTGCTGCTGGAGATCAGGTAGGCCTGCGTGCCCATGGGGGCCTTCTTGAACCGTATCAATTCACGTTGCCCGAGCCACGTCACGTTTCTCAGCCGGGGCATGTGCCGCGCATATAATCGCAGGAAGCCGAGACCGGCAGTCCTGCAGAGAGCCACCAGCGCCTTGTAGTCGAACGCCGGGTCGAGTGCGACGTCATCCTCTATCACGAGCGTCCAGGTTTCCTCGTGCGACGCCGCGAGTTTAGCCAGCACAGCAATGTGACTGGCGGCGCAGCCAATCTCTGAGCGCGATAGCGTGCGACCCCAGAAGCGAACGGATTGGGCTTCGTCATATTGCGGCAAGTGCGCCGGGGGAATGCGAATTGCGTCGAAATAGCGCCACGGAAGGCCGAGAGCGCTCAAGTTCGCGTTCACCCGTTCCCTGCGCGGGGAATCGGTAAAGCTTATGACGGTCACATTGAGGTCGGAATTCATCGGAGCGCGTGTGGTCCCTGGCATCTTTCTGACGCAGTCCGAGCTTATGGCACGTCGCGTGGGTTTCTCCAATCGCGCCGCGGCGGTTCATACAAACGAGGTTACGGCGCTCTGCATCGGCCAGCTTGTCCGGTGTGCGGGACGCTGCCAATGTAGGTGCGCTTGGCGTCCACAATCCGTCTGCAGGAGCTGCGACCTCAGTGAGTGACTCCACCTTGTTTACCAAGATCCTCAAACACGCCCTTGCGGTAGCGATGATGATTTCAGCCGCCCTGCCCATAAAGCCGGCATGGTCTGCGGGTTGGGAACTGGTATTTTCCGATGAGTTCGATGGCAACAAGCTCGACCGAACGAAATGGGCGACGCGCTACATCTACAATCACGAGACGATGGATCACTTCAACGATGAGAACCAGCGCTATCGCGACAATCATGTCGTTTCGGATGGCGTGCTCAGTCTGATCGCCAAGAAGATGGAGGGCCCGAACCTCTTCGAGTCGGCGATGATCCGAAGCCACCGGACATTCTACTATGGTTATTACGAGGCGAGGGTGTTTCTCCCCAACGCAAAAGGTGTGTGGCCGGCATTCTGGCTCGAAGCCGATTATGACATCGACGGGAAGACGTGGCACCCGCCGGAAGCCGACATCTTCGAGTTCGTCATCAACGGGGTAGAGGACAAGGCCAATTCCCTGCACTCCAACGTTGTGGCCCCCTTCAGCGAGAAGGAATACACTTACGTCGACAAGAATTTCCTGCTCAAGTTTCAGAACTTGTACGGGAGCGAGGATCTCAATCTCGGTTGGCACACCGTCGGCTACGTCTGGGCGCCGGACAAGGTCTCGTTCTTCTGGGACGGCAAGCTGATCTACACCCGGAATTACCGATGGCTGCGCAATGATGGTCAGCTCGGCCCACCCGCGCATGTCGACCTCAATTTTGCGGTCGGCGGTAGCAAATGGGCTGGCCGGCATGGCATCGACGAGGCGGCGTTTCCGCAGGCGTTCAAGATTGATTACGTGCGTGTCTGCCAGTACACAAATTCCGACAAGGGAGCCCGGCAGTGTGGTCCGGGAAGCCTGACGCCCGATCCGAAGCAATTCGGATACACGACGACCATCAATGACATGCCGAAGCCGATCTTCGAGAGTATCAGCAAGGTCGCCGGCAGGCAGGTCAGTGCGGGCGTTGCATCGCTCGGTACAACCGATCCTGTAAGCGTCGAAATTCCGCTCAAGATTCCCGAGGACTATGCTTCGAACAGGACACTGCAGGCCTGGGTGGTGGATGAAGCGACCGGGAGCACCGTGGCGGTCGCCAGTGCCAAGGTGGACCCGTCAGCGCTGAGGAAACGACCCGATGGGGCCAGCATCGTGGATCTGGCGGTGCCGGCCCTGCCGCGCGCGGGATCCTATGTTCTGGCGGCAAAATTGACTTCAGAAGTCTCCGGCGACAAGGGAGCACGAAGCATTACGCCAAGCCCGGTCGCATGCAGCACCGGGATAGTCCAGCCGCCCAAGGCGTTGTCCTGCCGCCTGGTTTCGCTCAAGGTACAGGGGCGGTAGTCGACGCCAGGAGGGGCATGTGGCTCAGATGCGCAGCAATCTTGCTGCCAATGCAGCGAGGCCGCGCGGATAAAAACCGAGGCGCGCGAATTCGGCGAAGTCCGCCGCCGTCGGCCGGATGCCGTAATACGGAGAAAACTGCTGGAGCATCAGCCGCTGCCTGCTTCTGACATCGTCGGAGCAGTGCAAGTCTGAAACCAGCTTGTAGGCGGTCCTGACCTTTTCTTGCTTCGACGAGATCCTGCTTCGCGACGGTGTCACGTCGAACCGATACAGCGGTATGTCGAGCAGTCGCGCAGGGCCGAATTTCTTGACGATCCTCATGAATAGCTCGAGATCCTGCCAGGCCGGCAACCGCTCGTCGAACAGTCCGGCGGCCTCGAAGGTTTGCTTCGGCGCGAAGATCTGATTGCCGATCTGATTTGACTTGATGAGATCGGAGAAGTCCACTGAGCCCTGCTTCTTCGTCGTGCCGATCTCCTGGCCGCCGCTTATCAATATGTCCTGCGCATAGATGCACGAAGCGGCGGTACCGCACCGCGCGAGGGCGATCCAGAAATCATGCAACTCGCCGAGTCGTCGTGGCGTGAACTGGTCGTCGTCATCCAACCCGGTGACAAATTCTCCGACCGCCTGCCGGATCGCCTTGTTCCTGGAGATTGGCGCGCCACAAGGACTATCGTTGCGAATGAAGCGGACTCGCCGGTCCGAGCGCACGACGGACTCGAGATAGGCAGCCGTGCCGTCGGTCGAGGCATCATCGACGACAATCAAATCGATATCGGTGAATTCTTGTGCAAGCACGGACGCCACGGCGGCTGCCAGCAGGTCAACCCGATTGCGGGTTGGGATGTAGACGGAGATGGTCAATGTCCTCACCGCGTCTGACGTCGATCCACTTCGCTTCGGACGCGTCGGGACGGCCTGTTACCATGTCGCGTCAGCGATGTTAACCTAATGTTTGTCCTGACTCTGACGAAGCCCGTTTTCCGGCCGAGAATGCGGCGATCTGGTGATCTCCCATCGAGGGGAACGCGTGGGGGCACCGAACCTCGCCGATCCCGGCGTCTCCGACAGGTTTGACACAATAATTCAACAGCGTAGCCGCGGCAGCTAGCCCCTTCCTCGCAGGTCCTGCTATATGGCCCGAAGTGGCACTTTGCTTCTTCGATGAGTTCTCATGACCAGAAAATCCGGCTCGGCCATCTCGAATTTTCAATGGGCCGCAGCGGCACAAATCGGGCGGGTTGGGCTTTCGCTGATCGGCATAACGATCCTCGCCAGAATTCTTCCAACATCGGACTTTGGCCTGTTGGCCATGGCCACCATTGTCACAAACTTCGCGTCGATCATCCGCGACATGGGGACGTCGGCTGCGGTGATCCAGAGAAGCGAACTCTCGAACGAACTGCTGGACACCGTATTTTGGTCGAACGTCCTGTTTGGCGTGTTGCTGGGCGGAATTGTCGCACTGACGTCGCCGCTCACCGCGCGGGCATTCCACGAGCCGGCCATCCAGCCGCTGCTGATGTATCTGTCGCTGGCGTTTCCACTTGGCTCGTCCGGCGCGCCGCATTTGGCATTGCTCGAACGCGGCAGTTGGTTTCGGAGCATTGCCATCATTGAGATTTTCTCGACGACATGCGGCGTTGTCACCGGCGTTGTCGCGGCCATGCACGGGGCCGGCGTGGTCAGCCTGGTTTTGCAGACCCTGATCGGAACGGCACTGTCGTCGATCCTATTCTGGGCCGTGTCAGGATGGCGTCCGACCGGACACTGGAGTCGCGCGGAATTGCTGGGGATACTTGGATTCAGCGGCAATCTGGTCGGGTTCAACATCATAAACTACTTTTCCCGGAACGCTGACGGGATGCTCATCGGTCGCGTTCTCGGTCCGGTTGAACTTGGTGTGTACAACATCGCGTACCGGATCATGCTGTTTCCACTGCAAAATCTTACGTTCGTCCTGAACCGGGCGTTCCTGCCGATCTTCAGCGGTCAGCAGCATAATCCCGCCTTAATAGGCAGGAATTACTTGCGGGTGCTGCAATTCATTTGCGTCATCACGGCGCCGATGATGTTTGGGTTGTGGTCGGTTCGAGAGCCATTCGTTCTTGTCGTGTTGGGCGAGAAGTGGCGCGCGTCGTTCCCGATCATTGGGTGGCTTGCTCCGACCGGGTTCCTTCAATCCGTCGTGTCGACGACCGGCACAGTCCTGATTGCGACGGGAAAGACCTGGCTTATGCGCAACCTCGGAATGGTCTGTGCGGTGATCTACGTGCTGTCCTTCGTAATCGGCTTGCCAAACGGAGCGGTTGGTGTAGCAAGAGCTTACTTCGCGGCCAACCTTGTCACATCGGCGATCTATCTTCACTATACACTCGCTCAGGTTGATCGTAGATTGATCGACGTGGCGGCCACGCTGTGGCGGCCGCTGTTGGCCGCAATGATCATGTCGGCGCTGATCGTTGCGGCAGGGAATCTGATTGTGCCGGCGGACGCGAGTGCGGTGCTCAAGTTGGTGTGCCTGGTGCCGGTTGGTGCAGTGATCTACTGTGTGCTCCTGATGGTTGGAGCCCGCGACATTGTCGCGGAAATGCGGGCCGTCATCTTGAAGAAGGCCTGACGAGTCAGGGCGAGGGAAACATGGCCTTGAGAGGGCGCATCAAGCAACTCATTCACAGGTTGGACGCCGGCAGTCGCTCGGCGAGCATGGAATCGGTGTATCAGCGCATCTTCGAGCGCGACCTTGCCTCGATAAACTCCGCTGGTATCCGGTTTTATCCGGTCGGGTCTGCTGCGAATTATGGCCTGCTCTACATCCTGCTGAGGGCTGCGCTGGACTATCCTCTCGGCGAGGTCCTGGAACTGGGCGCCGGCCAGACATCGCTTCTGCTGGATCTGATGAAGAAGGCCGGCGTCCTGAAATCGACCGTCCGGACCCTGGAGCACGACAAGACGTGGGCGGACCGCATTTCCGCGTCGGTCTCGCACGAGGTCATCACAACCACGCTGGTTCCGAGGTGTTGGCACGAGCGGCGCTTCATGGGTTACGACTTCTCGCCCTTGCCGAAAAGCACGGTCGAGTTGCTGATCGTCGATGGGCCTCCGGCCGGGCAGGCAGCCAACCGGTTCGCCCGCCTCGGCGCGGTCGATCTGGTCGAATGGATCAATCCGTCACGATTTATCATCGTGGTCGACGATGCTGAGCGGGACGGCGAGCTGTTGCTGGCAAATTCGATTCAGGCGCTCCTGAAGGACAAGAACATCGCCCACAAATGCGGCGGCGTCTTTTCCAACAAGACTCAGATCGTGATTGCGGGCGGCGACTACGTGGGCGCAGCCTATTATTGAGCGGCTGCTCGCCGGCGCGCGACAAACAACTTCTCTCCGCGCATCAGTCCGTGCATTACGACCGGCGATCCTTCGGCCGTGAATTCGTCAATCTCGAAGCCGGCCTGCCGGACGCGATCGCGAATGTTGGATCCGTAGTAGCGGACGTGATCCTTCTGGCCGAAATGTATTTCACGATCGTCAGGCGCGACCACTGAAGGGTTCTCGTAAGTCTCGGACCAGCCTTCGATGACCGGGGTCATCAGCAGCGCTACGCCGTTGTCCGTCAGTATTCTGCGCATTTCGCCGAGCGCGGCGCGGTCGTCGACGTGTTCAAGGACGTGCGAGCAGAGGATGAGATCATAGCAACTGTCTGGGAGATCGATCTTCTCGATGTTGAGCTGAAGATCGTAGCCGGGACAGATGTCAGTGGTAACGTATTTGCCGGCCAGCGGACGCACCAGGTTCGTGACCGTCGTCTCCGGTGCAAAATGAAGAATGCGCTTGCCGACGACGTCGCCCTTGTTTTGATCAAGCCAGAGCTTGAGAAGACGATGGCGTTCGAGCGACCTGCAGTGCGGGCACATGGCTTCGGGGCGCATCGGCCAGCCGAACGGCCTGAACAGGTCGTCGCGGCCGCAGATATTGCAGTTCCTCTCCACCGGGGCCGCTCGTTCGACGAGTGACCTGATGGTGAAGACAAGGACTTGGGCACGCCATCTCGGCAACGGCGGAAGGACGTGCGCGAGCAGTCGTGAAACAGAAGCCATGATGATCAACACTGGGAACGAGGGACGAATTTAATTCGCAACCGATTGTCGGCCGGACGGCGGACCCATGTCAAGCAACGCTGCGATCGTGCCCGGCACGGGGTAAAGCGCCAGTTCGCGCAGCGATAATTGCGTTGATCGCTCGCGAGGTCGCGCACCGGGATTTGCGCAGGAACTGAGATGTGGCGCGCATCAGGGCGCCGGCTGGTTCTCGACGGGCCTTTCGTTGGGCTCCACAGCCAGCAAACTGATGCCGACGCGCGCTGGCTTTGGCGGAGCGTCTTCCCGGCGCAGCAGGAACAGTGCCTTCCAGTCGCGCGTGTGGCCGAACTCGATATAGCGATAGCTCAACGCGCTCAGCGCAAGGATCAGCAGCGTGAACGGCGCCGCCAGTCGTAGTGTGTCGGCAAGCGTCGACGTTGCCGGCGGGATCATGTCGTTCATCACGATTCCGTGCCATGCATAAATGCTGTAGCACATGCAACCAAGCACCTGCAGCGCCCAGGTTTCGAGCACTGCTCGAAGCAGTCTGCCGGCCGACAGGCTGCAGAAAAGCAGCGTTGCAAATGCCATCGAAAAGAGCACGTTGCCGAACACTCGGCCGCCGAGCCATGGCGAATTGTGCATCAGGTACAGGGCCAGTCCGCCCAGCAAAACGGCCGACATGAGCGCCACCGAGTTGTGGATCGGGCGGCGGCTCGCAGCTTCGGATTGCCGCACGTACAGGTCGCAGACCAGCATGCCCAGTACGAATTCATAGCAGGTGCCGAATATGCCGTTGACGAATGGACGGAAGGTACCGACGTGGGGAACCGGAATCGAACTGCCAACGAACATAAAGAATGCGCTCGCGGCGACCGTCGCGGTCACGACTGTCGCAATCCCCCATCGACGGATCGCCATGATCAGCAGAGGAAACAGCAGGCTGAACCAGATTTCTACGCCGACCGACCATAGCACGATGTTGGACGGCGGCATGAAGCCGTAAGGCGAGAACACAAACAGGGTCGAAAGCAGGCCCGAAGCCTCGAGCATCCAGCCGCGCGAGCCGATGGTGGTTTGTGCATGCAGCGCGAGTGAAACCAGAACGACGATGTAGTAGAGCGGCAGGAGCCGATGGGCCCGATGCAGGTAGAACGACCAGACATCAGCGCCTGCCTCGATTCTGCGACGTCCAAGTCGGTAGGGCAGGTAAAGCACGAAGCCGGACAGAACAAAGAAGATATGCACGCCGAGCCACGCATCGGCGATGAACGCCGAGAAAATGCCAGCTGCGAGCTGACCGGGATGCATTGGATTGGAGCCGGCGAAGGGAATGAAGAGATGGTGCAGCACCACCATCAAGATGGCGATGCCGCGCAAGCCGTTTACGACCCCAATCTTGGCACCGGTACTGGCCGGATGCTGCGTCACGAGTTCACAACCTCGGAATTGGACGGTTCAAGGTAACGAACGCAATTCCAGGCGCTCTCACGATGGTCGTTCGCGGCTGCCACCGGCCATGGAGTGCGCGATTGCGTCACTCCATGGGGCAGAGGGGCAAAGGGCGCTAGGCCGCGGCCGCCCTGGTCGAGTTTCTACGCACTTGCCGTTCGATCCACTCATAGGTCTTCTCGAGACCGGAGCGCAGAGGGGCCGAAGGCTTCCAGCCAAGCTTCTGCCCGATCAGCCGGTTGTCCGAATTACGGCCGCGCACGCCGAGCGGACCCGGGATATGCTTCTTGTGAAGCTTTTTCCCTGCGATATCGGCCACGATATCGACGAGCTGATTGATGGTGACCATCTCCTCGGAGCCCACGTTTACCGGGCCTTCGAAGTCCGATCGCGTCAGTCGGATCGTGCCCTCAAGGCATTCGTCGATGTAGAGGAACGAGCGCGTCTGGGTTCCGTCGCCCCAGATCTCGATCTCGCCGCCGCTGGTCGCCTGGGCAACCTTTCGGCATACCGCTGCGGGAGCCTTTTCCTTGCCGCCGTCCCAGGTGCCTTCGGGGCCGAAGATATTGTGGTAGCGCGCCACGCGATTGCGCATGGCGTGGTTGCGATTGTAGGCGAGGTAGAGCCGTTCGGAGAACAGCTTTTCCCAGCCATACTCGCTGTCTGGCGCGGCCGGGTAGGCGGAGTCCTCGGCGCAATTGGGATTGTTCGGGTCCTTTTGATTGTGCTCGGGGTACATGCAGGCCGACGAGGAATAGAACATGCCGCGCACGTTCCGCTTCTGGCAGACATCGAGCATGTTGAGATTGATCGTCGCCGAATTGTGCATCACGTCGGCATCATGCTCGCCGGTGAAGATATAGCCGGCTCCGCCCATATCTGCTGCGAGCTGATACACCTCATCAAATCTGCGGTCCGCAATCTGCCGACAGAACTGCTGATCGCGCAAATCCCCGATCACGAAATCGTCGGCTTCGGTTTCCGCAAATGGTGGGAATTTGAGATCGACGCCACGGACCCAGAAGCCTTCGCGCTTCAGGCGCTTTACGAGGTGCCCCCCGATGAAGCCACCAGCGCCGCAAACCAGGGCAGTCTTAGTCATGAAGTTCCCTTTCTCGCATCTCTTGCACGGATAGCATACTGGAATACCATTTCAAAACGGTCCGTGACCCGCATGATGTCGTAATTGTTCAAGGCAAATTTCCTACCACTTTCGGCTGCGCCGACGCGTAGGGCATCATCATCCATCAATTGAACCGCAGAACGCAGGAAACCCGTTTTGTCGCTCGGATCGACCACCAAGCCTGCTCCATGCTTCCTCACCACCTGAGATGCGAGATTCTCGGCCGGCGCGGCGAGCAGTACCGGGCGTTGAGCGCAGAAATATGACTGCACCTTGGACGGCACGGAAAACATGCCGGCATCTGGTTCGATCGTTGCAACCGTCACATCCGACGTCGCGAGAACTTTCGGCAAATCGTCGAAGGGTTGCAGCGGCAGCAGGATCAAGTTGTCGATTCCCTGTTCGCGCTTCGCACGCTCGAGGTCGGAAACTCCCACGCCCTGGCTTACAACCACGACGTTAGCACGTCCCTTGACCTCCTTGGTGAGATCAATCAGAAGTTGAGGATTGTGCTTCAGCGCGAGAGTGCCGGAATAAAGGAAATTGAATGTGTCGGCAAGCCCGTGCCGTCGCGACCAGTCGTTGTTCTTTTGCAGCGGTGAAATTTCGTTCAGTGTGCCCCAGTTCTCGATCGTGAAGACCTTCTCATCGCCATCGACCCATTTCTTTGCCACGTCGACAAACGCTTCCGTGATCACGACAATGGCGTCGGAATTGGCAAACTGCCCGCGTTCGAGAAACGTGTAGTAGGCGCCGACCGCCGCACCGACGGTGCCCATTTTCTTTTTCAACAGCTTCGTAACTGCGATGCTGTAGAAGTCCTGAACCCAGAACACGAAGGCCGCGCCGCTCTTGCGCGATGCCTTCACGATCGAAGTCTGAGATTCCGTCGGCGTGTTTCCGGAGATGACCAGGTCGGGCTTCAGTGTGCGAATAAGGCTTGCGACTGCCTTCCCGTACGCCACATCGTCAAACCGCCGCCGCACGAACGATGTCTTGTCGTATGCACGCGGCAGACTTAAGCCCTTGAAGGACAGGTTGGCGGGGTCGGAGGGCGACCGCTCAAGCCGTCCCTTTGGGCCGTGATCGCCGTGAAAATAGGCATGGGTGACCTGATGACCTCGTGACGCGAGTTCGCGGCTGAGATCAACCTGGAATGGATGACCGGCGTAGTCGTGAACCAGGATCTTCACAGGGTACCTGCCCGCCACGGCGGCTAATTCATTGTTTGATATGCGAAGATTCATGGCCCATCACCTGCTGATTGTCTATCCGGGGCTGTGTTAACCGTTAATAGCGGCGGTTTTTGAACAACTTGGCAGGTGCAGCAACTTTTCTCGGGCGTTCGGCCGAGCCTGCGCAAATTAAGCAAAATTGTATCTCGCCTTCCATTTTGGCATTTGACGCTTGATTCCGAGTTCCGCCTGCGGCTAGCGTCCTGCAGCCTGGTCCGGCCACCCGATACTGACAGCCATTATTTCGTCTCTGGCCGACGCAACCAATGTGCCAGAATTCTCCGACGAGGGCATTGTGCGATTTAGGGCATTGCTTGGAGCATTGCTGGTCTGGCAGGCGGCGATCGTGCCGGCATTGGCCGACCCGATGACGATCGAGTTCTCGTGGCGCGGAGCGCAAGGCTGCGTGACGCTTTTTCCGAACCCCGAAATCCGCTTCCGCAACGTGCCATCCGATGCCAAACTGGTCGTGTTGACCCTGACGCAGGGGAACAGGGAATTGGGAGGGCAGGAAGTCCCGATGCCGGTAAACGGCGTACTGCCTCCGGCCAGCATTCGAACATATGCACCTTGTGGTCCCGCCGTGTATCAATTTACGGCGGTAGCAAAATCCAACACCGGCAAGATCCTCGCGGAGGCTCGGCAGGCACGCTTCTATCCAAGCGATGATCTGGTGCCGGAGAAACCCTCACAGAGTAGCGACAAATAACTCGTCAAATCCGGTCAGGCGTCTGATCGGTGCAGCCCATCCTCCCGACGAGTCGGCGACTGGAACTGGCGGGGCGCTCGATGATTGAGTCGCCGCAGGATGCGTCGCATCAGGCCGGCCACCAGCCAGATCAGAGATGCAATGCCCGTTTGAAATCGTCCGCGTGTGAGACTGGTCAATAGTTCAAGCGCGTGACGAAACTGCCTCTGCTCAATTGCACGCAGCGCCAACGAGCACGCCAGAACCGCCTCACCACGCGCAAATTGACCCGCCAGTTCCGGATGGGCTGCGATGAACTCGGTCTCGATCAATCGACGAGACCGCATCATTTGCTGGAAATCATCGGACATCGAGCCTGCCGAAATTCGATATCCGATGAGATATTCAGGCACCATCGCAATTTCGTGCCGCTCCGCAATTTGCAGATAGAGCTTCCAGTCCTCGCAACCCTGTGCGCCGCGTGCGCGGAGGGTTTCGTCAAAACCACCGGCAGCGATCAAGGCCTTGCGCTTGATCAGGGCATTGCTGCCGCTGATGATGACGTTGCCCAGGCACATCTGTCTGAAGATGCTGCCTTCGAGCCGCGTAGGCGGAGCTGCCCCAGTCACGTTGCCGCTGTCACTGATCCAGCAGCACCAGGCATAGACAAGTGCAGTGTCCGGGCTGCTTGTCTCAAACCGCGCGATCTGCTGGGCAAGCTTGGTCGGCCACCAGAGATCGTCCGCATCAAGAGTCGCGATGAAGTCGCCCGTTGCCTCCGCAATTCCACGGTTGCGCGCCGAAGCTACGCCTCCATTTTGCTTGTAGACGTACCGAACCCTTGGATCACTGCTTGTGAGGGTCGATGCAACTGCGCTGGTGCGATCGGTAGAGCCGTCATCGACGATGATGACCTCGATGCGACGATAAGTTTGGTTCAGTGCGCTCAACACGGTTTCGCGGATCGTGTCCGCAGCGTTGAACGCGGGAACGATCACTGAAACGAGCCCACTACTGAGAATACGCGATGAACCCACGACGTTATCTTAATGCTTAATCGCAATTTGAACTGTACTGACGGATACGAAACGCTAAAATTTAGCCGGAAGTTAGTGGTATTACAGCCCGTCTCCGAAAATATCGTAAATTATAATTCATTACAAAGGGTTAGTCCATTGTTGGGTCGAGCAAGACAAGTCATGGTGACGGGCGGTGCCGGATTTCTCGGTTCCCATTTGTGCGAAAAATTGATTTCTTTGGGGCACGAGGTGCTCTGCGTCGATAATTTCTATACCGGCACGAAGAGCAATCTCGGCGCATTGTTGGAATGTTCCCGCTTCGAATTGCTTCGGCACGACGTTACGTTTCCCCTGTACGTCGAAGTCGATCAGATTTTCAATTTGGCCTGCCCGGCGAGCCCGGTTCACTATCAGTACGATCCGGTCCAGACGACCAAGACCAGCGTTCACGGTTCGATAAATATGCTTGGCCTGGCCAAGCGAGTGAAGGCGACGATCCTGCAGGCGTCAACCTCGGAAGTCTACGGTGATCCCGAAGTTCATCCGCAGCCCGAGGACTATTGGGGGCGGGTCAATCCGATTGGGCCGCGATCCTGTTACGATGAAGGCAAGCGTTGCGCGGAAACCTTGTTCTTCGACTATCGAAGGCAACACAAACTCTCGATCAAGGTTGCGCGGATCTTCAATACCTACGGACCAAGAATGAAGCCGAACGACGGGCGCGTCGTTTCGAATTTCATTGTGCAGGCTCTCAGCAATCGGCCAATCGCGATCTATGGCGATGGAAGCCAGACGCGGTCGTTCTGCTACGTCGATGATCTGATCGATGGCTTGATCCGGTTGATGGATACGCCTGACGAAGTCACGGGACCGATCAATCTTGGAAATCCGACTGAGTTCACCATCATGGAACTGGCCAAGCTTGTCATCGAATTGACCGGGTCGAGGTCGGCGATCGAATTCAAGCCGCTTCCTGCCGATGACCCGAGACAACGCCAGCCTGACATAACGCGGGCGCGAGAAACACTGGCCTGGTCTCCGTCCGTACCGTTGCGTGATGGCCTGATCAAGACGATCGCGCATTTCGAAGACCTGCTCAGGGAAAGCGCGGTCGCTTGATGAAAACGGTTCTGGTAACAGGGGGGGCGGGCTACGTCGGCTCGCACTGCTGCAAAGCGTTCGCCCAAGCCGGCTGGAATGTCGTCGTGCTCGACAATCTCTCGAGGGGATGGCGGGACGCGGTGCGCTGGGGACCGCTGATCGAATGCGATATTCGTGACGAACCGCGGCTTCGCGCCGCCTTGCAAGCGCACCAACCCGACCTTGTCGCCCACTTCGCGGCGAGGGCTTATGTGGGTGAGTCGGTGGCCGATCCTGCGCTGTATTACGCCAACAATACTGCAGGCACGCTTGCGCTGCTTGAGGCCATGCGCGCTACCGGTGGCCGGCATCTGCTGTTCTCGAGCACCTGCGCAAGCTACGGTATCCCGCGTACTCTGCCGCTCGACGAAGCGCATCCGCAGACACCGATCAATCCGTACGGCTGGTCGAAAATGATCATCGAACGGATGTTGGAGGATTATGGCCGCGCCTATGGCCTGGCGTCGGTCTCCCTGCGCTATTTCAACGCCGCCGGCTGCGATCCGGACGGAGAAATCGGGGAGCGGCACGAACCCGAAACGCATGCCATCCCGCTGCTGATCGAAGCCGCACGTGTGCCGGATCGCCCGTTTACGGTGTTCGGAAACGATTTCCCGACGCCCGATGGAAGTGCCATCAGAGACTATGTTCACGTCAACGACCTGGCCAGCGCACACGTGCACGCAGGAGAAATGATCGTCGACCGTGGTGGGACGCACGTCTTCAACCTGGGTACCGGAGTCGGAACCAGCGTGCTCGAGCTGATCGGAGCGGTGAAGCGCGCAGCGGGGACTGATCCAGTTGTGCAATTCGGCCCGCGGCGCGAGGGTGATCCGCCGGTGCTCGTCGCTTCCTACTCCAAGGCGGAGCGAGAGCTCGGCTGGCGGCCGCAACGTTCGCAGATCGATTTCATCATCGAGACTGCGCTGCGATGGCGTGATGGTCGGGTTGGCCGGTGAGCGACGCAGACGATCCTGTATCGGTGGTCGTACCTGCCTACAACGCGGAGCGCACCATCGGCGAGACTCTGCTGAGCATCAGATCGCAGACTCATGAAAATCTTGAGATCATCGTCGTCGATGACGGATCCACCGATGATACCTACGGACGGGCTCGCGAGCACAGTGTTGCGGACAGCCGCGTCAAGATCGTTCAGCAGCCGAACCTCGGTGTTGCCGCGGCACGAAATCGGGGAATAGCGGAAGCCCGATTTGACATCATTGCGCCGATCGATGCGGATGATCTATGGCGGCCGACCAAAATATCCCGGCAGCTTGAGGTGCTGAGAAGCGGCGGTCCGCAGCTAAACCTCGTGTACACGTGGAGCGCGCATATCGATCAGAGTAGCAAGGTCGTCGGACTGGACAGCCGTCCGAGCTTCACTGGCGACGTCCTGTCGGTGCTTTGCTACGGGAACTTCGTGGGAAACGGAAGCACTGCGCTCATGCGCAAGGCTGTCGTGCAACGCCTCGGTGGCTACGATTCATCCTTGAGATCCCGCCAGGCCCAGGGTTGCGAGGACTGGGGTCTCTATCTGCGAATTGCGAGAGCGGGGCATTTCGCGGTGGTGCCGGACTTTCTGACCGGCTATCGTCTGGCGCCGGACGCGATGTCCCGGAATATCGACCAGATGCTGAGATCAGACGCACTCGTGCGCGCGGAGGGTCTTGCCCTGTACCCAGAATGCGAAAGGCAGATTCGATTGGGGCGGCTATCCTACATCGAATGGATGTTCCAACGCGAGCTGAAGGCTCTGAACTGGCCTGGTTGCCTGAAGCTGTTGCGGCTTGTGTTTGCCGCTGACGACACGCGACCGCCTTCCTGGTGGCAGTCGGCGAAATGCATGCTTCGCATGGCAGTCGATTCCGTCGCCATCAATCCGCTCCTGTCGAAGGAGGCAGGGCAACTCGAGGCACGGGCTTTCATCACAGGGAGCGAGTGCTCGCGGACTTCGAATGGATTGGTAAAAGACTAGGCCGGTGTCATGATCACGAGCATACTTCGATCTCTTGTCGGTCGGTTCAACAAACTGGATGTCATTCAGTTCGGCCTCCGAGGCATGCTGTTGCCGTCCAAGGTGAAGCATCTTCACGGACCGATCGAGATCGGCGGCGATGCCAACGACGTGATCGTCATCAGCGTCATGCGAAATAGCGAAGCATGGCTGAAATCGTTTCTGTTCCATCATCGCAGGATGGGCGTGAGGCATTTCGTGATCATCGATAATGGATCGACTGATGCCTCGGTAGGGCTCCTGTCGCAGCAGCCGGACGTAACCTTGCTGCAGACTGACGCGCCGTATCATGCGTATGAGAATACGATGAAGCGATATCTCGCGGAGCGCTTTTGCAGCAGTCGCTGGTGCCTGTGCGTCGATGCCGATGAGCGATTCGATTTTCCGGGGTCGTCCAGGATCGGTCTCACGTCACTGATCAACTATTTGAGCAGCCGCGGCTTCAATGCAGTCGTGACGCAGATGCTCGATATGTTTAGCGACCGTCCCATCTCGGATGCACGCATCGACGGGGATGGCGAACTGATCGAGCAGTATCCATTCTACGATCTTTCCGACATCGCCAAGACACCATACCAATTCGGGAGGGTGTCGAATCCGGCGATCATGACGCATCGTGGCGGCATCAGGAAAACGGTCTTTGGAACCAATAACGGTCTTTCGAAAGTGTCCCTGTTCCTGATGGACGGAAAGATCAAACCGTTCATCGCGTGGCATCATGCCTTGCATGCGCGCTTGGCGGATATTTCTTGCGTTTTGTTGCACTTTCCGTTCACCGAGTCATTTGGAGCCAAGGTTGCTGAGGCGGTAAGAAGCGGAAGGTATGGTTACCTGACAACCGACGAGTACGTGTCGTACCTGGACGGTTTCCAGCAGCGGCCGCGGTTGACCCTCAAGCGGGACTCCGCGGTGCGATTCGCGCGCGTAGACGAATTGCTCGGTAACGGCTTTCTGGTCGCTTCCGACGATTATCGGCGCTGGGTGATCGATCATGCCGAGCGACGATCGGCGACGACCGATGTTTCGCCGGCGTGATTGGACGGGGCACGCTGCTGCAAGCAAAGCACTGAACCGGCGGCGGGCCTGGGTTACTGCGCTTGTCTTGACGTCGGTTGTCGGACACCGTTCAGCTCTGCCGCAAACGACATATTCCGGCTGGCAGCCAGTTCCAGCAGTGGGCCGCTCTCGACCAGCGTTCCGCGATCGATCACAACGCCATCGTCGCAAAATGCGAGCGTCGAGGCATGGTGGCTCACCACTATGGTGGTCGGTTGCCATCCGCTGTCGCGAACGAGTGAAAGGATCGCGGCCTCGGACAGGCCGTCGATGGCATTTGTTGCTTCGTCGAGAATCAGGATGTCGGGTCGGCGTAGAAATGCGCGCGCGAGACCGACGCGTTGGCGTTGCCCTCCCGACAGGCCCAGTCCGCGCGTACCAACCCGTGTCTGATAGCCGTCGGGCAGATCGTCGATGAACTCGTGAATGTCGGCCATTCGGGCAGCCTCGACGATCGCATCCAGCGCTGCGCCGGGCTCGCCGTACTCGATATTTTCCCGGATGGTGCCGTCGATGAGATCGACGTCCTGTCCGGCCAGGCCGAGATGCGCCCGCCAGCTTCTCGGATCGAGTTCGTTCAGCGGAACACCATCGATCAATATCCGTCCCTCGTCAGGCTCGATGAGACGGCAAAGGAGGGCAACCACGGTGCTCTTGCCCGAGCCGGATCGGCCAATTAACGCCGTCGTACGGCCCCGCTCCAAGGTGAAGCTGAGTTGATGGAGAGCTGGCGCCTTGCCGGCCGAACCGTAAGTGAAGCTCACCCTGTCGAACACGATCGGTCCGGAAAGCCTCGAAAACGAGAGCGCGCCGCGCGGAGGAGCGGGCTTGCCGGAAGGGTCGAGCAACCACTCGACCTCCCTGACGGATCCTTCCGTGGCGGCAAGGGCTATGTTGGCGCCGCTCAGGCCGCGGATCAGTGGTTGGAAACGATAGAGGACAACCATGAACGCGAACAGGATCGGGAATGACGTACCCGCGAGATGGGCGCCGATCAACAGCCCAATGAACAGCACCGCCAGCGCCACTTCGAGCATCGACCAGGCGATTGCGGACAGTCGCTCGATCTCAAATAGCGACCGGCGCACACCCTCGGAAGCAACGGCGAGATTCCGGTGCTCCTGCTCCTCCTGATTGAAGACGTGTATGGCGCGGATCGCATCGATGGTGCGCACCATGCGTTCAGCAAGGTGCACGTTCGACAAGGATACCTCGTCGCTCATTGTCTGCACACGCCGCACGAAGTTGACTTGAATCGTGCGGATCACCACGGCGCCGGCCACCACGATGAGGGTCAGCTTCCAGTTGATGATCAGGAGAAGGACAGTAAAGACGAGCGCTGAGATGGCGTCGACCAGGATCTTGAAGCGCGTACGCAGCGCATCGGAGACGCGCCAGGCCTCGGTTGACAGGATGTTCAAAAGTCGAGCGCGACCTTCGTCAAGAAAGAACGGAAAGCCGACGTTGAACAGCTGGAGCGACAGCGCTGACCGAATGTCGTTTCCCGCGCGGCCATCGACCCACGCGATGAACATCGTGTTGATGGCCTGGATGAGGCTTTTTAGAACTACGAAGCCGAGGATGACGACCCCGAACACGACGAGCCGCGTGTTGGGGTCGGTCGTGCCGGCCAGTCGAATGGTCGTCGCCAGCAGGCCGGTGGGCTCAGTCGGCTGGGTAGCGAGGAGTGTTCCCATCAACGGGATGAGCAGCCCGATGCCCAGGCCCTCGAGCGTGGTCGCAAGAAAGCTTAGCAGCGCGACCACGGGGACCGCCCAGGCGTAGCGCCGGGAAACCGCCCAGAGCGGGCTGCCCGCGACTCCGGGCCAGAAGGCGCGCAGGATGCGATTGATCAAGTTAACTGTCCTGGCACGGTGAGATTGGCTGCAGGTTGTCCTATCGGTATGATATGCATAGTATTTTTGATCTCGAGTAAATCTTGGAAAAGAGTACCGGCTCCGGTGCTCTATTGAAATAGCAGAGCAGGCTCATTTCGCGACATGGCCCGATTAACCAAGGCATTTGAATGACCGGGGAAGGACAAGAGACTGCGCACGAGCGGCCCCGAATGGAGACCGGTTCCCCATATGATCGTATTGCCGTCGTCATCAATGTCTACAATCAAGCCCGCTTTCTCGCCGGAGCGCTCGACAGCGTGCTGGCGCAGACCCGTCCGGCAGATGAAGTCATTGTGGTGGACGACGGATCGGACGATCGTCCCGAGGACGTGCTGGACCGCTACGATCAGGTTCGGTTGATCCGGCAGTCGAACAAGGGCCTTGCGGCGGCCCGCAACACCGGCTTGCAGGCCGCAAGCGGCGCCTTGATCGTCTTCCTTGATGCCGACGACCGGCTCCTGCCGAAGGCGCTGGAAGCGGGGCTTGCGGCGCTGCAAGCGAGACCTGACTGTGCTTTTTCCGTCGGCGGATATCGGCGTATCGACGTTGACGGCAAACCTATCGGCAACGACGTCTGGCCTCCGGCCTCGCTCGATTACCATGATCTGCTTCACGGCAATCAGATCGCGATGCATGCGACGGTAATGTACTTTCGTGAGCGGCTGCTCGAAAGCGGAGGCTTCGATGTCAGTCTGCCACGGGTCGAAGACTACGATGTGTATCTGCGGCTCGCGCAGCTCCATCCCATCGTGGTGTGTCGCGAGCTCGTTGCCGAGTATCGTCAACATGACGCCAACATGTCGAATGATGCTCGCCGGATGCTGATGTGGGTCACGAAGGTCCACGAGCGGCAATGGCCGGTCGCCTCGAAGACTCCAAGGCTTGCGGAGGCGTGGCGCCAGGGACAACGGACCTGGCGAAACTACTACAGGTCAAGGATGGAGGGGGGCCGTGCGGCGGTGCCAGGACCGGCAAGTGTCGATGTCGGCGATCTTGCACGAACCTCCCCCATCAGCGACGAGTTTGGGTTTGATCGAGGCACGCCCATCGATCGAGTCTATATCGAGGATTTCCTGCGTCGCAATCGTGTCTCCATCAGAGGACGCGTTCTCGAGGTTGGAGACGACAGCTACTCCAGACGATTCGGGGCCGACCGCATCACCCGGCAAGATGTCTTGTTTGTCGCAAAAGGAAATCCCTCCGCGACCATTATCGGTGATCTTTCGCAGAAGCGCGTCCTGCCCGAGGCCGCATTCGATTGCCTGATACTGACCCAAACACTTCACTTGATCTACGACATGCAAGCCGCTGTGCAAGAAATGTATCGTGCACTTCGGCCGGGCGGCGTTGCGCTGGTCACTGTGCCGGGAATTACCAGGATCGATCGGGGAAGGTGGGGCAAGGAGTGGTACTGGTCGCTGACCGAAGTGTCGGCATACCGGCTGTTTGCCGACGTGTTCGGGAAAAAGCACGTGGAGGTCGAAAGCGACGGCAACGTTTACGCCGCGACGCTCTTCCTGCAGGGACTCGCGGCGGAAGAGGCCGATCCGGAAAAGCTGGCCGAATATGATCCTTGCTTCCCGGTCACGATTACGATCAGAGCCGCGAAAAGTCCCGGTTGGCGCGAGCTGCCGCGGCGCGCATGGAGACGGCTGCGTTCCCATGGCTGATCGAAGGGTATCCGCCATTGTCATCGTCTATAATGGGGCGGAGTTTCTGCGCGACGCGATCGCCAGTATCGTCGGTCAAACCTTGACAGACTGGGAGCTCATTGTCGTGGACGATGGGTCGACCGACCAGAGTGCTTCGATTGCCGAGGAGTTTGTCGCGTTGCGGCCGGATCAGATCCGGCTGGTCCGGCACGAGGATTGCCGTAATCACGGGATGAGCGCCGCAAGGAACCTCGGGATTGCGCAGGCGCGCGGAAAATACATAGCTTTCCTCGATGCCGACGACGAATGGTTGCCCAACAAGCTGCTTGACCAGGTTGCCGTGCTGGAGGCGAACCCGGCGCTGGGTATGGTCTACGGGCGAACCACGATATGGTATTCCTGGCAGTCGCCGCCGTCCGGCGAGGATTTCCACTATGCACTTGGCGTCACGCCGGGCCGGGCCTACGATCCGCCGATCTTGTTCGAGAATTTGCTGCGCAACGTCTATCAGACGCCAACCACCTGCAACGCGTTGATTTCGCGGCGCGTCGCCATTGAAGTCGGCTGCTTTGATGATGCCTTCAAGGGGATGTTCGAAGATCAAGTGTTCTTCGCCAAGGTGATGATGAGCGCCCCGGTGTTCGTGTCTGATGTCGTGTGGGCCAAATACCGGCAGCATGCTGACAGCGCCTCTGTCGCGTCGCAGAGCGCCGGAGCAGACGAAAGCGCCCGCCTGAGATTCCTTCGGTGGACCGCCGGATACCTGCTGCGGCGGCGAGGCGTGAGAATTCGTACGTGGCTGAGATTCTCGCGTGTGTTTGTGGCTGCCTGGCGAGATACCCTGAACGTGCGCAAGGCAAACCGGGCTGGATCAAGACCGTGATGCCGACCGTCTCCGTCATCACACCATTCCTCAATGCCGAAGCATATCTCGGCGATGCGATCGCAAGTGTTCGGAGCCAGACGTTTCAGGAGTGGGAACTCCTCCTCATTGATGACGGATCGACAGATCGCAGCCTTGCCATTGCGCAGGCGGCTGCGGCCCAGGACAATCGAGTTCGGTTGATCGATCATGCGGCTCAATCCAACCGCGGCGCGGCGGCGGCGCGCAATGCGGGGATTGCAGCCGCGAACGGCGAGTTCGTTGCATTCCTCGACGCCGATGATCTGTTTGATGCCACCAAGCTGACCGAAGATGTGGCGTTGATACGCGCCAATCCCACGGCCATGATGCTCTATGGCCCGACCCGCTGGTGGTATCCCGGCGAAGAACAGCGCGACTGGGTGGAGGACATGTCCGCCCAGGCCGGCACCCTGCATCGGCCGCCGAAGCTGCTGAAGGATGTTTTGCTGCTGCAGAAGGGAGAGGTTCCCTGCACATGCAGCGTCCTGATACGGCGGAGCGCCATTGCGGGCGGGCAGGGATTTGATGAGGGCTTGGCCCTGTACGAGGATCAGACGCTGTGGGTGAGATTGTTCTTGCGCCATCCTGTGTTGGTTTCGAACGTGGCGCGGGCCGTTTATCGCCAGCATCCGGCATCAACATCCGCGATTGCATCGAACGCCGGATTATATGATCGATTTGAGCCGCACGCCGCTCGAAAGAAATTTCTCGAATGGGTTGCGCAACATTTCTCCGAAAGCGGGGTGCGCGATCCCGCAATCGATCGGGCTCTGCGCAGGTGCTTGGCAAGCTACCCCGAGCATGGAAACCTGTTGCGGGTTTCCGACCGCGCATACGGGATTTCCGATAGGTTGGTCGAGTTTGTGTCACATTCGATGTGGTCCGTGGTGGTTCGCGTCAAGAATGGCCTTCGGAAGTTCGCGCACCGGTGAGGAACGCTGGCATGCTCGCAATTCGCAAACGCCTCACTCGAGCGCTGCGGTCGATTCGTCCAAAGCCGGTGATCCTGATGTATCATCGGGTGGCTGAGCCGGAGATTGATCCGTGGGGGCTGGCTGTCAGTCCCTCCCATTTTGATGAGCAGATGGCGCTGCTTCGTGCGTCGCGTAGCGTGATGCCGCTCCCCGAACTGGTGGATCGATACAGGCGCCGGGCGCTTCCGTCCGACGCGGTCGCGATCACCTTCGACGATGGGTATGCGGACAATCTCGTTGAGGCCAAGCCCATATTGAGCCGGCACGGTCTTACGGCGACATTGTTTTTGGCCACCGGGACTGTCGGCTCTCGCACCGAGTACTGGTGGGATGAGCTTGCCCGGCTCATCCTTCTCAACTCCGAAGGTATCGATATCACGGTCCCTGTCGGTGCCGATACAATGGCCGTGCGGATTCCGCCGGGCGGGGATACCGATGCGGCAAACTGGAGAACGTGGACCGGACCGAATACGCCGCGACGAGCAGCCTATCTGGAAGTGTGGGGGAAACTTCGCCTGCGGCCCATTTCCGAGATCCGGGCGACGATGACGTTATTGCGTACGAAGGTCAGTTCGAGGCCACTGTCAGAGCAGGATTTGCCCATGTCATCCGCTCAACTCACGGAACTGCTGGCTGACGGCGCGATCGGGCTGGGCGGCCATACGGTTAACCATCCGGTGCTTCCCTCGTTGTCCGTCGACGAGCAGAGGAGGGAGATTGCCGATGGCAAGGCCGCCTGCGAGGAGATGAGTGACGGCGGCGTTGCCGGATTTGCCTATCCTTACGGAGATTTCGACGAGCGATCGGCTCAATTGGCGCGAGAGTGCGGATTTGAGTGGGCGTGCTCTGCTGAAGCGAAGGGCCTCCGCAATCCGGAGAACAATTTCCTTTGGCTTCCGCGTGTTCAGGTAATGGACTGGAGTGGCGAAGACTTCTCGCGAGAACTGCGCGAGGTTCTGTGATCGCAATTTGATCGCAATTCGGCATTGCTTAACGCAGATTCATCCTGTCATCGACGGGTGCCCTCAACGGCTCGGGCGGCATTTTGCAGGGGAGCAGCTCACCGCGGCCACAATCACCCTGGGGGCGGTCCGAGCTTACGTCGCAGTGGATGCAGCAGGACTCAGCGGTTGCGCTGGCGAGGGTCTGCAAAAGCACGCAAAAATACGGGGAGCCGTGAGTTGGATCGATCGTTCGACCGCGAGTTTTAAGGCGTTCTTAAGCGACGCATCCCCGTATTTTCCCGATAGCTCAATTTTTTCGGAATTTTGTAAGTCGCAGTTGAATGCCCTCGTTGATGGTCGCCTCGCATAGAGAACGCAGGGACTATCATGACTTCGTCACAAGCTTTACCGTTCGCGCTGGGCGTCGACGTCGGGAATCCCAACATTTCCAATCCGACCCAACAGGCGAGCTTCGAAGCCAACCTCAATGCCTTCTCGTCTCTGATGGGATCAGGGCCGCAGTATCTGGACCAGTTTGGTGATCAGACCCAGCCAATTTCCCAATGGGTCTCACAGGCGGGATGGGATGCCGCCTCCGTCGCCAATACACCCGCACTCAAGAATGTCATTCCCGTTATTGGCCTGCCGATGAGTTCGACGGCCGCGGGCTCGGGAACCGCCGACCAGTTCTACCAGGCCTTCGCGGCAGGGCAGTACGATTCCGTTCTGCAGGGAATGGTCAAGGCCTGGGCGAACCAGGGCTTCACGACTCAGGTCTGGCGGCCCGGTTGGGAGATGAACATCAGCAGCATGCCGTCATATGCCGGGACGGATGCCCAGACGCAGGCTGATTGGGTCAAGGCCTATCAGCACATCTACACGGTGCTCCACGCAGCGGCGGCAGCGGATGGCGTGAACCTCCAGGTGATGTGGAATCCCGACGTAACGAACTACAGCGCCTCGGGTAACGCGATCCAGACCGTCTACCCCGGGAATCAGTATGTCGATATCATCGGAGCGGATGTCTACGGCGATGTATATCCCTATGGCAACCTTTCACATCTGTATGATTGGGATCGCAGCGGACAGGTTCTGAACTCGCCCAATCCTGTCTATGACACCAGCCTTCAACAGTGGGCGTCCGATCCCATCAACCTGATGCACTACTATAGCGATCCCGCCTCCAATCAATGGTCGCTCGACGGTAGCGTGGGACATGCGACGACCCTTCAGCAACTCATCGACCTGGCTAAAGAGACCGGCAAGCCGTTCGCCATTGCAGAAACAGGTGCAGGCAACACGGCCGACGGCGCCGGTCTCGTCGACAATCCGACATTCGTGCAATGGCTGTCGCAGACGTTGCAGCAGTCGGGGGCCAATGTCAGTTTCGTCAACATCTGGGACTCAAATGGAGGCGGGAAGTACGAGTTCTCGAATGCGTCCGATGGGAAGCCGCTCGAGGCGGCGGCATGGGCCAAATATTTTGGTGCGGTATCAGTTGCGACGCCGACAGTCGCGTCGTTCTCTCCTGACAGCAATGTCGTCGGGGACGGAATCACGAATGCCAATCAACTCACCTTGTCGGGAACCGCAGTCGCGGGCAGTACCGTGGAGGTGTTCGATGGTACGGTTCAAATTGGTACCGCGACGGCCGATGCCACCGGAGCATGGTCTTTCGTTACCGGGACGCTGGCCGATGGCGTGCACTCCTTCACGTCACAGGATGTCGACAGCTCCGGCCGCGTAAGTGCTGCATCGACTCCCTTGAATGTGACAGTCGACACCACGCCGCCTGCCGCGCCGAGCATCTCGTCGTTCTCCCCGGACACGGGCGTGGTGGGCGACGCGATCACCAACGCCAATCAACTGACGCTGACGGGAACGGCGGAAGCGGGCAGCAAGGTCATGGTCTTCGACGGTGCGACGCAGATCGGCACCGCAACGGTCGATGCCAGCGGCAACTGGTCGTTCGCGACCGGCACACTCGCGGACGGCGCCCACGCCTTTACCAGCGAGGCGGTCGACGCCGCCGGCAACGTCAGTGCGGCGTCGAGTGCCCTTGACGTCACGGTGGATACCGTCGCGCCGAATGCGCCGGTTCTCTTGTCAGACACGTTGACCTCTTCCAACACGGCGGTGGTGTCGGGAACGGCGGAAGCCGGCAGCACGGTCAAGTTGTATGACGGGACCACCTTGTTAGGCACCGTCGTCGCCAACTCAAGCGGGAACTGGAGCATCACCACAGGATCGCTGGTGAGCGGGGCGCACAACTTCTTCGCGACAGCTACCGATGTTGCCGGAAATTCAAGTCAGGATTCGGTGGCACTGGACCTCACTCTGAGTAGCGATCTCGCGGTCGCATTGAATCCCGTCGCGCCGAACGCGCCGGTTCTGCTGTCGGACACGCTGACCACGTCCAACAGGGTGGTGGTGTCTGGAACGGCGGAGGCCGGCAGCACGATCAAGTTGTATGAAGGCAGCACGCTGCTCGGCACGACGGTGGTGGCGTCGAATGGCACCTGGAGCGTCACCACCGGATCGCTGTCCGCCGGGGCACATGCCTTCACGGCGACTGCGACCGATGCGGCCGGCAATGTGAGCAATTTGTCCGCCGTCCTCGACCCCGTGGTCGGAACGTTGATCGATACCGTCGGCTCGGCAAGCCTGATCGAGATGGGCAATAATTTCTACGTCGGCAACGAGACCCTTGGTTTCAGCGCCATGCTGCGGTTTGCCGGTGTCGCCCAGGTGGTGGACCCGACCGGACGCGTCACCCCGCTCGGGGCGGAGAAGACCGCGAGCGGATACGAGGTGGTGTGGTCGCTGGGCGGCGGCCAGTACTCGATCTGGACCACCGACAACAACGGCAACGAGACGTCCTATGTGCATGTGTCGGGGACCAGCAGCACGTTGGAGGCGCTGGAGACGAGTTTCCAGCAGGATCTCAATGGCGATGGTGTGATCGGTCCGGTCGCGGCTTCGGCAGCGCCGATGACGCTGCTCGCGACGAACGGCTCGGCGGGGGTGGCCCAGATCGGCAACAATTTCTACGTCGGCAACGCCGCGACCGGCTACCACGCCGAACTGAGTTTTGCCGGTGTCGCCCAGGTGGTGGACCCGACCGGACGCGTCACCCCGCTCGGGGCGGAGAAGACCGCGAGCGGATACGAGGTGGTGTGGTCGCTGGGCGGCGGCCAGTACTCGATCTGGACCACCGACAACAACGGCAACGAGACGTCCTTTGTGCATGTGTCGGGGACCAGCAGCACGTTGGGAGCCCTCGAGAGCACCTTCCTGCAGGATCTGAACGGTGACGGTGTGATCAACACGGCCTCGACCGTCCTCGACATCACCGGCAACAAGGTGCTCGCGCTCAGCAATATGCATCAGGCCGCGACGATCGAGGCCGGCGCAACGCTCGAACTGACCGGTGCGGTGTCCGGCACGGTCAAGTTCGCAGCCGCGACCGGGACGGTGGTGCTCGATCATGCGACGCAATTCACCGGCAGCATCTCGGGACTGTCAGGGGACGGCAGCAAGACCAACTCGGACATTCTCGACCTCAAGGACATCGTGTTCGGCAGCGGGACACAAGCCTCGTTCTCCGGCACGACGTCCGGCGGGGTGCTGACGGTGTCGGATTCGCAGAACCACGTCGCGCACCTCACGCTGGTCGGCGACTACACCCATTCCACCTTCAACCTCTCGAGCGACAATAGCGGCGGCACACTCGTCATCGATCCGCCCGCCGACAGCTTCAATTTCACGCATCTTGCGGCGCCGCAGGCCGCTCCGGCGGCGGCTATTCAGACTGCAAGCTCCGCCGACAGGTTCGTGTTCGCGCTGGCAGTTGGCGGAACTCAACCTGTCTCCAGCCTGCATCAGGGGCTTGAGAGCGACCATGCGAACGGGCTTCACGCGCTGCCGCACGATGGATTTTTCCTCCACGCCTGAAACGTCGGTTTGCTCCCGGTTCGAGGTAATAATAACTTGCCTGCTCTGTGCGACAGCCGCCGAATCAAGCCCGCGGCGATCGGCCCGCTAACTCGTCGGGGACTCGGGTGGCCTATGATGAGTTGTCCGGTGTCGCAACCAAGAGAGTTGGATCTCCGGGTGCCAAAAGTGGAGCGTGGTAGTCGGAAGCAAGTTGAAACGGGATCGATGGAGCAAGACGTTTGTGCACAAATTGATGATCCCTGGTTTGTTTATTCAGATTCTTGCATGGTACCCGGCTTCCGTGTCTGCGGGAGGAACCTGCATCCTGCATCCATCGCCGTTCAAGCTAAGGTCGGATAGCGTTTACTGGTCGATCAAGATCAAACCCGGGGCGGAGTGTATCCAGGGACTGCGCTGGTCGACGATCATGATCGACTCGATCACGATTGTTGACCCGCCGAAGCTGGGCCGCCTTGTCATTGAAGGCCCGGCGTTCCGCTATTTCGCCGATCCGGATGCCGAGGGCAATGATCACTTCAAGATCGCGATCAAGGGAACGTCTCTGCATATCGCGGGCACTTCGACGATCGAGGTGGGCGTGTCCTCACAGTGAATTGTACTGACGACGCACGATTTGTCGGTGCGGTAGTGAACCAAGACACAATCGCGACGACAACCTTGGACTAGACCATTGGCGTCTTGTCCAAGCCAAGAGGGAGCGTCGCCATTATTCTCTCGTCATCTGATCATGCCGTTCCCGCCCCGGTTGACGTGCTCAAATCAGCCGAGGTGGAGGCCACACCGGCTTTTGTGCAAAGGGCGATTATGTTTGCCTATGCTACGGCAGTGTTCGTGGCGATGAGCGGATGGCTGTATCTGCTTGGTACGCTGCTCAGCAAGGGAGTGAGCTGGCTGGTCTCGTGACCTGGCGGACCATGCGGGCTGACCCGATCGATTGCGCAAATGCTTCGCTGCTTCTAGCGTGGAGCAGATGTGAGATTGCTGTTCCGCGCAGGATTGGCCGAAACTGCCGGTGGCACGCCCTGTCCGATCGGATTTTGGAAGGGGTTGTCACTGGGACGGGTCGCCACCGGCGCACCCGGAGCCCTGAAACTACCTTGGGGCGAGGGCCCCTGTCGCTGTCCGCCATATGCGTTCTGCTGCGTCCCTTGAGCTAGGGTTGGAGCAGTCAGGATCGGGATAGTGGCGATGAGGGCTGAGATGACCAGCAATAGACTCAGGCTACGCACGAGAGCCTCCATTCCAAGCCGCACACAACTAATGGCATTGTGGAAGATAGGTTCCATCGATGGCTTGGCAAGTCATGGCTTCTTGCAGGCCGAGTAGAATGTGCCATTGGTGGCGACCACACGCTCGATGCACTGTCTGGGATCGGTGATCTCGCCGCCAACGCTGAAGTAATAGGCCTGGTTCTTGAGAATCAGGGCGTACCGGCCGGCTGGAAGCTGCACCGTGGGATCCTCGCTGTGCAGCCGGTACATCTCCGGATTATCGGGTATCGGAGACGCGCGATAGGGGTAGGAGAGATTTCGGATGACCCAGGCATCGCCGTCATCTGGTCTCTTGCCGGCTGACTCGGCCGAAAAGTCGCGGGCGATCCGGGCGATCACGCGGACCTCAACGCGCTCCGGGATATTGGTTGCGGCATCGCGTCGGAAGACGACAAACTCGGGATGCCCGTTTGGAAGTTCAGCCTTACCAGGTAGCCGAAACGCGGCTGAGATCGCGACCCTGGCATCTGGCGGGCGTCCCGGTAGGAGTTGCATTTCGGTCAGGGCATTGTCGCTCAATGCGTAAACGCCGTAGTCGGTCGGCAGTGGAAAGGCCGGCGGCATCGGCGGCTTCTTATCGACTGGTGCCGGAGGAGATGTCACGGCCTTCTGGAGCGGCGGTGGTGCCATTTTGCCCTGAGCTGCCTGCGGCAGAGCCAGCGGCTCGCGTTGTTGCACTGCGATCCAGGCACCTCCAATCAATCCCACGATCAGGAGCACCAGGCCGGTTCGCGTCACGACCGGCCAAAGGGGGGCGCGGCGGGCCATCTCGACCGCCCGCCACAGCTCGCTGCGCGAACCCGACGGAACGGATCCGATCTTGCGGGGTGGCGAGGCCGAACCCAGTTGGGGAACCGGAGGCGGTGCGGGGAGGTGCAAGTCCTGCCGAGAGAACTCCTCGACGCCATGGATTGCCGATTCCAGCGCACGCTCGGCAGTCTGGATATCCGCGGGACTTGAACCGACGAGCTGTTCCTGGAGCTTGTGGCGTGCCAGATCGTAGACGGCCTGACGCATCACCTCAGGGTCGGCTTTCACCGTTTCGATCATGCGAGCGATTACGAGCGCAAACTGAACCTCGTCTGAGGTCTGGCTCGCGCCTTCGCTGTCCTGCTGTCGCAATTCCCGCGAATTCATCCGATTTGGGCAACCCCGTGGACGGTGGCAATCCTATTTGAGTGTTCAAATTTCCCCAAAAGAAACTAAGGTATTAGGGAATATCTCCTAAGGGGGCGTTGCTGGTGTGGATCATTTACGCCGAGACAGGGGAGGGAGGCGCGTCATGACTGTCCGATGCCAAATTGGCCTGATTTGCCTTGTTTTTGGTTTTGCTGCCGAGCCTGCATCCGCAGTGACGGCCGATGTCGCAAGGAAGTGCAGCGCGCTTATGGCAAAGCAGTTTCCGCCTCGTGAACCCGGCAATCCGGCGGCTGGCAGCGTGAAGGGGAGTGGTCGCGATCAGCAGACCTTCTTCAACAAATGTGTTGCCAATGGCGGCAAGATTGACGAGGGGCAGTCAAAATAGGGCCAAATCGGTCATGGCGTCGCGACCGGATGGACCAGGACTGCGGCCTGCTCCGCGGGCTGGGTTGGGGCATCCACCTTGCCCTCCTTTGCCATGCAATCCTTGAAGTAGGCCTGGCGGTCACCGCTGCCGCGGACTGATCCTGGTCGCTTGTATGGGTAGACGATGTAGGAAAAGCTCATGCATTTGCGCGCGACCTCGGCACTGGGACCTGCGGTTGCGACCTCCCCCAGCATGCCGGTCGCCAAAGCCGCGACAATTGCCTTCAGGATCAAACCCTGCCGCCGTCGGTTCATAAATGCAAACCCGTTAACCATAGTAATGATTTCGTCAATGTCCCGCTGATGCAAAATGTTTCACCGCCCGTCAAGTGGGTGGCTGTCGGTTCGATTGCGTTGGTTAAGAGGGGTCCTGTAGTCCGGTCTACCGCCAGATCTGCCGTGTCGAGCAGTGCGGAATGTCCAAATCTATTCCGCGGCGATCGAGGATCCTTGATATGCGAAGCATGTGGCCTGTTTGCTGCGGCTAGTATTCGACCTCTGATGAGACGGCAACATTTGGTGTGCCGGTTACGCCGCCGAATTGGATCCTCGTGACACCCGAGAGGCCATGTTTGCGGGACCACGAACGATGACGGACGGCGGCTGGTTCATTCGCTTCGGGCGTATATAGGGCTCGAGCTTGAGGTATTCGTTACGGCGCCTTCGTGAGATCGCGGCGCGTGTCGCGTAGCCGGCTCCGTAGGACAGAACGGCGGTAACCAAGAGTAACAAGACACCAAGCACGCAGCACCCCCGTTGAATTTGCGACTATCGCCAAACTAAAAAGGCTACTCAGGTGATACCGCGCAAATAAGCGGTTACCCGTGCACTTGAGCGATGCGTAGAAATCGTGGAGGACCCGATCGCAGTAAGTAGCCTACCACGGAAATGCGGCAAATTGGTGCTTCGCAAAAAACCAGGAGAGCGCATTGTTGAAGCGGCCTCAGGTCTCGTTAGCCGGCGCAGCTTTCCAGTTGATAGCTCCGCGATGTGACGCCGATGTCGCGTCTTCCAAGTCAGATCGTTCAAATTGCAGCCACTTGAGCCGAACCGGCCAAACTTCAGTCAATGAGAGGCGCGGAGGGGCGAGTGGGTTCACGGGGATGTTAGTCCACCGTTCACCAATTTCAACTGCGCCGTTCCGCCCATAACCGTGCATTCACTCCCGTGCTGCATGCTTGAGCATCAAAAAAACAAAGGGCAGGCGCAATGTACAGGTTTTTCATCCATGGGTTGATCGGTGGCTTGCTGACTGCGAGCGCATCGGCGCCGGCCAACGCAACTCCTAATTGTATGCGGGATATCAAGCCTTATCGGCTCGCTGGCGACACTATGGACTGGTCAATGACCATAGCGCCGGGAGCAGACTGCATTCAGGGATTGCGCTGGTCGACGATGCAAATCTTCAACGTTTCCGTCGTGGACAAACCCAAGAGCGGCGAACTCGTTCTGGTTGGGCCGGGGTTCCGTTATTTCGCCAAGCCAGGCTTTACTGGATCGGATAGCTTCACGCTCGTTGTCGTGGGAAAAAATCGACGCGACCCGGGCAGTTCTACGCTCCAGATCAAGGTATCCGGGGCTGCCGAGATCAAGGTATCCAGGGCTGGCAATACCGTTGCGGACAATTCGGGAAGTATAACTTCTCAATAAGCAGCGGCGCTTGAGTGTCATCAAGGCGCCGTCCTGACGAGTTCATAATGTTGTCCTCGTTGCCGTCCATCGGTGTTCCGCTGAATGGTTTGGTGATCCCGCAGACGGACGATCTTGGTGGCATCGTTCTTGCTTGAATCTCAAGGAAAAGCAAAGGGCGCCAGGTTGATTTTGATCCAGCGTGCAGCACCAGCGCGCAACTAGAGGCACCAAATGGACCGACGAATTATCCCCCTGATCATGTGCGGCGGCGCAGGCACGCGGCTGTGGCCGGCCTCGCGCGAGGCGC